>CP070734.1:3651961-3670799 GCA_020347605.1 Deltaproteobacteria bacterium | reverse complement strand
GGAGTGGATGATCTACCGCATTCTGCTCGGGTCGCTGCTCGCGACGAGCGTCGCACTGCTGGTGTCCTCGGCGGTGGTCGCGGATCGCATCGCCGCCGCCGCACACCGCCGACCGGCCGCCGAGACGGGCCTGACCGCCTGGCTATCGCGCTTCTTCACGCGGCGCGCGCGGCGCATCGAGCTCGTGCTCCTGTGTGGGACCGCCGTCGCCCTCGTCTGGCCGGGCCTCGTCGAGTACACCACGACGCGTCAGGTCGAGATGCACTGGTCGCGCGCGGCCCTGGCGTCGCTGTTGCTGGTGATCGCGGTCGCCCTCGGCACGACGAGCTTCCTGCTCAACATGATCGAGTTGATCGAGGCGCAGCGGCGACCGGCCGAGCGCGCGGCCGAGCCGGATCGCATCCGACGGGCCACGCCCGTCTGAGGGCCGGCTAGAACGCCGTTGCAGATGCCCCCGGAGCTGCGGATTGACTTCGGCTGCGCACTCCGTAAATCTGCCGGCGATCCCATTTTGCAGCTACCGTCGGAGGTCGCGTCGGAGGTCGGGATGGCCCGTCGAGCATCCGAACCGCGCGTGGCTCGCGCGCTCCTTTCGGTTTACGACAAGAGCGGATTGGTCGCGTTCGCGCGCGGTCTTTCCGAGCTGGGCGTCGAGCTGATCGCGTCTGGCGGCACGGCGCGTCTCCTCGCCGAGGAGGGTCTCGAGGTGACCGAGGTGGCGACGCTCACGCGGAGCCCCGAGATGCTGGGCGGGCGCGTCAAGACGCTGCACCCGCGCATCCACGGCGGGATCCTGGCCCGCCGCGATCGCGAGGACGATCGAGCCGACCTCGACGCGCAGGACATCGCGACGATCGACCTCGTCGTGGTCAACCTGTACCCGTTCGAGGCGACGGTTGCGCAGCCCGGCGTGACGCGCGCCGAGGCGATCGAGAAGATCGACATCGGCGGCCCGTCGATGATCCGCTCGGCCGCCAAGAATCACGCGCACGTCGGCGTGCTCGTCGATCCCGGCGACTACGGCGATGTGCTCGAGGAGCTGCGCGGCGCGGGCGGGCTCGGCGAGACGACGCGCCGGCGCCTGGCGCGCAAGGCCTTCGAGCGCACCGCGGCCTACGACGCCGCCATCCACGCCTGGCTCGCCGAGTCGGACGCTCCGGAGCGCGAGGCCTTCCCCGCACGCCTCTCGCTCGACCTCGCGCGCGCGGCGACGCTCCGCTACGGCGAGAACCCGCATCAGAAGGCGGCGCTCTACGGCCGTTTCCTGGACGTCGCAGAGCCGATTCACGGCAAGGAGCTCTCGTTCAACAACGCCGTCGACGTGCAGGCGGCGCTCGACCTGATCCTCGAATTCCCGCCGGACGAGGGCAGCGCGGCGGCCATCCTCAAGCACAACACGCCGTGCGGGGCCGGGCTCGGCGCGACGCCGCTCGAGGCGTACCGGCGCGCCTTCGCCTGCGATCCGGACTCGCCGTTCGGCGGCATCGTGGTGGTCAACCGACCGTTCGACCTCGAGCTCGCGCGCGAGGTGGACCAGATCTTCACCGAGGTGCTGGTCGCGCCGTCGTTCGCGGAGGACGCGCTCGCGCTGCTGCGCAAGAAGAAGAACCGCCGCCTGTTGCGCGTCCACTTCGAGCGCATCGACCGCACCGAGCTCACGTCGAAGCGCGTGTGCGGCGGGCTTCTGGTCCAGGAGCCCGATCTGGCGATGGAGGACGTGGCCAACGCCCGCGCCGTGACCGCGCGCAAGCCGAGCGAAGAGGAGCTGCGCGCGCTCCAGTTCGGCTGGAAGGTCGTGAAGCACGTCAAGAGCAATGCGGTCGTGTTCGCGGCGTCGGACCGCACGCTGGCCGTACAAGGGGGCGCGACCTCGCGCGTCGACGCGGTGCACGCCGCGCGCGAGAAGGCGGCGCGCGTCGGCATCTCGCTCGCCGGCTCCGCGCTCGCGAGCGACGCGTTCTTCCCCTTCCCCGACGGTCTGGAGGTCGCGGTCGCGGCGGGCGCCACCGCCGTGGTCCAGCCCGGCGGCTCGATGCGGGACGACGACGTGGTCGCCGCGGCCGATCGCCTGGGCGTCGCCATGGTGCTCACCGGCGTGCGTCACTTCCGTCACTGATGCGGGTCCTGGTCGTCGGATCCGGGGGACGCGAGCACGCGCTCGCGTGGAAGATCGCGCAGAGTCCGCGCGCGGAGCGCGTGCTGGCCGCGCCCGGCAGCGACGGCATGGCCGACGTCGCCGAATGCCACCGCGAGGTGGCCGCGGCGGACGCCGAGGCGGTGCTGACCCTGGCGCGGACCGCGCGCGTGGATCTCGTCGTCATCGGACCCGAGGACCCGCTCGCGGTGGGCATGGCCGATCGGCTGCGCGAGGCGGATATCGCCGTCTTCGGACCGTCGGCGGCGGCCGCGCGTCTCGAGTCGAGCAAGTCCTTCGCGCGCGAGTTCATGGCGCGACACGGCATTCCGCAGCCGCGCTTCGCGGTCTTCGACGAGCTCGAGAAGGCGCGCGCGCACGTAGAGGCCGTGGCCGGTCCGTGTGTGGTGAAGGCCGACGGTCTGGCGGCGGGCAAGGGCGTCGCGGTCTGCGACGACGGGGCCCATGCCGGCCGCGCGCTCGACGAGATCATGGCCGCGCGGCGCTTCGGGTCGGCGGGCGACACCGTGCTGATCGAAGAGCGACTCGCCGGTGAAGAGGCCTCCTACTACGCGATCACCGACGGCGAGCGGATCGTGACGCTGGCAGCCGCGCAGGACCACAAGCGCGCACTCGACGGCGATCGGGGCGAGAACACGGGCGGCATGGGCGCCTACTCTCCGGTGCCGCTGGTCTCGCCTGCGATCGAGGCCCGCATCCGGGAACAGGTGGTGGTGCCCGCCATCCGCGGCATGGCGAAGGAGGGCACGCCGTTCGTGGGCGTGCTCTACTGCGGTCTCATGATCGACGCGCACGGGGCGCCGCGCGTCGTCGAGTTCAACGTCCGCTTCGGCGATCCCGAGACGCAGCCGCTCGTGGTGCGCATGCGCGGCGACCTGCTGCCGGTGCTGGACGGGGCCGCGCGCGGCGCCCTCGACCCGTCGGCCGAGCTCGGCTGGGAGGACGCGGCGGTCTGCGTGGTGCTGGCCTCGGGTGGCTACCCGCGCGACTACGCGGTCGGCCTGCCGATTCGCGGTCTCGATGCCGCGGCGCGCGCGTCCGATGTGGTCTTGTTCCACGCGGGCACGCGACGCGGTGCGGACGGTCGCTTCGTCACGGCGGGTGGACGCGTGCTCGGCGTGACGGCGCGCGGGGGCTCGGTTGCGGAGGCGCGCGCCCGCGCCTACGCCGCCGCCGATCGGATCGCCTTCGACGGCATGCACCTGCGCCGCGACATCGCCGCGCGTGCCACGTGAGCGCGCGTTCCGTGACCGAGGCGGTGGCGCAGCTGCGGGCCGGCGGTCTCGTCGGGTACCCGACGGAGACCGTCTGGGGCCTCGGGGCCGACGCCACGTCGCAGTCGGCGGTCGACGGTCTGCGGCGCTGGAAGGGGCGGCAGGCGGACCAGCCGATCTCCATTCTGGTCGAGAGCGCTGCGGCGCTCGGCGCGCTGGGCTTCACCGTGTCGCCGCTCGCGCGTGCGCTCATGAAGGCGTTCTGGCCGGGGCCGCTCAGCCTGGTGCTGCCCTGTCGCCGCGCCTTCGCGCGCGGGATCGCACGCGCCGACGGCGCGGTCGGGGTGCGCTGCTCGTCGCATCCGGTGGCGGCCGCGCTCGCGGCCGGGCTCTCGCGCGAGGGGGTGGGGCCGATCACCTCCACGAGCCTGAACCGCAGCGGCGAGGCGCCTGCGCGCTCCGCGCAGGAGGCACGGGCGATCTGCGGCGACGCGTCGGACGCTCCACAGCTGCTCGACGAAGCGGACGCGCCGCCGGCAAGCGGTGCGTCGAGCACCGTCGTCGATCTGTGCGGTGCCGAGCCCGTCGTGCGCCGCTGGGGCGCCGTGCCGCGCGAGCGGATCGAGCCGCTGTTCGCGGGAGGCGGCGGGTCGTGACGCAGATCCGGCCGTTTCGCGCGTTGCGCTACGACCCGGCGCGCGTCGAGCTGTCGCGCGCGATCGCGCCGCCCTACGACGTGATCGCTCCCGACGAGCGCGGTTCGTATTTCGAACGGGATCCGCACAACGCGATCCGTCTCGAGCTGACGCGCGAGGTCGCCGACGAGGCCACGACCGACTACGGGGATGCGAAGGCGACCCTCGCGGCCTGGCGCGACGAGGGTGCGCTGCGCCTCGACGCGACGCCCGCGATCTACGGCCTGCGCCAGCGCTTCGCCGGGCCCGACGGCGCGGCGCACGAACGCGCGGGCTTCTTCGCGCTGCTGCACCTCGAGGATTACGCGCGCTGCATCGTTCGCCCCCACGAGCGCACCCTCTCGGGACCCAAGCGCGACCGCCTGAAACTCCTGCGCGCGACCGAGGCCAACTTCTCCGGCGTGTTCATGCTCTACGAGGATCCGGACCAGAAGCTCGCCGCCGTGCTGTCTCCGCTCATGGATCGCGGACCGACGGTTGCCGGGCGCGACGAACAGGGCACCGAGCACCGGCTCACGCGGATCGACGCGCTGCCGGCAATCGAGGCGGCGCGCGCGTTCCTCGCCGAGCGCTCCGTGGTGATCGCCGATGGCCATCATCGCTACGAGACCGCGCTCGCCTACCGGGACGAGTGTCGGGCGCGCGGCGCGGCCGCGGACGCGCCCTTCGAGTGGATCCTCGCCTACTTCGCGAATGCGTACGCGCCCGGCAGCCTGCTGCTCCCCATCCATCGCCTGATCCTGGCTGCGTCGGCGCCCACGGAGACCGACTGGCGCGAGCGGCTGCCGGGCTGGAGCCAGCGCACGGTGCCCGTGTCGGATGCCGCGTCGATACCGGCGCTGCTCGCGGAGACGCTCCACCCGCTGCGCGGGTCGCACGCCTTCGCCGCGGACGACGGGTCGGACGTGTTGCGCATCTTCTCGCGCGCCAGGGCGGAGGCGGACGAGCTGACGATTCGGCAGATCCACGAACAGGTGCTGCCTCGCGTGTTCGGTCTCACCGAGAGCGCCGTGCGCGACGGCGCGATCGAGTACCGCAAGGATGCCGAGCGCGCGGCGCGCGACGTGCGCGCCGGCCGCGCGGCCGTGGCTCTCTACGTCAACGCGCTGGCGCCCGAGGAGGTGTTCCGCGTGACCGCCGCGGGCGAGGTCCTGCCGCAGAAGTCGACGCTGTTCCTGCCCAAGATCCCGACCGGGCTGCTGTTCCGGGTGCTGGGGGAGGACGCGTGAGGCGGCGCCCGAAGAGCCGGCCGGTCGCGCTGGGAAGCGTCGTGCCCCGGGTCCTCACCGAGCTCGGCCTCTCCAGCGCCGCCGCGGTCGTGCGCCTCGCGGAACGCTGGGAGAGCATCGTGGGGCGCGAGGTCGCGGCCCACTGCCAGCCGTTCTCGTTGCGCGGCAAGCGGCTCGAGGCCACGGTGGACTCGAGCGTCTGGTGCCAGCAGCTCAAGCTCCGCCAGCCCGAGATCCTCGAGGCCCTCCGTCGCGAGCTGGGCGAGGCGGCACCCTCGGAGCTTCGCTTTCGTTTGAGGTAGAATGCGTGCCATGGCGGAGCCGGACACGGCGGATTCGGGAGCGGGGAGGGCCACGAAGGGGCCGTTCCGCTGCGACTTCTGTGGGCAGGAGGTGCCGAACGTGCGCCGGGTGGCGCTCGACCGCGGCTACGACCGGCTGCAGAAGCCGCACGCGGTGCGGTACGCCTGCCCGAGCTGCTCCGAGAAGAAGGATCGGGAGCGGCGCGAACGCGGTTGACCCCCTCTCCGCTCTTCCCTAGATTCCGCCGCCACTTAGAGGCGACCGGCCGCGCCGGCCGCCGCACCCGGAGGAGTCCCGGTCCCATGGTCAGAATCCGGCTACAGCGCGGCGGCGCCACGAAGCGCCCCTTCTACCGCCTGATCGCCATCGACGAACGGCGCAAGCGGGACGGCCGCGCGCTCGAGTTCCTCGGGACCTACGACCCGAAATCGAAGCCCGAGACGATCGACATCCGCATCGACCGCGTGAACGCGTGGGTCGACCGCGGCGCTCAGCTCAGCGCGACCGCTCGCTCGCTGCTTCGCAAGGCGAAGGCCCGAGCTGCGACGCAGCCCGCGTCGCCCGCCGGGTCGGTGTAGGCGATGGCCGAGCGGTCGAGCGCCGAGGAACTGGTCGCGTTCATCGCGCGGGCGATCGTGACGGAGCCGGACGACGTCAAGGTGCGCTCGGTCGACGGAGGTCGCCTGATCGAGCTCGAGACGGCGCCGAACGATCGCGGGCGCGTCATCGGGAGGCAAGGACGGGTTGCGAAGGCGATGCGCGCCGTGCTCGGCGCGTCGCGCGCCGGCGCCGACGCGCGGCTCGACATCGTCGACTAGCGACAGAAGGGTCGTACTGGGACGCATCGTCGGAGCCCACGGCGTACGCGGCGCGATGAACGTGCGCTACTTCGGCGACGGGCCTGCGAACCTTCTGCGGATGCCGGCGGTCGCCGTGGCCGCCGAGGCCAGCGAAGTGGAGGCGCCGGTATTCGAGGTCGGGGCCGCGCGTCCGGGGCGGCCCGGTCAGGTGCGGCTGACGCTCGTCGGCGTCGAGGATCGGGATGCGGCGGAGGCGCTGCGAGGTCGTCTGGTCCTGGGGGAGGCCACATACCTGGCGCCGCTTCCGGCCGGTGAGTTCTACTGGCACCAGCTGATCGGTTGCCAGGTGGAGGGGCACGACGGAACGAGGATCGGGACGGTTCGCGAAGTCTGGGAGACGGGGGCCAGCGACGTGCTCGTCGTCGAGGCGGAAGACGGCCGCCGCGTGCTGCTGCCCACCGCGAAACCGTTGTTGCGGGAGATCGATCTCGACGCGAGTCGCATCGTGATCGAAGTCATTCCGGGGTTGCTCGATTCCACGTAGCCGCGTTTCTCGGAGGAGACCGATGCTCCGGATCGACGTCATCACGATCTTTCCGGGGCTGTTCGAGGCGTTCGGCCGCGAATCGATCCTGGGCATTGCACAGCGGCGCGGCTGCGTGAAGCTCCGCTTGCACGATCTGCGCGATTGGACGACCGACCGCCACCGCAGCGTCGACGAGGCTCCCTACGGCGGCGGTCCCGGTATGGTGATGCGACCGGAGCCGCTCGTGGCGGCCATCGAAGCGGTCGCGGGGCCGAAGGGTCCGGGGCGGACGGCGCGCGTCGTGTTGCTCTCGCCGCAGGGAGGACGACTCGACCAGGCGCGCGCCGACGCGCTGGCGCGCGAGGAGCACCTGGTGCTGATCTGCGGACGCTACGAGGGCATCGATCAGCGCGTGATCGAGCTGGCCGTCGACGAGGAGCTGTCGATCGGCGACTACGTGCTGTCGGGAGGCGAAGTCGCGGCGATGGTCGTGATCGAAGCCGTCACGCGACTGGTGCCGGGGGTGCTCGGAAATCCGGAGTCCGCGGCGACCGAGTCGTTCGCGACGGGCCTGCTCGAGGGCCCGCACTACACGAGGCCGTCCGAGTTCCGCGGCCGGAAGGTGCCCGAGGTGCTGCGCTCGGGCGACCACGCGGCGATCCGCGGCTGGCGTGAAGCCCGCGCCCGCGAGCTCACGGCCAGGCGTCGACCCGAACTCCTTTCGGAGGCGGCGGGGGAGGAAGAGCGATGAACTTTCTGGAGTCGATCGAGAACGGCAATCTGCGCCGCGATCTTCCGCCGTTCCGGGCCGGCGATACGGTTCGCGTGCACGTGAGCGTGCGGGAAGGCGAGAAGGAGCGGATCCAGGTCTTCGAGGGCGTGGTGTTGCGGCGGCGCGGTCGGGGTGCGTCGGCCACCTTCACGGTCCGCAAGGTCTCGTACGGCGTCGGCGTGGAGCGCGTCTTCCCCACGCAGTCCCCCATCGTGACGAAGGTCGAGATCAAGAGCCGCGGTCACGTGCGCCGCTCGCGCCTGTACTTCCTGCGCGAGCGCAGCGGCAAGAAGGCGCGGCTGCGCTCGAAGGTCCGCGATCTCAGCGCGCTGGTCGGGCCCGAGGAGGGCGAGCCCGAGCTCGAAGCGCTCGTGGAGGCGCCGGAGCCCGAAGCCGCGTCCGCGGAGGGTGCGGCCGAGACCCCGGCCGCAGGCGACGCCGCGGCCGAGCCCGAAGCCGAGGCCACGGCCGAGGCCGCCGAGAAGAGCGCCTCGTAGCCCTGCCGGTCCTCGTCCTCGCTCATCGCTCGGACTCGGGTCTGGCCTTCGCTCGCCTTCGGCTCACTGCGCGCCGTCCTGCGGACGGCTTGCGCTGCGCGTCGGCCGACTCTCGTCGGCCGACTAGCCCCCCGCGTCGAAGGCGCCTTCCAGGTGGCGTAGAGCGAATTCGCCGTTCGGACGCGCTTCGACGGCGATCACGTCGAAGCGCACCCGGGATGGGCGCACGTCGTGCGAGCGCAGCCACGCGGCCGCGCCCCGGACCAGACGCGCGCGCTTGAGGGCGTCCACCGCGTCCTCGGCCGGACCGTGGCGCCGACCGCGGCGCGTCTTCACCTCGACGAACACGACGAGCCGCGCGCGCGTCGCGACCAGGTCGAGCTCGACGCCTCCCGCGCGCACGTTCCGGTCGATGACGCGGTAGCCCCGTCTTTCCAGGTGGGCGGCGGCACGCGCCTCGCCCTCGGCGCCCAGCGCGCGCCGGTCGTCGCGCATCGCGGAGTCTCCGCGGGACCGTCGGGCGAGGCCCCGACGCTAGCAGAGCCTTCCGGTTGCGACGCCGCCGGGAGTCGGGGAGCCTTCGAAGACGCATGGGCACCCTGTACGTGGTCGCGACGCCGATCGGCAACCTGGAGGACATCACGCTGCGGGCGCTGCGCGTGCTGCGCGAGGCCGACCTGCTGTTGGCCGAGGACACCCGACGCACGCGCATCCTCCTCGATCGCTACGAGATCCGGAAGCGCCCCGTGTCGCTGCACGCCCACAACGAAGCGGCCCGCTGCGAGCAGGTGCTGGCCGCCTTGCGCGAGGACCGCTGCGTCGCGCTGGTCTCCGACGCCGGCACTCCGCTCGTCTCCGATCCGGGCGAACGGCTGGTGGAGGCGGCGCTCGCGGACGAGCACGCGGTGGTCGCGGTGCCGGGCGCCTCCGCGGTGCTGGCCGCACTCGCGGTCTCCGGTCTCCCGGTCGGCCCGTTCACCTTTCTGGGCTTCCTGCCGCGCCGGGCGCGAGCCCGCGACGATCGGCTCGCCGCGTTTCGCGACCGGCCCGAGACGCTCGTGGTGTTCGAGTCGCCGCGCCGCCTGGCGGCGACGCTTCGCGCCCTGCTCGACGCGCTCGGGGACCGTCCCGGGTGCGTCGCCCGCGAGCTCACCAAGCGTCACGAGGAGGTGGTGCGGGGATCTCTGAGCGAGCTCGTGGAACGGTTCTCCGAGGGCGCGCGCGGCGAGGTCGTGGTCGTGGTCGGGGGGGCGGAGCCCCGCGCAGCGGACTCTCGCGCGACGCCGCAGGGCGCGGCCGCGTTCGACGCGCGGATTCGCGCCCTGCTTCACGCCGGATGGTCGCCACGGGAGATCGCCGCCGAGCTGTCACGGGAGACGCGCACGCCCAAGCGCGAGCTCTACGCCCGCAGCGTCGAGCTGCGCGACGAGACCTGAGGCGGGCGGCGCATCCGGCGTCACCCTTCGAGCAGTCGCTCGAACGCGGCCTGATCCAGAACCTCGACGCCGAGCGCCTCGGCCCGCGCCAGCTTGCTACCGGGATTCTCGCCTGCCACGACGTAGTCGGTCCGCTTCGAGACCGAGGCGGTCACCGTGCCGCCGGCGGCCTCGATGCGCCGCCGGGCCTCGTCGCGGGACAGGCCCGAGAGCGTCCCCGTCAGGACGAAGGTCCGACCGGCGAGCGGGCCCTCGCGCCGGGGGCCGGCCGCGACGGCCTCCCAGCGGACCCCCAGCGTTCGCAGCCGTTCGACCTCGCTGGCGTTGCGCTTCGCCGCGAAGAAGCGCACGACGCTCTCGGCGATGATGGGCCCCACGCCCTCGACCGCCTCGAGCTCCTCCCGCGTGGCCGCCATCAGCGGGTCGAGGTCGCCGAAGTGGCGGGCCAACAGGTCTGCCACGCCCTCGCCGACCAGCGGGATGCCGAGCGCGATGAGGAAGCGCTGGAGCGTCGTGTTGCGCGCGCGCGACAGACTCTCGACCAGGTTCGCGGCGGACTTCTCGCCCATGCGTTCGAGCTTCACGAGCTGCGCTTCCGTCAGCTGGAAGAGGTCCGAGACGCGCTTCACCAGCCCGGCCTCCACGAGCTGATCGACGCGCTGCTCGCCCAGGCCGTCGACGTCGAGCGCGCCGCGGCTTCCCATGTGGACGAGGTTGTTCTTGAGCTGCGCCGGGCAGTCGATGTTCGGGCAGCGCGTCACGGCTTCGCCCTCGAGTCGAACCGTGGCCGTGCCGCACTGGGGACAGCGCGCGGGCAGCGTGTAGGCGCGGGTGCCGCGGGGCCGCTTCGACCGCACGACCTTCACGATCTGTGGGATGACGTCGCCGGCGCGTTGCACCACGACGGTGTCGCCGACGCGCACGTCCTTGCGGTCGATCTCGTCCTGGTTGTGCAGCGACGCGTGTGACACCGTCACGCCGCCCACGGGTACCGGGCGCAGCACTGCAATCGGCGTGACGGCGCCCGTGCGACCCACGTTCACCTGGATGTCCTCGACGACGGTGTTGCGCTGCTGCGGTGGAAACTTGAAGGCGACCGCCCAGCGCGGGTGGCGCGGAAGCGTTCCGAGCTCTTCGCGCAGATCGAAGCGATCGACCTTGAAGACCGAGCCATCGATCTCGATGGGAAGCTTCTCGCGCTGCTCGAGCAGTCGGGCGTGGTACGCGATCGCCTCGTCCACGCCGGTCACGACGGCGGATTCGGGGCTCACGAGCAGGCCGAAGGCCTCGAGGGCCCGAAGCAGCTCACGCTGCGTGTGTACGCCCTCCGGAACCCCCTCGCCGACTGCGTAGGCGCGAAACTCGAGCGCGCCGAGGCGGCGGCGATCGACGTCGTGAAGCTGTCGCAACGCCCCGGCGGCGGCGTTGCGCGGATTCGCGAACGGCTCCTCGCCGCGTTTCAGACGCTGCTGGTTGAGGCGGTTGAAGGCCGCGATGGGCAAGACGACCTCGCCGCGCACCGACATCCGCTCCGGCATCGCGCGGGCGCGACCCGTCAGCTTGAACGGAACGCTCCACACGTGCCGGAGATTGGAGGTCACGTCCTCGCCGATGCGCCCGTCGCCGCGCGTGGCGCCCACGACCAGCGCGCCGCGCTCGTAGACGAGCTCCAGGCTGGCGCCGTCGAGCTTGGGCTCGCCCATGTACTCGACCGCCTCCTCGGTTCCGAGCCGGCGCCGGACGCGCGCGTCGAATGCGCGCATCTCTTCCTCGTTCATGGCGTTGTCGAGCGAGAGCATGCGGACCCGGTGCTCGACCGGTGCGAAGCCCTCGGCGGGCGCCGCGCCGACCCGCTGGGTGGGCGAATCGGGGTGGCGAAGCTCGGGAAACGCCTCCTCGAGCGCCTGCAGCTCGCGAAGCAGCTCGTCGTACTCGGCGTCGGAGATCTCGGGGGCGTCGTCGACGAAGTAGAGGCGGTTGTGGCGCAGGACCTCGGCCGTCAGATCGTCGATCCGCCGCCGGGCCTCGTCGAGCTTGCCGGACGTCAAGCGACGCGTCTCCCCTCGGGGACTTCCGGTTAAAGCCGGAGCGCAGTTGGGGCGATGAATCCGGTTGTTCCGGCGCTCGTTGCACCGGGACGTGGAACATACCGCGACCGGCCCGAAGGCGGCGACCGGCCTCGGGAGACGCCTGCGCCCGGGTGGGGGCCCGGGAGGTCGCGCGCCGGAGCGCAAGGTGGGTGACGCACAACGTCTCGCAGAGGGCCTTCCGGTTGGAATCGCGTTCTGTTCGCAGGGCCGGATCCGCTGGGCGAACGCGGCCTTCCTGCGGCTGTTCGGCTGCGGGGAGCTGTCGAAGCTCTGCGGAACGTCGTGGTCGGCGCTCTTCGAGGACAGCGGTGCGGGTCTGCCCGATCCCACCGCGGTCGGCGTCGAGTGCGACTTGCGGCGACCCGATCGCGCGCCGCGCCGCGTGTTGGTCCGGCAGATCGGCGCCGGGCGCGACGCGAGCGAAGAGGCATGGACGATCGTGGACGTCACCCACGAGCGCCAGCTGGAGGTCGAAGTCCACCGGGCGGGGCGGGCCCTCCACCGCGCGAATCGGAACGCCGAGGCGCTCGCGGAGCGGCTGCGGCGCGAGGCCGAGGAACGGGAGGAGTTGTTGACCGTGGTGAGCCACGAGCTGCGTACACCCGTGACCGTGATCGCGGGCTACAACAAGCTGCTGCTGTCGGAGACGGTCGGGCCGTTGAACGAGGAACAGCGCCGCTTCCTCAACGAGAGCACCAAGAGCTGCCAGCGTCTGTCGGGCTTCATCGGGAACCTGCTGGAGGCCTCCCGCGAGCGGGCCGGCGACTCCGCCCTGGAGGTGAGTCTCTGCCCGCTGGCGCCGACGATCGAGGGCGTGGTGCAGAGCCTCGCGCCGCTCCTCGAGGAACGCGGCCTGAAGATCGAGCTGCACTTCGGCGCCGGGGCGAGCCGTGCGCGCTTCGACCCGCTTCGCATCGAACAGGTCCTGACGAACCTCGTCGGCAACGCCATCAAGCACGCCCGGCCCGGGGGACGCATCGAGATCTCGACCCGGCGCGTCGGCCCCTCGGCGTGCGGTTTCGTGGAAGTCGCCGTCTCCGACGACGGACCGGGTATCGCCGAGGAGGATCGCGAGCGCATCTTCCAGCCCTACGTCCAGGCGGGTGAGGACGGTCCGGCGGGTGGTCTCGGCCTCGGCCTGGCCATCTGCCGACGCATCGTCGAGGCCCACGGCGGGTCGATTCGCGTCGCGGAAAGCGACGTCGGGGGCGCGCGCTTCGTCTTCACGTTGCCCGCCGCGGGTGGAGCGGAGGTCGCATGACCGAGGTCGCCGCCGGTCGGACGACGCGCTCCCCGGCGCGCGCGCGGCGTCGCAGGGTCCTCGTCGTGGACGACGCCGAGGGCATCCGCACCTATCTGGCGAACTTCCTCGAGCTCAAGGGCTACGCCGTGGACACCGCCGAGGACGGACGTCGGGCGCTCGCGCTCTTGCAGGGCGGCGCCGCGCCGGACGTGATCCTGCTCGACATCATGATGCCCGGCATCGATGGCCTCGAGACGCTGCGCCGCATCCGCGACCTCGATGACCGGGTCCCCGTGGTGATGCTGTCGGTCGTCGGCAAGGCCTCGACGATCGTCGAGGCCATGCAGCTCGGCGCGGCCGACTACCTGAACAAGCCCTTCGAGGAGGAGGAGTTCGAAGCCACGCTCGACAAGGTGCTCGAGGGCAAGCGCCTCGAGGAGGAGCGCGATCAGCTGCTCGCGCAGCTCGACGCGGCGCCGACCCAGCTGTGGAGCAGTGCTCCGATGCGGCGAATCCTGGAGGTGATCGATCAGATCGCCGACACCGACGTGACGGTCTTGATCCAGGGCGAGAGCGGCGTGGGCAAGGAGATCGTCGCCCGGACGATTCACGAGCGGTCGCCTCGCGCCGCGCGTCCCTTCATCAAGGTCAACTGCGCTTCGCTTCCCGAGCCGCTGCTCGAGAGCGAGCTGTTCGGCTACGAGAAGGGAGCCTTCACCGGTGCCCTGTCGCGCAAGCCGGGTCGCTTCGAGATGGCGGACACGGGCACGATCTTCCTGGACGAGATCGGGGAGATGAGCCCGGCCCTGCAGGCCAAGCTGCTCCAGGTGTTGCAGGACAGCGAATACACCCGCCTGGGCGGGAATCGCGAGGTGCGCGTGGACATCCGCGTGCTGTGCGCGACCAACCGGCCGCTCGAGCAGATGGTCCAGGAAGGCGGCTTCCGCGAAGATCTGTTCTTCCGGCTGAACGTCGTCAACATCAATGTCCCGCCGCTGCGCGAGCGCCGCGACGAGATCCAGGCGCTGGCCGAGTCGTTCGCGCGCCGCTACGCCGCGCGCTACGAGAAGCCCTGTCCCGAGATCTCGGAGCGCATCCTCCGAGCCTTCGACCGCTACGCGTTTCCCGGCAACGTCCGCGAGCTCGAGAACCTGGTGAAGCGGATGGTGGTGCTCGAGAGCGAGGCGCCCATCCTCGAAGATCTGCGCGTGGGAGAGCGCGGCGCCGGGAGCTCCGTCCAGGAGCTGATCGACGAGGTGGCGAGCACCGCCGGCGAGCTGCCGTTGCGCGAAGTCGGCCGCCGGGTCTCGCGGGTCGCGGAGCGCGAGACCATCGAGCGCGTGTTGGCGCGGACCGGCTGGAACCGGAAGCAGGCAGCCCGCCTGCTCGGCGTGAGCTACAAGACCCTGTTGCAGAAGATCAAGGACTGTGGACTTGAGCCGGACGCCTGAGCGACCGACCCGCGGCGTCGACGTCTGCCTGCGATCGGGCGAGAATCGCCCGCGATGAAGACCGTCGCCCGGCTCTCGAATCCGATCCGCGACTACGCGTGGGGATCGACCGAGGCGATCGCGCGCCTGCAACGGCGCCCGGTCCCCACCGCCACCCCCGAGGCGGAGCTGTGGATGGGCGCGCATCCCCGCGCGTCCTCGAGCGTCGAGGTCGATGGAAGCTGGCGTTCGCTCTGGGACCTGCTTCAGCGGGAGCCCGAGCCCATCCTGGGCAGCCGGGTGGTCGGCGCGTTCGGCGGGCGCCTGCCGTTCCTGTTCAAGGTGCTCGCCGCCGCCCGGCCCCTCTCGATCCAGGCGCATCCGGACGCGCGCCAGGCCCGCGAGGGATTCGCGCGCGAGAACGCGCGGGGCGTCCCGCTGTCGGCGCCCGATCGCAACTACTCGGACGACAACCACAAGCCCGAACTGATCTGTGCGCTCACGCCCTTCACGGCGCTGCGCGGCTTCCGTTCGATCGATGCGATCCACCTGCGCTTCGACGCGCTCGCGCCCCGCAGCCTCGCGCCGGAGATCCAGGCGTTGCGCTCGCAGCTCGATGCGCGCGGGCTGCAGCGCTTCTTCGAGTCCCTGCTCAAGCTGGAAGGCCGTCGCCGCCAGGAGGTCCTCGCGGAGGCCGTCGCGCGAGCCGGTGCGGCCGGCGACGCGGACCCCGAGCTGGTCTGGGTGCGTCGGCTGCAGGCCGAGATCCCGCACGACATCGGCGTGCTCGCCCCGCTGCTGTTGAACCTCGTGGAGCTTTCGCCGGGCGAGGCCATGTTCCTGCCCGCCGGCGAGCTGCACGCGTACCTCGCGGGCACCGGTATCGAGCTGATGGCGAACTCCGACAACGTGCTGCGCGGGGGACTCACCCAGAAGCACGTCGACGTGGACGAGCTGCTCAAGATCCTGCGCTTCACGGGCGGCCCGCCGCCCGTCCTGCGGCCCCTCGAACGCGCCCCCTTCGAGCGCGTCTATCCCACGCCCGCCGCCGAGTTCGAGCTGGCGCTGATCCGGCTGCACGAACGCGAGGTGTACGAAAGCGCTGCAGAGCGCGCGGTGGAGATCGCGCTGTGCACCGAGGGCGAGGCGCGCATCACGGACCTCGGCACGCACAGCGTCTGCGAGCTCGCGTCCGGCGAGTCGGCGCTCGTGCCCGCGGCGGTCGCGGCCTACCGCATCGAGGGGCCGGCGACCCTGTACCGGGCCTCGGTTCCGGTCGCGGGCACGCGCCAGCGCTGAGTCGGAGCGCGGATCAGGCGCGGCGGGGTGGCGCGTCCGCCTGCGCGGCCGCTTCGAGGAAGATCCCGCGCAGCTTCTCGAACAGCGCATCCCAGGTCCAGTGCGCCTCGGCGAAGCGCCACGCCGCCCGGCCGAGCCGCGCGCGCTCGCTGGGATCCCGCAGCAGTCCGATCACCGCGTCGGCGAAGCCGTCGGGATCGTCGCGGACCAGCAGCTCCTTGTCGTCGGTGCCGCCGATGCCCTCGTTCGCGATGCGGGTCGTGACGACCGGAAGCTCGCAGCCCATGAACTGCACCAGCTTGTTCTGCATGCCCGCGCCCATGCGCAGCGGATCGACCGCCACCGAGGCGCGACACAGCACTTCGCTGAAGTCGGGGACCTCGCCCGTCACCACCACGTGGGGGGGACGCGCGAGCGCCTGGACCGCGCGCTGCGGCCGACGGCCGACGATCCAGAAGCTCGCCTCCGGAACGGCTCGCTGCACGCGCGGAAAGATGTCGCGCGCGAACCAGCTGGCGGCGTCGACGTTCGTATAGGTGGCCATGACGCCCCCGAATACGATCGCACCGGGTTGCCGCCGGGCCGCGCGGACCGACTCGAGGGGCGGGATGTCCTGACCGTGGGGACACACGACCGCGTTGGGCACCGGGGCCGTCCGGGCGAGCTCCTCCACGTCGCGGCGCCCCACCAGGACGACGCGGTCGAAGTCGGCGCACACCTCCGCCTCGTAGGGGCGCACCCGGCGCTCCTCGATGCCGAAGAACGCGCGCCGCAGGGGATCGCGCGCGTTCTCCACCATGCGCTTCAAGTTGAGCGCCTGCGAGAGCTGGGCGCCGAGCACCTTCGGCACTGGCAGATCGCGCGCGTACTCCGCCATGCGGATGGCGTGGGCGTAGACCAGGTCGTAGTCACCCGCGGCCACGCGCGCGCGCACCCGCCGCGCCAGGGCCGCCGACCGGAAGTAGCTCACCTGCATGGGCATCCGGCTGGTCAGCGCGATCGCGGTATGCGCGTACGCGGCCCAGCGGGGTCTGCGCACGGTGTCGATGTGGCGACAGAGCGGGCCCAGGTGCTCGCGCAGTGCGCGGTCCTGGCGCGCGTCGTCGACGAAGCAGACGAGGTCCAGCTCGTCGCCGCACGCGGCGAGGAAGCGCATCATGCGCTCGACCGTGAGCTGGTCGGCGCGGTCCGTCGGCCACGGCGCCCGCGACGAGAGGATCAGGATCCTCATGCCAGGCGCAGGACGCTCTTGCCCAGCGCCCGCCACTCGGCCTCGCGGTCGAAGCGGGGGTCCGGGTGCCCGATGACGATGAGCTCGGCCTCGTCCACCGCATCTTCGAGGCGCTCGCACAGGAGCCGGTCGATGTGCGGCAACCGCATCTCGAGGTACGCCCGGTTCGAGCCGTGCAGGCGGCCGAGCGAGACGGCCGGGTCGTAGATCGAAAGCTCGAAGCCCTTGCCGATCATCCGCTCGGCGAGCTCCACGAACGGGCTCTCGCGCAGGTCGTCGGTGCCGCCCTTGAACGCCAGGCCCAACAGCGCCGCGCGGCGCTGGCCGGTGGCGAGCACGGCCTCGAGCGCCTGGCGGATACGCAGCTCGTTCGAGGGCAGAATCGACTCGAGCAGCGGCGTGTGGAGGCCGGACTGTCGCGCGGCGGAATTGAGCGCGCGCAGGTCCTTGGGGAGACAGCTTCCGCCGAAGGCGAAGCCGGGCCGCAGATAGGCGGCCGAGGCGTTGAGCTTGCGGTCCGCGGCGGCGATCTCCATCACCTGGGTTCCGTCCACGTCGAGCGCTTCGCAGATGCGGGCGATCTCGTTGGCGAAGGTGATCTTGAGCGCGTGGAAGGCGTTGTCCGCGTACTTGATGGCCTCGGCGACCTCCAGCGGCGTCACGAAGACCGGGGCCTCGATGTTGCGGTAGAGCTCGACGACGCGGGCGCCGGCGCCCGGCACGCGCTCGCCGACCAGGATGCGGTTGGGGTTCTGGTAATCGCGCAGGGAGCTCCCCTCGCGCAGGAACTCGGGGTTGTTGCAGACGTCGAAGCCGTCGCCGGCGCTGCGCCCCGAAGCGCGCTCGAGCTCCGGCAGGACGGTGCGGCGCGCGCTGCCCGGCAGCACCGTGCTGCGCACGACCACGAGGTGATCCGCAGCGGCGGCGTCGAGGTGGGCTCCGATCTGCGCCGCGACCTCGCGCACGTGGGTGAGGTCGAGACTGCCGTCGGCCCGGCTCGGCGTGCCGACGCAGATGAGCGAAAGCTCCGCGCCCGCCATTCCCTCCGAGACGTCGGACGTCGCCCGCAGACGCCCCTCCCGCACGGCGCTCTCGATGATCTCCTCGAGACCGGGCTCCAGCACCGGCGTGCGGCCGGCCCGGATCGCCTCGATCTTGGGGGCCGACACGTCGACGCCCACGACCGCGTGTCCGTCGCGGGCCAGCGCCGCCGCCGTCACGGAGCCGACGTAGCCGAGGCCGAAGACCGCGACCCTCACGGCGTCTCCCGCCGCGGCGGCCGGCGCACGGGCGCGTCGAGCTGCGGGTGTTCGACGACGAAGCGGCCCATCGCGAGGTAGTCGAGCCGGCCCTGCAGGAAGGCCCGCACCGCGTCCTCGGGCGTGCACACGATCGGCTCCTCGTGCATGTTGAACGAGGTGTTCACCACCGCGCCGATGCCCGTCAGGCGCCGGTACTCGCGCAGCACCGCGTGGAACGAGGGATTGGTGGACGCCTTCACGATCTGCGGTCGAGCCGTTCCGTCCACGTGCACCGCTGCGGGGCAGCGGCGCCGGAACTCGTCGGTGCAGTCGAAGGTGATCGTCATGAACTCGGCGGCGTGCTCGGCACCGTCGAGCCCGCGGAAGCTCGCCGCGGCTTCGTCGTCCAGCAGCGCCGGCGCAAAGGGCATGAACTCGGTGCGCCGGAGCCGCTTGTTCAGCCAGTCGTTCACCTCCGCGTCGCTGGCGTGGTAGAGGATCGACCGGTTGCCGAGCGCGCGCGGTCCGAATTCCATGCGCCCGTTGAAGCGCGCCACGACGCGGCCGTCGGCGAGCAGTCGCGCGATCTCGGGCTCGACCGGCTCATGGCGTCGCGCGCTGAGACCGTACGCGCGAATCGCGTCCAGCATCTCCTCGTCCGAGTACTCGGGACCGAG
>CP070734.1:3624806-3651861 GCA_020347605.1 Deltaproteobacteria bacterium | reverse complement strand
ACGCGCACCGGGACTCCTCCTCGACCGGAGCGCCGGCATCCGTCGCCCGCGGGGGGCGCGCCGATCGGCGGCTCGCGCCGGCCGCCGGCGGGGCCGGCGCCCGGGCGGCCGTCCCCGGGACGCGGACGGGCATTCAGACGGCGGGCCGATCTTCCGATAGGCTCAAGCGTTCGGCGCTTCCCGTTTCCGCGTGCGGTCACGGCGGCCTGCGCGAGCCTTTGCTTGCGGCTGCCGCGCGTCTCGCGCAAAATTCGGACGCTTCAGACGGACCGCCGGTTGGGGGTGAGACCGAGACGCGCGATGCTGTCTGGATTCAATACCAACGTCGTTCATCGCGGCGTCATGTTTCACGTCCAGACGGAGGACAGTGGGCGCGCCAACCCCCACATCATCACGCACCTCTATCACGGCGGCTCGATTCTGGCGTCCGAGAAGCGCGGCTACGCCGAGCGGCTGTCGGAGTCCGACCTCACCGAGCTCGTTCGATCCCTGATGGAGGATCAGCACAAGGCGCTCCTCGCGCGCCTGCGAAACGGCGAGTTCGATCGCGAGATCGAGCAGCGCCTCGGTCCCGACGTGTTCGGGGGCGCGGCGCCCGGCGCGGAGCCCGCCAACGAGGAGGCGACGCAGAGCGCCACGGTTCGGGCGGCGCGAGGCACGCCGGACGCGTCGGTGGCGCCGCGCTTCGGCGACGGACTGATCTCCGACAAGCCGCTGGACGAGCTCGTGCTGGATTACCTCGTGGAGAACGCGCGCAAGCGCAAGCGCCCGCGCAAGTGAGACGCGGGGTCCAGGTGGCCGATCGCCCGTCGGACGAGAGCCTCGTCCGCATGTACCACGTGTCGAAGTCGTACCTGGCGGGGAGCTGGGCGCTCCGCGACGTCAGCCTCGAGATCGGGAAGGGCGAGCTCGTCTTCCTGACGGGCCCCAGCGGCGCGGGCAAGACGACGCTGCTCCGCCTGCTGTTCGCCGCCGAGCGTCCCAGTGAGGGCCAGATCATCGTCTGCGGGCGCAACATCGCCCGTCTTCGCGAGGGCGCCATCCCCGCCCTGCGGCGCCGCGTCTCGGTCGTGTTCCAGGACTTCAAGCTGCTGCACCGGCGCACCATCGAAGAGAACGTCGCAATCGCCCTCGAGGTGGTCGGGACGTCGCCGCGCGCCGCGCGCGGCCGCGTGTTCCAGGTCCTGAAGCAGGTCGGACTGCAGCACCGCCGCTACCATCACCCGCTGTCGCTCTCGGGCGGCGAGCAGCAGCGGGTCGCCATTGCGCGCGCCCTCGTCAGCGAGCCCGAGGTGCTGCTCGCGGACGAGCCGACCGGGAGCCTGGACCCCGACCTCACCATCGAGATCATGGACCTGATCGCGAGCGCCGCGGCGCGGGGCACGACGGTGATCGTGGCGACGCACGACGTCGGCCTCGTGCAGCGCTACCGCAAGCGCACGCTCCACCTCGAGGCCGGCCGCGTCCGAACCGACGCGCCGGACACCGGTGCTTCCGTGTGAGCCGGCTCGCGTCGCAGCTGCGGAGCTTCGTCCGCACCGCGCTGCGGGGCCTGCGGGCCAGTCCGCTGACCACCGCCGTGTCGGTCGCGACCATCGCCATCACGCTCGTACTGATCGGCTCGTTCGTCGTGGTCGTGGAGAACATGCAGGGCATGCTCGAGCGCTTCGGCGAAGACCTCCACGTCTCGCTCTATCTCGAGGACGGCCTTTCCGATGCCGAGCTCGAGGGGCTCGCGGAACGCGTCGAGACGGTGGAGGGCGTCGACGCGGTCGAACTCGTCTCGAAGGAGCAGGCGCTGCAGCGCTTCGAGGCGGGCGTCGGTGCGCGCACCGGGCTGCTCGAGGCGCTCGAGGAGAATCCGCTGCCGGCGTCGTTGGAGGTGACGCTGCTGGCCGCGCGGCGGACGCCCGAGGGTCTCGCGGTCGTGATCGAGTCGATCGACGGCCTGCCCGGGATCGCGGAGGTGGCCTACGGCCAGCAGTGGGTCGAGACCTACGCGCGCGCCGTGGCGCTGGTCCGCGGCGCGGCATTCGGCCTCGGAGCCGTGCTCGCGCTGGCCGCCTTCCTGATCGTCGCCAACACGATTCGCCTGGCGGTCTACGCACGCAGCGACGAGCTCGAGATCGTGTCGCTGGTCGGCGGCAGTCGGACCTTCGTCAACGCGCCGTTTCTGCTCGAAGGCATGATCCAGGGAGGGGCGGGTGCCGCTCTGGCGCTGGTGATCCTCTACGCGCTGTTCCGGCTGCTGCTGCCGGGCTTCGAGGCCGGGCTCGAGCTGCTCGTGGGATACGCGGAGCCCGCCTTCCTATCGCCGGGTGGGATGCTCCGGATCGTGCTCGGCGGCGCTGCGCTCGGAGCGGTGGGCTCGGCGGCTGCGCTGGCGGGGAGCTGGCGCCCGTGAGGCGTGCCGCCCGTCCGGGCGTGCGCTCGGCGCTCGCGCTCGCGGCGCTCCTGGCCGTCGCGGCGCCCGGCCGCGCCGACCCGGATCCCGCGGCAGCCCCGCCGGGCGCGGAGGACCCTGCGCAGGAGCTGCAGGAGATCCGACGCGCGATCGAGAAGCGACGCGAGCTGCTCACCGCCTTCGACCGGGAGGAGCGGGGTCTGTTCGAGACGCTGCAGCAGATGGACGAGTCGCGCGCGCAGCTGGCGCGCGAGGCCGATGTCGCCCGACGCCGGGCCGCCGAGGCGCGCTCGAAGCTCGGGGAGATCGAGGCCGAGGCGTCGAGCGTGCGGTCGCGCCGCGCGCGGCTCGCGAAGGCCATGTCGCAGCGCGCGGTCGCCCTCTACAAGACGGGCGAGACGGGGCCGCTCCAGATCCTCTTCTCGTCGAACAGCCTGCGCGATCTCCTGGAACGCATCCGCGGGCTGCGCACCCTGCTGGCGCACGACCAGCAGCTGCTGACGCGTTTCCGAAGCGACACGGTGGCGCTCGAGGCCGCCCAGGTCGAGATGCGCGAGACGTCCGCCGAGCGCGACCGAGCGCTTCGGCTGGCCCAGGCGCGCGCCCGCGAGGTGGAGCGGGAGCGCGCCGCAAAGTCCGAGTTGCTCGACAGCGTCCGCGAAGACCGCGCGCGCGAGCGCGCGGTCCTGAACGAGCTGGAGGCGGCCGCGCTGGCGCTCGAGGAGACGCTCGCCAATCTGCGCAGCGCCTCGCTGGCGCCCAGCGGCCCGCGGCGCACGTCCGCCTTCTCGAGTCTGCGCGGCTCTCTCGCCCTTCCGGTGTCCGGATCCCGCATCACGCGCGGCTTCGGGCGCGTCCTCGACGCCCAGTTTCGGACCGCCACCTTTCGCAAGGGCGTCGACTTCGAGGCGTCCATCGGAGAACCGGTGCGCGCCGTCGCGGCGGGCGACGTGCGCTTTGCCGGCTGGTTCCGGGGCTATGGCAAGATGCTGATCCTCGACCACGGCGACGAGTACTTCACGGTATCGGCGCACCTGGGAGAGGTCTACGTCGACGTCGGCGACTCGGTGCAGGCGGGCGAGCCGATCGGCGCCGTGGGAGACACGGGGTCGCTGTCCGGGCCGCTACTCTACTTCGAGATTCGCCGCGGCGGCGAGCCCCTCGACCCCAGCGAGTGGCTCCGCCCGGAGGCCGCGGGGTAGACTTCGCCAGGACATTTCGCGGGCGCGAGGACGCGGTCCGACCCGGCGTCGGCCAGGCCGCTCTCCGCGCCCACAGGAGACCACGATGCGCCGCGCCAAGCTTCGATTCCTGATCCCCTTCGCCTGGGGCGTCCTGGCGGCAGCGCTGGTGTTCGGCCCGCTCGGCAGTTCTCGGACCTCCGCGGAGACGTCCTACGAGGACCTGAGCCTGTTCACGACGGTATTGAGCCTGATCCGCAAGAACTACGTCGAGCCGGTGGACGAGCACCAGCTGATCCGCGGTGCGCTGCGGGGCCTGCTCCAGGAGCTCGACCCGCACTCGTCGTTCCTGGATCGCGAGCTCTACCGGGAGATGCAGATCGAGACCAAGGGCGAGTTCGCAGGGCTCGGCATCGAGATCTCGAAGAGCGAGGAGGGCTTCATCCAGGTGGTGGCCCCGATCGAGGGCACGCCGGCGGCCGAAGCCGGGATCCGCGCGCGCGATCAGATCGTCGCGATCTGCCCGACCGATCCGCCGCCGGACTGGACCGAGGAGTGTCGCGCCACCAAGAGCATGACCCTGGTCGAGGCGGTCCACCTGATGCGCGGCAAGAAGGGCACCGAGATCACGATCCGCATCCTGCGCGACGGATTCAAGCGTCCCGAACCGTTCACCATCGTGCGCGACATCGTGAAGATCCAGTCCGTGTCCGCTCGCCTCCTGGAGCCGGGCTACGCCTACGTGCGCGTGCGCGCCTTCCAGGAGCGAACGGCGGACGACCTGCAGCGCGAGATCGCGGCGCTCGCGGCGCCCGATGCCGACTTCCAGGGCATGGTGCTGGACCTGCGCGACAACCCGGGCGGACTGCTCGACCAGGCGGTCGAGGTGGCGGACGTCTGGCTCAGCGACGGCCTCATCGTGCGCACGAAGGGCCGGACCGGCGCTCAGCGCCAGCAGTACTTCGCGCAGCCGAACGGCGAGCGCGACTACCCGATCGTCGTCCTGGTGAATGGCGGAAGCGCGAGCGCATCGGAGATCGTTGCCGGCGCGCTGCAGGATCACCGCCGCGCGCTGGTGCTGGGTACTGCCACCTTCGGCAAGGGCTCCGTGCAGACGATCATTCCGCTGGACGACGGCTCCGGCCTGCGGCTCACGACCGCCCTCTACTTCACCCCGGCGGATCGCTCCATCCAGGAGGTGGGCATCGCGCCCGACATCATCGTCGAGCGGGATCTCGAATCCGAGGCGCATGCGGGCGCGCGCCCGAGCCGGCGGGTTCGCGAGCGCGACCTGCGCGGCCACCTCAAGCAGGAGGATGCCGATCCGGAGCCGGAGGGCGTCCCGGAGGATCCCGAGGCCCAGCCCTCGGGCAGCGCCGACATCCAGCTCGCCCGCGCGCTCGAGGTGCTGAAGAGCTGGCGCTACTTCGAGCACCTGAACCTGGAGCGCAAGGCCATCGCCCAGCGCAACGGCGACTGACCGCCCGTCCTCGGACCGGGCGGCCCCCGCGGGCTTTGGGGCCGCGCCTGTTCGGCCGATACGACGCTGGGGCCGAGATGGGCGAAACCAGACCCGGACTACTGGTTCTCGAGGGCGATGCGCGGTTCCGCGCAGACCTCGCCGAGTCCCTGAACGCATTGGGCTATCCCGTTGCCGTGGCTTCAAAAACCGAGCAGGCAATCGAGATCCTACGGGACCGAGCCGTCGGCCTGGTGGTCGCCGATGCATCGCTCGCGACGCCGGGCGGAGCCGGTGTGGTGCAGCAGCTGCGCACCGCCGCGCAGAACCCGCAGCTCCCGGTCTTCCTGAGCGCGCCCCAGGAACCCTCGAGCGAGGAGGTCGGTGCCGCGGTCGCGAGCGGGGTGCTCGGCATCCTGCAACGCAACGCACCCATCGCGGAGGCCGTGTACCGGCTCAACGCCCAGCTCACCGGGCGCCTGCCCGCGCGCTTCACCGGTGCGCCGCGCGTCAAGGTGCGTACGCCCGTCCACTTCCTGCGCCTCGGGGACGGGGGGGAGCTCTCGCGTGCGGGCGTGGCCGAGGACCTGTCGCGGACCGGCCTGTTCCTGAGCACGGCGGCGACCGCGGCGGTCGGGACCGATCTCAAGCTGCGCTTCGCGCTGCCGCGGGAGGCCGGACAGATCGACTGCGAGGGCCGGGTCGCGCGCGTCGTGTTTCCCGGGCGCGACAGTGCCGGCGGCGGGCTCGGCATCGCGTTCCACTCGCTTCGCTCGACCGACCGCCGAGCCCTGGCCTGCTTCGTGATCGACCGCCTGCTCCGGGCCTCGCCCATCTTCCACGCCTGACATCCGACGCCGCGGGTCCGCTCGGCTACGCTCACGCCCCGCCGGAGGTCGGCCGCGTCGTGTCGGATCCCGTGACCCGCGCCCTCACCGGGCGTCACATCTTCACGATCTCGGAGCTCGTCGCGGGCTTGCGCGGGCTGCTCGAGGACCGCGTGGGTCGGGTGTGGGCGGTGGGCGAGGTCAGCAACCTGCGCCGCGCGCCGTCCGGGCACTACTACTTCACGCTGAAGGACGAGGCTGCGCAGCTCCGCGGGGTCCTGTTCCGGGGCGTCGCGCGCCAGCTTCCCTTCGAGCTCGAAGCCGGGTTGGAGTTCGTCGTATACGGCGAGGTCACGGTCTACGAGTCGCGCGGAGATCTGCAGCTTCTGGTCCGGCAGATCGAGCCGCGCGGTCGCGGGGCGCACGAGCTGGCATTCGAGCAGCTTCGACGGCGGCTCGAGGCCGAGGGACTGTTCGACCCCGCGCGAAAGCGACCGCTGCCCGAGCTGCCGAGCTGTGTCGGCGTCGTGACCTCGCCGTCGGGCGCCGCGCTGCACGACGTGATCCGGGTTCGCGCGCTGCGCTCGCCCGTGACGCGCCTGGTCGTCGCACCCACGCGGGTCCAGGGTGACGGTGCCGAGCACGAGGTGGCGCAGGCGCTCGCCGCGCTGTCGGATTTCTCGCAGGTCGATGTGATCCTGCTGGTGCGCGGCGGCGGATCGCTCGAGGACCTGTCGCCGTTCAATACGGAGGTCGTGGCGCGAGCGATCATCGCGACGCGGGTGCCGGTGGTCAGCGGGGTGGGCCACGAGGTGGATCTCACGATTGCGGATCTGGTCGCGGACCACCGGGCGCCCACGCCGTCGGCCGCGGCCGCCGCCGCGTTCCCGGACGGAGCCGCACTCCTGGATCGCCTTCGCCGCAGCGAGTCGTGGCTGAGGGACGCCGCGCGGCGGGTCGTCGAGCGCGCGACGGTGCGCCTCTCGCTGCGCCGGGAGGCCCTGCGCGCGCACGCGCCGTCCACGCGTCTCGCCGCACAGCGGGCGCGGCTCGAGGCGGCGCAGCGGGCGCTGCGCAGCGCCGCGCGCCGGGCGGCCGAACGCGCGCGAGCGCGGCTCGGGCTGCTGGCCGGGAGCCTCGAATCGCTCTCGCCGCTCGCAGTCCTGGGCCGGGGCTACGCCATCGTGCAGCGCGAGCGCGACGGAACGATCCTGCGGAGTTCGACCGATGTCGAGCTGGGGGAGGGCGTGCGCGTTCGCCTCATGCGGGGGGAGATCCAGGCCTCCGTCACCGGGCGGCGCGAGCCGAACGAGCCCTGAACCACCCGCCACGGGCGTCAAAAGGTTCGTCTTTTCGGGGGCTTCTGCGCGGGCTCGCGTTGACGCTGTAGGGGTGCGGGGTTACTTTCGCCGACCGGTGTCGAAGCATTCCGACGCGGCCACCGGCGAGTCCCAGGAGCTGACCTTCGAGGCGGCGCTCGAGCGCCTCGAGCGTCTGGTCGGCGAGCTCGAGGCGGGCGATCTGCCGCTCGAGGCGGCGCTCGCCGCCTTCGAGGAGGGGGTCCGGCTGTCGCGGCAGTGTGCCGCCCAGCTCCGCGAGGCGGAGCGCCGCATCGAGGTGCTGGTGCGGGAGGGAGACGAGCTCGTGACCCGCCCGTACGAGGCACCGGAGGACGCCAGCTAGTGGACGTGCAGGCCTATCTCGCGGAGCGCGGCAGCTGGGTCGAGCGGCAGCTCGACGCGAGCGTACCCGCCGCCAGTGAGCCGCCGCAGGCGTTGCACGCCGCGATGCGCCACCTGTTGTTCCCGGGCGGCAAGCGGCTGCGCCCGGTGCTGGCGCTGGCTGCGGGCGAGGCCGTGGGCGCTCCGAGCGAGCGGGTGCTCGCCTTCGCCGGCGCCGTCGAGCTGGTGCACACCTACTCGCTGATCCACGACGACCTGCCCTGCATGGACGACGATGCGGAGCGGCGCGGCCGCCCGTCCGTACACGTCGCCTTCGGCCAGGCGACCGCCGTGCTCGCCGGCGACGCGCTTCTGGCGGCCGCCTTCGAGACGCTCGCCTCGGATGCGGCGGGGCTGCCGGCCGACGCGGTCCTGGCGGCGCTTCGGGAGCTCGCCGCCGCCGCCGGCTCGCGCAACCTGGTCGGCGGCCAGGTCGACGATCTCGCCTTCGAGCCCGCGGGCGCGGACGCCCCGTACATCGAGTCGATCCACGCCCGCAAGACCGGCGCGCTGATCACCGCGGCCGTCGTCGGGGGCGGGCGGCTCGGCGGCGCCGACGCCGGAACCCTGGCGGGGTTCCGGCGCTTTGGCGAGGCGCTGGGCGTCGCCTTCCAGATTCGCGACGATCTGCTCGACGCCGCCGAACAGGGGCGCTGCTCCCTGCTTCGCGCCGTGGATCCGGTGCGGGCGGAGGCGCGGGCCGACGAGCTGCTGGAACACGCGCTGCGGACGCTCGAAGCGCTCGACGAGCGCGCCGAGCCGCTCCGCGAGCTGGCGCGCTACGCGGTGCGGAGGGATCGCTGACCCATGAGCGGAAAGCTCCTCGACCGGATCGGATCGCCCGAGGACCTGCGCAGCCTCTCGCGCGAGGAGGTCGTGCGCGTGGCGGAGGAGCTGCGCACGGAGATCGTGGAGCGCGTCTCGCAGACGGGCGGCCACCTCGCCTCGAGCCTCGGCGCCGTGGAGCTGATCACCGCGCTGCACTACGTCTTCCGCACGCCGCACGACCGCATTGCGTTCGACGTCGGTCACCAGGCGTATGCGCACAAGATGTTGACGGGTCGTCGCAAGGCGTTCGCGACGATCGGGCAGGACGGGAGCATCGCGAAGTTCCTGCGCCGTTCGGAGTCGCCCTACGACGCGTTCGGTGCCGGTCACGCGGGCACGTCCATCTCGGCGGCGCTGGGCATGGCGCAGGCGATGCAGCACCAGGATCGCGACGGCTTCGCGATCGCGTTCATCGGCGACGGCGGCATGACGGCCGGGATGGCCTTCGAGGCGCTGAACCACGCCGGCGATCTCAAGCAGCGGAACCTGCTCGTGGTGCTGAACGACAACGAGATGTCGATCTCGCCGAACGTCGGCGCGATGTCCTCCTACCTGTCGCGCAAGCTGTCGGGGCCGATGGTCCGACGCATGAAGGGGTGGGCCAAGGAGTTCCTGGACAGCATGCCCGGCGACATGCTGCACTGGGCGCAGAAGGCCGAGGAGTCGCTCAAGGTCTTCTTCTCGCCGGGCCTGCTGTTCGAAGCGCTCGGGTTCAAGTACGTCGGTCCCATCCAGGGCCACCGCATCGACGTCGTGATGGAGACGTTCGAGAACGTGAGGCAGATGCTGATCAACGGGGACGGCCCCGTGCTCGTGCACGCGCTCACGGCGAAGGGCTACGGGTACGAGCCCGCCGAGCGCGACCCCGTCGTGTACCACGGCCCGGGCCCCTTCGAGGTCGAGTCCGGCAAGATGGCGGCCAAGAAGCCGGGTCCGCCTCCGTACCAGAAGGTCTTCGCGCAGACGTTGATCCGACTGGCGGAGGAGGACGAGCGGATCTGCGGCATCACGGCCGCGATGGCCGACGGCACCAGCCTGTCGATGTTCCAGCGGCGCTTCCCCGCGCGCTTCTACGACGTCGGGATCGCGGAGCAGCACGCGGTCACCTTCGCGGCGGGCCTGGCGGCCGAAGGCATGAAGCCGGTCGCTGCGATCTACTCGACGTTCCTGCAGCGCGCCTACGATCAGGTCGTGCACGACGTCTGCGTCCAGAACCTCGACGTCACGCTGGCGCTCGACCGCGCCGGCCTGGTCGGCGCCGACGGTGCGACCCACCAGGGGCTGTACGATTTCGCGTACCTCCGCACGCTTCCCCACGTGATCCTGATGGCGCCGAAGGACGAGAACGAGCTTCAACACCTGCTGCGCACGGCGGTCGAGTATCCGGGGCCGGCCGCGGTTCGCTACCCGCGCGGAGCCGGGCTCGGCGTACCGCTGGATCCCGAGATCAAGGCGATCCCGGTCGGCGCCTCCGAGCTGCTGCGCGACGGAGACGATGCGCTGGTGGTGGCGGTCGGCACGCTGGTCCACCCCGCCCTCGAAGCGGCGTCGCAGCTCGCCGCCGACGGAGTGTCGGTGGCCGTCGTGAACGCGCGCTTCGTGAAGCCCCTCGACGCGGAGCGCATCGTCGCGCTGGCGCGGCGCTGCGGCGCGGTGGTCACCGCGGAGGAGCACAGCGGGATGGGCGGCTTCGGGACCGCGGTCCTGGAGGCCCTCGCGGAGGCGGGCTGCGCGGTGCCGACCCGCTGCCTGGCCATCCCGGATCAGCTGGTCGAGCACGACACCGACGTCGACGCGCAGAAGGCCCGCTTCGGGCTCGACGCGGCCGGGATCGCGCGCGCGGTCGAGGCCCTGATTCGCCCTCGGCAGCCGCGCTGATCGCAGTGCGTCTCGATCAGCGGCTGGTCGCCGACGGCCTCGCGCCGTCGCGCGCGCGGGCGCAGGCGCTGATCCGGGCCGGCCGCGTTCTCGTCGACGACGCTCCGGTCGACAAGCCGGGCACGCGCGTCCAGGACGGCGCCCGCGTCCGGGTGCGGGGTGACGCGCGACGCTTCGTCTCGCGGGGCGGGGAGAAGCTGGCCGGCGCGCTCCGCGACCTCGCGATCGATCCGCGCGGGCTCGCCTGTCTCGACGTCGGTGCCTCCACCGGCGGCTTCACCGACTGCCTGCTGCGCGCCGGCGCCGCTCGCGTCGTGGCGGTCGACGTCGGCTACGGCCAGCTCGACTACGCGCTTCGCACGGATCCGCGCGTGGGGGTGCTCGAACGCACGAACGCGCGGCACCTCGCGCCCGCGGACGTGCCCGGTCCCATCGACCTCGTCACCATCGACGTGTCGTTCATCTCCGCGACCCGCCTCCTGCCCCGGCTCACCGAGCTGGCCCCGGCGGCCGACTTCCTGGTGCTGGTGAAGCCCCAGTTCGAGGTCGGGCCGGGACATGTGGGTAAAGGCGGCGTCGTGCGGGACGATGGACTCCGGGAGGAAGCGGTCGCGCGGGTGCGAGCGTGCGGCGAGGCTCAGGGGCTACACTTCGCGGGCCGGGCGGAGAGCCAGCTGCCCGGCCCCAAGGGGAACCGAGAGGTGTTCCTGTGGCTGCGTCGCGCGTCGGGAGCGTCGGCTTGACGGCTCCGAGGTCGTGGCGTACCTAAGACGAAACACTCGCGCGCCGGGGAGTCCCGAAGATGCCTGTCTTGGAAGTCACCGAAACGGCTGCGGATCGGATCCGGGCGCTGCTGGACCGGGACGGCAAGCTCGAGACCCACGCGCTGCGCCTCAAGGTCATCGGTGGCGGCTGCTCGGGCCTGCAGTATCAGCTCGGCTTCGACGATCAGCTGGCCGATGCCGACACGGCGGTGGAGGCGGGCGGCATCCGCGTCGTCGTCGACGAGAAGAGCGCCCTCTACCTGACGGGTAGCACCCTCGACTACGTCGACTCGCTGCAGGAGGCGGGCTTCAAGATCACCAACCCGAACGCGAGCAGCACCTGCGGCTGCGGCCAGTCGTTCGGGGCTTGACCCGGGTCCGGTCCAGAACCTCGAGCGGTCCTGCGCGCGGGCGTCCGAGGCGCGCGCCGGGGACACCAGCTCCATGTCCGTCGAGCTGCCCATCTACCTCGACAACCACGCCACGACGCGCGTCGATCCTCGCGTCGTGGACGCGATGCTGCCGTTCTACTCGGAGGACTACGGGAACGCGGCCAGCAAGAGCCACGCGTTCGGCTGGCGTGCCGAGGCGGCGGTCGAGATCGCGCGCGAGACGCTGGCCAACGCCATCGGGGCCGGGTCGCCGCGCGAAGTGGTGTTCACCAGCGGTGCCACCGAGAGCAACAACCTGGCCTTGAAGGGCGTCGCGGAGATGCGGCGCAACCGCGGCGATCACCTGGTGACGGTGGCGACCGAACACGCATCGGTGCTCGACCCCTGTCGCTATCTCGAGTCGCGCGGCTTTCGGCTCACGGTGCTCCCGGTCGATCGCGACGGACTGGTGGACCCGGAGGCGGTGCGCCAGGCCCTCTCGGACGCCACGATCCTCGTATCGGTGATGGCCGCGAACAACGAGATCGGCGTGCTGCAGCCGCTCGAGGCGATCGGCGCGATCTGCCGCGAGCGCGAGGTGCTGTTCCACACCGACGCCGTGCAGGCGCTCGGGAAGGTCCCGGTGGACGTGGACGGCTGGCAGGTCGACCTGCTCTCGGTGAGCGCCCACAAGCTCTACGGCCCGAAGGGGGTGGGAGCGCTCTACGTGCGCCGCCGCCGCCCGCGACTGCGACTGGTCCCGCTCCTGCACGGGGGCGGTCACGAGCGCGGCCTGCGCTCCGGAACGCTCCCGGTGCCGTCGATCGTGGGCTTCGGACGCGCCCTGGCCCTGTGCGAGGCCGAGCGCGCGGCGGAGGCCCGGCGGCTCCAGGGCCTGCGGGAGCGGCTGCGCGAGCGGCTCCAGGGCGAGCTGGCGGGCGTCCGGCTGCTGGGTCACGCCACGCGCCGCCTGCCCGGAAATCTCAACGTCGCGTTCGAGGGCGTCGATGCCGATGCCCTGATCGTCGCGCTCCACGACGTGGCGGTGTCCTCCGGGTCGGCCTGCACCTCGGCGACGCCCGAGCCCAGCCACGTGGTCGCGGCCCTGGGGCTCGAGCGGGGCGCCGAGCGCGGCTCGGTGCGCTTCGGACTCGGGCGCTTCAACACGCAGGAGGAGATCGACTACGCCGCGAGTCGGGTGATCGAGGAAGTCCGCAAGCTGCGCGGTGCCGCGCCGTCCTGAACGGCTACGCTTGGGTCGGCGCCCGCGCGGGAAGGGAGAAATCGTCTTGACCGAAAGCCGCAGCACGCACATCACCTGGCACGCCGGCGAGGTCTCGCGCGCCGATCGCGAGAAGATCCTCGGCCAGCGGGGGGCGACCATCTGGCTGACCGGTCTCTCCGGCTCCGGGAAGTCGACGATCGCGGTGGCGACCGAGAAGCGGTTGCTCGAGAAGGGGCGCGCGTCGTACGTCCTGGACGGCGACAACATCCGCCACGGGCTGAACCGGAATCTCGGCTTCTCGCCCGAAGACCGCACCGAGAACATCCGCCGCATCGGAGAGGTCGCGAAGCTCTTCACCGACGCGGGAATCCTGGTGTTGACGTCGTTCATCTCGCCGTATCGCGCCGACCGCGATGCGGTGCGAGCGCTGATGGAGAACGGCGACTTCGTGGAGGTACACGTCGCCGCGTCGCTCGAAACGTGTGAGCGACGCGACGTGAAGGGCCTGTACGCGAAGGCGCGGGCCGGGGAGATCCCCGAGTTCACGGGCATCTCGGCGCCCTACGAGAAGCCGCTCGAGCCCGAGCTCGAGATCGACACGAACGAGCGGAGCGTCGACGAGTGCGTCGATCAAGTCATGCAGTACCTCGAGGAAAGGGGGTACCTGTCGGCGTGAGCGCGCCCCGTTCCCGGCGCCGGAGCGTTCGCAGCCTGGGCGCCGCGCTGCTGCTGGTGGCGCTGGCGGCGCCCGGCTGCTCGACGGTCGCGGGCCGCGCGGCTCCGGACGGGGGGCGCGAGGTGCGGCCCGAGGCCCCCGCCGACTACGACTTCCTCGTCGGCCGGAACCACGAGCTCGCCGGGCGCATTCCGGAGGCGGTCGCCGCCTATCAGCGGGCCGTCGAGAAGGATCCCGGCGCCGTCGCCCTCTACCGGAAGCTGGCCGAGCTCCTGGCCCGCAACGGCGACTACGCGGGCGCGTTGCGCTACGCGGAGCGCGCCTACGACCTGGCGCCCGAGGATCCCAACACGCGTCTGTTCCTGGCCTCGCTGTATCGGATCCAGCGCGATCTCGGCAGCGCCGAGGCGGTGCTGCGGGGCGACGGGGGCGAGCCGCTGGGCCGGGACGCGGGGCTCTTGCTGTTCAACATCTACATCGAGACGGACCGCAACGAAGAGGCGCTCGCGGTCGCCCGCTCGCTCGTCCAGCAGCACCCGGAAGAGATCCGCGCCCACATGGCCCTGGCGGGCGTCTATCAGAAGCTCGACCGGATCGACGAGTTCGAGGCCTCGCTGCGCGACGTGATGGAGCTCCACCCCGGCAATCGCACGGCGATCCTGACCACACTCGCGCGCGTGCGCCGCGAGCGGGACGATCGCGAGGGGGAGGTCGCGGTCCTCCGGGAGATTCTCGAGGGCGACCCGGACCACCTGGCGACGCGCAGCGCCCTCGCCGAGGCGCTCGTGGCGCTGGACCGCACCGACGAGGCGATCGCCGTGCTCGAGGGGCCGGACGGCTCCGGCGGGAACTCCCAGGTGACGCTGCGGCTGGCGCTGCTCGAGTACCAGGCGGGACGCTACGAGTCCGCGGCGGAACGGCTGCGCCTCGCCTTCGAGGAGCTTCCCGGGGAGTACGAGATCGTCTACTTCCTCGGGCTGGCGCTGCAGCGCATCGACGACTTCGAATCGGCAGCGCGCGCGTTCCGCGAGGTCCCTCCGCAGCACGAGCGGTACGCCGACGCCCGCGTGCAGCTCGCGGCCGCCTACGAGCGCGAGGGGAACTACAGCGCCGCGATCGCGGAGATCGAGCGGGCGCGCGCCGCGCGGCCGCTGCGCGAGTACGACCTGTACCTGGCGACGCTGCAGGCCAAGTCGGGCGACTTCTCCGGCGCGGTGGCGTTCCTCGAAGACCTGCTGCGCGAAGACCCGGACGACGACGAGATCTTCTACAACCTCGGCGTGCTCTACGGCGAGGAGAAGCGGATCGACGACGCGCTCCGCTACATGCACGTGGCGCTCGAGAAGAATCCCGAGAACGCGAGCGCGCTCAACTACGTGGCCTACACCTGGGCGGAGCGCGGGGAGAATCTGGAAGAGGCGGAGCGGATGGTCCTGCGCGCGCTCGAGCTGCGTCCGCACGACGGCTTCATCACCGACAGCCTCGGCTGGATCTACTACATGCAGGCCCGCGCGCTGCTCGACGCGGGACGCGACGAAGAGGCGCGCGCGCGACTCGAGAGTGCGGTGGAGGAGCTCGAGCGCGCCTCAGAGCTGTCGGGCGGCGACCCGGTGATCTCGGAGCATCTCGGCGACGTCCACCGCGTGCTCGACGACCCGCGGCGGGCCCTCGAATACTACGAAGAGGCGATTCGCCTCGAGCCGCGCGAGGCCGAGCAGCCCGATCTGCGGCGCAAGCGCGACGAGCTGCGCCGGGAGCTCGGGTTGCAGTGAGCCGCGCGGCGGTCCGCTGTGTCGCGGCCCTCGCGATCCTGGTCGCCACCGGTTGCCGGACGCTCGCGCCGCCGGCCGCGCCGGCGGTGGCGCTGCGCCCCGAGGCGCTGTTCGACGCATTGATGCAACAGAGCGAAGCGCGTCGCTCGCTGCGCGGACTCGCGCGCGTCGCCGTGGACGGTCCGGCGGGCTCCGGGCGCGGGAAGCAGGTCCTGGTGGCGGCGCGGCCCGGCCGGCTGCGCGTCGAGTTCCTGGGCTTCCTGAACCAGACCGTCGCCCTGTTCGCCACCGACGGCAGCCGATACGACCTGTTCCAGGCCGAGGAGCGCTTTCACCGCAGCGGCCCGGTCCACGCGGGACTCCTGTTCGAGTCGGTCCAGGTGGATCTCAGCCCGGAGGAGGCGGTCAGCGTGCTGCTCGGAGATCCGGGCCCGCTCCTGGGCCTCGCGCTGGCACCCGCGCCGCGCGCGGCCGACCCCGAGGTCGGCATCGAGCTGGTCGATGCGGGGGGCGCGATCCGGCGCGTCCTGCGCTTCGATGCGGCCGCCCGCCTGCGCCGCGCCGAGGCGCGCACCGCGAGCGGCGCGACCGCCTGGATCGTCCAATTCGAGGACTACCGGGACGTCGGGGACGTGGCGTTCGCGCACACGATCGAGCTCGAGGTGCCCGCGTCGGCGACGCGCGCGCGGCTCGGCTTTCGCGAGGTGGAGCTCAATCCGGATCTGCCGCCCGACATCTTCGAGCTGCGCCTGCCGGCCGGGGTATCCTCGGAGCTCGGCGGGACCGGCTCGTAGGCCGGCTGCGGCGCCGGGCAGGGGGTGTCGTCGCGGTGCGAATCAAGCGCGTCCTGATCCTCGCGCCGCTCCTGCTGCTCGCGGTCCTCCTCCAGTCCTATCTCTGGGTCCCGACCTACGACCGACAGGCGCGCGGCAATCGCGCCCGGCTGCGGATGTACGTCGACGCGTCGATCGGCGACGCCCAGATCCTGAACCCCGTGCTGAGCGCGGACAGCGCCAGCAGCACGATCAACGGCCAGGTCTTCGACACGCTGCTCGACTTCGACGAGAACCTCGAGCTGCGCGGTCGCCTCGCCACCGAATGGGAGGTCCGCGAGGTCGCCTACCTGCTCGTGAACCCCGAGAAGCGGTTCCCGGACGGCTCCCCGGTGACCGGGCCCGCGCTCGTGGAGCGGTTGCGGAGCGCCCTCGCGGCCGGGAACCTGCCCGCCCTCGAGGGCGTGCTGACCGGCGTGACGCTGCTGCCGCCCGAGTCGCGATCGACCTCGATCGCGCTGCCCGCGACGGATGCGGAGGGAGCGCCGACCTCGACCGAGGTCGCCGTCGAGATCGACGTGCCCGAGCGCGTCGAGCTGCGGCTCTCGCGCGTCGACCAGGATCTCTTCGAGCGCCTGGCACCGGTGATCGGCGACGCCTACGCGGCGGGGTTTCCGCACGAGCGGTTCGTCCGCGTCGCCGACGCGGCGCAGCGCCCGGCGCTGCAGGCTCGGCTGCCCGAGCTGCTGCCGGTCGAGGAGCACAACCCGGTGATCCGGTTCCGCCTGCGGCCGGGCGTGCGCTTCCACGACGGGCACGCCTTCAGCGCGGAAGACGTCGCGTTCACCTACCGCGCGATCATGGACCCGAAGAGCCTCTCGCCCCGCACCTCCGACTTCGAGCCGATCCAGGCGGTCGAGGTGCTCGATCCCCAGAACCTGCGCGTCGTCTACAAGCGCCTCTTCTCGCCCGCCGTCTACGCGTGGGCCTACATGGGCATCCTCCCGAAACACCGGCTCGACGCGGCGGCGATGCGCGCGGAGATGGACGCGAAGAATCTCTCGGAGGCCGCGCGCGCGCGCTTCGGGCTGCGCGACATGCCCTTCAACCGGGCGCCCGTCGGCACGGGACCGTTTCGATTCGTGGAGTGGCAGACCGACGAGCTGATCCACCTGCGGCGCTTCGACGACTACTGGGAAGGACCGCCGGAGTACGCCGACTACTACTTCCGCATCGTGCCGGACCTGCTCACCCAGGAGGTGGAGTTCCGGACCGGAGCCATCGACGCCTACGGCACGCTGCCCTACCAGGTGGCGCGCTATCGCGACGACCCTCGCTACCAGTCCTTCTCGAGTCTCGGCTTCGGCTATTCGTACATCGGCTACAACCAGCGGAAGCCGCTGTTCGCCGACCCGCGCGTCCGGCGCGCGCTCGGGATGGCGATCGACGTCGACGAGATCATCCAGTACATCCTCTACGGCGAGGGCGAGCGCGTCACCGGCCCCTACCCGAAGAACACCGACTGGTACGACCCGGACGTCGAGCCGCTTCCCTACGATCCGGAGGGCGCGCTGCGCCTGCTCGAGGAGGCCGGTTGGCGGCGCAACGCGGACGGCCTGCTCGAGAAGGACGGCCGGATCTTCGAGTTCAACCTGATCACCAACAACGGAAACCCGATCCGGCGCAACATCCTCACGATCGCCCAGAACGCCTGGCGCAAGATCGGGATCCGCTGCAACACGCAGCTCTTCGAGTGGGCGGTGTTCCTGACGGACTTCGTCAACACCGGCGATTTCGATGCGCTGGTGCTCGGCTGGAGCATGGGACTCGACCCGGATCTGTACCAGATCTTCCACTCCAGCCAGACCGCGCCCCAGAAGCTCAACTTCGCGGGTTACGCGAGCGCGGAGGCCGACGAGCTGATCACCCGCATCCGCCGCGAGTACGACCGCGACGAGCAGGTCGCGCTGACCCGCGCGCTGCACCGGCGCGTCGCGCAGGACCAGCCCTACACGTTCCTGTTCGCGCAGCGCAGCACCCAGGTGCTCGACGAGAAGATCGTGATCGTGCGGCGCGACGCCGACGGCTCGGAGCGCTACGAGAAGATCGAGCCGGTCAAGGGCGGCCGCATCGCCTTCCACTTCAATCGCTGGCGGAAGCTCGAGCATGCGCCCCGGTTCTGAGCGGAGCGGGATCCCATGTGGACCTTCGTGATCCGAAGCGTGTTGCAGCGGCTCGTGCTGCTCGTGGTGATCTCGATCCTCGCGCACTCGGTCGTGCACCTGGCGCCCGGCGAGCCGAGCCAGGTGGACCCGAGCAACCCGCGCCTCAAGCCCGAGGACATCGCCCGGATCCGCGAGGCCTTCCGTCTCGACGAACCGATCCACCTCCAGTACGCGTACTGGATCCACGACCTGTTCACGGGCGAGCTCAAGTCGTTCCGGGACGATCAGCCGGTCCTGCCCAAGATCTGGCGGCGCTTCCTGAACTCGCTGCCGCTGTTCGTCTGCGCGACGCTGATCGTCTGGACGCTGGCCTTCCCGACCGGCATCGCGGCCGCGGTCCGGCGCGGCCGCGCGTTCGATCGGGGCTCGACGTTCCTCGCCTACGCGATGATCTCGACGCCGGGCTTCTTCCTCGCCTACGTGTTGATCCTGTGGGTCGTCGACACGTTCAACGTGCCCGTGATCGGCATGCGCACCTTCGGGATGGACGCGGGCTCCCCCGTCAACTACTGGATGGATCGCCTCTGGCACCTCGTGATCCCCTCGGCGATCTCCGCGCTCGGCGGCATCGCGGTGCTCTCGCGGTACGTCCGCTCGCAGATGCTCGAGGTCGTGGGGCAGGACTACGTGCGCACCGCGCGAGCGAAGGGCGTCGCCGAGGACGCCGTGATCTATCGCCATGCGCTGCGCAACGCGCTGCTTCCGTTCGTCACGATGTTCGGCTTCCTGATTCCCGGACTGATCGGGGGCTCCGTGATCTTCGAGACGATCTTCGCGTGGCCGGGCCTGGGACGGCTCGGCTACGACGCGATCCTGGGCCGGGACTTCCCGGTGATCCTGACGCTCAACTTCATCGCCGCCGTGTTGACCCTGGCGGGGACGCTGGTGTCGGACGTGCTCTACGCGGTGGTCGATCCGCGGATCCGGTACGACTGAATGAGCGCGGCACCGGGACACGTCGTCGCCGAACCGGCCGGGGGGCCGCTGCGCGCGTCCGAGAGCCCGCTCCAGCAGGCGTGGCGGATGCTGCGCCGCGACCGCCTGGCGATGGCGGGCCTGGCGGTCCTGGCGCTGCTCGCCGTGGCGGCGGGCGCGGGCAAGGTGCTCACCGAGTGGTACGTGGTGTTCGATCCCGCGGCCGTGCGCCTGCCCGAGAAGCTGCGCGCACCGCTGTCGGTCGCGGACGCCGAACGGGTCGCACCCGAAGACCTCCCGGCGCTCGGCATCTATCTGCTGGGTACGGACGAGCTCGGCCGCGACGTGTTCGCGCGCATGCTGCAGGGCTCGTTCGTGTCGCTCTCGATCGGATTCGTCGCCGTCGGGATCTCCGTGGCGATCGGGATCCTGATCGGGGGACTGTCCGGCTACTACGGGAACGTGAAGCTGGGCTTCATCACGGTGGATACGCTGCTCATGCGGTTCACCGACGTGATGCTGAGCTTTCCGACCTTCTTCCTCATCCTGACCGTCGTCGCGCTGCTGCCGCCGAGCATCTACAACATCATGATCGTGATCGGCGTGACGAGCTGGATGGGCACCGCGCGCCTGGTGCGCGGCGAATTCCTCTCGCTGCGCGAGCAGGACTTCGTGGTCGCGGCCCAGGCGCTGGGGCTCCCCGAGCGGCGCATCATCTTCCGGCACATGGTCCCGAACGCGATCGCCCCGGTGCTCGTCTCCGCGACGATCGGTGTCGCCAGCGCGATCCTGACCGAGTCCGCGCTGAGCTTCCTGGGCTTCGGCGTGCAGCCGCCCGACGCCACGTGGGGGAACATCCTGGCCGACGGCCGCAGCTTCATCTTCGACGCGCCGTGGCTGTTCTTCGTGCCGGGCGCCGCCATCCTGGTCGTGGTGCTGGCCTTCAACCTGCTCGGGGAGGGCCTGCGCGAGGCGCTCAACCCGAAGCTCCGGAGCCGTTAGTTGGGCGGCGCGGCCGGAGCGCTCCTCGAGGTCCGCGACCTGCACGTGTCGTTCGATACGGAGGCGGGCGCCGTCCCCGCGGTCCGCGGCGTGGACCTGCGGGTGCAGCGCGGCGAGACGCTCGCCGTGGTGGGCGAGTCGGGCTGCGGGAAGTCGGTCACGGCGCTCGCCATCCTGCGGCTGCTCGACCCGAGCGGGCGCATCGAGCGCGGTGCGGTCCGCTTCGACGGGCAGGACCTGCTGGGGCTCTCCGAGCCGGAGATGCGCGCGCTGCGCGGTCGCCGGATCGGGATGGTGTTCCAGGAGCCCATGACGTCGCTCAATCCGGTGTTCACGGTCGGCGACCAGATCGGCGAGGTGCTCGCCATCCATCGGGGCCTCGGCAAGCGCGAGCGCCGCGCCGAGGCGATCCGCCTGCTCGAGAAGGTCGGCATTCCGGCGGCGGCCGAGCGCGTGGATCAGTATCCGCACGAGATGTCCGGCGGGATGAAGCAGCGCGTCATGATCGCCATCGCGATCGCCTGCGAGCCGGAGGTGCTCATCGCCGACGAGCCGACCACCGCACTCGACGTGACGGTACAGGCGCAGATCCTCGATCTGCTGCGCGCGCTCCAGCAGGAGATGCGGATGGCGATCGTGCTGATCACCCACAACCTCGGCGTCGTGGCGCAGTTCGCGCAGCGGGTGCTGGTGATGTACGCGGGCAAGATCGTCGAGCGCAGCGACGTGGCGACGCTGTTCCGCGAGCCGCTTCACCCCTACACGCGCGCGCTGCTGCGGGCGCTTCCCTCCCGCAGCGCGCACGCGGAGCGGCTGGTGTCGATCGCGGGCACCGTGCCGTCGCCGCTCGAGTACCCGCCGGGCTGCGCGTTCTGCGCGCGCTGTCCGGACGTGCTCCCGCGCTGCGCCGATGACGAGCCGCGGCTCGAGGGCGTCGAGGCGGGTCACGCGGTGGCGTGCTGGCTGCACGCGGGGACGGGGGCTCGATGAGCGGGACCGCCGCGGACCGCCGCCCGCTGCTCGAGGTGCGCGACCTGACCGTACACTTCCCGGTTCGCAGCGGGGTCTTTTCGCGCGTTTCGGCCTGGGTGCGGGCGGTGGACGGAATCTCGTTCGACCTCGCCGCTGGCGAGACCCTGGGGCTGGTGGGCGAGTCGGGTTGTGGCAAGACGACCGCGGGGCGGGCGGTGCTGCGTCTGCTCGAGCCCACGTCGGGGCAGGTGGTGTTCGACGGCCGGGACCTGATCCGGATGAACCGGCGCGAGCTTCGCGCGACGCGCCCGCGCATGCAGATCGTGTTCCAGGACCCGTACGCCTCGCTCAACCCCCGCATGACCGTCGGCGACATCGTCGGGGAGCCGCTGCGCGCGCACGGCCTGGCGCGTGGCTCCGAGTTCGACGATCGCGTCGCGGCGCTGCTCGAGCGCGTGGGTCTGCAGGCCAGCTATCGGTTCCGGTACCCGCACGAGTTCTCGGGCGGTCAGCGCCAGCGCGTCGGGATCGCCCGGGCGTTGGCGCTCTCGCCGGAGCTGATCGTCTGCGACGAGGCGATCTCCGCGCTCGACGTGTCGATCCAGGCGCAGATCCTGAACCTGCTCCAGGACCTGCAGGACGAGTACGGCCTCTCCTACCTCTTCATCTCGCACGACCTCTCGGTGGTCGAGCACATCGCGGACCGCGTGGCGGTGATGTACCTCGGGCAGTTCGTCGAGCTGGCGCCCGTCGCGGAGCTGTTTCGCGAGCCCCAGCACCCGTACACGCAGGCGCTGATGTCCGCGAACCCCGTTCCGGATCCCGGGGCGCGGGTCGTGCGGATCCCGCTCGAGGGCGACGTGCCCACGCCGCTCCGCCCGCCGCCCGGCTGCCGCTTTCACACCCGCTGTCCGCGCGTGATGGATGCGTGCCGGACGCACGAGCCGCCCCACATCCGGACCGCGGTCGGCTCGAGCGTTCACGAGACGTGGTGCCATCTGTACGCCGGGTGATGCGCACTCTCGCCGGCCTCTTCGGCGCATTCGGCGTCGCGTTGCTCCTCGTCGGGCTCACGTTCCGCGCCTCGGTGGAGGCGCCCGCCGATCTGCGCTTCGTGAACGGCGCGGAGCCGCGCACGCTCGACCCCGGCGTGATGACGGGCGCGCCCGAGGGCCGCATCGCGGACGCCCTGTTCGAGGGTCTCACCGTGCGCGACGCCCGCACGCTGCGACCCGCGCCGGGCGTCGCCCGCCGCTGGACCCTCTCCGCAGACCGCCGCACCTACACGTTCGAGCTGCGCGACGACGCCCGTTGGACCGATGGCCGCCGCGTCACGGCGCACGACTTCGTCTACGCCTGGCGTCGGCTGCTCGATCCGCAGCGCGGCGCCGAATACGCCTACATCCTGTACCCGGTGCGCCTCGCCGAGGCCTACCACAGCTACGCCGCGCGCGCGGACGCGCTGGACGGGCCGGTGCGACGGGCGTTCGAGCGCCTGCGCGCCGGGTCGCCGGCCGGCGTCGAGGCGCAGGCGTGGCGCGCGTTCCTGGCCGAGCACCACGTGCACGACGCGCTCGCCGGCACTGCGGACCCGGTTCTGCGCGACGCGCTCGCCGGGCGCGGTGCGCGTCTCGAGCCCGACGCGCTGGCCCGGATCGGCGAGGCGCTGGGCCGCGCGGCGGCGCACCGCCGCGCGCGCGCCCGCTACGCCGAGCGACATTTCGGGGTCGACGCGGGTGTGTTCGCGCCGGACGAGGAAACGCTCGTCGTCGAGCTGGTGGCTCCCACGCCGTACTTCCTGGAGCTGACGGCCTTCTATCCGTCGTTTCCCGTCCCGCGTCTGCTCGTCGAGGCGCCGGTCAACGCGGGCGACTGGTTCCTTCCGGAGAAGATCGTGAGCAACGGCCCGTTCCGGCTGGAGCGCTGGGACGTGAACCACCGGATCCGCCTGGTGAAGAGCGAGACCTATTGGGGGCGCGACCGCGTCGCGCTGCAGTCCGTCGACGTCTACGCCGTCGAGAACGCCACCACGGCCCTGAACCTCTACCTGACGGGGGCGGCGGACTGGCTGCCGGGCGTCTACCCGAGCGATCTGGTCGACGTCCTGCGCGAGCGGCCGGACTTCTACCGCGGCCCCGGCCTCGCGGTCTACTACTACCGCCTCAACACCACCCGACCGCCCTTCGACGATCGCCGCGTGCGCCAGGCGTTCGCCCTGGCCATCGACCGCCGCTCGATCGTCGAAGACGTGCTCGCGCTCGGCCAGCGGCCCGCGACCCACTTCGTGCCGCCCGGGATCCCCGGCTACGCGCCGCCGGAGAGCGGCCTCGGCTTCGACCCCGAGCGGGCGCGCGCGCTGCTGCGCAGCGCGGGCCATCCCGACGGACGCGATTTTCCCGAGGTGGGGATCCTCTACAACACGAGCGAGAGCCACAAGAAGGTGGCCGAGGTGATCGCCGACCAGCTGCGCCGGCACCTCGGGATCTCCGTCGTGGCCTACAACCAGGAGTGGCAGGCGTACCAGGCCACGACGCGGGCGCTCGATTACGACATGGCCCGCGCCGGCTGGATCGGCGACTACGTGGACCCCAACACGTTCCTCGACCTGTGGGTGACCAATGGCGGCAACAATCAGACCGGCTGGTCGAGCCCCGTCTACGACGCCTTGATCCGAGCCGCTGCGGACGTCGAGGGCTTCGCCGCTGCGCCCGAGGCGCTGCTCCGGCGCTTGCGCGAGCCGCGGGCGGCGCGGGCGGGGCTCGCGGAGATGGCGCGGGCGCGGGATCCGCGGGCGCGGGCCGCCGCCGCGGCGCGTCTGCGCATGCAGCTGTTCCGCGAAGCCGAGGCGATCCTCGTGCAGGACGAGGTGCCGATCCTGCCGGTCTACTTCTACGTCGCGAGCGGTCTGGTGAAGCCGCACGTGGGCGGCTTCTACGCGGAGCTCGAGTACGACGACGGGACGCGGGGGCCGAATCTGCAGGACATCCATCCGCTCCGCGCCATGCGCCTCGTACCCGGCGAGGTGCGGACGCGGTGAGCGGGCGGTGGGCGCGCGGCGCGTGGGCGGTGGGCGCCGGGCTCGCGCTGCTGGCCGGACTCGCGTGGCTCGTCGGCCCGAGCTCGGCGCTGCTCCTGGCCGCGGGCCTCGCCGCCATCGGCGGCGTCTCCTGGCTGCCGGGGCGCGCCGTGCGCGTCGTCGGCGCGGCGCTGCTGGCGGGGACGCTCTTCGCGTGCGGCCGCGGCGGTCTCGACGCCGGGCCCGCAGCCGCCCTGGCGCTCGGCGTCGCTGCGCTGGCCGCGCGCCTCCTGCCCGTGGCGGCGTTGCGCCGCCTCGCCTTCGCGATCCCCTCCCTGGTGCTGCTGGTGTTCGTGACGACGCTGCTCATGTACGAGGCTCCGGGCAACCCGTTCGCGCAGGAGCGGGTGGCGTCGCCGCAGGTCGAAGAGGCGCTGCGCGCGCAATACGGTGTCCCGCGCTCGGGCACCGCGTTCTTCGCGGTCTACATGAAGCGGCTGCTGCTGGACGGCTCACTGGGTCCCGCCATCAAGGTGCAGGGGCGGGGTGTCGTGGATCTGCTCGCTCCGGCGGTTCCGATCTCGATGGCGCTGGGTCTGCTCGCGCTGATCATCGCGGTCGCGCTGGGACTCCTGCTCGGCATCCGCGCCGGGCTGCGCCCGCAGTCCGCCGCGGACTACGGGAGCATGGGGCTCGCCATGCTGGGCATCTCGCTGCCGAACTTCGTGATCGGCGCGGCGCTGATGATCGTGTTCGCGCTGCAGCTCGGCTGGCTGCCGGTGGCGGGGTGGGGCGGCTACGCGCACCTGTGGCTCCCCGCCGTGACGCTGGCGCTTCCCTACGCGGCCTACATCGCGCGCCTGGCGCGGAGTGGAACGATCGAGGTGATGCAGCAGGACTTCATCCGCACCGCGCGCGCGAAGGGCCTGCCCGAGCGCAGCGTCGTGCTCAAGCACGCGCTCAAGGGCGCCCTCCTGCCCGTGGTCTCGTTCCTGGGGCCGGCGGCGGCGGGGATCCTGACGGGCTCGTTCGTGGTCGAGACGCTGTTCGGCATTCCCGGCATGGGCCAGTGGTTCGTGAAGGGAGCGCTCAACCGGGACTATTCGGTCGTGCTCGGAACGGCGCTCTTCTACGCGACGCTGATCACGGTCTTCAACCTGCTGGTCGATCTGGCCTACGGCTGGCTCGACCCGCGCGCGGTGTCGGAGCCGTGACGCGCGCGGCGGCCGGTCCCTGGAGCGACGCCTGGCGTCGGCTGCGCCGGAATCGGCTGGCGCTGGCGGGCGTCGTGGTGCTGATCGCGATCGCCCTCGCCTGCATCGCGGGGCCGCCGCTCCTGGGTCTCGACGCGGAGACCACCCACCCGCAGCTCCGCCACGAGCCGCCGTCGCTCGCGCACTGGTTCGGCACGGACGCGCTGGGACGCGACTTCCTGGCGCGCGTGCTGCTGGGCGGCCGGACGTCGCTCCTGGTGGGCTTCGCGGCGACGCTGGCATCGGTGATCGTCGGCGTCGCATACGGCGCCGTCGCGGGCTACTACGGCGGTCGGCTCGACGAGCTCTTGATGCGCGTCGTCGACTTCCTGTACGGCATCCCCTACATGTTCCTCGTCATCCTCATCATGTTGATGTTCGCCGAGACGGCCCGCGGCGATCCGTTGCCGGTGTTCCTGGCGCTCGGTCTCGTGCAGTGGCTGACGATGGCGCGCATCGTCCGCGGCGAGTTCCTCGTGCTGCGCAATCGGGAATTCGTGCTGGCGGCGCGACTGATCGGTGCCGGGGACGCGCGGATCATCTTCCGCCACATCCTGCCCAACGCTCTGGGACCGATCGTCGTGTACGCCACGCTGACCGTTCCCGCCGTGATCATCCTCGAATCGTTCCTCTCCTTTCTGGGTCTCGGCGTCGCGCTCTCGTGGGGGCAGCTCGTCTCCGAGGGCGTGAGCGTCGTCAACCCGATCCGGTCGTACTGGTGGCTGCTCGTGTGGCCCAGCGTGCTGCTGGCGTCGACGCTGCTGGCGCTCAACTTCGTGGGCGACGGGCTGCGCGACGCGCTCGACCCGCGGGCGCAGCGATGAGCGAGCCGCGCGACGCCGCGCTGCTGCGCGTGCGCGGACTCCGCGCGCGCTTCGACACCGACGACGGCAGCGTGCGCGCGGTGGACGGGCTGGACTTCGGGATCGAGTCGGGCGAGATCGTCGGCCTCGTGGGCGAGTCGGGCTGCGGCAAGAGCGCCACGGCGCTCGCCCTGCTGGGCCTGTTGCCGAAGCCGCAGGGTCGCGTCGACGCCGGCAGCGTGCGCCTTCGCGGCCGGGAGCTCGTCGGCCTGCCCGAATCGAAGCTCGCAGCGGTGCGCGGGCGCCGCATCGCGATGATCTTCCAGGATCCGATGACCAGCCTGAATCCGTATCTGCGCGTCGATGAGCAGCTCGTCGAGGTCGCCGAGCGCCACCTGTCGATCCGGCGTCGCGACGCGCGCGCGCGCGCCACGCAGCTGCTGGCGCGCGCGGGCATTCCGCAGCCCGAGGAGCGCATGCGGGCCTACCCGCACGAGCTGTCCGGCGGCATGCGCCAGCGCGTGATGATCGCGATGGCCCTGCTCTGCGACCCGGAGCTCCTGATCGCCGACGAGCCGACCACGGCGCTCGACGTGACGATCCAGGCGCAGATCCTCGAGCTGCTCACCGAGCTGCGCCGGGAGCGGGGCATGGCGATCCTGCTCATCACGCACGACCTCGGCATCGTGGCCGGAACCGCGGATCGCGTGCTGGTCATGTATGCGGGGCAGCTCGTCGAGGCAGCGCCGACGCGGGCGCTCTTCGCGCAGCCGCAGCACCCGTACACGCAGGCGCTGCTGCGCTGTGTTCCGCGCCTCGACGGCCGGCCCGGCGAGGCCCTGGCGAGGATCGACGGCCTTCCGCCCCGGCTGGATCGCGACTTCGACGCCTGCCGGTTCGCGCCGCGCTGCCGCCACGCGCGGGACGTCTGCCGCGTCGGGGAGCCGGCGCTGACCGACACCGGGAGCGGCCGCAGCCGCCGCTGCGCGC
>CP070734.1:3599592-3624706 GCA_020347605.1 Deltaproteobacteria bacterium | reverse complement strand
GACGTCCTCCGCCAGCTGCTCTCGACAGCAGTCGCGAAGAACCTCCTCGGCGCTCGACGCGATGGGCAGGAACGTGTCGCCGCAGGCGCAGACCATCTGCCGACACTCCGCCGGGAAGCCAACCGCCATGTGGAAGGGCGGCACCGACTTGGTGACGATGGCCCCGGCCCCCACCATGGAGAACGCGCCCAGGGTGATCCCGCAGCGGATGATCGCACCGGCCCCGATCGACATCCCGGTCTCGAGACGCGTGCGGACGAGCTTCCAGCTCCTCTTGCCGACGCGGGGGAAGGCGTCGTTGGTGAAGATCACGTGCGGCCCGATGAAGCACCAGGGTGCGACGTCCACCCCGGAGAAGATGCTGACGCCGTTCTGGACGCGCGAGCCCTGACCGATCCGCACGCCCTCGTCGACGTAGACGTCGCGGCCGATGCTGACGTCCTGCTCCAGGATCGCCTTCTTGCGGACGTGGCAGAAGTGCCAGATCTTGACGCCGGCGTGCAGCTCGACGCCGTCATCCACCACGGCGCTGGGATGAACGTACGGCTCTGCGAGGGAATCCACGTCTCGAGCTCCAGGTCAACGCCCGGGTGGCGGCGGCCGCGAGAAGCGCGGCCACGGAAGCTAGCAAAGCGAGTCGCTCGGGCCAGCCAGCCCGATATTCGAGCGTCACGCTCGGCTGTTCCGTGCGCACCAGCATCAGGTTCGGCGTCACGAGACGGACGCGCTCCCCGCCGGCGCTCTGCCAGTTCGGGAAATAGGAGATCTTGAACAGGACGTTCTGGGGGCGCCCCGGCGCGGCGCCGGTCTCGAAGACGGTGTAGCTCTGGCCGTCCTCCGACCAGCTTCCGTCGAGCGGCACGAGCTGCTGCTCGCCGACGTCGATCGCCTCGAGCGCGTCCTCCACGGCGGTGTCGCCCGCCTCGAGCTCGACGATCTTGTCGAGGCTCGCGGGGAAATTGAGAACCGTCTCCATCAGGGGCTTCGGCGTCCGTAGCACGGGGATCTCCCCCTCCACGCGCGACGCGATACGGCTCGACGCGTTCACCGCGTAGATCTCGAAGCTGCGGTTCTCGTAGAGCAGCGGATAGCCGAGCGCCCGCATGTCCGTGCGGGTCGGCTCCCGGCCGGCCACGAAGTACTTGATGTTGTAGCGCGCGAGGTACTCGACCCCCTGGCGCACGTCCCGCTCCGGCACCACGACGGGGAAACCGGGCCACCACGTCTTCTGGTTGAAGTGGAAGTTGATGTAGTAGAGCGACGGGTAGTTCACGGAGCTCTCCAACAGGAGCCCCTCGAAGACGGGCTTGCCCGTCATGTAGGGCGTCAGCTCGAAGACCCGCGGCGAGCCGTAGCGGTTGTAGTTCTCGTACTCGACGGCCACGCGCCCCTCGTCGTCCTCGAGCCCGGCCAGGAACGACCACACGCCGAGCACATCGCGCGCATTCCGCCGGCGCTCGATCCCCGACATGTTCCAGAGCCACCAGGAGCGGCTGTCCACGACCGGATCCCGCATGAATGCGGGCAGCCGCCGATCGAGGGTCGCGGACGGCAAGACGCTCTGCAGCACCAGCAGGGCGAGCGGGGCGGCCAGCGCCCACTGCGCGCGACGGCCCAGATCGAGCGCGCGAAACGCCAGCAGGAACGCGAACAGCGCCGTCAGATGGATGGCGGAGGCGAACCGCGCGTGCAGGAAGAACGTCCCCTCCAGGAAGAACAGCGAGGCGGTCGTGAGAGCCGCGAACGCCAGCAGACCGACGCCGAAGGCGTCGAGGCGCCGCTTCACCGCGTTCGCGACGAGACACGCGAACAGGCCGGCGTAGATGAGCGCATAGCGCCCGTCCGCGACCTGCAGGATGTTCAGGACCTCCGTCCAGTTCACGGACGTGCTGCTGATCGGCGTCACCGTGCTGCCGCGGTAGAACAGGAACGGCAGCCACCAGAAGGACGTCATCACCAGACACAGGATCGGCATCCACAGGCAGGAGGCGGCGCGCGCGACGCTGCGCGTCTCGACGAGCCGCGCGATGGCGTAGACGCCCAGGCACAGCGTGCTGAACATCGCCGTGTAGACGTGGCCGAGGATCGCCAGGACGTAGAAGAACACGGCTCCCCAGCGCGCGGTCTCCCCCCGGATCACGTAGGAGAGGAATCCCACCAGGCCCAGCAGGCCGATCTGATGGGACGCCTGGCCGGACAGGACGCTCTTCAGGTTTCCGCCCCAGAAGCTCTGCGACTCGTCGAAGAACAGGCCGATGCCGAGCGCGGTGAACAGCACGGCCTGCGGCGGGGACAGCCAGCGACGCCCGGTCAGGTAGTAGACGACGGGCACCGCCGTCACGACGCACAGGATCGCCACCTTGAACGCGACGGCCTCCGGCAGACCGACGAGCTCCAGGAGGACGACGAGGACGTAGAGCGGATAGAAGTAGAAGTAGAGCATCGGAAAGCCGGCGAACCAGCCGTGGTTCCAGCTCCAGACGTCGCCCCGGGACCAGGCCTGCTTCAGGCTCTTGGCGATCCACGGGTGCGAGATCGTGTCGCCACCGGCGATGTGGGTGTCGGTGAACGCGAGCAGGGGATCGAACAGACCCCACAGGACCCAGACGAGCGAGGCCAGCAGCAGGAGGTCCAGCGGAAGGCTCTTGGATCGCTGCATGTCGGCCGGTCGATTCCGATGCGGATGGAGAGCGGCGAGCGTAGCCCAGCCACCGCAGCGGAACCGCCTTCTCCCCGCTCCGGCGGATTGTTATGCTACGCGGCCTTCAGCCGCGCGGAAAACGGAAATGAATTCGAGCAAGTCGATCGTTCTCGCCGTCCTCACCGCGACCTTGGGGTCGGCGCTCCTGGCGGGTTTGATCGCTCGCGGGGGCGCCTTCGCCGCCCCCAGGCCCGCGAAGCTCGTGATCATCAGCGTCGACGGTCTGCGTCACGACTACGCCCGGCGAATGAAGTCGTCGAAGCGGTTCTTCGCCGCCGCGAGCGTCTTCGAACAGGCCATCACCACCGCCTCGTACACCCCGCCGAGCCTGTGCAGCCTGCAGACCGGTCTCGTGCCGCTCAAGCACGGCGTCCACCTGATGGGGGACGAGCTCGGCGCGGAAGACGCCCTGTTGAGCGAGATCTTGCGGAGCAAGGGCTTCTACGCCGAGGCGCTGATCGCGGTGAACGTCATCGTGGGCGCGGGTCTGGGGCGCGAAGGCGCCTGGGATCGCTGGACCAACTATACGGAGCTGCCCTACAAGCAGGCCGATTTCGTCACGGACCGCGCGCTCGAGATGCTGGAGCGGGCCGAGGCGAGCCGCCAGCCGTACTACCTGTGGGTGCACTACTTCGATCCCCACGTTCCGTTCAGGGCGCCCGACCGGCACTACGACGAGCGGGACGCTCGACCCGAGTACGCCGCCGAGGTGCGCTTCCTGGATTACGAGCTGCAGCGCCTCCTGAAGGAGATCGATTGGGACGAAACGATCGTCGTGTTCACGGCCGATCACGGCTGGGGTCTGTGGCTCGAGCACGACTACGGGTACCACTACCACAAGCTGTACGAGGAGCAGATCCGCGTTCCCCTCCGGGTGCACGTGCCCGGTCGAGCGGCAGCGCGGGTGACCCATCAGGTCCGCACCGTCGACGTGTTTCCCACGGTTCTCGACGAGCTCGGCGTGGCATTCGCGGGCGCCAGCGACGGCGTGAATCTCTTCTCCGGGCGCGTGATGCCGACCTACAGCGAGACGAACTTCCCGCGGCTGGTGAAGGACCCGGAACTGATCCGGCTGCACGGCAACAGCGCCCTGCAGGCGGTCCGCTGGCGTGGCCTGAAGCTGATCTACGCCGTCGACGACCCGGACCAGAGCCTGCTGTTCGACCTCGAGGACGACCCTCGCGAGGCGAACCCGCTGGACCTGCGCGCGCACCGGCGCGAGTTCGAGGACCTCTACGGGCTGCTGCAGAGCTTCGGCGACGCGCAGACCGACGAGCGGCGACTGCGGGCGCTGGGCTCCGCGCACTGAGCGCTCGACCGTCGCTCGGGGCGGGAGGCGCGGACCGGCGGGCGGCTCAGGACCTCGCCCGGGACCATTCCAGCCACGCGTTCTCGAGGCTGTCGATTCCCTCGGCGTAGTGACCCGTGCCGCGAACGATCGACTCCATCGTTTCGCCGTCGCGCAGCTTCTGCGCCATCGTGCGAATGAAGGCCTCGCCTTCGCGCTCCAGAAGGAATTCGAACACGGACAGCGACTGCGAGTAGTAGGTCATGTTCCGCACGCCGGCGTTGACGAGCTCGCTCGCGTGGCTCGACGCGTAGGCGGAGATCTGCTGATTGAGCTCGGTCACGGTGATCTCGCCCTTTGCGAGCTGACCGTGCAGGCGCGCCGTCAGCTCCACGAGTGGGTTCACCTTCACGGGGTTCTGCATCTCGAAGAGCTGCGCGAGGGGCACCCGGTCTTCCAGATGGTCCCGCATCCACTGCCTTCGGTTGTTGCGGAACGGGTCCGCTTCGTGGTAGCAGGCCACGGCCTCGTGAAGCCAGGCGTGCTCCTGGTGCAGGCCTCCGGGATTCCCCATCACGTCCAGGAAGTACATGTGGGCGATCTCGTGCGAGAGATCGCTGAGCGACTGCCCGTCGAGCCCTTCGCCGCGGGGAAGCATCCACGCGATCACGTGTGCGTCGGCCGCCTCGCTGCGCTGGTCGGTCTGGGAGCGGGTCGCCGCCTCCGACTCCGCGACCGTGAGCACGACCCGCACGGGAGCGGGCTCCACCGCGAACAGATCCCGGAAACGCGTCCAGGTCCGATCGAGATATGCGTCGATCTCCTCCAGCGAAGGCGATGCCGCATCGGATACGATGGTGAAATGCGCCTCCGGAGCCATCTCCGCCCCCTCCTTCGTCGCGGCCGCACGCCCCGAACCCGGCGCCGACACGCTCAGCAGCCCGAGCACGGCGCCGGCCAGCAATCCCCCACGTACCTTCATCCGCGCACGCTCCGTTCCTTCCTCGTCATGCATCCGGGCGTTGCGGCGATCAACGGATCACGTTGCCCGCCGCGTCCAGCTTGAATTGGAGTTCCACGCCCTGCCACGTGATGCGATCGATCCGGCCGTTCGCATCGCGACCGATCGGCACCGTGTGGACCGAGTAGTTGCAGTCCGGATCCTGCGCGACGAAGAGCGTGGTGTCGGACCCGCCGGAGTAGACGTCTGCGAAGAACAGGAACTGGTTGAGCGGCTCTCGCCAGCCGGCCTCGAAGCGCCGCAGCGCGAGCAGGAGCGTCTCGACCGAATCCGAGAAATACTGGTTCGCGATCGACGCGAAGAACTCCTGACGGTGGGTCGCGAAGAAGCCCTCGGGCAGCGTGCTGCGCAGGAACTGCCTGGGATCGGAGCCGCCGGCTTGCTCGATGATCCGGTCCATGCGCCGCGACAGCGCGCGATCGCCGCGGACCGCGTGCGCGTTCACGGCGTGGTTCAGCTCGTGCTGCAGGACCGCGCAGAATCGGGGTACGACGACCGGCTCGCTGTCCGTCGGAAACGGGTTCACGGCTGCGCCGTCCACGGGGGTCCCGAACACGTTCAGACCGGGAGACCCGCGGAAGCGCACGACCGGCTTCCCCCCCACCGTGTTGCCGAGCAGCTCGTGCTGGCTGATGTGGCGAACCGCGTGCAGCCCCGGCGGGATGATCCGGAGCACCGCGTCGATCGCCTCGAGTTGGCGCGCATCGAAGCCGTTGTTGTCGAGAACGATCAGCCCGTGGTCGCGAACCAGGGCTGCGTAGCGCCCCCGGAAGCCCGCGGCGGCCACGAAGTCCGCGGCGTCGATGGGGACCCGGAGGTCGAAGAGGTTCTTGTACAGGTGGGCGCGAAGCGCGGCCAGCTTCGGCTGCCTCCGCGCGTCGAGCGTGACGTGCTTCTCGAGCACGTCTGGATGGGCCTCGATCACCGCCTTCAGGCGGTCGTAGTGCGCGGCTCGCGAAGCGCGCGAGAGATGTTCGCCCTCGAACGCGATCGTACCCAGCAGGCCCATGCTCGCGCGCAGATGCTCGAAGGTCGCGGGGTCGGACCCGAGCGCCGAGCCCCGCCCATCGGAGAGGTGCGAATCCAGGATCGACGCGATTTCGCCGACCAGCAGCGCCGCCAGCGCTTCCTGGAGCGCTTCGCGCGTCCGCTCGGACGGCGCGTGCAGCGCCGGGCGCGCCAGACAGGCGGAGAGGGGCTCCGTGAGCGGCTGCCGGGCGAAGAAGGCCGCGAAGAATCCGGTGAAATCAGCGCTGTCGTAGCGCTCCCTGCGGAGGATGGCGTGAGCCCGGCCGCAGGCGGGCACCGCGTCGCGCTCCGAGGCGGCGATCAGCGAGGCCGTCAGCGTCTGCTGGTCCGCGGGGGCGAGCGCGGCGGGGGCCGGCGAGGCGAGCAGCGCGAGCACGAAGGCCGCGACCCGCGCTGACGTTGAGCCCTTCACGCGCACGCGCGGAAGGTACCCCACGCCCCGCGTCGAACCAGAGCGCCGGCCCCGGGCTCGCGCGGAGTTCGGAGGGTGCCGCGAGCGGCTCCCACCGCGCGCGCCGCAGCGCCCTTCGCGTCTCGAAGCGCTCGCCGCAGCGCCCTAGCTCCCGAACGGCGCGGCCAGCGTCTTCGGGTCGGCGCGCCGGTCGGTCACGACGCCGATCTTGCGGTACTGGTCCTCGGTGCGTTCGGTGAGGAGCCCCAGGTTCCGCAGGTTCGGGATCACCGTGTGCATGTACATGAGACTGTTGAAGTCCGCGTGGTTCGGCATCGCCAGCACGGCCTGCGTCACGTTCTCGGGATCGAGTCCGTACTTCGGCCCGAGCACCTGCAACATGTCGAGCTGCTGATTGGCGTTGAGCGCCTCGAGGATGCTGAACGCCCACTCCTCCATGTCGGCCATCTCCTCGGGCTCCGCCTCCTTCACGACGCGACGCATGGTGAGAACGCCGAAGGCCGCATGGCGCGCCTCGTCCTGCTCGATGCGACGGATCATCTCGGTGAAGAGCGCATTCTTCGACTCCTGGCGCATCATGTCGAAGATCGCGACGGCCACGCCCTCGAACAGGCACTGCATCCCGAGCGTCTTCAGCTGCGCGGAGGGAGCCTGCAGGAGGTGATCGAGCAGCAGCTTCAAGGTCGGGCTGATCGGGTAGATCGTCCCCATCTTCCGCTCCAGGAACTTCGCGAGCGCCTCGACGTGGCGCGCCTCGTCGGCCACCTGGCTGGAGGCGTACCACTTGGCGTCGATCGTGGAGCAGAGGTTGGTGAGCTGTCCGCAGAGCTGCAGCGCGGCCTGTTCGCCGTGCAGCAGCTGCGAGAGCACGTGGTTGAGCTCGTCGAAGGCGGCGGCCTTCTGGGTCGCCTCGTCCTTGCCCGTGAGCTTGCACATCTGGGCGAGCAGCGACGCCTCGGGCGCGATCAGCCAGTCGTCCTTCGAGACGGGCGCCGACCAGTCGAGGTCCAGCTCCGCGTTCCACTGGTTGACCTTGCCCTTCTCGTAGAGGTTGCGCAGCTCCTCGACCTCGCTGCCGTAGTTCCAGCTCCAATTGAGGGCCAGCGGCGCGTCGACCGACAGCTGGCTGCGCAGCCGCTCGATCTCATCGGTGTCCACGAACTCCACGGCTTCGAACTCGCCGAACCGCTTCCGGTGCTCTTCCAACAGCTTCTTCACGTCGCTCCTCCTGCACCCGCGCCCGCGGGAACCGCCGCGAGCCCGTGGTGGAACAAGGCCTTGACTTCGCGCTTTCGCTGGCGCACCGCGTCGCGCGCGACCAGCGAGCCGCCGCACAGCTCCGCGCCGAAGTCGCCCGACGCGAAGTGGTAGACCGTCGCGCCGATCACCGTCTGGACGGTGTGCGCGCTCGAGACCGCCCGGAACACCCCCTGCTCCACGCCCGCTGCGAGGATTCCGGTCAGGCCCTCGATGATGCGACCCAGGGTGGCCTGGAGGTCCTTCCCGGCGGCGGACGGCTCGGACGGCCGGTCGTCGTCCTCGAAGAGCGCCCGCAGCAGCAGGCGCGCGGTGGTCGGGTGTTCGGCCAGCGCGTCGATCAGCGCGTCGATCCAGCGGTCCAGACGCTCGCGGCAGCGTTCGTCGTCCGAGAGCGTCGGCGAGAGACGGTCCTCGATCCGGGCGAGGACGCGCGCGAGGACCGCTTCGTAGAGCTCCACCTTGTTGCGGAAGTGGTGGAACAGCGAGGACTTCGAAAGACCGGCCGTCTCCGCGACCTCCCGCACGCCGACGCCGCTGAAGCCGCGGCGCGCGAACAGCATCTCCGCGACCTCGAGGATCTTGTGGTGCGAGGCGTGCGCAGCCTGCGACTCGACCGCTCGATCCGACGGGTCGTTCACTCGCGCCTCTCGTCCTGCTGTGGGGCGGATCGCCGTTTCGAGCTTCGACCGATCGGTCGGACGGCAGCGGCGCTGAACCTATCGGATACGCCGGACCCGTCAAGCCGACCCCGCGGGGTAAAGCGCAGCCGCCGCGGTATCCTGGGGCGACGATGAACGATCGACTCGACCCCATCGAGACGGCGTCGCGGAGCGACGTCGGCTACGTGCGCGCCGAGAACGAGGACAGCTTCGGCGAGTTCGACCGCGAGCCCGGCGAGCATCTGCTGGTCGTGGCCGACGGCATGGGCGGGCATCAGGGCGGCGCCACGGCGAGCCGGCTGGCCGTCGAGACGATCGGACGCGTGTTCGCGGAGAGCGCGGACGTGCCCGAAGCGATGTTGCAGCGCGCCTTCGAGGCCGCCAACCGAGAGGTCCTGGAGCGCGCGGGCCGGACCCCGGAGCTGCTCGGCATGGGTACCACCTGCGTCGCGCTGTGGCTGGGCCCCGGCGCCGAGGGCTGGGTGGCCCACGTCGGCGACAGCCGCGCCTATCGGCTGCGCAGCGGCGCGCTCGAGGCGCTCACCCTCGACCACACGGTGGTCGCCGAGTTCGAGCGGCGCGGCTTCCTGACCGCCGAGGAAGCCCGGGTCCATCCGCGGCGCAACGAGCTGCTGCGCTCGATCGGTGTGGATCGGGCCATCGAGGTCGATCTGGCGCCGATCTCGATCGAGCCGGGGGATCGCTTCCTGCTCTGCTCGGACGGACTGTGCGGCGTCGTCGACGCGGACGCGATCCGGGACGCGTTGGCAGAGGCGCCGCCTCCGACGTGCGCGCAGCAGCTCGTCGACCTCGCCAAGCGCGCCGGGGCGCCCGACAACGTCACCGTGCAGGTGGCGTGCGTGGGGGGCGCGTGAACCCGAGACCGGAACCGCTCAGGGCTCCACGACCCGCACCGGGCCGAACCGCTCGAGCAGCGGTCGCAGCGACTCCGCGGGCCCGACTGCGACGATCGCGGCGCGCTCGGGCCACAGGCGTTCGCGCGCGGCGCTCTGCACGTCGCCGACGCCGACGCGTCCGAGGCGGCCGCGGAACGTGTCGAGCGAGTCCGCCGGCAGCCCGTAGACGTCGAGGTTCACCAGCGAGCCGACCACGGCGTCCGAGGTCTCGAGCCCCAGCACGAAGCGACCCGCGATGCCGCTCTTGGCGCTCTGCACCTCGTCGGGCGTCGGCGCCGCATCGCGCGCCGCCGACATCTCCTCGAGGATCAGATCCACGACGCGGCCGGCCTCCGCGACGCGCGTCGCCGCCGACACGAAGAACGGACCCGGCTGGCGCCGCATCGTGAACGCCGAGTAGACGCCGTAGGTGAGGCCGCCTTCGGCTCGAATGCGCTGCATGAGACGGCTCGAGAATCCGCCGCTGCCGAGAATCGTGTTCATCACTTCGACGGCGATCCGATCCGGATTCGTGCGCGCGATGCCGTCGTGGCCGAGCAGGATCTGCGCCTGACCGAGGTCGGGACGATCGACGATCACGACGCTGCGCTCGGGCGGGGTCGGCGTCGGCGGCGGGGGCCCCGGCTCGGGCACCTCGCCCGCGGGCCAGTCGCCGAAGACGCTGCGCGCCTGCGACACGAAGGCCGCGCCCTCCACGTCGCCCGACGCGAACAGGATGGCGTTGCGCGCCACGAACACCCGCGCGTGGTAGGCGCGCAGCGCGGCCGCGTCCAGTCCGGCCACGGACGCGGGCGCTCCCTCGATGGGAATTCCGAAGCGGTGCTCCGGGTACAGCGCGCGCGCGAGGTTCCAGAACGCCAGCGTTGCGGGCTCGTCCTTCGCCTGCTCGAGACTCGCCAGGCGCTGCGAGCGCGCGCTCTCCACCTCGGGCGCATCGAAGCGCGGTCGGCGCACGACTGCGGTCAGGATCTCGAGCAGCCGGTCGAAGTCGCGCGAGAGGCCGGAGACCGCGACCTCCATCGAGTCCCAGCCGGCGCTCACTGCGAGCGAGGCGCCGAGCCGGTCGATCTGCTCCGCCAGCGCGACTGCGTCCCAGTCGCCCGCTCCGCGCTTCATGAGCTCCGCGCTGAGCGAAGCCAGACCCGCGTGCTCGATCGGAACGCTGTCCGCACCGCGACGCGCGATCAGGCCCAGCGACACGCGCGGCAGTCGGCGGTCCGTGAGCACGATCACCCGCAGGCCGTTCTCGAGGTCGGCCGTCGTCAGTCGGCCCGCGTCCACGACGGGGGCGTCGATCACCGGCGGCGGCGGAAGATCCCAGAGCCGCGGCGCGCAGCCGCCGAGCAGGAGTGCGACGGCGAGCGCGGCCGCCGGCGCGCGCACGGGGAAGACCCTCAAGACGGACCGGCGGCGTCGGGCGCCGCGGGCGGCGCGACGACGCGAACGACGCTGCGTCCGTCCTCGCGCAGATAGGTGCGGGCGACGCGTTCGACGTCCTCGAGCGTCACGCGCCGGATCGCCTCCAGACGCTCGTCGAGCGGACGGATGCGGCCGAGCGAGACGTACTCGCTCGCGATCCGGTGCCCGAGTGCGTGATTCGTCCGGAGGCCGCGCAGGAGCGAGACCTCGATCTGCCGCTTGGCCTTTTCGAGCTCCTCCTCGGTGGCGCGCGTCTCGCGGAGGCGATCGATCTCCTCGAACAGCAACCGCTCGGCGCGCTCCGCCGACGCGTCGGGCCGCACGCCGATCCAGGCGAGGAAGAGGCCCGCCTCCTGCAGCTCCCAGTAGCCGCCGCTGGCGTCGAGCGCCTGCTGTTCCTCGCGAACCAGTCGGCGATACAGGCGGCTCGAGCGACCGTCCGACAGGATCGACGAGAGCACGTCGAGGGGCTCGGCGTCCGGATGACCCGTCGCCGGCGTGTGCCACGCCGCGAACACGAGCGGGCTGCGCAGATCGAAGAGCACCGTCTCGCGGCGCTCGCCGCGCTGCTCGCGCTCGAGCGTCGGATTGCGCGGGATCGGAAGCACCCCGGGCAGCCCACCGAACGCGCGCTCGATGCGCGCGAGCGTGTCCTCGCTGTCGAACGCGCCGGTGACCGCGATCACGATGTTGTTCGGCGCATAGAAGTTCCGGAAGAAGGCGCGACAGGCCTCCACGTCCACCGCCTCGACGTCGCTGCGCCAGCCGATCACGGGTCGGCGATAGGGGTGGGCCCGGAACGCGAGCGCGAACAGCGCCTCGAATCCCAGCCCATTCGGGTTGTCCTCGCTGCGGAGTCGGCGCTCCTCGAGAACCACTTCCCGCTCGCTCGAAAGCGTGGCCTCGTCGATCGTGAGATGGGCCAGGCGCTCCGCCTCGAGCTCGATCACCAGCGGCAGGGCCTCCGGGGTGACGTCGGCGAAGTACACCGTGACGTCCCGGCTCGTGAAGGCGTTCGACCGCGCGCCACGCGCCTCGAGGATCTGGGCGTGGCGCTCGGGCGCCAGATGCTCCGAGCCCTTGAACATCATGTGTTCGAAGAGATGCGCGAGGCCCGAGTACTGCATCTCGTCCTTCGAGCCCACCCGGACCCACAGCTGGAAGGAGACGACCGGTGTGGTGTGGTCCTCCAGGGTGAGAACGGTGAGACCGTTCGCGAGCGTCGTGGTCCGGGTGTTCGCGGCGGGATCTTCGATCGCCCCCGCCCGCGCGGGCGCGAGCGCCGCGAGCAGGCACACCAGGAATCCGAGTCTCGCGGCGGCTGCAGCCATGGCGCCGTACCCTAACCGGCCGGTATCGTCGCGCAAGCGCCGGGCGCGGCGACGGGCGCGGGAGGGCGAGCGGTGGAGCGCGACGAAGAGCTCCGCGACCTGCTGGAACGCGTCCACACGATCGCCGTGGTCGGCATCAAGGAGGGCGCCGCGGACGACGCCTACCGCGTCCCCGCCTACCTGCAGCGCTGCGGCTACCGGATCCTGCCCGTGAACCCGAAGCTGCGGCGCGTCCTCGGCGAGGCGGTGCGGCCCGACCTGACCGCGCTGCCCGGCCCGGTCGATCTGGTGAATCTGTTTCGCGCCCCGGCGCACGTTCCGAGACACGTCGACGAGATCCTGGCGCTCGATCCCCGCCCGCGGGCCGTCTGGATGCAGCTCGGTGTGCGGCACGACGCGGCGGCCGCGCGGCTGCGCGACGCGGGGATCGCGGTGGTGCAGGATCGCTGCCTGATGGTGGAGCACGCGCGCCTGCTGGGAACGCGCGCGGGCCCCGCGACCCGCGCCCCGAGGCTCCGGGTTCCCGTGCACTACGACTTCGCGTCGAGCCTGTGTTACGTGGCCCACCGCGTCATGCAGCGCCTGGCACCGGAGCTCGAGGCGCTCGGGATCGAGCTCGTCTGGTCGCCGGTGGACGTCGCGCACCGGATCGGACCGATCCGCGGTGCGGGGATTGCACCCGCGGTGCGCGCCAACGCGGCGCGCGTGGCCGCCGAGCTGGGCGTCGACCTGCGCATGCCCGCGCACTGGATCGATTCGCGGCCCGCCCTGTGCGGGGCCCTGCTGAGCGAGCGCGCCGAGCGCGGAGCCAGCTTTCGCGAGGCGGCCTGGCGCGCGGTCTACGAGCACGGCCGCGAGCTCGCCACGGCCGACGCCGTCCGGGAGCTGGCCGCGGAGCTCGGAATCGCGATCCAGGCGAGCGAGCTCGAGGCGGCGCAGGGCGAGCTGGCGGCGCGCACGAACGCGGCGAGCGGCGCGCTCACGAGCGGGGTTCCGACGTTCGTGCTCGGCGACTGGCCGTGCGGCGGAATCCAGACCGAGGACACGATGCGCCAGCTGTTTCGGCGTTTCGCCGAGACCACGCGCGGCAGGCTCGCGTCGTGACCCCCCGCGCGAGGCCACCATGCCGGACGCGCCGCGGACCGTGTACAGCTCGCGGCGCGGCCGCATCTGCCGGGACTGCGGCCGACCGGCAAAGCGCTGCGTCTGCCGCGCCTCCCCGCGCGCGGCGCCGGGCGACGGCGTGGTGCGCGTGCGGCGCGAGCTGCGCCGCGGCAAGCCCGTCACCACCGTTTCCGGTCTGCCGCTGGCCAGCGATGCGCTGCGCGCGCTCGCCGGGGACCTGAAGCGCCGCTGCGGCGCCGGCGGCTCGGCCAAGGACGGCGTGATCGAGATCCAGGGCGACCAGCGCGAGCGGGTCCTCGCGGAGCTCGCGGAGCGCGGCTACCGGGCCGTGCGCGCCGGAGGCTAGCCGCGCGCCTCGGGGCGGACGCGCGGGCCGGACTCGGTCGCGCGGTAGCGCAGCGCGCGGCGCTGCATCCAACGCACCGCGAAGGTGTCGACGAGCCCGCTCCAGAGGCGGTTCCGGATCCCGTACTTGGAGCGGCCGCTGCGCCGCGGCCGGTGCGCCACGGGAACCTCGGTCACGCGGGCGCCTTCCATGCGCAGCAGGGTCGGCAGGAAGCGGTGCATCCCCCGGTAGAGCTTCACCCGGCGCAGGTACTCCGTGCGCATCACGCGCAGCGAGCAGCCGACGTCCGTCACGGACTCCTCGGTCAGCCAGTTCCGGAAGCCGTTCGCGATCTGCGACGAGAGCTTGCGCACGAGCGAGTCGTGCCGCTGGGCGCGCACGCCGTTTACGACATCGTGGCTCTCGAGGTGCGGGAGCAGGCGCAGGAGATCCGCGGGATCGTTCTGGAGGTCGCCGTCCAGCGTCGCGGTGACCTCGCCGCGCGCCGCGCGGAAGCCCGCGTCGAACGCCGCGCTCTGGCCGTGGTTGCCGTCGAGCGAGATGAGCCGCACGCGCGCGTCGAGCGACGCGATCTCGCGCACCCGGGCGCCGCCGTCGTCGCGACTGCCGTCGTCCACGAAGATCATCTCGGCGCCGTACCCGAGCTTGTCGAGCACCTCGCCGAGCTCGCGCCAGAGCGGCAGCACGTTCTCGGCCTCGTCGTAGATCGGGATCACGACCGACAGGCGCGGCGCGAGGTCGCGGTCGCTCACCGGCGCCCGCCGTCGAGCCGCGCCGACGGGCCGCCGCGGCCGCTACGCCTCGCGGCAGAGCACAAACCAGCTACCCAGGTCCCGGCCGCCGCGCGCCGCGGAGCCGATGCTGACGTGCTCGGAGACGCGCCGCAGGGTGTCGACCATCCCGCCGTACACGAGGCGCGCCAGGCCGCGCTCGTTCGACCGGATTTCCGGCCAGCCGCCCGGTCGCTCCGGGGGCACCTCGCGGTAGTCGATCAGGACCTCCGGCCGCGTCTCGTCGTTGCGCGCGACGAAGCAGCCCGGGCCCGTGAGCCGCGACAGCGACTGATGGTTGAAGCCGTAGAGCGCGCTCGGCTTCTCGGGATCCTCACCGCGCGGGCGACAGAACCGCTTCTCGAAGTGCGTGAACAGCGGCAGCGTGTTCCGGCCGAAGTGACGCACCGTGACGAGCTCGCCGACCCCGGCGGGAACCAGGTCCAAAAGGCGCAGCGACGCGAATCCGTCCACCGCTTCGTAGAGCCGGCGTTGCTCGGCGCGCCCCAGCGACCGGATCGCCTCGACGCGTTCGGCGTGGGACATGCCGTCGAGCCGCGCGGCGACGTCGGCGGGATCGACGGCGAAGCCGCGTAACCGCGCGAGCAGCTCTCGCACCGCATCCGGTTGACCCATGGGAACCTCCTCTCCGGAGAGGATAGTCTGCCCGGCGGGGAAGCTGAAGGCCCGCCGGCGGCAGGGGCGCGCAGCGCCCGGCGCGCCCCGCAGACCCGGTGCAGCGCGGTCGAGCGTCGGTTAGACTCCCGACTCCGCGAGCCAGTCATCCGAGCGCCGAAAGGAGCCTCCATGGGCAAAACCATACAGCTCTGCATCGACGACCAGACCTTCGAGCTTCCGCTCCGCGTCGGAAGCGAAAACGAGCGCGCGATCGACATCGGCCAGCTGCGGGCGAAGACGGGCCTGATCACACTCGACCCGGGCTACGTGAACACGGGCTCCTGCGAGAGCGCAATCACCTTCATCGACGGCGAGCGGGGCATCCTGCAGTACCGGGGCTACCCGATCGAAGAGCTGGCCGAACACAGCACGTTCCTCGAGGTCGCGTATCTCCTGATCTCCGGGGAGCTTCCCAGCAAGGAGCAGCTGGACAGCTTCGTCGACTCGATCCGCTACCACTCGATGCTCCACGAGGACTTCAAGCGCTTCTACGGCGCGCTGCCGAAGGACGCCCATCCGATGGCCGCCTGCTCGGCGGCCGTGGGCGCCCTCGCGACCTTCTATCCCGACTCGCTCGACCCGCGCGACCCGCGCGAGGTGGAGATCTCGGTCCACCGGCTGATCGCCAAGCTGCCCACCCTCGCGGCCTACGCGTACAAGCACTCGATCGGCCAGCCGTTCATGTATCCCAACAACCAGCGCACCTACGTGGGCAATCTGCTCCACATGATGTTCGCCACGCCGTGTGAGGACTACGAGGTGGACCCGGTGGTGCGCAACGCCATGGATCTGCTGCTGATCCTGCACGCGGATCACGAGCAGAACTGCTCCGCCAGCACGGTGCGCCTGGTGGGTTCCTCGATGGTCAACCTGTTCGCCTCGATCTCCGCGGGCATCAATGCCCTGTGGGGCAGCCGCCACGGGGGCGCGAACCAGGAGGTCATCGAGATGCTGGCCAAGATCCGCGACGAGGGGATCTCGGCCACCGAGTTCGTGGAGCGCGCCAAGTCGCACGACGACACCTCGCGGCTGGTCGGATTCGGGCACCGCGTCTACCGCAACTTCGACCCGCGCGCGAAGATCATCAAGAAGGCGTGCTACGACGTGCTCGGGAAGCTGGGCGTTCACAGCAAGCTGCTGGAGATCGCCGTGGAGCTCGAGGAGCTGGCCCTCAAGGAGGACTACTTCATCGAGCGCAAGCTCTATCCCAATGTCGACTTCTACTCGGGCGTGATCTACAACGCGATCGGGACGCCCATGAACATGTTCACCGCCATGTTCGCCCTGGGACGGCTGCCCGGCTGGATCGCGCAGTGGCTCGAGATGCACGACCAGAAGCAGAAGATCGGCCGGCCGCGCCAGATCTACGTCGGCGAGACCAAGCGCGCCTACAAACCGATCGACAAGCGCTGACACCCCAGCTCGGGTGGCGCCCTCGCTTCGCCAGTGCTGGGTCGACGGCCGGCTCCAGCCGATCGAGGCGCCGGCGCTGCGCGCCGACGACTTCGCCCTCTGCGAGGGACGCGGCTGCTTCACGACGGCCCGGGTCCGGTCGGGGCGACCGGTCTGGCTCGAGCGGCACGTCGAGCGCGTGTGCCGCGACGCCGCCGGCCTGGGCCTCGGGCCGCTCGATCCGGAAATGTGTCGGCGCGCGCTCGTCGAGCTGTCGGCCGCGGCGTTCGGCGCCGGAGACGGCGTCCTCCGGCTCCACGCCTCGCGCGACGGCTACGCGCAGACGCATCTGTTCGCCGTGCCGCGCGCCCTGCCCGCTCCGAAGGCCGTCTGGTCGGCGCAGGTCTCCGCATCTCCGCACCCGGGTCCCGGGCCGGCCTGCACCGGGGCAAAGACCTCGAGCCGGCTCGTCTACGCGCTGGCGCTCGAGGCGGCGGAGCGGGCCGGCGCGGACGAGGCGGTTCTGATCGACGCGAGCGGACACGTGGTCGAGGGCGCGGTCTCGAATCTCTTCTGGGTCGGCGCCGACGGTGTGCTCGCGACGCCGCCGCTTTCGCGCGGCGCGGTCGCCGGCGTGACGCGCGCGGTCGCACGCGAGCGCGACCCGGCGATCCCGGAGCGCGACGTGCGCGCGGACGCACCGCTGCGCGAGCTGATCGCGGTCAACGCGGTGCGCGGCGCCGTCCCGATCGTCCGGCTCGACGACCGGCCGGTCGGCGACGGTCGCGCCGGCCCCGGCGCGAGTCATCTCGCCGAGCTGCTCGCGCGGGACTGATCCGCGGCGAAACGCGATACTCTGCGCAGCGGCCGATGCCGCGTCGCAGACCGCGCGACCGCGTCGGTCCAACGCGCGCGAGCCGAGGAGGAGCAGCATGGAGCTGGCCGGAGCCGGCGCAATCGTGACCGGCGGAGGCTCGGGTCTCGGCGAGGCGAGCGCACGCGCGCTTGCCGCGCGCGGCGCGAAGGTCTGCGTGCTCGACCTCGCCCGCTCGAAGGGGGCCGAGGTCGCTGCCTCGCTCGGCGGCGACGCATTCTTCGCCGACGCCGACGTGTCGAGCGAGGCGTCGGTGCAGGCCGCCGTCCGGCAGGCGGTCGAGCACTTCGGAGCGCTGCGGATCCTGCTGAACTGCGCCGGGGTCGCGGTCGGATTGCGAACCGTCGGCAAGGACGGGCCGCATCCGCTCGCTGCCTTCGAGCGCGTGGTGCGCGTGAACCTGATCGGATCCTTCAACGCGATCCGCCTCGCGGCGGCGGCGATGACGACGAACCCGCCCGACCCGAACGGCGAGCGCGGCGTGATCGTGAACACCGCCTCTGCCGCGGCATTCGAGGGACAGATCGGCCAGGCCGCCTACTCGGCGTCGAAGGGCGGCGTGGTCGGCATGACGCTGCCGATCGCGCGCGATCTCGCGAGCGCGGGCATCCGCGTGTGCACCATCGCGCCCGGCCTGTTCGACACGCCCATGCTGGCCGGGCTGCCCGAGCCGGTGCGCGCGTCGCTCGGGGCCTCCATCCCGTTTCCGCCCCGGCTCGGCCGCCCGTCCGAGTACGCGGCCCTGGCCTGCGCCATCATCGAGAACCCCATGTTGAACGGCGAGACGATCCGGCTCGACGGCGCGCTGCGGATGGCGCCGAGGTAGCGGCATGGGCGCCTCGGACACGCGACGCGTCCTGGTCACCGGCGCGACCGGCCTGATCGGTGTGCGGCTGGTGCGGGCCCTGCGAGACGAGGGCTATGCGCCGCAGTGCCTGTCGCGCGACGTGGCGCGCGCCGCGCAGCGGCTTCCCGAGGGCGCGGAGGCCGTCGCGTGGAACGGGCGCACCCCGCCCCGCGGTGCCCTGGCCGGGACGGCCGCCGTGGTGCACCTCGCCGGCGAGCCCGTCTTCGCGGGGCGGCTCACGGCGCGGCGACGCGCCGCCATTCGCGACAGCCGCATCGTCTCGACGCGCCAGCTGGTCCAGTCGATGGGCGAGCTTCCGGCGGCGGAGCGACCGGGCGCCTTCCTGTGCGCGTCGGCGGTCGGCTACTACGGGTCGCGGGGGGACGAGATCCTCGACGAGGCGTCCCCGCCCGGGACGGGCTTCCTGGCCGAGGTCTGCGTCGACTGGGAGGCCGAGGCGGCGCGCGCCACCGCGGCCGGTGTACGCACCTGCTCGCTGCGGATCGGAATCGTGCTCGCGCGCGAGGGGGGCGCCCTGCCGAAGATGGCGCTCCCCGTTCGCCTGGGACTCGGGGGGCCGCTCGGGGACGGCCGACAGTGGGTTCCGTGGATCCACGTCGACGACCTGGTCGCGCTGATGCTGACGGTGGTGCGCGACGCGCGGGCCGACGGTGTCGTCAATGCGGTGGCGCCCGAGCCGGTGCGCAATCTCGAGCTGACCCGCGCGATCGCGCGCGTGCTGCGGCGCCCGGCGCTGCTGCGAGCGCCCGCATTCGCAGTGCGCGCGGCACTGGGAGAGCTCGCGGAGGAGCTGCTCGGCAGCCGCCGCGTGTTGCCGAAGCGCGCCTCGGAGCTCGGCTTCCGCTTCCGGCACCCCACTCTCGAGACCGCCCTCGCAGCCGAGCTCGCCGGGTCGTAGGTCCGCGCGGCGTCGCGTGCCGCACCGGTGGCCGGCGGCGGCCGAGCCCGCCGCGACGCTGGACGCTTCGCGACGTGGGCTCAGTTGGCGGTATCGGCTTCGTCGGCCGAAAAGACCCGGGGCAGGACGTCCCGCAACATGAGCGGCGCACTGCCGGGCTCGACTTCGAAGTAGCCCAGCCCGACCTGCGGCCCGGTCGCGCTGGGAAACTCGTTGCGGAACTCGGAGATCGAGCGCTCGAGCACCTCCCGGGCGCGCTCGAGGCCGACGTCGGCCAGGAACAAGACGGCGCGCTCCCGCGTCATGTGGAAGATCGAGTCCTCGACGCGCAGCGCGCTTTCCAGGTAGGCGAACAGCTCGGGCAGCAGCCGATCGCCCTCGCGCCCCGCTACTCCCACGATCACCGAGCGCAGTCCGTGGTCGGACGCGAGGTTCTGGCTGCGCGCCAGCATCTCGCGGAGCCGGCGCGGATCGTCGGTTGCCCAGCGCTGCGGCTGTGAACCCATCATGCCTTCCGTATCGTCGCGCCGCCGGGGCCCCTGAAGTCCGCCCGTCGCCGCCGGTGCACCGGACCCACGCGCCTCAGTCCCGCGTCCAACGGTCTACCGCAGCGACCGCGACGAGCGCGGAGACGAGCATCAATACCGCCAGCACCGCCGCGCTGAAGCCGACCGGCACCTCGTGTACGTCGAGCAGCGCGTAGCGGAGCAGGTCGACCCCGTAGGTGAAGGGGTTCGCGCTGGCGAGGGCGCGGGTGACCACGGGCAGCGCGGCCAGCGGGTAGAAGATGCCCGACAGCAGGTAGATCGGGATGGTCGCGAAGGCGGACAGCAGTCGAAACGACTCGAGGCTGCGCAGCGCCGACGCGAGGACGATCCCGAGTGCCACGAAGGCGGTCGTGAGGCCGGCGATGGCGAAGACCAGCACGGCGGGATGCGGCAGCCGCAGCGCGGTGAACGGAGCGAGCAGGCCCAGCATCACCAGCGCCAGCGCCAGCGAGGCGACTACGCGGGCCGCGATCTTGCCGAGCACGAGGCTGCTGCGGGAAACCGGCGCCACGAGCAGCGTCCGGAGGAAGCCGCTCTGCCGATCTTCGATCAGCGTGAAGCCGCCTCCGACGCCGGCGGAGGCGATGACCAGCGCCAGCGCGCCGGACGCGATGTGTGCCACGTAATCGATCCCGGTCGGGAGCGTCACGACCCGGTCGAGGCCGAAGCCGATGAATGCGACGAACGCGAGCGGGAACGCGAGCTGTCCCACCCAGTACGCGCGGTCGCGCCGGTAGCGCAGCATCTCGCGCCGGAACAGCGTCACCGTGTCGACGAGGACGCGGGCCATGTCTCAACGCGGCTCCGCGGGCTCGAAGGGGTGCCCCGTATGATGCAGGAACACGTGCTCGAGCGTGGGTCGTTGCAGGGTCACCTCCAACACCTCGAAGGACCGCGCCGCGTCGAGCAGCGCCGGCAGGCGTCGCGGCCCGTCGCTCACGGCGACCTGGAGCCGCGTCGTGCCGTCGCGGTCGGTCTCGCGGCGCACGCGCGACACCCCCTCGACGCCGCGCAGGCGCAGGTCGGCACCGTCGGCGCGCGCCAGCGTCAGCACGACGACGTCTCCGCCCAGCGCGCGCTTGAGCGCGCTCGGCGTATCGGCGGCCACGCGCCGCCCGCCATCCAGGATCGCGATCCGCTCGCACAGCGAGTCCGCCTCCTCCATCGAGTGGGTGGTGAGGAAGATCGTGAGGTCGCCGCGCGCGTGCAGCTGGCGCAGGTGGCGCCAGATCGCGGCGCGCGCCGCCACGTCGAGCCCGAGCGTGGGCTCGTCGAGGAACAGGACGCGCGGCCGATGCAGCAGGCCCCGCACGATCTCGAGCCCGCGCTTCATCCCCCCGGAGAAGCCGCGCACGGGCCGGTCCGCGTCGGCGTCGAGACCGACGAGCGCGAGCGACTCGGCGACCCGCCGGCGCCGATCCTCGAGGTGGTACAGACGGGCGTGCAGGTCGAGGTGTTCGCGCGCGGTGAGCGCCGGGTCGAGCGCCGTCTCCTGGAACACGATGCCGATGTCGCGGCGCACCGCGGCGCGCTCCGCCGCCACGTCGCGCCCCAGGAGCCGCGCACGGCCGGCGCTGGGCCGCGCGAGCGTCGCGAGCACCGAGATCAGGGTGGTCTTGCCGGCGCCGTTCGGGCCGAGCAGACCGAAGAAGGCGCCCTGCGGCACCTCGAGGTCGAGGCCGCGCAGCGCCTCGACGGCGCCGTAGCGCTTGTGGAGGTCGCAGACCTCGATCGCCGGGGTTCGTTCGCGGATGGCACTCATCTCCGATCCAAGCGGCGGGGCCGGGCGACGGAATCCTAACAGACGCTAGGCTGAGGCTCGGCGGAGGTTCGATGCAGACCGACGGGACCGTGGACGGGGCCCAGGCGGCGGGCCGGCTCGCGATCGCCTTCTCCACGCTCGCGCTGCTGAGCTTCGGACTCATCGTGCTCGGCGCGCTGGTCCGCGCGCACGGCGCCGGGCTCGCCTGCCCGGACTGGCCGCTGTGCTTCGGCCAGCTGGTTCCGCCCCTCGACCTCAAGGTGGGGTTCGAGTGGACGCATCGGCTGGTCGCGGGCGGCGTCTCGATCGTGTTCGCGATCCTGGCCGTGTCGAGCCTGCGCCAGCCCGCCACGGGTGCGGCGACGCGCCGCCTGCTGGCCGTCGCGGCCGCGCTGCTCGTGGTGCAGGTGATCCTCGGCGGGCTCACCGTCCTCAGGCTGCTGGCGCCCTGGACGGTGACCTCTCACCTGCTCACGGGCAACGCGTTCGCCGCCGCGCTGCTGCTCATCGCGCTCCAGCTCCGCGAAGACGCGGCGCCCCGCGCCCGACGCGCCGCCAGCGCCAGCGATCGCTTCGCCGTGACGCTGCCCGCGGTGCTGCTGGTGCTGCAGATCGGGCTCGGGGGACTCGTCTCCTCGAACTACGCGGGGCTCGCCTGCGAGCAGTGGCCCACCTGCAACGACGGCGTCTTCTTCCCCAGCTTCGCCGGGGCGGTGGGGCTCCAGCTCGCCCACCGCCTCGCCGCCTACGCGCTCCTGGCGGCGCTGGTCTACGCCGCCCTTGCGACGCGCCGCCAGCCGGAGCTCGCGCGCATCACGGGGCTGGCGCTGGCACTCGGTCTGCTCCAGATCGGGGTCGGCGTCGCGAACGTGCTGCTGCGCACGCCGGTCGAGATCACGGGTCTACACACGGGGCTCGCCGCGGCCCTGGTTCTGACGCTCAGCTTCGCGGTGCGCGAGGTCGTACTGCGCGAACGCCCGTCCCACGGCGCACCGCACGGCGCCCTGAGCGACGCCCGCCCGTCCTGAAATCCACTACTCTGCAGGGGTCGATGCGCGCCTTCGAAATCTTCGCAGCGATGTCGCCGGAACGCGCGACCGAGGTGTTGAGCGGAATCGCGGAACGCGCACCCGGGATGTTCGCCCAGGCCGTGCACGCGGCCAGCACCGCCATGAAGGCGCGCCCCGTCTACCTGAATCGCCAGCCGTTCGAGCGACGCGCCAACGCGGTGCGGCGCGCGGTCGCGCGCGTCTCGGCCAATCCGCTGGCAGAGGAGCTGCTCGCCGTCTACTTCCTCGAGTGCCGAAGACCCCTGCTCGTCGAGTGGCTGGACACGCTCGGCGTCGAGCACGAGGACGGCCTGCTCGCGAGCAGCGCGCCACCCGCTCCGCCCTCCGAGCAGCTGCACGCCGCCCTCACGTCCTTTCGCAAGGCGGAGGACGCGGCGGACCGGGAGCTCCTGCTGCGCGCCTTCGCCGCCCAGTCGGCGATCGACTGGCCCGAACTCGACGCCGCGCTCGAGGCGCCCCGGGCGGGCTGAATGGCTCGCGGGGGACGCCGGGCTCGGCTGGTGTGGGCGCTGTGCGCGCTCGGCGCGGCGGCCGGTGCCGAGCCGGTCCGGCTTCCGGATCCCGGCACCGGGGCGTGGCAGCCGCTGCCGCTGCGCGGGGTGGAGCGCGAGACGCGCTACACGCCCGTCCGCGTCGACGGCATCCGCGCCGTGCGCGCCGAGAGCGACTGCTCCGCCTCCGGCCTGACGTTGCCCCTCGGCGACATCGACCTGCAGGCGACGCCGCGACTTCGCTGGCGCTGGCGCGTGGATCACGCGCCACAGACGGTGGACCCGCGCGTGAAGGAGGGCGACGACTTCGCCGCGCGGGTGTACGTGCTGTTCCCGTTCGTCGCCGCGCGCGCCTCGGTGTGGGAGCGGCTCCGCTACCGGGCCGGCGTCACGCTGTTCGGCGAGAACCTCCCCGGCGGTGCGCTCAACTACGTGTGGACGCGGCGGGAGCCCGCGGGAACGCGCTGGGACAATCCCTTCACCCGTCAGTCGAAGATGATCTCCGCCGGCGCCGGACCGCTCGCGCAGTGGCAGTGGGTCGACGTCGACGTGGCCGAGGACCATCGTTCCCTGTTCGGATCCGAGCCGCCGGCTCCGGTGGCGCTCGCGTTGATGAGCGATAGCGACAATTCGTGCCAGCGCGCCGAAGCGCTGTTCGCCGACTTTCGATTCGCCGCCGCGGGATCCGAAGCGCCGTCCGGGCGTTCGGCGCGGCCCGCGCGCCGCATCGGAATGCGGAGCGGGCACGGGGAGGCCCCGTGACGTCCGTGCGCTTCGACGACCGACTCGCGGCGGAGGGCCTCGCGCCGCTGCGCCGCGACGCGGTCGCGACGCTGCAGGTGAACGTCGGCAAGCTCTGTGACCTGGCCTGCCATCACTGTCACGTCGAGGCCGGCCCCAAGCGTCCGGAGCGGATGACGCGCCGGACCGCCGGGCGCGTCCTCGAGCTGCTGGAGCGCAATCCGCAGCTCACGACGCTCGACCTCAGCGGCGGAGCGCCGGAGCTGAACGAGAACTTCCGCGACCTCGTGCGCGGGGCGCGCGGGCTCGGCCGCCGCGTCATCGACCGCTGCAATCTGACGGTGCTGCAGGTGCCCGGCCAGGAGGACACCGCCGCGTTCCTGGCCGAGCACGGCGTCGCGGTCGTCGCCTCGCTGCCCTGCTATACGCCCGACAACGTCGAGGCGCAGCGCGGTCGCGGCGTGTTCGGCCGGAGCCTCGAGGCACTGCGCCAGCTCAACGCGCTGGGATACGGCCAGTCCGACTCGCCGCTCGAGCTCGACCTCGTCTACAACCCGCTCGGCGCGTCGCTGCCGCCGCCGCAGGCCGAGCTCGAGGCGCGCTACCGCAAGGAGCTGCTGGAGTCGTTCGGAATCCACTTCCACCGCCTGCTCACGATCACCAACATGCCGATCCTGCGCTTCGCCCACGCGCTCGCGCGCGACGGCCAGGCGGAGGCCTACCAGTCGCTGCTCGTGAACCACTTCAATCCGGCGTCGGTGCCCGCGCTCATGTGTCGCTTCCTGCTGTCGGTGAGCTGGGACGGAGGGCTGTTCGACTGCGACTTCAATCAGATGCTCGAGCTGCCGCTGGGCGCGGGCGAACGGTCGATCTGGGACGTGGACGACGTCGACGCGCTGGCCGGCGCACGCATCGCCACCGGGATGCACTGCTACGGATGCACCGCGGGCGCGGGCTCGAGCTGCGGGGGCGCGCTCACGTGACACCGGCGCGGAGGCGTCGGCCCGCGGCGCCGCCCGTCTCGGGCGGCCTGCTACGCTGCGGCGGGGAGGGAGCCCGATGACGGCCGCCGAACGCGCGCTCGAGTTCGTCGAGGACGGGAACGTGGTGGGCCTCGGCACGGGCCGCGCGGCGTCGGCCTTCGTGCGGGCGCTCGGCGAGAGGATCAAGGCCGGCCTGCGCGTGCGCGGCATCGCCACGTCCCTCGCCACCGAGCAGCTGGCGAGCGGGCTCGGCATCCCGCTCGTCCAACTCGACGAGGTGGACGCGCTCGACGTCACGATCGACGGAGCCGACGAGGTCGACCCCGCGCTCGATCTGATCAAGGGCTACGGCGGCGCGCTGGTGCGGGAGAAGATCGTGGCCGCGGCCTCGCGCCGGCTCGTGATCCTGGTGGGACCCGAGAAGCTGGTGCCGGTGCTCGGCACGCGCGGCCGCGTCCCCATCGAGGTGGTGCCCTTCGGCGCGTCGCAGTGCGCACGCCGGCTGGGCGCGCTGGGCTTCGAGGTGGCGCT
>CP070734.1:3592545-3599492 GCA_020347605.1 Deltaproteobacteria bacterium | reverse complement strand
TCGGCCGGCGAGTACGCCTGGGGCGGGGCGGCCAGCACGGTCTTCTGGATCGACCCGCGCGAGGAGCTGATCGTGATCTTCATGACCCAGTTCATGCCCTCGCACACCTTCAACTTCCGCGGCCAGCTGAAGTCGATCGTCTACTCCGCGATCGTGGACTGAGGCGCGGGCGGCGCCGGGGCCGCGTCCTCGGACGCCGGGAGCGCCTCGGCCACCAGCTCGGCGATGTCGGCGGCGCGCAGCCTCCGCTCCGGATCGCGCGCCTCGATCGCGTCTCCGAGCATCTGCATGCAGAACGGGCAGGAGACCGCGGTCGTCCGCGCGCCGCAGGCCTTCACGTCTTCGAGGCGCATGTGGTTGATCCGGGTCTCTGGCGCGTCGTCCATCCAGGCGTAGCCGCCGCCGGCCCCACAGCACAGCGAGCGCGACTGGCTGCGGCGCAGCTCCACGAAGCCTCCGCTCTTCGACAGCGCAGCCAGGACCTCCCGCGGCGCGTCGTAGATCCCGTTGTGACGGCCCAGGTAACAGGGGTCGTGATAGGTGAGCGAATCGATGGCCTTCGCGAGCTTCAACCGGCCGCTCGTCAGGAGATCGCGGATCAGCTGGGTGTGGTGGACGACCTCGTAGCGACCCCCGAACTCGGGATACTCGTTCGCGTAGGTGTTGAAGCAGTGGGGACACGTCGTGATGATCTTGCGCACACCGTAACGGCCCAGCGTCTCGATGTTCTGCTTGGCGCAGATCTGGAAGGTGAGCTCTCCGCCCACCCGGCGCGCGGGATCGCCGGTGCAGACCTCCTCGGGCCCGAGAATCGCGAAGTCCACGTCGGCGGCCCTGAGGACCTTGACCATGGCGCGCGTCACCTGGATGTTCCGGTCGATCATCGCGCCGGTGCAGCCGACCCAGAACAGATACTCCGCGGTGTCGCCGCGCCCGAGCACCTTCACGTCCAGGTCGGCGTACCACGCCTCGCGGTCGTGCTGCGCACCCGTCCAGGGGTGCATCCGCTCGTCCATGTTCTTGAGGAACTTCTGCGCCGCCTCGCCCATCTTGGACTGCGTCATCACGAGATGGCGGCGCATGTCCACGATCTTCGGAATGTGCTCGATGTAGACCGGACACTCCTGCTGGCAGGCGCCGCAGGTGCGGCAGCCCCAGACCTCCTCCTCGAGCACGGCCGGCTGCGGACCGCCCTCGCGGGGCTCGCCGAACATCGGCGCGCGCGGGTCCGCGTCGGCCGCGGAGAGGTGGTCCTTCAGATCCCGGATCAGCGTGCGGGGGTTCAGCGCGACGCCGCTCTGGTGCGCGGGACAGACCTCCTCGCAGCGGCCGCAATTGAGGCACGCGTCGAGGTCGAGCAGGCTCTTCCAGCTGTACTGCTCGAGCGCGCCGACGCCCAGCGTCTCGATGGATTCGGGGTCGGTCTCGAGCGCCGCTTCGATGTCCGGATGCGTGAGCATTCCGCTCGGCGCGAAGTTGCGGAAGAAGACGTTCAGCGCGCCGTAGACGATGTGCTCGAGCTTTCCGTACGCCACGTAGCCGAGGAAGCCGAACGCGGTCAGCGCGTGGAACCACCAGGTGAAGCGGTGCAGCACGCGCAGGGCCTCCGGGTCACGGCCCCCGAGCAGCAGCGCGACTGCGTATCCGCCGGGGGACCACCGCGCCAGCTCCGGTTGCTGGCGCAGCTCGGTGACCGCGATCCGGATGCCCTCGACGAGGAATCCCTGCAGGAAGATCAGCAGCAGCAGGCCGAGCGCGATCCAGTCGTCGAGCACCGAGTGGAGGCGGGCCGGCCGCAGCACGGCGCGCCGGTAGAGCGCCATGCACAGGCCGACGATGCCCAGGATCCCGAAGCTGTCACTCAGCAGGGAATAGCCGAGGTAGAAGGTTCCCTCGAGGAAGTGGATGCCCGTCCACTCCTGGATCGCGATCAGCGCGGTCGCGACGAACTGCGCGAGGAAGCCGTAGAAGATGAACAGGTGTGCGATCCCGGGATACGGATCGCGCAGCGAACGGTGGTGACCGAAGACCTCCCGGAGCAGCCCGGACATGCGCTCCGGGATCCGATCGAGACGCGCTTCCGGACGGCCCCGCCGCCAGAGCCGCACGCGGCGCCAGATCCCGCGCGCGAGGAAACCGGCCGCGGCGAGCGCGAAGACGTAGATCAGCGCCTCGCCGACGATGTTCCAGTAGATTTCGCGCGTCGGTGTCACGGGTGTTCGCGGTTAGCCTGCAGCGTCGCGCTCGGACCGCAGCTGACGCGCGACCTGCGAGGTGACGGCGGCGACCGGCCAGCCGGCGTAGTGCGCCAGGTGCAGCATCAGCTCGTCGATCTCGGCGTCGGATAGATCGCCGCTTCGCATGGCCGCGCCGAGGTGCAGCTTGAGCGCCATCTCGTTGCCGAAGCAGCTGATGATCGTCAGCGTGATCAGGCGCCGGTCGCGCACCGAGAGGCCGGGGCGCGACCAGACGTCGGCGAACAGGTGGTCGAGGGTCACGTCGAGGAACACGTCTCCCTCGAGCGCGGGGGGCCTGAATCGCATCACCTCCTCGAATTTGCCGAGGCCCTTCTCGCGCCGTTTCGCGTCGGACATACTCCCCTCCCGCCGTTCAGCGGCGCTTCTCGTCTTCGAGCCCGTACACGCGCGCCATGAGCTGCTGGCACAGGGCGGTGCCGGGCAGGGTCACACCGTTCTCGCGCGCGAAGGCGAGCGTGACGGCGAGATCCTTCTCGGCCAGCGTCGTGAAGTTGCGCAGCATGCCCTGGAACGACTCGCTCTTGCGCGTCTCCGCCGGCGCCTTGTGGAGCGCCAGGAAGGCCAGCATCTGGTCGCTCATGTTCCCGTTGGAGCGCGTGACCGCCTCGAGCGCGTCCTGCGACAGGCCGCTGCTCGCCGCGAGCCGCGTGGCCTCGGAGGCCGACAGGAATCCGAGGTACGTCATCAGGTTGTTGCAGAGCTTGGTGGCGGCGCCGCTACCGAGCTCGCCCGTGTGCACGATCTTGCCGGCCGAGGTCTCGAACAGCGGGCGGCAGTGCTCGAGGTGCTCGGCCGTGCCGCCGACCATGTACGTCAGCGTGCCCTGCTGCGCCCCCGGACGCGCGCCCGTGACGCACGCGTCCACCACGCCGACACCGCGCGCGGCCGCCGCGCGGCCCACCTCCCGAACCGTGCTCGGCAGGATCGTGCTGTGCAGCGCGATCACGGCGCCCGGCGACGCGTTCGCGACGAGCCCGGCCTCGCCGAGCGTCACCGCCCGCACGTCGTCGTCGTCGCGGACGCAGACGCCGATCGCGTCGCAGCGGGCGGCCAGCTCTGCCAGCGAGGCGGCCGCCCGGGCGCCCGCCTCGACCAGCGGCTTCAACGCGGGGGGGTGGACGTCGAAGACGGTCGTCTCGAAGCCGCCCGAAACGAGCTGTTGCGCCATGGGTTCACCGATGTTTCCGAGCCCGACGAAGCCCGCGCGGATCGTCATAGCGTCCCCTCGAGGCGAGGCGCGACCCAACGTACGCGATTTCGCATTACACGCAACACGCGAGTAGAATAGACGCGGTCGTCGAGAACGAGGCCGGGAGCATCGGGATGGTGGAATACAATCCGTACGCGTACGAGATCCACGAGGATCCGTACCCGGTCTATCGCGAGCTGCGCGAGCAGGCGCCGCTCTACCGGAACGAGGCGCTCGGCTTCTGGGCGCTGTCCCGGCACGCGGACGTGCTGACCGCGATTCGCGACACGCGCCACTACACGAACCGCTTCGGGGTGTCGCTGGACCGCTCCTCGCACGAGAACGCCGACGCGGTCATGTCGTTCCTGGCGATGGACCCGCCGCGCCACACCCGCATGCGCGCCCTGGTCTCGCGCGCCTTCACGCCCCGCCGCGTGTCGGCGCTCGAGCCGAGCATCCGGAAGCTCACGAACCATTTCATCGACCGCTTCATCGACGCGGGTCGCTGCGACTTCATCGACGACTTCGCGGGAAAGCTCCCGATGGCGGTGATCAGCGAGATGCTGGGCGTGCCGGAAGCGGACCGCGAGATGCTGCGCACCTGGGCCGACACGATCGTGCACCGCGAGGACGGCATGACCGACGTGCCGCCGGCCGGCATGGAGGCGGCCGCCCACGCGCTGCGTTACTTCGACGAGATGGTGGATGCGCGCGCGGTGCAGCTCGGGGACGACCTCACGAGCGCGCTGATCGAGGCCGAGCTCGACGGCGAACGGCTGCAGAAGCGGGACGTCGTGGCGTTCCTTCACCTCATGATCATCGCGGGAAACGAGACCACCACGAAGCTGCTGGGCAACGCGCTCTACTGGCTGTGGCGGAACCCGGGCGAGCGCGACAAGGTGCGCGCCGACCCGGGCCGGATTCCCGGCTGGGTCGAGGAGACGCTCCGCTACGACAACTCCACGCAGGCCCTGGCGCGCACGGTGCAGCGATCCCTGGAGCTGCGCGGCGAGAAGCTCCGCGAAGGCGACAAACTCGTGCTGCTGATCGGCTCCGCCAACCGGGACGAGCGGGCGTTCCCGGATCCGGACCGCTTCGACGTCGAGCGCGACACGACGGGCTCGCTGTCCTTCGGACAGGGTACGCACTTCTGTCTCGGCGCGTCGCTCGCGCGCCTCGAGGGTCGCGTGGCACTCGAGGAGGTGCAGCGGCGCCTGCCCGACTTCGAGATCGAGCCCGCGGGGATCGAGCGCGTGCATTCGTGCAACGTGCGGGGGTTCGCCAGGCTGCCGATCGGGTTCTCGCGGTGAGCGCGTCGGACGGCGCGGACGCGGGCGTCGAGCGCATCGCGCTGGTGACGGGCGCGTCCTCCGGCATCGGGGCCGCAACCGCGATCGCGCTGGGCCGGCTCGGCTTCGCGGTCTCGATCGGGGCGCGCCGGATCGACCGGCTCGAGGAGGTGGGCGCGCGCGTCGCCGAGGCGGGTGGTCGACCCTTCGTGCACGCGCTCGACGTGGCGGTGCCGCGCTCGATCGAGGCCTTCTTCGACGCCACCGAGAAGGCGCTCGGAACGGCCGACGTGGTGGTGAACAACGCCGGGCTCGGAATCCCGAGCCGGCTCCACGAGGCGGAGGTCGAGGACCTCGAGACGGAGCTGCGCGTCAATCTGCTGGGTCCGATGCTGGTGGCGCGCCGCGCGATCCCGCCGATGCTGGAGCGGGGCCGCGGCGATCTGGTCTTCATCTCGTCGCAGAATGCGGTGGCGCCGCGCACCTACCAGGCGGGCTACACGGCGGCCAAGGCGGGCGTCGAAGGCGTCGCGCGGGTGCTCCAGATGGAGCTCGAGGGAACCGGGATCCGCTCCACGATCGTACGGCCGGGCCCGACGGGCTCGGAGTTCGGCAAGAGCTTCGGGGGCGAACTCGCCAAGCGGATTCTCGAATCGTGGCAATATTGGGGGGTCATGCGGGAGCTCGTGTGGCTGCCGCCGGAGAGCGTCGCGGAGGCCGTCGTCCGGGCCGTCACCGCTCCCGCCGGGACACACCTGGACGTCGTCCAGGTGATGCCCCAGGGCCGCGTCAAGGCATGGGAAGGGCGCCGATGCGATTGAAGGACAAGGTGGCGATCGTGACCGGGTCGGGACAGGGCATCGGGGAGGCCTACGCCCGGGGCATCGCCGCCGAGGGCGCGCGCGTGGTGGTCGCCGAGATCGACAAGGAACGCGGCCGGCGCGTGGCGGACGCGATCACGGCGTCGGGCGGCCAGGCGCTGTTCGTCGAGGTGGACGTCTCCTCCGCGGACTCGACCCGAACCATGGCCGACGCCGCGGTCGCCGAGTTCGGCGGCATCGATTTCCTGGTGAACAACGCCGCGATCTATCACGGCATGAAGATCGCGCCGCTCATCAAGGTCGACTGGGACTACTACACGAAGTTCATGGACGTGAACATGAACGGCGCCCTGCACTGCACCCGCGCCTGCTACCGCTCGATGCGCGAGCGCGGCGGCGGCGCCATCGTCAACCAGTCCTCGACGGCGGCGTGGATGGCGACGGGCTTCTACGGAGTCGCGAAGCTGGCCCTGAACGGGATCACCCAGTCGCTCGCGCGCGAGCTCGGGCCGATGAACATCCGGGTGAACGCCATTGCGCCGGGGCCGACCGACACGGAGGCGACGCGCAGCGTGGTGCCCGAGCCGTTCATCGCCAACCTGGTCTCCACGATGCCGCTCGCCCGGCTCGGCCAGCCCGAGGACATCGTGGGCCTGTGCGTCTTCCTGCTGTCGGACGAGGCGCGCTGGATCACCGGGCAGATCATCAACGTCGACGGCGGCCAGCAGATGCGGCCCTAGTCCCCGCACCGGCGAAGCCCCATCCGGATGGAACACCCATGACGCCCCCTCGACCCGACGCCGAACGCCGCAACGGGATCGGCGCGCTCTCCATCGGCGGGGCGCGGGGGTTCGACGTCGAGACTCCCTTCGGCGGCTACACGCCGAGCGGCATCGGCCGCGAACGCGGCCGGCAGGACTTCGAGGCGCACCTCGAGACGCCGGGGATGGCGCCGCCCGCGCGCCGCCCGCAGGCACCGGAACCGGAGGCGGCGGGATGACGGCCGGCGACCGGGCGATCTCCGCGGCGTCGGCGGCGGGCGCCGCCCGCGGCGGGAGCGCGCCGCCCCGCGTATCCGCCGGCCTGCCGCTGCTCGGTCACCTGCTCGAGCTGCGGCGCCGGCCCATCGCGCTGATGCAGCGGGTCTACGACGAGTGCGGCGAGGTCGGCGAGATGCGGCTGGCCGGAAGCCGCGTCGTGATGATGACGGGCGCCGAGGCCAACGAGGCGTTCTTTCGCGCACCCGACGAACAGCTCGACCAGGCGGCCGCCTATCCCTTCATGAAGCCCGTCTTCGGGGAGGGCGTGGTGTTCGACGCGCCGCCGGAGCGCCGCAAGGAGATGCTCCGGAATCAGTCGCTGCGCGACGCGTTCATGCGAGGCCACGCCC
>CP070734.1:3576158-3592445 GCA_020347605.1 Deltaproteobacteria bacterium | reverse complement strand
AGCCCCGGGCACACACCGGTGGAGCGCGATCAGGGTGCACATGGGGCGCGCCCGTCGGGCCGAACCGGTACTCGATTCTGGAAGGGCTGCTGCGTCATCAGGGGGACGCTGCAGATTAGCACGGAACGTCGATTTCGCAAGCGCCACAGGCCCTTGCGAGGACCGGCCGGACCCGGCGCGGGCCCTGGCCCCGACGTCAGCGCCGCTGCGAGCCGCGCTGCGAGCCGAGCAGCCGCAGCTGGGTCGGGCGCTTCTTGACGCCCGCGTTCCGGTGGTGCGTCCATCCGAGGTCGCGCCGCGCTGCGGCAGCCCGGCGGCTCGCGTCGCGCCGGTTCATCTGCAACCCGTAGCGCCCGAGCACCATCGAGAGCGGCTCGAAGTTCTGCTCGATGGTGCGCCGCACCGACTCGAAGCCGTGCTCCAGCGCTTCCGACCGCTTCCAGAAGGCCAGCGGATTCATCGCGAAGAAGCGCGAGTCCATCTCCCGGGGCTCGAGCAGCACGATGTCGCCCTGGAAGCGGTCGTCCTCGAGGTACTGCTTGAGCGCGATGCGCAGGCGCGAGTGCAGCAGGGTCCGGAAGGACTGGTTCGCCACGAACTTGAGCCCGCGATCCGCCAGATGGCGCTCCGGGAAGAATTCCTCCGCACCCGGCACGTCGCGGCGATTCACGAACGGCGCGAACGGGTTGTAGCAGATGACCAGATCCGCTCCCTTCTCGATCGCGATGTCGATGTTTGCGGTGTTCCGGACGCCGCCGTCGACGTAGTCGGTGCCGTTGATCCGGGCCGGCTTGTAGAACACGGGCAGCGCGCTCGACGCCTGGACGGCCTGCGAGATGGTGGCGTTGTAATGCTCGTCGGGCCCGAAGATCACGCGCTGCGCGGTATCGAGGTTGCAGGCGCTGATGTAGAGCTTGCGCCCGCTGCGCCGCTCGTGCTCCTGGAAGTCGTTGGGCAGTCCGATGCGCTCGAGATTGCCGCGCATCCACCGCTCCAGGGAGCTGTTGTCGAAGAAGCCCGACGGGATGTGGTTCGAGAAGCTCGGGATCTCGCGCTTCGGCGAAACGTGCGCGAGCAGCTCGAGCGCCAGCTTTTCGAAGCGCGCGTACGAGCGCTCGCGCGCGAACGCCCGGAAGCTCGACCCCACCGAATCGGGCAGTGTCGGAAGCGCCCGAACCAGGTCGAGGCCCACGCGCGGAAGGTACGTGTAGAGCTGGTAGAGGAACTGCGCGGGGCGGCGTGCGAACTCCGACCAGTTGGGCCGATAGAAGTCGACGGGGCGGATCTGGGCGAAGTAGCTGCTGTTGCCTTCGAGTACCTTCACCATCTCGTCGGGTCCGAAGCCGTAGGCGAGCGGGACGGCGAGCAGGGCCCCCGCCGAGAGCCCCACGTAGAGGTCGAGGTCGGTCATCCGACGGCCCACCAGGAAGTCGTCGAGGGCCTTGAGCCCGCCGACCTTGAAGGCGCCTCCGGAGACCGCGCCGCCGGCGAGCACCAGCGCGATCCGGGGATTCCGTTTGGGTCTTGCGCTCTGGGTCTTGCGAATCAGGGTGAGGCCCATTCACACCTCCTGACCGGTGCTCGCCGAGCCTACAATAGAACTCAGCGAACGATCACGTGGCTGACTTGAGGGAGGGCCACGATTCGACCGATACTGGGATGGATGGGCGTCTCGGGCTTTCGCTGCATCGCGTCACGATATCCGCTGGTTTCCACGAAGTCGAGACCGCTGCGACCGACTCCGACCTGGCGATGAGAGTAGCCGACAAACAGCCGCTTATCACCGATTCTTGCGAGTTCCGGAGGGACCGGCCCGGACCCGGTGATTGCCGCGCTGCGTCGCCACGCGGACGCGCAGCTCCGGGTGTGGTAGAACCTGGAGGGGCGCAGCCGGTTCGAACTGCGTCCAAACAGCTCATTGCGTCTCCCTGGGGGCCGGCCCGCATGGCGCGAAGCCGCTCGCTGTTCTCCGTTCTGGTGCTCTGCCTGGCCATCGCCGTCTCCGCCTGCGCCAGTCGCTCCGGTCCCAACCCGGGCGGGGACCCCCAGAGCTCCGATCCCGGCGTCCCCGCAGACCCGCAGCCGCAGGGCGGTGGCCCGACCGTCGGCGACCGCGCCGCCAGCGCCGTCGAAGGCGCCCTGATGGGCGCCATCATCGGCAGCCAGATGGGCCCCATCGGGGCGGCGGTCGGGGCGACCACGGTGATGATCTACGGGGCCATCACGGGCCGCACGCCGTTCGGCGGATCCGGCGGCGGCGGCGGTCCGGTCGGTGGCGGCCGCGATTCGGAGGCCGAGCGGGAGGCCAGCCTGGACCGGGAGATCAGCCGACAGGAGTCCCTGGAGTCGGAGCTCGACGAGGAGCTGAAGCGTCAGGAGGAGCTGCTCGCCAAGCTCGACCGCGAGGAGGCCGAGAGCGAGGCGGTCTCCCGAAGCGAGCCGGTCAGCGCCGAGGAGCTGGCCAGCCAGGCGGACCCGCGCGCGGCGCCCCCGGCGCCCGAGGAGCGCGAGTACCCCGAGCTGCTCTTCGAGGAGGAGAGCACGGAGATCGAGATGCCGGACGGGCGCGAGCGCAAGGTGTTGAAGCGCACGCTCGACGTCGAACGCGACGGTCAGCCCGAAGAGATCCGCTATCTCGACGCCAAGACCGGGGCCCTGGTTCGCAAGGAGAAGGACCAGAACTACGACGGCCAGGTCGACACGTGGCTCACGTACGAGAACGGCGACCTGGTCGGGCTGGAATCCGACGCGGACGGCGATGGCAAGCCGGACCGCTTCGAGCAGTACGCGGGGGGGCGCATGACCTCCCGCGAGATCGACCGCGACGGCGACGGCGTTCGCGACGCGTTCTACACGTACGTGGGCGGGTCGCTCACCGAGGAGCGGCACGACCAGGACAACGACGGCGACATCGACCTCGAGATCCTCTACCAGGACAAGGTCCGCGTTCGCTCGCGGGAGGACCGCGATCGCGACGGGCGGATGGACGTCTGGACCACGTACATCGTCGTGGACGGGCGAGAGCACCCCGCCCGGATCGAGAAGGATACGAAGGGCGACGGCGAACCCGACACGTTCGAGACGTTCGAGGTCCACGACGGCAAGCCCGTCCTGGTGAAGCGCCAGGAGGATGCGGATGCGGAGGGGACCGTCGACGTCACGTCGATCTACGAGAACGGAAAACTGATCCGCCGCGAGGTCTCCGACCCCGCTCTCGTGCCGCTCTAGACCGGCGCCGCGCGCGTCAGTCGGTCGACGGGAGTCGGCCGACGCGCAGCGAGCCGTAGGCGAGCGAAGGCCGGAAGCCCGAGTCCGAGCGAAGAGCGAGGACGAGGTCCGGCGAAGCTAGTCGGTCGGCTCCGCCGAGCCCGTATCGCGTTCGAATTCGATGATCTTGCGCTGCTGCTCGCGGAAGCGCTTGATGCGTTCCAGCTCCAGCAGCCGCTCCAGCTCCGCGTTGCGCTGCTGGATGCGCTCGAGCTCGCGGGCCAGCTCCCGATCCGTGAGACCCGCGAGCGTGAAATCGAGCTCCAGCTCGACGCTGCTGCGCGTGCCATCGGAAGCGAGCGCAGTGACCCGGACCCGATTCCGTCCCTCCTTCACGGGGACGAACCCCATGAAGTTCCCGTCGGGCGCGAGGCGCACGTCCGTCGAGAAGTCCTGCGTCGTGAGGTTGGTGAACACCACGTCCTCGATGTTCGCGAACGTGACCGACTGGAGCAGCACGACGATGTCGCCCGGGTTCATCACCGGCGTGAAGGTGCCGAGGGTGACCCGCGCGATCTCGGTGGGCGCGAGCGGATCGTTGAGCGCGCCGGGGCCCAGGGCGTACGTATTGATCGTGATGCCCGCCTGGTGGGCGAGGTTTGCGGCGTTGACCGCCGCTTCGAGATCGCCGGGATCGGAGACGTTCGCCTTGCCGATCGGAAACGTCGGCACGCCGTCGGTCAGGAACAGCACCACCTTCTTGGCGTCGGGGCGCGGCGCACTGCGCGTGCCCGACAGGCCCGCGAGCTCGGTGATGGCCAGGCGAATCCCCGCGGCGAAGTTCGTCGCGCCGCGCGGCCCGCGCGCCTCGATCGCATCCAGCACGCGGCGCGCGTGGTCGAAGTCCGAGGTCAGCGGCGTCTCGAGCCAGGCGTCCTTCTGATCCGGCCGACGCCGCTCGAGCGTGGCGGGATTCACCTCACCGCCGAACGAGAGGATGCCCACGCGAACCCGCTTCGGATCGAGGCTGCCGAGCAGCGCGTGTGCCGCGGCGATCTCCGCCGCGAGAATCGTGTCTTCGGGATCGGTGGACTGCACGTCGTCCGGATAGGCGCCGGGCGCCAGCAGCTCGAAGTGCGGATTCACGCCCACCACGCCGTCGCCGTCCACGTCCACGCCGCTGGCAATGCGCGTCGACTGCGAGACGTCGATCGCGATCATCACGTCGAACTCCGCCGGCCCGTCGCCCTCGGCGCTCGCGCTGCCGCGAATCGGCGCGAGGTGGACGCGGTTCTGCACCTCCGCGCCCGACCGGGGCGAGTCGATCCGGATGCGGACGGGTGAGTCACTCGCGGGCGACTGCGGAGCGACGAGCAGGGCCAGGGCGAAGAGGAGGCGCGGCGCGCGCCGTGCCCGCAACGGCGTCGGCCGGCGCATGCGGGATGCGTCAGGCGCGGGACGCTTGGCGCCGATCCGTCCGTGCAGCACGCGGTTACTCCCGGATCTCGTCCTCGCGGGGTCGGATCTCGATCTCCACCCTGCGATTCTGCTGGCGGCCCACCGCCGTGTCGTTCGAGGCCACGGGGAACGCCTCCCCGAGACCGATCGCCGAAATGCGGCTCGGGCGCACGCCCTCGGCGACGAGCACGGCACGAACGTGGTCCGCGCGGTCCTGCGACAGCCTCAGGTTGTACTGCTCCCCGCCTTCCGCGTCGGTGTGGCCCTTGACGATGACGTCGCTCGCCGGATAGCGCTCGAGCGTGTCCGCGAGCGCTTCGAGCCGGGAATAGGCGCCGGCATGGAGCACCGAGGAGCCCGAGTCGAACATCACGTCTCCCTGGAAGCCGACCACCAGCACGTCTCCGCGCTGCTCGACGTTCGCGTCGGGAATCGCGTCGATCTCCTGCGCCTGCTTGTCGAGGTAGTGACCGATCAGGCCGCCGGCCACGGCGCCGCTCGCCGCGCCGATCAGGATGCCTGCGGTGTCGTGCTCGTGCCCCCCGATCGCACGGCCCGCGGCGGCGCCGGCGAGTCCGCCCAGGATCGCTCCCTGCGTCGACTTCTTGTCCAGCGCGGTTCCCGTCTGGGTCTCACAGCCGAGCGCGGCACAAAGGCCGGCCACCGCGACCTGGATCGCGATGCGTCTCTGCGAGCCGCTGCGAGAAGAGAGCATGATCCCGCCTCCCGCCGGGCGCCGGATCGGTCTCGGGCGCCCGGTGTGATTCCCCTGTTCGGTCGGCGCTTCGCGCGCTGTACCGCTGCGTCTCGCGCGCGCCTGCGCCAAGCGTTGGCAACGCCCTGGGTTCGACGCAGTATACGGCACCGGGATTCAGCGGCGCGGCCGTCGAAGCGCGCTCACGGCGGTGCGCGGTCTTCCGCGCCGGCCGCCGCCGGATCGTCCGGCGCGGGCACGTCACCGGCAGGTTCCGGCTCGAGAGTGCCCGGGGGACGGCGGTCGGCCGGGCTCTCGGCTTCGACCTCGGTCTCCACCGGGTCCTCCGCTTCGGGCGCCGGCACGGTCTCCGACTCCGGTGCCGGGCGCGGTACGAAGCGATCGACCTTCTGCAACAGCGAACCGAACTCGCGCAGCGCGAGCAGCGTCACGTGGCCCACGGCCTCGAGACTGTCGGCGGAGCAGCGGTCCGGGGTGTCGTCTTCGGTGTGCCAGTAGACGCCCGGCGGCTCGCCCCCGCCGAACCGATCGTCCGCGATCATCACCACGCGCCGGGCTTGCCGGGCCAGGAAGGCGACGTGGCTTCCATCCAACGTCGTGAGCGGAGAGCTTCGCGCGAACGCCTCGGGGTAGCCGATCCGTTGGCCGATCTCGAAGAACCTCTCCCGATAGCGGCGGTGGGAGCGCGCGTCGCGCGCGATGGTCAGCTCGGCGTCGCCGACCGCACCGAGGAAGACGGCGAACCGGATCCGCTCGAGCGTGTCGTCGCGCGCCAGCTGCTCCGCCAGCGCGCGGCTCCCCGCCAACGGCTCGGCGCCCGGCGCGAAGCGGGCCTCCCCGTCGAGGAACGTGATCCAGGTCGTGTAGGGCAGGGGACTGCGCGCCAGTTGTCGCGCCAGCTCGAGCAGCACCGCCGGGCCCGACGCGCTCTCGTTGGTACCGACGAACCGAAACGCATCGAAGCGGGCCGTGTCGAAGTGGGCCGCCAGCAGGAAGAGATCCGGCGAGGCACCCGGGATCACCGCGCTCAGGTGCACGATCTCGACGGCCGGCGCGCGCGCGGAATCGGGCTCGGGGGACTCCGCCTCCGACGCCCCGCCCTCGCCCGCTTCGTCGGGGTCGCTGGGCGCCGGGGCGGCGGGCGCCCCACCGGGCAGCTCGAACGCGTGCTCGCGCACCGTGAGACCGAAGCTCTCGAGCTGCGCCCGAATGTACTCGCGAGCCGCATCCGCCCCCGGTGTTCCCGCCACGCGCGGCCCGAGCGCCGTCAGCGCCTCGAGGTGTGCCCACGCGCGCTCGCCCGAGAAATCCGTGACGGGCGCCGGCTCGAGTGGCGCTCGGACCGGAGGCGGCGGAGGGCGGCTCGAATCGAACGCCTGGCACGCCAGCCCGATGCAGCCCGCCACGAGCGCGACGACGGTTCTCGAAGCTCCGGGTCGCGTCCGCATTTCGGGGTCTCGACGGGCCTCTTGCGGGGTGTTCACGAGGTTCGGCGTGGCGGCGACCGGGACCATAGCCGCGGCGCGCAGATGCGGCCCACCGCCAACGGCGCGGTGACACCTTCCGCGCGCGCGCGCCACTTCCCCATCGGCACCCCGCGCCGGTCCCCGGAGTCGTGCTGCGTGTCGCACGTGATGGGTGCCGCGCTGCAGGGCGTGGACGGCGTCGCGGTCGAGGTCGAAGTCCGCATCAGCTCCCTGCTCCCCCGCGTCGACATCGTGGGCCTGCCCGAGACGGCGGTGCGCGAGAGCAGCGCGCGGGTGCGCGCGGCGATCCAGACCTCGGGCCATACCTTCCCGGATCGGCGCGTGACCGTGAATCTTGCGCCCGCCGGGATGCGAAAGAGCGGAGCCGGCCTCGACCTGCCGATCGCGCTCGGCATCCTGGCGGCCGCAGCGGCGCTGGAAGACGGCGCCCTCCACGAGGTCGGCTTCGTCGGGGAGCTGGCGCTCGACGGTCGCCTCCGCCCCGTCCGCGGTGCCCTGTCGCTCACGCTGGCCCTGCGCGATGCGGGCTGCCGACGCGTCATCGTGCCGCGCGCCAACTTCGCCGAGGCGGCGCTGGCCCCGGGCATCCGGGTCGACGCGGCTGCGGATCTCCTCGAGCTGCTGCATCACCTGCAGACGGGTGCCCCGCTCGCGCCCGGGCCGGCGCCGGCCCACGTGCAGCCGCCGGCGAGCCCGCCGGACGTGACCGACATCCGCGGTCAGGAGCGCGCCAAGCGGGCGCTCGAGGTCGCGGCGGCCGGCGCGCACGCGATGCTGATGCGCGGCCCGCCGGGCGCCGGCAAGACGATGCTGGCGCGGCGCCTGCCCGGGTTGCTCCCCGAGCTCGCGCGCGAGGAGGCCATCGACGTCACGCGGATCCACGGTGCGGCCGGGCGGCTCGCGGCGGGTGAGACGATCTCCGGGATCCGGCCCTTCCGGGCGCCGCACCATACGGCCAGCGTCGCCGGTCTGCTCGGTGGCGGGAGCCCACCCCGCCCCGGCGAGGTGTCGCTCGCCCACCGCGGCGTGCTGTTCCTCGACGAGCTCCCGGAGTTCGAGCGACGCGCCTTGGAGGGGCTGCGCCAGGTGCTGGAGGAGCGGCGCGTCGTGATCGCCCGGGCGCGGCTCTCCTGCGGGTTCCCGGCCGACTTCCAGCTCCTCGCGGCGGCCAACCCCTGCCCCTGCGGGTATCGACAGAGTCGGGAGCGCGAATGCCGCTGCGACGACGGTGCCGTCGCGCGCTACGCGTCGCGCATCTCGGGGCCCCTGCTGGATCGGATCGACCTGCTGGTCGGCCTGCCCGCGGTTCCCTGGAAGAAGCTCGCGCGACCGGCCGCGGGCCCGACGAGCGCCGAGCTGCGCCAGCGCATCGTCGCGGCGCGGCGCGTCCAGGCGCGACGCCTGCGCGCGCTCGGGGTCCGCGTGAACGCGGAGATCCCGGATGGCGCGCTCGACGAGCTCGCCGCGGCCAGCCCCGAGGCGCTCACCCTGCTGGGGCGGGCGGTCGATCGGCTGCCGCTGTCGGCGCGCGGTGCGCGGCGCGTGCTCCGGGTCGCCCGCACGATCGCGGATCTGGGGAACGAGGCGCGCATCGGTCCCGACGCCCTCGCCGAAGCCCTCGACTACCGCCGGGAGCCCGCGGAGCTCTCCTGAGCTGCATCCGGGAGAGGGGGAGCCGCGCCCGGCTGTCCGAATGTGAACATCCAGGAGCCGAAAATCGTCACCTCTCTGACACTGAATTGCATAGCGGGGCCCCCGAAACGCGCCGAGCGCGCGTTCGGAGGCGAGTCGAGTGGTTTGTGACCCCTGGCACACCTGATGCATCCGAGGCCCGACAGGGAGGCAAGCTCATGGCCGTCGCCGTCGCACCGGACCCGCGAAGCCTGCAGAAGCCGCGGCACCGCACCTGCACGCTGCTCGAGCTGGTGCAGTCGGTCGGTGCGGTCACGGCCAGCGACGAGGAGGTGGTCGCCACCGTGATGTACATGCTGCGCACGGGCCGCGTCCGCCTCTGCGGGAACTTCCGCGACGAGCCGATCGAGCTGCTCTGCGAGCCCGGGACGTCCGGCTGACGCTCCCGCCCCGCCCCTGAAGCCGACGCGCCTCCCCGCGCCTTGACCGATCCGGTCCGGCGTGCCACATCCTCTTCGCACACCGGGGGGTGAGCATGTCGGAGCAGGAGTCCTTTGCGTTCGGATCGGAACCGGTGACCGCGGCGAGGCGCAAGCGCGGTCCGGTGGGTCGCAAGACGACGCCCAAGACGCGTCGCAAGAAATCGGGCAAGAAGACTCCCGGCCCCCGCGCCGCGACGCGCGGGAAGCCGCAGCGGAAGGGCGCCGGCGTGCCGCCGACGGCGACCGAGCTCGCGCGCAAGCAGCGCGACATCTCGGTCTCCGAGTTCTTCGCCAAGAACCGCCACCTGCTCGGCTTCGACAACCCCTCGAAGGCGCTGCTCACCACCGTCAAGGAGGGGGTCGACAACGCGCTCGACGCGTGTGAGGAGGCCGGCGCCCTCCCGGACATCCGGGTGGAGATCGCCCAGCGCGAGGAGACGCGGTTCTGCATCGCGATCGAGGACAACGGACCGGGAATCGTGCGCGCCCAGGTTCCGAAGATCTTCGGCCGGCTGCTCTACGGCTCGAAGTTCCACCGGCTGCGACAGAGTCGCGGCCAGCAGGGTATCGGCATCAGCGCCGCGGGCATGTACGGCCTGCTCACGACGGGCAAGCCCGTCGTGATCACGACCCGCACCGGCCCGAAGCAGGACGCCCATCACTTCGAGCTCGTCATCGACACGCAGCGCAACGAGCCCCGCGTCAAGAAGGACGTGGTCGTCGATTGGACCGTGGCGGACGGCAAGCGGAAGCCGCAGGGAACCCGCGTGGAGATCGAGCTCGAGGGCAACTACCGGGGCGGTCAGCACTCGGTGGACGCGTACATCCGTCAGATCTCGCTCGCGAATCCCCACGCCGAGATCACCTACGTGCCGCCGAAGGCGGAGGAACACGGCGCCGAGCACGTATTCCCCCGCGTCACGAAGGAGCTGCCCCCGGAGACCGCCGAGATCAAGCCGCATCCCCACGGCGTGGAGCTCGGCGTGCTCATGCAGATGTTCCGCGACACGCGAGCGCGCAACCTGCGCGGAGCGCTCACCGGCGACTTCTCGCGCGTGTCGGGCCGGGTCGCGGACGGGATCTGCGAGCGCGCCCGGGTCGCGTCCTCGCGCCGCCCGCGCGACATCAGCCGCGACGAGGCGGAGCGCATCCATGCGGCGATCCAGAAGACCCGGATCATGGCGCCGCCGACCGACTGCATCGCGCCGATCGGCGCTGAGCTGATCGAGCGCGCGCTGCGGGCCGAGGTGAAGGCGGACTTCTACACCTCGGTGACGCGCCGGCCGACGGTGTACCGCGGCAATCCGTTCCTGATCGAGGTCGGCCTGGCGTACGGCGGCGACCAGCCCGCCGAGGAACCCGCCACGGTGTTCCGCTACGCGAACCGCGTGCCGCTTCAGTACCAGCAGGGGGCGTGCGCGATCACGAAGGCGATCGGCGCGACGGACTGGCGCAGCTATCTCATGCAGCAGCCGCGCGGCGCCCTGCCGATCGGCCCCATGCTGCTGATGGTGCACATCGCGAGCGTCTGGGTGCCCTTCACGTCGGAGAGCAAGGAGGCGATCGCGCACTACCCCGAGATCGTGAAGGAGCTGCGCCTGGGGCTGCAGGAGTGCGGGCGCCGGGTCGCGACGTTCATTCGCAAGCGGCGGCGCGCGGCCGACGAGGCCAAGAAGCGCGCCTACATCGAGAAGTACATTCCACAGGTCGCCGTCGGGCTCCAGCAGATCCTGGGATTCGACGACCGCGCCCGCGACCGGGTGATCGCGGACCTGACCGACGTTCTCGAGCGCAGCCGGAGGATGTGAGCATGGCCGCTCGCCGCAAGACCGCCCGCAAGACGCCCCGCAAGGCCGCCGCCCCGTCGGACCGAAAGGCCGGGGGCCGGCGCACGCCGATCGAGGAGCTCAAGGCGCGCAACCGGCGGCTCGACGGCGTCGCGGTCGAGCTGATCGGCAGCACTGCGCGCGACGTGCACGCGGAGATCAGCCGGCGGCGCAAGCCCGACATGACGTTCCCCGTGCGCTCGCTTCGCAACGTCAGCTACTCGCAGGCGCGGGGCTACTTCGAGATCGGCCGCCAGAAGAAGGTGCGGACGCTGACCGTCAACACGGTCAAGGGCTTCGCGCAGACGCTGCGCATGATGGGACTCTCGAAGGAGCTGATCGAGACGAACGACTTCGCGACGAAGCGGGACGCCTACTACCAGAGCAAGAACTGGGCGGAGGCGAAGTTCGACGAGCAGCCGGAGTCCGACTCGGTGATGGACGACATCGAGGCCATGCTCTCGGTGCGCGGCGTGTCGCGCGAGCAGCTCCGCTTCATCCCCGACGAGCACTCGAACGGCGCCGTGAGCGGGCGACTGATCGTGCTCGACCCGGACCTCGAGACCGGGGAGGTCGAGCGCATCGACTGCACCCGCTTCGGCTCGGGAGCCTATTCGATCCCGTCGACCGTGGAGCAGCTCTCCTTCGAGACGGACGCAAAGTTCGTGCTGGCCGTCGAGACCGGCGGCATGTTCCAGCGCCTGCAGAGTCACAAGTTCTGGCAGACCGCGGACTGCATCCTGGTCTCGATGGCCGGCGTGCCGGCGCGCGCGACGCGGCGTTTCATCCGCAAGCTCTCGGACGAGTGCCGGATCCCCGTCTACGCCTTCGTCGACTGTGACCCCTACGGCATCTCCAACATCTACCGGACGCTCAAGGTCGGCTCCGGAAACGCCGCGCACCTCTCGCAGTTCTTCTGCGTGCCGGGCGCCCGCTACCTCGGTGTGACGCCGCAGGACATTCTCGATTACGATCTTCCGACGCACCCGCTGCAGGACGTCGACGTGAAGCGCGCCAAGGATGCCCTCAAGAACGACCCCTTCTTCAAGAGCCAGAAGGAGTGGCGGAAGGCGATCGAACAGCTCCTCAAGATGGGCGTGCGCGCGGAGCAGCAGGCGCTCGCGAAATGGGGACTCAACTACGTGATCGAAGAGTACCTGCCGCAGAAGCTCGCCAACCCGAAGCGCTTCCTGCCGTGAAGGGCATCATCCTCGCCGGCGGCTCGGGCACGCGCCTGTATCCGATCACGCGGTCCGTCTCCAAGCAGCTGCTGCCCGTCTACGACAAGCCGATGATCTATTACCCGCTCTCGACGCTGATGCTCGCGAACCTGCGCGAGATCCTGGTCATCACCACACCGCGCGATCGGTCCGCCTTCGAGGAGCTGCTGGGAGACGGAAGCGCGCTCGGACTCGAGATCCGGTACGCCGTCCAGCCCGAGCCCGAGGGCATCGCACAGGCCTTCCGGATCGGTCGCGACTTCGTGGGCGACGACTCCGTCGTGCTGGCGCTGGGCGACAACGTCTTCTACGGGCATGGCTTTCCCGAGTCCCTCGAGCGCGCCGCGGCGCGCAGCGAGGGCGCGACCATCTTCGGCTACTTCGTGCGCGACCCGGAACGCTACGGCGTGGTGGGATTCGCGGCCGACGGCAGCGTGTCGGAGATCGTCGAGAAGCCGGCCGCGCCGCCGTCGAGCTACGCAGTGACGGGCCTGTACTTCTACGACAACCAGGTCGTGGAGATCGCGTCGCGCCTCAAGCCCTCGGCGCGCGGCGAGCTCGAGATCACCGACGTCAACCAGGTCTACCTCGAACGCGGCCAGCTGCACGTCGAGAAGCTCGGGCGGGGCATCGCCTGGCTCGACACCGGAACCCACGACTCGCTGCTAAAGGCGGCGAACTTCATCCAGGCCATCGAGGAACGCCAGGGGCTCAAGATCGCGTGCGTCGAGGAGATCGCCTACCGCAAGGGCTACATCGGCCGGGCGGATCTCGAGGCCCTGGCGGCCGCGATGAAGAGCAACGAGTACGGCCAGTACCTGATGCGGGTCGCGCGCGACCCACGCTGAGGCGAGACCCAGGGCGGCACCGGGGGCCGGGGGCGTCTAGATGCCGTCTTCGGCTTCCCAGTTCTCGGGGTCGTCCTCGTCGCCGACGAGCACGACCGGTGCGCCGCAGTAGCTGCAGAACACCTCCTCGCCGGGCCGCTCGTCCCCGTTCAGGGCCAGATCCGCCTCGCAGATCGGACATTCGAGATTCGGGCTCCCCATGACCGGGAAATCGGAGCCGCGGGGCTCGGGCTTGAGCGGTCCGCCGCGTACGGCCGGCTCCGCGGCTGGTACACTGCCGCGAGAACTCGACGCAGCGGGTGAAGCCCTGAGCCGACGCGACACATCGCGCGCGGGTCCGATCGCGGCGCGGGCGCTGGCGCTTTTGCCCGCGGCTCCGGCCCTCGTGCACGCGATGCCGACGCGGCCCGGCGCGGCCGCCGAAGAGCCGTCGGCCGCGCTGGTCCTCGTGCTGTGCGTGACGCTGGCAACCCTGTGCGGAGCGCCGTTCCAGGGCATCCGCCGCGACCGGCTCCGGCCGCTCGCGGCGCTGCTCGGCGGCGCGGTCGCCGCCGCCACCAGCTTCGGCCTGCTCGCCTCGCTCGGGGCGGCCGCCCTGGCCTGCGGCCTGGGCGCGCTCTTCGCCTACGGGGGCACGACCCTCGGGAGCGGCGCGGGGTTGGGCCGGGCGCGCTTCGGCCGCTACGGCGTGCGGCGCGACGACCTGGCGGGAGCGGGCTTTCGCGGCCGCCACGCCGCGGGCCGCTTCTAGCGTGCGCGTCGCGCGCCGGATCGAGCCGGCCGACCGGTTGCGCATCGAGTCGTCGGTCCTGGCGGCCGAGCGGGACACGTCGGGCGAGCTCGTCGTCGCGGTCGTGCGCGCCTGCGACGCGTACGGAAGCCCCGGCTGGCGGCTCGGCGTGTTGCTCGCGCTGTTCGCGGTTGCGGGGCTCGGGGTGTTCGTCCCGGCAACGCCGCTCGCGGGATTGCTCGGCGCGCAGCTCGCGGCGCTGCTGCTCGGACACGCGCTCGCCCGACTCGATCCGGTGCGCCGCCGGCTGGTCTCGGCGGCGCTGTCCGACGCGCGCGCCGCCGAACGCGCGCATCGCGCCTTCGCCGAAACCGGTCTGTCGCGCACGCCGGGGCGGACGGGCGTTCTCCTGTTCGTGGCGCTGTTCGAACGACGCGTGATCGTACTGGGCGACGAGGGCATCGCCGGCGCGCTCGATCCCGAGGAGAGCTTCGACGACGTGGTCGCGGAGGCCGTCGACGACCTGCGCCGTGGCTGCGCGACCGACGGGATCGTCGCCGCGGTGGAGCGCGTGGGGTCGTTCTTCGCCCGTCACCTGCCCGCCGGGCCGCGCGACCCGAGCGCGCTTCCGACCCCGGTGGTGTTCGAGGAGTGAGCGCGCGCGAGCGGGCCCGGCGGACCGCCTCACGGACCCGCGCCGGCTTCGTCTGCGAACCACTCGAACGCGACCGCCTGCGACCAGCCGCGGGTCGTGAAGCGAGCGCCCTCGGCGTCGACCAACAGGCCCTCGGTGCCCGGCAACGCCTCCAGCAGGTCGATTCCGGCGCGGGTGCCGAGCACCAGGACGGCCGTGCTCAGGGCCTCCGCGGCGGCCGCCGTCGGCGCCGTGACGGCGGACTGCAGCGGGCGCGCGAGCGGCTCGCCGGAGCGCGGATCGATCACGTGGCCGCGGCGCCGCCCGTGGACGACGTGCCACTGGCCGAGGCTGCCGGAGACCGAGAGCGCGCGATCGCGCAGCGTCGCAACGCCCGCGAAACCGTCCGCCGCGTCGCGCACCAGCACGCGCCAGCCGGGCGCGTCCGGCGGCGCGCCGAGGGCCCAGAGGCTGCTCTGTCCGAACGACACGAAGGCGGACTCGACGCCGGCCGCCCGGACCGCGTCCGCCAGGCGATCGATCGCGTAGCCCTTCGCGATCCCGCCCAGGTCGACGGACATTCCGGCGTCCGCGAGCTCCGCCGTCGCGTCGGACCGCGAGACGCGAATCCGCTGCGAGCCGACCCGCGCCCGCGCCGCCGCCAGGCGGTCCGGCTCCGGCGCCCCGCCCGCGCGCTCGGCCTCCTTCCAGAGCGCCACCAGCGGGCCCACGGTCACGTCGAAGGCGCCCCCGGTCACCTCCCACCAGCTGCGGGAGACGGCGAGGATCTCGGCCAGCTCCGCGGGGACGGGCTGCGGTCCGGAGCCCGCCGCGCGGTTGAGCCGGGAGAGTGCGCTCGCGTCGTCGAAGTTCGTGAAGATCCCCTCCAGCCGGCTCACCTCCGCGAACAGCCCGTCCAGCAGGGCTTCGGGAGAGGATCCGTCCGGGGCTGCGAGCGTGATCTCGAGGACGGTCCCCATCGCGCGGCGACCGTCGCTGCGGAGCTCCGGCGGCGCGGATGGCGCCGCGGTCGCGACCAGCAGAAGCCCGCCGCAGGCGACGAGCGCGCGGGCCCGGCTCACGGATCCAGAGCCGGCGCTTCGGGCTCCGGGGCGTAGTGGGTCTGGTTGCCGCGAAACACGGCCCAGAGCGAGATCACGATCAAGGCCAGCAGGCTCCCCTGCAACAGCAGGAAGCCCGCGATCTTCGCCCAGGCGAAGCCGGGGTGTGCGAAGCGCACCAGCCAGCTCGAGCCCTCGTCGAGCAGCGCCGCGAAGAACGGCACCACGATCAGCCACGCCTTGGTGCGGCCCGAGACGGGCACGAACAGCATCAGGTGCGTCAGGACGAGCAGCAGCATCCCCATCGCGAACAGGTGGAAGTGCGAGATCTCGAGGAGCCCCTGGTAGGTGTGGGGCTGGAGGAAGCGCTCGGGATCTCCGAGGTAGTAGCTCACCACCGACGCGTAGGTGAGACCCATCTTGTTGAAGTAGAGGAGCGCGTTGGTGATCCACAGCAACGACACGTACAGCGCGTACAGCACGACGATCGTCTGAAGCAGACGATTTCGCGTCCAATCACCGGTGACCATGAAGCGCACGGCTAGTCTCCGTCCCGAATCAGCACTGCGTATAGCGCGAGTGCGCGACGCACGCCTGCGCTCACCGCGCGCGCCGAGAGGGTCGAGCCCGCGATCCCGTGAATCCCGCGCCGGACCTTGAGATCGTCCTTCAGCGTGCGGTCGCGGAACTGCGCCATCCAGCGCTCCGACGGCATGTACTCCTCGGGCTCGTGGAAGGCGAGGATTCGCAGGCTGCCCACCGCGCCCTGGGGCGTGACCACCACGAGCAACGCCTCGTAGAGCGTGCGCACGACGTGAACGTCGATGAACGCGTAGCCGAGCGGCTCGTCGCCCGCGAAGCCGGTGTGGATCGTGACGAGCTTCGTCTGCAGAGCCGCGCCGGCGAGCGACTCGATCCGGCGCACCTGTGTCTCGTCGAGCACCACGGTGCGGCTCTCGACGCGATCCGCACTCGGGAAGGCGGATG
>CP070734.1:3554069-3576058 GCA_020347605.1 Deltaproteobacteria bacterium | reverse complement strand
GGAAGGGAGCCAAGAGCTTCGCGAGCTCGATCAGGCACTCGTAGAGCGTCCAGTGCGCGTCGAGCTTGTCCGAGCCGAGACCCGGGGCCCAGAACCGGTCCCGGCTGCGCCGCACGTACCAGTTGGACAGCGCCTCCGCGAATTCGGTGAGCGCCGTGGTGGCGTCGTAGACGCGATACGCGTCGAGATGCTGTCGCACGGCGCGCGTGGCCAGCGCGAGCTCGGACAGGACCCAGCGGTCGAGCAACGCGCGGGCGGCGACGGGCCGGCGGCCGTCTCGGCACGCGTCGGCGGCGGGGTCGAAGCCGTCGATGTTGGCGTAGATCGTGAAGAACGCGTAGACGTTGCGCAGCTTGAGGGGCAGCTCGCGCTGGGCGGCGCGCACGCTGGCGAGGGAGTGGCGCGTCGGGTTCCAGACCTGGTTCACCGAGCAGAAGAACCAGCGGAACGCGTCCGCGCCGGGTGCGCTCGAGGTCGGGTCCTCCACCCACACCTTGTGGTCGGGATCGAGCGCGGGCACGCGCGAGGGCGCCACGTCGACCGCCCCGGGGCTCGCCGACACCGCGAGGCGGCGCCGGTCGGCCTCGTGCAGGGCGATCTGTCGGCGCGCGGTCAGGCTCTTCGAGGGGCGCAGGCGCAGCTCGAGCGGCGCGTCGGCGCGGTCGTCCCGGTAGGCCCGAACGCGCGTCTCCGCCCCGGTGAAATCCAGCCCCTCGTAGTCCGCCAGGCAGATCAGCGCCTCGCCGGGCTCCGCCGGGCCGTCGTCCAGCTCGCGGTGCGTGATCGCGAACTCGAGGCGCACCCGTTCGAGGATGACGTCCGGCGGCGTGTAGTTCCCCTTGCTCTTGGATTCCTTCTTGCCCTCGCGGTCGCCCACGTGCCCGAGAACGACACAGCTGCGGAACGGATGCGGGTAGGGCTCGTCGGGGAACAGGAGCGTCGAGATCCAGAGCAGCGAGTTGAACCAGCCGCGGGTCTGGTCGATCGCCTCGCTGATGAAGTCGGCGGGGAAGTTCGCGGCGAAGTCCTCGCGGCCGCGGTGCGGATGCCCCCACTGCGCGAACGGCATCGAGCCGGAATCGAACCAGGCGTCGATCACCTCGGGCACGCGGCGATAGGTGCCCGGCTCGCCGGGCCGCTGCCAGGTCACCTGGTCGATCCACGGCTTGTGGACGCGCAGGTCCGGCGACAGCGACGGGTCGCGGCGGCGCGCCTCCTCGAAGGCGTCGAAGGCGCGCGGGTTGCGCTCCAGGATCTCGGCGACGGAGGCGGGCGCGTCCTCGCGCCCGCTCGCGTCGTTGACCCACACGTTCAAGGGCGTGCCCCAGAAGCGCTCGCGCGAGAGCGCCCAGTCGACGTTGTTGCGCAGGAAGTCGCCGAAGCGGCCGTCCCGGATGTGTTCCGGCACCCAGCGGATCGCGGCGTTGTTGGCCAGCGCGTCCTCGACGTGCGCCGTCGTGCGCACGTACCAGGCGGGACGCACGTACTGGATGAGCGGGTCGTCTTCCGATCGGACGCAGTACGGGTACTCGTGGCGAATCCGCTCGGCGTGCCAGAGAAGGCCGCGGTCGCGCAGCTCCCGGGTGAGGTCCCGGTCGCAGGCCTTCACCCAGCGGCCGGCGTACGCGTCGGGCGCGAGCTCGGGATCGAAGCTGCCGTCGGGTCGCACCGCGCACAGCAGGGGCAGCTCGGGCTCGGCCTCGAGCCGGCGCCGGTAGAGCTCGTAGTCCACCTCGCCGAAGGCCGGCGCCTCGTGGACGAGACCGGTGCCCATCTCGAGGTCGATGAACTCGGCTTCGACCACGCGCCACAGGCCGGACGCGGCGCCCCGGCGCGCGTACCAGTCGAAGGGCGGCCGGTAGCGCTGGCCGACGAGCTCGGCGCCGCGCAGCGTGCGCAGGGTGCGCAGCTCGCGACCGACCTTCTCGGCGAGCGCCGGCACGAGCTTCTCGGCCACGATCAGCTTGTGCGGCGGGTCTTCCACCACCGCGTAGGTCACCTCGCGGCTCACCGCCGCGAAGGCGTTGGACGGCAGCGTCCAGGGCGTGGTGGTCCAGACGAGCAGCGACGTGTCGGGCTCGTCCTCGAGCGGCAGCCGCACGTAGACGGAGGGGTCCTCGACCGTCTTGTAGCCCTCCCCCACCTCGGCGGCCGAAAGGGCCGTTCCGCCCTGCGCCCACCACCAGACGACCTTGTGCCCGCGATACAGGAGGCCCTTGCGGTGCAGCGCCGAGAGCGCCCACCAGACGCTCTCGACGTAGCTCTCCTGATAGGTGGCGTAGTGGCGCTCGTGGTCGAGCCAGAAGCCCAGCGCTTCGGAGAAGCGGCGCCATTCGCCGATGTAGCGGTGCACGCTCGCCAGGCAGCGCTTCACATAGGGCTCGACGCCGAAGGCCTGGATGGCGTCACGGCCGGAGATGCCGAGCTCCTTCTCGACCTCGATCTCGACGGGCAGACCGTGCGTGTCCCAGCCGGCCTTGCGGGGCACGTCGTGGCCGCACATCGTCATGTAGCGGATGAACAGGTCCTTGATGACGCGCGTCAGGACGTGGCCGTTGTGCGGCAGACCGTTGGCCGTCGGCGGGCCCTCGTAGAAGACCCAGCGCGGCGCGCCCCGGCGCTTCTCCACGACGCGCTCGAAGACGCGCGTCTCCTGCCACGCGTCGCGGATCCGCGCCTCCGCCTCCGGAAACGAGACGACGGGCAGGACCTTCTCGAAGCGCGGGGACGTCATTGCGCGGCATACGCTACCACGCAGCGGCGAGCGGACCACGGCCGGCACTTCGCGCGCGCGGGGAGCCTCGCGCGGCGGGATCGGCCCGGTATCCTTGTCGATCCGATGCGAATCCGGGTGTTGGGTTCCTGTGCCGGGGGCGGCCTGCCGCAGTGGAACTGCGGCTGCAGCCAGTGCGTGCGAGCCCGCCGCGGAGACCCGGCGGTGCCGGCGCGCTCCCAGCCCTGCGTCGCGGTGTCCGCCGACGGTGAGCGCTGGTCGCTCCTGAACGCCAGCCCCGACATCCGCGATCAGCTCGCGCGCTTTCCCGGCCTGCACCCGCGACCCGGGACCCGCGACATCCCGCTCGACTCCGTGCTGATCACCAACGCCGACCTCGACCACACGCTGGGGCTCTTGATCCTGCGCGAGTCGCTGCCCTTCCGCGTGATCACGACGCGCTGGATCCAGAGCGCCCTGCTCGATCACAACGCCGCGTTCCGGTTGTTGGAGCCCGCCTTCGGCGTCGCCCGACTCGACGAGCCCGTCGCGCTCGACCGCGCGGGCGCGCTCGAGGCGCGTTTCTTCCCGGTGCCAGGCAAGGTTCCGACCTACCTCGCGGACGCGGTCGAGAACCACCGCGAGAGCACGCTCGGCGTGCGCCTGACCGACACGCGATCCGGCCGGCGACTCGTCTATCTGCCCGGGGTGCGCTCGCTCGAGGGAGCCCGACCCGAGCTCGAGGCGGCGGCCTGCAGCTTCGTCGACGGCACCTTCTTTCGCGCGGACGAGCTGCGGGCGGCGCGGCCCGGCGCGCCCGACGCGATCGCGATGGGGCATCAGCCGGTCGGCGGGCCCGAGGGAAGCCTCGACGTGCTCGCGAAGCTGCCCGGGCGCCGTCTCTACATCCACATCAACAACACGAATCCGATGCTCGACGCGAACTCGGACGAGGCGGCCGAGGTGGCCCGGGCGGGGGTCGAGATCGCCGCCGACGGCATGGAGTTCGAGGTGTGAGCGATCCCGCCGCGGCATTCGAAGCGCGGCTGCGCGCCATCCTGGAAGAGCGCTACCACCACCGTCATCCGTTCAACCGGCGCATGCACGCGGGCGCGCTGACGCGCGACGAGATCCGGGCCTGGGTGAAGAGCCGCTACTACTACCAGACGCGCATCCCGATCAAGGATTCGGCGATCGTCGAGAAGTCGTCGGACGCGGGGTTCCGACGCTCCTGGTCGGAGCGCATCCACGACCACCGCGGCCGGCGGCCGGGCGAGGGGGGACTGGCGCGCTGGCTCGACCTGGCCGAAGCGGTCGGACTCGACCGCGCGGAGGTGGCGAGCCTGCGCGACATCTCACCGGGCGTGCGCCGGGCGTGCGACGCGTACGTGGCGTTCGTCGAATCGCACGACCTGCTCGAATCGGTGGCGTCCTCGCTCACCGAGCTGGCGGCGGCCGAGATCATGAAGGTCCGCATCGCCGCCTTCGAGACGCACTATCCCTGGGTCGACGCGCGGGGCCTGCGCTACTTCCGGGACCGAACCGTGCAGGCCCGGCGCGACGCGGAGCAGGGGATGCGCTTCGTGCTCCGCCACGCTCGAGGTGCGGCGGACCGCGAGCGCTGCGCGGCCGCTCTCGAACGCAAGTGCGAGATCCTCTGGAGCCTTCTGGATGCCGTCGAGGCGCTGCAGCGGCGACCGCGCCTCTCGAAGCACGCGCAGCCGCGCTTCGACGACGCCGGCGGCGAGTCGCTGGTCGTGCTCTCCGAGCGCGCGGTGCGCGTCAACCCGAGCGGGCGCGAGATCCTGGAGCTCTGCGACGGCGGCCGTACCGCCTTCGAGCTGGCGGCGGAGCTGCGCCGGCGCCACCCCGACGCCGCGGACGTCGAGACCACGGCCTACGCGTTCCTCGACGCGATGGAGCGCCTGGGCGTCGTCGAGGGACGGCCGTGAAGGCCCCGCGCCCCTACAACCTGATCGCCGAACTCACCTACCGCTGTCCGCTGCGCTGCGTGTATTGCTCGAATCCGCTCGCCTACCGCGAGGTGCGCGACGAACTCGACGCCTCGGACTGGCTGCGGGTGTTCCGCGCAGCGGCCGAGCTGGGCGCGCTGCACGTGGGCCTCACCGGTGGCGAGCCGACGCTGCGCGCCGACCTGGAGGAGATCGTGCGCGGCGCGACCCGCTACGACCTGTACGCGCACCTCGTCACCGCCGGCACGACGCTCTCGGCGGAAGGCCTCGAGGCGCTGCGCGCCGCCGGACTCCGAAGCGTGCAGCTATCGATCCAGGATTCGAAGCCGGACGCGTCGGATCGGATCGCGGGGTCCGCGTCGTTCGAGCGCAAGCTCGCCTTCGCGCGCTTCGTGAAGGCGCAGGCGCTCCACCTCTCGCTCAACGTGGTCCTGCACCGCCACAACCTGGAGCGCGTCGGAGAGCTGATCGAGCTGGCCCGAGCGCTCGACGCGGATCGACTCGAGCTGGCGAACGCACAGTACTACGGCTGGGCACATGTGAATCGCGCCGGGCTGCTCCCCACCCGCGCACAGGTCGACGACGCGGCATCCGTCGTGCGGGCCGCGCGCGAACGCTTCGCCCGGCCCGAGATCCTCTTCGTGCTTCCGGACTTCCACCGCGCGCGGCCCAAGCCCTGCATGGGCGGCTGGGGACGGCAGAACCTGCTGGTGCGACCGGACGGCGTCGCACTCCCGTGTCATGCGGCGGCCGAGATTCCGGGGCTCGAGTTCTGGTCGGTGGCGGACCGCTCGCTGCGCGCGTGCTGGGAGGACGCGCCGGGCATGAACGCCTTCCGCGGCGAGGCGTGGATGCGCGAGCCGTGTCGTAGCTGCGCGGATCGCGCGCGCGACTTCGGCGGCTGCCGTTGCCAGGCCCTGCTGCTGGCCGGCGATGCGGCGGCGACCGACCCCGCGTGTCCGCTGTCGCCGCACCACGCGCTCGTGCGCGACGCGCGCGCGGCCGCTGAAGACGCCGCGGTGACGTCGCCGCCGCCGTCCGGACTCGCCTACCGCGGCGACCGCATCGGCTAGGCTTTCCGCACCGCGTCCTCGCTCTGCGCTCGGACTCGTGCTTCCGGCCTTCGCTCGCCTTCGGCTCGCTGCGCGTCGGCCGACGTTCGTCGGCCGACTCGCCCATCGGCCGCGGTCGGCACCCCCGCGCCGCAGCCGCTACCTTGGTCACTCCGGCGAAACCATCTGCGGGGAGAGGCGTGGCAGAGCAATCCGACGCGACCGTCGATCCCACCGGCCCGATCCTGATCCTCGCCAACCGCCTGCCCTTCACGGTCTCCCGCACGGCGCGGGGGCTGGAGCGCCAGCGCTCGAGCGGCGGCCTGGTCGCGGCGCTCGAGCCCGTCCTGCAGCGGCGCGGCGGAACCTGGGTCGGCTGGCCCGGACTGGCGCTGCGGTCGCGCGAGCGGCTCGAGCGCGTCGACGAGCCCTACGACATCGTTCCGGTCTCGCTCACCGAGACCGAGGTGAATCGCTACTACCACGGCTTCTCGAATCGGACGTTGTGGCCGCTGTTCCACTCGTTTCCGGAGCGATCCCGCTTCGATCGGCGCGATTGGCAGACCTACGGACAGGTGAACGAGCGCTTCGCGGTCGCGGCCAGTGAGGCCGCCAGCGGCAGCGACGTGATCTGGGTCCACGACTACCATCTGCTGCTGTGTCCCACGTCAGTGCGGCGCCTGGCGCCGGACGCCCGCATCGCGTTCTTCCTGCACATTCCGTTTCCGCCGTACGACATCTTCCGTCTGCTGCCGTGGGATCGCGAGATCCTACGCGGGCTGCTGGACTGCGACCTGGTGGCGTTCCACGTCACGGGCTACGCGCAGAACTTCCTGGACTGCGTGGAGCGCCGGCTGGGCGCCCGCGTCGACCGCGAGAACCTGCTCGTGGAGCACGGGAACCGGACGGTGCAGGTGTCGGCCTTCCCGATCGGCGTGGACGTCGAGGCGCTCGAGAAGCGCGCGCGGGCGGCGGGCCCGGTGCCCGAAGTCCCGAACGAGCGCGTCGTGCTGGGGGTCGACCGGCTCGACTACACCAAGGGGATTTCGGACCGCATTCGCGCCTTCGAACGACTCCTCGAGCTCCATCCCGAACACCGCGAGAAGATCGTCCTACTCCAGATCGCGGTGCCGAGTCGCTCCCAGGTGAGCGAGTACCGCGCACTCAAGCGCGAGATCGACGAGCTCGTCGGACGCGTCAATGGCCGCTTCGCGACCGCAACCTGGTCGCCGATCCGCTATCTCTACCGCAGCCTCCCGATCGACCGGCTGGCGGGCGTGTACCGCGATGCGGAGGTGGCGTTGGTGACGCCGTTGCGCGATGGCATGAACCTCGTCGCCAAGGAGTACGTCGTCTGCCAGGTGGGCGATCCGGGCGTACTGGTGCTCTCGCACCTGGCCGGCGCCGCAGAGACGATGCGCGAGGCGTTGCACGTCAACCCGTACAACGTCGACGAGACCGCCGAGGCCATCCACCGCGCGCTCGACATGGACGAGGTCGAGCGCCGGATGCGCATGAACGGGCTCCAGCGCCGGGAGCGACGCTACAACGTGTACGCGTGGGTACGGAGCTTCCTGGAGACCGCCCTGGCGACGCAGCGCGTGCTGCGGCCGCCCACGGACAGCGACTTCGCCGGCTGGCTCGCCGCGTTTCTCCAGGGGCATCGCCTCGCGCTGCTGCTCGACTACGACGGAACGCTCGCGCGACTCGCGGACCACCCGTCGCGCGCGGTGTTGACGGCCGATATGCAGCGCGCGATCGAGGCATGCGACGCCCGAGCGGATACCGACGTCGCGATCGTGAGCGGACGGTCGCTCGAGGACATCGCCCGGATGGTCTCCCTGCCGGACCTCGTCTACGCCGGGAATCACGGGCTGGAGATCGAGGGGAAGGGCGTCGAGCCGTTCCACCACGAGGACCTCGTGCACTATCGCGCGCGCACCGAGGAGCTGGCGCGCGAGCTCGAACAGGTGGCGCTCGACGGCGCCTGGATCGAGGAGAAGGGCCCGACGCTGACGTTTCACTATCGACCCGTCGCCGACAGCGCGCGACGCAACATGCTCTCCGAGGCGGCGCGCCGCACCATCACGGCGGCGGGATACCAGGCGCGCTCCGCGCACGATGCGCTGGAGGCGCGGCCGCCGATCGGCTGGGACAAGGGTCGCGCGGTGCTCCACATCCTCCGCTCGCGCTATGGCCCGGCCTGGTCCGAAGACGTGCGGGTGATCTACGTCGGTGACGACGAGACGGACGAGGACGCATTCCGGATGCTCTCGGGTCTGGGCGTCACCTTCCGAGTCGGAAGCGCGGACACCCTCACGCTCGCGACGCGGCGTCTGCCCAATACCGAGGCGGTGGGGGCCCTCCTGCAATGGATCGCGAGGCGCGAGGACAGGGAGCCGCAGGCCCCTCGCCCGCGCTGAGCCGGATCGCGAGCCGGCCCGCGCGCGGCGCCGCGCCGCTCAATCCCGGGGAATCAGACTGTCGAGCCCGTAGCGGCCGATCCGATAGCGGAGCGTGCTGCGCGGGATCTGCAGTCGCCGCGCCGCGCGGGACACGTTGCCGCCGCAGGCCAGCAACACCGCGGCCAGCGCGTGGCGCGGCGCGCCCGCCTCGGGGATCGGCTCGACGCCCGGCGCCTCGCGGGAGCGGCCCTCCGGCCAGCCTTCCTCGAGCAAGCCGTCGAGATCCGGCGCGTCGAGCGGCCGGGCCGGGCGGGCGACGGCGAGTCGTTCCGCCAGGTTCATGAGCTCGCGCACGTTGCCGGGCCAGCGGTGCGCCGCGAGCCGCGCCCGAAACGCCTCGCTGGTGCGCGGCGGGACCGCGCCGTGCCGCGCCCCCGCCCGCGCGAACCCCGCGGCCAGCAGCAACGACACGTCGCAGGCGCGCTCGCGCAAGGGCGGAACGCGCAGCTCCACGACCTTGAGTCGGAAGTAGAGGTCGGCGCGAAAGAACCCCTCGCGCACCGCGCGGCGGAGATCGCGACTGGTGGCCGCGACGACGCGTGCGCGCATCGGCAGGGTCTCGACGCCGCCGACCCGCTCGAACTCGCGGTCTTCGAGCACGCGCATGAGCTTCGCCTGCAGCGGCCGGTCGAGGTCGCCGATCTCGTCGAGGAAGATCGTGCCGTCGCCCGCGAGCTCGAAGCGACCGCTGCGCCGCGAGACGGCGCCGGTGAAGGCGCCGCGCTCGTGGCCGAAGAGCTCGCTCTCGATCACGGAGGCCGACAGGGCGGCGCAATCGACGTGGACGAAGCCGGCCGCGCGACAGCGCGAGTGCCGGTGGATGGCGCGCGCCACGAGCCCCTTGCCCGTACCCGTCTCCCCGCGGACGAGGACCGTCGCGCGGCTCGGCGCCACGGCCGCGATCTCCGCGCGCAGGCGGCGCATCGCGGCGCTCTCCCCGACGAGCTCGCGGTGCGGCGAATCGGGCATCGCGTCCGGCGGCGCCGCGTCTCGGATCCACACGCGCGTCTCCTCCCTCGCCTCGAGGAGACGCGCGATCGGGCCCCGCGTCAACGATGGATCGAGACCGATGCGTTCGAAGTGCCGGCGGCGAGTCGCAGCGCGCGGCGGCCTGCGTCGAAACCCGACGAACCGCCGGCCCGGCGACCCGGTGCGCGGCCGCTACCCGAAGCGGATCACCGTCCGGATGGCCTCGCCGCGGTGCATCCAGTCGAAGGCGAGGTTGATGTCCGCGAGCGGCAGCGTGCCGGTGATCATCTCGTCGAGGCGGATGCGGCCCGACAGGTAGCGATCCACGTAGCGCGGCAGCTGGGTGCGGCCGCGCGTACCCCCGAACGCGGTGCCGCGCCAGCTGCGGCCCGTCACGAGCAGGAAGGGTCGGGCGTGGATCTCCTCGCCAGCGCCCGCCACCCCGATCACGATGCACTGGCCCCACCCCTTGTGACACGACGCCAGCGCCTGACCCATCACCTCGACGTTTCCGATGCACTCGAAGGCGTAGTCGACGCCGCCGTCGAAGCGCTCCACGATCGCCTCGGCCACGTCGTCGACCTCCGCCGGGTCGAGCGTCTCGGTCGCGCCGAAGGCGCGCGCCAGCTCGAACTTCTTCGGATTCGTGTCGATGCCCAGGATCCGTTCCGCGCCCGCCATGACCGCGCCCTGCACCACCGACAGGCCGATGCCGCCCAGGCCGAAGACCGCGACGCTGGCGCCCGGCTCCACGCGCGCGGTGTTCAGCACGGCGCCGATGCCCGTGGTGACGCCGCAGCCGAGCAGGCAGACCTTGTCGAGGGGGGCGTCCTTGCGAATCACGGCGAGCGCAATTTCGGGTACCACCGTGTACTCGGCGAAGGTCGAGGTGCCCATGTAGTGGTGCAACGTCTCGCCGCGACAGGACAGACGACTGGTGCCGTCGGGCATCACCCCGCGGCCCTGGGTCGAGAGCAGCGCGCCGCACAGGTTGGTCCTGCCGGACAGGCAGAATTTGCACTGCCGGCACTCTGGAATGTAGAGGGGGATCACGTGGTCCCCGGGCTTCACGGAGGCGACGCCGGGCCCGACCTCTTCGACGACGCCGGCGCCTTCGTGTCCGAGCACGACCGGAAACAGACCCGACGGATCGCGGCCGCTCCAGGTGTAGGCGTCGGTGTGACACACGCCCGTCGCCGCCAGCCGCACCAGGCATTCACCCGGCTTCGGGCCGTCGAGATCGATCCTCTCGACCTCGAGCGGCCGCTCGGGCTCCCAGCAGATCGCCGCTTCGATCTTCATTCCACGGGGCCTCGCGACTCGGATTCCGGCGCAGTATACCGCGCGCGATCCGCGGCGGCGGAAGCGCTCGGCGTCGAAGAGGATAGAATCGTCGACCCGCGCCGAGACCGACGACGCGGTGACGGGAGGGCGATGCGCCTGGACGTCGATCGACTGCGGCGGGACATCGTGTTCCGCGAGCGCCTGCGCGACGCGGAGTTCGAGTTCCGAACCACCTGGGGACTCTTCTCGCCGCGCGGGGTGGACGAGGGATCCCGGCTCCTCGCGCGGCACCTCGAGATCCACCCCGGAGACGACTGTCTCGACCTCGGTTGCGGCTACGGACCGATCGGCCTCGTGATGGCGCGCTGCGCCCCGGCGGGCACCACCTTCATGGTCGACAAGGACTTCGTCGCGGTCGAGTACGCGGCGGAGAACGCCCGCCGCAACGGGCTCGAAAACTGCCGGGCGCTGCTCAGCAACGGCTTCGATCAGCTGCCGCGCGAACAGCGCTTCGACGTGATCGCGGCGAACCTCCCCGCCAAGGTGGGCAAGGAGCTGCTCGCGATCCTGCTCTGCGACGCCCGGGCGCGGCTTCGGGACGGGGGACGCCTGTACGTGGTGACGATCTCGGGACTGCGGCGCTTCATCGAGCGAGCGCTGCGCGAGGTGTTCGGAAACTACGAGAAGGTCAAACAGGGGAAATCCTATACCGTGGCGCTGGCGCGCGTGGCGGCGGCGTGTGGCGAACGCTGACTCCGCGCACCCGCCGGCGCCGTCTGCGAAGGAGGCGAAGGGATGCGAACCACATCGAGCAACCGACGAACGCGACTCGCGCGCGCTCTGGCGCACGCCCTGTGCGCGGCGGGCATCGCGATCCACGCGCCGACCGTGGCGGCGCGGGCGGCGGACGCGCCGCCGGCCGACGAGACGCCCGAGAAGCGCGCGGATCCGCTCGGTCGCGAGACGCCCCGCGACGCCGTGTACGGCTACATCGTGGCGGGGCGCGACGGCGACTTCGAGCGCGCCGCCGAGTACCTCGACCTGTCGCGCGTCCCGGAGGCGGACCGCGCCACGGTCGGCCCGCGCGTCGCGCACCAGCTCAAGGTGGTCCTCGACCGGAAGCTCTGGATCGATTGGGAGCGGGTCGACGACACGCCCGCGGGCCGAGCGGACGACGGCCTGCCGGCGCGCCGCGAGCGACTCGGCACGCTCCAGACCGATCGGGGTGCCGTGGACGTACTGCTCGCGCGCGTCCCGGGCGCAGACGGGGAGCCGATCTGGAAGTTCGCGTCGGCGACCGTCGGCAACGTGCCGGCGCTCTACGAAGAGTTCGGCTACGGCCTGATCGGCGAGCTGCTCCCGGGTTTCATGTTCGAGGTGCAGTTCCTGGACGCCGAGCTCTGGCAGTGGTTCGGACTCCTGCTGGCGATCGGCGGCGCGTATCTCGCCTCGGTCCTCGCGGCGGCCGTCGCGTTCCGCCTGGCTCGGCCGCTCGTCACGCGCACCCGCTCCGATCTCGACGACGTGCTGCTGCGCGGGATGATCGGACCCCTGCGCCTCGTGTTCGGCGTCTCCTTCTTCTTCCTGCTGACGCTGCCACTGACCCTCTCCGTCGGCGCCCAGAAGACGCTCGCGGGGGTGGAGCAGGCGCTCGTGGTGGTCGCCGTCGCCTGGTTCGTCGTGCGCATGATCGACGTGTTCGGCGAGCGCGCCGAGCGCGTGCTCCTCGAGCAGGGGCGCCGCACGGCCCGGGGCCTGATTCCGATCGGGCGCCGCCTCGTGAAGATCGTCGTCTGGCTGCTCGCGGTACTCGCGGTATTGCAGAACGTCGGCTTCGAGGTGACGGGACTGATCGCGGGACTCGGGATCGGGGGGCTGGCGGTCGCCCTGGCGGCGCAGAAGACGCTCGAGAACGTCTTCGGCGCGCTCACGCTGGCGGCCGACGAGCCGGTGGCGATCGGCGACTTCTGCCGCTTCGGCGACCAGATCGGCACCGTCGAGGAGATCGGCCTGCGTTCCACGAAGGTGCGCACGCTGGCGCGCACCCTCGTGTCGGTCCCCAACTCCGAGTTCGCGTCGCTGCATCTCGAGAACTTCGCCAAGCGGGACCAGATGTGGCTCAAGGCCATGATCGGCGTGCGCTACGAGACGACCCCCGACCAGCTCCGCTTCCTGCTGGTGGGGCTGCGTCGGATGCTGATCGGGCACCCGCGCATCGCGCCGGAACCCGTACGCGCGCGCTTCGTCGAGTTCGGAGCCTACTCGCTCGACATCGAGGTGTTCTGCTACGTGGAGACCGAAGACTGGAACGAGTTCGTGGCCATCCGCGAGGACGTGTTCTTGCGCATCATGGACATCGTCGAGCAGAGCGGCACGGGCTTCGCGTTCCCGTCGCAGACGATCTACCGCGGCGACGACACGGGCCTCGACGACGAGGCGAGCCGCGCGGCGGAGGCACAGGTGCAGGCCTGGCGGGAGCAGTCCGCGTTGCCGTTCCCCGACTTCCCGGAAGCGGAGCAGGCGCGCCTCGACGACACCCTCGCCTACCCGCCCGAGGGATCGGCGACCCGCAGCGGGGCCTGAGCGCGCCTCAGCCCGTGGCGACGCCCATCGCCTCGAGCACGTTCGCGCGGTGGCCCAGGGTGTGCGCGATGCCCGAGAGCAGCGAGAACACGCGCGCGACCAGCACGAAGTCGCTGGGCACGCGCACGACGGGGTTCTCGCGGATGGCCTCGAAGAGCTCCTCGGTCATGTCCTCGGTGAACTCGCCCTCGAAGTGTCCGCGGTCGCTGCGGCTCATCATGCGGCGCGCGATCTCGACGAAGGTGGAGGGATCCCCGGTCCGGGTGGCGAAGCCGAGCTCCTCGAAGGCGCGGATCATGGCGGCCTCGTTCAGCGTCATCATCGAGAACATCAGCTCGAACAGTCCCAGCCCGAAGCCCTCGGGCAGCTGCTTGGCGAGTCCGAAGTCCAGCAACACGATCTGCCGGTTGGGCCGCACGAACAGGTTGCCGGGGTGCGGGTCGGCCTGGAAGAAGCCCGCGGCGAGGATCATGCGCGTGTAGATGCGCATCAGGTTCTGCATCACCTCGGCCGGCGCCAGTCCCGCCGCCTCGAGCGCCCGCTTCTCCGTGATCTTGATCCCGTCGACCAGCTCCATGGTGAGGACGCGCCGCGTCGAGAGCTCGTCGTGGATCCGCGGTACCACCACCGACGCGTCATCGGAGAACAGCTCCCGCACCCGGTTCGCGTGCCGGGCCTCGAGCCCGAAGTCGAGCTCGAGCGCCAGGTGGTCCGTCAGCTCGGTGAGCAGCGGCAGGAGCTCGAGCGGGCGCGGATCGAAGCGCTCGTAGACGCGGCAGGCGCGGCGCATGTTTGCGAGATCGGTGCGGACCACGCGCTCGATGTCGGGGTACTGCACCTTCACCGCCACGGGCGTGCCGTCGTGCAGTCGCGCCCGGTGCACCTGCGCGAGCGACGCCGACGCCAGCGGGACGCGTTCGAACTCCGCGAACACCGCGTCGAGCGGCTTCTCGAGCTCGCGCTCCACCGCACTCCGGATCACCGCGAACGGCTGCGGCGGCACGGCGTCGTGACACTGCTTGAGGGTTCGGATGAAGGCGGGCGGGAACATGTCGGATCGGGTGGCCACGACCTGACACATCTTGATCACGACGCCCCGCAGATCGAGGGCGGTCGCGAGCAGGATCCGCGCGGCCCGCTCGTGCGTGGCGTCGCGGCTCGCGGGGGCGGCGGGTCGCCGCAGCAGGCGCCGCGCGTACTCCGGGATCTTGTACAGGCACCAGAGCGAGACCGCGCTGCGCGCGATCCGCGCGCTGCGCCGCAGCCGCAGCCAGATCCGCATGCCCCTCAGGCGCCCGCGTTCCGGTCGGCGGCCGGCTCGAAGCCGGTGCGCTCGGGCGGCTTCCAGTGCGTCTGTAGCGCGTCGAAGCGCTCCAGCAGATCCGCCGGATTCCGCGCGACCTGCATGGCTTCGGCGAGCGACGCCCGCAGCTCCTCGCGCTGCGACTGCGGCCGCTCGGTGGTGAGCGTGTGCAGCGTGCGGTGGAGCAGCCCGTCCACCACCTCGCGACCCGGCAGCGTGCCGCCGTCTTCGGTCCGGATCGTGCGGAGGCGCAGCTCCGAGAGCGCGGTGCGCAGGTATTCGACGTGCGGATTCTCGTCGCTGCGGATGTAGGAGACCATGTTGCCCGCGCCCTCCGGATCGGCCGATACCTCCGGATCCGACAGCAGGCGCATGCCCCACGCGAAGGTGTCGTAGGCGAACACCTCGACCACCAGGACGGTTGCCATCGTGGTGAGCATCGCCTCGAGATCGGCGTCGATCTGGGGAAAGCGACGTTCCCGGCTGCGCGTGCCGGGCCGCCGACCCATCAGGCGCATCAACACGTCGGACGGGATCTTCGGGCGCTCGAGCGCGAGGTCGCGGGCCGCCTCCCACATCTGCTTGTGCCCGCCCTCGTCGCGGTAGCCGGCCTCGTCGCGCGCGTGCGCTTCGAACAGGCCCCGGCCGAGGTGCGCGAGCGCGAGTCCGTCGACGGGTTCGACCACGAGGCGTTCCAGATCGGGGACACGGACGTCTCGGATCACGGCGCCGAAACCCTCGACGATCGAGATGATGGTGAGCGCGCGAACGATGGGATCGCGCACGCCCTCCCGCAGCAGGAGCTTCGCCTGCTCGACGTTCGGATACTGGGGGGGAATCCGCGCGGGATCGATCTCGATCAGCGCGCCGCCCTCGCCGATCACGCGCGCCTGCCACGACTCGATGGCGGGCGCCCGATGACGCGTACGCGGCGAGCGGTACGCGCCGTCTGCGTCGAACCCGCCGTGACAGCGCACGCCGTTCGCGATCAGCGGCGCGTCGTAGCGGCCGCTGTCGAGAAGCTCGTCGCGGGAGTAGGTGAGGCGCAGGTCTCGCGCGTCGCCGCTCGACGTCTGCATCGACTGCTCCTCCACCCGCCACCGCAGAGGCGCGCCGCGGCGGTCCGGACCCGCGCTCGCTTGCGCTCAGTGCACGCCGGGGGACGATACCAGGGTCGCCGGATTGATCCCGAGGTCGAGCCAGATGTTTCCCCAGATCGTCTCCGGGGCCATGCCGAACACGGCTTCGCGATTGACGGGCGCCACGATCCAGGCGCCGAGGGCGAGCTCGTCCTCGAGCTGCCCCGGTCCCCAACCCGCGTAGCCGAGCAGGAAGCGGATTCCGGACGGCGGCGGTTCCGCGGTTCCGAGCTGGCGCAGCACGTCGAGCGAGCTCGTGACGTACAGGCCGTCGGTCACCTCGCTCGCCTCGGCGCAACCGGTCGGCCGGCTTCCGCCGAACAGCACCCAGCCGCTCTGCTGCACGACGGGTCCGCCCCAGGCGGCGCGGGCGTTGCGGTCACCGGGCCACTCGACGCCCAGCTCCTCGCAGACCTGGGCGGCCAGACGATCGGATTCCCGATTGACCACGAAGCCGAACGAACCCTGCGGGTCGTGTTCGACCATCAACACGACCGCGCGGCGGAAATTCGGATCCTGCAGCTGGGGCGTGGCGACGAGCAGCGACGGTGCGAGGAGCCTTCGGGGCACCTCGCGAGGGTAGCAGCGCTGGGACGGGGAGCACCTCGGCCCGGCGCCGTCGGCGCGTCCGACTCCCGTGTCGCGCGCGCCCACGCCGTCGAAGCACTACCGTGCGATCGTGCCGCGAATCGAGCGCGGAATCCGCGCGACGCTCGGGCTGCTGGCGGCGACCGCGCTGCTCGCCGTCGTACCCGCCCGGATCGCCGCACTGCCCGAGCCGCTGGTCGCGCTCTCGCTGAACGCCTTGACGACCGCCGCGTTCTTCAGCCTGCTGGCTTTCGCGGGCGCAACACTCTCGCGGACCCCATCCTCGGCGCGATTGGGCATCGGGCGCGGACGCCTCCCCGGGCCCGCGGTCGCCCTGCTCGCGCTGGGCTTGCTCTCGACGAGCCAGGCGCTCGACACCCTGATCGCACACCTGGGCGGGGCATCCGATGGCGTGCTGGCGCACGTCGAGGCCGCGCTGGCGGGAGCGCGCGGCTGGCGGCTGGGACTCGCCCTGCTGGCAGTGGGTATCGCTCCGGCGGTGGGCGAAGAGCTGTTCTTTCGCGGACTCCTGCAGCGGGGTCTCACGAGACGGGTGGGCGTGGGCGGCGCCATTGCGCTCAGCGCGCTGGCCTTCGGGATCGCGCACCTCGACCGGGTCCAGGGTGCGGCCGCGCTGGTGCTGGGACTCTACCTGGGCGCGGTCGCGCAGCTCTGCGGCGGCGTCCGCGCCGCCATCGCGTGCCACGCGGTGAACAACCTGGCGGCCGTGCTGTCGGCCGCACTGGCGACCGGCGCCCCCCATCTGCCGCTGGCGCTCGTGCCGCTCGAGCTGCTCCTGGGAGCGGGCGCGCTGGCCCTGGCGGACACGCGTTCACGGCTTTGGGCTCCGGGCGCGCCGCGGCCGGACCGGCCGGATTCGGACCGCCGGGCGGCTCGCTGAGCGCCTGCCACAGGCCGCAAACCGGGGCTTCGGCCCCACCGAACGAGGGGCACCCGGGCCCGCTCGACGCCCTACAGATCCGGGGCGTCGCCGCCGATCTCGGGTATGCGGCGGCACCGTACGCCGCGAGGTGGTGATGCCCCTGACGCCCTCGACCTGCGTTCTGGACGACGGCGAGCTCGACGAGGTTCGAAGCGTCCTGCAGGAGCTGGGGGTGGAGTACGCGTACGTTCGCGGGGAGGCCATCCCGAGCGACTTCGCGGCACCGGCCCGGGGCCTGCTGATCGCGACGCCCCGGCGGGCCATGGGCGCCGGGACCGGACCCGAGGTTCCGAGCGCCGATGGCAGCGGCGCGCGCCTGATCCGGATCGTGGTCGTGGGCGACGAGTCCGAGTCGCTGCGCGCGCGGCTGCGCGAGGTCGGCTTCGACTTCCTGGTCCGCCAGCCCATCCATCGCGAGGCCATGCGCCTGCTGATCCTGCGGGCGCTGTACCACGGTCCCGAACACCGCCGCATCGAGCGGCTGCCCGTCGGCTGCGACGTCGGGTATCGGAGCGGCTGGCGGTCGCGCCGCGGCCACCTGCTCGACCTCTCGGGCCGCGGCTGCCGCCTCCTCACGCCCCGGGAGGTCGAGACGGGGAAGCGGATCCAGATCCTGCTGACCGGGCCGATCGCCGCGGGCCGGCGCCTCGCCTTCCCCGGCCGCGCGGTGCGCTGCCTGCCCGAGGACGGCGCGGTGGCCGGCGCGGGATTCAACGTCGGCGTCGAGTTCGAGGAGCTCTCGGAACGACAGCGGGGGCAGCTGCGCGAGGTGTTGAACGCCTGCGCCTGCGGGCCGCTCACGCTCGCCGCGCGCGACGCTCACGACGCGCCCTCCGCCTTCGGGGCGATGCCCTGGCCGGCGCGCCTGGTCGAGTTCTTCGCGATCCGGCTCGAGGCGCTCTCGGACCGCTGGGCCGGGACCCGCTTCCAGCGCTGGTTTCGCAGCTTTCGCCAGACCTGGCGCATGGCGGCGGCGATCTCGCGGGCGCGCAGCGAACGAAGCCGCGCCGAACCCGCAGCGGCGCCGCCGCGCGAGGGGCAGGAACCCGGCGACCGCCGAGGCGGCTCGCGCCACGTGTTCCTCGACGAGGTGTTCGCGCTCAAGGAGGAGGCGGACCGCGTCCTCATGGGCCGCGACATCTCGACCGGGGGGATGCGGGTCGACCCGCACTCGGGGATCGCCGTGGGCGATCGCTTCGAGCTGGCCCTCTACGGGTCGGCCTCCGAGGAGCCCCTGATCGTGGAGGCGGTGGTCGAGCGGGACGACGGGGAGCGCGGACTCGCGCTGCGCTTCGAGAAGGTGGGACCGGCGACGGCCGCCCGTCTCGAACGGTTCGTGGTGGGCCTTCCGCCGATCGAACCCCTGCGCGACCGCGAGTCCGACAACCTGGGCGCCGTCGTCTCCGAGATCCGCTGGCACGCGTAGACACCCGGCGTTGCGCACGGCCCCGCGCGCGTGTTACCCGATCGTGGTGGATCTCACAGGAGGGCGAGCCGCGTGCGGAATCTGTTCTCGGTCGAGGGAAAGACGGTGCTCGTGACCGGCGGGTCGCGCGGAATCGGGAAGATGATCGCGCGCGGCTTCGTCGAGGGCGGCGCGCGCGTCACCATCGCATCACGCAAGCAGAAGGATTGCGACGCGGTCGCCGCCGAACTCTCGGAACACGGCCACTGCGTCGCGCTGCCAGCAGACCTGTCGACCGAGGCCGGTGCCCGGAGCCTGGCCGATGCCATGGCGGCCTCGGAGCCCGCACTTCACGTCCTCGTCAACAACGCCGGCGCGAACTGGGGCGCGCCCCTCGCAGACTACCCGGACTCGGCATGGGACAAGGTGCTCGCGCTCAACGTGAAGTCGGTGTTCCACCTGACGCGCGCCTGCCTCGGGCTGCTCACGAAGGCCGCGCAGCCGGGTGACCCGGCGCGCGTGATCAACATCGGTTCGATCGACGGGCTGAGGGTCCCGGCGCTCGAGACCTACGCCTACTCCGCCAGCAAGGCGGCCGTCCATCATCTGACCCGCGTGCTGGCGATGCGCCTCGCGCCGGACAACGTGACCGTGAACGCGGTCGCTCCGGGTCCGATCGAGAGCAAGATGATGGCGGCCACGCTCGAGCGCTTCCGCGATCAGATCGTCGGCTCGTGTCCGCTCGGTCGGATCGGCGAGCCCGACGACATGGCGGGGGTGGCCCTCTACCTCGCCTCGCGGGCGGGGGCCTACGTCACCGGCGCCGTGATTCCGGTCGACGGAGGCATCTCGGCGCGCTGACGGGAATCGCGCGCGGAGACACGGGCAGCGCGCGCCGGAAGGTCCGCTCAGTCGTCGCTCTCGATCGCGATGAAGAGCTTGCCGTCCTGATAGCGCTCGCCGCCGATCACGACGGGCTTCCGCGGCCGCAGCATCACCCGGGTGTCGAGCCGGTCCTGCATCTCCAGGGACATCAGGATGCCCTGGGGGTCCAGCGCGATCGGGCGCACCCGCAGCGCCCGGCCCGTCGGAAGCTCGACGCGGCGCTCCTCGCGCATCGGCATGCGGAGCCGATTGTGCTGCATGACCCGCAGGCTCCGGTACCGGAAGTCCCTCTGGAGCTGCTCGTGCAACTGCTTGGCGTCCGGATCGATCGGACCCGGCGTCTGGGACGCGTGCACGACGATCAGATGCACCCGGATCTGGCGCCCCTCCTGGGCCGCGGACGGCGCGGCGGATAGCAGCCCGGCCAGTGCCAGGACGGCCACAGCGGGGACTCGACTAGATGACACCACGCCGAAAGCCTCCTCCCATCGAAACGTCGTCGAGCACGGGATCCACCAGCCAGATGATCGTGGCGTCCGGCTGTTCGAGCAACATCACCGGGTTTCCATACGAATCGAGCCAGCGCACGACACCCTCGCCCGCCGCCTCTTCCGGGCCGACGCCCGTCCAGTACACGAGAACGATCAACGCGACGGCGGCGGCCGCCGCCACCGGTCGCACGAGCCAGGGGAGCGGCCGGACGAGGCCGCGGAGCCGATCCCACGAAACCGCGGGCGCGCTACGCGCCGGGGCAACACCCGACGCCGCGTCGACGGGAGCGAGCCGCGGCTCGATCTGGCTCCACAGATCCGGGGACATCACGGCGTCCGCACTCTCGCGTAACAGCTCCCCGAGCGCGCTGGCAGCGGCGATCTCGCGCCGGCAGCTCGAGCAGTGCTCGAGATGGCGCTCGACCCTCCGGCGCATCAGACCCGCGAGCTCGCCGTCGTGGTAGGCGTCGAGGCAATCGACGACGCGCGCGCAGGACGTCACGGCTCGCACCCCCAGGCCTGGTTCTCGCCCGCAGCGCGTGACGCCTGCGGCTGCGGCGCATCCACCGAGCCCGACGCGATCAGCTCGCGTTGCACCTTGCGCCGCGCGTAGTGAAGTCGGCTCATCACCGTTCCCTTGGAGATGCCGAGCGCCTCGGCGATCTCCGCGTAGCTCAGTCCGTCGACCTCGCGCAGGATCAGGGCCTCGCGTTGACCGTGGGGCAACGTGGCGATCGCGGCGGCCAATGCGCTGCGCAGCTCGCTCCGCTCGAACTCGCCGACCGGCCCGGCGGGGTCCCACGCCGCCGCGGACGCGTAGCCCGCTTCGGCGCCATCGGTCGTCTCGAGCGACCGGCCCTCGTCCCACTCGACGTGCTGGTCGGAGCGATCGCGACGGCGCATGTCCAGGCAGACGTTTACCACGAGTCGATACAACCAGGTGTAGAAGCTCGAACGCCCTTCGAATCGACGAAGCGACGTGTAGACCTTGAGGAAGGCCTCCTGCACCGCGTCGCGCGCCTGCTCGTCGTTGCGCAGGACCCGTACCGCCACGCGGTACGCGCGGGCCTGATAGCGCTCCACGAGAACCCGAAACCCCGCGTGATCGCCCTCGCGGGCGCGGGCGATCGCCTCGCGGTCCGAGAGCTCGCCGGTCTCGTTCCTCGCACGGTCGTGCCTACCAATCGCCGCCAAGACCTCCAGTCGTTCCCTCACTTGTTGAGACGCGGTCGCGCCGTCCCCTATTCGCATGGCGTCCGGCGCAGCAGGGCGACCCTCGGGGGACGCCCCGCCAGCGCCGCCCTCAGTGCGCCTCGCGCCAGTTCTGCCCCACACCCAGGTCGACGACCAGCGGTACCCGAAGCTCGGCGACCGCCTGCATCCGCTCGCGGATCCGCGGGCCCACCCGTTCGAGCTCCGCCGTCGGCACCTCGAAGACCAGCTCGTCGTGCACCTGGAGGATCATGCGCGTCGCCAGGCCGCCGTCGCGCAGCATCCCGTCGACGTCCACCATCGCCTTCTTGATCAGATCGGCCTCGGTCCCCTGGATCACCGTGTTGACGGCCATCCGCTCCGCTGCGTTCCGCAGCATCCGGTTGCGGGAGCCGAGATCGGGAAGGTAGCGGCGGCGGCCGAGCAGGGTGCGCACGAAGCCCTGCTCGCGCGCCCCGGCGATGGTCTGGTCGAGGAACCTGCGCACGCCCTGATAGCGATCGAAGTAGGCGTCGATGGTGGCCTGCGCCTCGCCGGTCGCGATGCCGAGCTGGTTCGCGATGCCGAAGGCGCTGGAGCCGTAGACGATGCCGAAGTTGATGGCCTTGGCGCGTGCGCGCTGCTCCGGGGTCACCGCGTCCTGCGGGATGCCCCACACCTCGCTGGCCGTCCGACGGTGGATGTCGTCTCCGGCCCGAAAGGCGTCGATCAGGCTCCGATCCTCGGAGAAGTGGGCGAGAATGCGCAGCTCGAACTGCGAGTAGTCCGCCGACAGCAGACGCCTCCCCTCGGCCGCGATGAACGCCTCGCGGATCCGGATCCCCTCCGGCGTCCGGATCGGAATGTTCTGCACGTTCGGGTTCGCGGCCGACAGCCGGCCCGTCGCGGCGCCGGTCTGGTTGAAGGTCGGATGGATGCGACCGGTGCGCGCGTTGACGAGCGGCGGCAGGGCGTCGACGTAGGTGCTCTTCAGCTTGGCGAGGC
>CP070734.1:3550473-3553969 GCA_020347605.1 Deltaproteobacteria bacterium | reverse complement strand
CGCCAGATCGAGGCCGAGGCGCGTCCAGCCGGGCCGGTTGCCCATGGGTTCCCGGTGTCGGACACGCGCGCGCACCGCCGCGCCCGACCGCGCCCCGTCCAGGAAATGCACCTCGAACTCGTCCTCCAGCCGCTCGGCGCGGCGCGCCGGCAGGCGAATCGCGAGCCCGGCCGGCGAGTAGTCCTCGATTTCGCCCTGGACGGCGCCCGTCGCGGCGCTCTTCACCAGGAGGCGGCACGTGTCTCCCCGCTGCGGCAGGGGAGACATGCGCATGCGGTCGCGGCGTTCGACCTGATACAGGGCTCGGGGCACGCGCGCCCGGAGTCGATCGCGTCCCCGGGCGCCGAGGTGGCGCGCGGCGAAGAAGTGCTCCACGCCGTCCACGGCGAACTCGAGAAACACGTAGGCGCGACCGTCGGAGTCGAAATCGCGCGTCCGCAGCAGCATGACATCGCCGTCGATCTCTTCGATGACGGCGGTCTTGGGGTCGATCTGGCGGTTCAGCCCGGCGCGCAGGACCGTCTTCTCGCGCCGCAGCCGCTCGAGAATCTCGCGAACTTCGTCGTGCGATTCGATCGCGATGGGATGCAGGCGCCGGAAGTGCTGGGCCGTGATGGCATCGGTATCAAGCATCGATCAACACACGCATCGCCTACTTCCGGTCAACGCCCTCCCTGCGCGCCTACGACCCGATCGCCAGCTGGCGCACCTTTACGCCCGCCTGATGGAGAAGGCCCAGCGAGACGTCTCCCAGCGGGTAGTCCGCATTGTATACCACGGCTTCGATGCCGGCGTTGATGATCATCTTCGTGCAGATGAGACACGGGCAGAGGGTCGTGTAGAGCGTTCCGCCGCGCACCGAGACGCCGTGGTAGGCCGCCTGCGTGATGGCGTTCTCCTCGCCGTGCGAGCACAGGCAATCGGACAGCTGGGTGCCCGCCTCGGCGAACGCGTTGCAGCGCGGGCAGCCGCCCTCGTTGCAGTTCCGGACCCCGCGCGGCGTCCCGTTGTAGCCGGTCGAGATGATGCGGCGGTCCCGCGTGATCACCGCGGCGACCTTCCGCTTCACGCAGTTGCTGCGCGAGGCCACCACGCGCGCGATGCTCATGAAGTAGTCGTCCCAGTCGGGCCGCTCGAAGTGGAGGCACTGGTCCAGGACCCGCCGGATCGCCGCATGGAGCTCCTCGCGGGTCCCGTCGTTGCGGATCGCGAAGTCCGCCCGGTCGCGGACCGCCACGAGCTGCTGCGCGGCCGGGTCCGCGCTCGCCAGCTCGCTGCCCTCCAGCCGGTCCAGGTCGTCCGCATTGGCCGGATCCCCGGAGCGGCCGCGGCTCCCGATCCGCGCCAGGCGCACGGACGCGTCCGCATCGACCCAGATCAGGCGAAAGTCCGGGCGCGCCGCGCGAAGGCGGGCGACCTCCTCGGGGTGCCGGATCGAATCGATCACGTAGTTCCGATCCGGCTCGAGGCGGCCGAGCACGCGCTCGGCGAGCACGCCCTCTCCGTGCTCTGCGCGCAGCGCCGTGCCGGTCTCGATCATGCGCTCGCGCGTCTCGCGGTGCCCGCGTGCGCGGAGCGCGTCGCGGATCACGTCGGACAGGGAGTGGACTTCGAAGCTGCGCGCCGCGAGGTAGTCGCAGATCTCCCCCTTGCCCGCGCCGTAGGTGCCCGAGAGCCCGAGAATCATGAGAAATCTCTTACCCTTCGAGCCGCGCCGGGTCAAGCGCGCGGGCGCACGGCAGCTGCGGCGGCGCGCGGTCGCGACGGCGCGCTAGCAGCCACGCGGCCGCTCTGGCAGCCTGCCCGCATGAAGGTCCTCGTCACGGGCGCCGGCGGCTTCGTCGGCGGGCGACTCCTGCCCCGCCTCGAGCGGGAGGGCGCCCGGGTGGTCGGGATCGATCGCGAGCTCGACGTGTCCCGGCCGGCGGGCATCGATGCGCTTCTCGACGCCGAGCGCCCGAACGCGATCGTACACCTGGCGGCGCTGAGCTCGGTGCCGCGCTCGCGCGCCGAACCGGACCTCACCTATCGCGTGAACTTCCTCGGAACCCGCGTCGTGCTCGACGCGACGCGGCGCTTCGCGCCCGGCGCGCGCGTTCTGGTGGTGAGCACCGGCGAGGTGTACGGCCCGCTGGAGCCCGACGCGCCGCCGTCGACCGAGGCGTCCCCGCTGCGACCCGCGTCGCCCTACGCCGCGGCCAAGGCCAGCGCAGATCTGCTGGCCCGGTCGTTCGCCGCGGGGGGCCTGGACGTCGTCCGCGCGCGCCCGTTCAACCACACCGGACCGGGTCAACGCGACGAGTTCGTGGCCTCGAGCTTCGCGCGCCAGATCGCGGAGATCGAGGCCGGCGTGCGCGCGCCGCGGCTGGCGGTGGGAAACCTGGATTCGGTGCGCGACTTCCTGGATGTCGACGACGTCATCGAGGCCTACTGGCGGCTGCTCGACCCGGCCACGCCGGCGGGCGTCTACAACGTGGCGACCGCAGGCGCGGTTACGATCCGCGAGGTGCTGGACGCGCTGCTCGCGCACGCGCGCGTGGCGCCGGCGGTCGAGGTCGATCCGAGGCTCTACCGGCCCACCGACGCGATGCGGGGCGACGCGCACCGGATCCGGCAGGCGACCGGCTGGGAACCGCGGACCCCGCTGCGCGACACGCTGGGGCGTCTGCTCGACCACTGGCGACAGAACGTGGCGACCGCCTGATGGATGTCCGGGGCGCTCAGCGTTGCGCGAGCAGCCCGATCCAGGCGTCTCCGCCCGGGTCGGTGGCGGTGCGCAGGTCGGCGCACTGCAGTCCGGCCTGCGACAGGTGGGACGCGACCGCGTCCCGCTCGCTCGCGAGAATCCCGCTCACGATGACGTGCCCGCCCGCGCGGATCCGGCGCGCGATGCCGGGAACGAGCGGCACGAGCTCGGTGCGCAACAGGTTCGCGGTCACCAGCTCGAACCCGGTTTCCGCGAGCGCCTCGAGGCCGCCCGCGAAGAGCTCCATCCGATCCCGCACGCCGTTCCGCTCGGCGTTCCCGTGCGCCGCGCGCACGGCCACGAGGTCGAGGTCGAAGGCCACGGCCGACGCGATTCCCAGACGCAGCGCGGCGATTGCCAGCACGCCGCTGCCGGTTCCGACGTCGAGGAGTCGCCCCCGCCCGCTGCGGTTCCCGGCCAGCACCCGATCGAGCAGCTCGAGCGCGAGACGGGTCGAGGCGTGGTGACCGGTGCCGAAGGCGCGGCCCGGATCGATGATGACCGTCTGCTGGCTGCGCGAGGCCGTATGCTCGACGAAGCTCGGACGCACCACGAGACGCGGGGAGATGACGATGGCCGTGAGACCCTCCTGCCACGCCCGCGTCCAATCCACGGGCGCGACCGGCTCCGGCGGCCCCACGCGCGCGCCCGGCTCGGCCGCTGCGGCGACGGCGCGGGCGACCGCCGGGCCGGCGGACGCCGGCGCGTAGAGCCGTAGCGTCGTGCGATCCACGCCCGTCTCGTCGCGTT
>CP070734.1:3534649-3550373 GCA_020347605.1 Deltaproteobacteria bacterium | reverse complement strand
TGGAGATGGAGTCGGAGCTCCAGGCCGCCCGCCTGCTCACCTGGCGCGCGGCCAAGATGATGGATCACGGCAAGCCCAACAACCTCGAGGCCTCGATGGCCAAGGCCAAGGCCGGCTCGGCGGTGACGAAGATCACCCAGAAGGGCGTCGAGCTGCTGGGCGCGCGCGGCTATTCACAGAAGCTCCTCGTCGAGAAGTGGATGCGCGACGCCAAGATCAACGACATCTACGAGGGAACCCAGCAGATCAACCAGCTCATCGTGGCGCGGCGGATTCTCGACTACACCTCGAGTATGCTGCGCTGAACCCGCCCGCGCGGGTTCCGGCGGAGGAGACGGCGATGCCCGTGAGTGAAGAGCTTCTCGAAATCCTGGTCTGCCCCGAGACCAAGCAGCCGGTGGCACCGGCCAGTGCGGAGCTCCTGGCCAAGCTCAACGAGGGCGTGGCGGCGGGCACGCTCCGCAATCGCGGCGGCAATCCGATCTCGAAGCCGATCGAGGAGGGCCTGGTGCGCGAGGACGGCCAGGTCCTGTACGTCGTGGACGATGGAATTCCCGTGATGCTGATCGAGGAGTCCGTAGCGCTGTCCGGCTGACCCGGCCGGCGGGCTCAGTTCGCGAACTCCCGCCGCTTGAGCTCGCGGACGTACTCCGCGATTTCGGGATCGTTGGCCACCAGCGCGGAGACGCGCTCCTCGAAGCGCGCGGAGGCCTCGAGCAGCGGCGCCGCGTCGAGCTCGAGCTCGAGATACGGCCCGAGCTTCCCCACCAGCGCCAGCGCGCCGCGGGGGTTCGGCGCCGCGTCGATGTAGTGGGGCAGCGCGACCCACAGGCTGATCACCTCGACGCCCTCGCCGCGCAGCCGCTCGGCGAGCACCCCGACGATCCCGGTCGGACCCTGGTACTGGGAGATCTCGACGCCGAGTCCGTCCAGCAGATCCGGCCGGCTGGCGGAACCCGTCACGCCGACCGGCCGCGAATACAGCACGTCGGCCAGGTAGGCGCCCAGCAGCACCGCGCGACGGATCCCGAGCCGGCGCACCAGATCCGACACCGCATCGGCATAGACGCGCCAGCGCAGGTGCGGTTCCGGACCGAGTCCGACGACCAGCCCGCGCCCCGCCTGCGTGGAGCCACCGCGGAACTCGGTGCGGGGCCAGTCGATCTGGCGGCGTCCACCGCCGGTGTTCCGGACGGCGGGGCGCCGCACCGTGAAGTCGAAGAACGGGTCGGGATCGATCTCGGCAAACGGCTGCGCGCCGATCGACTCGGCCACGAAGCGCGCTGCGCCGGTCGCCGCCTCGCCCGCGTCGTTCCACCCCTCGAAGGCGAGCACCAGGGTGGGGTCGGAGAGCGGCGGTCGCTCGTCGATGCGAAGCACGTCCGTCATGCGCGCAGGGTGGCACGTCGCCCGATTCGCGGCAAAGGCCTCAGCGCGACGCCGGCTTCCGCCGCAGACGAACCTTGTAGTTGCCCCGATCCGGATCGTACTCGAGCTCGAGGTGACCGTCCTCGCGGGCGGCTTCGAGCAGTGCCGAGAACGAGGGATAGCCGTAGTACTCCTCGTTGAATCCCGGATGGACCCGCCGGATCGTCTGCTTGACCATCGAGCCCCAGACGTCGTCGTAGTCGCGCTCCAGCGAGTGGACGATCTCGAGCAGCTGCCGCGTCGCCTCCGCCTTCCGCTCCGCGTCCGGCGTCTCGCCACGGCGGGTGCGCCGCGGCGCCGGAGCGGGCGCCGCCTCGGCGACCGCTCCGCGCTCCGCGAGGAACTTCGCGAGGTCCTCGTCGCTGTCCCGCTCGAGCCGCACGACCGCGATCGGCACGCCCACCGCGACCGTCTCGCCGGCCCGGACCAGGATCCGGGCGAGCGTGCCCGACATGTAGGCCTCGAACTCCATGTCCGCCTTGTCGGTCTCGATCTCCACGAGCACGTCGCCCTTCTCGATGCGCTCGCCTTCACTCTTGCGCCAGACGTTGATGGTGCCCTCCTCCATGGTGTCGGAGAGCTTCGGCATCTTGATCTCGCGCGGCATGCAGTCCCTCCTGCCTCGCCTAGGTCGTGATCTTGAGCGCGGCCCGGACGATGTCCTGCGCGTTCGGCAGCGCCGCCGCCTCGAGGTTCTTCGCGTACGGGAGCGGCACGTCGACCGCGCCGACGCGCTGGACCGGGGCCTCGAGCTCGTAGAACAGCGCCTCGGTCACGCGGGACGCGATCTCGGCCCCCACGCCGACCGTTCGCCAGCCCTCCTCGGCGACCACGCAGCGACGCGTGCGCGAGACCGAGCCCAGGACCGCATCCCAGTCGAACGGATCGAGGGTTCGCGGGTCGATCACCTCTGCCGAAATCCCCTCGGCATCCAGCGCCTCGGCCGCGCGCAGCGCCTCGTGCATCATCTTCGACCAGGCCACGATCGTGAGGTCGCTGCCACTGCGCTTCACGTCCGCCACGCCGAACGGGATCAGGTCCTCTCCATCCTCCGGCACGGGCCCGCGCACCGAGTAGAGCATCTCGTGCTCGATGAAGAGCACCGGATCGTTGCTGCGGATGGACGTCTTGAGCAGCCCCTTGGCATCGGCCGGGGTGCTCGGGATCACGACCCGGATGCCCGGGGCGTTCACGAACCACGATTCGATCGAGTGCGAGTGCTGCGCGCCCTTCTGGGTCCCCCCGCCGCCCGCCGCGCGGATCGTGAGGGGGATGTCGATCTGGCCGCCGAACATGTACCGCATCTTCGACGCGTGATTGATGATCTGGTCCATGGCGACGATCGCGAAGTTCATCGTCATGAGCTCCGGCACGGGGCGCGTGCCGGCGAAGGCCGCGCCGATCGCGAGGCCCACGATCCCGGCTTCCGCGATCGGCGTGTCGCGCACGCGGCGGGCACCGAACTCCGCCATCAGGCCTTCCGTAACGCGGAACGTGCCGCCGAACAGGCCCACGTCCTCGCCCATCACGAAGACGTTCTCGTCGCGGCGCATCTCCTCGGCCAGGGCCTCGTTCAGCGCCTCGTAGTAGCGGATCTCACGCATGGGGATCACTCGGATACGTCTCGTTGTAGACGTCTTCGTAGAGCGACGAAAGCGCCGGCCTCGGGCTGTCGCTCGCGAACGCCACCGCCTCTTCGCAGACGTCGTCGACTTCGCGCTCGAGCTCCGCGATCCGCTCTTCGCTCAGCAGTCCCGCCGAGAGGAGGCTCGCGGCCAGGCGCGGGATCGGGTCGCGCTTGCGCCAGAGCTCTTCCTCGGCTCGCGCGCGGTAGCGTCCCGGGTCGGTCATCGAGTGTCCCTGGTAGCGATAACAGCGCGCCTCGATGAGCGCCGGGCCGGCACCGCCGCGCACCAGCCCGACCACGTCGTCGCAGAGCTTGCGCACCTCGAGCACGTCCATTCCGTTCACGCGGTAGCCCGGCAGGCCGTAGGCCGACGCCTTCTTGTGGACCTCGGTGAGGGCCGAGGCGATCCGCACGTCGGTGCCGATGCCGTAGAAGTTGTTCTCGCAGACGAAGACGACGGGCAGGTTCCACAGCTTTGCGAAGTTCAGCGACTCGTGGAACACGCCCTGGTTGGTCGCGCCGTCCCCGAACAGGCACATCACGACGCGGTCGTCGTCGCGGTAGCTGCAGGCGAGGCCCATTCCGACGGCGATCGGCAGCGACCCACCGACGATGCCGGTGCCGCCGAAGAAGTGGTTCTCCACGTCGGCGAGATGCATGGAGCCGCCCTTGCCGCGGCAGATGCCCGTCTCGCGTCCGAAGAGCTCGGCCATGAACTTCTTGGGGTCGCCGCCCCGGGCGAGATAGTGACCGTGGTCGCGATACGTGCTGATCACGTAGTCGTCGTTGTTGAGCGCGCTGATGGCGCCCACCGCCACCGCCTCCTGCCCGATGTAGAGATGCGTGAAGCCGCCGATCTCCTGCTCCCCGTAGCTCTCGGCCACGCGTTCTTCGAGGCGCCGGATCAAGAGCATCTGCTTGTAGAGGCGGATCTTGTCGGCGCTGGAAAGCATGGGCTTCTCTCCCTGGAACGAGGGCAGTTGCGCGGGCGTTAGAGGTCGAACTCCGCCCGTTCGAGCAGCTCGTGCACGCGGTGGAGGAAGCCGTTCGCCGGCGCCCCGTCCACCGCCCGGTGATCGTAGGATAGGGCCAGGTACATCATCGGGCGAACCGCTATGGCGTCTTCGCCGTCGACGCTGCGCACCACCGGGCGCTTCACGATCTCCCCCATGCGCAGGATGCCCACCTGCGGCTGGTTGATGATGGCGAAGCCGTAGAGGTTGCCGTGGCGCCCCGGGTTCGAGACGGTGAACGTGCCGCCCTTGAGCTCGTCGGCCGAAAGCCGCTTGCTGCGCGCGCGCTGCGAAAGATCCTCGATGGACTCGGCGATGCCGGCCAGCGAGAGGCGGTCCGCGTGCCGGATCACCGGAACCACGAGGCCCTTCTCGGTCTCGACCGCGATGCCGATGTGGAGGTTCCGCTTCTCGACGATCGCGTCATCGAGCACCGACGCGTTCAGTGCGGGAAACTCGCGAAGCGCGCGTACGGTCGCGTGCACGACGAACGGCAGGTAGCGGAGCGAGAAGCCGCGCCGCGCCTCGAAGGCCGGACGGCGCTCCGCGCGCACGCGCGCGACCTCGCCCATGTCGATCTCGGCCACCGTTCCGACGTGCGGACTCACGCGCTTCGAGAGCACCATGTGCTCGGCCACGATCTTCCGCAGCGGCGACATCGGGATCACGCGGTCACCGCGTTCGAGCGCGTACGAGAGAAAAGCCGGCCGCGCGGCCACGCTGCGCGCCGCGGGCGGCTGCGACGGTGCGGCGTGCGCCTCGACGTCGCGCCGGGTGACGCGACCGGCGGGCCCGGTCCCGTCGATCCCCGCGAGGTCGACGCCGGCATCCACCGCCGCGCGCTTCGCCACGGGTGTGGCGCGCGTCTCGAGGGCTGCGGGCGCGCGCGGCTCGGGCGCCGCGGCATCTTCCGGTTCGCGTGCGGCGGCGTCGGTATCCGGCGCGATCAGCAGGAGATCCGCGCCCACCGGCACGGTGTCGCCTTCCGATACCAGGATCTTGTCCACCACGCCCGCCACCGGCGCGGGAATCTCCGTGTCGGCCTTGTCGGTGGTGATCTCGACCAGCGGCTGGTCGAGCTCGACGCGGTCTCCCTCGCGGACCGCCCAGGCCGCGATCGTCCCTTCGACGACGCTCTCGCCGAGCTCCGGAAGCGTGACTGCAATCGACGCCATCGTCTCTTCCCTCAAGACCCCGTCCCGACTCAGATGTGGATCGAGCGGCCCTCGGCGGAGAGCGCCGCCTCGAGGATCGCCTCGGAGAGCGTCGGGTGCGCGTGGACCGTGTTCGCGATCTCGACCGGGGTCGATTCGAGCGTCATTGCGAGCGCGAGCTCGGCGATGAGCTCCGTGGCTCCGGCCCCGACGATGTGCGCGCCGACCAGCTCGCCGTAGCGCGGCTCGGCGATGATCTTCACGAAACCCGCCGTGTGCTGTGCCGCCACTGCCTTGCCGGAGGCGGTGAACGGGAACGTGCCGACCCGGACGTCGTCGCCGAACTCGGCCCGGGCTTCGGGCTCGGTGCGGCCGATCGAGGCGACCTGGGGCTGGCAGTAGATGCAGACGGGGATCTTCCGGTGATCGAGCGCCGGCCTCTCGACGCCCGCGATGCGCTCGGCTGCGGCGACGCCCTCTTCGCTCGCCTTGTGGGCCAGGAGCGGCGCACCCACCAGGTCGCCGATCGCCGAGACGGTCGGCGCTTTGGTCCGCTGCTCGGCGTCGACCGGCACGAAGCCCTTCGCGTCCGTTTCGATGCCGACACGGTCGAGTCCGAGGTCCTCCGACAGCGGGCGCCGGCCGATCGCCACGAGCACCTGCTCCGCCTCGAGCTCCAGGGCCTCCTCGCCGCGCTGCACCGCCACCCGCACGTTTCCGTTGGCGAGCTTCATCTCCTCGAAGCGCGTACCGAGCTGCACCTGGATGCGCTTGCGCCGGAACTCGCGCTGGACGGCCGCCGCCACATCCGGGTCGGCGCCCGGCAGAACCTGGTCCGCCATCTCGATCACGGTCACTTCGGCGCCGTACATGGCGTAGACGTACGCGAACTCCAGACCGACGGCGCCGGCGCCCACGACCAGCAACCGGCCGGGCACCACGCGCGACTCGAGCGCCTCGCGGGAGGTGAGCACGCGTGCGCCGTCGACCACAACGCCGGGCGGCACCCACTCGGCCGAGCCGGTGGCGAGCACGATGTGTTCGGCCCGGACCACCCGGTCCTCGGGCCCGCTCACCTCGACGGCGTTCGGGCCGGCGATCCGGCCGCGACCCGGGATCACCGCGATCTGGTTCTTCTTCATCAGGGACGTCACGCCGCGGTGCATCCGGTCGGCCGTCTTGCGGCTGTGGTCGATCAGCCTGCCGTAGTCGAGCGTGACGCCGGAGGCGGAGACGCCGAAGGTCTCCCCGTGCGCGCGCAGCGACTCGACGAGCTCCGCGCCGCTCAGCAACGCCTTCGAGGGGATACAGCCCCAGTTGAGACACACGCCGCCCAGGCGGTCGCGCTCGATCACCGCCACGCGCATCCCGAGCTGTGCGGCGCGGATGGCGGCGACGTAACCGCCGGGGCCGCCACCCACGACCGCGAGATCGAACGAGTCCGCAGAGCTCATCAAGCCCCTCCCGCTACCCAGGCCGGATCGGCTGGATCGGCCATATCCTTGATACGCAATGGACGCACGAAAATCGCGCCGGACTGAGCGGAAAAGGCGGACGCCCGGGACGATCGCTCACGTGGCGCGGGGCGGGCACCGAGCGGAAGGACGGGACGCGCGCAGCGGCTCCTAGGCGTAGGGCTTTTCGAGCACCGGCAGGGGCAGCTCCGCGATCTCCTTGTGCCGGCCCTCGGGGGGAACCTTCTCGATCTGGACCCGGTCCTGGAGCTTCATCAGCCCGTCCATGACGGCCTCCGGACGCGGCGGGCAGCCCGGGATGTAGATGTCGACGGGGATGATGGTGTCGATTCCCTGCACCGTGGCGTAGTTGTTGTACGGCCCTCCCGAACACACGCAGGCGCCGAACGCCAGCACCCACTTCGGCTCCGCCATCTGGTCGTAGACCTTCTTCAGCACCGGCGCCTGTCGGTGGGTGATGGTGCCCACGACCATCAGCAGGTCGGCCTGGCGCGGGGAGAAGCGCGGCAGCGCGCAACCGAAGCGGTCGATGTCGTAGCGGGGCCCCGCCACCGACATGAACTCCATGCCGCAGCAGGCCGTCACGAAGGGATACAGGAACATCGAGTACTTGCGCGCCCAGTTCAACACGGCGTCGACGCGCGTGGTCTGGAAGGTGTCGATGCCCTGCCGGAAGTACTCGACCGTCTGCTTGCGCGTGGGACTCTCGGCAGCCATCTCCTCGCCCCCGTTCGAGATTCCGGGACTATAGCCGCTCTGGTATCCTGCGCTCGGCGCCGAAGGCGCACGACCCGGATGGTCCGGCGCGCCGCCCGCCCGGCGCAGCAGGGGGTCTCGATCCGCCCATGAACGGATTCGCGGTCGCGGAAGGAACGTCTCCGGCGCGGGTCACGCTCGCCTGGGGGGTCCACCTGCTGACCGCGAGCGGAGCGCTGTTCGGCGCGCTGGCGCTGCTTGCGATCGCCTCGGACGATCTACCGCGCGCGGCCCTCTTCATGCTGGTGGCGCTGGCCATCGACTCGATCGACGGGAGCCTCGCCCGCGCCGCACGCGTTCGCGAGGTGCTGCCCGGCTTCGACGGGCGCCGGCTCGACGACATCGTCGACTACCTCAACTACGTGATCGTGCCGGCGGTCTTCCTGGTCGGGGCGGGGAGCCTGCTCGCGTCCGGCTTCGCGGCCTTTCCGATCCTCGCGAGCGCCTACGGCTTCTCCCAGACCGACGCGAAGACGGACGACGACTTCTTCCTGGGCTTCCCCTCCTACTGGAACGTCGTCGCGCTCTACCTCTGGCTGCTCGCGGTCGATGCGCGCGTCGGCACGACGCTCGTCGTGGTGCTCTCCGCGGCCGTGTTCGTGCCGCTCAAGTACCTGTATCCGAGCAAGATGCCGGTCCTGCGCCGCACCACCAACGCCGTGGCGGCGCTCTGGCTGCTGCTCCTCGCGGGCGCTGTCCTGCAGCCGGCGCGCCTCGGCACTGCGGCCGTGTGGGCGTCGCTCGCGTTTCCCGCCTACTACCTCGCGCTCTCGTTCTGGCTGGGGAACCGCGCCGGACGCACGCCGTGAGCGCGCGGCTCGAGCTCCCCGCGGAAGATCTCGAGGTACGCGCGGAGTTCGACCTGCTGGTCGTGGGTGGGGGATCGGCCGGCACCGCCGCGGCCGTGACCGGCGCGCGCCTCGGTCTGCGCACCGCGCTGATCGAGGAGATGCCCTTTCTGGGCGGCATGAGCACCGGCGGCTGCGTCGGAACGTATTGCGGCTTCTACCATCAGGAGCGCGACGGCAGCCTGGCGCCCCTGGTCGGCGGCTTCCCGCTCGAGATCGCCGAGACGCTCCGCAAGCGCGGCGACGCCTACGGGCCCATTCCCTTCAAGGAGACGGCCGCGCTGCCCTACGTGCCGTGGGGCGTGAAGCTCCTGCTCGAGGAGACCTGCCGCCGGGAGGAGGCGCTGGTCGTTCAGCTCCACGCAAAGGTCACGCACGCGATCTTCGACGACGGATTGGTACGCGGCGTGGCGGTGCAGACGCGCGAGGGGCGCGCCGCGCTCCGTGCGCGCGTCTACGTGGACGCGACGGGCGACGCCGACCTGGTGCGCGCGGCCGGGCTCGAGACGTTCAAGGGCGACGCGATCCAGTACCCCTCGATGATGTTCACGATGCAGAACGTCGACACGCAGCGGGCGCTGGCGGAGATGCGCCGGCTGCCCGAGATCATCGAGGAGCACTTCGAGAGCGAGAAGCTGCCGCGGCGCGGCGGGAACCTGATCCCGACGCTGCGCCCCGGCGAGGTACTGGTCGCCATGAGCCGGATCGACGTGGGCGGCCGCCCGCTCGACGGCTCCGACGCCGAGGAGCTGACCTACGGAGAGCTCGAGGGCCGCGCGCAGGTCGCGCGGCTCGCCGACTTCCTGCGACGCCGCGTGCCCGGCTTCGAGGAGGCCTTCGTAGCCGACAGCGCCCCGCGCCTCGGGATTCGCGAGACGCGCAAGATCGCGGGCGAGTATGCGCTCACCGAGTCGGACGTCCTGGGCGCGCGCCACTTCGAAGACGGCATCGGGCGCAGCGCCTGGCCGATCGAACGACACGTGCGCGGCGGAGAGACCGTCTGGAAGTTCCTGGACAAGGGGACCTGGTACACGATCCCCTACCGCTGCCTCGTGCCGCGCGGGGTCGACAACCTGCTGGTCGCCGGGCGCTGCCTGTCGGCGGAGCCCGATGCGTTCGGATCCGTGCGCGTCATCGGTCCCTGCATGCTCGAGGGTCAGGCCGTCGCCACGGCCGCACGCCTGGTGCGCGATGCCGACTGCAGCACGCGCGCGGTCGATGTCGACCGGCTGCGCCACGAGCTCACCGCGCGCGGAGTCCCGCTCTGAGCCACGCCGGCGATCCGCCGGACGGCACCGAGCCCGTCCGTGCCCACGTGTTCGTTTCGGGACGCGTCCAGGGCGTGTTCTTCCGCAGCGCGACGCGCGACCGGGCCCGCGCGCTGGGCGTGCGCGGCTTCGTGCGCAACCTGCCCGACGGCCGCGTGGAGGCGGTCTTCGAGGGCGAGCCCGCCGCCGTGGAGGACGCGATCGGCTTCGTCCGCGCGGGCCCCCCGCACGCGCGCGTCGAGCACGTCGAGGTTCGCCACGAACCGCCCACCGGTGGGTTCGGGGACTTCGAGCTGCGCTACGCGAGCCGCGACGCGTAGCGCGCCGCGCCTGCGCGAAGCGCACGCACGGAGGGTGGTATGCTCCCGCGCGCTGGAACCGGAGCCTTCGATGCCGGACGAGTCGGAACACCTGGACGCGCAGAAGCTCAAGCGCTACGCCCGCCACGTCTTCGGATTGATGAGCGGCGCGACCGCGTCCGCGATGATCTACCTGGGCGACCGCATGGGGCTGTATCGCGCGCTGCGGGACGGCGGCCCGGCGACGAGCGCCGAGCTCGCCGAGCGGACCGGCCTCCACGAGCGCTGGCTGCGCGAGTGGCTCTACGCGCAGGGAGCGGCGGGCATCCTCGAGCATCTGGGCGGCGAACGCTTCGGGATGACGCCCGAGGCCGTGGCGCTGCTGGCGAACGAAGACCACCCCGCCTTCGGCGCGGGCATGTTCTCGCAGCTGCCCCAGCTGATGGGCGTGCTCGAGCGGCTGCCGGAGAGCTTCCGAACCGGCCTCGGCCTGCCCTACGACGCGTTCGGACCGGAGGGCGCGCGCGGCGTCGAGCGCGGCTTCGCCCCCTGGTACCGCAACCTGCTGGTCCCGATGGCGTTGCCGCGCCTCGACGGCGTCCTCGCCAAGCTCGATGCGGGTGTGCAGGTGGCCGACGTCGGCTGCGGAAGCGGCGTGGCGCTCACCGAGCTGGGCCGGCGCTTTCCGCGCTCGCACTTCCACGGCTACGAGATCTCGGCCCACGCCCTCGAGCGCGCCGAAGCGCGCCGCCGCGAAGCCGGACTCGCGAACGTCTCCTTCCACGACTCGCGCGTCGATCCGCTGCCCGAAGACGCTCGCTTCCAGCTCGTCACCACGTTCGACTGCCTGCACGACATGACGGACCCCGCGGCGACGATGCGCGCGATCCGCGGCGCCATCGCGGCCGACGGCGTATGGCTGATCGCCGAGGTGAAGGCGAAACCCAGCTACCAGCGAAACGTCGACGAGAACCCGATGGCCGCGATGATGTACGGCATCTCGGTCCTGAGCTGCATGTCCTCGTCGCTCTCCGAGCCCGGCGGCGCCGGGCTCGGCACCCTGGGTCTATCCGAAGAGCGGGCGCGCGAGATGACGCGCGCGGCCGGCTTCACCCGCTTCACGCCGCTCGACTTCGGCCATCCGGTCAACGCCTTCTACGAAGTGCGGCCCTGAGCGAGCAGCTCGGCGTAGCCCTCGCGATAGGTCGGGTAGCGGAACCGGTAGCCGGACGCGACGAGCCGCGCGTTGCGGCAGCGCTTGTTGGTGCGCGCGCGCCGCGCACCCCGCTCGGCCGGCACGTCGGCCGTGCTCGGCGCTGCGACGCCCAGGCGCTTGGCCAGGAAGCGGTAGATGTCGCCGATCTCCGCCGGCTCGAGATCCACCGCCACGTAGACCGGCTGCAGGTTCTCGATGCGCATCAGGTGGCGCAGAACGCCGACGCAGTCGTCGCGGTGGATCCGGTTGGTGTAGCGCGGGGGACCGACCGGCAGTACGGCGCGGCCCTCCCGCACGCGCTCGATCAGACTGATGCGGCCGGGTCCGTAGATGCCGCCGAACCGGACGGCCGCGCTCGGAAACGCGCTGGCCGAGAGGACGCGCTCACCTTCCAGGACGCAGGCACCCGCGAAGTCGGTGGGCTCGGTCGGAGAGTTCTCGTCGACCCACTCGCCGTCCTGCTGGCCGTAGACGCTGGTGCTCGAGGTGAGCAGGACGCGCGGCAGCGTCTGCGCCGTGCGCGCGACCGCCTCGAGAACGTTGGAGACGCCGTCCACGTACGTGGCGCGATATGCCGACTCGCTGAACGCATCCGGCGTCGCCGAATACACGACGACCTCCACGGGCGGCAGCGCGGCCAGGCTCTTCGGATCGCAGAGGTCCGCCGCGATCGGCTGGAAGGCCTCCGGCAGACCTTCGGTGCGCCGGCGCAGGGCGAAGACGGTGTCGCCGTCTGCCACGAGCCGGTGCGCGAGAGCCGTTCCGACGTATCCGCACCCCGCGATCAGGACATGTGCCACGACCACCCCCCGACGCGCTTCTGCATCCGCTTCATCTCCCGCCGATGTCGATTCCGAGCAGCGGAACGACCACGGTGTACATCAGCACCGTCACGAAGACGATGCCGAGCAGGTTCAACCAGAGTCCGGCATACGTCATCTGCCGAATCGTCACGTAGCCCGAACCGAAGACCACGGCGTTGGGCGGCGTCGCGACCGGCAGCATGAACGCGCAGCTGGCGGCGAGCGCGGCTGGAACGATCAGCATGTACGGGCTCACGCCGAACGAGACTGCAGCCGGCGCCAGCACCGGCAGCAGGGTCGCGGTGGTCGCGGTGTTCGACGTGAGCTCGGTGAGCAGGATCACGAGCGTCGTTACCAGCACGACGAGCAGCACCGTCGGAAGCGCGCCGAACGCGTGCGCGAGGCTGCCGATGAAGAGATCCACGCCGTTGGCCTTCACCGCCGCGGCCAACGAGAGTCCCCCGCCGAAGAGCAGCAGCACGCCCCAGGGCAGCGCGCGGGCGGTATCCCAGTTCATCGTGAAGGTGCGGTTCTTCCAGTCGGCCGGGATGCTGAACAGCAGGATGGCCCCTCCGATCGCGATCCCCGCGTCGGTGAGGCCGGGCAGCAACGCCGGCACGCGCAGCAGTCCCCCTTCGCCGCCGTAGCCGTTCGCCAGGATCGGGCGCAGCACCCAGGCCGCCGCCATCAGCACGAAGACCAGGAGCGTGACCCGCTCGCCGCGATTCAGCGGGCCGAGCTGGCGGTGCGCGCGCTCCAGGAGCTCCTCGGCGCCGCGAACGCGCTGCTGCGGTACCGGATAGATGGCGCGCGTCAGGAGCCACCAGGCGGTGGGCAGGAAGACGGCGACGAGCGGCAGGCCCACGCCGAGCCAGGTGACGAAGTCGATCTCGCGACCGTAGTTGCGCTCGATGAATCCCAGCAGGAGTCCATTCGGGGGGGTGCCGATCTTGGTGCCGATGCCGCCGATCGTCGCGGCGTACGCGATCCCGAGCATCATGCACAGGCCGAAGTTGGGATCGCCGTCTCCGAAGAGGTCGTCCGGCGCCGCGTCGTCGGGCGCCAGCAGGGTGACGACGCTCAGCGCGATGGGAAGCATCATGGCGGCGGTCGCCGTGTTGGAGACGAACATGCTGAGAAACGCGGTGACGAGCATGACGCCGCCGACCATCTGGACCGGCCGCGTGCCGACGAGACGCAACACCCGCAGGGCGATGCGCCGATCGAGCCCCCAGCGCTGCATCGAAAGCGCCAGCACGAAGCCACCCAGGAACAGGAAGATGAGCTTGTCCGCATAGGGCGCGGTCGCCTCGCCGGCGCTCGCGGCGCCGGCCAGCGGCAGGACCGCGATGGGCAGCAGCGACGTGGCCGGAAGCGGGATCGCCTCGGTCATCCACCAGACGGCCATCCAGACCATCAGCGCGAGCGTGGCGCGCGCCCCGCTGCCGAGCTCGACGGCGGCGCCGGCGGCATCCCGGTACTGGTCGGGCAGCCCGGCGAGCACGAGCAGCGCGAGCAGCGGTCCCGCGAAGAGGCCCACCCAGCGGACGGTGAGGCTGTGGTCCGGATTTCGTTCCAACCTCGGCCTCCCCCCGTGTCGGCCGCGGCAGAGGATACCCGAGCGACGGCGGGCGCGCGTCGACCCGCCGCGCCGGGCGCCGCGCTCAGAGCGCGGTGCGCACCTGGATGGTGGTGACCGTGCCGCCGCCGCCGGCCACGTCGGAGACGACCACGACGGGGTCGCCGGGCAGCACGCGATTGTTGCGGCGCAGTCGTTCGAATGCGGTCCGCAGCGTCTTCTCGGGATCCCGCGAGAAGTCGGCGATGAAGGGGACGACCGAGCGCAGCAGCCACAGCTTGCGCCGGGCGGTGCTCATGTTGGTGAAGGCGTAGATGATGGCGCGCTCCGGCCGATAGCTCGCCACCAGCTGCCCCAGCAGGCCGCGCCGGGTGATCACGACGATGGCCGACGCTCCGAGCGAATCGGCCAGCCGGCAGGCGCTGCGCGCGAGCTCCTCGCGCACGTCGGTGGCCGGCCGGTCGCGGTGGAACGCGAGACCGGGCTCCTTCTCGATGCGCCGTGCGATCTTGTCGAACACCTCGACGCACTCCACCGGATGCCGACCCGTCGCGGTCTCGGCGGAGAGCATGATCGCGTCCGCCTGCTCGTAGACGGCGTTGGCGACGTCGCTGATCTCGCCGCGCGTCGGGAGCGGGTTTTCGATCATCGATTCCAGCAGGTGGGTCGCCACGATCACCGGCTTGCCGGCGAGCGCGCATTTGCGGACGATCCGGCGCTGGATCACGGGCAGCTCCTCGAAGTCGACCTCCACGCCCAGGTCGCCGCGCGCCACCATGACTCCGTCCGACACCTCGAGGATCGCGTCGAAATCATCGACGCCCTCCCGGCACTCGATCTTGGAGATGATGCGCGCGTGTGCGCCCGCCGCGTCGATCAGGCCGCGCGCCTCGAGCACGTCCGCGGCGGAGCGCACGAACGAGAGCGCCACGAAGTCGACATCCTGCTTCAGGCCGAACTCGAGGTCGCTGCGGTCCTTGTCCGTGAGCGACGGGAGATTGACCCGCACGCCGGGGAGATTGACGTGCCGACGCGAGCCGAGCGTCCCGCCGTGCAGCACGCGGCAACGCAGGGCGTGCTCGAGGACCTCGACGACCTCGAGGTTGATGAGGCCGTTGTCCACCGTGACGCGGTCGCCCGACTTGAGGTCGCTCACCAGGTCGGCGTAGTTGACGTGGACGCTCCTCTCCTCCGGGTCTTCCACGGGTCTCACGCTGAAGGTGAAGATCTCGCCCACTTGGAGCGACAGACTCTGCTGGAGCTCTCCGGTGCGGATCTCCGGCCCCTGCAGGTCCATCAGGATCGAGACGGGGTGGTTGAGGCGGGCGTTCAGGTTCCGGATCCGTCGGATGGTGAGGTCGTGCGTGGCCCGGTCGCCGTGCGACATGTTGATGCGCGCCACGTTCATCCCGGCGCGCGCCATCCGGTCGATCATGTCGCTGGTGGCACTGGAGGGACCGATCGTGCAGACGATCTTGGTGTGCCGGAAGTCCCGGCGTTCGACGGCCTCGCTCATGTCTCCTCGGTCACCGCTCGCGCACGCCCGAGCGATGCGGCGCCCAGATCGGCCTCCTGCTCATCGTCCGGCTCGCAGAGCAGCGTGAGGCCGAGCACCGCGCAGACGCGCACGCGCGCGCCCGCCGGAATGGGCTGCCCGCTGCCGCGGATCTCGGCCCGCCACAGCTCCGGGCCCAGCCGGACGTAGCCCGTGGGATCCAGATCCTCCACGGCAACCCCGCTCGCCCCGACCAGGTCGTGCGCCCCGCCCCGGCGATGCGGCTCGTAGGCGATCCGCACCAACGGGAAGAGCGCCACCTCCTTTGCGATCCAGAGTCCGAAGAGCACGAGCGCCCAGCGCGGGGTCAGGATCTCGTACGCGTGGAGCCCGTACAAGACGACCGCCGCCATCACGATCCCCGGCGACTGGAACAGCCAGTACTTCCCGACGACCCCGAGACGCTCGCCCGGGCCGGACCGAGCCGACGGCTCCGCTTCCGAGCTGCTCGCGCGCGGTTGCATCAAGCGCGTAGGGTAGCGCCCCGCCGCCGAGCGCCAGTGCGGATGCCGTGCGCACCGCGGACCGCGCGGATCGCTGTGCTGTGGCATGCTCCGGAGCATGGACACCCCGCCGCGGCCCGTGGGCGTGCTGCTCGTCAACCTCGGCACCCCGGATGCGCCTCGCACCGGCCCGGTGCGCCGCTACCTGCGCCAGTTCCTCTCCGACCCCCGTGTGCTCGACATGACGGCGCTCGCCCGAG
>CP070734.1:3515902-3534549 GCA_020347605.1 Deltaproteobacteria bacterium | reverse complement strand
ATCGCGGAGCGCGCGCCCACGCCCGACAAGACCTACGGCTACCAGCGCACCGAGATCCTGGCCGCGCTCGCGAACGGCGTGGGGTTGGTGCTGATCGCGCTGTACGTCTCGTACGAGGCGGTTCTGCGCATCGCCGAGCCGCGCGAGGTCCAGGGTGGACTCATGCTGGCCGTCGCCGTCGTCGGGCTCGGAGCCAATCTGGCCTGTGCCTACGTGTTGCACGCCGGACGCAAGCGCAGCCTCAACGTGCGCGGCGCCTTCCTGCACGTGCTGGGAGACGCCCTCGGCTCGCTCGGCGCGATCGTCGCCGCCGTTCTGATTCGCGTCTACGGCTTCACGCTCGCGGACCCGCTGGTGGCGATCGGGATCGCCGTCCTGATCCTGGTCGCCGCCTGGCAGCTCGTGCGTGAATCGGTGGACGTCCTGATGGAGTCGGTTCCCCGGCACGTGGACGTGGCGGACTTCGAGCGCGCCATCCGCGAGCTGCCGGGCGTGCTCGACGTCCACGACCTGCACGTCTGGACGCTCACGTCCGGCTATCACGCCATGAGCGCGCACGTGGACGTGCGCGAGGGCGCGGACGGACAGATCCTGCTCCAGGCGCTCGGGCGACTCGCCAAGCAACGCTTCGGCATCGAGCACACCACCTTCCAGCTCGAGCCGCATCCGCCGCTGCTCACGATCCAGCCTTCGATGCGCGGCTAGTCGTCGCGTCGCGCCCGACCCGGGAGTCGAGACATGCACGCGGATCGCGACCGCGAGATCCTGATCGTCGGAGCGGGCGCGGTGGGTCTCGGAATCGGCAGCTGCCTGATCGGGCCCGAGCGCCGCGTCCGGTTCGCGGCGCGGCCCGAGACCGCGGCGGCGCTGCGCGAGAGCGGTCTCGTGCGCAGCGGAATCTTCGGGCGCGTCGTCGCGAAGCCCGACGCGTTCGACGCGGTGGCGGGACTCGACGCGCTGCCGCGGCGCGCCGTCGACCGGATCCTGGTCTGCGTCAAGTCCTACGACTCGGAGGCCGTCGCGCGCGCACTCGCCGCGCGTCCGTGGCTCCTGCACGAGCAGACGCGGATCGTGCTGTTCCAGAACGGCTGGGGCAACGCGGAGGTCTTCGCCGGACACCTGCCGCGCGAGCGCGTCTTCGCGGCGCGCGTCATCACGGGCTTCCGGCGCCACGCGGCGAACCACGTAGACGTCACCGTTCACGCCGCGCCGATCCACATCGGCAGCCCGTTCGGCTGCGACGCGGCGCCGCTCACCGGCCTCGCGCGCGCGATCGACGCCGGCGGCCTGCCGTGCCGCATCGCCTCCGACATCACGCGCGACCTGTGGGCCAAGCTGCTCTACAACTGCGCGCTCAATCCGCTGGGTGCGATCCTGGGCGTGCCCTACGGGGCGCTCGGCGAGACCGCGCCGACGCGCGCGATCATCGACGGGATCGTGCGCGAGGTCTTCGCGGCGATGGCGGCGGCCGGCTACGCCGCGCACTGGGCGGACGCGGACGCGTATCTCGCGGACTTCTACGGGCAGATCCTGCCGCCCACCGCCGAGCACGAGTCGTCGATGCTGCAGGACCTGCGCGCCGGCAAGCGCACCGAGATCGACGCCCTGAACGGCGCGGTGGTGAAGCTCGCCGAGAAGGAGGGAATCGCGACGCCCGTCAACGCCGCGCTCGCGAACCTGATCCGGTTCCTGGAGGCGAAGCGTCACGGCGCGCCGTGAGCCGCGGGGCGCGCGTGCGCCGGACTGCGAAACGACGACGCCCCGGCGAGAGCCGGGGCGTCGCAGCCGTTGCTCCGCCGCGTCCGGCGGACGCGCGAGGGTTACTGCGGAAGCAGCGTCACCGCATCGGTGTCCTTGCCGTCGCCGCTCGTCACCACGTACTTGAACTTGTCCGCCAGCGGGACGGTGCAGCCGGCGCCCGTGCAGAAGTCCCCGCCCACCTGCTTCGTGATGAAGGGTCCTCCCTCGGGGCAGCCTTCCGGGCTGCAGGTGATCACGATGTCGACCTGGGTGTCGGCGCAGATCTTGATGCGGTGCGCCGTGTCACCGTATGCGGCGGCGCCGCCGACGATGTGCCCCGTGACCTCGTGCGAGACCTTCGCGTTCTGCGAGGCGGACTGGCCCTTCGCGATCGTGGGGATCGTGATGACCGGCCAGTCGAACTCGCAGCCCTCGGGCGGAACCACCGCGCAGTCCGGATCCGCCTCGTCGTAGAGGAGGTCGCCGTCGTTGTCGAGGCCCTCCGGGCCGCCCGCGAAGTCCTCACCCGCGCCGCCCGGGTTGCACGGATCCGTGAGCGAGACCACCGAGAGGTTGAGGTCGTAGTACGGCGGAAGGATGTCCTCGCCCTCGGGCGTGTAACTGGCGGGGTTCGAGTCGAGCGGATGGCAGCCCTCACACTGCGTGACACCGCTGTTGTAGTGGTGCTGGCGAAGGCCGGAGGACTCGGTGCTGCCGAGCAGGGTTTCGAAGCGACCGTGGCAGCCGAGACACGACATTCCGAACTGACCGTCGACGCCATTCGAATCGAGTGTGGAGGTCGGATAGAAGCCGCCGCCGCCGTGACACACGTTGCAGCTGCCGATCACCGAGAGATGCCCGTCTCCACCGGCGAGTCCCATGAGGTCGCCGGCCCAGCCGCCCTGCGCGTAGGGCACCGCCTGGAAGTCCCCGTGGCACGTCACGCAGTTGCCGGTCGGCACCCCGCCGACCTTGGACGCGCTGTAGGTCGGCCACGCCCCGGCGTCCACGGCCCACAGGGCGATTGCCAGGGCGCTCAGGATCCCGAGCCCCGAGATCGTTGCCTTCTTCGACATCATGCTGCCTCCGAGTTCGTCGAGGCTGCTCCGCAAGCGGGGAAACGACTCCCCGTATGCGCGATCGCCCCGCATGATCCTCTTGCGCCGTGCGGTCGGAGCGATCCGCCGCGGTCTGGAGGTCGCTCCATGCGCTCTGCGGGAACGCTTCCACATCGAGGGGCGCAGAGTTATGACGGACGTCATAGGACACTGCGTCTCATGACCCCGGCAGCGTCAGAATGAAGGCAATCGACCTCGATGTCCAGCGGTTCGCGTACGCGCGCGTGGCTTCGCATCGCGCAGGCCGTCGGCCGGCGTCGTCGGCATGTGCAACGGGACGCTGAAAATGTCCGGCGCGAAAACGGATTCGCACAGCGCCGGCGGCGCCTCAGCGGATCCCGTAGCGCTTCATCTTCTTGTAGAGACCTTCGCGCGTGATGCCCAGCCGTCGCGCGGTCTCGGCGCGGCGGCCGCCGTGCGCGTCGAGCTGGCGGCGGATCAGCCACGCTTCGATGCGGCCGAGCCGCTCGCGCAGCGTGTCCCCGGGACGGGCGGCGGCCTGCACCGGCTCGAGGAATCCGATCAGGCGGGGCGACAGCAGGTCCGGCGTGATGGTCTGGTGCGGCTCGGCGAGCGCCACCGCGCGTTGGATCTCGTTCTCGAGCTCGCGCACGTTGCCCGGCCAGGCATACGCGAGCAGCAGGTCGCGCGCCTCGCTCGAGAGGGTGCAGCCCGCCTTGCGCTCCCGGCGGCCGTGCAGAGACAGGAAGTGTCGCGCCAGGGGAAGGATGTCCTCCGGCCGCTTCCGCAGCGGCGGCACGACGATCGGAAACACCGACAGGCGGTAGTAGAGATCCTCGCGGAACCGGCCGCGCTCCACCTCCCCGCGGAGATCGCGATTCGTGGCCGCCACGACGCGCACGTCCAGCCGGCGCACGCGCGTGCCCCCGATCGGCCGGACCTCGCCCTCCTGCAGCGTGCGCAGGAGCTTCGCCTGCAGCGCGGGGGAGGTCTCTCCGATCTCGTCGAGGAACAGCGTTCCCCCGTCGGCCGCATCGAACAGCCCCTTCTTGTCGCGGTCCGCGCCGGTGAAGGCGCCCCGCACGTGTCCGAACAGCTCGCTCTCGAGCAGCGTGTCGGGGAACGCGGCGCAGTTCACGGGCACGAACGAGCGACTGCGCCGCGGTCCGTGCAGGTGGATGGCCCGGGCGAAGAGCTCCTTGCCGGTTCCCGTCTCGCCGGTCAGCAGGATCGTGGCGCGCGACCCCGCCGCGCGCTGCAGGAGGCCGAACAGCGCCTGCAGCGCCGCGCTCTCGCCGATGATGCCCTCGAATCCGGGAGCGGCCCGGCGTCGGGCGGACGTTCGCGTCGGCGTCGGGCGGAGGCGCTCTCGGGCATCCCGCACCAGCGCCGTCACGCATGCCACGATCGACGCGCACTGCTCCGAGGGGTCGGCGTCGGGCGCGCGCAGGAGGATTTCGCCCGCGCCCGCCGTGCGCAGCTCGGCCTCGCGCTGCGCGGACTCGGATCCGACGCGCACGAGGAGCGGAGGGGTGCGCGGGCGGCGCGTCAGTCGGCGCAGCTCGGCGAGCGCGTCATCCGCGTCCGCCGCATCCAGCAGCACGGCGTCGAAGCCGTGCATCGGCAGGGAGAGCGCGTCGGCTGCGTCGCGCACCCACGCCACGTCGAGCTGCGGCGCGTCGGCGACGATGCTGCAGGCGCTGCCGTCGCCGCGCCCGACCCAGAGAATCGAGCAGATCGGTGTCATCGTCCCGCCTCCCGTGCGGACACCGACGGAGAGCAAGGGCCGTGCCGCGCGTGCGCCGCGTCGGAGTGCGTCCGGAATGCCCCGGAGCGGCAGCCGCGTCAGAACGGGCGGCCAGTCGCCGATTCTGTTGGCCGGAGCGCCGGCGGGTATGCGCCGAGCGCGCAGCGGTCGGGTATATTTCGGGACGCAATGTGACGCGATGTCACATCCTCCGCGCCCGCCTTGCGCCGCGCAGCGCCGGGCGGAAATCTCGAGGCAGGCCGAGAGCGAAGGAAACAGGGGAACGAGCCGGATGGGCGAGGCGGACACCGCCGGTCGACGAGCGTCCGAATCGGAGAGATGCGCGTCCGTCGAGGCGCACCCGGACGCGGCTGGGGACCTGCGCGAGCTCGTGGCCACGATCCGCGGTTGCTCCGACCCGGAGCTCCTGCACGGTCTGCTCGAGAAGCTACCGATCTGCCTCGAGCCGCTACTGAGACGCGACGCGAACGGCGCAGCGCTGCTCGAGACGATCCGCGCCCGGTCCGGCGAGATCCGGGCGAAGTCCGACCCGCCCGGAGTCGTGCGGCGCCAGGTCGCGGACATCCTCGAGCGGCTGGAAGCGCAGGGAGCGCTCGAGACGGACCTAAGGAGCCGACCCGAGGGCTCCGATCCATCGGTCGAAGGCAGGGGCGCGGCGGCGGGCGATTCTCGCAGCGGCGACCCATCGGAGTCGCGGCAGGTGAAGTCCCAGGCGCTCGAGGTGAACCTCCGCCGCACGGCGGTGGATGTGGAGATCCCGGAGGACCAGGCGGTCCTGCTGGAGCTCACGGCCCACCTGTACGGCATCCAGCAGAGCACCCGGAAGCTGCTCCACGAGATCAACCACCGCTACGTGGGCTGGTCCCAGACGCTGGCCGATCTCCACCGGCGCGCGATGAGCGACTTCCCGTACTACGCCTCGCACGCGCGCGCGCCCGAGGCCATCGAGGTGTTCGGCTCGCTCTACCGCAAGGCGCTGGACGAGGCGTCGCCGGCGTCGCTTCGCGAGACGGCGCTTCGAAACCACCTCTACTTCCTGGAGAAGGTGGTGCGCGAATCCGGCGATGCGCTGCCCCGTCTGTTGCCCGCGCTGGATCGATCCCTCCGCGACCTCGGCGCCCGCTTCGATCGCGCCCCGAAGCTGGCGGTGGTCGCGTCGCCGCGGCTCCGGCGCCTCGCCGAGTCGCTCCTGGCGACGGTGCCCCAACCGGACGCCGCGGTGGTGGCCGACGGCCTCTCGCTGCTCGCCTCGGCGCTGCGCCGCGTCTACGAGCACTGGCTCGAAGCCCCCGATCCCGCGGGCTGGTGGCGCGCGCAGGTCGGATCGACCGCGTCGCCGCCGGAGCTCGTGGCGGCGATCTCTCACGAGCGCTGGAGGGAGTATCTGGCGCGCCTCGACGGGATCCGCGGCGCGGGAGATCCGGTCTCTGCGAGCCAGACCCTGATGGACCTGCCCGACGACGCGCAGATCCAGCGGTTCCATCTCGATGCGGCGGCCTGCGTGGAGTCGGAGGGCGGCGAGCGCTGGCGGAACCAGCTCGAACGGATCCACTGGCTGACCCAGGTGTTGTCGGTCGAGGCGCTGTCGGCGGTGCACGAGCCGGCGCTCTCGCAGATCAGCCATTCGTGCCTGGACGTGCTGCGCGGCGCCGACCGCGCGACCCTCGAGCCCTTCGTGCGCGAGATCTTCGCCATCCTGCGCCGAACGGGGCTCGCCACCTCACAGAACGCCTTCAGCCTGATCTCGAAGATCGGGCTCGAAATTCTCGCTGCGGGAGATCTGGACTCGGTCGACGTGCTGATCGACGAGATCCTCGACTGGGACTTCCCGACGCCCGAGTTCTCCGGATTCACCGACGAGTGGCAGGTGCGCATCAATCCGGCCCATCTGAGGGCGATCCGCACGTACCTGACGCTGATCGAACGCGATCCGCGGCTCGCGCGTCGCCTGATCGCGGCGCTCGTCGTCCACCTGAAGATCGGCGGGGTGTTCATCGCCGACACCGACCTGTTCCAGAAGGACGTCTCGCGGCTGCTCAACAGCGGGATCGCGCCGGTCTATCACCCGACCAAGCGCCTGCTCAAGCTGTTCCCGGTCTACTTCAACGACATCGGTGCGGAGGGGGAGCTGCGCGACGTCTCCTCGCGCATCGACGAGGTCGACCGGCGCAAGGATCCCCTGTGCCACTTCCTACGCAAACAGTGCCACGTCGAGAGCAACCCGCGGCTCATCGACTTCATCGAGGGCGTCGCTCGCTTCTGGGCGACCGGGGAGCCGGGCGCCCTGCGGCCCTATGTGCCGCCGGCCCTGTTCGAGCAGCTCGACATCCAGCGGGAGGAGTACGCCGGGCTTCACCGGGTGTTCGCGGAGCTCGCGGGCGGCGAGGACGTGTCGGCGCTCTTCGAGCTGGAGCCCGCGCGGCTCGAACGCCGGCTGAAGCAGATCGCGGACGTACGGCCCGTCGACCGCGAGAAGGCGGAGCTGCTCTTCACGCTGCGCCGACTGGTCGGGAGCAAGTACGAGCTCGACCACCAGGGCCTGCTGGAGCGGCTCGACGCCTTTCCCCGACTCGCGCGCGACGACGTCGAAGCGCTGCGCCGCGCGCTCGCCGATGCGGACCACGAGGCGGCGCTCGGCGTGTTGATCGGCCTGGTCGAGCAGCTCAAGGCGATCGCCGTGAGCGAGGAACGCACGGAGGGCATCGAGGACATCTACCGCAAGCGGCACATCGCGGTCGGCATTCCGAGCATCTACGGCCGCTACCGCGAGGAGAAGTTCGAGGCGATGGGCCTCACCTTCCGCATGGAGTCGCTCGCCAACGCGCTCTTCGAGCGGATGCTGTCGGAGCAGAACCTCGACTACATCACGCGCAACACGCTGCAGCGCGTGCTCGCCTGGCTGCGCCTGTTCCTCCGGGCGATCCGCGTGGACGGCTGCCAGGGCCGGGGCCTGTCCACGGGCATCGCCATGCTCGACCAGGCGTTGCAGGCCGAGGGGATCAGCGTCGACCAGTACGTCAACGTGTTCCAGTTCCTCTCGCGCAGCGTCGAGAACCTGATCCGGATCCGCTTCTTCGACGTCTACGATCCGGTGCTCGAGCGGCTCCCGAGACGGATGCTGGAACGCGGCGTGCTTCAGCTCGAGCCGGGCAGCGACGAGGCGGAGACCGTGCTCAAGGTCTCCGAGGAGTTCCTGCGCGGGCTCATCGCCGAGAGCTTCGGACTGCAGCAGCTCGACGGCCTGGTGGCGCGGGTGCTGCGGTCGCTCCTCCAGGACCGCGAGAAGCTGGACCGCACCACGCTGAACCTGCTCATGACCTACGACGCCGGCCGCGCCTGCGTGCCCATCGGGCCGGAGGAAAGCCCGCAGGACGGCGCGATCTATCTCGGGAACAAGGGCTACATGATCAAGCGGCTGGCCCAGGCGGGCATGCCGGTGCCGGACGGGTTCATCCTGACCACCGAGGTGTTCCGCTGCCGCGCGGCGATCCTCGCCTCCGACGAGCTGCGACGCGACTTCGAAGATCAGGTTCGGCGACAGATCGTCCGTCTCGAAGGCGCGACGGGCTCGCGCTTCGGCGATCCGCGCCGCCCGCTGCTCGTGTCCGTTCGTTCGGGCGCGGCGATCAGCATGCCCGGTGTGCTCGACACCTTCCTCAACGTGGGAATCAACGCGGAGGTCGCGGAGGGCTTCGCGGCCGCGTCCGGCAGTCCCTGGGCCGCGTGGGACGCCTACCGGCGCTTTCTCCAGCTCTGGGGCATGGGTCACGGGGTCGATCGCGACCGCTTCGACGGATTGATCCGCGAGGCGAAGCACAAGTTCGGCGCGGCCAAGAAGTCCCTGCTGCCGGCGGACAAGATGCGGGAGCTCGCCCTCGCGTACCGCGCTCTGCTGGTGGACCACTCGGTGGCGATCGTCGAGGATCCCTTCGAGCAGCTCCGCACCTGCATCGACCTGGTGCTGCGTTCGTGGCACAAGGACAAGGCGCGGGTCTACCGCAGCGTGCTACAGATCGCCGAGGAGTGGGGCACCGCCGTGATCGTGCAGAGCATGGTCTACGGCAATCTCAACGCGCGGTCGGGGACCGGGGTGGTGCTCACCTGCGACCCGAGGAAGACGTCGGACACGGTGAACCTGTACGGCGACTTCGTCGTGCAGGGGCAGGGCGACGACGTGGTCGCCGGGCTGGTGCAGACGTTCCCGATCAGCGAGGCGCAGCGCCTGTCGGCCGCGAAGCCGGCGGCGACGTCGCTCGAAAAGGACTTCGCCGGGATCTACCGGGCGCTCCTGCGTCACGCTCGCTGGCTGATCCAGGAGCAGGGGATGTTCCACCAGGAGATCGAGTTCACCTTCGAGAGCGACGCTCCGGAGGATCTGTACGTCCTGCAGTCCCGCGACACCGTGTTGTCGCAGGTGACCCTGGTGCCGGCCTTCGTGCCCACCGAAGCCCTGGCGAGCGCGAAGGTCGCGATGGGGATCGGAGCGGGCGGCGGGGCGCTCAGCGGTCGCGTTGCGCACACGGCGGCGGACATCGAGGCGCTGCGGGAGCGGCATCCCGACGACGCGATCATCCTGGTGCGCCCGGACACGGTGCCCGACGACATCCCGCTGCTGCTTCAGGCCGACGGCATGGTGACGGCCGTCGGCGGCGCGACCAGTCACGCCGCGCTGGTGGCGCAGCGGCTGGGGCGCACCTGCGTGGTGGGCTGCCGGAAGCTACAGGTCTTCGAGGAGGAGTGCCGCTCGGAGCTGGCGGGCCGGAAGCTCGCGACCGGAGACGTGATTTCCATCAACGGGGTCGACGGGTCGGTCTATCTCGGGGAGCACGGGGTGACGATGGTCCGCCGACGCAGAGTCTCTTGAGACGAACGGAAGCGAAGCCATGACAAGAGATCGCGGTAACGACGTAGCGCTGGGCATCAATGGTCTCGGGCGAATCGGCAAGCTGACCCTGTGGCACCACGTCGCCCGCAAGTACTTCTCGCGACTGGTGGTGAACGTGGGACGCGCCGTCGGGCAGAACCTCGAGGCGGTCTGCAGCGTGATCGAGAAGGATTCGACCTACGGCAGCATCCACCGCTTCCTGTTCGGCGTGAACGCGGACCCCTGCGTCCGGATCGTGGACCGGGAGCGGAACCTGCTGGAGGTGGCGGGTGTCCCGGTGCAGGTGCTGCAGACCGCGCGCAATCCCTGCGACATCGGTTGGCGGGACCACCGGGTCCGGATCGTGGTGGACACGACCGGCGCCTTCAACGACCCGACCTGGCCCATGGACCATCCGGGAGGCTCGCTGCGCGGGCACCTCGGAGCCGGCGCGGAGAAGGTGCTGAACAGCGCGGCGTTCAAGATCAAGGACAAGGCCCTCTCGACGCCCGAGGACGCCATCACGCTGATCTACGGGTGCAACCACGAGCTGTTCGATCCGCGTTCCCATCAGCTGATCTCCGCCGCGTCGTGTACGACCACCGCGCTGGCGCACATGGTGAAGCCGCTCCTCGATCACCTGCACGACTCCGCGATCATGACCGCATCGATGAGCACGGTGCACGCGTTGACCAACAGCCAGAGCGTGCTCGACAACGTGCCGAAGGCCGGGGCGAAGGACTTGCGCCGCAATCGCAGCGTGCTGAACAGCATCATCCTGACCTCGAGCGGCGCCGCCAAGGCCCTCGAGGAGGTGGTGCCCCAGATCCGTCAGGTCGGGTTCATGGCCGACGCCGTGCGGGTGCCGATCGCGACGGAGTCGCTGATCATCCTGAACGTGACGTTCCAGTCGCAGGTCGGGCCCGACGGCCGCAGCAGCGTGAATCACGAGATGTTGAACCGGATCTTCCAGGAGGCGGCATCCGGCACGCAGAAGGGGCTGCTCGTGTACAGCGAGGAGCAGAACGTGCCGTCGGACGTATCGGGCATGCGCGCCGCGGTCGTGATCGAGGGCGTCGAGACCCATACCCGCACCGGATTCCTCGATCTGAACCTCGCCCAGGTGCCGGGCATCGATCCGAAGGCGCTCGAAGGCCTGCGCGACGCGCGGGTTCGGGTTCCCGTGACCCACGCCAAGATCTTCGGCTGGTACGACAACGAGTACGGCAGCTACACGAACCTGCTGGGCGACCTCACCGTCCACGTTCACCGACGGCTCGACTGACGGCCCGCCGCGGCGCGTGCGCGGGCACGCTCGCCCCCTCCGGTGAGACATACGGCCACAGAGGGTCCGGGAGTGGTGTGAAACGCACCGCCCGGGGCGCCACGGCTGCGCTCGCGCGGGGTCCGCGCAGCGGGCACGGTTCGTGCAAAATCGCGGGAGAGCCGGCGCCGAAGGACGCGCGGGCGGCGGTCTTCATCCGGACGCAGGGAGGCCCGAAGCATGAACGCAGCGGGCTCGCTCCACGGCAGCGGCGAGCGGATCCAGTTCGGCGCGGTCGCGGCGGACGGCGTGCTGGGCGGGCTGCTGGCAGCCGCGGTCGTCGCGGTGGTCTTCTTCATCCACGACGTCATCCAGGGAATCCCCCTGCACACGCCTTCGGTGCTGGGGGCCAACCTGTTCTGGGGCGCCGAGGCGGCCCGTTCCATGCGCGCGGACGTCGTCGTGGCCCTCGCCTACAACGCCGTGCACATGGCGAGTCTCGTGGCCGGCGCGATGTTGATCGCCTACGTCGCCGCGCTGGGCCAGCGCTTTCCCGGCGTCTGGTATCTGCCTTTCATCGCGGTCGCGACGTTCGTCTGCGGGGTGCTCTACGTGGACGGCGCGCTCGGCGTGGCCGGTCTCGGGCGCTTCCGGCTCACGGCGGTCGCCCTGCTGGGCGCCTCGACGGTGATCGCCTTCCTGCTCTGGCGCCACCCCATCATCGTGAAGCACATGCACGACGCATGGCGGTCCTGAGGCGCGCAGTGCGCGGGGGGCCGGCCCCGGCGGCGCGCTCGCGCGCCGCGCACGTGCCGATCAGCGCGGCTCCGTGCGTGCGAGGTCCGCGATCAGCCGAGCCTCCATCTGCTCGTGCGCGCGCAGCTCGTGGAGAAGCTTCGTGAGCGCGCTGCGCGCGTCCTCGAGCTCGCCGAGCGCGAGGTGCTGGCGCAGGGCTTCGATCCGTTCGCGGAGTTCCAGATGCGTGAGGCGCGCTTCGCGTAGGGTTGCGGAGTGCTCGGGGGCCAGGCGCTCGATGAGCGGGAAGTAGACCTCCTCCTCGACGTCCAGGTGCGCCTGCATGGAGCCCGCCAGGTCCTCCAGGGCGGAGCTGGCCGCCGCCGCGCTGCCGCGGTCGATCATCGTGAGCAGGGCATCGATCATGTAGTCGAGCTCGCTGTGATCCTGCCACCAGCTCTCGAGGTCCCGTCGCGGGGCATGCTGCGAAGGTCCCGGCTCACGCATCGCTGTGATAGTGTGACGCCGATGCGCGCACGAGGTTATGACCGGCGTCATAGGCGGCCTGCCGCCGGTGCATCGGGGACGGGTCCGGAGGACGGGCGCCGGTGAGACGGATCCAGCTCGAGGAGGCGGAGTTCTTCCACCTTCTGCGGCCCGACCAGCTGGCGCGCGTCCGCTCGCGCCTGCTGCTCCGCCCGTTCCGCGCCGGGGAATGCATCTACTTCACATCCGAGCCCGCCGAGTCCCTCTGGGTGTTGCGCGCCGGCGAGGTGCGCACGGTGAAGATCAGCCCCACCGGCCACACCACGGCGCTGGAGCGCTTCCGCCCCGGAGATCTGTTCGGCCTGGCGGTGGCGGTCGAGGCGGCCTCCTACGGCGAAACCGCAGAAGGGGTCACCCAGGGCGAGGCGTGGCGCGCGCCTCCCCAGCTGCTCGCGGGCCTGGTGCGAGACGACCCGCGGCTCGCGCGCGAGCTGCTCGCGATCGTGGCGAAGCGCCTCCAGGGCGCCCACGATCGCCTCTGCTCCTTCGCCCACGACAGCGTGCCGGCGCGCATCGCGTTGCTGCTCGTGGAGCAGGCGGACGGCGATCGCCTCGAGGCCACGCGGCGCGCCATCGGGGAGGCGGTCGGCACGACGGTCGAGACCGCCATCCGGGTGCTGCGGCGCTTCGACCGCGCCGGCTGGATCGAGGGGGGCGTCGGCTCGGTTCGGATCCTCGACCGCAAGGCGCTCGAGCGCGTCGCTCGGGGCGAGAAGCTGACCGACTGACCTCGGCGTCCACGCCCGAACGTATGACACGCGTCATACGCCGTGATCCGGCCGCACGTTAGCTTCGACGCCGATGTCCACGGGCTTCACGCGGCGCGAAGTCCTGCGCGCGGGTGCAGCGGGAACGCTCGCGCTGGGACTCTCGAACCTCTCGCTCGGGGCGCCCGCCCCGGACGCCGCAGTCGCGGCTCCGTCGCGTGCCTACGGTGACTGGCGCGACGTCTACCGCCGGCGCTTCACGTGGGAACGCATTGCGCGCGGCACCCACACCAACACCAACTGCGTCTCGTCGTGCGCCTGGAATCTCTACGTGCGCGAGGGGATCGTGTTTCGCGAAGAGCAGATGGGGAGCTACGCGGCGTCGAACGACACCGTTCCCGATTTCAATCCGCGCGGCTGCAACAAGGGCGCCTGCGCGAGCGATCTGTTTCTCGGTCCATCGCGGCTGCTCCATCCGCTGAGGCGCGTCGGCCCGCGCGGCGCCGGACGCTGGAAGCGCATCTCATGGGACGCGGCACTGGACGAGATCGCGGATGCGCTCGTCGAGGAGCTCTCCGAGCGCGGCGGGGAGGGTGTGATCTGCGAGCTGGGTCCCAACGTCGATTTCGGACCGAACAGCGTCGCGCCGCTCCGCTTCTTCCGCCTGCTGGGCTCTCCCGTAACCGATTCGATGGCCATGATCGGCGACCTGCCGGTCGGCGGCACGATCACGCTGGGCACGCCGCACACCGACGGTACGTCCGACGACTGGTTCCGTTCGCGCTACCTGGTGCTCTGGGCCTTCAACCCCGCGGTGGCGCGCATTCCCGACGCGCATTTCCTGAACGAGGCGCGCTATCGCGGCGCCCGGGTGGTCGCGATCGCGCCGGACTACAACCAGAGCTCGATCCACTCCGACCTGTGGCTGTCGCCCAGCCCGGGTACCGACGCGGCGCTCGCGCTGGCGGCGTGTCAGGTGGTCGTGTCCGAGACCCTCTACGACGCCGATTACGTGCGCGAGCAGACCGACCTGCCGTTCCTCGTGCGAACCGATAGCGGGCGCTTCCTGCGCGAGTCGGACGTGCAAACCGGCGGCAGTGAGACGCGCTTCGCGGTGTGGGACGAGGCGGCGGATCAGCTCGCCTGGGCGCCGGGCAGCGAGGGCGACGGGCGACGCACGCTCGAGCTCGTGGGCGTGAGGCCGGCTCTGTTCGCGGCGCGGACGGTCGCGCTCGCGGGCGGCGGCGAAGCGCCGGTCGAGACCGTGATGGAACGCCTGCGGCGCCAGCTCGACGCGAGCCATCGGCCCGAGCAGGCGGCCGCGATCACCGGCGTTGCGGCCGACACGATCCGGCGCTTCGCGCGGGACTTCGCGACCGCAGAGGCGGCGCTGATCCTGTCGCAGTGGGGCAGCTGCAAGAACTACCACTCCGATCTGATCCAGCGCGCGCAGATCCTGCTCGCCTCGTTGACGGGCAACCTCGGTCGCGTCGGAGGCGGCTGGCGCTCGGGCGCCTTCATCGCGCTCGAGGGGTTCGCGCTCCTGGCGATGCAGGAGAAGCTCAGCATCCCGCAGCTGCTCTGGCTCTCGCTGCGCTCGCGGATCTGGCCGGACGCGGTGCGGAAGGAGTTCGAGTCCGGGTACGTCTCGAGCACGCTGTTCCACGCGGTGCACGGCGGCCTCGCCGACATCGGGACGCAGCAGGCCTACGGCGACCCCGCGCTCGAAGCGGGCGCGGCACCCCATCTCCGGGCCGCGGTCGACAGCGGGCAGTTCCCGATCGGCCCCCCCGCCGACGCGGAGCCGCCCCGCGTGATCCTCTCGATCTTCGGCAACGTGCTGCGGCACGCGCGCTCGTATCCGAAGCTGCGCGAGCGCCTGTTCGAGCCCGCGCACCTGGTCGTCGACGTCAACTTCCGGATCAGCGAGACCGGGCGGAACGCGGACATCCTGCTGCCCGCCGCGGGTTGGTACGAGAAGGTCGGGCTCAAGTACATCGCCGCGTTCGTGCCCCACCTGACGCTCGGCGACCGCGCCGTGCCCCCGCGCGGCGAGTCGAAGCCCGAATGGGAGATCTTCTCCCGACTGTCGGAGCGGGTCGCGGCCCGCGCCCGCGCCCGCGAGATGACGGCGGTGCCCTCCTGGCGCGGCGAGCCGCGCGACCTCACCCGCCTCGACGCGGCGTTCAGCGACGCCGGCCGCTTCGGTCCGCACGACCAGGAGGCGCTCGTCGACTTCATCCTCTCCGTCTCGACGGCGAGCCGCGGCATCACGCTCGAGGACCTCCGGCGCGAGGGCGCGGTGCGGATCCGCAGCCTCGGGCCACAGGGCGGCACGGCCAACATCTACTCCGAGTACGCCGAAGACGAGCCGGTCGTCCCGCTGCGCGACTTCGTCGAGAAGAAGCAACCCTACCCGACGCTCACGGGCCGCCAGCAGTTCTACGTGGATCACCCGCTGTTCCTGCAGCTCGGAGAGGCGCTGCCGACACACAAGCCGCCGCCGGCCGCCGGCGGAGACCATCCGCTGGTGCTGACCGGTGCGCACACCCGCTGGAGCATCCACGCGCAGTGGCGCGACGAGGGTCTGCTGCTGCGCCTGCAGCGCGGCGAGCCCGTCGTCTACCTGAACCCGCGCGACGCCTCGGCGCGCGGAATCGCCGATGGCAATCGGATCGTGGTCCGCAACGACCTGGGCGCCTTCGTCGCGATGGCCAAGCCGACCGGCGCCATCCGCCCGGGACAGGCCCACATCTTCCACGCGTGGGAGCCCTACCAGTTCATCCGGGGCGTGAGCCACCAGGCGCTCTCCCCGAGCCCGCTCAAGGTGACACAGCTCGTGGGCGACTACGGCCAGCTCCACTGGGGGTACGGCCACTACGAGCCCAATCAGGTGGATCGCGATACGCGCGTAGAGGTCGAACTCTACGACGGAGCGTCCGTGGCGTGACGCGCGCACGGGACGGGAGGAGAGCCGATGGGGCGCCAGGTTGCGATGGTCTTCGATTTGAACAAGTGCATCGGCTGCCAGACCTGTTCCGTGGCGTGCAAGGTCCTCTGGACGAACGAGAACGGCAAGCGGGACATGTGGTGGTGCACGGTGAACACCCAGCCCGGCCGTGGCACACCGCGCGACTGGGAGAGCATGGGCGGCGGCTACGACGCGAACGGAAACCGCATCGACGGCCACCTGCCTACGGCCGAGGAGTTCGGCGGGACGTCCGAGTACAACTGGCAGTCGGTCTACGCGTCGGCGCAAAAGACGCACCTCGGCCCGAAGGGCGCGGCGCCGACCTGGGCGATGAACTGGGACGAGGACCAGGGGGCCGGCGAGTACCCGAACAGCTACTTCTTCTACCTGCCGCGCATCTGCAACCACTGCACGCGCCCCGCCTGCGTCGAGGCCTGTCCCAACGAGGCGATGTACAAGCGCGACGACTTCGGGCTGGTGCTGCGCGACGAGGTGCGTTGCCAGGGCGCGCAGGAGTGCGCCCGCGCCTGCCCCTACAAGAAGGTCTACTTCGACCAGGCGGCCAAGATCGGCAATCACTGCATCGGCTGCTTTCCGCGGCTCGAAAAGGGCGTGGCCCCCGCCTGTGTCCGGCAGTGCCCCGGCCGGGCGGCCTTCATCGGCTATCGCGATCGGGACGGCGGTGCGGTGAACAAGCTGGTCGACGAGTGGGAGGTGGCGCTACCGCTGCACCCCGAGTGGAACACCGAGCCGAACGTGTTCTACGTGCCGCCCCTCTCGCCCTTCGCGGTTCGCCCGGACGGAAGCATCGAGGAGGGGCGGCAGCGGATCCCGAAGGAGTACCTGGAATCGCTGTTCGGTCCGCGGGCGACGACCGCGCTCCAGACGCTGGAGACCGAGATGGCCAAGCGGCGCCGCGGCGAGCCATCGGAGCTGCTGGACATCCTGATCGGCTACCGCTGGACCGAATTCCTCGGTCCGTTCGACCGCGATCCCGCCGAGATCGTCTGGAACTGAACGCGTATCGCGACGCAGGGAGACCGCCATGACGACCGCAAGCAAGAACGAGAGCTCGCACCGCGCGTCGGAGCAGGAGTATCGGGAGCGCTGGAAGTGGGACCGCGTCACCTGGGGCTGCCACGCGGTCGACTGCTACCCGGGCGGTTGTCCATGGCGCGTGTATACGCGCGACGGCAAGATCGTGCGCGAAGAGCAGGCGAGCGTGTTTCCGACCATCGAGTCCGGGGTGCCGGACATGAATCCGATGGGCTGCCAGAAGGGTGCCGCCTGGAGCCAGCAGCACGACGACGAGGAACGCGTGCGCTACCCGATGAAGCGGGTGGGCGCGCGCGGCGCGGGGTCGTTCGAACGCATCTCCTGGGAGCAGGCGCTGCGCGAGATCGCCGACGGCATCATCGATGCGGTGGAGGAGCAGGGGCCGGGTTCGCTGTATCACATCGGCACGCCGGGCGAGGGCGGAATGCAGCAGATCCTCTGGAACTCGTTCTCGGCACAGCTCGGCTTCCAGGTCACCGATCTGCAGGCGGAGATCAACGACTTCAGCCCGGGCATCTACACGACCTTCGGCAAGTTCGATCCGGCGCCGGGCATGGACGACTTCTTCCACAGCGAGCTGATCCTGATCTGGCATGCCAATCCGGTGTACACGAACATCACCTGGTACCACTTCGTTCAGGAGGCCCGGTACAACGGATCCGAGGTGGTCACCATCGCGCCGGACTTCAGTCCGTCCGCGGTGCACGCCGACATCCACGTGCCGATCGAGATCGGAACGGACTCCGCGTTCGCGAACGCCATGTCCCAGGTGATCCTGTCCGAGGGGCTCGCGGATCTCGAGTTCGCGAAGAAGCAGACCGATCTCTCGCTGCTGGTGCGGCTCGACGACCAGCGCTTGCTGCGGGCGTCGGACCTGGACGGCGGATCGGACGAGCAGTTCTACTGGCTCGACGCCCGCAGCGGCCGCGTGGTTCCCGCGACGCGAGCGACGCTGGATCCCGGCGACGTCGACCCGGCCCTGGAGGGCTCCGCGACGGTCCGGCTCGCGGACGGGTCCGAAGTCGAGGTCCGCCCGGTGCTCGCGTCGCTTCGGGAGATGCTGGACCGCGACTACACACCGGAGAAGGTGCACGAGCGCTGCGGCGTCCACCCCGACACGACCCGCTCGCTCGCGCGCAAGGTGGCCGCCCGGCGCACCCGGTTCCTGATGGGCTGGAACTCCGGCAAGTACTACCACGGCGATCTGATGGAGCGCTCGATGGCGCTGCTGCTCGGCCTGACCGGGAACTGGGGCAAGCCGGGTACGGGAATGCGCAGCTGGGCGGTGGGGCTCAACGACGGGATGTTCACCGTGCTCTTGAAGGAGCAGGCCGGCCAGGATGGCCTCGACGCGGTGCGCGCCACCAGCGATCAGGTCATGAAGGCGCTCCTCGAGCAGGATCCCACCCTGACCGACGAGATGGCGACCTACAAGGTCGAGCAGATGATGACGGCCATGCTGGGCCTGTTCACCCCGCCCGCGTTCTTCTGGTACCACCATTGCGGCTACCGGGAGATCTGGAATCGCCGCGGATACAACGACCCGGACATGAAGCGCAGCTTCGACGAGTACCTGGAGGAGGCGTGCGAGAAGGGCTGGTGGATCGCCTCCGAGCCGGTCGCCAGGGCGGCCGAGCCGCGCTTCCTGGTCGAGGTGGGCGGGAACCTGCTGCGACGCCAGCGCGGCGGGGCGCGCATGCTCCTCAAGCACCTGTGGCCCAAGCTCAAGACCATCGTCTCGGTGGATTGGCGGATCAACACGACCGGCCTGTACGCGGACTACATCCTGCCGGCCGCACAGCACTACGAGAAGATGAACCAGCCCTACGCGAGTCCGATGCACCTGCACGTGGGGCTGATCGAGCAGGCCGCGGAGCCGCAGGGCGAGGCGCGCAGCGAGTGGCAGATCGTGCAGGG
>CP070734.1:3493061-3515802 GCA_020347605.1 Deltaproteobacteria bacterium | reverse complement strand
TTCTAGGTGGAGGGCTTCGAAGCACCGAGGGGCGCGGCGGGAGCCGCGCCCTTCCTGTTTCGAGTCCTCCCGCCGGGCGCGCCGGCTCGGGTGGGGCCGGTCAGGCGTCCTTCGGATCGGGGCGGGGCGCGTCGCCCTCGGGTTGGCCGGCGCCTCCGGCCGGCGCCGCGGGGTCCGCCGCGGTGCTCCAGGTCGGCCGGATGCCGAGGCGTTCCATCTTGGCGTAGAGCGTGCGGCGGCCGATGCCGAGGGACCGCGCCGCTGCGCTGAGATTGCCGCGGTGCTCGCGGAGCGCCTGCGCGATGCGCCAGGCGGCGGCGAGGTCGATCCACGCGCGCAGCGTGAGGCGGCCCCGCTTCTCGAGCTGCTCGCGATACAGGCCGGCAAATCGATCCTGCAACGCCACCTCCCGGCAGGCCACCCCTCGGCACGAGCGCCCAGCGTACGCCCGCGGGATTTTGCAAGACCCGTTCCGGTCGGGCGGTCGGGGCCGCCCGACCGGAACGCCGGTGCCCTCGCCGACCTGGGCGGCCGACGGGCGCGCCGCGGGCGGCGCCCTGCCCGGATTCCGGGCAGGCCCGCCGAGAACCTGGGCAGCGCGACGCGACGCACCACCCCGAAACGCGCCCACGCCGCCGCAGGAGCCGCCGTGGAGCCGTCCCCACCGCTGGCACGCGGGTTGCTGTAGCCTTCCACCGCGGACGGGGTGCCGGTCGGGATCGGCCGTCCGCACGGGATCCGGGTTCGGTGCCGGTGCCGAGACGGGACGCCGGAACGATCATGCGGCGGTGACCCGCCGCGGGGCACACGCGCACGAGGAGAGGGACGTCGTCATGAAGAAGGTCGAGGCGATCATCAAGCCGTTCAAGCTCGACGAGGTGAAGGAGGGCCTGAACGCCATCGGGGTCCAGGGGATCACGGTGACGGAGGTGAAGGGCTTCGGCCGCCAGAAGGGGCATACCGAGCTCTACCGCGGTGCCGAGTACGTCGTCGACTTCCTGCCCAAGATCAAGATCGAGATCGCCGTGAGCGACGACCAGGCGGAGAAGGTCGTCGAGACGATCGTTCAGACCGCCAATACCGGCCGCATCGGGGACGGGAAGATCTTCGTCCTCCCGATGGAGGAGGCCATCCGGATCCGCACCGGCGAGCGCGGCCCCGACGCCGTCTGAGCCGCCGACCCCGACCGGTCACGAAACCACGCGGACGCGTCCTGAGACGACGCGCACGAGCAAGGATTGGAGACAGAGATGAACGCACGAGAGGCTGTGGAGTTCGCGAAGAAGAACGAGATCGTGATGGTGGACTTCAAGTTCACCGACCTGCCGGGCATGTGGCAGCACTTCTCGATTCCGATTTCCGAGTTCGGTGAGGACCTGTTCGAGGATGGACTCGGCTTCGACGGCTCCTCGATTCGAGGCTGGAAGACGATCGAGTCGAGCGACATGCTCGTGGTGCCGGACCCCACGACGGCGATCCTCGACCCGTTCACGCAGCACAAGACGCTGTCCCTCATCTGTGACATCGTCGACCCGATCACGCGGGAGCGCTACTCGCGCGATCCGCGCCACGTCGCCTCGAAGGCCGTCAATTACCTCCGGCAGACCGCGATCGGCGACACGATCCACTTCGGGCCCGAGGCCGAGTTCTTCATCTTCAACTCGGCCCGCTTCGAGACCGGCCCCGCGGCGAGCTTCTACTACGTCGACTCGCGCGAGGGTCGCTGGAACTCCGGCCTGGACGAGTCCGAGGGCAACCTGGCCTACAAGCCGCGCTACAAGGAGGGGTACTTCCCCGTTCCCCCGACCGACTCGTTCCAGGATCTGCGCAGCGAGATGGTGATCGAGCTCGAGAGGGCCGGGATCGTGATCGAGGCGCAGCACCACGAGGTCGGCACCGGCGGTCAGGCCGAGATCGACATGAAGTTCGGCCCGCTGGTGGACACCGCCGACAAGCTCATGCTGTACAAGTACATCGTGAAGAACGTGGCGAGGCGGCACAACTTTTCGGTCACGTTCATGGCGAAGCCGATCTTCGGCGACAACGGCAGCGGGATGCACTGCCATCAGTCGATCTGGAAGGGCAACCAGCCGCTGTTCGCCGGCGACAAGTACGCGGGCCTGTCGGACATCGGCCTGTGGTACATCGGCGGGATCCTGAAGCACGCCAAGGCACTCGCGGTGTTCACGAACCCGACGACCAACTCCTACCGGCGGCTGGTGCCGGGCTACGAGGCGCCGATCAACCTGGCATACTCGAGCCGGAACCGCTCGGCGGCGTGCCGCATTCCGATGTACTCGCCGTCGCCGAAGGCGAAGCGCGTCGAGGTGCGGTTCCCGGATCCGACCTGCAATCCGTATCTCGCCTTTGCGGCGATGGCGATGGCGGGAATCGACGGGATCGAGAACAAGATCGATCCGGGCGAGCCGCTCGACAAGAACCTGTACGCGCTCTCGCCGGAAGAGGCGGCGAACGTGCCGCAGATGCCGTCGAGTCTGAACGAAGCGCTCGAGCACCTGGAGGCGGACTCCGACTTCCTGCTCAAGGGCGACGTGTTCACGCCGGACCTGGTGGAGACCTGGATCCAGTACAAGCGCGAGAACGAGGTCGAGCCGGTGCAGCTGCGGCCGCACCCGCACGAGTTCGAGCTCTACTTCGACGCCTAGGCGGCGGGGTCGCGGAGGGCCGTTCGCCGGACTCGCGCGCTGCGCGTCGGATCAGCGCAGCAGCGATTCGCAGTCGGCGAGCTCGGCTCGCTCCGCGAGCTGAAAGCGCGTGTTGCGAAAGGCGGGCGCGACGTCCGAGGTGATGTCGCGCCCGTCGTGCTTGAGCTGGACGGCGTCGAGCAGCAGCTCGGCGCCCGTCACGTCTACGCAGGTCCGCGTCCCGTCCCCGCGCAGGCGCTCGGCGTGCAGGTCGACCGCGCGGATCAAGGCGGCGCGGGCGGATCGGCTCGCGGCCACGAAGCTCCAGGTCTCGACGAGCCGCTTCGCCTGCGCCGCGCCGGGCGAGCTGCACAGGTGGAAGTCCGGATGGGTCTCGCCGATCAGCTGCGCATGGCGGATCGCGAGCGTCGCCAGGGTCGCGTGGCTCAGGTTGTTGCGGAGCTGATCGTTGAGCCCGCCGAACACCATGTGCGTGCCCGTCTCCGAAGCGCCCAGGCGGGTGAAGTGGACCTCGAAATCCTCCGTCTCGAGCACCACCTGCGAGCCATCGATGCGGAGGCCGCTCGGACCGAGGCCGAGCGGCTCCAGCAGCACGTAGCCGGCCGCGACGAAGAGGACGAAGCTGATGAAACGGACCATCCCTGCGTGTTCGGCGCTTCGGATATCCGACTGAAGCGGGTTCGCTGCGCAACCCCTGAGCAGCCGCGCCCGCATCCTGAGCAGCCTCGCGCGCGGCGCTGAGCACGAATCCGCACATCGCTTCCGCTCCGCGGCGCCCGCGCCTCGCCGCCGTCGCGCGCAGCGTTGGCACGCCCGTTGCTATCGCCCGATGCGGACGGCGTCCGCCGGGCGACTGCGCTCGTCGAGTCGTTGCCGTGAGCGCGTTTCGAGAGGAGCTCCCGCGAGCCCATTTCCATCGACGGAGGATGAAACCGTGAAGCGATCCACACTCATCGCGATGTTTGCACTCGGGTTCGTGTTGTCCGGTCCGGGCTACGCCGAAGAGGGCAACCCGGCGGGTTACGCCGAACCGGCCGTCGCGGTCGAGCCCTCCGCCCAGGCCCCCGTCTCCGCCGAGCCGACGCCGGCGGCCTCCGCAGCGGCTGCGGCCGAGGCGGTCTCCCCGCCCGTCGCGGCGGTGCCGGTCGCGGAGGCGACGCCCCCGGTGGCGGCGGCCCCCGCCGCCGAGGAGACCTTCGACGCCGGACAGTTCACCGCGAACAACGTCTGGATGATGCTCGCGGCCGGACTCGTGTTCATCATGCACCTGGGCTTCGCAACGCTCGAGTCGGGACTGACGCGCGCGAAGAACACGACCAACATCCTGTTCAAGAACACCTTCATCGTATCGATCGGCATCCTGACCTACGCGCTCTGCGGCTTCAACCTGATGTATCCCGGCGAGTTCGGCGTGGTCTCGGGTTGGCTCGGCTTCGGCGGTCTCGGTCTCGTGGCACCGGACGGCGGAAACACGCCCGCGTACGCCGACGGTGGCTACACGTACTGGACCGACTTCCTGTTCCAGGCGATGTTCGCCGCGACCGCAGCCACGATCGTGTCGGGAGCCGTCGCGGAACGCATCAAGCTGCCCTCGTTCATGATCTTCTCCACGATCTTCGTGGCGCTCGTCTACACGGTCGCCGGATCCTGGAAGTGGGGCGGCGGTTGGCTGGACGAGCGCGGCTTCTACGACTTCGCCGGCTCCACCCTGGTGCACTCGGTCGGCGGCTGGGGCGCGCTGGCCGGCGCGCTGCTGCTCGGGCCGCGCCTCGGGAAGTACGTCGGCGGCAAGCTCCACCCGATTCCGGGCAGCAACATGCCGATGGCGACGATCGGCGTGTTCCTGCTGTGGCTCGGCTGGTTCGGGTTCAACGGCGGCTCGGTGCTGAGCGCCGACCCGGAGTTGACCTCGTTCACCCTCGTCAGCACCTGTCTGGCGGCCGCCGCGGGAGCGGTTGCCGCGATGTTCATCTCCTGGTTCGTGGTTTCGAAGCCCGACCTGTCGATGTCCCTGAACGGCGTGTTGGCGGGCCTGGTCGGGATCACGGCCGGCGCGGACACCGTGACGGTGCTCGGGGCCGTCGTGATCGGGCTGATCGCCGGCGGCCTCGTGGTGTTCTCGGTGATGTTCTTCGACCGGATCCGGATCGACGATCCCGTCGGGGCGATCTCCGTCCACCTCACCTGCGGGATCTGGGGCACGCTGGCGGTGGGCCTGTTCTCGACGAACCCCGACCACACGCTGCTGAAGCAGCTCGTCGGGGTGGCCGCCTACGGCTTGTTCACGTTCCCGGCGGCGCTCGTGATCTTCCTGTGCATCAAGGGGCTCATGGGGCTGCGCGTCTCCGAAGAGGAGGAGCTGGAGGGCCTGGACTACGGCGAGCACGGCATGCACGCCTACGATCTCGGCTTCGGCGGCGGCCTGAGCGCCGCCTCCGCCCCGCACGCCCCGGTGCGGCGCCCGGTGCCGGCCGCGCTCGCGACCAGCGAGCAGGCGTGAGCGGGGCCGTGGCATGAAGAAGATCGAAGCCATCATCAAGCCGTTCAAGCTGGACGCGGTGAAGGAGGGCTTCCACGCCATCGGGGTCGAGGGGATCACGGTCAGCGAGGTCAGCGGGTTCGGCCGCCAGCGGGGCCACACCGAGCTGTACCGGAGCGCGGAGTACGTCGTCGACTTCCTGCCGAAGATCAAGATCGAGGTCGCCGTCAGCGACGACCAGGCGGAGAAGGTGGTCGAGACGATCGCGCAGGTCGCCCATACGGGTTCCATCGGAGACGGAAAGGTGTTCGTGTTCCCGATGGAGGAGGCGATCCGGATCCGCAGCGGAGAGCGCGGGCCGAACGCCGTCTAACGGTCTGCCTCGTCGAGCCCGAGGACCTGCTCGATGCGGTACAGCGCCGGCGGGCGGCCGATCACCCAGGCCGCCGCGCGCACCGCGCCGCGCGCGAAGTGATCGCGCGTCGCGGCTCGGTGGGAGAGCTCGAGCCGCTCGCCGGGGCCCACGAACAGCACGGTGTGTTCGCCCGGGCAGTCTCCGCCGCGCAGCGTCTGGATTCCGATGTCCCCCTCGCGCCGCGCCCCGGTCTCCCCGGCGCGCTCGAGCACGAGGTGGTCCGCGAGCTTCTGGCCGCGGGCCTCGGCGATCGACTCCGCCAGACGTAGCGCGGTGCCGCTCGGCGCGTCGCGCTTGGCCGCGTGATGGAGCTCGACGAGCTCGGCGTCGTAGCCCGGGCCGAGGCGCCGCGCGGCCTCCCGCACCAGCCAGCCGAGCACGTTCACGGCCACCGAGAAGTTCGGCGCGAGCACCACGGGAATCCGCTCGGAGAGCCGCTCGATCTCGCTGCGCTGGGCCGCGGAGAATCCCGTCGTGCCCGTGACGTAGGCCACCTTGGCGTCCGCCGCGGCGCGCAGCGTCTCGAGCGTCGCCTCGGGCCGCGAGAAGTCGATGACCACGTCGCAGCCGGGCAGCGCCGCGGTCGCGTCGGCCGTCACGCGCACGCCGGCCGCGACGGTCTCGCCGATGCCGGGATGGTCGGGCGATTCGATCGCGGCCTCGAGCGCGAGCGTCGGCTCGGCCTCGAGCACTGCGCGAACGCGTTCGCCCATCTTCCCAAGGGCTCCCGAAACCAGCACCCGACGGGTCGCGCCACTCACAACAGGCCGAACTCCTTCATCACCAGCTGGAGTCGCTCTCGCTTCGGCTCGGACAGGCGGGTGAGCGGCAGCCGGATCTCGTCGCTGGCGAGCCCGCGAAGGGCCACGGCGGCCTTGACCGGGATCGGATTCGTCTCGCAGAAGAGCACGTCGAACAGGGGCAGGAGCTTCTGGTGGACGGCCCGCGCCCGCGCGAGGTCGCCGGCCCGGAACGCGCGGACCAGCTCCACCATCTGCGACGGGGCCACGTTCGAGGTGGTGCAGATCACGCCGTCGCCGCCCACGGCGAGGATCGGCAGCGTGAGGGCGTCGTCGCCCGACAGCACACAGAAGTCGTCGGGACAGCGCGCGATCACCTCGGAGATCTGGTGCAGATCCCCGCAGGCCTCCTTCACGCCGACCATCTGCTGAAGCTCCGCGAGCCGCGCCATGGTCGCCGGCTCGATGTTCGAGGCCGTTCGCGCCGGGATGTTGTAGGCGATCAGCGGGAAGGCGGTGCGCTGGGCGATCTCCGCATAGTGCGCCACGATTCCGTCCTGCGTCGGCTTGTTGTAGTACGGCGAGATGAGGAGCGCGCCGTCGGCCCCCGCCTCCTTTGCGTGGCGCGTCAGTTCCACCGCCTCGCTCGTCGAGTTGGAGCCGGTGCCGGCGATGACGGGGACGCGCCCCCGCGCCGCCGCCACCACCACCTCGACGACCCGTCGGTGCTCCGGATGCGAGAGCGTGGCGGACTCCCCCGTGGAGCCGCAGGGAACGAGTCCGTCCACGCCGGCGGTGATCTGTCGCTCGACCAGCTCGTGGATCGCGCGCTCGTCGACGGCTCCGTCGCGAAAGGGAGTGATCAGTGCGGTGAGGACTCCTTCGAACACGGCTATTGCCCTCCCCATCGGAAACGACCCGTGAAGACTTCCGCCGCCGGCCCGGTCATGAAGACGCTCTCGGAATCGGCCGCCCAACGGATCTCGAGCTCGCCCCCGCGCAGCGAGACCGTGACATCCCGCTCACTCCGACCGCCGAGCACGGAGGCGACCACAACGGCGCACGCTCCGCTGCCGCAGGCCAGAGTTTCCCCGGTACCGCGTTCCCAGGTGCGCTGACGCAGTCGGTCGGGGGCGCGGACCTCGACGAACTCCACGTTCACCCGGTTCGGGAAGCTCGGGTGGTGCTCGATCTGCGGGCCCAGGCGCTCCACGGGGGCCGCGTCCACGTCGTCGACGTACAGGATCGCGTGCGGGTTTCCCATCGATACGCAGGAGAGCCGGACCGTCTCGTCGCCGAGGCGCAGGGGAACGTCGATCACCGGCCCCTCGCCCGATCCGAGCCGGGTCGGAATCTTCGCGGGCGCGAGAACGGGTCGTCCCATGTCGACCGTCACCCGGTCGTCTCCCCGCCAGCGCGGCCGCACGATGCCCGAAAGCGTCTCGACCGAGATCGCGTCGGCCGTCGTGCGTCCGCGGTCGCGCAGGTACTTGTAGAAGCAGCGGATCCCGTTCGCGCACATCTCGACCTGCGATCCGTCGGCGTTGTAGATCTCCATCCGGAAGTCGGCGCTCCTGGACTCGCGGACCACCAGCACCTGGTCGGCTCCGATCCCGAAGTGCCGGTCGGCCAGCTGCCGGGCGAGCGCCTCGAGCGGCGGCAGCGACTGCCCGATGCCGTCGAGCACGACGAAGTCGTTGCCCGCGCCGTGCATCTTCGTGAACTCGAGGATGCGGCTCATGGATTCGCCTCTTCGTCGTCGCGCTCGTCGTCCGCGCGAGTCGGCGCCGGCTCGGTCGCCTCCGGCGGTTCGGGGGGCTCGCGGAGCGGCGGCCCGTACTTTCCACAGCCGCCCCCTGCCAGGTAGCACGCGGTGAGGATCGCCGCGGCCGCGGCGCGCGCCCTCAACGCCCGGGCTCCTCCGCATCGAGCTGCTCGGTCTCGCGCTGAACGGCCGCCTCGGCGGCCTCGGCGGCGTCCGCAACGGTCTGGCGCGCCGTGCCGCCGAGCAGCGCGCGCTGCTCGAGCGAGCGCTCGAGATCCAGCAGTGCGGCGGCGGCGCCGGGGAACGACGGGTGGAACGCGCGGAGATCCTCCCGCGAGAGCGAGCGCAGGTCGAGATCCTTCTCGACGCAGTGCCCCACGACCCGGCCGACCGCCTCGTGCGCCTCGCGGAACGGGACGCCCTCGCGGACCAGCACCTCCGCCAGATCGGTGGCGAGCAGCATGGGATCCTCCGCGGCGCGCCGCATCCGGTCGCTGTTCACGCGAAGCGTCGCGAGCGCACCCGCCATCACCTCGAGGGCGTCGCGCAGCGTGCGCGCCGAGTCGAAGACCGGCTCCTTGTCCTCCTGCAGGTCGCGGTTGTAGGCGAGCGGCAGGCCCTTCACGACCGTCAACAGGCCGACCAGGTTGCCGATGGTCCGGCCGGTCTTGCCGCGGACCAGCTCGGGGACGTCCGGGTTCTTCTTCTGGGGCATGAGACTCGAACCCGTGGCGTAGGCGTCCGCCAGCTCGACGAAGCCGAACTCGCTCGACGACCACAGCACCAGCTCCTCCGCCAGCCGCGACAGGTTCACCATGCAGATCGCCACGGCCGACAGGAACTCGAGCGCTCCGTCGCGGGAGGACACGGCATCCAGACTGTTGGCCGCGGGACTCTCGAACCCGAGCGCGGCGGCCGTGTCCGCGCGGTCCAGCGGCAGGGTCGAGCCGGCGAGGGCGCCCGAGCCGAGCGGTGAGTGCGCCAGCCGACCGCGCAGCGCCGCGAAGCGCTGACCGTCGCGCGCGAGCATCTCGACGAACGCGAGCCAGTGGTGTGCCAGCCGTACGGGCTGCGCGCGCTGCAGATGTGTGTAGCCCGGCAGCACCGTGTCCAGGTGCTCGCGGCTCCGGACGATCAGCACGCGGCGCAGCTCGATCGTGCCCCGCTGGGACGCCCGGGCCGCGTCCCGCAGGTAGAGGGCGAGGTCGGTCGCCACCTGGTCGTTGCGGCTCCGGCCGGTGTGCAGGCGCCCGGCGACGGCGCCCACCAGGGCGTGCAGGCGACCCTCCACGTTCATGTGGATGTCCTCGAGCGCGGGGTCGAAGGGAAACTCCCCGCGCTCGATCTCTTCGCGGATCGCCACGAGCCCCTGCACCAGCGCCTCGGCGTCGTCGGCCGGGATGATCCCCGTCCGGCCCAGCATCCGGGCGTGCGCGATCGAGGCGCGGATGTCGTGCGCGGCCAGCGCCCGGTCGAAGTCGATCGAAGCGGTGAACCGCTCCACGCTCGGCTCGGTCGCCTGGCGGAACCGCCCGCCCCAGGGCTTTCTCGGCGTCATGCCCGCAAATCTCGGAGAGAAAAAAGGTTTTCGCAACACCCCATTTGACAGACGGCGCGGCGCCTCCCTACCGTAAACGGGTGCAGCGCCCCGGCGGCCCCGCCCCCGGGGCCGCTCACTCGCTTCAGGGTGACCCATGATTCTCGTGATGAAGGCCGACCTGCCCCCCGATTCTCCCGAGCTCGATCGCGTCCGGCAGCTCGCCGAGTCCTACGGGCTCTCGACGCAGGTGCACCGGATCCAGGGCGCAACCCGCTCCCTCACCGAGGTCTACCTGCTCGGCCCGACCGGAGTCGTGCCCACCGCACCGTTCGAGGAGTTCGAGAGCGTCGAACGTGTGGTCCGGATCACGGAGAAGTTCCGCTCGATCGGCCGACACGGCGGAGGTGTCGAGGCGGTCGGCTTCGAGTACAACGGGGTCCACCTGTCCCAGGATTCCTTTCATCTGATTCCCGGGCTCTGCGCCGTGGATACGCGCGAGAACGTCGACGAGATGTTCGCCGCGCTGCAGCGCTGCGGGATCGAGATGACGCGGGCCGGGGCCTACAAGCCGCGCACCAGTCCCTACGACTTCCAGGGCCTCGGCGCCGCCTGCCTCCCGTACGTCTTCGAGCTGGCCGGGAAGTACGGCATCCGCATCATCGCGATGGAGATCACGCGCGAGTCGCAGATCGGCGAGATCCGGCAGGCCCTCCGGGAGTCCGGCGACGCCACGGGTGTGATGATCCAGATCGGCACCCGGAACGCCCAGAACTTCGAGCTGCTCAAGGCGGCGGGCCAGCAGCGCGAGATGCCGGTGCTGTTCAAGCGCGGCATGGGCATCACGCTGGAGGAGTCGCTCAACGCCTGCGAATACGTGGCGAGCAGCGGGAATCACCGCATCCTGTTCTGCCTGCGCGGCATGAAGACGAATCTCGGGGACCCCCACCGCAACTTCGTGGACGTCGCCCACGTGCCGGTGGTCAAGCGGCTCACCCGCCTGCCGGTCTGCGTCGATCCCTCGCACTCGGTGGGACGGCGCGCGGCCGCGCCCGACGGCCTGCTCGACATCTTCCACGTCACGGCCCAGGGTGTGATCGCCGGCGCCAATGCGGTCCTGGTGGACTTTCATCCGCACCCCGAGGACGCCTTGTGCGACGGTCCGCAGGCGCTGCGGCTCGACGAGCTCGAGCGCTACCTCGAGGACGTGCAGATCGTCCGCGCCGCCTACGAAGAACGCCTCAAGCGCATCGCGAGGCCCCTCAAAGAGCTGTAAGGGGGGCTTCTCGCCCGCTTCCGAGGGGTTTGCCAAGCTTCGTATCCAGAACGGGGGGGTCGCGATTGGCTCGTTCGGCCCGGGCCGCGAGACGACGGAAACGGGCGCGACCGCACGGCCGGCTGGGCCGCAGCGTGCGTCTGGCCCTGGGACTGATCGCGTTCGTGGCGGGATTCGCCACGGCGGTTCTGGTCGTGCGCCTCGACCGCACCGTGACCCAGCGTTTCGAGGGCCGCCTGTTCCGCGTTCCCTCACGCGTCTTCTCGGCGCCGACGGTCCTGTATCCCGGCATCGACGCGTGGAGGATCGACCTCCGGGGAACCCTGCAGCGGCTCGGCTATCGGGAGGAGATCCGGCACGCCAGCGGGGGCGGTCCGCTGGAGCGCGGTCGCTTCGTCTGGGGCGGCAGCCAGGTGATGGTGAACCTGCGCCCCTTCGAGCACCCCACGCGCTCGGAGCCGGGACGGGAGGTCGTCATCCAACTCGCGGATGGGGTGATCCAGGACATCGTGGACGCCCGCGTCGGCGGCTCCGTCGCCGCGGTGCTGCTGGAGCCGGAGCGTGTCGGCGCCTACTACGGACCCGACCGCGAGCAGCGGGAGCTCGTGCGCCTCGATGAGGTGCCCCGGCACCTGATCGATGCCGTCCTGGCCGTCGAGGACCAGCGTTTCGAGCAGCACCCGGGCATCGACTTCCGCCGCATCGGGGGCGCGCTGCTGGCCAACCTTCGAGAGGGCCGGGTGGCCCAGGGCGGGAGCACCCTGACCCAGCAGCTGGTGAAGAACTTCTTCCTGTCGCCCGAGCGCACCCTGCGGCGCAAGCTGCGGGAAGCCCTGATGGCGCTCCTGATCGAGTTCCGGTACGGCAAGGAGGCGATCCTCGAATCCTATCTGAACGAGATCTACCTCGGTCAGCGCGGCTCGACGGCGGTTCACGGCGTCGGCGAAGCGTCTCGGTTCTACTTCGGAAAAGCCGCGCGCGACCTCAGCGTGGCCGAATCCGCCCTGCTGGCCGCGATCATCCAGAGCCCGAACGCCATCTCCCCCTTCCGCGAGGCCGACCGAGCGCTTCGCCGCCGCAATCTCGTGTTGCGCCTGATGCACGGCCAGGGTCGCATCGACGACGCCAGCCTGGAGACCGCCAGCGCCGAGCCGTTGCGCCTCGCGTCCGTGACGAAGGATCGGAGCGAAGTCCGCTACTTCCTCGACGCGCTGCGCCGGCAGCTCCCCGACGTGTACGACGCGGATGTGCTGATGACCGAGGGCCTCGACATCTATTCCACGATCGACGTGCGTCTCCAGCGTCTCGCGGCTCGCGCGCTGCGCGAGGGCCTCGACGACCTCGAGCAGCGCGACCCCCGTCTCAGAGGAGACGGGTCCGGCCACCCGCTTCAGGGCTGTCTGATCGCCCTGCGCCCGCAGACGGGCGAGGTGCTCGCGCTGGTCGGCGGGCGCGACTACGGCGCGTCGCAGTTCGACCGCTGCACACAGGCGCGCCGGCCGGCCGGCAGCGTCTTCAAGCCCTTCGTGTTCATCGCCGGCCTGGAGCCCGGCCCCGACGGTTCCGCCATCACGCTCGCGAGCCGTCTCGACGACGGGCCGCTCCGCGTCGTGACGCCGCTGGGCCCGTGGGAGCCCGAGAACTACGACCGCCAGTACCACGATCTCGTGACGGTGCGCGAAGCCCTGGAACGGTCGCTCAACGTGGCCACCGCCCGACTCGCGCTCGAGGTGGGGGTCGACCGCGTCGCCGACGTCGCGCGGCGTCTCGGCGTCGAGAGTCACCTGCCGCGGGTACCGAGCCTCGCGCTCGGCTCGGCCGACGTCTCCCCGCTCGAGATCGGTCGCGCCTACGCGACGATCGCCAACGGGGGTATCCGCCCCGAGATCCGCACCTTCGAGGACGTGGTCGAGCGCTCGGGCGAGACGCTTGCGCGCCACGAGATCCGCTTCGAGCGGGTCCTCGACGCGGGGACGGCCTATCTGTCGATCTCGCTCCTCGAAGGCGTCGTCGAACGCGGCACGGCGCGCGGGGTGCGCGCCGCGGGATTGCACGGGCCCCTCGCCGGCAAGACCGGCACCAGCGACCGCGAGCGCGACGCCTGGTTCGTCGGCTTTGCGCCCGAGCTCGTCGTCGTCGTCTGGGTCGGCTACGACGATCCGCGCAGCATCGGTCTGCCCGGCAGTCGCGCCGCCCTCCCGATCTGGACCCGCTTCGTGTTGGACGCGACCGGCGGCACGCCGCGGGGCGCGTTCCTGCCGCCGCCGGAGATCGTGGAAGTCGGGATCGAGCCGTCGACCGGGGCGCTGGCGCTGAGCGGCTGTCCCGACCGACAGCCCGAGGTGTTCCTGTCGGGCACCGAGCCCACCGAGGTGTGTGGCGAGGGCGCCGTCGCGCAGCGGGGACCCGGGTCGGGCTCCGATCGCGCGCCGCGCGGCGGCTGGCTGGGATGGCTGAGGGACGTCCTGGAGTGAGTGTTCGCCGCGGCCTCCATTGCCTCGTGGCGCTCGCGCTGCTGGCGCTGGCCGGGCTGTCGTGCGCCCGCCGCGCCGATCTCGACGAGCTGGGCTCGTTCCGTCTCTCCGAGGTGGCCGAGCAGGGCGACCCCGCGCGCCGCGCCTCGGTCCGGCTCGTGCTCGAGGGACTTTCGGTCGATACGACGGGGGGTTCGACGCTGGCGCTCACGCGGTACGAGCGCGCGATCCAGGTGGACCCCGGGAACCCCTACGCGTACCTGGCGCTGGCTCGCTACCACGCCGACGGAGTCGATCCGGGACGAGGCATGCCGTTCCTCGACAAGGCGGAGGCCCTGCTGCGCGCCGAGCGGAAGCTCGAGCCCCGCGTCCAGGCACACGTCCAGGGCCTCCGCGGCTCGATCCTGTCGAGCCAGGGACGGACGGACGAGGCGGAGGAGCTCCTGGCGCGCGCACGCGACCTCGCGCCGACCACCTGGGGCGACGGCCGCCTCGACCCCGACGAGCTCCTCTAGGCGGGTCACAGGGGCGGGATGAGGACCTCGAGCGCAATGACGCCGAAGCTTCGCGTGCTCGTGAGCACGCTCGCGATCACGATCGCACTCGACCAGGGAACCAAGGCGTTGGTCGACGCCAAGATCGGATTCCCCGGACGCGTTCCGGTGTTGGAGGGCTTCTTCTACATCACACACGTGCGCAATCCGGGAGCTGCGTTCGGGCTGTTCGCGCAGGGTCCCGAGGAGCTTCGAGTCGCGTTCTTCATCGCGGTCTCGTTGTTGGCCGCGCTCGTGATCCTGTCCTTCTTCCGACAGCTGGCCCCCGGGGATCACACGTCGGCACTCGGACTCGGTTTGATCCTCGGAGGAGCGATCGGCAACCTCATCGATCGCGTCACGCGCAAGGAAGTGATCGACTTCCTCCACTTCCGTCTGTGGGGTGGCCGTTCCTGGCCGGACTTCAACCTCGCCGATGTGTTCATCGTCGTCGGTGTCGTGATACTGCTGATCGAGCTCCTCGCAACCGAAGCCGAGAGTCGCGCCGAAGACGCAGAGACCGAAACCGACTCGTAGGGTGAACCCCACTCTCCGACGGGTCGCGTTCGTCGTCGGTGTGATTCATTTTCTGGCGAAGTTGAGCGGATTCCTCGAGGGCTGCGCATGCCCGCCCTCTCGACGACACGCGGCGCCGAAAAATTCCCTCCGGTTCGAACAAAAGCGCGCCTCGTTTGCTTGACAGTCGTGTGGCGGCTGGGATAGAAAGTCTGGCGACGCAGCATGTCGCTTGCGCACCGTTGAAACACCGACGGATTACTCGAATGATCTCGCATCCGCACGAACGCGAGCGCTTCATCGACGCGACTCGCGCCACTCCTCGTTCTCGAAGCTGCCGTTGCATCTCCCCAGGATCGATGCGTTCGACTCGCGCGAAGGTGTACGACCTCGAAGGCCGGTGCGTACGCGTTGCCAGGCTCAACGGGGTGTCGGTCGGTTGACGCGACACCGCACTCAACTCTGACGGCCGCGGCTGAGCGGGTGGAGATGCAGACGGATGAAGAAGCCCAAGAGTGACTACGTCATCCAGACGGTGACCCATGCGCTCGCCTTGCTGGAGGCGTTCGAGGGCGAAGAAGAGCTGGGTGTGACCGAGCTCGCACGGCGCCTCGACCTGCACAAGAACAACGTGTTCCGCCTGCTCGCGACCCTAGAGGAGAAGGGCTACATCGAACAGGACCCGGGCAGTGAGCGATACCGGCTCGGCGTCCGGTGTCTCGAGATCGGGCAATCCTTCTCGCGCAACCGGAGCCTGGTGCGGCACGCGCGGCCCCATCTCGAGAACCTGGTGCGCGAGACCGGCGAGTCCGCCCACCTCGCGGTGCTGCGTGACTTCCACGTGGTCTATCTGGACGGGGAGCCGTCCGCCCAGCTGGTGCGCGCCGCGTCCCGATCGGGGGAGCGCCTCCCGGCCCACTGCACGGCGGCCGGCAAGGTGCTGCTGGGCTGCGCCGACGATCGGTTGCGCCAGGAGTTCGATCGCCTCTGGGTCGCCGCGGGCCGCCTCGAGCGCCGCACCCGCGCGACGATCCTCGACCGGGAGAAGCTCTTCGAGGCGTTCCGGGCGGCCGCCGGTCAGCGCTACGCGCTGGACGACGAGGAGTGCGAGGTCGGGATGCGCTGTGCGGCGGCACCGGTCTACGAGGCCTCCGGCCGATCGGTGGCGGCCCTGGTGGTGTCGGGCCCCTCCTATCGGCTGGAGACGCAGCGGCTCCTCGACCAGGTCGTTCCGGCGCTCTCCGCCAGCGCCGAGCGGCTGTCCGGTCGGCTGGGCTACCTGACCTAGCGCCGCGGCTCGCCCCGCCCGCGGGGATTCTGATAGACTCCGCGCTCGGACTCGGCCCAGGGCGCCGAGGGCCAGCGGGCTTGGCCGCCCGCAGCGAGTCGCCGGCGAGGTCGGACCCTTCGGCCCGCCCACCCAGAACCCGCTCTGCGAGGACTTCGCGTGATCACGAAGGCGGATGCGCTCGCCTACCACGCGGCGGGCCGACCCGGCAAGATCCAGGTGGTTCCCACCAAGACCACGCGCACGCAGCGCGATCTCTCGATGGCCTACACGCCCGGCGTCGCCGAGCCCTGTCGCGAGATCCACCGCGATGCGGGCCGCGTCTTCGAGTACACCGGCAAGGGCAACCTCGTGGCGGTGATCACGAACGGCTCCGCGGTGCTCGGTCTCGGCAACATCGGCGCGCTTGCGGCGAAGCCCGTCATGGAGGGGAAGGCGGTCCTGTTCAAGCGCTTCGCCGACATCGACGTCTTCGATCTCGAGCTCGACACGCAGGATGCCGAGGAGATCATCCGCATCTGCCAGGTCCTGGCGCCGACCTTCGGCGGCATCAACCTCGAAGACATCCGCGCCCCCGACTGCTTCGCGATCGAGAAGCGCCTGATCGAGACGCTGGACATCCCCGTCTTCCACGACGACCAGCACGGAACGGCGATCATCTCCGGCGCGGCGTTCCTGAACGGCCTCGAGATCACGAACCGCAAGATCGACGAGGTCCGGGTCGTGTTCTCGGGCGCGGGGGCCGCGGGCATCGCCTGCGCGAACCAGTACCTGGCGCTCGGCGTCCGGCCCGAGAACATCACGATGGTGGACAGCCACGGGGTGATCCATGCGGGCCGCACGGAGCGGATGAACCCGTACAAGGAGGCCTTCGCGCGGCCGACCGAGGCGCGGACCCTGGCCGATTCGCTCGTGGATGCGGACGCCTTCATCGGCGTATCCAGCGCCGGCATCGTCACGCCCGAGATGGTGAAGCGCATGGCGCCGGACCCGCTGATCTTCGCGATGGCGAATCCGGACCCCGAGATCACGCCGGACGCGGTGCGCAGCGTGCGCCAGGACGCCATCATGGCGACCGGGCGCACCGACCTGCCCAATCAGGTGAACAACGTGCTGGGCTTCCCGTTCATCTTCCGGGGCGCCCTCGACGTGCGCGCGCGAACGATCAACGAGGCGATGAAGAAGGCCGCCGTGCTGGCATTGGCCGAGCTGGCGCGGCGCGGCGAGGCCGTGCCGGCCGTCGTGAAGCGCGCCTATCCCGACGACGTCTTCGACTTCGGACCCAATTACATCATTCCCAAGCCCTTCGATCCGCGAGTGCTGCTCTACGTGGCGCCGGCGGTCGCCCAGGCCGCGATGGAGTCCGGCGTGGCGCGACAGACCGTCGACCTGGCCGAATACGAGCGGCGGCTCGAGGAGATCGTGGGAAATCTCACCAATCTGTAGTCAGCGAAGCAGGCGGGATCGCAGAGCATGTCCATCGAAGAGAAGATCAAGAAGCTCGAAGAGATGAACGCACGCGCGGAGCTCGGCGGCGGCGAGGCGCGGATCGAGCGTCAGCACGCCGCCGGGAAGCTGACGGCCCGGGAACGCATCGAGCTGCTGTTCGACCCCGGCACCTTCGTCGAGATCGACAAATTCGTGGTGCATCGCTGCGCGGATTTCGGGATGGACGCCACGAAGATCCCGGGCGACGGCGTGGTCACGGGGTACGGGAAGATCGACGGGCGGCGGATCTTCGTGTTCTCCCAGGACTTCACCGTGTTCGGCGGAAGCCTCGGCGGCGCCTTTGCGGAGAAGGTCTGCAAGATCATGGATCTCGCGGCCAAGGCCGGTGCGCCGGTCGTCGGCCTGAACGACGGGGCGGGCGCTCGCATCCAGGAGGGCGTCGTCGGACTGGCCGGGTACGGAGACGTCTTCCTGCGCAACGTGCTGGCGTCGGGCGTGATCCCGCAGATCTCGGCGATCATGGGTCCGTGTGCGGGTGGAGCCGTCTACTCGCCGGCGATGACCGACTTCATCATCATGGTGAAGAACACCAGCAACATGATGATCACGGGGCCCGACGTCATCAAGACGGTCACGCACGAGGACGTCACGGCGGAAGAGCTGGGAGGCGCCGTCGCCCACGCCTCGAAGAGCGGCGTCGCCGATTTTGCCGCGGACGGCGAGGAGCAATGCATCCAGATCATCCGCAATCTGCTCTCCTTCATTCCACAGAACAACCTCGAAGATCCGCCCTTCGCGCCCAGCGAGGACCCGGTGGATCGCATGGAGCCGGCGCTGCGCACGCTCGTGCCCGAAAACCCCAACAAGCCCTACGACATCAAGGAGCTGATCCGGCTGGTGGTCGACGACGGGAACTTCTTCGAGGTGGGTTCGCTCTACGGAAAGAACCTGGTCGTCGGCTTTGCGCGCTTCGGCGGTCGGTCGACGGGCATCGTGGCGAATCAGCCCGCGCATCTGGCCGGTGTGCTCGACATCGACGCATCGAAGAAGGGCGGGCGGTTCGTGCGCTTCTGCGACGCCTTCAACATTCCGATCGTCACGTTCGTGGACGTTCCCGGCTTCCTGCCGGGCGTCGCCCAGGAGCACGGCGGGATCATCAAACACGGTGCGAAGCTCCTCTACGCCTTCTGCGAGGCGACGGTGCCTCGCGTGACGCTGATCACGCGCAAGGCGTACGGCGGAGCCTACGTGGTCATGAGCAGCAAACATACGCGCGCGGACATCAGCCTCGCCTATCCGACCGCCGAGCTGGCCGTGATGGGTCCCGACGGCGCGGTGAACATCGTCTTCCGCAACGAGCTCAAGAACGCCTCCGATCCCGAAGCGCGCCGTGCGGAACTCGAGTCGAACTATCGCGAGAACTTCGCGAATCCGTACAAGGCGGCCGAGCTGGGCTACATCGACGACGTGATCCGGCCCGAGGAGACGCGTCCCCGGATCATCGGCGCGCTCGAGCTCCTCGCCAACAAGCGGGACGACAACCCGCCGAAGAAGCACGGCAACATTCCGCTCTAGGCGCGTCGCCGAACCCGCCGGAGCGCGGAGGCGGCGCCCCGACCTCCACGAAGCAGGGGATCCACGATGTTCAAGAAGATCCTGATCGCGAATCGCGGCGAGATCGCGGTGCGCGTCATCCGGGCGTGTCGGGAGATGGGCATCCAGACGGTCGCGATCTATTCCGACGTGGATCGCGACGCACTGCACGTGCGCTACGCGGACGAGGCCTATCCCTGCGGTCCCCCGCCCGCGCGCGACTCCTACCTCCAGATCGACCGGATCCTGGAGATCGCCCGGCGCTCGGGCGCCGAGGCGATCCACCCCGGCTACGGCTTCCTGGCGGAGAACGGGGAGTTCTCGGACCGCTGCGCGCAGGCGGGCATCGTCTTCATCGGGCCGTCCGGCGACGTGATGCGCGCCATGGGCGACAAGGTGACCGCGCGCCAGACGATGGAGAAGGCCGGTGTTCCCATCGTGCCCGGAACCACGGAGCGCCTCAGCGACGAGGCGATCGCGCGCTGGATCCGGGACGTGGGGCCGCCGGTGATGGTCAAGGCGACGGCCGGCGGCGGGGGCAAGGGGATGCGTCTCGTGCGCAGCGAGGACGAGATCGCCGGCGCGGTCGCCCGGGCCCGCGGCGAGGCGCGCGCCTCGTTCGGCGACGACGGCCTGTACGTCGAGCGTTTCGTCGAGGAGCCGCGCCACATCGAGATCCAGGTCCTGGCGGACGCGCACGGAACGATCGTGCACCTGTTCGAGCGCGAGTGCTCCATCCAGCGGCGCCACCAGAAGGTGATCGAGGAGGCGCCGGGAAACCGGATCACGCCCGAGCTGCGCGAGAAGATGGGCGAGGCCGCGGTCGCGGCGGCACGCGCGGCCGGCTACGTCGGCGCGGGCACCTGCGAGTTCCTGATGGACAAGAACGATCACTTCTACTTCCTCGAGATGAACACGCGCGTCCAGGTCGAGCACCCGATCACCGAAGCCATCACCGGTGTGGACATCGTGAAGGCGATGATCCGAGCGGCGGCCGGGGAGCCCCTCGGCATCGCACAGCAGGACCTTTCGATCCGCGGGCACGCGATCGAGGCGCGCATCTACGCCGAGGATCCGGATCAGAACTTCATCCCGTCGCCGGGCGACGTCGTCGTGTACCGGCCCGCCGGCGGAATCGGCGTGCGCGTGGACAGCGGCGTCTACCAGGGGGCGAAGGTCACGGTCTTCTACGATCCGATGGTGGCCAAGCTGGTGACCTGGGGCGCCGACCGCGGCGAGGCGATCCAGCGGCTCAAGCGCGCGCTCTCCGAGTTCGTGGTGAAGGGCATCAAGACGTCGATCCCCTTCCACCAGAAGGTGGTCCGGCATCCGATCTTCCTCGCCGGCCGCTACGACACCGGCTTCATCGACGCGCACATGGACGGGGGCCGGGGACCGGCCGCCGAGGACGACGCGGAGGCGGCGGAGACGCGCCGGATCGCCCAGGCGCTGGCGGCGATCGCCGCCTACCGCCGGGACAAGCAGCGCGCCGCGGGTGCGGTTGCGGCGCGGGGCGGCACCGTGGCGGAGGACCCGTGGAAGACCTTCGGCCGGCGCGCCCAGATGCGCGGGGGGCTGCGGTGAACTACGAGGTCACCGAGAAGAAGGGTCAGACCGTGGTCGTGGGCCTTCACGAAGCGGGCGAAGGCCAGTACGAGATCACGATCGATGGCAAGACGTTCCACGTGGACGCGGCCAAGAGCGGCCGCACGATCTATTCGATCATCGAGAACGGCCGTCAGTTCGAGGCGATGGTCGACGAGCAGGGCGAGCACGGCTTCGACGTGCTGGTGGGAGGCCAGGTCTTTCACCTCGAGGCCGTGGACGAGCGCACGAAGCTCCTGGCCGGCTCGGCCCAGAGCATCGCCGTCGGCAAGCAGACGGTGGCGGCCGAGATGCCCGGCAAGATCGTGAAGATCCATCACGGCGTGGGCGACGCCGTGCGCCAGGGCGATGGGGTGGTGATCGTGGAGGCGATGAAGATGGAGAACGAGATCCCCTCCCCGATCGACGGAATCATCGTCGAGGTCGCCGTCAGCGAGGGACAGACCGTCGAGGCGGGGGTCACCCTGTTCGTCGTGGAGCCGCTTCCGGAAGAGTCTGCGTAGGCTCGGATGCCGCGGCCGATCCTGTTCGACACGGACATCGGAACGGACGTCGACGATTCCCTGGCGCTGGGCGTCGTGCTCGCCTCCCGCGAGGCGCTCGAGCTCGTCGCCGTGACGACGGTATCGGGCAAGGCGGACGTGCGCGCGCGGATTGCAGCCCGTCTGCTCGGACTCGCGGGCCGCAGCGACGTCGAGGTGTGCATCGGCGAGAGCGCGCCGATCCTGCGACCGGAGGGCGAGTTCGTCTGGCGCGGGCTCGAGGAGAGCTTCGTCGCCGAGGGCCCGGAGGCGCCGATCGTGCAGGAGCCGGCGCCGGAGCGCATCGCGCGCGCGGCGCGCGAGGTGCCCGGCCTCGAGCTCGTCATGGTCGGCCCGCTGACGAACCTGGCGCGCGCCCTGGCGCTCGATCCGGGGCTGCCGAAGCGGGTCGCGGGCGTCACGATCATGGGCGGCCACGTGCGGCGCGTCGCGATCGGGGAGCACGTCTGCGAGCCCGGGATCGACTACAACCTGTGCCGGGATCTCGAAGCGAGCTGCGCGGTCCTCGGCGCCGGCTTCCCGATCACGCTGGTCACCGCCGACGTGACGCTGCAGACCTGGATGACGACGGCCGATCGCACGCGCCTGGCGTCCGGAGGCGCCGTCGCGCGCGCGATCGCGGATCAGGTCGGCGCCTGGACGCCATGGCAGCGCAAGATCTTCACCGCCATCGGCGGCACGCTGGCAGAGGACAACGCGGCGTTCCTGCACGACCCGCTGACCGTCTATTCGCTGATCGATCCGTCGCCGCTCCACTTCGAGGAGCTGCGCATCGTTCCCACCATACAGGACGGCGTGTTCCGAACCCTCGAGGCCGATCCGGCGGCCGGGATCGGCATGCCGATGCGCGTCGCCACCGCGGTGGATGCGGAAGCCGCGCGGCGCGGCATCCTGGAGCGGCTCTGCCGGCTGTGAGGCGGAGTGCTTCGCCTCAGCTGCGCGCCGCGTCGTCCGCCACGTCGCGCCGTGCGCGGCGCCGACCGACGAGATAGGCGATCCCGACGCCGAGGAGATACAGAGCGATCAGCGGGATGGCCAGGAACACCTGGCTCACGACGTCCGGCGGCGACAGCATCGCGCCGAGGATGAATCCACCGACCGCAGCATACGGCAGGCCCGAGACCAGCTGCCGCGCGTTCACGATGCCCGCGACCGAGAGGAAGAAGATCGCGACCGGCAGCTCGAATGCGATCCCCAGCGCGAGAAACAGGCGCGTCGTGAGCGAGAACACCTCGCGCATCGTCCAGGCGGACTCGACGTAGGCGTTCTGCATGCTGGCCAGGAACTGGAACATCACCGGGAACATGATCTGATGTCCGAAGCTGGCGCCCAGCAGGAACAGCGCGGTCGAGATCAGGACGAAGGGCAGGGCCACCCGCTTCTCGCTCGGATACAGGCCCGGCGAGACGAACCCCCAGATCTGCCAGAAGATGAGCGGGAGCGCGCAGACGAATCCCGCCAGCAATGCGCTCTTCAGGTACGTGAAGAAGATCTCGGTCGGCGCGATCGCCTGCAGTCGGCTGCCCTGCTCCGCGAGCGAGACGATGGCCGGGTGCAGCACGTAGCCAAAGATCTGTTCGGCGAATGCGTAGGACAACAGCGCTCCCACGCCCCAGGCGAGCAGGACCTTGACGATCCGGTCCCGCAGCTCGGCGAGGTGCTCGGTCAGGGGCAAGCGCGTGTCATCCACCGGCCTTCTCGCGGGGCGACGCGTCGCCCGACGGGGACGGCGTCGCGGCCTCCTCGTCCGGGGCGGAGCTCGGCAGCTCGGTCTGGCTGGGGCGGTCGATCCGCCGCTCGGGGCTCGGATCGAACAGCTCATGAGGCAGATCGGTGGAGGCGCGCCGGAACTCCGCGAGCGCG
>CP070734.1:3476105-3492961 GCA_020347605.1 Deltaproteobacteria bacterium | reverse complement strand
TCCTCTGGAGCTTCGGCGTCCTCGTCGTCCTGCTGTGCCGGGAGATCCATTTCGTCGGTACCAGCACGGGCGTCTACGTGGGCCTCGTCGCCCTGTTCCTTCTCGCCCTGCGCCACTACGAGAGCCTGCGCGAGTCTCTCGAGCGCGGCGTCACGATCAATTTCCTGGCGATGGGGTTCTTCTCCTACTTCCTCGCGGTGACCGTCGACGCGCGCTGGTGGAAGCCGCGCGGCGCCTGGCCGGGGATCCCCGGCGAGGACGTCTTCCACGTGCCGCTCGAAGAGCTGCTGGAGCTTCTCGGACACGTCCTGATCATCGGTGCGTTGCTGCTGGCGCCGCGTCTCCCGCCGGGCGCCGCGGAGGCCGTCCGATCCGGAGGCCCGAGCGCCTCCGCCTGACGCGACGGCGCTCCGGTCGCGTCAGGCGTCCGGATTCGAACCTCCCGGCGCGAGGCCGAAGCGCTCCCCGCGCTGCCCGCGCAGCGCGAGGTCCACGGCGCCCAGTCGGCGCTCCCCCTCGCCGCGTCCGTCTCCGGCCGTGTGGAACAGCACGAGGAAGTCGGCAAAGGCCGACTCCATCGCCGCGCTGAAGCCCTGGATGTCCTGCGCCTTGTTGATCGCCAGCTTCGCCATGCGCACCAGCGCGCGGCCGTTCTCGCCGACGCGCCGCGCGTAGGCGAGGGTCTCGCGCTCGAGCGCGTCGGCCGGGTAGACGCGGTTCACGAAGCCGAGCGCCCGCGCCTCCTCGGCGTCGATGAAGCGGCTCTCGAAGATCAGCTCCTTCGCCTTGCGCGGGTGCAGATCGAACGGCGCCGAGAAATACTCGACGAGTCCGGCCAGGAAACGCGCGTCCGGCGACGCGAACACCAGGTCCATCGCCGCGGCGATCATCCAGCCGCCGAAGATGCAGTAGCCGCGCACCATGGCGATCGTCGGCTTCGGAAGGCTCCGCCACTTGAGCGTGTAGTCCAGGTTCACCTTCCGGAAGTTCTCGTAGTTGCGGAGTCCGCGCTCGGGAATGCCCCGGGCCTCCTGCTCCGCGCGCTGCTCGGGAGTGCCGAGATCGTGCCCCGAGGAGAAGTGGTCGCCCGCGCCGCGCACCACCACGGCGCGAACCGCGGCGTCCTCCATCGCGCGGTCGAACGCGGCGTCGAGGGCGTCGAGCAGCCGCCAGCTCTGCGCGTTGCGGTACCGGGGCCGGTTCAGCGTGACGAGCGCCACCTCGCCGTCCACCTCGTAGAGAACCTCGTCGTGCTCCATCGTCGAGCCTCCTCCTGCCGCGCGGTCCTGCGTCGCGGGGTTCGCGGCCGCCGCCCGCCGGCATCCGTGCGCTACCGGTCGGGACCCAAGGGGCGGTATTCGGTCACGAACAAGCCACTCGGCGGCACGCGATGCGTGCGCCTCGGCCGGGGCACCCAGTCCGGCAGGTCGGAGGTGCGCCGGTGCACGATCCAGACGCGCTCGAACTCCGCGAGCGCCGCGGGATCGTCGAGCGCCATGCCCAGGCCGATCACCCGGTGACCCTTTTCCGAGATGCCCGGCGCCCACAGGTAGGACGCGATTGCATCGCGGTGGAGGCGGCGCGCCGGAAGGAACAGGAACTGGTCCGTGTAGAGCAACGCCTCGCCCGGGCCGACGCGTCGGTGGATCTCGCGCTGCGTGCGTCCGAGATTCACCTCCCGCTCGATCGTCTGGTGCTCGGCGGGCAGCCACAGGAGGCCGGCCGCCAGCGCGGCGGCGAACCCGAGCAGCGATCCGGCGCCGGGCAGCCGCGCCAGAAGGCTCGCCGCCAGGAAGATCAGCGCCGGCATCGAAGGCGACGCGTAGCGCGTGACGATCGAGGGCGAACCCAGCGCGCTGCGGAGCACGAGCGCGGCCGGGAGCGAGCAGGCCCACAGCAGACACACGAACGTGACGAAGCGCTCCTGCCGGAAGCGCGGACGCACGAAGCCCAGCACGGCGCCCAGCAACGCGCAGCTGAGCAGGGCGAGGGACGCCTCGGAGCTGCCGTACAGGACCGCGAGCGCGCGGAGCATGCCCAGCCACCCCTGGCGCGGCGTCCAGAAGCCGGAGAGCGTCTGGAACTGATCGAGCAGCAGGGGAAGCTCGGCGATTCCGAAGGCGCCCACGGTGGCGGCGGACACGGCGAGCACCCGCCACGGCCGGTCCGAATCGCCGGGGCGCCAGACTGCGCCCGCGGCGAGATGGGCCGCCGGCACCGCGTAGGCCGGGGTGAAGCTCCAGCCCATGAGGCCTCCCACCAGGCCGTAGGCGACCGCACTCGCCGTCGAGCGCAGGCGGCACATGCGCAGGAAGAGCAGCGTGCTCACCACCGCGAGCAACATCGTGAAGGCGTACCAACGCGCGTAGTGTTCGAGCCAGATCAAGTAGGGCCAGCTGGCGGCGAGCAGGGCGGCCGCGGCTCCGACGCCGGGGCTCGCGTGCGCGGCGCCGAGGCGGAAGAGCATGAGCAGCACCCCGACGCCCGCCGCGACCGAGAAGGTGCGCAACGACCACGGCTCGCTGCCGAACGCGTACGCCCACGGGTACAAGACGTAGAAATAGGCGGGGCCGTTCGTCTCGGCGTCGAACGCGCGGCTGTGTAGCGATGACAGCGGCCCGTCGACGACCAGGGCGGTCGCCGCTTCGTTGAAGCCGAAGGGCGCGTCCCCCAGGCGCGGCAGCGCGAGGGCGAGATTGATCGCGACCGCCACGCCGAGCGCGCCGAGCGCGATGCGTCGATCGCCGGCCCACGCGGAGGAGCCGAGAAGAGACATGTGCGTCCTCGACGGCTGAGAAGAAGGCGAGCGCCGACGCGCGTCCAGCTTCTCCTGTCTTCGACGACACTCTACAATATCGGTGTGTTGCGCGGTTTCTCGAGCGGAGGGGGCGTCGAACGACGGCGGATCGTTCGCGTGAGCGCGCTGGCGTTCCTGGTGTTCCTGCCCGCCCTGGCCCTGTGGACGGCGTTCCGCAGCCACACGGGCATCGTCCTCGAAGACGCTCTCATCACCTACCGCTACGCCGAGAACATCGCCGAAGGTCGGGGCTTCGTCTTCAACACCGGGGAGCGCGTGCTCGGAACCACGACGCCGCTCTACACCCTGCTGCTGGCGTCGGCCGGCCGCCTGCTCGGCGCAGACTCGATCCCGTCGGCCTCCGCGGTCCTGCTGGCGGTCTTCGGGCAGCTCGCGGGTCTCATGACCTATGCGGCGCTGCGCGCCGTCGGTCTCGGGGTGCTGCCGAGCGCGCTGGCGGTTCTGCTCGTCCTGGTCCACCCCGACGTGGCGGTGGCCGCGTCGGGCGGCATGGAGACCGTCCTCGTACTGGCGCTCATGGCGGGCAGCCTGTTCGCACTCTGCACGCGGCGCCACGGCGCGGCGGTGGTGCTGTGTGCGCTGCTCGTCATCGCGCGCGTCGACGGCGCCATCTGGGCGGCCGTCGTGCTGGCCTATCTCTTCCTCGAGGAACGCGGCGCCGTCTTCCGCCGCGCCGCGCTCTTCGCCGCGGTACTGCTCCCCTGGCTGGCCTTCGCGTACGCCTACTTCGGCAGCGCGCTGCCCCACAGCGTCGTCGCAAAACGCGCCGTCGCGCACGCGTACCTCGAGAAGCTCGGCGCTCTGCACAACCTGTCCGCGCACCTCGTGTGGTCGATCGGCGCGACCGGCGGCCGGGTCGAGTACGGCGTCGCGGCCCTGTCGCCGTCGTGGGTCCAGGGGCTCGTGTTCCCGGTGTTTGCCGTCCTGATCGGCGCCGGTGCGGTCCGCGTCCTGTCGGCGCGGCGCACCCGTCCGCTCGGGACGCTCGTCGTCTTTCCCCCCGCGCTGTGCCTGGCGTACCTCGTCGGACGCGCTCCGAGGATCTTCGACTGGTACCTGACGCCCGCCGTCTATTGCTGCGGGATCCTGCTCGCGATCGGGATGACGTCGCTCTGGCACTGGAGTCGCGCGCGCGTCTCCGGGCGCGCGCCCCTCGCGGTCGCGGTCTCGCTGATGATCGGGATCGTGGCCGGGCACCTCGTGTTCGATACGCACCACGCGTGGCGCTATCACCGGCGTTACCAGCAGGTCGAGGACACGCTGCGCCGCGCGCTGGGGGAGTGGCTTGCCGGCCACACGCCCGAGGACGCGACCGTGGCGACCGAGGCCATCGGATACCTGGGCTACTACTCCGATCGGCGCATCCTCGACCTGGCCGGCATCGTGAGCCCGGAGGTCGTCGCGATCCATCGCGAGAGCGACGGCAACGCCGAGGCCTTCCAGCGGATCCTGACCCGGCTCGAGCCCGACTACCTGGTGCTGCGCTCGTTCGAAGTGGACCGGAACCGCGCGTTCTTCGGCGGCCCGCTCTTCGAGGGGCCGGAGCCGACGGCGGCGTTCCGGCGCGCGTACGCCGAGCTGCGGCGCTTCCGGTCTCCCCATTCCCACTACTGGGGGAAGTGGGGAACCCTGACCCTGTACGCCCGCCGAGCCGAAGACGTCCCGCGCTAGACGCGGATCACCGCGATGCTTACCATCCGGGCGATGGCGGCGTCCCCGGCTCGATCGTGCGCTCCGGATCGGGTCGTCGCTCCCGGACGGCGCGCGACTCCGGAGCCCCGCCGTCGGTCATGACGCGACTGCGGCTCGATCTCGCGCTGCTCCCCGTCCTCGTCCTCGCGGCCGTGCTGGCGCCCCGACTTCGGCTGCCGCGGGCGTTCCGGTCCCTGCGTCGCGCACTCGACGGCATTGCGCAACGACGCGCGCTCGCGCCCGTACTGGTCGGGCTCGTTTGCACGGCCGCCGCGGCCATCCTGTCCCTGGCACCGGCGCTGCCCGAGCCGCGCGTGCACGACGAGTTCTCCTACCGGCTCGCCGCGGACACCTACGCCGGCGGCCGCCTGGCGAACCCGCCGCATCCCATGTGGAAGCACCTCGAGGCGTTCCACGTGCTCCAGCAGCCGACCTACGCCTCCAAGTACTTCCCCGCGCAGGGTGTCTTCCTCGCGGCCGGTACGGTCCTGGCCGGGCACCCGATCGCCGGGGTCTGGCTCGCCACCGGGCTCGCCGCCGCCGCGATCTGCTGGATGTTCTACGCCTGGTTCCCGCCGCGCTGGGCGCTGCGCGGCGCCCTGCTGGCGGGGGCCACGATGGTGTTCAGCTACTGGAGCACGAGCTACTGGGGCGGCAGCGTCGCCGCGCTCGGCGGGGCGCTCGTGTACGGCGCGCTTCGCCGCATCCTGCGCCGGCCGCGTGTCGCGACGGCGATCGCGCTGGCGTGCGGGCTGTGCCTGCTGGCCGCGAGCCGTCCGTTCGAGGGTCTCGTCGCGAGCCTGCCCGCCGCCGCCGTCCTCGGGCTCTGGCTGGCCGGCGAACGCCGCCCGCCGCTCCGCCTGGCCCTCACGCGCATCGCGCTGCCTCTCCTGGCCGCGCTGCTCGTCGCCGGCGCGGCCGCGCTCGCCTACAACCGCGCGGTCACCGGCGACCCGCTGCTGACCCCCTACGAGCTCTACGAAGAGACCTACAACGGGCCGCCGTCGTTCATCTGGCAGTCGCCCCCGCCCGAAACCGCCCAGCGCCACGCCATCTTCCAGGCGATCTACGGCGGCTGGGCCCAGCGCATCTACCGGCTGCAGCAATCGCCCGCCGGTCTCCTCGAGATGGCTGCGCTCAAGCTGCGGACCTTCTGGGTGTTCTTCCTCGGCGTGTTGCTCAGCATTCCGCTCGTCACGCAATGGCGGCTGCTGACGGAGGACCCGTGGATGCGGCTCGCGGCGCTCACGGTGGCGCTCGTGCTCGTCGCGAACCTCGTGGTGACCTGGGTCAGCACGGCGCACTACCGCGCGCCCATCACGGCTCTCGTCTTCGTCCTCGTGACGCAGGCCCTGCGGCGGCTCCGACTCTGGCAGCGGCGCACGCGTGGAACGGGGCGCGTGCTGGCCGCGCTGATCCCGCTCTTCAGCGTCTGCGCGCTCGCCAGCGCCAGCGTGGCGAAGCGGTACGCCGAGCGCGACGGCTGGCACTACCAGCGCGCGCGGCTGCTCGCCTCGCTCGAACGGGACGGCGCGCGCCATCTCGTCATCGTCCGCTACGGCGCCTCTCACAACGCCCACCAGGACTGGGTCTCCAACCGCGCGGACGTGGACGGCTCCGCTGTGGTCTGGGCCCGCGACATGGGACCGCAGCGCAACGCCCCGCTGCTCGAGTACTTCGGGGATCGCAGGGTCTGGCTGCTCCAGCCCGATCCGCTGCCCGCGCGCCTCGAGCCGTACCCTCTCGCCCGGACACCGTGACGGGAGCCGCATGAGGGCGAGGGACGGCCGCTACCGTGCGATCGCGCTGTTCGTGCTCTTGCTGGGCGTCGGACTGCGCGTGTCGCTCGCGATGGTCAACACCGAATCGAACGACGATCACTTCCCCGTGATCCGGATCCTGCACGCGGAGCGCCGGATTCCCGTCAAATCCGACTGCTGGGAGTGCTTCCAGCCCAAGCTCTACCACGTCGCGGTGGCCGGCCTGCAGACCGCGTTCGGCGCCGATTCCGCCGCGGCGCCGGTCCGGCTCGCGCAGCTGATCAACGCCCTTGCGGGCGCTGCGACGCTCGCCGTCGTCTACCTGTTCCTGCGCGGCCTGGGCGTTGCGAACGAGGTCGCGCTGGCCGGCTTCGCACTGGTCGCTCTCAACCCGAAACTGATCGCGATCAACGCGCAGGCCACCAACGATTCCTTCGCGATCCTGTTCGCCACGCTGGGCCTGTTCTTCGCGTTGCATTTCTTCCAGAAGCCGGGACTGCGGAACTTCGGCTGGATGACGCTGTCGGTGATCCTGGCCGCGCTGTCGAAGGGCAACGGTCTGATCGTGTTCTGCGTCCTCGTCGCGGTCTTCGTCCTGAAGCTCGCGGGCTCGCTCGGCGCGCGAGACGCCGCTGCCGCGTGGGGCCGCTGGCTCGGCGCGTTCTGCCTGGTCTTCCTGCTCTTCGTTCCCTACCTCGGACAGTACTGGCAGAACTACCGCGCCTACGGTTCTCCGTTCGTGATCAACGTGCGCAGGGAGCCGCTTCCGCACCTGTTCGAGAAGACCTATGCGCCCTGGCGGGGTGTCACGTCGATCGCCGATTCGTATCTGACCTTCCGGTTCGTCGAGCTGATGCGCAAACCGTGGATCGACTACCACCCCGACGTCGTCTCGCCGCGTCACCGCAGCTCGCTGTGGACGCAGCTCTACGGCAGGGCGCACTCCGCCCATTTCGACGGCTGGCCGCCGTCGTGGCGCGACCCGCGGACGTCCACGCGGAACCTCGCGAGGGCTGCGTTCCTCCTGGCGCTCGTGCCCACCGCGTTCTTCCTGTTCGGACTGGCGCGGATCGCGTCAGCCGGGTGGGTGCGCGGCCGCGCCGGCCTGCGCGCGAGCCTCGAGGGCCCGCAGGGAATCATGGCGCTCACCGGCCTGGCCCATCTCGCGTTCAGCGTGCTGTACTCGCTGCAGTACCGGAGCTTCACGACGATGAAGGCGATCTTCCTGTTCCCGGGCCTGCTCGCCTTCGTCTTCCTTCTCGCCGAGGGGATGCAGACCGTCTACGGGCGCGGGGCGAGCGGCGGGTGGGCGCGGCGGATGGTCGGCGCGGCGCTCGCGGCGCTCCTCGTCGTGTACGGCCTCGACGTCCTGATCCTGATCGCGACGCTCGCAGGCGGGCGCCCGGCGTAGTCGGCGCGTCGCAAAGAAGGCGCCTCAGCGCGTCGGCCCCGGACGGCGGCGCTGCCGGTCGGGCCGATCCCGGATGCTGCGCACGAGCTGTTCCGCCACCCAGCGATTGCCCTGCCGCGTGTAGTGGCCCTCCGCGCCCCGAAAGGGCAGGGAGCCTTCCGGGATGAAGAGCCGGGCCACCTCGTTCCGCGGCAGCTGCCGGAGCCGCTCCACCAGGTCGACGACGTAGAGACCCCGGCGCCGGGCCTCCGCCCGGATCTGCTGGCGCCAGGCGTCGCCGCTCGGCCAGGCATGGTCGGTCTGCATGGGCAGGTAGACGAGCAGGAGCGCGCTCCCCCGCTCCCGGTTCTGCGCCGCCAGGCGCTCGAATACGGCGAGCGCCAGGCGCCCGGTCTTCTCGAAGTCGAGCTGGCGCTGGCCCGTCGGCTTCTGGCGGAACGCGCCGCGCAGCGCCCCCACGAGCCGAAGCTCGTTCAGGAGCGCCGCATTTCGCGTCAGCCAGGGCAGCAGGTAGGGAGTCCGGGAAACGGGGACGTTCTCGACCCGGAGCTCGCCGCCCACGAGCGCCAGGGTCGGCTTGCCGTAGCCGAGGAAGCGGTTGGCCTTCATGCGGATGAAGTCTTCGTGGATGAACGCGAAGACGTGGAGGTCGTGCTCCAGGGTCGGAGCCTCGCGCGCGTACCACAGGAACGCCTGGTCGATCCCGTACCCCCCCTGGCCCATGTTCACGGGTTCGAAGCGGGGATCGATCGCCTCGAGCTGCGCGCACCAGGTGTCTTCGTCGCCCACGCCGTATCCCAGGACGAACGAGTCGCCGCTGCACACGATGCGGAACCGGCCCTCCGGCACCTGCGGCGCGACGTCCCGCGTGCCCCGGAAGCCCTGCGCGTTGGTGGTGAGGTCGCGTCCCGGGCCGTAGAAGTCCTCGAGGTGGACGCTCGTCTCGTTCACCCAGCCGAGCTCGGGGTCGTACCGCGTGTGTCGCCGCTCGGCGACCTCCGGTCGCGCCTCGGTCGCGAGCCGGTTCGCGAAGCGGACCAGGCTCACGAGGCCCTCGAGGAGCGCGAGGAACACCACGACCGCGGCGAGCGCCAGTGCGGCGCGCTGGATCCACTTCAACGCGGCCCTCGCTTCACCTCGTGCAGGCCCGTTCCCGATCGCATCAGGGCGCGCGGTGGTAGACGTGATAGGGGGGTCGGATCTCGACGCGGCGGAACTCCCGCCGCGCCGTCTCGAGCCACGGGCGGATCGACCAGGGTCCCCAACCGCGCTCGAAGTCGCCGACGAAGCGGGGCCGGCTGACGGGCTGGACTTCGAGAGGCTGGTTCTCCACCAGGGCGCTGATGGTCCCGTCCTGCAGATCCTCGAGAACGGTCTCGCTGCGGAAGCCGCCCAGGGCCGCGTGGACGCTGACGGCGTACGGCTCGTTCCAGTAGAGGCGCGTCGCGGGGATGCCGAGAAGCGGCAAGAGACCCGGGTTCATCATCACGAAGCCCCGCTCCGGCAGGTCGAGCCGCAGGCGCTTCGGCATCCGCGCGAAGATCGAAGCCTGGGTCTCGCGCCCGACCGCGATGCGACCGCTCATGAACAGCGCCGTGCACGCCAGGGCCACCACCACGAGGGCTCGCAGCGGCGCGGCCCAGCGCATCCGCGCGCGACCGTTCGCCTCCGACCCGGCGATGCGCCGCGCCAGCAGCGACGCGCCGACCGGCGCGGCGACGAAGGTCGCGAACAGCGGCTCCAGCATGTGGTTGGTGTTCGCACCCACCTTCCCGACCGTCGCGAGGGAGAGCGCCCAGCTGATCGCGAAGTAGAGCGTCACGAGGCGCTCTGGACCGCGCCAGCCCAGGAGCAGCAGGGGCAGCGCGAGCGCGAGGGGCAGCGCGGGGAGCAGCAGGCCGAGCCCGACGGCCTTCTCGAACATGGCCAGGAACCCCTCACTCCACTGGATGCCCATGCGCTGCGCGAAGACGATGCCGAGCGCGAAGCCCCCGTCGGTGAACCACTGCAGCAGGGCGACCGTCGCGATGCCCACGCCGCCCAGACCGAGCGCGAGCCCCAGCGCCTCGCGCGCGCGGCCGACGGTGAGGAGGTACAGGAACGCGGCGACGGGGGCGGCCACCAGGGACTGCTTGAAGCCGAGCGCGGCCGCGAAGCACAGCGTCGCCAGGATCACCGCCGCGCGTCCCGAGAGCTGCAGAACGCAGAAGACACCGAGGAGACTCAGCGCCACGCCCGGCACGTCGACGCGCCCCACGGCGAGCCAGCGCGCCAGGATGCCGGTCAGCGGCAGCGTCAAGGCGCTCGCGGCGGCGAGCCAGCGATCCACGCCGAGTCGGCGCGGAATCGCGTAGACGAGCGCCACGCCCAGCGCGAATCCGGCAGCCGCGATCAGGCGACCGGGCAGGTAGTCGGCCCCGCGGCCCAACGCCTCGGCCAGGAGCGCCCACAGGACGTACATCACGGGCGGATACGGACTCACCTGGAGCGGGGGGACGTCCCACGACGCGGGGTACAGCGCCGACAGCCCGCGTTCGCGCACGAGCTCCGCGCCGGGAAGCATGAAGCCCTCGCCGTATTCGAGAACCGCGGTGGGCTCCGAAAGGCGCAGCGCGGCCAGACGCGCCGGCTCGACGGCCGCGTATGCGGCCAGTCCGACGCCGACCACGCAGAGCGCCTGTGCCGCGAGCGCGAACCTCCGCCCATCCGCGATCACCAGAGCGTCCACCCGTAGCCGATCCAGCCCGCCGCGAGCCAGGCGCAGCCGAGCGCGGCGACCAGCGCGCGGGCGGGATGCCTCAAGCGCGACAGCGCCAGCCGCGCGTGGAGCAGGGCCCAGGCGGCGAACAGGGACGCCGCCGGCAACGCCGGCAGGCGGTAGCGCACCTCGGCCTGCATCGTCGCGGGAATGGCGAGCGCCACCGCGATGCTGGCGAGCAGCGCCAGGCGGTCCGGCGTGATGCGACTGCCGGCGATACCCAGGATCGCGGCCGCTGCGAGCAGCGTGAAGCTGCCCGCGGCCAGCGCCACGATCACGCGCCGGCGCGACGCGCCGGAGCCGTAGTGGCCGCGATGGGCGTGGCTCACGAGCAGCGAAGACGGATTCGCGAGGGCGACGAACCGCTTCACCACGCGCGACGCGAACAGCCCGGGATGCGCCGCGATGTGCGCGAGTCCGGCGCGGACCTCGCAGTTGAAGTTGTCCGCGGGATTCGGGAGCCGGCAGCGGGGGCGCCCGCCCGACGCGCGGCGGAAGAGCCGGTGGTCCGTGGACATCGGCGGGAAGTCGTTGTTGCCCAGGTACATGCTCTCGCCGACGCTCGTGTCGAGCAGCAGGAAGCGGTCGTAGCGAAGCGCATTCCGCACCGTCCAGGGCGCGAGGGCGGCGAGCAGCCCGGCCACCAGCGCGGCGCACGCGAGTGCGCGCAGGCGCCACGAGCCGCGTCCCAGGAGCGCTCGCAGCGCGAAGGGCAGCGCCAACGGCAGCGCGATGGAGCGAACCAGCGCAGCCGCTCCGAAGGCGACACCCGCCAGCGCGTAGCGCAGCGGCCTCGGCGCGGCCGTGTCCGGATCGTTGGCCCACACCGCGGCGAGCATCGCCAGCACGAGCAGCAGAAGGAAGTTCGACTCGACGTTGAAGATATGGCTCATGGCCACGGCGTTCGGATAGACGGACACCAACGCGCCCGCGACGAGGCCGGTGTGCAGGTCGAAGCAGCGGCGTCCCAGCTCGACCAGCAGGCCGAGCGCGATCACGGACAGGAGCGCCGTCGCGATCCGCGCGGCGCGGAGGTCGAACTGTCGCGCGTAGACGTCGGGCGCCCAGCCGGGACCGGGCTGTGCATCGGGGCGCGCGAAGAGCGACAGGAATGCTGGCTGCCCCGGGGGCCACTGCGTGCCCGCCCAGTGCGGCTTGCGATAGTCGATGCCGTCGCCGCGCGCGAGGGAGGCCGCCGCGTGCAGGTAGTAGAGCTGGTCCCCGACCGGCGGAACCTCGCTGATGCCGATCGCCAGTCCGATCCGCAGCGCCGCGCCAGCGCACAGCACGGCGCCGGCGACCCATAGGGCACGATTGCGCATCCGGGCAGTGTAGTCCGGGGAGACCCGGCCGGACTAGGCGAGCCGCGTCGACCGCGACCGCTCGGGATCCCGGGCCAGGTCGGCCACCAGCGCGCGGCTCGAGAGGTAGAAGCAGAGCGCGCCCAGCAGGCCGGTCGTCGCCAGCGCCGCCAGCGCGTAGCGGATCGCCTCGCCGCCGAAGCGGCCCGCGAACTGATCGGTGAGAAAGCCCACCACGAAGGGCCCGGCCCCGGCGCCGACGATGTTGACGATGAAGAGCAGGATCGCGGCGGCGGTGGCGCGCATGCGCAGGCGCGCCAGGTTCTGGTTGATCGTGAACATCGCCGGAACGTACATGTTCGAGAGCAGGTAGTACGGAAAGAAGCACATGAGCGACGTCCGGCTCGAGCCGGCCAGCAGGAAGGCGAACGCGAACGGCAGACCGATCAGGCTGACGATGGCGGGTAGCCGCATGTACCAGGTGGCATCCAATCCGCCGAGCCGATCCGAAAGCACGCCGCCGAGGTAGGTACCGACGCTTCCCCCGATCCCGACGACCAGCGCCATCCACAGTCCGATCTCGACGGGCGACATCCCGTGCACGCGACCGAAGAACTCGTAGCCCCACATGAGGACGCCGTAGCCCGTGAGCGACAGGAAGCAGGAGCCCGCCACGAGATACACCCAGGAACGACGCGTGAGCAGGTGGCGCAGCGTCTCGCCGAACGTCGTCGATCGCGCGGGATCGGCGCCCGGCTCGGAGTAGCCGCGCGGAGGCTCGCGAACCGTGAAGCGCACCACCAGGGCGAACAGGAGGCCCGGCAGCCCGAGACACAGGAATGCCCTCCGCCAGTCGAAGTGCGCGCGCAGGTAGCCGCCGCCCAGGTAGGCCAGCGCCGACCCGATGTAGACGCCCCAGGCGTAGATGCCGAGCGCGGTGGCCCGCTTGTGCGGCGGGAAGTAGTCGGCGATCAGCGCGTGCGCGGGCGGGCTTCCCGCCGCCTCGCCGATTCCGACCCCGACCCGCGCCAGCGCCAGCTGCGCGAAGCTGCGCGTGAGGCCGCACGCCGCAGTCATCGCGCTCCAGACGGCGAGTCCGAGCGCGATGATCGAGCGGCGGTTGCCGCGGTCCGCCCAGCGCGCGATCGGGATGCCGGCGAAGGTGTAGAACAGCGCGAAGGCGAAGCCGACCAGCAGGCCCATGGCGGTGTCGGAGACGCCGAACTCCTGCTTGATCGGTCCGATGAAGACCGCCAGCACCTGCCGGTCGATGAAGTTGATCACGTAGACGGTGAACAGCACGCCGAGCACGTAGTTGGCGTAGGCGGGCGAGATCTCCATCGCCGCCCCCGACCCGGGTCCGCTTCGCTTGGCCTCGCTCCTTTCACCTCGCATGCGTTCGCGTCGCTCCTGGCGCTCGAGCTTCGCTCGGCGGTCCGGCCCGGGGTCTGGAGCGGGCAGTATGCCAGCTCCCGGCGCCCGCCGGGTGGCCTAAGGAAGCGCGGCCTCCTGGCCGAATCATCTGGAGATGGGCCGATTCGCACCTGCGTGTCTGTTGCCGGTGGTCGGGCTCGTCGCACTCGCACTCGCGGCGGCGGCCCCACGCGTCGGGGCCGACGGGCATCTGACGACGGGCCCCGAGTGCGAGATCCAGGGGCTCGCGGAGTACGTGATCGAGAACGTCCAGTACGGGGCGTGCTCGGAGGCGGTCTACGTCCGCGCCTGCCGCGAAGCCCAGCTCCAGCATCGCGAGCGCTGCCGCGAATTCTGCGGCGCCCTCCAGCAGCTCGGCACCCGACGCAGCTGCGTGGGTCGCTCGAGCCCGGTCGCGGAGCTGTTCCACCCGAAGCGCCACTGCGACGAGATCCAGCACGAACGCTTCGATGTCTCGTGCCGGGTGCGCGCGGAGTGCGCCTGCCAGGGACACGGCCTGCAGAGCAGCTAGCCGCCTCGCGGGCTCCGCGCACTCCCGCGGCGCACGGGCCCATCACTCGCGCGTGTCGGCACGCTCGCGCGGCGCTGCGCGCGCCGGCACCCAGAGCTCGTATCTCGATCGCTCGCCGTGGATGACGGCCTCCATCGATTCGACCCGCCGGTAGCCTTCCGGAAACTCGATGCCGTGTTCCTCGAAGTACGGCTGCCAGCTCTCCAGCCGGGCCGAGATGCACGGCGCGTCGCGCGTGAAGATGAAGGCGCGCCGCAGGCGCTCGGGGGACGCCATCGAGACGTCCCGCGGCCGGGCGTACGAGAACGGCAGCCCCACGTGCCGGCTGCCGAAGAAGACGGCCGTCGCCGCCAGCGCGCAGGTCACGAGGATGTCGTCACCCGCCTGGAAGCCGTGGCGAAGCGCAGCCTCGCGAAAGCGTCGTACGAACGCGCTGGTCGGCGGATCCAGGAGCAGCACCGACGCGGGGTTGCCGACCTCGGTGGGCACCGTCTGGTCGAGCAGGGTCGCGCCCGGCCGTCCGAACAGGTGGTAGCCGAAGTAGGGACGGAGCGTGGCTCCCGAGACGATCTGCACCGCCGTGAAGGCCACCACGAGAACGACCGCGAGGTCCCGGACCCAGCCGGCTTCGTAGAGCCGTGCCGTCACCAGGATCAGGAACGCGCAGAGGAGCAACCACGGACCGAGGCCCAGGGCGGCGTTCATCGTGATCGGGTTCGTCGTCCCCGCCGCGGCCAGGAACGGAAGCGCCGCGAGCAGCAACGCCACGAGCGCCGAGCGGCGCAGCGCATCCGGTCTCGCGTCCGCCAACGGATCGATGCGCGCCGCGCGCCCGCGCGCCGCCAGGAGGATCAGCATCAGGTAGATCCACGACAGATGGAACCGCGTGACGCCGATGGCGTCGCCGACCCATCCGCCCTGGGACAGGCCCACGGCGTAGGCCTTCCAGGCGAGGCCGAGGCACGCGGCGGCCATCACCAGGGCGGGCAGGGCGCGGGGGAGCCGCACGCGGCGGGCTAGGCGCGCGTGCAGGATCAACGCGCCCGCCGTCACGACGTAGATCGGCGCGAAATCCCGAGCGATCTGTCGGTGGAGATCGACGAGGTTGTGGAAGGCGAGGGCGATCAGGCGACGGGGCGCGTAGGCCGCCTGGAGCCCACCCGGCAGCGAGGAATCGGAGGCCATCATGTTCCGGAAGTCCGTCGGCGACTGCAGGACCGCGAAATGAATCGCGCACCAGATGCCGACGCCGACCAGCAGCGCGAGCGCGCGCGTCCAGCGCTGGCGAGGAGCGCCGGGCCAGGCCAGCAGCACGAGCGGCAGGACTCCGAGCAGCAGGATTCCCGTGGAGATCTTCACGAACAGCGCGATGCCGACGCAGAGACCCGACAGGCAGAGGGCGACCGAGGACCGCGGCACCGCCTCGCGGGAGGATTCCGTCCCGCAGAGGCCCAGCAGCAGGAACCCCGCCGCCGCGGTCATGGCGAACGCGTTGTAGAGGTTGTAGCCGGGATCCATCATCAACGACTGGTAGTAGAGCAGCGTTCCGAGGACGCCGGCACTGATGATCTCCGCTCGGGCCCACGCGGGGCGCGGCGCGTTCCGGTAGAGCGGACGCAGGAGCCGGACGCCACCCCAGGCGAACACCGACGCGGCGGCCAGCATCAACAGCAGCCCGCAGAGCCGAAGCGCCACGATGTCGTAGCCCGTCGCTTCGAACAGCGCGCCGCTGTAGATGTGACCCGCCGTGAAGTTGTGGCGAACCTCCTCGGGGAAGCGCGCCTCCATCAGCATCATGCTGTGGTCTTCGAAGTCGATTCCCCGATCGCTCGCCCAGGCGAGGAAGCCCGCGACGGCGAGCGTGGCGACGAGCAGGAGCGCGGGAGGCAGATGGGACCACACCGACCTCGCCCTAAAATCCACGCGTGCGCGGTCGCCCCGCTCGGGGCTCGCCGGGGTCCCGGGGGTGGTCGGTGTATCGCCGGTGGGTGCCAATGGCGTCGTTGCGGAGCGATCCCGTCTCAGGCTCCGACACCCCCGGCGCCGACCGGCTCGAAGCAGCACACGCAGACGAGGGCCTCGTGCCCGACGAGTGTATAGGTGACCCGCTGCGTCGACCAACGAAAGCCCGGATGCAGGAGCGCGCGGAGCCGGGCCTCGCTGCGCATGAAGCGGCCGCGGTCCAGGCGGCGGATCCAGTGTGCGACCGGCCGGCGCCAGGGGCTGCGCGGCAGGATGCCGTCGATGATGGCGAGGTAGCCGCCCGGCCGCTTCGCGACGCGCGCGCATTCTCGCATCACGCCCTGGACCACCGGGTCCGGCAGGTGGTGCAGCAGGCCGACGCTCCAGATGCCGCCGATGCTGCCCGTCGCGAACGGGAGGCGCTCCGCAGCCGCTACGACGCCCCGCCCCCCGTGTGCGCGGAGCGTCGCGACGTAGCGCGCCGAGAGGTCGAGACCGATGGGATCCAGACCCTGGCGCCCCAGGGGCGACGCGGGTCCGCAACCGACGTCGATAAGCGGTGCCGCGCCTCCGATGTCCGCGAGAAGCCTCGCGATCACGCGATCCAGCATCCACGCGGCCCCGGGCGCGGCGACGGCCTCGCTGACGCGGTAGACGACCGGATGCTCCAGGAGCCGGTAGAGAGACGGCATCGGCACCTCGAATAGCAAGTGGCCCCCACGGCTGTCACAGGTCGCAGCGCGGGCGCCCGTGATCCGCGGGACGTGCCCGTGCCGGATTCGAAGCGCCGTCAGCCCGCGTCGCGACCCAGCACCGCGCGCACGGTCTCGATCAGCGTACGCGCGGCGACCTCCACCTGCTCGGCGGTCATCTGCGGGAACAGCGGCAGGATCAGGGTCGTGTCCGCGGCGAGCTCGGTGTTCGGCAGCGGCTGCTCGCCGTAGCGCTGACGGTAGAGCGTGAACCGGTGGATCGCCTGGATGCCGGGCGTACACTGCACCCGGGCGACCCGCATGCGCGTCACGATCTCGTCCCGCTCCCGCGCCGTGGCCTCCCGCAGGCGCACGCAGTAGGACTGGAAGTTGCTGCGGCAACCCTCCGGCGGGCGCGGCGTTCGGATCCGCGGCTCTGCCGCGAGCCGCTCGGTGTAGAGGGACGCCCAGCGGTTGCGCGCTTCGACCAGGTCCGGGAGCCGCTTCATCTGCTCGG
>CP070734.1:3446868-3476005 GCA_020347605.1 Deltaproteobacteria bacterium | reverse complement strand
GCGCGCGGACCTGCAAATTTGACGATTTCCGTATGATTCGTATAATCACTGTGTGGCTTTCGCGGCACCCGGGAGATCGCCCGCGCGGTCGGAGCGGGCCGAGCGCACCCGCCAGCGCATCCTCGACGCGGCGGGGCAGAGCCTTGCCGCCAGCGGCTGGGCGAAGACCACGGTCGAGGCGATCGCGGCCCGGGCCGGCGTCTCGAAGGGCATCGTCTACCACCACTTCCGGGGCAAGGAGCAGATCCTCGAGGCCGTTCTCGAGCGGACCCTCGCGGAGTGGGACGAGGCGTGTCGGCGCGAGGGTTGGCCCGAGGGCGAGAGCGCGCTGCAGGGCCTCGCCACCATGCACCGCTGCGCCCTCCAGTACGCCCGCGACAACCCGCTGCTCCGCGCGATCTTCCAGCTCGACCCGAGCGTGCTGCTCGACATGCGCCGCAGTGCGCCCGTGCGTCGGGCGCTCGAACAGTTCCGGGCGGAGCTCGTGGCGGCGGTTCGCGCCGGGGTCGAGTCGGGCGAGCTGCGGCCGGACCTCGACGTCGAGCGCACCGCCGAGGTGGTGCGGATCCTGCACCTCGCCTTCATCGATCACCTCTTGAACCCGGAATGGATCGATGCCTCGGACGATCGCCTCATCGACGCGAGTCTGGACGTGCTGTTCCACGGGCTCGCCGCGAGACCGTCATGACGCGTACCCGGCGCTGGCTGCTACTGGGTGCGCTCCTGGCGTTCTCCGCCTGCTCGCAGGTCGAGCCGCACGCGGCCGCGGCACAGGAAGCCGACGAAGCGTCCCCGGCATCCGCGGCCCCCGAGCGCGTCGAGACGCAGCGCGTCGCGCCCGGCACGATCCGCACGACCATGGCCGCGTCGGGCTCGATTCGCGCGCGGCGCGAGACGGCGATCGGCGCCGAGGTCGGGGGGCGTCTGGCCGAGCTGTTCGTGGACGTGGGCGACAGCGTCGAAGACGGGCAGCCGCTGTTCCGCATCGACCCGGAGCCCTACGAGATGGCGCTGGCCGAGGCGCGCGCGGGTCTGGCGCTGGCGCGCGCCGAGAGCGAGAACGCGGCCCAGGAGGCGGAACGCGTGCGAAAACTCGTCGCGCAGCGCGCCGCTTCCGAGCAGCACTTCGACCAGCTGCGCACCGCCGCTTCGGTGGCGCGCGCCCGGGTCGCGCAGATGGAGGCGCGCCTGGCGCGGTCGAAGCGCGACCTCGAGTGTACCCAGGTCACGGCGCCGTACGCGGGAAGCATCGTCGAGCGGCTCGCGCACGAGGGCTCCATGGCGGGCCCCGAGCCGATCGTCGTCCTCCAGGAGACCGGCGCGCTCGAGCTGGTGCTCGCCATTCCCGAGGCGTGGCCCGCACCGGTGCGGGTCGGCGATGCGGTTCGGCTCAACGTCGAAGGCCTCGCGCAGCCGCTCGAGACCCGGATCGAGCGCGTCAGCGACCGCGTAGATTCCGAGACGCGCACCTACGAAGTGCGCGGCCCCGTACAGGACCCGTCGCGCACGCTGAAGGCGGGATCCTACGTGCGGGCCGACGTCGTGCTCGAATCGATCGAGTCCACGCCCATCGTGGCGCGCTCCGCGCTTCGGATGCGCGACGGCCGCAACTACGTGTTCCGCGTCCGGGGCGACACGGTCGAGCAGGTGCCCGTGCGCATCGGCCTCGCGAACGCCGAGCAGGTCCAGATCCTGAGCGGTATCGAGAGCGGCAGCGAGGTCGTGATCGGCGAGGCCGTGGAGCGCATGCAGGACGGGCAGCACATCGAGACCGCCGCGAACGTGTCGGCCGCCCGGCGGGAGGCGGCGCCGTGAACCTGTCGGACGTCTCGATCCGCCGGCCGGTCTTCGCGGCCATGCTGATCCTCGGGCTCGTCGTCCTGGGTCTGGTGTCGCTCGGCCGGATCGAGATGCAGCTCGACCCGGACATCGAGTTTCCCTTCGCCAACGTCACCACCGAGCTGCGCGGCGCGTCGCCCGAGACCGTCGAGCGCGAGGTGACCGACGTGCTCGAGGAGCAGATCAACGGCATCGAGGGCATCCGCACGCTGAACTCGATCTCCTCCGAAGGGCTCTCGCGGATCGGCGTCGAGTTCGGCCTCGAGTACGACGTCGACCTCAAGGTGCAGGAGATCCGCGACAAGGTCGCGCTGGCCCGGCCGCTCCTGCCGCGCGACGTCGAGGACCCGATCGTCGGGAAGTTCGACCTGAACGCCATCTCGATGATGAACCTGGTGCTGGGCGGAAACGTCTCGCTGCGCGACCTCTCCGACCTGGCCGAGCACGACGTGAAGGAGCGGCTCGAGCGGCTGCCCGGCGTCGGCGCGGTCAAGATCGTCGGAGGCCGCGAGCGCGAGATCCGGATCTGGCTCGACCCGCTGCGGATCAGCGGCTACGGCCTGTCGATCGAGGACGTGGCGACCACGCTGGTCCAGGAGAACGCGGAGCTCGCGAGCGGCCGCATCGAGGGCGCCGAGCGCGAGTGGTCCGTCACCACGCAGGGCAAGGCGCGCAGCGTCGCCGACTTCGGCGAGCTGATCGTGGCCGAACGGGCCGGCCGCCTGGTCCGGCTGCGCGACGTGGCGGTCGTCGAGGACGGCATGGCCGAGGCCACGAGCGTCGCGCGGCTGAACGGGAACCCGGGCGTATCGCTCCAGATCCAGCGCCAGAGCGGGGCCGACATCGTCGACATCGCGCGCCACGTGCGCGCAGAGGTGGCGCGGATCGGCGCCGCACTTCCGCCGGGCGTCGCGATCAGCATCGTGCGCGACTACGCGCAGATCATCGAGGAGCAGGTGCGGTCGGTCTTCGTCGACATGCTGATCGCGATGGCGCTCGTCGTGGCCGTCGTGCTCTTCTTCCTGCGCAACGGCCGCACCACCTTCATCGCCTCCTTCGCCATTCCCTCGAGCGTGATCGCCTCGTTCACGCTGTTCTACGCCCTCGACCTGTCGCTGAACGTGATGACGCTGACGGCGCTGTCGCTGGCGATCGGGCTCGTGATCGACGACGCCATCGTGGTGCTCGAGAGCATCGCCCGAAAGATCGAGGCCGGTGACGACCCGAAGACCGCGGCGCACCGGGGGGCCCGCGAGGTCGGGCTCGCCGTGATCTCGACGACGCTCGCGGTGTGCGCCGTGTTCGTGCCGATCACCTTCATGAACAGCACGGTCGGCCGCTACTTCTACGAGTTCGGCGTGGGGGTGACCGTCGCCGTCTGCACCTCGACGCTCGTGGCGCTCACGCTCACCCCCATGCTCGCCAGCCGGATGCTCCGGCCGCGGGGAGAGCCGGGCGGACTGTTCCGCGTCTTCGAGCGCGTACTCGCCGCGCTCGACCGCAGCTACCGCTGGCTTCTCGCGGGCGCGCTGCGGCACAAGCTCGCGACGTTGGCGCTGGCGGCGGCCGCCGTCGTCGGCGGCTGCGGCGTGGCTTCGACGCTGCCCTTCGACCTCTACAGCGAGGAGGACCTGAACGAGGGATTGGTGCGGGCCACGTTCCCGATCGGAACTCCGCTCGCGGTCACGGATCGCCTGCTGCGGCGCATGGAGCGCGAGGTGATCGGACACCCGGAAGTGCGCGACGTCTTCGCGGCCGCCGGCAACGAGGTGCGACACGAGCCGGAACGCGCGGAGCTCGAGCTCGCGCTCACCTCGAAGCGCGAGCGGAATCGCCCGCCCCAGGAGCTCTTCGACGAGCTGCGCGCACGGCTCGTCGCGGCGCTACCCGAGGCCGAAGAGATCTCGGTGGGCTTCCCGGCGTACGCGGGCGACGAGGGGACCTTCGCGGCTCTGAGCTACAGCCTGCGCGGTCCCGACCTCGACCGGCTCAAGCAGTACGCCGACCAGCTCACGGCGCGCATGCGGGGCGATCCCGACTACGTGGACGTGGCGAGCTCGTTCGAGAGCGGCAAGCCGCAGATCACCCTCGAGGTCGATCGCGGCCGCGCCGCGGACCTCGGCGTGTCGGCGGTGGCGATCGGCCGCACCCTCCGGACGCTCCTGGCCGGCGAGAAGGTGGGCTCCTACGAGGAGGACGGCCGCCGGTACGACGTGCGGGTGCAGGTGCTGCCCGAGTACCGCGACGATCCGGCCCAGATCGACCTGATCCGGGTGCGCTCGCTGCGCGGCGAGCTCGTCCCCATCACCAACGTCGCGGCGGTGCGGCTGGAGGAGGGGCCGGTCGAGATCCAGCGCGAGAACCGCTCGCGCGAGATCCGCGTCACGGCCAACCTGGCGACGGGCGTGCCGCTGGGCGTGGCCGCCGCCAAGCTCGAGGCGTGGAGCGCCGAGCTCGGGATCGAGCGGCCCGACGAGCTCGTTCCGGGCGGCCGGGCGCGGATGATGAACGAGACCGCCGACGACATCCGCTTCGCCTTCGGCCTGGGCCTCGCCGCGCTCTACATGGTGCTGGCGTCGCTGTTCAACTCGCTCACGCACCCCTTCACCATCATGGTCTCCGCGCCGCTCTCCTTCATCGGGGGCTTCCTGGCGCTGCTGCTGCTCGGCATGTCGCTCGACATGATGAGCGGCGTGGGGCTGCTCGTGCTGATGGGCCTGGTGATGAAGAACGGCATCCTGCTCGTCGACTACACCAATCAGCTGCGCGAGGCCGGTCGCGCGCGGGACGACGCGGTGCTCGAGGCCGGACCGGTGCGCATGCGTCCCGTGCTCATGACCTCCGGCGCGCTCGTGTTCGGCATGCTCCCGATGGTGACGAGCCAGAGCATCGGCGCGGAGTTCCGCGCTCCGATGGCGGCGATCACGATCGGCGGGCTCCTGACCTCGACCCTCCTCACGCTGATCGTGGTGCCCGTCGTCTACGTGCTCGTGGACGGGGCGACGCAGCACGTGGGCCGCGCGTTCCGCGGGATCCGCGGGATTCGCGGACGGTCGTTGCGCCGCAGCCGGCGGCCGGCGCGACGCGTGCGTACGGCCTAGCCCGCACCGCGCGGGACATCGGCGCATCCAGTCGCCGTCCCGCGCGATTTGACGCCGGCGGGATGCGGACGCACTCTCCTCGCCGCCATGAGCTTCGCCTCGGATACCGCCGTGCGCCGGATCGCGAGGGGTCGCTACGACGCCACCATCGCGACCGGCTGGGACATCGGCGGCAACGCCAACGGGGGCTACCTGATGGCGCTCTGCGCGCGCGCGCTCGCGGACGCGGCGGGGCGTCCGGATCCGGTCGCGTTGACCGCGCACTTCCTGGCACCGGGCAAGCCCGGCGCGGTGTCCGTCGAGACGGAGGTGGCGCGCGCGGGTCGCCGCTTCGCCACCGTCACCGGCTCGCTGACGGATGCCGAGGGGCGCGCGATCGTCCAGCTGCTGGGCACGTTCGGCGAGCTGGTCGGGGCGGAAGGGCCGGAGCGGATGGAAGCGGCGCCGCCGGAGCTTCCGCCGCCCGACGCGTGCGCCGTCTTGCCGCGGGAGGAGGCGGTATCGGCGTTTCGCGATCGGGTCGAGATGCGGCTCCACCCGGACGACGCGGGCTACGCGGCGGGTGCGCCGAGCGGCGAGCCGCGCGTGCGCGGCTGGTTCCGGCTGCCCGGCGACGAGCCGATCGATACGCTCGCGCTGCTGTTGGGCGCCGACTCCTTTCCGCCCACCATCTTCAACGCGAAGCTCCCGGTCGGCTGGGTGCCCACGCTCGAGCTCACCACGCATCTGCGCGCGCGCCCCGCGCCGGGCTGGCTGCGCTGCGCCTTCACCACGCGCTTCGTGACGGGCGGCTTCCTCGAGGAGGACGGCGAGCTGTGGGACGAGAGCGGTCGGCTCGTCGCCCAGTCGCGCCAGCTCGCCCTGGTGCCGCGCGCCGCGCGCGAACCGGCAGCGCCGGGCTGAGGCCGCCGCGCGCCGCGCTGCGCGACCGCTACTGCAGGCGGTAGGCGATCAGCTCCGGGCTCGCGCCGACGCCGGCGGGAAACAGGATCGTGTCGCCCGCGACGGCGGGCCAGGCGTTGATCCCGGCGCCGGGCCGGTCGGTCCAGCGCGTCGCGCCGGATGCGCGGTCGAGCGCGTAGAGGGTCCCGTCGTAGGTCGACGTGAAGACGAGGTCGTTCACCACGGTCGTGGCGCCGAAGTTGGGGCGCGGCAGGTCGCGCGTCCAGAGCGTCGCGCCGGTCGCCAGGTCGAGCGCGACGACCTCGGAGGTGGCGGACTCGAGGCCGGCGAACGGGAAGAGGTCGAACAGGTCGCCCTGGTAGGGCGTGGCGAAGTTCAGCACGGGGACGTAGACGACGCCGTCCGCGATCGCGAACGGCGTGATCACGCCGCCGAAGATTCCGGGGCTCACCAGCAGCTTCGCGCCGATCGGATACGCATCCAGCGTGTCGTTGAAGTGCTCCCCGACCGGGACCTTCCACAGCTCGTCTCCGGTGTCGGCCCGGAAGGCGTGGACGGTGCCGGTCTTGCCGGCGCCGACCACGACGGGCTCGCCCGCCACCTCGGCCAGCGCGATGAGCATGAAGTCGTGGTCGAGGAGGTCATGCGGAAGGACCTGGTGATACCAGAGCAGCTCGCCGCTCGCGCTGTCGATGGCCAACGCCGAGTCGGTGTACAGGTTCGGGCCCGGCCGGCTGGTCCCGTTCGGGAAGTCCGGCACGCCGGGGAACGGCGCGGGGTTGCCCGTGCCCCAGTAGGTGATGCGCCGCTCGGCGTCGATCGCCGGCGGATACCAGGCGCCGCCTCCGGAGTTCACGGAGGGGTTTCCCCAGACGTCGGGCGAGTCGACGGTGTCGAAGCTCCAGAGCACCGCGCCGGTCGCCACGTCGAGCGCGTGCAGCACGCCGGTATCGCCGCCGGCGTACAGGCCGCCGAGACTGATGGGCACCGTGCTGACGTACACCCGCCGGTCGAACACGACCGGCTGGATGTCGATCCCCTCCGAGCGGGTACGTCGCAGCGTCTGACGCCAGAGCTCTTCGCCCGTCGCGGCGTCGAACGCGACGACCTCGCCCTGACCGTTCGCCGCGAACAGGCGCCCGTAGCCGACCGCTACGCCGTTCGGTCCCGGTGAGAACAGCTGCATCGTCTTCTGCCAGCGCGGGGCGCCCGTCGCGCGCTCCAGCGCGTGAATCTCGGAGCTCAGCTCCTGCAGGTAGACCGCATCGCCGACGACGATCGGATTGGTGGACAGGTTGCCGAAGCCGCCGAAGCCCGGTGTCGGAAAGCGCCAGGCGACCTCGAGCTCGGCGACGTTCGCCGACGTGATGGGCGAGTCCGTGGTGGCACGTCGGTTCGCGTAGTCGCGGTTCGGCAACGGCCAATCGGCGCCGTGCCGGACGATCTCCGGCGGCAGTCCCGAAGACTCGGGGCACGACTCCGGTGCGGCGCTCGACCCGGCGACGAACTGTCGGCCGTTGCTGCCATCGCGGCGCGTGACGCCGTCGAAGGCCGTGCAGTAGCGCCGCTCGCCCAGGCGGAGGACGGCGCCCACGGTGCCCTCGTCGATCCCCGGCAAGAGCTCGTAGTCGAGGGGCGCGCCCTTCCCGCGACTCACGCAGCGGGCTTCGACGCGTGGCGTGGCACCGCCCAGCAGCTGCACGCGTCGGCACGGTCCGTCGGCGCCGCGGCGATCGACGTACGCGTATCCCCCGGGCTGCGCTGCGTCTCCGAGCAGGCTCCAGTTCTGACAGGGCAGGGCGAGCGGGCCGGTATCCTGTCCGGTCGCGCGGCTGAACAGCCGCAGGCTCGCCCGCACCGAGCCGCTCGGGCTGCCGTTGCAGCGCGGGTCCGCCGCCGAGCCGGGCCGGCCGACCTCGATCGCGGAGTCCTCTGCCAGCCAGCGGGCCGACGTGGAGCGCGCGCCGGTCGCCGGACCCCGGTTCCGGATCTCGAGGCGGGTCCCGTTCAGCAGCTGCTCCAGCGCGCTCGCGGGCGCGCCGGCGGCGAACACCGCCGTGGCGACGGCCGCCAGCACGGGTCGTGCGCGATGGAACCTCCGCATACGCATCCGTCCTCTCGAGAGATGACCGCGCCGCACCGGCGTCGGACCCGGCGCGGCGATCCCGCCTTCGGGTCGTCCTAGTCTCCGATGCTCGATGTCTTGACGAACCGCAGCATCAGCCGTGCATCGGGCCGCAGGATCCAGCCGGCGCGCACGGCGCGCCGGGTCGCCTGGCCGAACGCCTTCCGGTACGCGCGAGGACTCGGATACAGCTCGGCCAGCAGCGCATCGTCGAACGGGACCGTCGTTCCGAACAACAGGCACAGGATCGATCCGACCTGCCCCTCGCCCGAGAGCGTCGCGATCGGCACGTCGACCTGCGGCGTGCGGATGCCGCCGAGTGCGTTGCCGTGGGCGTCGCGCGCGATGACGGGCTCCGGGTCGGCGCTCACCTCGAGCCGCGGTGCGGAGGCGGGCGGCGTTCCGAGCCGCACCCAGCGCTCGAGCGCGCGGAAGGCCGCCTTCAGCACCCAGTGCTGCGGGCCCGAGTTGACCGGCTCGCCGCACTCGAGGATCCCGGGAATCGGCGACGCGGTGATCACGAGATCGGCGACCTCCGGCGAGTCTCCCAGATCCGTGGCCCCGACGAGCAGCGTGTACGTATCCGCGTGGGCCGTGCCGGCGACCTCCCAGAGCCGGTGACGAGCGGTGTCGGGCTGGCGCGAGAAGAAGGAGCGCAGCAGCGTCAGGTCGGTCTCGGTCTGGAAGGTGAGAACGGGGACGTCGAGGTCCGGACGGATCCACACGACCGAGGGCGCTGGAATCGCGGGCTGCGGCTCCTGCGAGAGGGGTGCGCTGGTCGCAGCCCGGCTGTGGACCAGGAAGCCGTCGTAGAGCCCGGCGAGCGGGTGGATCGCGTTGATGTAGGTGACGAGCCGGAACGCGGACTGCGACTCGCCGACCGCGATCACCCGCGCGATCTTCAGGTCTCCGAGCGGGCTCACTCCGCTGGGCTCGCGGATCGCCCGGGCCGCCTGCGAGAAGATGTCGTAGGAGAAGCTGTCGCCGGGATGCACGAGCGCTCCATAGCGCGCAGGGTTGATGGACTTGAGCGAGAAGTCCGGAAGGCCGCCGATGCCGCCGCCGCCCTCGACGCCGACGAACTGCGCGGAAACGCCCACCCACGCATAGCCGCGCCGGATCAGCTCGGTGTGGGCCGTCGTCCAATCGGGCGAGGCGTCGAGGCCGCCGCTCACGTTGAACCACTCGACGATGACCGTCCCGTTGAACCGTCCCCGCTGCATGGGCCGGTGGACGAGAATGCGCGTCGTGTAGTCCGCCGTCTCGCCGGGCACCGCTTCCCATACGCCGTCGGGCTCGAGCGGTCCCGCGTTGGTGAACGCGCGGGCCGTACCGGCGATGAAGTACTCCTGCTGGGCGTAGCCGAGCGGAGCGAGATCGAAGCCCGTGCCCGCCACGAAGGGTGTGCCGGGTCCCGCGATGGGACCCTCGAGGGTCGGGCTCGGCACCTGTGCGGAGGCGAGCGTCGCGCTCGCGGACAGCGCGAGAGCGGTGAGAAGCAGGGCGGGGAGGGAGGCGAGGCGGTTCTTCGACATGGCTGATCAGCTCCTGCCTGAGAGCGTCCGGTGCGTCGGGTCGATCGAATAGTGTACACGCATCGCGCCGGCCCACGGCCCCGGCGCCCCGTCCCGGCGCGGCGCGCGTGCGACGCGGCGGATCGGGGCGTCGCGAGCCAGCCCGCGGAACGCCTGCGGCTCCGACGCCTTGGGGCCCGACCTGCACCCGCGCGGTCGCGCCGGAAGGATCCCGGCGAAGCGTGATACCGTCGGGCGGCACACCGCATCTCGCGGTGGGGGGTGACGGCGAAGTGCGCGTCGCCCATCGAGCCGGTAGGCGGGCGGCTGAGGCGCCAGGTGACGGAAGAGGGCCCTCGAACGGTCTCCGAAGGCACGCTCCTGTGGGAGCCCACCCCGGAGCGCGTCGCGCAGTCCAATCTCACGCGCTTCATGCGCTGGCTCGAGGAGCACCGCGGCCTCCGTTTCGAGAGCTTCGACGCGCTGTGGCGGTGGTCGGTGGAAGACCTCGAGGGTTTCTGGTCCGCCGTCTGGGACCACTTCGCGGTCATCGCGCGCGCGCCGTACAGCCGCGTCCTCGCCGCGTCACCAAAGGGTACGCGCGTGGAGGGCGCCCGCTGGTTCACGGGGGCCGAGCTCAACTACGCGGAGCACTGCCTGCGCCGGCGCGACGAGCACCTGGCCGTCGTCGCCGCGCACGAGTCGGGCCGAACCACCCAGATGACCTACGCCGAGCTGTCGCGGCGCAGCGCGGAGCTCGCGGGGGGCCTTCGAAGCCTGGGTGTGGGCCGGGGCGATACCGTCGTCGCGTACCTGCCGAACACCGCCGAGACGCTCGCCGCCGCGCTCGCGGTGGCGAGCCTCGGCGCCGCCTGGTCGAGCTGTGCGCCCGAGTTCGGCACGCGCAGCGTGATCGAGCGCTTCCAGCCGCTCGCCCCCAAGGTACTGCTGGCGGTCGACGGCTACACGTACAACGGACGCCGTTTCGGGACGCTCGACGCGGTATCGGAGATCCAGGCCGGCCTGCCGACGCTGACCCGCAGCGTCGTCCTCCCGTACCTCGACGCGCAGCCGGAGCTGGGGCGTCTGGCGGGCGCAATGCGCTGGGACGAGCTCGCCGTGCCGGGAGCGGAGCTCGCCTTCGAGCCGGTGCCGTTCGATCACCCGCTCTGGGTGGTCTCCTCGTCGGGCACCACGGGCGCCCCGAAGGCGATCGTGCACGGACACGGCGGCGTGGTGCTCGAGCACCTGAAGGCGCTCGCCCTCCACCTCGACATCCACCCCGACGACCGCTTCCTCTGGTTCAGCACCACGGGCTGGATGATGTGGAACCTCAACATCAGCGGGCTGATGCTCGGGGCGACGCTCGTGCTCTACGACGGCAGTCCGGCACACCCGGACCTGACCGCGCTGTGGCGGCTCGCCGAGCGAACCGGCATCACCTGCTTCGGCGTCAGCGCACCCTACATCGCGGGCTGCATGAAGGCGGGACTCGATCCGTCCCGCGACTTCGATCTGCACCGGATCCGGACGGTGGGCTCGACGGGGGCGCCGCTTCCGCCGGAGGGCTTCGCCTGGGTGCTCGATCACGTGGGGCCCGACGTCCTGGTCGCGCCCATCTCGGGCGGCACCGACGTGGTCACCGGCTTCATCGTGTCGAACCCCAACCAGCCGGTCCACGCCGGCGAGATGCAGTGCCGGGCGCTCGGCTGCAAGGTCGAGAGCTTCGACGAGGCGGGCCGGCCGGTCGTCGACGACGTCGGCGAGCTGGTGCTGACCGAGCCGATGCCGTCGATGCCGGTCGAGTTCCTGAACGACCCGGACGGGCGCCGGCTCCACGAGAGCTACTTCGACGTCTACCCGGACGTGTGGCGGCACGGCGACTGGCTCAAGGTGACGCCGCGCGGCACCTGCGTGATCTACGGACGCTCGGACTCGACGCTCAACCGCGGCGGCATCCGGATGGGCACGAGCGAGTTCTACCGGGTGGTCGAGGAGATCCCCGAGGTGGTGGACAGCCTCGTCATCGACACCTCGCAGCTGGGCTCCGAGGGCCGGCTGCTGCTGTTCGTGGTGCTGCGCGAGGGGGAGGCGCTCGACGACGGCCTGCGGGACCGGATCGTCCGTTCGATTCGCTCCGGTCTGTCGCCCCGACACGTCCCCGACGAGGTGCATGCGCTGCCCGAGGTGCCGCGGACGCTGAACGGCAAGAAGCTCGAGGTGCCGGTCAAGAAGATCCTGAACGGCGTGCCGCCCGAGCGTGCGGTGAGCCGCGACGCGCTCGCGAACCCCGCCGCCATCGACTTCTTCGTCGCGCTGGCGGAGGGCTAGCGCCCTACTGCGGGATGCAGAAGGCGTGCGCCGGCGCGCTCGGCAGCGGCGCGTCGAGCTCGACCCGCAGGTCCGGACCCATCTGGTTCCAGGCGAGGCGATCGCCGCCGAGGCGCCGGACCACCGCGCCGGGTCGCGCGCGCACGTCGCAGAGCGTGAGCTGCCTCTGGTTCGGCGTGTCGAGCACGATCGCGAAGACGTCGTCGCCCCGCGCCGTGAAGCGGACGCCCAGGCCTTCGGACGTTGCGCCCGCGGCGCGCCGCCAGGGACGGGTGCCGTAGATGGCCTCGCCGTTCTGGTCGAGCCAGCGACCGAGCGCGTCGAGGCGCTGGATCTGTAGCTCGGGGATCGCCGCGTCCTCGCCGCGGGGGCCCACGTTGAGCAGCAGGTTGCCGTTCTTCGACACGATGTCGACGAAGCCGTGGACCAGCTCCGCCTCGCCGATGAAGTCGGCCTCGCGCGACTGGCGGTTGTAGCCGAAGCTCTTGTCCATGCCCCGCACGCACTCCCACTTCCGCGTGCGGATCGCGTCGAACACGGCGTACTCGGGGGTGCGCACGTCGTAGTGGGGCGGGGCGGGGGGCGTGGTGAGTGCGCGACCCGCTCGCACGGCGCGCTTCACGAGGGCGTCCGCGAGCGCGCGCAGCGGTTGGATGCGCAGGCTGCGGAGCCGCCAGCCGTCGCAGAGCCAGCGGTCGTTCACCAGTCCGTCGGGCACCGCGGCGTAGTAATCGGCGAAGAGCTGGTTGAGGCGGGCCTGCGGGGTGGGCCAGGCGATGTCGTTCCACAGCACCTCGGGCTCCACGCGCCGCACGAGCTCGCGCACCTGGGCCTCGGCGTAGTCGGGGTAGGGGCCGCGCGGCACCGACGCCATCAAGTCCACGAGGGTGCGCACGGGCTTCGGGTTGAAGCTCCAGTCGATGCCGCCGGAGTAGTAGACGCCGAACCGCAGTCCCGCTCCCCGCACCGCGGCGGCCAGCTCGCCCACCACGTCGCGCTTCGAGCGCCAGCCGGGACGCCTGGGGTTCGCGACCTCACTCGGCCACAGGCAGTAGCCGTCGTGGTGTTTCGCGACGAGCACCACGTAGCGCGCCCCCGCTCTGCGGAAGCGCTCCGCCCAGGCTGCCGCGTCCCACTGCGCGAGAGCCGCCTCCCAGTCGAACTGGAACGCCGTGTAGGGCCGGTCGCCGTAGCGCTGGCGGTGGAAGCGGGCGGAGGGGCTGTCGGGAAAGCGCAGCGCATTCTCGTACCACTCCGCGTACGGGGAGAGCAGCATGAAGTCGTCGTAGCGCTTGCGGATGAGCTCGTTGATCTCGTAGTCGCGCGGCGCGAAGGCCGGGATCGAGGCCAGCGTCCAGTGGATGAAGATGCCGAGCTTGGCGTCCTCGTACCACGACGGCACGGGGTGCTCGCGCAGGCTTTCGAGGTCGGGACCGTACGGGGGCGCGGACGGCATGGCGGGAGTATGCCGCTCCCGCCGCCCGGGCCCACCTGCGGGCGCTCGCGCGGCGCCGGGTCGTGCGCGGGCGGCGGTGCTCGGAGACGGGGTGATTCCCGCAGGTGTCGGCTACGCCCCGCTGCGGAGGCGGGTCACGGGAAGAGTCCGATCAGTGCGACACCCGCCACGTTGGCGAGCCCGCCGAGCAGGCGCAGGCGCCGCGGCGGCTCGCGCAAGGCGAGAACTCCGATGGCCAGCGCGAAGAGCACGCTCGACTGACGCACGGCCGTGATGTAGCTGACGGGCGCCGTCTCCATGGCGCGCAGCACGAGCACGTAGCTCACGAATGCGACGAGTGCGGCCCCGGCGACGCTCGCCGTCCGGGTGCGCAGCACGTGGGCCACCTCCGCGGCGCTCGCGGTTCCGCGGGCCAGCAGCATGAAGCACGGCAGGTAGAGCACGAACATGAGCGTCAGGTACGCGACGGAGGGGGGCACCCGACTGCTCCACGGCGCCTCTCCCAGGATCCGCATCGCCTCCTTGTCGACGAGCGAGTAGCCCACCGTCGTGAGAAGCGTGAGGTAGGCGAGCCGGGCGCCGCGCGAGCGGAAGGCGCGCGCATCGAAGCGGCCGTCGGCCGTCACCGCCCACAGGCTCAGCACGACGAGTGCGATCCCCAGCGCGCCGAGCGGCGAGACGCTCTCGCCGAGCAGGGGCACCGCGACGAAGGGCACGAAGGCCGGCGTGCTGCGCACGATCGGGTAGGCGATCGAAAGCTCGGTATGCGCGTAGGCGCGGCTCAAGAGGAAGGCGTAGAAGGCGTGGATGAGCGCGCTCGCGAGCACGAGCGCCCACACCGCCGGCGGCACCTCGCGCGGATCGAATCCCAGCGCGAGGATCGGCACGAAGAGCAGTAGCGAGACCACCTCCATGGCCAGCAGGAAGCTCGTGGGCGTGTCACTGCCCTTGGTGGCCGCGTTCCACGAGGCGTGGAGCAGGCCGGAGAGCAGGACCAGCGCGAGCTCGAAGGGCGGCACGTCTCCCCCGGAAACCGGTTGCGATCAATCGCTCGCGGCGCGCGCCCGGCCTGCGGGCAGCTCGGTGAGATAGGCCCGCACGACCGGCGAGAGGGGCCCGGCGAGGATCTCTGCGGGGGTGCGGAAGGCGGCGCGGACGACCTCGCGCCGGTCGACGCGCACGGCGGGCTCCTCGCTGAGGTCGAGCTCGAAGACGTCGCAGTGGTCCTTCAGGTAGCCCGAGTGGTTCACGACCTCGCCGACGAAGCGAAGCGCCTCGGGGCGCACGTCGATGCCGACCTCCTCGGCGAGCTCGCGGGCGGCCGCGCTCGCGCGCGGCTCGCCCCGCTTGACCGCTCCACACGGAATCGTGGCGGCGCTCCGGTACGAGAGCTTCACGACGAGCAGGCGTCCGCGATGCCAGACGGCGACGTAGACGCCGCGCTGCTCGGGCCGGAAGACGAACCAGTAGAGCCGCTGAAGCGAGTAGGCGACGCGCAGCCCCCCGCGCCACAGGACGTCCCGGATGCGGGTCGGCGCGGAGGGTCGGGGCATCGTCATCGGATTCGGACCTGCGCGGCGATGGTACTCCACGGGGATTCCCCACGGTGGCGAACCCGGCGAGGGGATCTCGCATCGGGGAGCTCGACACAGACCGGCAGGCGGGTGGCTCAAGACGCCGACGCCGGGCTCCGATACGCCAAGACGGGACGGGCCGGGGGCCGCGATGTCGGATCGGCAGAAGACGAGCAGCTATCTGGTCTATGGGCTCGGCGAGGGCCGGGAACAGGTCGTGATCTGGGACACGCGCGACCTCGCGGTCGGGCGATCCAAGAGCCAGGACATCCTGCTGTCCGATCCCGAGGTGTCCCGCGAGCACGCGCTGTTTCGCAAGGACGGCGAGCGCCACACGGTGGCGGATCGCGGCACGGGTCTGGGCACGCTGGTGAACGGCCAGCGGATTGCGGCCGAGTGCGAGCTCCAACCGGGCGACGTCGTTCGGATCGGTCCGCTCGAGCTCAAGTTCGGAACCACGACGCAGGCGATCCGGCCCGGCGGAAACGTACGCTTCGCGTCGGAGCTCAAGGCCTCGCACCTCGCCGTGGGCGCGGGCGCGGCGGGTCGCACGATGCTCGCGTTCGACCCCGAGGACGATCTGGTGCGCGCCGCGGCAACATCGCCCATCGATGCCGCCCCCGTGAAGAAGCGCACGGTGTCCTTCGACGGCACGTTCGAGGAGCTCGACGGCGACGACCCGCTGGGCCTCGAGAACTACGACGCGTTCATCGCCGAGCACGCTCCGGTGCGCGATCTCGACAAGGAGCTCGAGGCCGAGACCTGCGTGCCGGGCGCGCAACCCGGGCCGCGCTGCGCTCGCGAGCTCTCGCTCACGCTCGAAGGGCCGGTGGCGGCGGTCGAGCAGGTCCTCGCCGCATTGCGGGGCAAGTGGATCGCGGTGCCCCCCATGAAGCTCCGCATCGAGGATCCGAATGCCCCTTAGAACGTTCCGGAAGCGCCTGGAGGAGAGCCGCGTGCGCGACAAGCTGGAATCGCTCACGCTGAAGCGGGCGCGCTACCTGATCGAGGCGCGCACGCAGCTGGCCGTGGCCTTGCCGCTGCTCGCGATTCCCGTGGTCGTCGCCCTGGCCTACGCGGCCGCCGTCTACGTGCTTCCCGGCGAGGCCGCGCTCGGCGCCCTCCGGCCCGAGGAGGCGCGAAACATCGCGTTCCGCGCGGGCGTCGTCTACCTCGCGTTCGCCGCCGTCGCGATGGGCGCCGCGGCGGTCTTCCTCACCCATCGCTTCGTGGGGCCGGCCTGGGTCATCGAGCGGGCGATCCGGGCGTTCGGCCGCGGAGACTACGATCAACGCGTCGCGCTGCGTCCGCGAGACCACCTCCAGTCGCTGGCCGCGGCGGTCGTGGAATTCCGCGACCAGCTTCGCGCGGACGACCTGCGGCGTCGGCACATGGCGCGGGAGCTTTTGTCCCGGCTCGACGAAGAGGATCTGAAGGGGGCGCGCGATCTGGCGCTTCAGCTCGCGCGAACCGAGGCCGGGGAGGGATCGAGCGGAGGCGCCACCGATGCGTAGACGCAGCCGGCGGGCGGGCTTCACCGTGATCGAGCTGATGCTGGTCGTCGGCATCCTCGGAATCATCGCCACCATCGCGATTCCGGCCTTCATCCGCTTTCAGCTCCGCACCAAGGCGAGCGAGGTCAAGTCGAACCTCAGCGCCATCCGGGTGTCCGAGGAGGCCTATCACGCCGAGTACGGCGTCTACACCAGCGCCATGCCCGTGGTGCCGACCTCGATCGGCCGCGACAAGCGGCAGTGGCCGCTGACCCCGTCGACCAGCCACGGCTTCAACGCCATGGGCTGGGCGCCCGAGGGACAGGTCTACTACCAGTACGGAGTGACCTCGAACGGCGGCATGGCCTTCACGGTCGGGGCGCGCTCGAACCTGGACGGCGACGCCAACTTCAACACCTGGGGGCTCGTCAAGCCCATCGCGGGCACATCGCTGGGCATCGTCGGGCCCTTCGGCACCTGCCAGACGACCGGTGTCTACAACGACCAGAGCGGGGCGGAGGATCTCCTGAACGAGATCGGCCCGTGCAACCGCTTCTCGGGCAAGACGGTCTTCTGACCCGGCCACCGCGGCCGACGCGCGCGGCCCCTCAGGCGATGGCGGACAGGTGCGGGTCCTGGCTCGTCTCCGAGACCCTCTGCGCTTCCCGCTCCAGGGTCAGGAAGGCGCGGATCCGGGCGGCCGCGTACCGATACGATCGCTCGCGGAACGCGTACATCGAGGTGCCGGCGAAGAAGACGGCCAGGAAGAAGAGCTGGACGCTGATCAGCGGGAAGCCGCCCATGTGCCCGCGCGGCACGACCTCCCAGAACGGGAGCACGATCGCCAGGATGAGCGAGGGAAGGATGAAGCCGCGCGCCAGGCGGTACTGGTCGCGATAGATCTCGATGTTCTGGTTGACGTGTGGCGCGCGAATCCAGAGGACGTGCTCGATCGCGTGCACGAACTCGCCCGCCGTGCGAACCCGCTCGCGGCCGTCGGCCGCGTGGACCTCCGCGAGGCTGGGTCCGCCCGTCGGTCGCAGCGCGCCGATCCGGTCCAGTCGTTCTCGAACGGAGCGGCTGGTCAGCACCTCGGAGGCCCACAGCTCCTTGGTGCGCCGGAAGACGTTCCGCGAGACCGTGTTCATCACCGTGCCCACGGCGAGCGCCAGCGTGAAGATCGCGGTGAGGACCACGAGCCCCTCGGACGCGGACCACGGCGGGAGCTTGCGCAGATCCAGCGTCGGCGACAGGACGTCCATCAGGACGGCGATCCAGATCAGGGAATAGAGCCCCTGAAGCATCGTCATGAAGCCGGTGGAGTACGGGAACATGCCTTCCTCTCCCGAGCGGATCGCGGAGCCCGCGCGCCCGTGGAGGCGCCACGCGTCGCCGGATCTACAGCGGTTTATCGGATGACCCCAGCCGCTGATTGAGCGCTGCGGATCGCGAGGCGGTACGTCCCTTCAGGGACGGGACCGCGTCTCGCGGAGTCGCTCGGCGGCGCGGGCGAACGCCTCGAGCGTCCACGCCACGTCGTCTTCGGTGTGGGCGGTCGACACGAAGAACTTCTCGTGCGCCTTCACGACGCCGTGCTCCAGCAGGGCCTCGCTGAAGCGCGCCGAGAGTCGGCCGTCGGCGGACTGCGTGGAGCGGAAGTCCACGATCTCGCGGTCCGTGAACCAGGGCTGGAAGGCGGACGGCTCGCCGCCGACGCGCGCCGCGATGCCCGCCCGGTCGAGCGTCGCCTGCAGGGCCTCCATCAGCCTGCGGCCCGTCGCCGCCAGCCGCTCGTAGCAGCCCGGCTTGCGGAGCTCTTCGATGCAGGCGAGCGCGGCCACCGCCGAGACCGGGTTGGCGCTGAACGTGCCGGTCAGCATCACGGGACTGCCGGCAGCGCGTCCGGCGCGGCCCGCCAGGCCCAGGAGGTCGGCCCGTCCGCACAGCACGCCGATCGGGTGCCCGCCGGAGATGCTCTTCCCCAGTGCGCAGAGATCGGGCGTGACGCCGTAGTAGGCCTGGGCGCCGCCCAGCGCCAGTCGGAAGCCCGTCACGACCTCGTCGAAGATGAGCGGAATGTCGTATTCGCGCGTCTGCGAGCGCAGCGCCTCGAGAAACCCCGGTCGGGGTGGAATCGTGCGCTGGAGCGGCTCCACGATGACCGCGGCGAGTCGCTCCCGGTGGGTCTCGATCAGCCCGCTCGTCGTTTCGATGTCGTTGAAGGGGGCCACGAGCACCTCGTGCGTGACGGACTCCGGAATCCCGGCCGAGTTCGGCACCGGCTCGGGGAAGGGACGGGGCGTTGCCGTCCACTGGTTGCTCATGAGCGCGTGATCGCCCATGCCGTGATAGCCGCCCTCGAACTTCAGGATCGCGCTCCGACCGCGGTAGGCGCGCGCCAGGCGCATCGCGAAGGAGGTCGCCTCCGAGCCGGTGCTGTGGAACGAGACCCTCTCGGCACACGGCACGATCTCTACGATCGCCTCGGCCAGCCGGATGGCCGGCTCGCTCACCATCAGGTAGTTGCTGCCGCGCTCGAGCTGGGCGCGGACCGCCGCCACCACGGCCGGGTGGGCGTGGCCCAGCAGCATGGGGCCCGACCCGAGCAGGTAGTCGACGTACTCGTTGCCGCTGCAGTCCCAGATCCGTGCGCCCCGCGCCTCCTTCACGACCATCGCGTAGTCCGGATTGAGCGTGGCGTTGCGCACGCCGGCGGGCAGGAGCGCTTCGCTCCGCTTCAGCAGCGCCGCCTCGTGGGCGGTGCGCGGCTGGCGCCGGTGGGGCATGGGCTCGCGCCTCCCGCGCGTCACTCCGGCTCGATGCCGAAATGGTCCATGTAGGTCTCGAAGCGGTCCAGGATCTCCGCGCGCGAGATGCCGACATCGTCCATCGAGTACGCGTGTCGGCCGTGCTTGCCGGGCGGATTGTCCGCGTGCCAGCGCTGCAGCGCGCGTTCTCCCGCCTCCGAGAGCCGCAGGTCGAAGCGCGCGTAGATGCGCTTCACGCACGCGATGGGATCCGCGACGGTGTCGCGGAAGTGGAGGTCGAAGAAGCGCGCGGCGTCGTGTTCGCGGCGCACGGCGATCGCGTCCTCGGCGCCCGCGGCCCACAGCTCGAGCTGGTCCCGGGCGATGGCCGCGCGGTCGATCGCGTCCTCGAACAGGCTGCGGAAGCTCGCGATCAGGCTGACGTACGAGGAGAGGACGGTCGCGGGGTCGCGGTGGGTCTGCACGATGCAGGCGTCCGGGTAGACCTCCAGGAGCGCCCGCAGGTTGCGCATGTGAACGGGGTACTTGAGCACCCAGCGCCGGCCGGGGCAGGTCGAGCCCACGAGCTTCAGGAGATCCCGATGGCGCAGGTACGTGTCGCGCAGGAAGCGGCTCGCATACCAGCGCCGGTAGCTCGGGATGCTGGTATTCACCTCGAATCCATCGTCGGTGAAGTTCTGCGCGAGGAAGTGCCGGCACTCCTCCGGGCCGTCGGCCTCCATGAAGTGGATGGCCTTCAGCGACGGATCGGCCGCGTACATGCCGTCGAGCTCGGCGACCGACGCCCGGAAGTCCGGGTGCGCGTCCCACTCCGCGCGGGGCGGGCGGGGCTGCGGGTGGCAGGCCAGCCAGTAGGGAAGGACGAGGATGTCGGGATCGCGGCCCAGCAGGTGATGCAGGGCCGTGCTGCCGGTCCGGACCAGGCCGCAGATGAAGACGGGCCGGTCGATCTCCGCCGCCAGAGCCTCGGGGTGCGCGCGCAGTTGCTGCTGCACCCGGAGGCGCGCCACGAGGATGTTGCGGATGCCCCGGTACGTGAGCTGCCGGCCGACCGGGGTGAGCTTCGCCTCGCGGTCGTAGGCGTCGAGCAGGACGCGCAGTCCGTCGAGGTACGACGGGTCGCCGAAGTCGTCGCACCCCACGGCCTCGACGGCCGCTTCGTGCAGCGCCGCCTCCGACTCCCGGAACGAGGCGGGGACCTCGCCGTTCGCCGTCATCGCCGCGCTCCGCCGGGCGGATCCGCCGCGGCTGCGCCCGCCGTTCGCTCGAGCAGCTCGAGCGTGTTGCCGAAGGGATCCCGCCCGTACACGGATCGCTCGGTCCCGAGGTCGACGACCGCGATGTTGAAGCGAACGCCCGCGCGCTCCAGCCGCTGGCACTCCGCATCGATGTCGCTGACGCGCAGACAGATGTGCGTGATCCCGTGGTCGTTCACCGGGCGGCCGGGGGCCTGGGGCCGGGGCGTCGGGCTCTGGTACTCGAAGATCTCGATCCTCGTGTCTCCCAGCTGCAGCATGGCCATCTTCGAGGCGGAGCCCTCGAGTCCCACCAGCGCGTCGATCGACGCCGATCCCTTCGGCCAGCCCGCGCGAAACAGGACCTCGAAGCCCAGGACCCCGGCGTAGAACTCGAGCGCGGCGTCGAAGTCCGGCACCGAGATCGCGGTGTGGTCGATCCGGTGGATCATGGGAGGCGTCTCCATGCCGAGCGGGGCCCCGCCGCGGGCTCGCAGGTTCAGCAGCCGGCCGGGATTATGCCAGAATCGGCCTCCGCGGCGCGGTCGCCGCCGGCGTGCCCCCGGCGCGACGCCCACGGGAGAGCGAGTGCGAATGCGTCGAAGACGAGCCGCTTCCGCGAGCGCAGCATGACGCAGCGCTCCGCCACGTCCGTCCGGTCCGGCGCTGCGCACCCGCGCGCCGAACGGGTGCCGCTGCGCATCGTGCTGGCCTACGGCCCGCCGATCTTCGGCCTGTCGGCACTCCTGTTCTTCGTCCAGTTCTTCTTCTTGAAGTTCGCGACCGACGTGTTGCTGCTGGCGCCCGCGACGGTCGGCGTCATCTTCGCGCTCGGTCGCGCGTGGGACGCGGTGTCGGATCCCATTGCGGGTACCTGGAGCGATCGCACGCGCACCCGCCTCGGGCGGCGCCGTCCCTGGATGCTGGCCGCGATTCCGGTGCTCGGCCTGACGTTCGCCATGATCTGGATCCCGCCGGCGGCTCTGCACGGGACCGCGCTCACGGTCTGGATCGGAGTGGGTCTGTTCGCCTTCTACACGGCATTCACCGCGTACGTGATCCCGCACCTGTCGCTCGGAGCCGAGCTCTCGACCGATCATCACGACCGGAGCCGGATCTTCGGCGCGCGACACGCGGCCTTCACGCTGGGCATCATGCTGGCGTTCGGCGGCATGCAGTTCGTGGAGAACTCCCCGGATCCGCGCGCCGCAGCCGCTTCGCTGGCGCTCGTCGCGATCGTCGTCCTGTCGGCGGTTCTGCTCATCCCCGCCAGCTTGATCGCGGAGCGCGCGGAGTACCAGGGGCGTGGCGCCCAGAGCTCCTTCGGCGCGATGGGCGACGTGCTCCGGAATCCGCACGCCCGGATCCTGCTGTTCGTCGTGTTCATCGAGATGAGCGGATCCGGGGTGCTCGGCATCCTCTCGCCGTACCTCACCGTCTACATCCTGAAGCGACCCGATCTGATCGGTCCGCTTCCCGCCATCTTCGTGGTGTTCAGCGTGATCTCGATCCCGTTCTGGGTGCGCGCGTCGCGGCGCTTCGGGAAGCGGAACGTCTGGCGCTTCGCGATGGTCGGAACGGCGCTCTCGTTCGGCTCCTGCTTCTTCGTCGGGGAGGGCGACGTGGTGCTGATCTGCGTGCTGCTGGTCTTCGCGGGCCTCTCGTCCGGTTGCGGGGGCGCGGTGGGTCCGTCGATGCTGGCCGACGTGATCGACTACGACGAGTACGTGAGCGGAGAGCGGAAGGAGGGCGCCTATTCGGCCGCACAGGGCTTCGCGATCAAGGCGGCCCACGCGCTCATCATCCTGCTGACGGGAGTGCTGCTCCAGGTCTCCGGCTTCGAGCCCAATGTCGAGCAGGGCCGCGCTGCGGAGCTCGCGATCCGCGGCCTGTTCGCCGGCGCCCCCTTCGCGATGTTCAGCCTCGCCGCCGTCGTCTTCGGCCGCTTCCTGCTCGATCATCGGGAGCACGGCCGCATCCGCGCCGAGCTGGACGCGCGGCGCGCGGTGCCCTGAGCGCGCCGCGCAGGTCGTCGAAATCGCAGGGCCTCGGGCGCGCCAGACCGGGGTCCCGCCGTGGTAGGATTGTGGGGTTCGGCACGCAGGGCGGCCGGCGCGGGGCGCGGGCCGGGCAGGGCCGCACGAGGAGGCGGGTGATGCGAAGGGAAGCGAGACGGCAGGCGGTAGCGGTGGGGATCGCGACGCTCCTGGGGATGGGTTCGGCGCTCCTGGCGCCGCGCGCGCGGGCCGACGTCTGCACGGCCCGGAACCCCCTGGAGACCCTCACGACCACGGCGAAGGGTCAGAGCCGCACCAACAACGCCAAGGTCGTGCACGAGATCCGCGGCCACCTGATCGGTGGCGCTGCCGCGTGGAAGCCGAACGCGCACCGGATTCGCGTGTGCGCGAACTCGGACGTCACCATCGCGATCACCGACTCGACCGGCACCGCGACCGTCTCCGGCGCCTGCACGAGCGAGACCTGCGTCGTGGAGCTGGGCGCCGCGACCGCGAAGTACAAGGCCGTTTCCGCGGACGGGAGGGATTCCGACAGCATCGCGCTGCTGCCCTACGCGGTCCGCGGTGTGGCCAGCGCCACCGAGGTCCGCGGTGACGCCGACACCATCGGCGGCCTGCTCGCGCGCGGTCGTCCGGGCGACCTGCTGCTCCAGAACGACCACATCCGGGTGATCGTGCAGGCGCCGCAGCGGAATTTCTCGGGCGCGGTCGGCCAGTTCGGCGGTCAGCTCATCGACGCCGACATCCAGCGCGCGCCGCGCGAGCCCGGGCGCGACCTGCTCGAGGAGTGGGCGTTCATGCTGAACCTCGAGAACACCGCCCACTACACCGACGTCTTCGTCCTGAACGACGGCAGCGACGGCAACCCCGCGATCATCCGCGCCACGGGTGTCGACGACCTGCTCGACCGCATCAATCCGAGCTCGACCATCCGGGACTTCGGCTTTCCCTTCCCGGCGGATCTGGACGACCGCGACCTGCCGGTGGAGGTGACCACCGACTACAGCCTCGGTCCCGACGACGACTTCGTGCGCATCGAATCCACCATCACGAACGTGAGCGGATCCGAGACGATTTCCACGTTTCTCGGCGAGTTCCTGAGCGCCCTCGGGCAGGAGATCTTCCACCCCGGCTACGGGTTCGGGGAGCCGCTCGTCACGACCGAGGAGGCGTGCGCGGCCGAGCTGCCCTGTGACTTCGTGGCCTACAGCGGCGAGGCGGCGACCGGAGGGGTCTCGTACGGCTACGTGCATACGATCCCGGGATCGACGAGCTTCAACACGAGCGGCGTCAGCGTGATCCTGTTCGGCGTGCGGGCCGTCTTCGCCCTGATCGGCGTGGAAGCGCCCAACTACGTGCTCGCGCCCGGGGAGAGCGTCGTGGTGGAGCGCTTTCTCGGCGTGGCGGACGGCGACGTCGCGGGCATCGTGGACATCCGCAACCGGCTGAAGGGGCTGCCGACCGGAACGGTGCGCGGACGCGTCACGGTGGACGGCGCGCCGCTGCCGGATGCCGAGATCGCGGTGCTCGCCGCAGCCGCGGGGCCCGGAACCCAGTGGAACGTGGCCTCCCAGTTCCGCACCGACGCCGACGGCGCGTACGAGGGGACGCTGCCGGCCGGCTCGTACGAGCTGCGCGTCCACAAGGACGGACACCTGTTCGGCAGCCCGGATCCCGGCACGGTCGGCATTGCGCCGGGCCTCACGGTCACCCGGGACTTCACGCTCGAGGCGCCGGGGCGGGTCCGGACCACGATCGCGGACTCGAGCGGCCACCCCCTGGCGGCCAAGGTCTCCTTCGTCGGCTTCGACCCCAGTCCCGATCCGGGCAACAGCCAGTCGGTCCTGGGCCTGATCCAGAACGAGACGGGCGTGTTCGGCGACATCACGAAGGACCGCCGCCCGCACGGCATCGCGCGGGTCGTCTTCGTCGACCACAGCGGCGACTCGGGTGACGTGGCGATCGAGCCCGGCGACTACCAGGTGGTGGTCTCGCATGGGACGGAGTTCTCGATCCACGTGCAGGACGTGGCGGTGACGAGCGGCGGCTCGTTTCCGGTGGATGCCGACCTGGCCCGGGTCGTGACCTCGACGGGCTTCGTTTCGGCCGACTTCCACGTGCACTCCTTCGACAGTCCCGACTGCGCCGTCACCCGCGAGGAGCGGATCGTGAGCATGCTGGCCGAGGGCGTCGATTTCTTCACGCCGTCGGACCACGAGTTCCGCGCGGACTTCACGCAGGATCTGCTGGACCTCGGCGTCGAGGATCTGATCTCGACGGCGGTGAACAACGAGATCACGCCCTTCGACTACGGCCACTTCGGCGGCTTCCCGATGACCGTCGACGCGGATCAGGTGAACGGCGGCGCGGTGGACTGGGGCCGCGCCGCGCCGGCCGGGGAGGACTTCCCGTCGTTCGGGGCGTATGGGCTGAGCCCGGGTGAGATCTACGACGCCGTGCGGAGCGATCCCGGCGAGGACACGGTGCAGATCCATCACGTCAACAGCTTCTTCGACGGTGGGCTGCGCTTCGACACCGGCGTGGTGCCGCCGCAGTCGAACGGAGATCCCGTCGCGCTGCGTCTGGATCCGGGCGTCGCGAACTTCTGGGACCCCGACTTCACCGCGCTCGAGGTCTGGGAGGGCGCGCGCCGCAGTCAGGCCTTCGGGAACTTCCTGGGCGAGAACGCGGGCAACTGGTTCAACCTGCTGAATCAGGGCGTCCCGCGCACCGGCTACGGGACCTCGGACACGCACGTGACCGTGTCGGTGCAGTCGGGCGGCCCGCGCAGCCTGGTCGCCTCGCCCTCGGACGATCCGGGAGTCCTGGGCGCGTTGGCCGAGACGCTGGCGATGAACGTCAACGACGGCCGGCTGTACGGCACCAACGCGCCGTTCCTGCGCGTCCGCGTCGAGGGCGACCCGGGCGAGGTGGGAGGCCTCGAGACGGGTCTGCCGACGCTGGTTCCCACCCTCGGCGGCTCCGCCACGGTGACGGTGGAGATCCAGAGCCCGAGCTGGGCCGAGTTCGACGCGGTCGAGTACTACGTGAACAGCGACACCATTGCGGACGTGGAGGGCCGCGACGGGCTGCCGCCCCTCTACCGGATCTGTCCCGAGTTCAGCCAGACGGCGGATACGGACTTCACGGTCAGCTCGGTACCCGTCGACGGCGGAGAGCGCCTGGAGGCCGTCACCGATCTCACGCTCGCGGGTCTCACCGAGGACACCTGGGTGGTCGTGATGGTGAAGGGCACGGATGGCGTCTCGAAGCCGCTCTTCCCGGTGATCCCGAACGACCTCGACGAGGAGAGCAACCAGACGCTCGAGGCGCTGAAGGACGGCAACCTCGGGCAGGGCGGCGTTCCGGCGCTCGCGTTCAGCAACCCGCTGTTCCTGGACGTGGACGGCAACGGGCAGTACGACCCGCCCGGGCTTCGCTTCCAAGCCGACTGTCCGTGACGCGGCGACACGCGGCCGGGCGCGTCGCGGCACTCGCGCTGGTCGCGTCTCTCGCCGCAGCCGCCGAACCGCCGCGTCTCTTGGAGGCGCTGACCGGCGAGGCCTCGCTGATCGTGATCGGGCGCGTCACGGAGAGTGACGTGTTCGCGCGTGGAAACCTGTTCGTCCACACGCTGGCGGTCGAGTCGGTGCTGAAGGGCCGCCCGTCCGAGCCGCTCCTCGTGCTGGAGGAGCGGCTCTCCTCGCTGCGCCTGTACCGCCGTGGGCAGCGGGTGCTGGCCTTCCTGCGACCCGCTCCCGAGCATTCGTTCTTTCGCGAGAACCTTCCGCCGGGCACGTATGTGACGACCGTGGCGGGCCGGGACGGCGTGACCGGGATCGCACCGGAGGCCGATGCCGCCGCCCGTGCGATCCTGTCGAGCTATGCGGACTCCGATCCCGCGCCGCCGGACCCGCGGGTCGTGTTGCGCCGGGAGCTCCGCTCGGGTCACGCGCGCTTCGTGGCGGATGCCGCCGCGCAGCTCGAGCGCCGTCCGGATCTGGCGCGCAGCCTCGCCGCGGAGGATCGCGAGGCGATCGCGGCCTGTCTGCGCGATCCGCGCGTGGACGACGGAGCGAAGGCGCAGCTTCTGCGCCGGCTCGGTGCGGGCGACGTGCCCGAGGCGGCGGCGTTGCTCCAGGCCTTCGAGCCCGCTTCGGGCGGGCTCGTCGCCGCGCGCGCCGAGGCGCTGGCGCGCCTCGGATTTCCTCCGGGCGCGGACGAGACCGCGTCCTATCTCCGGCATCCGGAGCCCGCCGTTCGCAGCTTCGCCGTCGAGCGGCTCGCCGAGCGAGACGACGCGCGCGTCGTCGCCGAGCTCGAATCCGTCGCGCTCTTCGATCGCGACGCGGAGGTCCGGCTGGCGGCCATCGAAGCGCTCGGTCGGACCGGCCGCGCCGACGCGGCCGACGTGCTGGCGCGCAGCTTCGACAGCGACGACGCGCGGACGCGACGCGCATCCGCCCGCGCCCTGCACGAGCTGGGTGGCGCGGCGGCGCGGGACGCCCTGCGCGACGTGGTCTACACGGGCAGCCACTACGAGATCCAGGCCCATGCGCTGCTGTTGCTCTTCTCACTGGGGGTCACCCAGCCGGACGCGATCATCGAGCGCATCCGAACCGAGCACCCCGACCCCCGCATCCGCAGGCTGATCGAAGAGGGGATCGGCGCCGGCGCGCCTGCGGATCCGCACCCGCGCGCGCGGCGCGCGGAGTAGCCGCGGCGGGCGACAGCGGGCCGGCGCCGCGCAATACTGGGCGCCGTCCATGGACCTGCTGCAGCAGGCGGTCGGCGCCGCGAGCGCGCTGGTGTGGGGCGTGCCGATGCTCGCCCTGCTGCTCGGGACCGGTGCGTACCTCACCGTCCTGCTGCGCGGGCTCCAGCTCCGCCAGCTCGGTCACTCGCTGTGGCTCGCGCTCGTCAAGCGCACGGAGCCCGGCGCCGAGGGCGACATCCCGCATTTCCAGGCGCTGATGACGGCGCTCGCGGCGACGGTCGGCGTCGGGAACATCGCGGGCGTGGCGACCGCCATCGCCGCCGGCGGCCCCGGCGCGCTGTTCTGGATGTGGGTCACGGGCCTGGTCGGGATGGCCACCAAGTACGCGGAGGCCGTGCTGGGCGTGCGCTACCGGGAGGTGGACGCCCGGGGCCGCATGACGGGCGGCCCCATGTACTACCTCCGGAACGGGGTCGGGGGCCGCCTCGGCGCGGGTCTCGGCTTCGCGTTCGCGCTGTGCGCAGCCTTCGCGGCCTTCGGCATCGGCAACATGGTGCAGTCGAACTCGGTGGCCGACGCACTCCAGAGCGCGTTCGACGTCCCGCCGATCGCGTCGGGCGCGGCGATCGCCCTGTTCGCGGGCCTCGTGATCCTCGGCGGCATCCGCTGGATCGGACGCGTCACGAGCTTCTTCGTGCCGATCATGATCACCTTCTACCTGCTGAGTGGACTGCTGGTGCTGGCGCTCCACTGGCGCGCCGTGCCCGGCGCCCTCGAGTTCGTGGTGGCCGACGCCTTTCGGCCCTCCGCGGCAGCCGGCGGGTTTCTCGGCGCGAGTCTGCGCGCGGGCATCCGATGGGGGGTCGCGCGGGGTGTCTTCTCGAACGAGTCGGGCCTCGGGACCGGCGGCATCGCGGCGGCCGCCGCCCAGACCCGGGAGCCGGTGCGGCAGGCGCTCGTGTCCATGACGCAGACCTTCATCGACACGCTGGTCGTGTGCTCGGTGACCGGCCTCGTGATCGTCGTGACCGGCGCGTGGACGCAGGTCGATCCGATCACGGGCAGCGCCTATACGGGCGCTCCGCTGACGGCCGCGGCGTTCCAGAGCGGCCTGCCGGGGGCGTGGGGCGGGAACATCGTCGCGCTGGGTCTCGTGTTCTTCGCGTTCTCCACGATTCTCGGCTGGGCGTACTACGGGGAGCGCGCGATCGAATACCTGTTTGGCGAGCGAGCGATCGTCCCCTACCGGATCGTCTTCATCGCCGCGTCCTTCTTCGGCGCCGTCGTCCTTCAGCTCGCGGAGCAGCAGACGCGCGGCTTCCAGCTCGTCTGGGACTTCTCGGACACGATGAACGGGGCGATGGCGATCCCGAACCTGATCGGGCTGCTGCTGCTCTCGGGCGTCGTCGCCCGCGAGACGCGGGGCTACTTCGCGCGCCATCCGACGCGCCGCGAGGAGCCCTGACGCGCCCCTCCGGCGGCCGCCTTCAGGCCGCCTTGTGCGCCAGCGCCAGCCGCGTCATGCCGGGCACGAAGCCGTGGATCGAGACCTCGGCGAAGCCCGCGTCCTCGAGCGTGCTGGTCACGAAGCCCGGCGTGAGCGACACGGCTCCGGGCGTGAACACCAGGTGCTGGAGCGCCCAGATGGCCGTGAGCGGCGGGCCCTTCCGATCGTCGTCGACCATGAAGTCGTGGACGAGCGCGATCCCGCCCGGCACGAGCGCCGCGTGCGCGCGTCGATACAGCTCCGCGACGCCCTCGGCCGACACGCTGCCGCTGATGTACGAGAACAGCACCACGTCCTTGCCCCTGGGCCATTCGGTGGTCAAGGCGTCGCCCGCTGCGAAATCGATCCTGGCTTCGAGCCCCGCCTGCGCCACGAACCTGCGGCCCACCGGGACGACGTTGGGGAAGTCGAGAATCGTGGCAGACAGCTGCGGGTGGATCTGGCACAGACCGATCGAGAACGCGCCGCTGCCGCCACCGACGTCGAGCAGGCTGCGGCGCCCCGACAGGTCGACCCGGGCCGCCGCCAGCGCCCCGAGCGTCCGCGATGCGGCGTG
>CP070734.1:3433965-3446768 GCA_020347605.1 Deltaproteobacteria bacterium | reverse complement strand
GTCCCTCGCTCATGCAGTCCGGGCAGACGCGCGTCGTGACGGGCTTGCGCGTGACCGACTCGACGATCTCCGCCGTGACGATGCCGCTCGGCACCGCGATGATGCTGAAGCCGAGGATCATGACCGCGGAAGCCAGCAGCTTTCCCATCACGGTCTGCGGCGCGATGTCTCCGTAGCCAACCGTCGTCATCGTCACGATGGCCCAGTACACGCCGGTCGGAATGCTGGTGAAGCCGCTCTCCGCGCCCTCGATCAGGTACATCGCCGAGCCCAGGATCAGGAGCAGGATCAAGACCGTTCCGAGGAACACCACGATCTTGTGACGGCTGTTGCGCAGCGCCGCCGTGAGCAGGCTCATCTCGCCGAGGAAGCGCCCCAGCTTGAGGACGCGGAAGATCCGCAGCAGCCGGATGCCGCGGATCACGATCAGCGACTGCGAGCCCGGCAAGAGCAGGCTCAGGTACGTCGGCAGGATCGCCAGCAGGTCCACGATGCCGAAGAAGCTGCGGGCGTAGGCGCCGGCGCGCGTCGCGCAGGCGAGCCGGAGCCCGTACTCGATGCTGAACAGCACCGTGAAGCCCCACTCGGCCGCGCGCAGCGCGGGGCCGTAGACGCTGCGCACGCTGGCGACGCTCTCCAGCATCACCGCCACGATGCTGGCCAGGATGACCCACAGGAGTGCGACGTCGAACGCCTTGCCCTCCGGCGTCTCGGCTTCGAAGATGATCCGGCGCAGCGCTTCGCGCCACGGGGCGCGCGGGGCCGGGGAGCCGATGCGACTCATGGCGGCGAGTGTATGCTCCGACGCAGCGGCGGCCAATGCACGAGGGCGAGGCCCCATGAGCACAGCTCACAGCGGACGCGTGCGCGTCGTGATCATGGGCGCGGCCGGTCGCGACTTCCACGACTTCAACGTCGTCTACCGGGACGACCCCGGCTGCGAGGTCGTGGCCTTCACGGCCGCCCAGATCCCGGGCATCGACAAGCGCCGCTACCCGGCGGCGCTGGCCGGCGCGCGGTATCCGGACGGGATCCCGATCCTGGACGAGGCCGAGCTCGAGGAGATCTGCCGCCGGGAGCGCGTGGACCGGGTGGTGTTCGCATACAGCGACGTCCCGCACGCGCGCGTCATGCACCTCGCGTCGCGCGCGCTCTCTTCCGGCGCGGACTTCGTCCTGCTGGGGCCGGAGCGCACCTGGCTGCCGGCGCGCGTGCCGGTCATCGCGGTCTCGGCCGTCCGCACCGGCTGCGGGAAGTCGCAGACGACCCGCTTCCTGTCCGGGCGGCTGCGCGCCCGCGGCGTGCGCGTCGCCGTGATCCGCCACCCGATGCCGTACGGCGACCTGGAGCGACAGGCGGTGCAGCGCTTCGCGACGCGCGCCGACCTCGACGCCGCGGACTGCACGATCGAGGAGCGCGAGGAGTACGAGCCCCACCTGGCGGCCGGCAGCGTCGTCTACGCCGGCGTGGACTACGCGCGCGTCGTCGCTCTGGCCGAGGCGGAGGCCGACCTCATCCTCTGGGACGGCGGCAACAACGACTTCCCCTTCGTGCGGCCGGACCTGCACATCGTGCTGGTCGATCCGCTGCGCCCCGGCCACGAGACCACGCACCATCCCGGCGAGGCCGTGCTGCGGATGGCGGACATCGTGGTCGTCGCGAAGGCCGACGCGGCCGCCGACGCCGACGTGCAGGCGGTCGCGGAAGCCGCGCGCGCGGTCTGCCCCGGCGCCCCGATCGTGCGGGCGGGCTCGCCCGTGCGGCTCGACGACCCGGAGGCGGTGCGCGGCCGGCGCGTGCTGGTCGTGGAGGACGGCCCGACCATCACGCACGGCGGCATGCCCTACGGGGCGGGCTACGTGGCGGCGGTGGGCGCCCACGCGGCCCAGATCGTCGACCCGCGGCCCTTCGCGGCGCCCGAGATCGCGGAGGTGTACGCGCGTCACCCGCACATCGGATCCGTGCTGCCCGCGGTCGGTTACGGACCGGCCCAGCTCGAGGCGCTACGCCAGACCATCGAGGCGACCGATGCGGAGGTCGTGGTCACGGGGACGCCCAGCGACCTGGCGCAGCGCATCGCGCTCTCGAAGCCCGTGGTGCGGGCGCGCTACGAGTTCGCGGAGCTCTCCCCGCCGCGACTGTCGGACCTCGTGGACGCCTTCGTGTCCCGCGCGCTCCGCGGGGGCGCACGGGCATGAGGGTGGTCATCGCCCTCGGCGGCAACGCGCTGCTGCGCCGGAACGAGCCCCCCGAGGCGCAGATCCAGCGCCGCAACGTGGCGCGCGCGGCCGACGCCGTCGCCGCCGTGGCGGCGCAGCACGGCGTGGTCGTCACGCACGGAAACGGACCGCAGGTCGGCCTGCTGGCGCTGCAGGCCGAGAGCTTCGACCGCGTCTCGCCGTATCCGCTCGACGTTTTGGGCGCCGAGACGGAGGGAATGATCGGCTATCTGATCGACCAGGAGCTGTCGAACCGGCTGCCCGACCGGCAGGTCGCGACGCTGCTCACGCAGGTGGAGGTCGATCCGAGCGATCCCGGGTTCTCGAAGCCCAGCAAGCCCATCGGCCCGGTCTACGGCGAGGCCGAGGCGCGTCGTCTCGCGTCCGAGCGGGGCTGGACGGTGCGACCGGACGGCGACGGGTACCGGCGTGTGGTGGCGTCGCCCGAGCCGAAGCGGATCCTGGAGCTGCCGACGATCCGGCTGCTGGTGGACGCCGCCGCGATCGTGATCTGCGCCGGCGGTGGCGGGATCCCGGTCGCCGTCTCGGAGACCGGCGGCATCCGCGGCGTCGAGGCGGTGATCGACAAGGACCTCGCCGCCGCACGGCTCGCCATCGATCTCGACGCCGACGCGCTGCTGCTCCTGACCGACGTCGACGCCGTCTACGCCGACTGGGACGAACGGGGTCGCGGCGCCCGAAATCCCTTCGGGCACGTCAGCCCCGCCGAGCTGGCGCAGCACCGCTTCGAGCCGGGCACGATGGGCCCCAAGGTCGAAGCCGCCTGCCGCTTCGCGAGCCAGACGGGCGGTCGCGTGGGGATCGGCAACCTGGAGGACGCCGCGGCCATCCTGGAGGGTCGAGCCGGGACGACGGTGCGGGATCCCGAGGCGGCGCGACGCGCGCATTGACGCGGCGCGAAGGCGGGCACCCGGTCAGCTCGCGTCGCTTGCCTCGGAGTCGGAGGGGCGCCCGGCCTCGCCCAGCACGCGCCCGCCGCGTCCCTCGCAGCCGATGCGGTGCGTGTAGAGCAGGCCGCCGTCCAGCGCACAGCGGACCATCGCGTCGCGCGGGTCCGCGGGGCGGCGCGACGAGCGCCGGTCGTCGTCGTCGCTCCCCCAGTCGAAGCGGTCCTTGAGGTCCGAGAGGGCGCCGGGAAGGGACCGCAGCGCGGTCTGGATCCGCGCCAGCATCCCATTCTTCTCGTCGGCGCTGCCCTGGAGGGGCTCGCCCGAGCGCCGGGAGCGCTTCTCCTTCGCGTGCTCGTTGCGCACCGGCGAGTGGTCGTCCATGTACTTCTGTCCCTTGTCCAGCTCTTCGAAGATGAAGCAGCCGGAGCACAGGCAGGACGCCAGGGCGAGGGCCACGACGCGAGTCATCCCCTTCTGATCGGCCGATCGGAGGCGGGGATTGACGGGGCGGCGCTCAGTCGAGCTCGATCAGACGGACGCGGACGCGCGTCTGCTCGCCGTCGCGTTCGAGGCGGACCTCCACCTCGTCGCCCGGCTGCCGGTCCTCGAGCGCCGCGGCCAGGTCGCCGAAGTCCTCGACCGGCTGATCGTCGATGCCGGTGATGAGGTCGAGGCCGCGAACGTTGCCGAAGCGGTCGACCTCGATCGGTCGCAGCCCGGCCCGCTGCGCGGGCGAGCCGCGCTGGACGTGCCGGATCGCGACACCGCGCAGCCCCCAGCGCTGCACGAGGATGTCGGGCAGCACCGTCACGCCGAGACCGGCCCAGCGCACCTTCCCGTAGCGGATCAGCTGTGGAACGATGCGGCTCACCGTCTCGACGGGCACCGCGAAGCCGATTCCGACGCTCGAGCCCGTCGTGCTGAAGATCGCCGTGTTCACGCCGATCAGCCGGCCGGACGAGTCCAGGAGCGGCCCCCCGGAGTTGCCCGGATTGATCGACGCGTCCGTCTGGATCACGTCGTCGATCTGTGTGCCGCCCGGCGAGGTGATCTCGCGGCCGAGCGCGCTGATCACGCCCGTCGTGAGCGTGCGGTCGAGGCCGAACGGGTTGCCGATTGCCAGCACCTTCTGGCCGACCACGAGCGCGCCGGAGTCGCCCACCGCGACGGGCGCGAGCGCCGCCTCCGACGTGTCGACGCGCAGCACGGCGAGGTCCTTCCGGGGCGCAACGCCGACGAGCTCTGCGGGCAGCGTCGAGCCGTCGGCGAGCGTCACCGAAAACTCGTCTCCGCCCTCCACGACGTGGAAGTTGGTGACGATGTGGCCCTCTTCGTCCCAGACGAAGCCCGAGCCGTTGCCGCGCGGCACGCGCATCGCGTTGAGGCTGAAGAAATCCCGACGCACCAGCGTGTTGGTCACGAACACGACCGCCGGGGAGACGCTGCGGAACACGTCGATGGTGTTGCGCTCCTCCTCGAGCAGCCCGCTCGGGATCGTGCGCTCCGGAGCCGGCTCGCGGGCACTCGCCGGCGGCGGCTCCGCGTTGCAGGCGATGAGACACACGAGCAGGCTGGCGAGCTGGAATCGCTTCACGGCTCGAGTCTATCGATTCGCGGTGCGGGCGGCTTGCGCGTACGCGGCGCAGCGTCAGTGGTGGTCGTGCACGTGCCCGCGGTCGCGGTGGCCACACCCATCCGAGTAGTAGTGGTGCGACTCCCGCTCGACGATGTACACGTGCGACGCGCCGCGGTGCTTGCCGTGCTTGTGGTGCTTGTAGTGGCCCGGGGGATGATGTCCACGATGCCCGTGGCCGTAGCCATAGGCCGGGTACGGCGCGTAGACCGGGACGGCCCCCGGCGGGTAGCCGAGCAGCACGGCTCCGAGCAGCGTCTTGCCGGCGTAGACCGCCTCGTGGGCCGCGATCCGGCCCAGCTCGTACTTGAAGGCGTGCTCGAACTCGTCCTTTGCCTGTGCGCCCGCTCCGACGAGCAGCACCAGCGCGGCCGCCGCGAGCGCAGCGACGAGCCCCCGGCGTCGCGTCCGAACCGATGACTTCGCGAACGATCCCGTTCGTCCCTGCATGGCGATCCCATCCTCCGTAGCGACCGGTCCCCGTAGCGACCGGTCCCCGTAGCGACCCGGTCTCCCGTAGCGACCGGTCCCCGTAGCGACCGGTCCCCGTAGCGACCCGGTCCTGCATGGCGAGCCGCTCCTCGCCGATGGCAGACACCCACGGCCCTGGGTCGGACGAGTCCCCGGCCTCCCGATACCCGTTCGACGCGGACGGGCCCGCAGCCATTCGACCACGCGCTGCGGCGGCTAGCGCTTCGGCGGCCCGGCGTAGCCCACGCCCGTCCCCCCCAGACCACAGTAACCCCACGGATTCTTTGAGAGATACTGCTGGTGCTCGGGCTCCGCGTAGTAGAACTCGGGGGCGTCCAGGATCTCGGTGGTGATGGGGTCTCGCCCCCGGCCCGCCTCCGCGAGCCGCTTCGCGTAGGTCTCGCGCGAGGCCAGCGCCGCCTTCCGCTGCCGCTCCCCGTAGGTGTAGATGCCGGATCGATACTGCGTGCCCACGTCGTTGCCCTGCCGCATGCCCTGGGTCGGATCGTGGCCCTCCCAGAAGAGCTGCAGCATGGCCTCGTAGTCCGCGATCTCCGGGTCGAAGACCACCCGCACCACCTCGGCGTGGCCGGTGCGTCCGCTGCAGACCTCCTCGTAGGTGGGATTCGGCGTGTGGCCCGCTGCGTAGCCGACGGCCGTCGTGTAGACGCCCTCCGCCTCCCAGTAGAGGCGCTCGGCGCCCCAGAAGCACCCCATCCCGAAGAGCGCCGTCTCCAGGCGGTCGGGCGCCGGCGCGTCCGCATACGGGGGCTCCAGGGGGTGTCCGTTCACGTGATGGGCGGGCGGGACGGGCATCCGCTCGGCCCGGCCGGGCAGCGCCTCGTCGCGCGACGGGATGCGGAGCTTCGTGCTGAAGAGCGACATCGTCCGGAAAGCATAGTCGCTCGGCGCGCGCCGGCGAGCACCCGCGATCGCCTACACTGCGCCGAGAGCCGGAGGACCCCCATGACCCGCAACTGGACCGCTGCCGACGTGCCCGACCTCTCGGGCCGAACGATCATCGTGACCGGCGCCAACAGCGGCATCGGCTACGAGGCCGCGCTGGGGTTGGCGCGCAAGGGCGCCCACGTGGTGCTCGCCTGCCGCAACCTCGACAAGGCGTGCGACGCCATCGAGGCGATCCAGGCCGCGCAGCCCGCGGCGAAGTGCCAGGCGATGGAGCTCGACCTCGCCAGTCTGGCGTCGGTGCGCAGCTTCGCGGCGTCCTTCCGGGCGGAGCACGGCGCCCTCCACGCGCTCTGCAACAACGCCGGCGTGATGGCCCTGCCCTACCGCCGCACCCGGGACGACTTCGAGATGCAGTTCGGGACCAACCACCTCGGGCACTTCGCGTTGACGGGCCTGCTGCTCGAACGGCTGCTCGAGACCCCCGGCGCACGCGTCGTCACGGTGAGCAGCAACCTGCACTGGGTCGGGAAGATCGCCTTCGACGACCTCCGATCGGCGCGCCGCTACGGCAAGTGGGCCGCCTACGCACAGAGCAAGCTCGCCAACCTGCTGTTCGCGTACGAGCTGCAGCGCCGGCTCGACGCGCGCACTGCGCCGACCACGCTGATCAGCGTCGGCGTGCACCCGGGCTACTCGGCCACCAACCTCCAGTTCGTCGGCGCGCGGATGGAAGGCTCCTCGTGGATGGAGACGCTCTCGAACATCGGCAACCGGATCATCGCGCAGGACGCGGCCGGCGGCGCCCTTCCGACGCTGTACGGCGTCACCTCGCCCGACGCACGCGGGGGCGACTACATCGGACCCGGCGGCTTCCTGCAGCTGTGGGGTGCGCCGCGCAAGGTCGGCGGCAGCCCGCGCGCGCGGGACCCGGAGCTCGCTCGAAAGCTCTGGTCCGTATCGGAAGAGCTGACGGGCGTGCGGTACGACGCCCTGTCGGGCTGAGCGGGGCGATGCGCGTCGCCACCTGGAACGTCAACGGGCTGCGCGCCCGCGTGGAGTTCGTCCTGCACTGGCTGCGCGAGCGCCAGCCCGACCTGGTGGGGCTGCAGGAGCTGAAGCTCACCGACGAGCAGTTCCCCCACGACGCGTTCGCCGCGGCGGGCTACCGGGCAGTCACGCACGGCCAGAAGGCCTGGAACGGCGTGGCGGTCCTGAGCCGGAGCCGGGGGAAGCCCCTGGAGGTGACGCAGCGTGGCCTCCCCGGCCAGGAGGCGCGCGGCGCGCGTCTGATCACCGCGCAGCTCGACGACCTCGCGTTCACGAGCGTCTACGTGCCCAACGGCAAGTTCGTCGGACACGAGGACTTCCCGGCCAAGCTCGACTGGCTCGACGCGCTGCTGGCCCACGTCGAAGCGGAGCGCCGCCCCGAGACTCCCGCGATCCTGTGCGGCGATTTCAACATCTGCCCCGCCGCGATCGACAGCTACGACGAGGCAGGCCTGCGCGGCGAGATCTTCCACACCGACGAGGAGCGCGCCCGCTTCCGGCGCCTGCTCGAGTGGGGACTCGTCGACGTGTTCCGCGCGAAGCAGCCCGACGTGCAGGCGTTCTCGTGGTGGGACTACCGGGGCGGCGCCTTCCACCGCGGACACGGGCTGCGCATCGACTTCCTGCTCGCCACGCAGAGCGTCCTGGCCCGCGTGCGCTCGGTGGAGATCGACCGCGAGTACCGCAAGAAGAAGGACGGCCTCACCGCGTCCGATCACGCGCCCGTCTTCGCCGACCTCGACTAGCGGTCCCGCGGGCTCCGTCCGCTCAGGGCGCGTCGGGGATCCAGTTGCCGTGGAAGCCGAACGGCACCCGCTGCGGCAGGCGGATCGTCGCCACCGGAGGGCCGCCGAACGCGCGGGCGTCGAGGATCACGAGGTCGCTCCCGTTGCGGGCCTGGTCGTAGACGAAGGCGAGCACGAAGCCCTCGTCTTCCCCGGCCGCCTCGGAGGCGGGCACGAACGCCGCCTCGCCCGGCGCGAAGCCGGGACCGAAGTCGTGCACCTCCGTCCGGCTCGCCGCCGCCCGGGCGCCCGCCCGCGGGCCCAGGTCGTACTTCACGAGACAGCGCGGGTCGAGCACGCTCGACGCGCCCGACAGCGCGTACCCGTAGCGGTGCTCGAGCCCCGTGCGGCGGTCGTCGACGCGCGGAAGCTCGATCGGGCGATCGTCCAGGGCCCGCTCCACGACCTCGCGCGCGGCGAGGTCGATGGCGAAGCGGTGCAGCGTCGCGGCGGTGAACGACTCGGGCCCCTCGCGCCACAGCTCGGTGTAGCGCGCCACTTCGAGCACGACGCCGTCGTCGCTGTCGAAGGCGTTCAACGCGTGAAAGACGTAGCAAGGCTCGATGTCGAGCCACTGAACCGGGGCCGGCCCCCCGGCGCCGGCCTCGCGCGGCATCACGCCGAGGCGCGCCCCGTAGGCGTCGCTCCAGCGGTACGGGAAGCGCCCCTGCACCGCCAGCTCGGGACTGAACACGATCGGCAGGTCCATGAACACCACGTTGCGCCGGGTGATCGCGAAGTCGTGGACCATCGCCGGTCCGGGGACGTCGATCTCCTGGCTGTGCACGAGCTCGCCGGCCGCGTCGAGCCGGTGATAGGTCAGGTAGGGCGGCGCGAAGCCGCAGCCGAAGAAGTGCAGCTCGCCGGTCACGGGACAGCACTTCGGATGTGCGGTCATCGCCGTCTCGAGGCGGCCGTCGAAGTCGCAGATGCCCAGCGTGTCGAGCTCGGGCGTGAGCTCCGTCGGAAAGGAGGTCTCCACCAGCGCGAAGATCCGCCCCGCATGACCGATGACGTTGGTGTTCGCGACGGCCACGCTGCGGTCGACGGTTCCGTCGGACCGGACGAACTGCGCGCTCGGATCCTCGAAGGGTCGCGTGCGCACCCAGCGATTGCGGTACCAGGCGGCCTTGCCGTTCTCGACGCGGACGCCGTGCACCATGCCGTCGCCCACGAACCAGTGCGGCGACACTCCCGACACCCGGTTGGGGCCGTTGCGCAGGTAGAGGCCGCGGAGGCTCGGCGGGATCGCGCCGTCGACGGGCAGGTCGAACGTCGTGAGCTCTTCCCGAACGGGCTCGTAGTTGCCCTTCAGGTGGAACGGAAGGTCTACAGCGGATTCGCGGCTTGCCATGGCTCCTCTCGAGCGCGCTTTCGCCGGGTCGAAGGAGTGCGACAGAATACCCCGTTCGCAGCGGCGCCGACTCGGGTATTTTCCCTCCGATGGACACGGGCATCGGAGCCTCCTTCGGCTTCTTCGCCGTCGGCCTGCTGGTCGGGGGCGTCCTCGTCGCCGCCGTCGCGCGCCTGCTCCTGCAGGGCGAGCGACGCATGGCCGCGGAGAAGAGCCAGCTGCTCGCGCAGTCCGAGCAGCAGCTGCGCGAGGCCTTTCAGGCGCTCTCGGCCGAGGCGCTGCGCCAGAACAACCAGTCCTTCCTGGATCTCGCGAAGACCGCCCTGGGCGAGTTCCACAAGGGCGCCGCCAACGACCTCGCGACGCGTCAGACCGCCATCGACGCGCTGGTGAAGCCCATCAACGAGTCGCTCCAGAAGGTCGACTCCAAGCTCCTCGAGATCGAGAAGGAGCGCCACGGCCACTACAACCGGCTGATCGCGGAGCTACAGCAGGTGGGCGCGGCGCACGAGAAGCTCCACGGCGAGACCGCGAACCTGGTGAAGGCGCTGCGCGCGCCGACCGTGCGCGGGCACTGGGGCGAGATCCAGTTGAAGCGCGTCGTGGAGCTGGCCGGCATGGTCGACCACTGCGATTTCACGGAGCAGGAGTCGGTCACGACCGAGAGCGGCCGCCTGCGCCCGGACCTGATCGTGCGGCTGCCCGGCGAGAAGAACGTGGTGGTCGACGCCAAGGCGCCCCTCCAGGCGTACCTCGACGCGCTGGAGGCGCCGGACGACGCCACGCGCCAGCTCAAGCTGAAGGATCACGCGCGACAGGTGCGCGACCACATGTCGAATCTGGGCAGCAAGGGCTACTGGAAGCAGTTCCAACCCGCGCCCGAGTTCGTCGTGATGTTCCTGCCCGGCGAGTCGTTCTTCAGCGCGGCGCTGGATCAGGACCCCGGCCTGATCGAGTACGGCGTCGACCAGTTCGTGATTCCCGCCAGCCCCACGACGCTGATCGCGCTGCTGCGCGCGGTCGCCTACGGCTGGAGCCAGGAGAAGCTCGCCGAGAACGCCAAGGCCATCAGCGACCTGGGCCGCATGCTGTACGAGCGGATCGCGAAGCTGGGCGACCACTTCTCGAAGGTGGGCAAAGGGCTCGACAACGCGGTGGGCGCCTACAACGAGGCCGTGGGCTCACTCGAGAGTCGCGTGTTCCCGCCCGCGCGGAAGTTCGCGGAGCTGGGCGTCGAATCGTCCAAGGAGATCGAGGTGCTCGGCGGCGTCGAGCACGTGACGCGCAAGCTGCAGGCCTCCGAGCTGCAAGGCCTGCCCGAGAACGCTTCCCCCGCTTCCGAGGCCGCAGCGGAGCACGAGCCCGACGCTCAGGACTGAGACGAGAAGAGCCGCGGGATCAGCAGCGGCGTCGCCGCCGCGTGCTCCGCCCAGCCCGGACGGCGCGCTTCCATGCGCTGCTCGATCATCGGCAGGCTGATGAAGCGGAACATGGCCGTCATCGCGAGCGGCCCGACGATCGTCCACCACCACGCCGGCGCCGCCGCGAGGGCAAACGCGAACAGGCCCCACCAGAACAGGATCTCGCCCATGTAGTTCGGGTGACGCGATCGGCTCCAGAGACCGGTGCGCAGGATCGCGCGCTCCTGCCCCGGCGCGCGCGACAGCACGAAGCGACGCAGCTGCTGGTCGGCGGTGGCCTCCAGCGCGATGGCCCCGGCCGTGACGAGCACTGCGAGCGCGTCGATCGGGCCGAGCGGCGCGTCGCTGGTGAGCGCCGGGTACAGCGCCAGGCAGCCCAGGAACACCATCACCGTCGGGAAGACGTGGATGCCGAAGAAATTCACCAGCGGGTAGGCGCGGCCGGAGCTGGCGCGCAGGTCGACGTAGCGCCAGTCCTCGTGGTCGAGGCCCGTCCAGCCGCGCAGCCAGTTCCAGGTGAGACGCGCCCCCCAGGCGGCCACCAGGGCGACCGCGAGCAGCTGGCGCGTGCCGTTGGCGCCGGGCTCTGCGCCGAGCGCCCAGTAGAGCGCGATCGGTATCGGCGCGACGCTCCAGTAGGGGTCGTAGAGGCTCGCGTTGCGCACCGCCACACCGCACACGAACACCACCACGGTCGCGGCCACGTCGGCGACGCCCGCCACGACGATCGGATGCTCACCCGAGACCGCATAGCCCGCGGCCAACGCCACCGCGCCGGCCAGGAGATACGTGACGAGGCAGACGACGTGTCCTTTTCGCATGGAATCCATCTTAGCTAGCGTGCCCGTGGGAGGCCCGGGGCATGAAGGATCGCTGGAACGAGGGTCTGCCGAAGGGCGGTGACGAGCTCGACCGGCTCGTCCACCTGTCGAACCGGATCGGCCTCGAGGAGAGCCTCGTGCAGCCGGGCGGCGGCAACACCTCCGTCAAGCTGCGCCGCACGAACGCCGCCGGCGAGGACGAAGAGGTGCTGCTGGTCAAGGGCAGCGGCACCGACCTCAAGACCATCTCCCGACCCGGCTTCACGGCGCTCTCGATGAAACGCCTCGCGGGCCTGCGCGAACGCGGAGACATGAGCGACGCCGAGATGATGGCGTTCATGCGCGACTGCATGCAGAACGCGGCCGATCCCCTGCCCAGCGTGGAGACCCCCCTCCACTCGCTCCTGCCCCAGCGCGTGATCGCGCACACGCACGACGTCGCCACCATGAGCCTCACCAACCTCGAGGACACGCTGGCCGAGAAGCTCGTCGGCGAGCTCTTCGAGGGCGAGATCTTCTACGTCCCGTACGCGCGGCCGGGCTTTCCGCTGGCGCGGACGGTGCAGGAGCTCGTGGCGCGGATTCCCGCGGGAGCGCTGGGCCTGACGCTCGCGCATCACGGGCTCGTCGTGTGGGGGGACGACGCCCGGGAGTGTTACGAGCGGATGCTGCGCGTGGTCGGAAAGGTCGACGACTACGTGGCCGCGAAGAAGCGCGGCCAGCGCGCGCGCGGGCGCGTGCGGGCGCGTGCGGAGCGGGACGGCGAGGCGCGCCGGGACCGCGCGGAGCGCCTGCTGCCCGTGATTCGCGGGGCCCTCAGCGAAACGGACCGCGTCGTGCTGCACTTCGACGACGCGCCGGAGATCCTCGAATGGCTCGGCGACGCGCGCAACGAGGAGCGCTCGCAGCGCGGCATGGCGACGCCCGAGCACATCCTGCGCGCCGGGCGGCTGCCGCTCTGGCTGAACGTGGACTTCGAGCAGGACGAGGACGCGCTCGTGGACCGCGCGCGCGACGCGCTGCGCGCCGGCCGCGCCCGCTACGAGGAGTACCACGCGCGCCAGCGCGCGGCGGACGAGGAGCCGCTGGCGGACTGGGCCAAGGTCGTGCTCGTCCCCGGGCTGGGGATGGTGACCGCCTTCAAGGACAAGAAGAGCGCCATCACCGCCAACACCTGCTACCGCGCAGTGATGGCTTCGATCGAGAACGCCGAGGCGATCGACGCGTTCCGC
>CP070734.1:3431845-3433865 GCA_020347605.1 Deltaproteobacteria bacterium | reverse complement strand
GCGAGGCGGTGCAGGCGCCGAAGCTCGCGCGCGTAGGCGATCACGCCCCCGGCGCAGAACAGCGTGAACACGACGAAGCCGACGCTCACGGTCCTCCCACACCGCGCCTAGCGCGGATAGGTGCTCACGTGGAAGGGCTCGAGTGTGTCGATGGCCTCCTCGGGGTCGTTGATTCGATCCCAGTGGAAGTGGCGGATCGTGACCGCGCCCGGATCGAAGTCCACGATGTGGAAGCCGTTCCGCTCCTCCACCGGCACGACGGTCTCGGCCTCGATCGACGCGGGCGCCGTCGCCAGCACGCCGCGGGCCACCGAGGGCCAGCCGGATCTCGTTCCCGGCGTGCCGGAGATCAGCGAGACGACCGGGTTGTCGGACAGGTCCAGCGCGCCGCTCCCCACGATGATCTCCTCCGCGATGCTGTGGATGTCGCCGGACAGAAAGAGCGGGATCCCGCTCCGCTCGGAGGCCGCGCGCAGCAGCCGGTCGTGCTGCGCGCGCCAGCCCGACTGCCAGCCGAACTTGGGAACCGCGTCGGTGAGCTCGCCGTCGACCACGATGTCGGGATACCACTCCGCGAACTTGCCGGCGCTCCAGCCGACCGGATTCGACGGGACGTTCACGACGTGCGTCGCGCCGCTCTGCGCCATCCGGGCGCGCAGCCACGCCTCGACGGGCTGCGGAACCATGAGGCCGTCCTCGCCGTCGAGGCTCACGAAGCCCTTGCAGTCGTACATCAGCATCTCGACCAGACGGCCGTAGCGGAGCGTGCCGAACGCCTGGGAGACGCCGCGCGGCCGATCCGGCGCGTCGGCGCCGGGCAGCGGCGGGCGGTTCGGGTCGGGCAGGAACTCCGGATAGAAGAGCCACTGGCTGGCGCGCGCCAGCTCGCGCATGAACGGATCCGCCGGAAACGTGAAGAGCTCCTCGGTGGCGCGATCGTCCTCGAAGTAGTCGTGATCGTCGCGCACGAAGAAGACCGGCACGGAGCGCAGCAGGTTCCCGTACAGGCCCGCGATCTGCGCATCGACGGCGCGCTTCAGCACCTGCTCGTTGGCGTGGCCCAGGACGGGCGCCGCGCGGTCGAACTCGCCGGCGAACGCGATCCCGGTCGGCGAGGCGCCGGTGACCAGCGCCGAGGGAAACGAGCGGAGGTCCCAGTAGACGTGATCGCCCACCGCCACCACCGCGTCGGGCTCGAAGTCGAGACCCCGACGCAGGAGGCGCCGTCGCACCGGCGCCGGGATGTACCACGGAAAGATGTCGTGGCCCCCCGCGCAGGTGTAGATCAGGAGCCGGAAGTGCTGCGGGCGGGCATCGGGCGCCGGGAAGGTGGAGAGCGCCCAGGGCTCCGTCAGACGGCAGCCGCGGCTCTCGAGCTCGAGCTCGTGACGCTCGTCCGGACGGAGACCGCGCGCGTCGAAGACCCAGAAGCGGCGCTCGCTGTCGGTCGGATGTCCGGGGACGCGCCGGCCGTTTACGCGCAGCGACGGGCGCCCCGTCTGCGGCTCGACGAACGAGAGCTTCACGAGCATGCGCTCGTGACTCACCGTCGCGAGCGTGTGGGCCACTTCGCCCTCGGCGATCCGATCGTCGCAGGCGCCCCGGCTGCCCCGCGCCGCGGCGGGCGGGGCCCAGGCGCCCGTCAAGCCCGCTGCTGCGGCGCCCCCGGCGAGACGCAGGAAGTCGCGACGCCTCACCGACATCGATCCTCCGCGCCCACGATCCCCGCAACGATGCTATCACGGCCGCCGGCAGCGACCCCGCCCAACGGCCCCGCGACGCTCTATCATGGGCGCCCTCGACGGCAACCGCGCGGAGGAGGCGATCGTGACGCGCCGCAAGGGCGACGAGAACCGCAAGGACTGGTCCCCGTGGCTGGCGGAGCTCAGCCGCCGACGGGCGCGCGCGCTCGAGATGGGCGGCGCCGAACGCGTCGAGCGCCTGATGCACGCGCGCGGGAAGCTCGACGCCCGGCAGCGGATCGAGCGGCTCTTCGATCCCGGCACCTTCGTCGAGATCG
>CP070734.1:3424240-3431745 GCA_020347605.1 Deltaproteobacteria bacterium | reverse complement strand
CACCGGCTCCGCGATTTTCGTGGACAACCGCAAGGGCGACAAGCTCAAGTTCACGAAGAGTGACGAGACCGCCGTCTCGGGCCTGAAGACCAACTGGGACGACATCAAGAAGAACGACTGGGTGACGGTCAACTCCAACATGTTCGAGAAGCCCCGCAAGGCGTACTCGGTGACGGTGGTCCCCAACCCCGAGGAAGACGAATAGGCTGGCGACGGCGTCGGATCGGATCCGGGGGCCCTCCGCGCGCGTGGAGGGCCCCCGCTCGTTCGGGCGCCGGACGGCCGCTTGCACGGGTCCGGCGCTCGGGTAGCGTTCTCGCATGAGCGCGCGCGAAACGACCCTGCGGGGCGATCAATTCGATCGCTACCGGCGTCATTTGAGCCTCCCCGAGTTCGGCGTCGAGGGGCAGCGCAAGCTGCTCGACGCGCGGGTGCTGCTGATCGGCGCCGGGGGCCTCGGCTGCCCCGCTGCCCAGTACCTGGCCGCAGCGGGCATCGGCACCCTGGGCCTGGTCGACTTCGACGTCGTCGACGCCTCGAACCTCCAGCGCCAGGTGCTGTACGGGACGGCGGACGTGGGCCGGCCCAAGGTCGAGGTGGCGCGCGAACGGATCCGCGGCATGAACCCGGACGTGGCGGTGGAGGCGCATCCGGTGCGCCTCAGCTCGGAGAACGCGCTCGACCTCTTCGCCCCGTACGACGTGATCGTGGACGGCACCGACAACTTCCCGACGCGCTACCTGTCGAACGACGCGTGCGTGCTGCTCGGCAAGCCGAACGTGCACGGCTCGATCTTCCGCTTCGAGGGGCAGGCGACGGTCTTCGACGCGAAGCGCGGCCCCTGCTACCGCTGCCTGTTTCCGGAGCCGCCGCCGCCCGAGCTGGCGCCGTCGTGCGCCGAGGCCGGCGTGCTCGGCGTCCTGCCCGGGATCATCGCGATGATCCAGGCCACCGAGACCATCAAGCTGCTGACGGGCGTGGGCGAGCCGATGATCGGCAAGCTCGTCCAGTACGACGCGCTCGAGATGAGCTTCACCGAGTTCCGGCTGCGGAAGGATCCGAAGTGCCCGGCGTGCGGCGAGCATCCGACCGTCACGGAGCTGATCGATTACGAGGGGTTTTGCGGCGTAGGCCGCGAGGAGGCGCCCGTGAAGGAGACCACTCCGGCGGAGGTGCAGGCGCGGCGCGAGCGGGGTGAAACCTTCCTGCTGCTCGACGTGCGCGAACCGAAGGAGTTCGAAACCGCACGCATCGAAGGCTCGACCTTGATCCCGCTCGGCGAGCTCGCCCATCGCGTCGCCGAGCTCGCGGACTGGAAGGAGCGCGACGTGGTCATCCACTGCCACCACGGGGGCCGGAGCGCGGCGGCCTGCCGCCTGCTGGCGGAGCACGGCTTCGGCCAGGTCGAGAACCTGGCCGGCGGCATCGACGCCTGGTCGGTCGAGGTGGATCCCGCGGTCCCGCGGTACTAGTCTGTCGGCAGGCGCCGGCGTGGGGAGCGACGCCGTCTTCAGCAGCGCACGCCGGCGGCCGATGATTCGCGTAGGGGGCAATCGGTGGCTCTGAGAGCAGTCGTGGTCCGGGGTCTCGCAAAGGAGGCGGAGGAGGATCTCAACAAGTTCCTCCGCAGCCACGAGGTCCGGATCCTGCACATGGCCCAGAGCGAGTCGGGCGACCACATCAGCATCACGCTGATCGTGGAGGACCCGGATCCGCTCACCTGAGCGGCCGCCCGCACGGACGTTCCACGCGGAATTCCGGCCCCGATCCCGGTCTGCGCGCAGGTCGGGTCCCCGCCCCCCCGGCCCGCCATCCGGGCGACCCCTAAACAGATCCCCGGAAGCGGCCGATAGGCGCTTCGTGACGTCTACTCCCGAAACACCGGCCGCGCCGGGCCGCAGGCCGGTCCTCGCCTTCGAGCGCGCGCTCGAGCGGGTCTGCGAGGCGCTGCCGCGGGAGGGCACCCTCGGCGTCCTGGTCGTCGACGCAAAGCCGCTCGAGGCGATCGAGCGCGACTACGGGGCCGATACCCACCGCCGCTCGATCGAGGACCTGTCGTCGCTCGTGCGCGAGGCGTGTCAGGGCCAGCTGCGCGAGCACGACGCCATTGCGACGTCGCTGGCGGGCGTCGATGCGGTGATCGTCTTCATGCTGCGCTCACGGCGCGACGATCGCTTCTACCGCGAGGAGCTGCCGGCGCTGGCGCGCGCGATCGACGCGAGCATCGCGAGCCACGCGAACCGCCTCGTCTATCCCTACCGGCGCGCCTCGCGCTTCCTTCCGGTCGGCTACGCGCTCACGATCCACAATCCCACCCTGCGCCCGGAGCGGCAGGTGCACACCGCCATCGGGTGGGCGCGCAAGCAGGCGCGCATCGATGCCGACGTCGCCGCGCGCGCGCGGCGCGAGCAGTTCCTGCACATCGTGCTCGCCGAGGACATCACGAGCCTCTACGAGCCGATCGTCAACCTCACGACGCGCGAAGTGCTGGGCTACGAGGCGCTGGCGCGGGGCCCGGCCGAATCGGACGTTCAAACGCCGTCCGCACTGTTCGAGATGGCGTACGAGACGGATCTCCTGTTCGAGGTGGACTGCCTGTGCCGGCGGGCGGCCCTGCGCGGCGCGCGCGGGATGCCGCCGGGCAAGAAGCTGTTCCTGAACTGCCTGCCGACCGCGATCCACGACCCGAGCTTCAGCGGAGAGACGCTGAAGCAGACGCTCGCGGAGCTGCGCCTGCGGCCGAGCGACCTCGTGTTCGAGGTCTCCGAGAAGGTCTCGATCGACAACTTCGCGATCTTTCGGGAGGCGCGCGATCACTACGCGCGCATGGGATTCAACGTCGCGCTCGACGACACCGGCGTCGGATACTCGAGCCTCGAGACCGTGATGGAGCTCGCGCCCGACTTCATGAAGGTGGACCTGTCCCTGGTGCGCTCGATCGACACCGACCCGCCGCGGCAGGAGCTCCTGCGCGCGCTGCAAGCCGTCTCGGAGAAGATCGACGCGCAGATCATCGCCGAGGGCATCGAATCGCGCGAGGAGCTGATCACGCTGCGCGACATCGGCATCCCCTACGGGCAGGGGTACCTGCTGGGCCGCGCGGCCCCGCTCCGGCGGGACGTCTGAATGCCCCGAGCGCCCGGATCCGCGCGCGAGCGCGGGCCCGGTGCAGCCCCGGAACCCATTGCGTAGACTCAATGCGGAAGCGATCGCCTGGCTGGTGCCGGCCCCGGACTTCAAATCCGGTGGAGGGCGTGGCGACACGGCCTCGGCGGGTTCGATTCCCGTGCGCTTCCGCCAGCGAGAGCCGACGGGCGTCCCGAAGTGCGGGCGCTCGCTGCGGCCCGAGAGCGAGGAGGTTGCATGGCGGCGGTACCGCCCACGGTCGTGATCACGTTCAAGGACATGCCGAACGACGAGTCGCTACGGCGCTCGCTCGAAGCGCGTTGCCACGAGTTCGCCGAAGAGTTTCCCGAGACGACGCGCTTCGAGATCACGGTGTCGCCCGATGGCAACGGCCACAATGCGCTCGGCCACGTCACGGGCGACCGCACCGAGGTAACGTCGCACGCGGATGCGATCGAAGCGGGGCACGCCGCCGATCGGCTCCTCGACAAGCTGATTCGCCAGCTCCGCCGCGTGCACGAGAAGCGGGTCTTCGTGCGACGGCGCGAGGCGCAGCAGGCGCAGCTCAAGCGCCGGACGTAGTCGCGGCGCGCGCGACCGGCGCGCACGGCCGGGAAATTCGACAAAAAGGATCGACGCGCGTGCGCCGCGCGGTGTATTCTCCCGCGCGTTGACGACGTACAACGTTCGCGACGCCGCGCGAATCCTCGGAGTCCCGGCCGCGCGCCTGCGCTACTGGGACCGCATCGCGCTCGTGCGGCCGAGCCACCGCGTCGCCGCCCGCCGCGAGTTCGAATTTCGAGATCTCGTTTGTATCAAGCGGCTGCTGGCGCTGCTCGCGAGCGGCGTGTCGTTCGGACAGATCCGCGCGAGCGTGGAGGCGATCCGCGATCAGCTGCCGGAGCTGGATCGCCCGCTCGGCGCGCTGCGCGTGTGGTTGGAGGGGTCGCGGCGCGTGGTGGTGCGCCACGGCGGGCGCCTGTTCGAGCCGAGCGGACAGGTCGTGCTCGACTTCACGGAGCCGCCGGCCGCGGATGGCGTGGCGCCGATCGCACCGGCGGGCGACCCGAAGCACGGCGCGGACCCGGATGCGGCGCTGGAGTGGTTCGAGTGCGGGCTCGCCGTCGACGCAGCCCCGGAGACGTACGCCCAGGCGATCGAGTTCTATCAGCGGGCGATCGAGGCGGACCCCGCGTTCGCCGACGCGCACTGCAACCTCGGCGCGGTGTACGAGAGCCAGGGCCGCCGGACGCTCGCGCGCGAGTGCTTCCAGCGGGCGCTGGCGCTCAATCCGGATCACGTCGAGGCCAACTTCAACATGGCCAACGTCCTGGAAGAGGACAATCGAAACGAAGCGGCGCTGCATCACTTCAAGGCCGCTGCGCGCGCCGATCCCTTCCACTCGGACGTGCAGCTGGCGCTGGCGCTGCTGTGCGAGAAGCTGGGGCTGCGCCGCAAGGCGGTCGGGCACTGGCGGCGCTACGCGCAGCTCGAGCCCGCCGGCGCGTGGAGCGAGATCGCCCGGCAGCGCATCCGCGACGGCGGCTGAGCCGCGGCCCGGCGCGGTGCGTCAGGGCAGGATCGTGAACTCCCGGCGGTCGATCACGTCGCCCTCCAGCAGCGCCTCGACCTGCCAGCGCCCCGGCTGGGCGGCCGCCCCGCCACGGATCGGGAGCGAGGCGCGCAGCATCGTGCGGTCCAAAATCTCCGGCGCGCCCTCCGCCTGAACCGCGCCGGCCGGGTTCCGCCAGCGGATCCGCACGTCGCCCGCGGAGCGCGCGAAGCGCGGGCCGAGGCGCCCCCACCAGACCGCGCGCCCCGCTTCGTTGGGAAACGTCTCCTGGAAGTGGCCGGCCAGCATCTCGCGGTCGTCGTCGCCCGCCTCGGCGCGGAGTCCGCCCGCGACCAGAACGGGAAACGTGAGCTTCTCGATCTCCCACTCCGCCTGCGCACGCCGCGCGCTGCCTTCGCCGAAGCGGTGCAGCGCCTGCTCGAAATAGAAGCTGGCGCGCTGCCGATCGCCCTGCCGCCGGTAGGCGCGCCCGAGCTGGTAGTGCACGAGCGCCCGCGTCGGGTCGAGGTAGAGGGTTCTCCGGTAGGCCGCGATCGATTCCTCCACGCGCTCGTCGCGCGCCAGGATCTCGGCGCGCAGGAAGGGGATCTCGGGATCGTTCGGATCGAGCCGTTCGGCGTGCGCCAGGAGCCCGAGGGCGGCGGTGTCGTCGCCGCTCGCGGCGAGGCGCTTCGCCCACTCGAGCGACTCCGCGGTCGCTTCGCGGTTCTGCGCGCCCGGTGCCGGCGCGGTGGTGCGATTCGACGCCACCAGGAAGGCGAGCCGTGCCTGCGACGCGCGAAACGCGCCGTCCAGCGCCGGGTCGTGCACGCGCACCGGGCGCAGCGTCTCGGCGGCCTCCCGGACCGTGGCGATGCGGTCCTCGACGTCGGGGTGGCTGTAGAGGTAGGGCGGCACGTAGCCCGGCTGACGGCGTTGCTCGGCCAGGATGCGCTCGAAGAAGCGCGTGATGGCGGCGGGCTCGTAGCCGCCGCGGGTCATGAAGATCGCACCGTGCTGGTCGGCGTCGGCTTCGTACTCGCGGCTCCACTTGAGCTGCAGCGCGACGTTCGCCCCCTGCGCGGCGATGGCCACCCCCGGCTCACCCGTCGCGACGGCCCCCGCGATGGCGCCGATGTTGATGAGCAGGTCGGGAATCGCCGCCTGCTCGCGCATCCGCGCGTAGTGACGCTGCTTCACGTGCGCGATCTCGTGTCCCATCACCCCGGCGAGCTCGTCGAGCGAACCCGCTGCGAGCAGCGTTCCCGAGTGGAAGTAGATGTACCCGCCGGGCACGGCGAAGGCGTTGAGCGACGGATCGAGCACCACGCGGAAGCGGTACAGGAAGGGCTGCGGCTCGATCTGCCGGACGATGTCGTGACCGAGATCCGAGAGGAATCCGAGCACCACGGGGTCGTCGATCAGGACCAGCTGGTCGCCGACCTCGCTGTCGAACCGGTGGCCGATCTCGCGCTCCTGCTCGACGCTGACCTCCGTCATGCGCCGGAACGGATTGAAGCGACGACCGTCGTCCTGGATGCACGCGGCGGCGCCGAGCGCGAGCGCGGAAGCGAGCAGGGCGCCTAGGGCGTTTCGGGCGGCTGCCATCGGAGCACGGGCCTCCGTGCGGCGCGCGTCTCGTCGAGCCGCGCGAGCCGGGTGCGGTGGGGGGCGCCGCGAACCAGCTCCGGCTCCTCGCGGGCCTCGCGGGCGATCGCGAGCATCGTGTCCGCAAAGCGGTCGAGGCCCTCGAGACTCTCAGACTCGGTGGGCTCGATCATGATCGCGCCGTGCACGATCAGCGGGAAGTAGATGGTCGGCGGGTGATAGCCGTAATCGATCAGGCGCTTCGCGATGTCGAGGGTCGAGATGCCCGCGGCCTCGAAGCCGGCGTCCGAGAGCACGCACTCGTGCATGACCGGGCGATCGTAGGCCACCGCGTACACCTCGCGGAGTCGCGCCAGCAGGTAGTTCGCGTTCAACACCGCCATCTCGGCGCAGCGCCGCGCGCCGTCCGGGCCGAGCGACCGCAGGTAGGCGTAGGCCCGCACCAGCATCGCCGCGTTGCCGAAATTCCCGTGCAGCCGGCCGATCGACTTCGGAAGGTCGTAGTCGAGCGCGTACTCGGCGGCTTCGCCCTCTCCGACCGGGCGCACCACGGGCACCGGCAGGAAGGGCGCCAGCCGCTCCTTCACCGCCACCGGTCCGGCGCCGGGACCGCCGCCGCCGTGCGGCGTCGAGAAGGTCTTGTGCAGGTTCAGGTGGATGACGTCGATGCCGAGGTCGCCCGGTCGCGTCACGCCCAGCAGCGCGTTCATGTTGGCCCCGTCCCCGTAGACGAGGCCGCCGCCGCGGTGCACGATCTCGCAGATCTGCGCGATGTGGTCCTCGAAGAGCCCCAGCGTGTTGGGGATCGTGACCATCAGGCCCGCGACGTCGGGGGTCATGCGTTCTTCGACCGCCTTCGGATGCAGCAGGCCGTCGGGACCCGACGGCACGGTGACGACGTCGAGTCGGTTGAGTGCGGCGCTCGCCGGGTTGGTGCCGTGCGCGCTGTCGGGGATCAACACCTTCGTGCGTCGGTCTCCGCGCGACTCGTGATAGGCGCGGATCATCATGATGCCGGCCAGCTCGCCCTGGGCGCCGGCGGCCGGCTGCAGCGTCACGCGGTCCATGCCCGAGACCTCGGCCAGGTGCCGCTCGAGCCGGTGGAAGAGCTGCAGCAGCCCCTGCGCGAGCGCGGCGGGCTGGAGCGGATGCGCGTTCGCGAAGCCGGGCAGGGCGGCGATCTTCTCGTTCAGCTTCGGGTTGTACTTCATCGTGCACG
>CP070734.1:3416442-3424140 GCA_020347605.1 Deltaproteobacteria bacterium | reverse complement strand
CTGGAAGTCCTGGAGCTCGTCGAGCGTCGCCTGGACGCGCGACTGCACGCCGCTCGCGGTGACCCCCTCCCGTGGCAGCTCGAGCAGGTGTCCTGCACCAGCGAGTGCTTGCCGGGCGTGCCGACCGGGCTGAACTAGGAATGGAAACGCGCGGCACGGCGGCCGCGCGCACGGCATCGCAGATTCATGGGCGGGCGGAAGACGATGGAGGGTTCGCCTCGACGGAACCGCTGGGCTGGGGCGTCTCCGTCGGGAGGCGCGAGCGCGAACGCCACAGTCCGAACCGCTGGATCGGCCCTCGAACTGGGCGTACCGAGCGCTACGAGCTTCCTCTCCAACCGCCACTCCAACCGCTCGACCACCGAAACCACCTGTCTCGGTGGGAGACGCGCGTTTCACGTTCCGCAGGACGCGCACGGTCGCCGGACAGCGTCCCTCGCATCCATCTTCCGCTCGCCACCGTCGGGAGCTAGCAGGATCTGTGCCACCCCCTCTCTGCGTCATGCACATTCGCAATCGCCGCGCAGACGCCCTGAGCCATGCGGAATTCGCGCGCTGCCCTGCGAAGCGGGGATTCGCACCGCGGCGCCGGCTGCGACCCATTGCCTCAGCGCACACCCGAGGGTGTCGGATCCGTGACACATCGCCTCAGACGAGCGCGGTCCGGCGTTGCCTTCTTGCGCAGGCGCGGCGTTCGGAGTGAACCGGGAGGAACGCGCGCCCGACGGGCCTCACGGCTGCGGTCGTACGACCGCCGACAGCGCTGTCGCGCCGCGAGCCGCCCGCGCGTCTCCCGCACCGATCGGTCGAGGTGACAGCCAAACATGATGCGAAAAACACACACATCACCCGCGCGCAAATCTTCGCGGAATTCGCGGATTGCACTCAAGGAATCGCGCGAGCGGCCGATCGGTAGGCCAGGAGGAAACACCCATGGCCAGTCGCCCGCTCACCTTCGGCATCCGGTACAGCGAGAAGGGACGCACCGTGCGCGTCCGCGCCTCGAAGCGCGACGCGAGTCGCTACGTCGTCGAGGTCAGCCGACGCGGCGAGAAATCACGCCGCCAGGAACACGGCTCACTCACGGAGGCGGTGCGCGACTTCGCGGCCGCGTGGCGGAGTCGCCTGCACTAGCGCCGTGGAGGGCCTGCCGATCCGCGGGAGCCGCCGCTACGACACCCGCGCCCCGCAGCGGCTAGCCTCTCGACGGCTCGTTGCGTGCTTGCGTGCGAGCCACGCGTCCAGCCGGGGAGAGGTCTGCGCTCGTGCGCCGTTTGCGCGTTTGGGAGTCCATCCGCCGGGGGCTGTTCGCAGCCCTGCTGCTCGGCCATGCGGTGTCCGTCCTGGCGCAAGACACCGGCTCGCCGTCGGAAGCCGCCGCCGAACGGACGCGGCGCGCGCTCGAGGCCGAGATGGAGCGCGACCGGGCGCGCGAGGCGGAGCTCGGAGGGAGACGGCTTCAGGAGCTGCGGGAGCGCTTGCAGCGGGAGCTCGCGCCGGAGGCCGAGCGCGCGCGCGAGGGTGACATCGATCGCCAGCTCGACGAGCGCCTGCGCGACCCCGCGCGCGCGAGCGGATCCGCGTCGCCGGTGGCGGGCTGCTTCGCCTCGCTCGACGCGGTCCGGGCGCGTGCGGGCCGCCCGATGCTGCATCGCACCCTGCGGGTCGAGGACTTCCGCGGGCGCGCGGCGAACCCGGACATGCCCGTAGATTCCAGCGAACCCGCAACCAGCTCGGTCGAACTCGTGTGCATCGCGGAGGCATGGGTGGCCGAGGGCGCGAACGGACGCTGGCGCGCCACGCCCCTCCGGTTGGAGTACCGGGCCGTGTTCCTCCGCGACGAGTCCTGGTGGAACCCCACGGCGTCCGATGCCGACCGGCGGCTCCGCCACGCACAGGTCCACTTCGACCTCGCCGAGGCCGTCGCGCGCGACGCCACGGCCAGCGTGCGGGACGTGCTGGACATCCTGGGTGGCACCGGGGGCTCGCCGGACGCCGCGGTCGCGGATCTGGCGGGCCGCAGCGCCGCGGTGCGAGACCGCGCGCGGGAAGACCTGCGGGACCTGCGCGCGCGATACGACACCGAGACGGCCCAGGGCAGCGACGCGAACGCCCACGCGCGCTGGGCACGCCGCGCCCGGGCCGGACTCGCGCGCCATCACGGCGCCCCGCGCTCCCGCTAGTCGGCCGACGAACGTCGGCCGACGCGCAGTGAGCCGAAGGCGAACGAAGGCCGGAGCCCGAGTCCGAGCGAGGACGAGGCCCGGCGGGGCCAGGCACCGACGGGGTCGCGCCATCGCCCGACATCCGGGGCGGGGCGCCGCTATGCGCCGAGCGACTTCGCGGCTTCGATGAAGCTCCGCACGCCCTCGACCGGCGTGTCGGGCAGGCAGCCGTGGCCCAGGTTCAGGATGTGGCCGCGGGCCGGCGCCGCGGCCGCGGCCAGCGCGCGCACCGCCTCGAACAGGTAGTCGCGCGGCGCCACCAGCGCGTGGGGGTCGAGGTTTCCCTGCAAACTCGCGCGCGCCCCGACGCGCCGGGCCGCGGCTCCCAGGTCGACGCGCCAGTCCACGGAGAGCACGTCGGCGCCGGCTTCGATCATCTCGTCGAGGACGTGCGCGCCGTCGCGCACGTAGAGGATCAGTGGTGCGCGCCGGCGATCGAGCTTCGACGCGATCTCGCGGTGCACGGGCAGCACCCACTCGCGGTAGTCGGCCACGCCCAGGATCCCCGACCACGTGTCGAACAGCTGCACGACCTGCGCACCGGCGTCGATCTGTGCGTTCAGGTAGGTGATGGTGAGCTCCGTGAGGCGGGCCAGGAGCGCGCGCAGGAACTCGGGGTTTCGGTACATGGCGCGGCGAAATACGGGGAAGCTGTTCTTGGGATCGCCGCGCCCCTCGACCAGGTACGCGGCCAGCGTGAAGGGCGCGCCCGCGAAGCCGATCAGCGGGATCGCTTGCGGGGCGAGCTCCGCGCGCAGCGCGCGCAGGGCATCGAAGACGAACGGCACCGATTCGCGGGGGTCCGGCAGCCGGAGGCGCGCCACCTGCGCCTCCGTGCGAATCGGCTCCGCGATCACGGGACCGGGCTGGAAATCGAGGTCGACGCCCGTGCCGAGCATGGGCACGAAGATGTCCGAGAACAGGATCACCGCCTCCGTCCCGACGAGCCGCAGCGGCTGCAGCGAGAGCTCGACGGCGTGCTCGACGTTCCGGCACGAATCGAGGAACGGAACGCCCTCGCGCAGCTGGCGGTACTCGGGCAGGTAACGCCCCGCCTGCCGCATCAGCCAGACCGGCGGGCGATCGACGGGCTCGCCGCGGCACGCGCGCAACATCCGTTCGCTGCAGGAGAACGTCTGGCGGGGTTTCGTCACGGGGATCGCGATGGCCTCGTCGGACTCAGTAGCCGGACCGCCGCGCCCAGCGGTCGCGGTGGTAGGCGGCGTCGCCGAAGCTGAGCTCCGCGACGCGCGCGCGCTTCAGGTAGAAGCCCATGTCGTATTCGTCGGTCATGCCGATGCCGCCGTGCATCTGGATGCTCTCGTTTCCGACCCGGACGAAGGCATCGGAACAGCGGGCCTTGGCGAGCGAGACGAGCGAGCTCGCGTCGTCGAGCTCTTCGTCCAGTGCACGGGTGGCGGCCATCACGGCCGAGCGCGCCAGCTCGATCTCGATGAACAGCTGGGCGGCGCGGTGTTTGAGCGCCTGGAAGCTGCCGATCGGGACGCCGAACTGCTCGCGCGTCCGGAGGTAATCGAGCGTCACGTCGAAGATCTCGCTCATCGCCCCGAGCATCTCCGCGCACAGGCCCGCCGTGGCCAGATCGACGACGCGCTCGAGGAGCTCCGCACCGCCGGCCACCGCTTCGGCCGGCACGCGGCGCAGCCGCAAGAGAGACGCGTTGCGCGAATCGATCCGGAGCTGACGCTCGACCTCGAGGCCTTCCGCACCCGCGCGCACCAGGAACAGGCCGACACCGTCGGCGTCGGCTTCGTCGCCCGCCGTGCGGGCGGAAACGATCAGCGCATCGGCGACGTGTCCGTCGAGAACCTGGATCTTGTCGCCGGACAGCCGCAAGCCCGTGCCGTCCGGCTCCGCCCGCGTCGCCACGCGCCGCGGGTCGTAGCGGCTGCGCGGCTCCTGGTACGCGAGCGTGAGGATCGCCTCGCCCTTCACGAGCTTCGGAAGCCAGGCCGCCTGCTGCGCATCGCTGCCCCCCCGCAAGAGCACCTGCCCGCCCAGCAGGACCGTCGACAGAAAGGGCTCGGGCGCGAGCGTCCGACCCAGCGCCTCCAGCACGACCGCGAGCTCGGCGAAGCCCAGCCCGGCGCCTCCCATGGATTCCGGGTAGGGAATTCCGAGCCAGCCCAGCTCGGCCATCTGCTTCCAGAGCTCGCGCGAGAAGCCGACCGGATCCTTCGCGTCGCGCAGCGCCCGGACGCGCGACACGGGGCTGTGCTCGCGGACGAAATCGGCGGCGATCTTGGCCAGAAGCTCCTGGTCTTCGTTCAAGACGAGCTGCACGTCGGTCTACTCCTCGGGGTACCCCCGCGCGTCCGCCCCTCAGTCGGGAAGCCGCAGCACGCGCTTGGCGATGATGTTGAGCTGGATCTCGGACGTGCCGCCCTCGATCGTGTTGCCGCGCGAGCGCAGCCACTCCCGCGTGCGGGCCAGCTCCTCGGCGTCGAAGCCGGGCCCCTCCCAGCCGAGGCCCTGCGGGCCCGCGATCGCGATCATGAGCTCGTAGCGTCGCTGGTTGAGCTCGGTGGCATACACCTTGAAGAGCGAACTCTCCGGTCCCGGCGCGTGGCCCGCCTTGGCGGCATCCCGCGCGCGCTGCACCGTCAGATGAAAGCAGCGCGTGTCCATCTCGTTCTGCGCGATCGCGTCGCGCAGCAGGGGATCGGCCACGCCACCGTTCGCCTCTCCGAGGTACTCGCGCGCGAGCTCGGGCAGCCGCGCGCCGCCCCCGCGGCCCGAGCCGCCGCCGAAGGCATCGGCGATCATGCTCCGCTCGTGACCCAGGAGCGCCTTCGCCACCGTCCAGCCGCCGTTGATCGTCCCGACGACGTTCGCCACGGGTACGCGCACGTCCTTGAAGAAGGTCTCGCAGAAGGGCGAGCTGCCGCTGATCAGCGTGATCGGCCGCACCTCGACGCCGGGGGTCTCCATGTCGAGGAGCAGGAAGGTGATGCCGGCCTGCTTCTTGGCCTCGGGGTCGGTGCGCACCAACGCGAACATCCAGTCGGCCAGATCGGCGTACGAGGTCCAAACCTTCTCGCCATCGATGACGAACGTGTCGCCCTCGCGCACGGCGCGCGTCTTTAGGGACGCCAGGTCCGAGCCGGCGCTCGGCTCCGAATATCCCTGACACCAGCGGATCTCGCCGCGACAGATCCGGGGCAGGTGCTCGAGCTTCTGCTCTTCGGTGCCGTATTGCAGCAACGTCGGCCCGATCATGGTCAGTCCGAAGCCGATCAGCGGCAGCGGAAGCTCGAGCTTCCGCATCTCCTGCTGGAGCACCTTCGCCTCGGCCGGCGACAGTCCGCCACCGCCGTACGCGGTCGGCCAGGTCGGCGCCGTGAAGCCGCGCTCGGCTGCGACGTCCAGCCACCGCCGGCTGTCGGGATTCGGATAGGTCGCCTTTCGGCCGCCCCACGTACCCTCGAGCTGCGAGCTGCTCTGTCCGACCAGCGAGCGGGGTGCGTTCTCCAGCAGCCAGCCGCGGACCTCTTCCCGAAACGCCTCGAGTTCGCCCATCTTCGAATCGTCCTCCGAACCCGTTCCGACGCCGCGTCGCGCGGCCGGAGGGGCGCCTCCCGCAGTGTAACCCGGCTCGGCGGGGGCGCCCGCGCTACCCTGCGCGCGTGGAGATCCATCTCGCGAGTCCGCGCGGCTTCTGCGCGGGGGTCGACCGCGCCATCGAGATCGTCGAGCTGGCCCTGAAACGCTACGGACCGCCGGTGTACGTCCGACACGAGATCGTGCACAACCGGCACGTCGTGGATGGCCTGCGTTCGAAGGGCGCGGTCTTCGTCGAGCACCCGGACGAGGTGCCGGCCGGGTCCCTGCTGATCTTCAGCGCGCACGGGGTCTCCCCCGCCGTGCGCGAAGCCGCGGACCGGCGCGGCCTGCGCGCGATCGACGCCACCTGCCCGCTCGTCACCAAGGTGCACGTCGAGGCGCAGCGCTTCGCGCGCGAGGGCTACGAGATCGCCCTGATCGGACACGCCGGCCACGTCGAGGTCGAGGGAACCATGGGCGAGGCGCCGGAGCAGATCCATCTGGTCGAGACCGTCGACGACGTCGCGAAGCTCGAGGTGCGCGACCCGTCGAAGATCGCGTGTCTCACCCAGACCACGCTCTCGGTGGACGACACGCGTGAGATCGTCGCGGCGCTGCGTGCACGCTTCCCCCGCATCCGACTGCCGCGCAAGGACGACATCTGCTACGCGACGCAGAACCGCCAGGACGCCGTGAAGGTTCTGCTCGACGGAACCGACCTCATGATCGTGGTGGGTGCGCCGGAGTCGTCGAACAGCAACCGGCTGGTCGAGCTGGCGCGCAAGGCGGGCACGCGGGCCAAGCTGGTCCAGACCTCCGACGAGATCGATGCCGCGGACATCGCAGACGCGCGCCGCATCGGCGTCACCGCGGGTGCATCCACGCCCGAGGTGCTGGTGGAGCGCGTCGTGGCGCGCCTGCGCGAGCTGGCGCCGGGCACGGCCGAGGTCCGCTGGCAGCCCCGCGTCGACGAGGGCGTCGTCTTCCAGCTCCCATCGGAGCTGCGCGACTAGGGTGTCCGGGACAGGACGGAGAGGCGGAGCGCGCGGCGGCCGCGCCGACGAAGCGGAACGCGACGAGCTGACGGAGTTGTCCGAGGGCGAGGCCTCGCCCGCCCTGCCCTCCGCGGCGCTGGCGTCGCGCGCCCTGCCCCCCTCGGAGACGCGGGGGCGCGTCCGGCACGACAGCTACCGCCAGATCTGGGGGCTGTCCTGGCCCGTCATGCTCTCGCTCGTGCTGGCCAGTGCGGTGGGGCTGATCGACCTCGCGATGGTGGGCCGGCTCGGGCGCGACGCGCTCGCCGCGACCGGGTACGCCACCCAGTTCTTCTTCCTCGCCCAGGCCTCTCTCTTCGCGGTCGGCTTCGCGTGCGTCGCGCTGATGGCGCGCGCCATCGGCGCGCGGGACGCCGCCCGCGCGCGGCAGGCGATGGCGGCCTCCGTGATCGTGGCGCTGGCGACCTCCGTGGTGATCGCGGGCGTCGTCTCCGTGTTCGCGCGCCCGATCCTCGCGCTGCTCGGCGCCACGCCCGACATCGTCGAGCTGACCACTCCGTACCTGCGGCTGCTCATGCTCTCCTCCGTGCTGCTGGCGATCTCGCTCACCCTGGAGAGCGCGCTGCGCGCCGACAAGGACACCGTCACGCCGATGTGGATCAGCCTGGCGGTCACCGTTGCGAAGATCGCACTGAACGCCGTCCTGATCTTCGGCTACCTGGGCTTTCCGCGGCTCGAGCTGGTCGGGGCCGGCCTCGCCACCGTGGGCTCGCAGGTCGTCGCGTTGCTGCTCTTCTGCGGCGTACTGGCGCGCGCGCGGGACGACTCTCCCATCGCGCTCCGGCTCGGCTCGATCCGCACCTGCGTAGCGCTGTTCCGCGATGTGATCCGCCTGGCGCTGCCCGGCGTCGGCG
>CP070734.1:3375492-3416342 GCA_020347605.1 Deltaproteobacteria bacterium | reverse complement strand
ACCCTGCGCGCGGCGGCCGTTCACCCAGTGCACCATCACCAGGCTCGAGTTCACCACGACGCCGGAGAGCGCCACGATCCCGACCATCGACATGACGCTCAGGTTGTGGCCCATGATCAGGTGACCCCCGATCGCACCGATGAACCCGAACGGGATCACGGACATGATGAGCAGCGGCTGGAAGTAGGAGCGCAGCGGAACCGCGAGCAGCGCGTAGATCACGAACAGCGCCAGGGCGAAGCCGCGGAGCAGTCCCGCCAGGGTCTCGCTCTGCTCGCGCTGCTCGCCCTCCATCGAGTAGCTGACCCCGGGGTGCTCGGCGAGCAGCGCCGGCAGCACCGATGTGCGCAGGTCGGCGAGGATCTCGTTCGCGTTGGCGCGCGTCAGGTCGAGGTCGGCGGTGACGTTGATGACCCGCTGCCGGTCGGCGCGCTGGATGGTGGCGAAGCCGCGATCCAGATCTGCGATGGCCACCACCGCGAACGGCACCTCGCGGCCGTCGGGCGTGCGCACGCGCATGTCCTCGAGGTCGCCGAGCGAGCGCCGCTCGCTCGCCGGATACCGCACCATCACCTTGACGTCGTCGCGCTCCCGCTGGATGCGCTGCGCCTCCTCGCCGTAGAACGCCTGCCGGACCTGCCGTCCGAGGTCGGCCAGCGTGAGGCCGAGCGCCTCCGCCGAGGGCCGGATGTCGAGCTCGAGCTCGCGCTTGCCGCCGCGAAACGAATCGGCCACGTCGAAGACGCCCGGATATTCCGCGAGGCGTTCCTTCAGGCGATCCGTCACGACGCGCAGCGTCTCGACGCGGGTCCCCTGCAGCTGGATGTTGATCGGCTCTCCGATCTCGAAGTACGACGACGTGAAGGCCAGCTCGACCGCGTCCGGGATGGGACCGACCAGGTCGCGCCAGCGCTGCTCCATCTCCTCCCCGCCGATGCTGCGCTCCTCGCCCGGCGCGAGCTCCAGATTGACTTCGCCGAGGTGGCCGCCGCGCGCCGGGGCGGCCGCACCCGACGGCGGTCCGGCGCGCCCGCGCTCCATCGACGGCTGCTCGCCGATCGAGGCCAGCACGTGGCGCACGATGCTGCCGCGGGTCGTGCGCTTCTCGGCGTCCACCTGCTTCCGCAGCTCCTCGGCCGCGGCCGCAATGCGCGCCACGTGCGCGCGCGTCACGTCCACGGGAGTCCCGAGCGGCATGGTGAGCAGCGCGATCACGTTGTCCGCCTCGATGGGCGGGAAGAAGCTGAAGCGCAGCCGTCCCGAGAGTGGCACCGCCAGTACGACCAGCAGCAGCGACACGCCCAGCGACACCGTGAGATAGCGCCAGGCGAGCGCGACCCGCAGCGCCGGCCGGTAGACGTGCTCGACGAACCCCTCGAGCGAGCTCGCGAAGCGCTCCTGGAACCGATACCAGGTGCGCGAGACCGGGTTCGAGCCGCCCGCGGCGTGCTGGCCGCGGGCGCGGCTGTGGCCGAGGTGCGCGGGCAGCACGAACAGCGATTCGGTGATCGAGAATCCCAGGCAGAGGATGGCGGTGAGACCCATCACCCCGAAGACCTGGCCCATCGGGCCGGGCAGGATCAGCATCGGCATGAAGGCCGCCACCGTCGTGAGCACGCCGAACACCACGGGCGTCGCCACCTCCTGCGCGCCCGCAATGGCCGCTTGCAGGCGGCTTCGCTCCCTCCGCTGGTGGGTGTAGATGTTCTCGCCGACCACGATCGCATCATCGACCAGGATGCCGAGCACCAGGATGAACGCGAACAGCGAGATCACGTTGATCGAGACGTCCAGCGAGGGCATCAGCCACAGGGCGCCCAGGAAGGAGAGCGGCACGCCGAGGATCACCCAGAACGCGAGGCGCAGGCGCAGGAACAGCGTGAGGACCAAGAACACCAGTGCGGCGCCCTGGATGCCGTTGCGCAGCAGCGTGCTCAGGCGGTCGCGCAGGGGCTTGGAGTCGTCGGCCCAGGTGGTGAGGACGATGCCCTCGGGCATGGACGCCTGCGCCTGCGCGACGTAGTCCTTTACGGTGCGCGCGATCTCGAGCGCGCTCTGGTCGCCGACGCGCCAGACCTGGACCACCACGGTGGAGCGGCCGTCGAAGCGCGCCGACTGGTCGGTCTCCTCGAACCCGTCGACGACGCGGGCGATCTCGCCGAGCGTGAGGCGCGTGCCGTCCTCGCGCGTGAGGAGCACCAGCCGCTCGAACTCCGCGCCCCGATACGCCTGACCCTTCGCGCGCAGCAGGATCTCGCCGCCAAGGGACTTGATCGAGCCGCCCGGCACGTCGACCGACGAGCGGCGCACGGCCGCGGCCACGTCGTCGAACGTGAGGCCGTGACGCCGCAGCGCCGACTCGGCGATCTCGACCGAGATCTCGTACGGGCGCGCGTTGGCCAGCTCGACCTGGGTGATGGCCGGCAGCGTGGTGAGCTCGTCGCGCACGCGCTCGCCCAGCACCTTGAGCGAGCGCTCGTCCGCGTCGCCCGAGATCGCCACGCTGATCACCGGCTGGCGGTAGACGAGGTCGCGGATGAGGGGCTTCTCGGCCTCCTCGGGGAAGGTGTCGATGGCGTCCACGCGCGACTTGATGTCGTCGAGCGCCTCGCGCACGTTCTCGCCGCGGAACAGCTCGACCATCACCACGCCGATGCCCTCCGCCGCCGACGACGTGATGCGGTCGACGCTCTCGAGGCCCTCGATCTCCTCCTCGATCTTGATGCAGATGGCCTCCTCGACCTCTTCGGGCGCCGCGCCCGGGTACTCCACGGTCACCCAGACGATCTCGGGCCGAACCTCGGGAAACACCTCCATCTTGACGAAGAAGGAGCTGGTGAGGCCGCCCGCGACGAGCAGCATCATGATCAGGTTCGCGGCGACGTGGTTCTCGGCGAACCATGCGATGGCGCGGTTCACGACGGCACCCGGGTGCGTTCCGGGCCCTCGTCCACGGTGCGCACCTTCATGCCGTCGACCACGGCGTCGAGCGGAGACAGGCAGATGCGCTCACCGGCGCGAACGCCGGAGCGCAGGATGGCGGCCTCGCGGTTCACGCGCAGCACGTCGACGGCGCGGATGCGCAGGCGATCGTCCGGGTCGACCACGAGCACGTGCGAGCCGTTGCGCAGCGCCGCACGCGGCAGCACCACGACGTCCTCGACCTCGCGCCCCTCGATCTCGGCCTCCACGAACAGGCCGACGGCGAGCGGCGGCCGCTCGCCGTCCTCGCTGCGGCCGTACGGATCCTCGACCTGCGCGATCACGTGCACGACGCGGCTGCGCGGATCGATCTCGCCTTCGGTGCGCACGATCTGGCCGGTCCAGACGTGCTCGCGCCCCGCGAACTCGGCGCGCAGGACCGCGGCGGGCCCCGGCTGGTCGCGTGGCTCGCCGCGATATACGGTGGGCAGGTCGACGAAGGCCAGCTGATCGTCGGAGATCGGCAGGCGGATCTCCGCGGCGTCGACCGCGTAGACCGTCGCGACGGGCATGCCACGCGACACGAACTGCCCGACGTCGACGCGCTCGTCCCGCACGCGACCGGCGTAGGGGGCGCCGATCTCGGTGCGCGCCAGGTCGCGCTCGGCCTGGCGCAGCTGGGCCCGCGCCTCGCGCACCGCCGCCGACGCCACCCGTTCGGCGTTCTCCGCGATGTCGATCGCCGCGTCGCTGGCGAACTCCTTCTCCGCGAGCGCGCGGCGACGGGTGAGGTCGCGCGACGCCCGCCGCAGCTCGCTCTCGCTGCGCGCCAGTGCGGCCCGCGCGCGCTCCCGGCCGATCTCGTAGTCGGTCGGATCGATCCGAAGCAGCACCTCGTCGGCCTCGAAGAAGCCGCCCGCGACGAGCGAAGGCGACGCCCACACGACCGTCCCCGACACCTCGGGCACGAGCTCGCTCTCGGTGCGGGGGACCACGGTTCCCTGCGCGGTGATGTTGAGCTTCACCGTCTGGGTCTGCGCGGTCATCACGCGAACCAGGGGTGCCTGCAGCTCGGGGGGCTGCGTCGCGACCGGCGGCCGCGCCGCGATGATGCGCCAGGTGACGACGGCGCCGACCGCGAGCACCGCGATCGGAAGGATCCAGCGCAGGAGCCGCCTCACGAACCCCCCCGAGACCGGGCGTCCGCCGGCGGCGCGCACAAGCCGTGCACGATGAAGGCGGACATGCGACGCACGATCGCTTCGCGGTCGTTCAGATCGAGCTCGCTGTCCGGCGTCAGGTTGGAGACGTAGCGCTCGGCGATCACGAAGATCAGGACGCCCACCGCGAACTGGAAGCGCGACTCGATCTCGCTGCGCGACAGCTCGGGCCGCGCGCGCCCCAACAGCGCGACGAAGCGCCGGGAGAGGTCGCCGAACTCCTCGCGGATCATGGGCTCGACCAGCTCCCGGGGCTCGCCGTAGATGCGCGCGGCCAGCGCGCGAACGGCCCGGCCGTCGGACTCGGGCCCGTCCCCGAGTTGCACGGCCGGCTCCAGGAACGCGGCCACGATCTCTTCGACCGAGGGCGGCTCCTCGGCCGCGCGCGCCTCGATGCGATCGAGCCGCTTCGCGCGCTCCTGGTTGATGGGCGCGACCCGGCGGTGGAGGATCTCCTGGAGCAGCGCCTCCTTGGATCCGAAGTGGTAGTGCACGGCGGCGAGATTCACGTCGGCCGCCGACGTCACCGCGCGCAGCGAGGTACCGGCAAAGCCGCGTTCGGCGAAGATCCGTTCCGCGGCGTCGAGGATCCGCTCCTTCGTGTCCTTCTCGCGCACCGGGCGCCTCCCGGGCCGACTCGGCCCATGATTCAAACGAACGTTTGAATCATACGGTTGACTTACCCATCGGTCAAGCCGCGCCCCCGCTTTAGGACTCGTAAGAGACTGATATGTATGATGAAATCGATCTCGGGGTTGCGAGGGATGGGCGAGCCGCGCGAGGATTGCCCACCTCGACCGCGCCAGTCAGGAGGGATCTTCCACCATGCGTCTGGGCCTCATGCTCGGTTACTGGACGGGGGGTGCGCCGCCGCCCGACCCGATCGACCTCGTCCGCGAGGTCGAGGAGCTCGGCTACGACTCGGTCTGGACCGCGGAGGCGTACGGGTCGGACGTGTTCTCGCCGCTGTGCTGGATCGGCGCGCGCACGACCCGCATCAAGCTCGGAACCGGCATCCTGCAGCTGTCCGCGCGCACACCGGCGAGTGTCGCGATGACCGCCGCCACGATCGACCATCTGTCGAACGGCCGGCTGATCCTGGGAGTCGGCGTCTCGGGTCCGCAGGTCGTGGAGGGCTGGTACGGGCAGCCGTTCCCGAAGCCCCTGGCGCGAACGCGCGAGTTCGTCGAGATCGTGCGGGCCATCCTGAGACGCGAGGGCCCGGTGACCTACGAGGGGGATCAGTACCAGCTGCCGCTGCCCGAGAGCCGCGGCAGCAGCGGGCTCGGCAAGCCGCTCAAGCTGATCATACACCCGCTGCGCAGCCACATCCCGATCTACCTCGGAGCCGAGGGACCGAAGAACGTGGCGCTCGCCGCCGAGATCGCGGACGGCTGGCTACCGATCTTCTACTCGCCCTACCGCACGGGTCTCTACGACGAGTCGCTGCGCAACGCCAAGCCCGATTTCGAGATCGCGTGCCCCGTCACGGCGATGCTCTGCGACGACGTGAAACAGGGGCTCGCGGCCGTGAAGATGGCGCTCGGCTTCTACATCGGGGGCATGGGCGCGCGCTCGCAGAACTTCCACCTGAACCTGATCACCCGGCTGGGGTTCGGAGACGAGGCGCGGCGGGTGCAGGAGCTGTTCCTCGACGGAAAGCGGCCGGAGGCGTTCGCGGCGGTGCCCGACGAGCTGGCGGACGAGATCTCGCTGGTGGGACCCGCCGAGCGGATCCGCGACCGGCTGGCCGCCTGGCGGGAGAGCCCGGTCACCACGCTGCTCATCGGCTCGCAGGACCGGGCGCTCCACCATCTGCTGGCCGAGGCGCTGCTCTAGCGGGGCTTCGGAACGATCCGGCGGGCGGCGTCGCTCACAGACGCGCGGCGTCGAAGAACGCGCGCAACACCGAGATCATCGGCTCCACGTCGGCGCTGCCGGCCAGCTCGCGGCACGCGTGCATCGCGAGCATCGGGTTGCCCACGTCGACCGTGCGGATCCCGACGCGCGCCGCGCTGATCGGGCCGATCGTCGATCCGCAGGGAAGATCGCTGCGCATCGAGAAATGCTGCGGCGTCACGTTCGCGCGCGCACAGAGCGCAGCGAACAGACCCGACGTCACGGCATCGCTCGCATACGACTGGTTCGCGTTCACCTTGATCACCGGTCCCCCGCCGATCACGGGTCGATGCTGCGGCTCGTGCTTGTCCGCGTGGTTGGGGTGGACCGCGTGCGCCATGTCGACGGAGATCAGCACGGACCGCGCCCGCGCACGCGCGAGCCCCTGCGTCTCACCGCCCTTGTAGCCCGCGACCGAACGCTCGAGGACGTCGCGCAGGAACGAGCCGGCCGCCCCCTGCGCGCTGCGACTCCCGACCTCTTCATGGTCGTAGAGCACGACGACGCGGCTGTGTTCGGGCAGGTCGCCCTCGGCGGCGGCCAGCAGCGCGCGGACGGCCGCGTGACAGGAGGCCAGATTGTCGAGTCGCGGGGCCTGGATGAACTCTTCGCGGGCGCCACCCAGGCCGCTCGGCTGCGTGTCGTAGGTCATGAGGTCGAAGGCGAGCACGTCCTCGGGCGAGACCCCCTCGGCGCCCGGCTCGGCGAGCGCCTCCGCCACGAGCGTGGCCACGTCGGGGGCGTTCTCGAGCCCCACCAGCGGCTGGAGATGCTTCTGCGGATCGAGCTTCAGTCCCTCGCTGGCCAGCTCGCGCTGCAGGTGGATCGCGAGGCTCGGGATCCGCAGGACCGCGCGCCGGAAGTCGACCAGCGCGGTGCGCGTCGCGTCGCCATCCCGGAGCGTCACGCGTCCGGCCAGCGATAGATCCCGGTCGAGCCAGGTGTGCAGCAGGACGCCCCCATAGGGCTCGACCGCGAGCTGTCGGTAGCCGTGGGCGAGCACGTCGGGGCGGGGTTTGAGTCGCAGGTTGGGCGAGTCGGTGTGGGCGCCGACGATTCGAAAGCCGCCCGCCGCGGGAGACGCGGATCCGATCTGGATCGCGATCAGGCTGCCGTCGGCCCGCGTGGTGAAGCAGCGGCTGCCCGGCTGGAGCTCCCACACCTCGCGCTCGGACCGCTCCGAGAAGCCGGCGGCCGAGATGCGGCGCGCGGTCTCCGCGACCGCGTGATACGGCGACGGTGACGCGTCGATGTATGCGAGCAGATCCCGGACGGCCTCGTTCACGCCGCTCAGGATAGCGGCGCCATCCCCTGCCTGCGTTCGCAAATGCGCTATCGTGGCGCGGCCGCGCAGGTCGCGCGGCTCCACACGCCTGGCTCCGGGGGGCAGACCGCGCGCGCGTGTCTGGATCGAACCGAAATCCGATTCTCTCCCGCGTGGCTGCGGGCGATGCCGCCGCCGGGGTCGAGTCCGTCGAGGTCTACGGCGACCTCGTCTGGTCGCTCGCGCGCCGCTTCTCCCGCTCCGAGTCCGACGCGCGCGATGCGACGCAGGACATCTTCCGCGCCCTGTGGGACGCCGCCCCGGACTACGACCCCGAAGACACCCGCGAGCCGCTGTTCGTCGCGATGACGGCGCGCCGCCTGCTGCTGGAGCGGCGCCCCGCCGAGTCGACCGAGCCCGCGTCGTACCCGCCCGTCGAGCGTTGCGCCGCAGGCGGGGACGCCGCCGAACCGCAGCTCGACGACTCGGAAGAGCTCGCGCCGGTGCGCCACGCCCTCGCGGAGCTGCCCCCGGAGCGCAGGCGCGCGTTGGAGCTGGCGGTGGTCGGGGGCTACACCCATCCGCAGATCGCGCGCGCGCTGGATCTACCGCTGGAGACCGTACAGTCCCACATCCGCCTGGGCCTCCTGCGGGTGCGGGCCGAGATGTACGCGGCCGAAGCGACCGCGTCGGAGCCGTCGTGAGCGAACATCCGACGACCGAGCTGGACCGCCTCCTGTCGCTGCTCGCGGATCGCGGCACCCAGGGCGTCTCGCCGGAGGAGGCGGCCGAGATCGAACGGCTGCGGCCCCGGTTCGATCAGCTCGACGAGTCGGCGCTCGACCTCGCGGTGGCGGGCATCGAGCTGGCGCTCGGGGGAACACAGCGCGACGCCCTGCCCACGACGTTGAGGGTCGGGCTCGAGGCGGACGCACAGCAGTTCGTTCCCGCCGCCGCGGAAGCGGCGCGGAAGGCCGCCGAATTGGCGCGCCTGGCCGCGTCGGAGGCGGCCGAGGAACCCGCAGGCACGGCCTCCGAGACGCCCGCGGGCGGGCGCGCGCAACGCGCCTTGCGCGGCCGGCGCGCGTTCGACCGACGCGCCGCCTGGTTGCTCGGAGCCGCCGGCTTCCTGATCGGCTTCCTGATCGTCGTCCGCATCCTCTGCCAGTAGAGCGCGGGAGGCGGCCGCGCCCCCGCGACGGCAGCGGGCGCACGGCGCCGCGCGGCCCGCGGAAGCGTTCGGTCCGATCATTGACGCCAGAAGTCGATGCGCAGCAGCGCCACCAGCGTGAACAGCTCGAGACGGCCGGCGATCATGCACAGCGCCAGCCCGAGCTTCACCGAAGCCGGGAAGTGGGCGAAGTTGTCGAACGGACCCGTCTCGCCCAGGGCGGGGCCGACGTTGCCGATCGCCGTCAGCGCGGCGGACAACGAGGTCGTGAGGTCGTAGTCCGCCGCCGCGACCCCGGCGGCCGCGACCGCGGCGATCAACACGTAGAGTGCGACGAACGCGAAGACGCCCGCCAGCGTCTCGTCCGACACGAGGCGCTCCCCGTACAGAACGGGGCGCGGCACCGCGCGCGCGTGGCCGAGTCGCGAGAGCGCGGATCCGAGCGCGCGCAGCAACAGCAGTGCGCGCATGGTCTTGATGCCGCCGCTCGTCGAGCCGGCCATGCCCCCGAGGACCATGAGATGGAGCAGGACCAGCTGGGCGAGCGCCGGCCACATCTCGTAGTCGGCGGTCGTGTATCCCGCGGTCGTGCCGATCGAAACCACCTGGAAGGTCGCGGCGCGAAGGGAATGCCCCGCAGCGGCGTCCTGGTTCCACAGCGCGAAGGCGACGGCGGCCGTCGCGCCCGCCATCAGCCATCCGTAGAAGCGCAGCTCGGAGTCGCCGAGGGAGCTTCGCAGCCCGCCCGTCAGCGCGCGGTAGTGCAGCACGAAGTTGATTCCGCCGCAGAGCATGAAGAAGATCACGATCCACTCGATGGCGGGCGACGCGAAGCCGCCGATCGACGCGTCGCGCGTCGAGAAGCCACCCGTCGATACCGTGGTGAAGGCGTGGCAGAGCGCTTCGAAGCCGCCCATGCCGGCGATCCAGAGCGCCAGGAACTCGGCTCCGGTCAGCCCCACGTAGATCCCCCACATGCGCCGGGCGGCCGCCGCCACGCGCGGGCGGACCTTCTCGACCGAGGGGCCTGGCATCTCGCGCTTGAGAAGCTGCATGCCGCCCACGCCGAGCAGCGGGAGGATGGCGACCGCGAAGACGATGATGCCCATGCCGCCCAGCCACTGGGAGATCGAGCGCCAGATCAGGAGCGCGTGCGGCGAGCCCTCGATGCGCGTCATCACGGTGGAGCCCGTGGTCGTGAAGCCCGCGACGGACTCGAACAGGGCGTCCACCGGCGACAGCGTGTCCGTCGCGACGTAGGGAATGGCTCCGAACAGCGAGGCCAGGATCCAGCCCAGGGTCACGACCACGAAGCCGTCGCGCGCGCGCAAGCGACGGTTTTCGGGCTGGATGCCGAGCGCCAGGGCGAACCCGAACACGAGGGTCGTGAGTGCGCTCGCCAGGTAGGGTTCCACGGGCTCGCCGCAGACGATCGCCGTCGCCACCGGAATGAACTCCACGAATCCCAGGATCACCAGCAGCCATCCCAGGATCCGCAGGTTCAGGAGGGTGTTCATGGACCGTTCGGGTCCTGGCTGGCTGGCGAGAAGGCGCTGGGGCCGAGGAGCGCGTGAATCTCCTGGAAGCGCTGTTCGATGTCGCCGAGGAGCGCCCGCATCTCCGCCTCGAGCTCGTCGGCCTCGTCGTCGGGCAGGACGGACAGCTCTTCGAGGTTCGCCTCGAGGGTGTCGCGCAGCTGCAGGATCTCGTTGATCTCGAGGAACACGGTCGACTTCGTCGCCTGGTCCATCGCCACCAGCGACTCGCGGATCGCGGGAATTCGCTCGTCGATCTCGTCGATCCGCGTCTGCACCATGAACTCGAACGCCTCGCGTTCGGCTTCGCGGCTCGACTCGAGCGGGCGGTCCGCCGGATCGGCGGGCGGGGAACTCTGACACGCGGCCAGAGCGAAGCATCCAACGATTGCGGCGGCGACGAGACGGACCACCTTCACCGTGTACTCCTCGGGGGGTTCTGCGCTGTGGTGCCGGAGGAGACGGGCCGCAGTGCAAGGCGTTGCGAACGAGCGACGCGGGTCCGGCCCGCGGCGCGCCCCCCCGTGCGACGGCGGGAATCTAGCACTCCGCACCCGGGCCCGCGCGGCGCTCCGCGGGCACCGGGATCCGCGCCATCGCGGTCACGCCGACCGCGTACGCCGCCAGGGCGATCAGCAGGACGGCGTTGAATCCCAGCATCATGGCGAGGATCACGCCCACGATGGAGCTCAAGACCGAGAAGAACCCGTTCACCGCCCACGACCACGCCACGTACTCCTGCGCGTGGCTGGTCAGCGCGGCGACACTGCGGAGTCCCAGAGGCAGGAACGCACCGAGACACAGCCCGAGCGGCGCGACCAACGCCACCGCGAGGCCCATCCGCAGGCCGAGCGGCGCGCCCGCGAAGCGGTCGACGACGCCGGGCAGCCCGAGCTGATAGAAGCCGAGGAGCAGCGCCAGGGCCGCGAGCAGCAGCACGAGCGCCCGATTCCGGTGACGCGCGTAGGCCCCGCTCGCCAGGCTTCCGAGCCCCGCGAAGATCAGGAGTCCGAACAGCGTGACCGACAGGGAGCGCGTCGGATAACCGAGGAAGAGCGTCAGCATCTGGATCAGGCAGACCTCGACCAGCATGAAGCCGAAGCCCAGCGACGCGAAGTACACGCCGGTCGCGGCACGGTACGGAATCGACCGCCAGACCGGGCGAAACACCGCGAACGGGACGAGCAGGAACAGGCCCGCCAGCACGGTGACGAGTCCGGCGAGCACGAGCAGGACGCGCTCTCCGATCGCATCCTCCCAGTCGATCACGTAGGGGGTCGACAGCCGCCAACCGAACGCGTCGCGGAAGCGGGCGAAGTGCCAGAAGAACGGCGCCTCGTCGTAGACCGGGGTGACGTCGTAGGGGTGCGCCGCGTACAGCTCCGCCAGGGCGTTCGGCGCGGCATCGATCACCCGGTTCACCGGGCCGCCGTCGAGTGCGCGGCCGGGCGCATACCGGGTCACGCCGCCGCTCACCGATCCCGAGCGCTCCACGAAGCGTTGGATCTGATCCTCGCCGAACGGCTCCTTGCCGATCAGCACGGTGGACAGCACGAAGGGCGGAATGTCCGACGCGGTCGCGACCAGGATGTGGCGGCTCGGGTCGGCGAATCCCGCCTCGGAGAGCGCGCGTCGCGCGGTGCTCACGTAGCGCGCGGTGCGATTCGGCTTCGCCTCGTAGTCGAGCTCGCCGAACTGGACGCAGAGGATGCCGCCGGCGCCGAGGTGATCGAGGCTCTCGCGGATCATCTCGACGGTGTAGAGGTAGCTCTCGGTCAGCACGAAGGCGGCCGAGCTCGCGGCGTTCATCGCGGCGTACGAGTCGGGCGCGACGAGCCAGATCAGATCGAACTCCTGCTCGGAGCGCGAGAGATACGAGCGCCCTTCCCCGAGCACCAGGGAGACCCGTTCGTCCTCGTGAATGCGCCCGACGAAATCGGCGTAGCGATCCGTCACGAGCGACAGCGTCACCGGGTTCAGCTCGACGCCGACGACGCGGGCGGCGCCGAAGTAGAGCGAGACGAGGACCTCGTGGCCGCCGGCCGCCCCGATCACGAGCACGCGCGGATCGGAGTTCGTCACCGCGAAGGGATACGCGCGCGGGTCCGCGCGAAACCGCTCGAGCGCGGTGAGGTCGCCATCGAAGCGGTAGAGCGCCGATCCCAGCTGACCGTCGTGATGGATCGCGTAGGAGAGCTCCGGATGCTGCGGGTGGTCGGCGACGTCGACGCGAAAGATCGGGCTCCACTGCGAGTACCGGACCAGGCCCGCGTCGCGCCAGCCGCTCAGGTGCTTCAAGCGGTCGGTCACGGGATCGGGGAGATCGCCGCGAAACGCGAGGGCGGCGAGCAGCAGTCCGGCGACGGCGGCCCCGGCGCCCAGCAGCCCGCGGCCGCCGCGCGCCGCGAGCGGGAGGCCCGCGGCCGCGAGCAGGAGCCCACCGAGCATCACGCAGCCGGGCGGCGTCAAGAGCTGCATCAGCGGGATCGACGCCGTGCAGCCGACCCCCGCACCCAGCAGGTCGACGGCATAGAGGCGATTGACGCGCTCGGGCTGCGAGCCGAACACCGCCGCCAGCACGACGCCGACCGCCAGGAAGGGGGCGAACAGGCAGAGCGCGGCGAGCGTCAGCTTCGCGACCTCGGAGAACTCCGAGAAGAGGTGGGACACGTTGAGCGGAAGCCACGCGATCACGAGATAGCCGGCCAGCACCGCTGCGGCCCCTGCGGCGCAGCAGACCGGCACCAGGCGTTCGAGCGGCACGGCGCGCAGCTCCCGGTGGACCGAGACCCACACGCCGCCGGCGCCCAGACCCAGCAGCGCGATCCCGATCGTGAAGTACGTGAAGTAGTAGTAGACCTTGAACGAGAGGATGCGCGTGTACGTGATCTCGAGCAGGATCAGCGCGAAGCAGGCGGCGAAGACCGCGACGTAGAGCGCGCGCTGCCGCATCAGTTCTCGGGTACGATCGCGACGGCGCGCAGCGGCCCGCCGCTGCCGCCGCGGATCTTCATCGGAAGCGCGATCACGCTGAAGCCACGCGCGGGCAGCGCCTCGAGATTCGCGAGGTTCTCGAACGCGGGGACGTTCTGCTCGAACAGGATCCGGTGCGTCTCGAAGTGCTTCGACTGCCCGTAGTCGATGCTGGGCGTGTCGAGTCCGACGGCGGCGACGTCCCGGTGCTCGAGCAGCCAGCGCGCCGCGTCGGGGTGCAGGCCCGGAAAGTGCAGCTCCGCGACGGCATCGTCGCCGCGCGCTTCGGTCCCCAGGTAGCGCGCCCGATCCGGCCAGTAGCGCCCGAAGCCCGTGCGGAAGAGCAGGATCACGCGCTCCGGAAGCGGCCCGTGTCGCCGCTCGAACGCCTCCAGGTCCGACACGGAGATCCGGTAGTCGCGATCCGCAGCGCACGGCTTCGAGACGTCGACGACGACGGCCGGGCCCATCAGCTGCCGGAGCGGAATCTCGTCCAGCGACCGGCCCGCGGCGGAGAAGTGGACCGGCGCGTCGATGTGGGTGCCGCCGTGCTCGGCCTGCCGGAACCGATTCGCGGCGTAGAAGTATCCCTGCTCCGTGACGCCCTTGAAGCCCGGCTCGAGCACGAAGCCCTCTTCGGTCGGCCAGAAGATGGTGTCGGCGTCGAAGGCGTGGGAGAGGTCCACCACCCGACCGCTCGGCAGCTCGCCGGAGCCGGCCGGATCGGCGGCTCGCAGGACCCCGAAGGCGATCGCCAGCGCGACACCGAGGTGTTTCAGCACGGCCCGCTTCCCGTCACGACGCATCCGAGCCGTAGCGCTGGAACTCGCGGAGGAATGCCAGCGTGCGCGTGTCCTCGACGCGGTCGACGAAGAGCACGCCGTCCAGGTGGTCGCACTCGTGTTGGACGACCGCGGCCGGAAAGCCCTCGAGCTCCTGGCGCTGCTCCCGTCCGGTCCGGTCGAGCGCCCGCAGCTCGATGCGGGCGCAGCGCGGGACCTGACCGCGCAGGTCGGGAATCGACAGGCAGCCCTCGAAGACGCGGATGCGCTCCTCGGTCCGGAAGCGGATCTCGGGATTCACGAGGACGCGCAGCGGAGCCGCCGGGGCGTCGGGATAGCGCGGGTTGCCGGCCACCTCCATCACGACGACGCGCTTCGACACGTGCACCTGCGGGGCGGCGAGGCCGACGCCGTCGTACTCGCGCATGGTCTCGATCAGGCTGTCGATGAAGTCCTGGAAGTGCGGCGAGTCGAGCTCGGCCGGATCGACCGCCTTCGCCACGTCGCGCAGGACCGGGTGCCCCATCCGCGCCACCTTGAGGATCGCCATCGTCGGCACCGCCTCCGCTCGCGCCGCGACGCGCGCGCGTCGCACGGCACGAGTGTAGCGTCCCGCCGGTCGTTTTTTGGAGAGCGATCGGGTATGAAGTTCGGAATGCCGCCTGCCGCCCGACCGGGACCTCTGCGCGCCGTCGTCTTCGACCTGTTCGACACGCTCGTCGACGAGGATCGCGAGCGCCTTCCGGAGGCGGACGTGCTGGGAAACCGGGTCCGCTCGACCCATCCCATGCTGCACGCGGCCATCGCCGAGCGCGCAGACGTGGCCTTCGACACGTTCGCGCGGGCGCTGCGCGAGGTGGACCGCAGCGTGCGCGACGCCATCTTCCACGAGGGCCGCGAGCTGCCGACGCGCGCCCGCTTCGAGCGGCTGGTCGAGCGGCTGGCGCTCTCGGATCCCGACCTGCCCGGGATCCTGACGGAGGTGCACATGGGCGGCCTGCGAAGTGCCGTCGTCTGCCTGCCGCACCACGCCGACGTACTCGCCGCCCTGCGCCGCCGCTTCCGGATCGGCCTGTGCTCGAACTTCAGCCACGCCGCCACCGCGCGCGCGGTGCTGGAGGACGTCGGTCTGCTGCGCCACTTCGATGGCCTCGCCATCTCGGAGGACGTGGGCCTGCGCAAGCCCCGACGCGAGATCTTCGAGGCGATCCTCACCGGCCTCGGCGTGGAGCCCGGCGAGACGCTGCACGTCGGCGACAATCTGGTCGCGGACGTCTCGGGCGCCGCGGCACTCGGGATCCACACCGCATGGATCACGCGCCGCGTGCGCGACCCGGACGCGGTGCTGAGCGGCCACGACGGGCCGCCCCCGGCCTGGATCATCCGCGATCTGGCCGAGCTTCCGGAGCGGCTCGGCTGCGCCGAACCCGGGCTCGCCGTCGAGGAGCCGCCCGGCATCGGCTGATCCACCGGTCCCCCGGGGACCACGCGCGCGTCCCGATTGCGCTCAACGGACTCCGTCCGCCTGCCGATCGGTGGGCCGTGAGCTCGACACCCCTTCCGGGTCCTTCCGACGCGCCGAAGCGATCGACCGAGTCCGCCGCTGCGGAGAAGCGGATCGCCCGGCTCGGCGAAGTCCTTCGCGACGTCGAAGCCCGCTTCGACACGGAACACGCGCTCGGGGTGATGGTGGTGGACGCCGGCCCGCTCGCCTCGATCGAGGAATCCTACGGCAGCGCCGCGCACCAGCGCGTCCTCGCGTTACTCGCGGTGGAGATCCGCGTGGCGATCGGCGGGCATCTGGGACTGGACGACCTGGTCGTCACGGGCGAGACGGGCCGGAGCGAAGCGATCGTCATCCTGTTCCGGAGCATCGACGAGGGCAACTTCTACGGCGGCGAGCTCCCCGGCCTGCGGCGCGCGATCGGCGCTCGGCTCGAGGGGCGCGGAAACCGGATCGTGTACCCCTTCCTGCGCTCCGCACCGGAGCTGTTCGTCGGCATCGCCCCGGCGATCCGCAATCCGAACCTCGGGGCGGTCACCCAGCTGCGCCGCGCGATCGACGAAGCGCGCAGGGACGCCCAGCTCGACGCCCGCATCGCGGCCCGCCGGCGGCGCGAGCAGTTCGTGAAGCTGATCCTCGAAGGACAGGTGACGTCGGTCTACGAGCCCATCGTCGAGGTCACGACGCGCACGGTCTTCGGCTACGAGGCGCTGGCGCGCGGACCGGAGGGCAGCGACCTCCACTCACCGCTCGTGATGTTCTCCGGCGCCGAGCAGGAAGACCTCGTATTCCAGCTCGACTGCCTGTGTCGCCGCAGCGGCCTCGCGGGAGCACTCCACCTGCCGGCCGGCACCAAGCTGTTCCTGAACATGCGCCCGACCGCGATCCACGATCCGAGCTTCCAGCCCGAGGCGCTGTGCCGGACGCTGGAGCGCACCCAGCTGTCGCCCAGCGACCTCGTGTTCGAGATCTCGGAGCAGGAATCGATCGAGAACTTCTCGATGTTCCGCGAGGTGCGCGACTTCTACGGGAATCTCGGCTTCCAGATCGCGCTCGACGACACCGGCGCCGGCTACGCGAGCCTCGAGGCGGTGATGGAGCTGTCGCCCGAGTTCATCAAGGTGGACCGCGCCTTCGTGAGCGGCATCGACGAGGATCCCGCCCGCAAGGAGCTGCTGCGCGCGCTCAGCACCGTGGCCGAGAGCATCGGAGCGCAGATCATCGGCGAGGGACTCGACACGCTCGAGGAGCTCTCGACGCTCGGCGAGCTGGGCGTCCGCTATGGCCAGGGGTGGCTGTTCGGCAAGCCGATGCCGCTCGGCATGCGCCGCTGACCCCTTCGACCGAGCGCCGTCAGATGTCGGTGAGGATCCGGTAGACGACGGTCCCGCGCGCGACCAGCACGGCGTCCGAGGCCGTCGCGACATCGACCGCGCTGAAGAAGATCTCGCGGTCACGCCGGACGCACGAGCCGTACGCGACCAGATCCGCCTGCGGCGGAACCATCAGCAACTGCGCCTGGATCGAGGGCGTCGACGCCTTGTAGCGCCCCGGACCCGACTCGGCCCAGGCGGCCATGGCCCCGGTCGTGTCGAGCAGCGCGAGCACCGCGCCCTCGTGGACGCCACCGCCGCTGTCGCCGTTCGCCGCCTGGAACGGCATCACCAGACGCGATGTCCCGCCCGTCATGTGTTCGACCGAGATCCCGCGGTTTCCCACGAAGGGAATCGAGCCGATGTGGGGGCCCATCGTCCCGGGGTCCGATGCGCCGTGATCGCCCGCGGCGTGCGCCGGCGCGGACTCCCCGGCGCCGAACCGGCCGCGCACCGCACTCGTCGCGTGTGCGATCGGCTTGCCCCCGGACGTCTGGACATCGACTTCTACGAAGCACATCTCCTTCCCGCGGCGCAGAAGACGCGCCTCGGCGACGACGGCCTCGCCGATGGCGGCCGAGAGGTAGTTCACCTGCAGCGCGCAGATGTGCCAGGGGCCGGAGTCTGGACCGAGCGCGGCGCGACCCACGGCCTGACTGCCCACCGCCGACAGGGAGGCCGCCACGCCGCCGTGGAGGGCCTTGCCCGGATTCGAATTGGCGTCGTCGTAGGGCAGCGACAGGCGCGCGGAGCTCTCGCTCAGCGCGTCGAGCCTCAGACCGAGCGCGGCCGTGTAGCCGGATTTCTCGATCCAGTGGCGAACGAATTCCACGTTGCGCGCTCCCGTCGTCGAAATCGACCGATGGACGCCGCGATCCGCGTAGTGTAAGGGAACCGGGTCGGTTCGCGCCGGTAGCGACCGCGATGCGCCCCGCGCGCGAGGAAGTCACACATGAGCGAAACGTCTGCGCGCATCGAGATGCTGTCCCCGGAGGCGGCCCGGCAGGCCGCCGCCGAAGCGGGTGTACCGGGCCAGGCCGCGGACCTCTCGATCTTCCGCGTACTCCTCAACCAGCCCGCGCTCGCTCGCTGGATCGCCGATCTGTTGTTCGGCCTGCTGTTCCGGGGCTCGCTCGACACGCGGCTCCGGGAGCTCGTGATCCTGCGCCTCGGCTGGGCCACCGGGTCGGTGTACGAGTGGACCCAGCACTGGCGAATCGCCACGCGCCTCGGGATCCCCGCTGCGGATCTCCTCGCCGTGCGCGACTGGCAGACCTCGACGCAGCTCTCGGAGGCGGACCGCGCCGTGCTCGCCGCGACGGACGAGACCCTCGAGACCGGCGCGATCTCGCGCGACACCTGGGCCCGCTGCCGACGCCACGTGGGCGGCGACGCAGAGCTCCTCGAGCTGGTCGCCGCGATCGGCACCTGGCGACTGGTGTCGTCGGTCCTGCGCAGTCTCGAGGTCCCGCTCGAGGAGGGCGTGGAGCCCTGGCCGCCGGACGGACGCGCGCCCGCAACGGGCTGAAGCGGGTCGCTCAGTCGAGCGCAGCGCCGAGCAGCCGCTCGACGAGGGCGGCGCCGAGCCACGACCCGACGCCCAACGTGACGTAGAGCGCGAAACGCACGAGTGTCGAGACGTCGAACGGCCACTCGCGCACCGATTCGAGGCGACGCTCGACGTCGAGGAGCGCCGGCAGGCGCGCGGCCGCGGTGCCCGAAGCCGGTGCGCCGGTGTCCCGGAGCGCCGCGAGGTGGCTTCGAATCGCGGCGCGCACCCAGTCGAGCTCGCGCGCCTTCGCCGCGCGGATGCTCCCGTGTACGCCGCGCACGGGGAGCACGAGCGCGGCGATCGCCAGCGCGACCAGCACGACGAGGAGCAGGGCATTGCCCGAGCCCGCCGTCGCGGGCTCCAGCCAGAACAGCGAGAAGATCGCGGTTCCGATCGCGTACAGCAGCACCGTGCGCAGGCCGCGCCGTGCGAAGGGCGCCAGCGGGCTCAGGTCGAAGAGGTCGACGCGCACGCGCTCTGCCCCGATGCGCGAGAAGCGGCGCGTCAGCGCGACGTCCATGCCGAGCGCCTGGCCGAGCAGCCAGCCCAGCAGGACGTGTCGGCCGAGCACCCACAGCAGCACGGGATCGGTGAGCGGGGGGCGCCCCCCGTCCGGCCAGATCCGGGGATCGAAGAGCGCCACGCAGCTCGCGAGAACCACCGCCAGGGCCGTGATCGCGAGCAGCGGACGGGGGTCGAAGAACGCGAGGCCGCGCTGCAGCGCCGCAAACTCGGCGCGCGAGCAGCGCAGGACCGGCCGCAGGTCCGCGAGGTCGCGCGCGGCGCCGTGCATCCCATAGCGGATCATCGCCGCCAGGTAGCCCAGCAGCGCGGCGTTCACGACCTCGGTCCACCAGCGCGGCCGCTCCCAGAACACCGGGAGCACGATCCGCGAATCCTCGAGGCGACCGGTGGCGGCGTGTACGGCGACGTGGAGGAGCAGGTAGCCGACCACGAAGACGACGCCGAAGGCGGCGGGCGAGAGCGGGACCCCCTCCAGGACGCGAAGGGTCCACGGGCGCGTGGGCGGCGTGGCCGTCACGCGCGCAGCGTATCGCCGGCGCGCGCCTGCATGCAACGCGTCGCAGCAGTGCAATGCGGCACCTGCATACGCGGGCGGCAGCCTCTGCGCCGCTTGCCCGCGTGCGGCGCGATCTGGAGGTCCCCGGCGCGATCCAATCCCCGGATCGAGCTGGCCCGCGGTTTGCACGACGATCGCCGTGCGGGGTCGGCACGGGGCGATGCGGGAGCGCGCCGGAGGAGACACGAGACCATGTCCACGCACGCCGCACCCGACCGCATCGGATTCCGAGCCCGCCTCGCCGCAGCCGCGCTCGCCGCCGTGGCGATCGCAGCCGTCCCGTCCGTACCGCTGCCGGTCCGGGCCGAAGAAGGCCGCGTCGCCGAGATCCGCTACGACGTGCCGGGCCCGATCCCCCTGCTCAGCCCGCGCTGGGCGCCGAACCGACAGGCATCGGTGCTCGTCACCGACGACCGACTGAGCCCGCGGCGGATCACGATCGGCGAGGGCGAGACGGTGACCTGGATCAGCTATGCGCGCGGGCTCACCCGCATCACGTTCGAGCGCGAGGTGGCGGCCTCGATGGTGTGTCACAGCCTCGTGAACTTCCACCTCGCCGAGGACGAGCTCCGCTCGGGCCTGCTCCGAACGGGCGACGCGGCGAGCTTCTGCGAGCTCGCGCCCGGTCTGTATCGCTACCGGGTCGTGCCGCACGCACCGGAGGGCGCCCACCAGCTCTCTTCGCGACTCGAGGGCGTGATCGAGGTGGAGGCGGTGAGGACGGCGCGCTAATCCCTGGGCGCGGCCCGCGCAGACCGATCGGCTGCGGGCCGGAGACCCGGGGAGATCCGAAGTGATCGTCCGGCGCGCGCGCGACACCGACCTGCCCGCGATCGTCGACATCTTCAACTGGGCGGTCCTCCACACCCACACGACGTTCGTCGTCGAGCCCGTCCGGCTCGAGAGCTGGCGCCAAGCGTGGCGCGAGACCGCGCGCGACCATCCGTGGTTCGTGGCCGAGCGGGACGCCGTGGTGTGCGGCTTCGCGCGCGCCGCGCCCCACAAGGGACCGTGCGCGTATGCCTGGTCGGTGGACGTCTCGGCGTACGTCCATCCCGATCACCACCGGCAGGGGATCGCCACGGCACTCTACACGCGCCTGCTGCCGACGCTGCGCGCGCAGGGGTATCGCTCGGCCATCGCCGTGATCGCCGTTCCCAATCCGGCGAGCGAGCGGTTGCACGCGGCCTTCGGCCTGCGCCGCATGGGGACGCTCGCGGCCGTGGGCTTCAAGGCCGGGAGCTGGCACGACGTGGAGTACTGGCAGCTTCAGCTTCGCCCGGACGCGGCTCCGCCCGAGCCGATCCGACCCGTCGCGGAGGTGTGCGACGGAGCGGCCGCCCGCTCGCGGTGATAAGATCCGATCCCGATGCGATCCCACGCCGCACCGGACCGCGAATGAAGCCGTACCTCGACCTGCTCCGACACATCCTGGAGCACGGCGCGCCGAAGAGCGACCGCACCGGAACCGGAACCCGGAGCGTGTTCGGGTATCAGATGCGCTTCGATCTCGCCGCCGGCTTTCCACTGCTCACGACGAAGCGCCTGCATCGGAAGTCGATCATCCACGAGCTGCTCTGGTTCCTGCGAGGCGAGACGAACGTCAAGTACCTGCGCGAACGCGGAGTCTCGATCTGGGACGAGTGGGCGGACGAGACCGGCGATCTCGGCCCCGTCTACGGCTACCAGTGGCGGTCCTGGCCGACGCCGTCGGGAGAGCGCATCGACCAGATCGAGCGGGTGGTGAACCAGATCCGCAGCGACCCGGACTCGCGCCGTCTGATCGTGAGCGCGTGGAACGTCGCCGATCTCGATCGCATGGCGCTGCCCCCGTGCCATCTGCTGTTCCAGTTCTATGTCGGCGAGGGCAGGCTTTCCTGTCAGCTGTACCAGCGCAGCGCCGATGTCTTCCTGGGCGTACCCTTCAACATCGCCTCCTACGCGCTGCTCACGCAGATGGTCGCGCAGGTCACCGATCTCGCGCCGGGTGAGTTCATCCACACCCTGGGTGACGCACACCTCTACGACAATCACATCGAGAAGGCTCGGCTGCAGCTGGCGCGCGAGCCGCGCCCGCTTCCGCGCATGCGGCTCAACGAGCGCGTGCGCTCGATCTTCGAGTTTCGCTACGAGGATTTCACGCTCGAGGGCTACGATCCGCATCCCCACATCCCCGCGCCCGTCGCGGTATGAAGCTCTCGATCATCGCCGCCGTGTCGGAGAACGGAGTGATCGGAATCGACGGACGGCTGCCCTGGCACCTGCCCGCCGACCAGGCCTTCTTCAAGCGGGCCACGATCGGGCACGCGGTCATCATGGGACGGCGCACGTTCGAGTCGATCCAGGGCCCGCTGCCGAAGCGGACGACGATCGTGGTCACCCGCAACCGGGCCTACCGAGCGCCCGGCGCGGTGGTCGTCGAGGATCTGGATGCCGCGCTCGCAGCGGCGGCCGGCGACGACGAGGTGTTCGTGGCCGGCGGGGCCGAGCTCTACCGCGAAGCCCTGCCGCGCGCCGACCGGCTCTACCTCACGGTGGTCCACACGGACGTCGCGGGCGACGTGTTCTTCCCGGAGGTCGACTTCTCGGCCTGGCGGCTCGTCGACGAGGTGCGGCACGAAGCGGACGTGCGGCATGCACACGCCTTCACCATCCGCAGCTACGCGGCGCGTCGGGCAGCGACCGGCGAGAACGCCCCGGAACGGAACGACACATGAATCGAGCGCCCGCCCACCCCCGCGAACCCGCCGAGGCGACGCGCGTGCGCCGCGCGCCGGCGCGGCTGCCGCTGTGGCTCCTGGTGCTTGCGACGGGATGCATGACGGGATGCATGACGGGCGGACCGAACCGCTCCGAGCGCCCGTTCGTCGTCACGCAGCCGCCGCAGCTGCGCGACCTCTACTGGCGCGGTGAGCTCACGGACTCCAGGGGCAACCGCTGGCGGATCTGGATCGTTCCGGGCGTGGCCCCGCCCGTCGAGGACGGGGCAGACGCCGTGTCGGACGCGGCCGACTACGCGGCCCAGCTCTCCGAGGGACCGTTCTGGGAGCGCCGCGCGCAGGAATTCTCCGACGGCGTGCGGTTCGCGGTCGAAGACAGCGCGCGCGATTTCCTCGTCGAGGGCATCGCCGAGGACTACCGCCTCACGACCCGACGCATCGCGAAGAACGTCGAAGAGGCGCCGTTCGCCTGGATCCCGCGCGTCATCGCGAACGCGGTCTGGGGATACGGGGTCCGGCCGGCCGCGCGGATCGCGCTGGCGCCGCTGGGCATCGGCGGCGGACTGGCCTACGCGGCGCTGGCGCCACCGGCGCAGGTCGCCGCGCGACCCGTCGGCGCCGTGGCCTGGACCGGCCTCGCCGGGATCGCCTGGCCGGCGGCCCGGATCGCCCTGCACCAGCCGGTCTACCTGCTCTCGATCGCGAACCGCGAGCCGGACGTGAGCCACCACGGCGACTTCGGGATGTACGTGATCGAGTGGGCCGACGGCGAACCGCCCGAGGGAGCGCCGGCGGTCAGAAAGCGGCCGCTGCCCGAGGCGACGGGCGGCGCCAAGCCGCAGGGCGTCGAGCCCGTCTGGACGGAACAGGACCACCGCAGGGCGTACGAGAGCGACCCGTCGTACCGCCGCGGCTACGACTACGGCGTGGAGCGCGGCCGCGCGGGCCGCGCGCCGCCGGAGCGCTGAGCCGCGCGTCGCGCGGAGAACCGCATGCACCGCGAAACCACCGTGCTGCTGGACGGTCTCGCCTTTCCGGAGGGCCCGCGCTGGCGCGACGGCAAGCTCTGGTTCTCGGACATGCACGCCCGCGCGGTGATGACCGTCGACGCCACCGGCAGCGCCGAGACCGTCGTCGACGTTCCGGGACAGCCATCCGGCCTCGGTTGGCTTCCCGACGGCCGCCTGCTGATCGTGTCGATGACCGATCGCCGGCTCCTGCGGCTGGACCCGGACGGCCTCGCGGAGGTGGCGAACCTCGAGGCGCTGGCGTCGTTCCACTGCAACGACATGGTGGTGGACGGGGGCGGCTGCGCCTACGTGGGAAACTTCGGATTCGATCTCGACGCGCGCGAGACGCCGAAGCCCGCGGAGATCGTGCGGGTCACGCCCGAAGGGGACGCACGGATCGTGGCGGACGACCTCGACTTTCCGAACGGCAGTGTGATCACGCCGGACGGGCGCACCCTGATCGTCGGCGAATCGTTCGGCGCCTGCCTGACGGCCTTCGACATCGAGGCGGACGGATCGCTCGGCGGGCGGCGCGTCTGGGCGCGGCTCGAGCGCGCGGTCCCCGACGGCATCTGCCTCGACGCCGAAGGCGCGATCTGGGTCGCGTCGCCGGTCAGCGCAGAGGTGCTGCGCGTGCACGAGGGAGGCGCCGTCAGCGACCGCGTGAAGGTCTCGACGCAGGCCTTCGCCTGCATGCTGGGCGGGGACGACCGGCGCACGCTCTTCGTCTGCACCGCCACGACGTCGCGCGGCGACGAAGCGCGCGCGCAGCGCGCGGGCCGCATCGAGACCGCGCGCGTGGAGTCCCCCGGAGCGGGCCTGCCCTGACGCCCCCTCGCGTGCCGCGTCGCGAGCGGCTCGCTAGCGGCCCTGGGCGCGCTTGACGGCCGGCCGACTCGTGCAGCGCGCCAGCCAGGCCGCGGCGTGCTCCGATCCGGAGATGTCGATCTTCGCGAGCTTCGTCCAGGAGACGACCGAGGCGACGTTCAGGTCGGCGACGCTGAAGTCTCCCCCGAGCAGGTAGTCCCGATCCGCGAGCGCGGCGTCCAGCACGGCGAGGGGCGCCTCGAAACGCCTCGCCGCGTCGTCGGCCCGGGCCGGATCGCGCTGCTTCTCGGGATACAGCAGTCGATGGAACATCGCGGTGAGCAGCGGCTCCTCCGCCTCGGTCATCGCCCACAGGGTCCACTGAAAGGCGCGGCCCTCGTCCTCCACGGTCCCGGGCCAGAGATCCTTCCCGTACTTGCGCGCCAGGTACAGGTTGATGGCCAGCGATTCGAACAGGACCACGCCGTCGTCGTCGAGCGCGGGAATGTGGCCGTTCGGATTGATCTTCAGGTAGTCCGGCTTGCGCGTATCGCCGGTGGCGAAGTTGACGGGCACGTTCTCGTAGTCGAGGCCGAGCTCTTCGAGCATCCAGAGCGACCGAAAGGCCCGGGATCCGGGCACACCGTATAGCTTGATCATGGGTCCTTCCTCGTCTCGGAGCGGCCCCGCCGGCGCCGTCCCGGTGTTCGCGAAGCCTAGCGCGGAGTCGGGACGCGCGTCTGATATGATCGCAGCGATGGATTTCGAGGCCGATCCCGAGCTCGAGAGCATCCGGCGCGAGGCCGCGAAGCTCTCGGAAGCCTTCGACGACGACTACTGGAGCGAACGCGACGAGCAGCGCGCGTTTCCCTGGGAGTTCTATCGCGCGTTCGCCACGAAGGGCTGGCTCGGCGTCCTCGTCCCCGAGCGGTACGGCGGGGCGGGGCTGGGCGTCCTGCACGCCGGTACGCTGCTGCGCGCGGTGGGCGCGAGCGCCGGCGCGATGAACGCCGCTTCGACGCTGCACCTGTCCATCTTCGGCATGGGGCCGGTGATCCATCACGGCTCCGAGGAGCTCAAGGAGCGCACGCTGCCGCCCACGGCGACCGGTGAGCTCCACGTCTCGTTCGGCGTGACGGAGGACGACGCCGGCACCGACACCTCGCGCATTCGCACGTTCGCGCACCGCGACGGCAATCGATTCATCGTGAACGGCAAGAAGGTCTGGAACACGAAGGCGCAGCAGGCGCAGAAGATCCTGCTGCTCGCACGCACGACGCCGCGCGAGTCGTGCCGCAGGCGCATGGACGGCATGACGCTGTTCCTGGCCGATCTCGATCCGGAGCACTGCGAGATCCGCGAGATCCCGAAGCTCGGACGCAACGCGGTCAATTCCAACGAGGTCTACATCCGCGACCTGCCCGTCCCCGAGGCCGACGTCGTGGGCGAGGTGGGTCGCGGCTTCTACCATCTGCTCGACGGGATCAATCCCGAGCGCATCGTGATCGCGGCCGAAGCCGTGGGGATCGGATGCCGCGCCCTCGAGTGCGCCGTGCGCTACGCCCGGGACCGCATCGTGTTCGACCGCCCGATCGGCCAGAACCAGGCGATCGCGCACCCGCTGGCGGATTCGCACAGCGAGCTCGAGGCGGCCGACCTGCTCTGGCAGAAGGCGGCCTGGAGCTACGACCGGGGCGAGGCCGCAGGCGCGCTCGCCAACATGGCGAAGCTGCGGGCCGGGGAGGCGTCGTTTCGCGCCTGCGACCGCGCGCTGCAGGTGTTCGGCGGCTTCGGGTACGCGCGCGAATTCCACGTCGAGCGCTATTGGCGCGAATCGCGGCTGATGCGCATCGCGCCCATTTCGCAGGAAATGGTGCTCAACTACCTGTGCGAGCACGTTCTCGGACTGCCGCGCAGCTACTGAGTGCGGACCGGGCAGCGCCGCGCCGGCCGGCGGGCCGGCTGACTCGAGGAGTCCACCATGGCCGGACGTTATTTCGAAGAGCTCGAGATCGGCGAGATCTTCGAGCACCAACCCGCGCGAACCGTGACCGAGACCGACAACCTCCTGTTCACGGCGCTGACGATGAATCCCCAGCCGCTCCATCTCGACGCCGAGTTCGCCAGTGAGACCGAGTTCGGGAAGCGCCTCGTGAACAGCATCTTCACGCTCGGGCTGGTGGTGGGCCTGTCCGTCGGCGAGACGACGCTCGGCACGACGGTCGGCAATCTCGGCTTCGAGAAGGTCGAGTTCCCCAAACCCGTCTTCATCGGCGACACGATTCGGGCGGTCACCGAAGTGAAGGCGAAGCGGGAGTCGCGGTCGCGACCGGAGTGGGGGATCGTCACCTTCGAGCACCGCGGACTGAACCAGCGGGGCCAGGTGGTGTGCCGCTGCACGCGCGCGGCGATGCTGCTGAGCCACCCGCCGGACGCCGCCTGAAGCGGGGAGCTGCGCATGCCTCGACTGCGGCGCGCCGTCCATTTCGTGCCGGGCGGGAACGAGAAGATGCTCGCGAAGTCCCTCGACCTCGAGGCGGATTCGCTGGTGTTGGACCTCGAGGATGCGGTTGTGCCGGAGCGCAAGGAGTCGGCGCGGGAGGCCGTGACCGGCTGGCTGCGCGACGCGGACTTCGGCCGTCGGGAACGCGTGGTGCGCATGAACCCCCTGGACTCACCGTGGGGCGCGCGCGACCTCGAGGCGACCATGGCGGCTCCACCGGATGCCTACCTCGTGCCCAAGGTGAGAAGCCGCGACGACCTGCTCGAGCTCGACCGGTTGCTGACCGGGCTCGAGGCGCGCCACGGCCACCCGCGCGGGGAGGTCGCGCTGTTGGTGCTCGGCACGGAGACACCGGAGGGTGTATTGAACCTGCGGGACCTGCCCGCCTGCCCCCGCGTCGACGCGCTCACCTGGGGCGCAGAGGACCTGTCGGCCGCCATCGGAGCCCGCCGCAACCGCGACGAGCGCGGCGGCTTTCTCGACGTCTTCCGCTATTGCCGCATCATGACCCTGCTCAGCGCGGCCGCCGCGGGCGTGCAGGCCCTCGACACGGTCTACGTCGACATCCGCAACCTCGAGGGGCTCAAGCGGGAGTGCAGCGAGGCCGCCCGGATGGGCTTCACGGGAAAGCTGACCATCCACCCGAGCCAGATCGACGTGGTGAACGAGGCATTCACGCCGTCCGCGGAGGAAGTCGCGGAGAGCCGCGAGCTGCTCGAGGCGTTCGAGGAGAACCGCCGGGCGGGCCGCATGGCCTTCGCGTTTCGCGGCCAGATGGTCGACGCGCCCCACCTCGAGCGCGCCCGGAACACCCTGGAGCGCGCGCGCCAGGCGGGCATCCCGGTCTGAAGCCGCGTCAGACCGGCGGGGTCCGCGCGTGCGCGTCGCTCGCCTGCTCGTACGCGTGCCCCGCACGGCACAGGAGATCCTCGCTCAGGTGGCGTCCGACGAGCTGCACGCTCAGCGGGAGTCCTTCGCGGGACAGGCCGCAGGGCAGCGAGAGGGTGGGGCTCCCGCTGAAGTCGAAGGGCGCGGTGAAGCGGAGCAGCGGCCGGGCCGAGACCTGCGACGCGGTCTCGAGGCCGAGCTCCGCGAGTCGCGGGGGTGGAGCCGGCATCGAGGGACACGCGATGAGGTCGACGTCTTCGAAGAGCGCGCGCAGCCGGCCGCGAAAGGCCTCGCGCGCCGCGTGTGCGCGCGCGTAGTCGGCGCCGCGCACGCGCGCGCCCTGCTCCAACAGGCGCCGGAAGTCGGGACCGTAGTCGTCGGCGCGCGACGGATAGGTCCCCTCGTGCGCCCAGGCGGCCTCGGCCGAGCAGATCGCGAACCACCACCGCGCGATTTCGCCGACGTCGGGGAACTCGACCTCGCGCAGCTCGGCGCCCTGCCCCGCCAGCGCGCGCGCCGCGCCGAGCACCGCCTCCGCCAGCTCCGGATCGACCTCCTCCCGGCAGTACCGTTCGTCGACGCCGATGCGCACACCGCGCACGCCCGCATCGATCGACGCCAGGTAGTCGGGCACGGTCTCGCGAAGCGACGTGGGGTCGCGCGCGTCGTGGCCGGCGATCGCGGCGAGCATGGCGGCGGCGTCGGCGGAGCGCCGCGCGATCGGGCCCACGTGATCGAGCGACTCGGCGAGCGGAAAGACACCGTAGCGGCTCACACGACCATAGGTCGGCTTGAGGCCGACGACGCCGCAGGCGGCCGACGGGAAGCGGATCGATCCTCCGGTGTCCGTCCCGATCGAGCCGAAGCAGAGTCCTGCGGCGGTGGCGACCCCGGAGCCGCTCGACGAGACGCCGGGCCAGCGGTCGGCAGCCCAGGGATTGACGGGCGCGGGGCGATCCGGGTGATATCCGGACAACGCGAACTCCGTCATGTTGAGCTTGCCCAGCACGACGGCGCCGGCGCGTGAGAGCCGTTCGACCACCGCGGCGTCGTAGTCCGGCACGAAATCCGCGAGGATCTTCGACGCGCAGGTGGTTCGGACGCCGCGCGTGAAGCACAGGTCCTTGACCGCGACGGGGACGCCGTGCAGCGGTCCGCGGTAGCGCCCGTCCGAGATCTCGCGCTCCGCCTGCTTGGCCTGCTCGAGGGCGCGCTCGCGGAGGACCGTGATGTAGCTATGCAGTGCGGCGTCGAGCGCATCGATGCGCTCGAGCGTGGCGGTCGTCGCCTCGACGGGCGAGAGCGAACGCGTTCGGATCCGCTCCGCGAGCTCCATCAGCGACGTCCAGTGCAGCGCGTCCGCGCGCATGCGTACCCTCCTTGCGCCGTGAGCCAGTGAAACACGCTTGCGGCCACGGTTCCAGTGCGCCGCCGGCCGCGCGGCGGCGTCCCGCGAGCGACGACCCGGCCCGCCTCACTGTAGGAGATCGTTGCCGGAAACGGGCGAGGCGGACCGGGTCGAAGGGGTGTTCAGCCGCGCCAGACGCGATCGGCGCCGCGCGCGAGGGCCGACCGGTAGGGAAGCGTCAGGAGCAGCGCGCCGGCGACGGGCGCGAGCGCGTGACTCAGAATCAGGTGACGCGGGTGAATGCCGTCACAGCTCAGGTGCACCACGACGGCGCCCAGGGCCACGCTGCCGGTCGCCAGGAACAGGCCCGCGAGCAGCCGGCGATGCGGTGCGGAGCGCGCCACGAACCACAGCGCCACCCGCGCGGGCGGCAGCGAGAGGAGCAGCGCCACGGCGAGGCAGGAGACGTCCGCCGATACGGCTGGCGCGGGAACCAGGGGCGCGCCGCCGCGCATCGACAGAACGCCGCCCACCCCCACCGAGAGCAGCACGCCGAGCGCGCCGGCCACGAGACTGCCCCGGACCGCGACGTCGCGCCCGGGCACGCCGGCGGCCAGTCCCGCACCGATGCCACCGACGGCGACCAGCGCCAGCCCGACCAGGATCGCGCCGAGCGCGGGGTGCTCGGTCAGCGCCGCCCAGAGCTGCGGGCGAAGCCCCCGCACCGCGAGCGCGGCGAGCCCGACCGCGAGCCACACGAGCGACGCGCCCAGCGCGACGGAGCCGAGCCGGGGAATCGGACGGACGGGCCGCAGGTCGGCCGCCAGGGCTCGGATGAACCGGCGGGTGTCCGGGATTCGACCCTTCATCGCGTGGCCCTCGCGCGTCGGGCGCTCGCCCCGGCCCGGCGCCGGATGCGTCCGGCCCCGGGCGTGCTGGCGGGAATACGCGCCCGCGCCGCAAGCGGTTACGGAGCGAACGTAACCGTCGGCGCGCCGGCGGCGTATCCCCGGGACAGACCATGATGACGCCCGCCTCACGGGAGCGCTGCGCCCGTCCCCCCGCCGTGCGCAAACCGCTGCGAAGCGCCCTGGTGATCCCGCTGTCCCTGTGCCTGGTCGGCGCGGCCGCAGAGACCGGGGCCGAACGGCGCGCGAACGGATTCGCGCTCGATCCCGCGGCGATTCCGGCCGAGGAGATCCGGGTGGGCGGCCCGCCTCGCGACGGCATCCCCGCACTCGACGATCCGGCCGTCGTTCCCGCCGCGCGGTCGTCCTTCACGGACGAGGCGCGGGTGCTGGGTCTCGTCGCCAATGGAAGCGCACGCGCCTATCCGCTCGCGATTCTCGAGTGGCACGAGCTGGTGAACGACACGCTGGGCGGCCGACCCGTGCTGGTCTCCTACTGCCCGCTGTGCGGCACGGCGATGGCGTTCGACCGTCGCAGCGGAGATCGCGCGCTCCGCTTCGGAGTCTCGGGGCTGCTCTACCGGTCCGATCTACTGATGTTCGATCGCGAAACCGAGAGTCTCTGGTCACAGATCCGCGCAGAAGCGGTGACCGGACCCGCCCTGGGACTCCGGCTCGAGCTGCTGCGGTCGCGCATCGCGCGCCTCGGGTCCTGGCGCCGGGAGCATCCGGACACGACGGTGCTGTCGCGCGACACGGGGCATCGGCGTCGCTACGGCGTGTCACCCTACGAGGACTACCAACGCTCGGACCGCCTGATGTTCCCGGCGCCCCGCGACCGCCGCTACCACCCGAAGATGCCCACGGCGGGGCTTCGCGTACCGGCCGGCGAGAGTCGCGCCTATCCGGCCGCGGAAGTCGTGCGGTCGGGCGGGCAGGTCGCGGAACGCTTCGCCGGGCGACCCGTGCGCGTCGCCTTCGACCCCGACACCGGTGCGTTCGCCATCGAGGCTCCGGGCGAGCTGGAGGTCATCGAGGGGTACTGGTTCGCCTGGATGGCGTTCCATCCGGAGAGCAGCGTGTTCGTCGCGCCCGACGTCCGCGACGCGGATGCGCCGCGGGAGGCCGAGCCTGCGAAGCAGGCGGAGAGGGATCGATGACGCCCGTCCACGAGGCGCGCGTGACGGCGTAGCTCGACACGGAGGTCCGCCGATCCCGCGCCCCGCTCCGATTCCGCGCCGCCGATGCGGCTCAAGGCCCGGTCGTCCCGCGGCCCGGGCAGCGACCTGCGAGCTGGGCTACGTGTGCCGAACGGGCCGCGTGCAACCGCGAGAGGAGACGAACGATGGGCTCTCGTCCCGGCCGTCGCCGCCTCGTGTGGATGGCCGCCGCCCTGGTGCCCGCTTGCGCGTCGCTGTTCGAGGCGCGGCCCGATCCGATGCGGTACCGCCTGACGGACAGCGGCGAATACTGGGACGTGGTCGGTACCGACCGCGTGCTCGACGACGTGGGGCCCCGGTATCCCGAATTCTTCGCGATCATCCTGGACCCGGCACGCCACGACGAGCCCAACCTCGGCCCCTTGCGCGACGACCTCGAACAGACGCCGGTCGACCGGCGCAACTACGACGCGCTCAATGCGGTTGCCATCGCGTACTTCGAGATCAACTTTCGCGGCGAGCAGGTGCGCGAGATCGGATCGCTGACGTTCATGTCGGAGGGCTTTCGCGCGGCGCATCTCGCCGCGGTGCCCTGGCGCGCCTACGGGCTGGTGGAGGCGGGTGCGCTGCGCGACGCGATCCTCGACTTCTTCGAGGACGCGACGCTCGGACAGAAGCTCGGCGCCCGCACCACGGGCCGGCGCCTCGCGGGCCTCGTCGAATCGTTCGAATCGGTGGAGCTCGACGCGAGGCGACTCGACCGCATCCGGGCGCTGATCGCCGCGCTCGAGGCCTCCGAGCCATCACCGCCCGCGGCGCCGCCCGCGTGGGCGGACTGAGCCCGACGCGCGATCCATTTTCGATACCATCGGCATCCGGCGGCAGACTCGCCTGGGGCGGCGCCCTTCGAGCGTTCGGGCGAGAGACACGGGGAAGAGAGATGCCCGGACTATTCGCATTGATCGCGATCTGCTTCGTACTCGGCTACTGGGTGGGAAAGTACCGGGGCTACCAGGCCGGCTATCGCCAGGCGGTCGCCGAGCTGTCCCGTGGCGGCAACGGCGGCACCGTGATCGACATCCGCCCCCGGGAATAGCAAGCGCTGCCGCAGGCAGCGCGCGCAGCGAGGCGCAGCCGAGCGAAGTCGTCCGCGCCGTGGGCTCAGAGCATCCGCTTGAGCAGCCAGACCTTGAAGCGGCTGTAGGGCGGGTAGGCGAAGCGGGGATCGAAGCGCGTCGAGCGACGCACCACGGGCTTGCGGTGACTGAAGGTCTCGAAGCCGTGCCGACCGTGGTAGGCGCCCATGCCGCTGGCGCCGACGCCACCGAACGGCAGGTTCGGGTTGGCGAGGTGCCAGAGCGTCGCGTTCACGCACACGCCGCCCGAGCTGGTCCGGGAGACGACCGCATCCTCCACCCCCGGATCCCGACTGAACACGTAGAGGGCGAGCGGCTTCGGACCCCGGTTCACGACGTCGATCGCCTCGTCCACGTCCCGCACGGTGAGAATGGGCAGGATGGGTCCGAAGATCTCCTCGCGCATCAGTGCCGAATCGAAGCGCACGTTGCGCAGCAGGGTCGGCGCCACGTAGCGGTCGGATGCGTCGCACTCGCCGCCGACGACCACCTCCCCGTCCTTCAGCAGGGCCGCCAGGCGCTGGTGGTGGCGATCGTTCACGATCCGTCCGAAGTCCGGGTTCTCCCGGGGGGCCTCCCCGTACCACGCGTCCAGGGTCTGCTTCAGGGTCTCGACGAGCTCGGCTTCGCGTTCCCGGTGAACCAGGACGTAATCGGGCGCGATACAGGTCTGTCCCGCGTTCAGGAACTTGCCCCATGCGATCCGGCGCGCGGCAACCGCGACGTCCACGTCCCGGTCGACGATGCACGGGCTCTTGCCACCGAGCTCGAGCGTGACGGGCGTCAGGTGGCGGGCGGCCGCCTCCATGACGATGCGTCCGACCGAGCCGTTGCCCGTGTAGAAGATGTGATCGAAGCGCTCGGCCAGCAGTGCCGTCGTCTCGGCGACGCCGCCCTCGACCAGTGCGATGCAGTCGGGATCGAGGTACTCCGGCACGAGCTTCGCGAGCAGCGCCGAGGTGTGCGCCGTCACCTCCGACGGCTTCAGCACCGCGCCATTTCCGGCCCCGATCGCCGCCACCATCGGCGTGAAGAGGAGCTGCAGCGGATAGTTCCAGGGAGCGATGATCAGCACCACGCCGAGCGGCTCGCGCACGATTCGGGCCCGGGCCGGGCGCTGCTCGAGCGGCGTCGCCACGCGTTCCGGCCGCATCCAGCGCCGGAGCTTCTTGCGGAACCCCTTGATTTCCGCCGCGACGCCGACGATGTCCGCGGCCCACGCCTCCAGGACGGGCTTGCCCAGATCCTCGCGCAGGGTCTCGACCAGCGCGTCGCCGTTCTCGACGAGAAGTGCGCGAAGTCGTTCGAGCTGTCCGAGTCGCCAGGCGATCGGCCGCGTCTTCCCGCTCTCGAAGCCGTGCCGCACGCGGCGCACGCACTCCGGAATCGCCGCGGGATCGGTGCGCGGCGCCGGCGCGCTCTCGACCGCGATGGGCATGGACCCCTCCGGACGCGGGCCGCTACGCGTTGGCCGGACCCGTCGGGACGTCCCGGAACGCCACGTCCTTGTCGAGGCGCGGCTCCGGGGGCAGGCGCAGCACCCGCTCGGCGATGATGTTCCGCAGGATCTCGTCGGTGCCGCCCGCCAGCCGCAGTCCCGGCGCCGAGACGAACTGGTCCTGCCAGGCCGCCTCTTGCGGCGCCGCGGCAGGATCCGAGAGCGCACCCGTCGCGCCCTGCAGATCGCACGCAAAGCTGGCCATCTGCTGATTGAGCGGCGCACCGACCAGCTTGCCGATCGACGCCTCCGGCCCGGGCGTCTGCCCCCGCGAGAGCGCGGTCAGCGTCCGGTAGCTCGTGTACTGGAGGCCCCGTTGCGCGATGTAGAAGTCGGCGAGCTTCTGCCGCACCGTCGAGTCCTCGAGCGCGGGACGTCCCCCGATCTGCGTTTCGCGCGCCAGCCGGAGCAGGTCCTTGAAGGTTCCCCGCCCGCTGCCGCTTCCGATCGAGGCGCGCTCGTGCATCAGCGTGGTGATCGCCACCTTCCAGCCGTCGCCGACGGCGCCGACGCGGTTCCCGTCGGGCACGCGCACGTCGTTGAAGAACACCTCGTTGAAGCCCGAGCCTCCGTTGATCTGACGGATCGGGCGGATCTCGATGCCGGGCGACTTCATGTCGACGATGAAGTACGTGAGCCCCGCGTGCTTCGAGACGTTGGGATCGGTGCGCGTGACGATCATGCCCCAGCGGGAGAACTGGGCGCCGGTGGTCCAGATCTTCTGGCCGTTGAGGCTCCAGTCGTCGCCGTCGCGCGTTGCGGACATGCGCAGCGCCGCCAGGTCGGAGCCCGCACCCGGCTCGCTGAACAGCTGGCACCAGATCTCGGAGCCCTCGACCATCTTCGGGATGTAGCGCGCGATCTGATCCTCGGTCCCGTGCGTGAGAATCGTCGGCCCGAGCATGCCGAGTCCGATCGCGAAGATGTTCGGCGGCGTCTTGAACTTCGCCTCTTCCTGATTCCAGATGACCTGTTGGATCGGCGTCCCGCCGCGACCGCCGTGCTGCTTCGGCCACGTGATGCAGGTCCATCCCGCCGCCGCCTTCTTCTTCTGCCAGGCCTGGGCCTCGGCGATCGTCGCGGGATCCTCGCGCTCCGAAAGGAGGTTTCGAGTGGTCTCGTGCGGGTCGGCCAGCTCCGCATTGGCTTCGAGCCAGGCTCGCGCTTCGGCGCGAAAGGCGGCTTCTTCGGGGGTGTCGTTGAAATCCATGACGTGCTCCTCACGAGTTCCGGAAGTTCGGCTCCAGCTCGGGACTAGGCGGCGGAACCGGATTCGAGTTCCTGGATGAGCCTCTCGCGCCAGCTGTTCGCGTTGCCGAGCGCCAGCGCGAGGTGCTTCGAACGCCGGTAGAAGAGGTGGCAGTCGTACTCCCAGGTAAAGCCGACACCCCCGTGGATCTGGATGTTCTCGGTGGCCGCGAGTTCGAAGGCCTCGGTCGCAGCGACGCGCGCCTGACAGGCGGCCAGCGGCAGCTCGCGCGCATCGTGCGAGAGCGCCCACGCGCCGTAGTAGCAGTTCGAGCGGGCCAGCTCGACCTTGCAGAACAGGTCGGCCATCCGGTGCTTGAGACTCTGGAACGAGGCGATCGGACGGCCGAACGCGTAGCGGCCCATCGCGAACGCCTTCGTCTCGTCGAAGCTGCGCTGCGCTCCGCCGAGCTGCTCGAAGGCCATCAGGATCGCCGCTCGGTCGAGCACGCGCTGCGCGAGCGACGCGCCCTCCCCCGCCTTGCCGAGCACGGTCGCCGGCGCGCGGTCGAACCGGATCCGCGCCTGGGACCGGCTCCCGTCGAAGGACTCGAGGCGGGTGCGCTCCACGCCCTTGGCGTCGAGATCCACCAGCACGAGCGAGAGGCCGTCGCCGTCACGGGCGACGACCACCACCAGGTCTGCGACGTCACCGTCCACGACCGGGATCTTGGTCCCGCTCACGGTCCCGTCCTCGAAGCGGGTCTCGACGGCGTCGGGGGTCGGCGTGCCGGGCTTCTCGAACAGCGCGAAGCTGCCGATCCGGTCGCCGGAGGCGAGACTCGGCAGGAGCGCGCTCTTCTGCTCCTCGCTGCCGGCCAGCAGGATGGCCTCGGTCGCGAGGTAGACCGACGACGCGAAGGGAAGCGGGGCGAGTGCGCGGCCGACCTCCTCGGCGAGCACCGCCAGCTCCAGGTAGCCGAAACCGGCTCCCCCGTACGCCTCGGGGATCGCGGCACCCTGCCAGCCCATCTCGGCCGTGCCCTTCCAGAGGGCGGGGTCGTAGGAAGAGGAGGACTCGAGCACCTTGCGCACGGCCTCGAGCGGGCAGTGCTCCACGAGGAAGTCGCGCGCGGTCTTCTGAAGCAGTTTCTGGTCTTCCGAGAAGTCGAAGTTCATCGGGGGCTCCTGGCGTGCGAGCGTTCGCGAACGCCCGAGGATACCCGAAGCGAGCCGGCGGAACGATAGTCTGCGACGCTGGGCCTTCCGTTGTATCACGTGGACCGGACCGCGCCCGCGCGGGAGGAGGTCGGATGCGCAAACGAAGCCGAGCGGTCATCGCCGCGGCGGCGCTGGGCGCGCTGCTGGGCGGACCGCCGGCCGGCACGGGCCAGGAATTCGCCGACGTCGAGATCGAGACGGTGGAGGTCGCCCGCGGCCTCTACATGCTCCGGGGGCGGGGCGGAAACGTCGGCCTCTCCGTCGGCGAGGACGGCGCCTTCCTGGTGGACGATCAGTACGCTCCGCTGACGGAAAAGATCCGCGCCGCGGTGCGCGCCGTCACCGACCGGCCGATCCGCTTCGTGCTGAACACGCACTGGCACGGCGACCACACCGGCGGGAACGAGAACCTCGGGACGGCGGGTGCGCTGATCGTCGCCCACGAGAACGTGCGCCGGCGCATGCAGGCGGGACAATTCATGAAGCTCCTGGGGCGCGACGTCCCGCCCGCGCCCGCGGTCGCCCTGCCCGCCGTGACGTTCGCGGCGGACATCACCTTCCACTGGAACGAACACGAGATCCAGGCCGTCCACGTGATGCGCGCCCACACCGACGGCGACACCCTCGTACACTTCCGGAGCGTCGACGTCCTGCACATGGGCGATGTATTCCTGAGCGACACCTATCCCTTCATCGACACGGACAGCGGCGGCTCGATCGACGGCATGATCGCCGCCGTCGAGCGGGGGCTGGAACGCGCGGCCGCGAACACCCGGATCATCCCCGGCCACGGTCGGCTCTCCGACCGCGCGGGTCTCGCAACCTTTCGCGACATGCTGGTGACCGTGCGCGAACGGATCGGGGACGCCGTCGCCGCGGGCCGGAGCGTCGAGGACGTGCTCCGCTCGAAGCCCACCGCCGATCTCGACGCCGCCTGGGGCGGCGGCTTCGTGACGCCCGACGCGTTCGTGCGCGCGGTCTACGGCAGCCTTGCGGGGGAGCGGTAGGCAACGCCGTGCGGGGTGGCGCCCGTATCCCGCGGATTTCCCCGCGGCGCCCCGCTAGAGTCCGGCGGTGCCGGGATGGGATGCGGATCCTCGGATCCCGGAGCTGGAGGTGTGCGAGATGAAGTGGACGCGAATCGCCGGCGCGCTCTGCGCCGCGGCGCTGGCCCTCGGCATGTCGGCCGCGGCTCTTGCGGAGGACGCCCCGGCCGTCGCAGGCGAAGCTGCGGGCGACGTGTGCGCTGTGGACGCAGCGCGCCTGTGTGAGGACGCGAAGGACGACTCGACGCGAACCCTGTGCCTCAAGCAGCACGAGCGGGAGCTGTCGGAGGCGTGCCGCAGCCGGACCCGGGGCGCGTGGAACGGTGCGTTCGCCGCCGCCTGCGAAGCCGACGCGAAGCTGCGCTGCGCAAACGCGCCCGGCGGAGGGCTGGCCCTCATCGGCTGTCTCGCGAATCACCGCGACGAGCTGTCGGAGCCGTGCGGCTCCTACCTGCAGCTGGTGGCTCCGAAGAAGAAGCCCTAGCGCGCGGCTCAGTCGAGCGCGCCGTCGAGGAAGCGGTCGTATCCCTCGCGCATGCCGGTGTGCGCCAGCACGCTGAACCGGAAGGCGCGGCGAATCAGGGTCTGCTGCTCGCGCGTCTGTCCGCACAGGGCGAGCGCCCGCTCGGCGTTTTCGCCGTGCTCGTGCTCGGCCTCGATGTGGACGTACCAGAACTCGAGCGCCTTCTCGTCCAGCCCGTAGTGCTTCGAGAGCGCCTCGTAGAAGATCTGGGCTCCGTTCGGGATCTCGGGCAGCTCCATCTCGACCGCGAGCCCGAACGCGCCGAGCCCCTCGACGAAGGAGCTCCGGCAGTAGTGCCCGACGGTCGATGCGGCGCCGACGGTCGAGGCCAGCGGCAGCTGCTCGAGGATCTGCGCGCGGCTCACGCCGAGGCCCTCGCAGAACTGCAGATAGAGGTCGTGGTGCTCGGGCTCGGCGATGTAGCCCATCTCGCCGGCCAGGTTTCGCGCGATCAACCGGTACGTGTCCCGCTCGGGCAGCGTGGGCGCGCTCGCCAGCCACGCCGCGATGCTCGGGATCGCGGGCTCCACGTAGTAGTAGAAATCCCGGGCCCAGGCGCGAAGCTGGCCGGGGTCGAGCTTGCCGAGCACGAGCTCCCGCATGAAGCGGCTCCTGGGATTGTGCTGCCGCTTGAACTCGAGACACTCGTCTATGAACTCACGCGCCGTGAGCGTGCGGTCGACGATGAGACCCATGCCTACCTCCGGCTCCCGCTGCGGTCGAGACGGCGCCCGCCACCCTACACCCGCGCTCCGCGACGGTAAAGCGGAGCCGCGCTGCCGTACCCGACCCGCGGGCGGCGGAGCGCGGGGGCGCGGGCCCGCTTCGGACGTGTGCGCGCAGCGCGCCGCGGCCATTGCCTCGCCGCGCCGAGTGTGAAAGTTTTCGGGCTCGATTCTGGACCGATGCCATGGCCCGCGCACTTCGACGAAGAGCCCACCTCGGGAAGTACCGGCTCGAGAGCCGCATCGGCCTCGGTGCCTTCGCCGAGGTCTGGAGGGCCCGCGACACCGTCGAGAACCGCCCGGTGGCGCTCAAGGTCGCACTTCCCGAGGTGGTGAAGCAGTGGGGCCGCAAGGCGCTCGAGCGAGAGGCGCGGATCGCGACGCGCCTGTCGCACCCCAACATCGTGGCCACCCGAAATGCCGACTGGATCGACGGGCATTTCGTGATCGCCACCGATCTGGCGGATCGGAACCTGGCCGACTACGCGGGCGCGCGGCGCTCCGGGCGCCTGGCCCTGCGGGTCATTCGCGACGCGGCGGCCGGGCTGGCCTACGCGCACGCCCAGCGACTCATGCATCGGGACGTGAAGCCACACAACATCCTCATCTTCCCCGACGGGCGGGCGGCGCTGACCGACTTCGGCGTCTCCCAGTTCGCCAAGCAGGCCACGCAGACCTACACCGAGGCGGGAACGCTGGGCTACATGGCGCCGGAGCAGGCCTACGGGCGTCCCAAGCTCGGGTCGGACGTCTTCTCGCTCGGACTGATCGCCTACGAGCTGCTGACGGGCTGGCTGCCCACCTGGCCGTTCACGTGGCCGCCGCCGGCCTTCGACCGGTTCCAGAGCAAGGTCCCCGAGCCGGTGCAGCGCGTGCTGCGCAAGGCCGCCGAGTTCGAGCCCACGCTCCGCTACCCCGACGCGGTGTGCCTCAACGAGGCGCTCGAGAAGGCCTTCCGCGAGGTGGAGAACGGCGCCCGGACGCGCGGTGTGCGGCGCCGTCGGCCCAACCGGGACGCGCCTTCGCCGCTCGCGGTGCAATGGCAGATCTTCCGGAGGATCCACGGCAGCGCCCTGGGGATGCGCTTCGGCTGCTGTCACTGCGGCGGTCCCATCGCGGAGGAGATGCGCTTCTGCCCGTGGTGTGGCGCGAGCGACAGCTCCTTCGCGGAGCTGACCCGCTATCCGCTCATCTGCCCGGAGTGCGAGCGCGGCGTCCGACCCGAGTGGCGCGCCTGCCCCTGGTGCTTCGCCGGGCGTTTCGAGGGCAACGGCAGACCGCCGCCGCACGACCCCCGGGCGGTGCGGCGCTGCAGTCGGCGCGGCTGCGACGGCCAGCTCCGGGCGTTCATGCGCTACTGCCCCGTCTGCAAGCAGAAGGTGCGGCGGCCCTGGTCCAGCCCGGAGCTCCAGGATCGCTGCAAGCGCTGCCGCTGGCCGGTGTCGCACGCCTTCTGGCACTTCTGCCCCTGGTGCGGCCGGCGCGAGTCCCAGGCGGGAAGCTTCGGTCGAGCGCGGCGCTGAGCGCGCGGGCGGCGACGCCCGCTGCTGCCGTCGATCCGGCTGCTACGCTGCGCCGCGGGTCCGCCCACGACACGACGGAGACCCGACACCATGGGAGACGTGTTCAGCGTAGAGGCCGCGCGAAGCCCCCTCGGACGCCGCGGCAAGGGCCTTGCGGGCCTGCACCCCGCCGAGCTTCTGGGGCGCATCCGGAAGGCGACGCCCGATCGCTCGGGCATCGACCCGAAGCCGATCGGCCAGATCGACGCCTTCGAGGTGAACGAGGCGTTCGCGTCGGTGGTGCTGGCCTGGATGCAGGCGCTCGAGCCGCCCGAGGACCGCGTCCATCCCAACGGCGGCGCGATCGCGCTCGGTCACCCGACCGGCGCGACCGGCGACCGCCGGCTCACGACCGCCGTGCACGCGCTCGAGCGCAGCGGGGGCCGCTACGCGCTGATCTCGATGTGCTGCGGGGGCGGACTCGGGACCGGCACGATCATCGAGCGGGTCTAGCCGCGCGCCGACCCGTCGCAGATGGCACCGAAGCGAACCGAAGCGCCGCCCGGAATCGCCCGTGAGGGCGTCTCGCGTTTCTTCGCCGATCGCGTGCCGGGCGGGGACGTGCCCCTCGCGTTCTCGCTGATCCACGGGGGCCGGTCGAACCTCACGTATCTCGTCGAGGGCGGCGGCGCCCGGTGGGTGCTCCGCCGGCCCCCGCTCGGCCACGTCCTGCCCACGGCCCACGACATGGCGCGCGAGTACCGCGTGCTGCGCGCGTTGGCCGACACCGACGTTCCGACGCCGCGCCCCTTCGCGCTGTGCGAAGACCCGGAGGTCAACGGGGCCCCCTTCTACGTGATGGAGTTCCGGCCGGGCGTGGTGCTGACGGAGCGCCTGCCCGACGAGTTCGCGCCGCGGGAGGACGATCGCCGCCGCATCTCGCTGGCGCTCGTCGACGCGCTGGTGCGCCTCCATGCCGTCGATCCCGATGCGGTTGGTCTGGGGGACTTCGGGCGGCCGGCGGGCTACCTCGAGCGGCAGGTACGCCGCTGGGCGCAGCAGTGGGAGCGCTCGAAGACGCGCGACGATGCGCGCATCGAAGAGCTGATCCGCCGGCTGCGCGCGGCCCTGCCCCGCTCGCCCGAGCCCAGCATCGTGCACGGCGACTACCGCCTGGGGAACATGGCGCTGGACCCCGCCGACCCGGGCCGCGTGACGGCGATCTTCGACTGGGAGATGGCGACGCTGGGCGACCCGCTCGCCGATCTCGGGTACACGCTGATCTACTGGGCGGAGCCGGGCGACGCGCCGCAGCCCGGCGGCGTAGAGGCCGCACTCACCAGCGCGCCGGGCTTTCTCGGGCGCGACGAGCTCGTCGCCGAGTACGCGCG
>CP070734.1:3367032-3375392 GCA_020347605.1 Deltaproteobacteria bacterium | reverse complement strand
CCGCCTGTGCGCCCGCCCGGATCAGCCGTGGAAGAGACCGCGTCCGCGCGAGGAGCTCTACGACCTGTCCGTCGACCCGGGCGAAAAGAGGAATCTCGTCGACGATCCGGGTCACCAGACGATTCTCGAGGAGCTGCGGGAGCGCCTCGACGCACACATGAGCGAGACCGCCGACCCGTTCCTCGACGCCCCGTTTCGCCACGATTACGATCCGGGTGCCTACGAGCCTGGATGAGGCGGGGCTCACGTGGCGGACACGCGCAGGGAGGCGATCGATGCCGGATCGAAGATCGCCCGTACTCGTCGGGGTCGCGCAGCTCGAGCAGCGCGTCGACGACCCGGCCGCCGGGCTGGAGCCGCTCGAGCTGATGCTCGAGGCCGTGCGGCGTGCCGCCGCGGAGTGCGGCCGTCCCGGGATCCTCGAGCACGCCGACTCGGTGCGCGTGATCAAGGGGCTCTGGCCCTACGAGAACCCGGCGCGCGTCCTGGCCGAGCGGATCGGCGCGCCCGGCGCCCAGACCGTGGGGACGCCCTTTGGGGGCAACATGGTGCAGCACTGTGTGAATCACGCGGCCCGCGCCATCCGCGCGGGCGAGCTCGACGTGGTCGTCCTCACGGGCGCGGAGAACGGGCGCAGCCGCGCGCGGCTGCAGAAGGCCGGAACGCGGTTCGCCTACAGCGCCGCGCCCGGCACGCCGGACCTCGTCGTGGGCAGCCTGGAGCCGCTGGTGCACCCGGCCGAGGTGGCCCGCAACACCGTCCAGGCGATCCAGATCTACGCGATCTTCGAGAACGCGATTCGCCACGCGCGGGGTGAGTCGCTCGCGGACCACAGCGTCCGGATCTCGGAGCTGTGGGAGCGGTTCAACGCGGTGGCCGCCGCGAATCCACACGCCTGGATCCGCACGCGCGTCTCGGCCGAGGCGATCCGGACGCCCTCGCCGGACAATCGCATGATCTGCTTCCCCTACCCCAAGCTCCTGAACTCCAACAACAGCGTCGACCAGGGCGCGGCGCTGATCCTCTGCTCGCTCGAGAAGGCGGAGGCCCTCGGCTGCGACCCCGACGCCTTCGTCTTCCAGCAGGCCGGCACGGATGCGCACGATCAACACCAGGTGTCCCATCGCGACAACCTGTACAGCTCGCCGGCGATGCGCCTGGCGGGCCGGCGCGCGCTCGAGCTGGCCGGGACGTCGCCCGACGCGATCGAGCACGTCGACGTGTACAGCTGCTTCCCCTCGGCGGTGCAGATCGCGGCGGCGGAGATCGGGCTATCGGAAGGCCGCCCGCTCACGGTGACCGGAGGCATGACCTTCGCCGGCGGCCCCCTCAACAACTACGTGATGCACGCGATCGCGCGGATGGCCGAGGTGCTGCGCGCGGACCGCGGCAGCCGCGGACTCGTGACCGCCAACGGCGGCTACCTGAGCAAGCACGCGTTCGGCGTCTACTCGACCGAGCCGCCGGACGGCGGCTTCGCGTACGAGGATCTGCAGGCGCAGGTGGACGCGTACCCGAGCCGGGAGGTCGTGGAAGACGACTACCAGGGCCCGGCCACGCTCGAGTCCTACACCGTCATGTACCGGGGCGAAGCGCCGGTCGTCGCCCACACGGCCTGCCGGCTCGAGGACGGGCGGCGGATCTGGGCGAACGCCGAGGACCCCGAGCTCTGCGTCGCGATGACGCGGGAGGAGTTCTGCGGCCGCGCCGCCCGGATCGAGAGCAAGGGCGTGCTACGGGTCGACTGAGGCCGCGGTACGCCTGCGCCGCAGCCGCGGCGACGCGAGACGCCGAACACACGAAGGGCGGCGAGCCCGCGGGCCCGCCGCCCTTGTGTGATCACCTACGGCGCAACGCGCTAGAGGCTCGAGCGCGAGGGCTTGCAGGTCAGGTCCGAGAAGACCGGACCGAACGAGGAGCCGTTCGGGCCCGGGTCGGTGCCCCCGGCGTCCGAGTTCGTGACGGTCGCGGTGTAGGTCAGCCCGTCCACGTTGACCTCGTTGACGCCGCCCACATCCTTGGGCGCGGGACCCTCGTCTCCGGCGCAGCTCGTCGGAGTGTTGGTCATCGTGAACTTGAAGCGTCCACCGCTCACGTCCGACTTCGTGATCGAGTTCGGAGAGATCGCGACCGGATCTCCGTCCACGTCCGTGACGGACAGGGTCACCGTGATGTCGCGGTTTCCGTCGCACGGCGTCGCGCCGTCCTCGAGGGAGACCACCACGGTCACCGACTTGTTGGAGACCGACCCGCCGGTCTGTGCGCCGTTCGTCGACGAGTTGCGCAGGGTCACGTTGCCGGGTCGGGCGATCTTCCCGATCACGGCTTCGCAGTCCGCGCCGGGAGGGGGACCCGCTTCCGCCGCCGGCGCCAGCGCGACGGCGAACGCGAGACCGAGAATCGAACTGCCGATCTTCCTGATGCTCACCCGGATTCCTCCTTGTCGTCCGCTCTGCGGAGTCGCATCGCGTGCCAAATGCTCGGTGTAGATCCGCCCCCGGCCCGATTTGATCGGAGCGTGGGTGAAAGGACTCTACGCGAGATCGACGCCGCGAGTCCAGACCTCGGGCCGATCCGGTGTGCGCGATTCACACCGTCGGCGTCCGCATCGGCCCCTCGGGGAAGAAAAGCATCCGAGGAGATTTTCGGCCGCACTCGTCGCCACCCCCGGGGAGTGACCCGTGCGGCGGCGTGGCTGCGCCTTGGACGTGACCTCGCTCACGCACAGCGACCCCGGGGGCTGTCGAAGCCGTAGAATGGAGGCGGCGCACCGCGCTGTAGCTGGGGAGCGGAACGCACCACGGGAGAGACGCGTGAGCACCGGTGCAAGGCGCGCGCCGGCCGTCACGGCCGCACTGCTGCTGTCTTTCGCTCTCATGGGTGCCCCGGCGCGCGCACAGCCACGCGCAGCTGGACCGGGCGCGCCGAGCACCGCGGATGCGCGCGCGCGCGCGGAGCGCCTCGGCGCGACGCTGCGCGTGCAGCGGCGGCACGCCGACGCGCTGCTGGCGATCCGGGGCGTGGTGGGAACGGGGGTCGGCCTCGGCGCCGACGGTGGGCCCGAGATCCGCGTCTTCACGGTGGAGCCCGGCATCGGCCTCCCCGCCACGCTCGAGGGCGTGCCGGTCCGCGCGCACGTCTCCGGCCGGCTCTACGCCCGGCGCGGCGCCAGCTGCGACGCGAGCGGCGACGCCGTCTGCGACACCGATGAGCGCTGGCCGCTTCCGGTCCCGATCGGCGTCTCCATCGGTCATCCGGACATCACGGCGGGGACGATCGGCGCCCGCGTGACGGACGGCGTGAACGTGCTCGCGCTCAGCAACAACCACGTGCTCGCCAACGGCAACCTGGCCGCCGTCGGCGACCCGGCGCTCCAGCCCGGCCCCTTCGACGGCGGCTCCGTCGCCGCGGGCGACGCGATCGGAACGCTCCATGACTTCGAGCCGATCCACTTCTGCGAGATCGTGATCGTCTTCCTCGTCTGCGAGCAGGCCAACCGGTTCGACGCGGCCGTGGCGATCGCCTCACCGTCGGAGCTCGGGGTCGCAACGCCGCTCGGCGAGTACGGCTCCGCGCCGGGATACGGAGCGCCCAGCGCGACCCTCCACGCCGCCTATGGCGACCCCGGGGTCGAGGGCGACGAGGACCTGGGCCTGCTGCTGGGGCTCCCGGTGCAGAAGTACGGGCGCACGACGCGTCTCACGAGCGGCGTCATCGACACCGTCCAGCTCACCGCCGACGTCTGCTACGACGACCCCTGTACGCTGGTGGCGCGCTTCGAGGATCAGCTCTCGGTGCCGGGAAGCTTCAGCGCGTCGGGTGACTCGGGCTCGCTGGTCGTCTCGGACGACGACGCGCGCCAGCCGGTCGGTCTCCTGTTCGCGGGCAGCGCGACCCAGACCCTCGTGAGCCGCATCGACCACGTGCTGCTGCGCTTCGGTGTCGGCATCGACGACGGCGCCAGCGCGCCGATCACCGACGCCGAGCTGGTCGCGATCGCCGCGCCGTCCTACGCCCTCGTGGACGAGACCACGAGCATCGGGATCGACGTCCGCAACGCGGGCAGCGAGCCGCTGCCCGGCTTCGACGTCGTCTTCACCGACGCCACCGAGAGCACCACCGCGGTGCTCGCCGCGCCTGCGCTGGATCCCGGCGCGTCGGCCCGGCTCGAGGTCGACTGGACGCCGACGGAGACGGGGCCCCACACGCTCGAGGCGGTGCTCCAGCTCGGCGACGACGAGCCGGGCAACGACCAGGCGACCGCGCAGGTCGACGTCCGGCTCGAGCCGCCCGGCCTGTCGCTACGCCTGTGGCGGGGCACGGCGCGCACCGATGCCTGGACCCCGGTCAGCCTCGACCTGGACTACGGAAACGACATGGTCGTGGTCTGCACGCCGAGCTACGACGCGACCGCGCTCGGCCCGATGGTGACGCGCGTGCGAAACGCCTCCGGCAGCGGCTTCGAGGTGGGGCTGGGGCGCCCCTGGTTCGGCGCGTTCCCCGGCGACCACGGCAGCGCCGAGGTCCACTGCATGGTGGTGCGCGCGGGCGTCTACGCCGGGCGCGTGCGCATGGAGGCCGTGCGCATCGACGGGTTCGCGGCGAAGGACGACGTCCGCGCCTGGGTCGGCGAGGCGCGCGCCTACGCGCAGAGCTACCTGAGCCCCGTCGTGATCGGTCAGGTGATCTCGCAGGGCGTCGCGATCCCGGGCGAGATCGGCGTCTTTTCGACCTTCTGGGCGCGCGGCGCCAGCGCGCTCGACCCGCCCTCCCCCACGGCGCTCTTCGTCGGCCGCCACACGGGCGAGGACCCGACCCCGCGTGCGCCCGAAGCGCTCGCCTACGTCGTGCTCGAGGCCGGCTCGGGCTGGATCCAGGGGACGGCCTATACGGCGGGCGTGGGCCCGGACAGCGTGCGCGGCGTGGACGACGCGCCGCCCTACGACGTGCCGCTCGCGTTCCTCACGACCGCGACCGTCGGCGTCGCCAGCCCCTCCGGCATGAACGGCGCCGAGGGCGGCTGGCCGATCCTGTACGGCGCCGACGCCGTCGCGTCGGATGCGCTCGGCCTGGCGATCGAGGAGGACTGGTACCTCGATTCCGAGCGCTCCCATCCGACCGAGCAGGTGGGGTACGTCGTGTTCGGGACGCGGACCCAGCAGGGCGGCGGCCGCGGCTGCGGACTCGGCTTCGAAGTCGCCGCCCTGCTCGTGCTGGTGCCCTTCGCCCGGCCCCGCGGGCGGCGCCGCGCGACCCGGACCCAGTACCCGCGCGAATCGCATCGAGACTGAAAAAGGAGAAGGTCGAGAATCTCGCCGGCTTCGGTCAGAATCTCCGCATGCGACGCGCACTCGTTCTGGTCCTGCTCCTCGCCGCACTCTCGGTCTGGCTCCTGCGCGCCGCGCTCGCACCGATCGAGTACGGAATCGATCGGCGCGCGTTCGGCGCGTCCGACGCGGTCGCGGCTGCGGTCGAGGGCGTGGTGCGGCCGATCCCCGGCTCGGAGGCGCCGCGTCCCAATCTGGTCGTCATCCTCGCGGACGACCTCGGCTACGGCGACCTCGGCATCCAGGGAAGCGGCGCCATCGCGACGCCGCACCTGGATCGGCTCGCGGCCGAAGGCATGCGGCTCACGCACTTCTACGCCAGCGCGCCGGTCTGCTCGCCCTCGCGAGCGGGGCTGCTGACCGGTCGCTACCCGCTTCGCAGCGGCATCACGACGGCGCTTCACGCGTCCGACGACACGCTGCTGCGGTGGCTCACCTATCGGGCGGGAACCGCGTTCGCGAAGCTCGGCACCGCCGACATCGCGGGCGGGACCAGCGCGGTGGCAGGGCTGCCGCCCTCCGAGATCACGCTGGCCGAGGCGCTCCGCGTCGCGGGCTATCGAAGCATGGCCGTCGGCAAGTGGCACCTCGGGGACTTCACCGAGCTTCCCGAGTTCCACCCGTCGAACCACGGCTTCGACCGTTTCGTCGGCTTCAACATGTCGAACGACGACTGGCCCGTCGCCTTCTGGCGCGACCGTACGGAGATCGTCCCCGACATCGGCCTGGATCAGGCGCCCTACACCGGGCTCTTCACCGAAGAGGCGGTGGCCTTCATCGAGGCCTCTGCGGGCGCGCCCTTCTTCCTCTACCTGGCGCACAAGGATCCACACCAGCCCTTCTTCCCCTCCGCGGCCTTCGCCGGGCGCTCCGCCGCGGGCCCCTACGGCGACGTCGTCTCGGAGCTCGACTGGAGCGTCGGCGAGGTGATCGCGGCGCTCCAGCGCGCGGGCGTCGCGGAGAACACCCTGGTCGTGTTCACCAGCGACAACGGGCCGTGGTTCGAGGGCAGCCCGGGCGCGCTGCGCGGACGCAAGGGCCAGAGCTACGAGGGCGGCTTCCGGGTGCCCTTCATCGCCTGGTGGCCCGGTCGGGTCCCCGCGAACGCGGTGCGCGAGGTCCCCGCCATGAACATCGATCTGTTTCCGACGCTCCTGGCGCTGGCCGGCCTGTCGCTGCCGGACGACCGGGTGATCGACGGCGCCGACCTCTGGGCGGTGCTGAGCGGGCAAGCGACCGGTGTCGGCGAGCGGCCGCTCTACTTCTTCCACGACTACGACGTCGAGGCCCTGCGCGTGGGACGCTGGAAGTACATCGACCGCAACAGCCACTACACCTGGCCGGTGCCCCTCGACAAGCCGGATACGCCGGCCGGGAAGCTGCTCACCGGCCGCGACTACCGGCCTCCCGGCGCGGCCGAGTCCGTGCCGACGCTCGGCACGTGGCCGCTGCTCTACGATCTGGAACGCGATCCGGGCGAGGCCTACAACGTTGCGGAGTCCCATCCCGAGCGGGCCCGCGCGCTCGAGGAGCGCCTGGAGGCCTGGCGCGCGGCGTTTCGCGAGAACCCGCGCGGCTGGCGTTAACCGGACCCACCGGCCTCCGCCGCGTCCGTCGGCAGGAGGACGCGCTCACCCGCCACGAGTCCACTCAGCACCTCGAGGCGGCCGCGCGCATCCGGGGCGCCCGTCGTGATCGTGCGCCGGTCGAGCGTTCCGTCGGCGCGCACGACGCTGGCGAACTCGAGCTGCCCGACGCGTCGCACGGCCGCGGCCGGAACCACGAAGCGCGTGCGCTCGCCGGCCGGAATCTCCACGCGCCCGAACATGCCCGCGTAGAGATCGGCCCCCGGCGGCAGGCTCACCTTCACCAGCAGCGTTCGCGCGCCCGGCTCCGCGAAGGGAACGATCTCGGCGATGGTTCCCTCGAGCGTGCGTCCGAGCGCGACGATCTCGAGCCGCAACGCCTGGCCGGGCGCGAGGCCCACCGCGAGCGTCTCGCGCACCGGCGCCTCGAGCCGCAACGCGCCCGGATCGTAGAGTCGCAGGAGCGGCGCACCGGGCGCCGCGGTGTCACCCGGCTCCGCGAGCCGGTCCACGACGCGCCCGCTCACCGGTGCGCGGATCACCGCATAGTCGAGCACCGCGCGCGCTTGTTCGAGTCTCTCCTCGGCGGCCCGCACGCCGGCCTCGGCGACCCGCAGCTCGGACCGCGCCCGGTCCAGCTGCTGCTGCGAGGCGACCTTCGAAGCGAAGAGCTGCTCCGTCCGCTCGCGCTCCCGCGCCGCCAGCTCGCGCCGCGCCTGCGCGGCGCGTCGGTCGTCCTCGGCCTCGGCCACGCGCGCCTCGAGGTCGCGCCGTTCGAGCCGCACGAGAATGTCGCCTTCGTCCACGACGCTCCCGGCCCGCACCGGGATCTCCGCGATCCGCGCGAGGATCTTCGAGGAGACGGCGGTCTCGTGCGCGGAGGCGACGGTGCCGCTCGCCCACTCCACGGCCGATTCGCGCACGGCCTCCACCACCGCCGTGCGCGCGTCCGCGCTCGCCGCCTCGGGCGACGCCGTCCGCTCGCCCGGCGCGATGCGCTCGCCACACGCGCCCGAGAGCCAGAGCACGGCGACGACGAGGATCACGACGCCGGCGCCGAGCTGCAGGATCCGCAACCAACGACTCACGCGCTGCCTCCTTCGCCGCCGGAGAGCGGCGCGCGCGCGGCCGGCGGCGGCGCCTCCGCCCGCTCGCGGAGCCCGTGCCCCGGCCGGTCGCGATACACGAGATCATAGGTGACGGGCACGACCAGCAGCGTGAACGCCGTGGATACGAACAGGCCGAAGATCAGCGCCCAGGCCAGGCCCGAGAAGATCGGATCCAGCGTGATGGGCAGGGCCGCCAGCATCGCGGTGCCGGCCGTGAGAACGATCGGGCGCGTGCGGATCGCGCCCGACAGGAGCAGCGCATCCCGCAGCGGCGCACCGCGGCGCAGCGCTTCGTGCACGAACTCGATCAGCAGGATGGCGTTGCGCACGGCGATGCC
>CP070734.1:3339018-3366932 GCA_020347605.1 Deltaproteobacteria bacterium | reverse complement strand
CCGGTCGTACACGATGATGGTGTCGTTCAGGCTGTAGCCGAGGATCGCGAGCAGCGCGGCCAGGATCCGCAGGTCGAACTCCACGCCCAGCATCACCAGCAGCCCCGACGTGATCAAGACGTCGTGGACCAGTGCCACGACGGCACCCGGTGCGAAGCGCAGCGAGAAGCGGAACGCGATGTAGATCAGGATCAAGAGGCAGGCGATCCCGAGGGCCGAGACGCCGTCGCGGCGCAGCTCCGCACCGACGCGCGGCCCCACGAACTCGACCCGCTCGCGCGCCTCGTCGAGCGGACCCACGCCCTCCCGGAGCGTGGCGTGGAACGAGTCCATGAACCCCAGGTCCTCGCCTTCGACGTCGCGCCGGAAGCGGATCAGGAACTCGTTCCTGCCGGCCTCGCCCACCCGCACCACGCTGGGAGACTCGATTCCCATGCCCGACACGAGGTCGCGCAGCATGCCCTCGTCCACGACGACGGACTCCTCGAACGCGATCTGGACCTCGTTTCCGCCCGCGAAGTCGATCCCGAGCTGCACGCCCCGGACCGCGACGGCGATCGCCGAGGCCGCGATCAGGCCGAGCGAGATGGCGAGGCAGATGCGCCCCTTGCCGACGAAGTCGAAGTTGGTGCTCGGCCGGATGATCTCGTACGGCACGCCCCCTCCCCTCAGATCGAAAGCGCGTGGAGGCGCCGCGTTTGGGTCAAGACCGTGAACATGAGGCGCGTGACCACCAGCGCCGCGAACAGGCTGGTCAGGATCCCGATCGAGAGCGTCACGGCGAACCCCTTGATCGGCCCGGTCCCGTACTCGAAGAGCACGATGGCCGTGATCAGCGTCGTGATGTTGGCATCGAGAATCGTCCACAGGGCCTTGTTGAAGCCGGTGTCGATCGAGGCGCTGGGCGTCTTGCCGGTCCGCAGCTCCTCGCGGATGCGCTCGAAGATGATCACGTTGGCGTCGATCGCCATGCCGACGGTGAGCACCAGGCCCGCGATGCCCGGCAACGTGAGGGTGGCGCGGAAGGCCGACATGATGCCGAAGATCAACAGCAGGTTGACCACCAGGGCCACGCTCGCGAACGTCCCCGCGATCCGGTAGTAGATGGCCGTGAAGATCAGGATCAATAGCAGCGCGAGCAGCGACGCCCGCGTGCCGGAGCGGATCGAATCGGCCCCGAGCGCCGGGCCGACGGTGCGATTCTCCTCGATCTGGACCGGGATCGAGAAGGAGCCGGCGCGCAGCACGACCGCGAGGTCGCGCGCTTCCTGCGTGGTGAAGCGGCCGGTGATCTGGCCCCGGCTGGCGATGCGACTGCGGATCACCGGCGCGCTGTAGAGCTCGTCGTCGAGGATGATCCCGAGCAGGTTCCCGATGTTCTTCTCGGTCAGCTCGGCGAAGATCCGGCCGCCCTCGCTGTTGAACGTGAAGTTCACGAGCGGGCGCTGTTGCGGGTCGAAGCCGACGCGCGCATCGGACAGGTAGTCCCCGGTGATGTCGGCCGCGCGGGCGACCAGCGCCGCGCTCACGATGCGCCGCGTCTCGCGGTCGCGCTCGAAGACGATCCGCGTGTCCTCGGGCAGGCCGTCGGGGTACTTGCCCCGCAGCAACTCCTCCGAAGGCGCCTGGTCGATCACGATCTTGAACTCGAGGAAGCCGGTCTGCTCGATCAGCTTGCGCGCGGTCGCCTGGCTGATCTGGCCGCCGGGAATCTGGACGAGCAGCCGATCCTCGCCCTGCCGGGTGACCACCGAGTCCTGGATCCCCTGGATCGGGTCGTCGATGCGCCGCCGCATCACCTCCAGGACCTGCGCCATGCCCCGGTCGCGCACCTCCCGCTGCCACTCGTCGGTGAGGGTCATCTCGAGCCGGCCCGGCGCGTCCGCGACCACGTCGAGCACGCCGTAGTCGGCGACGAGCTCGCGCAGCTTCGCGGCCTGCGCCTCGCCGTCCGGCTCGGCGACGATGCGCGGACCCTCGAGGCGGAGCCCGCCGCCCGGCAGACCCGCATCCTCGAGGCCGCGCTCGAGCTGGCTCGACACGTGGTCGAGCTCGTGCTGGATGGAGGCGTCGAGATCGGCCGAGAGCACCCAGGAGATGCCGCCCTGCAGGTCGAGTCCGAGGCGCAGGCCCTCGTCGGGCAGGTACCAGCTCTCGAGGCGCGCCTCCTCGGAGGCGAGATTCGCGGCGGCGAGATAGCCGAAGAAGAGCACCACCAGCGCGACCGATGCAACCCGAAAACGCAGTCCGCGAATCACGCGCCGCTCCCCCTACCCCGCCTTTTCCTTCTTGTCGCCCTCGATCCGCCGCTCGATCCGGCTGCGATCGACCTTGAGTCGGACCTTGTCGCCGCGGACGGTCGGAAGCTCGAGCGTGAGGGACTCGTCGCTCACGCCCACCACCTTGCCGTGGAGTCCGCCGGCGGTGACGGCCGTATCGCCCTTGGTGATGGCCTTCAGCATGTCTTCGTGTTCGCGCTGCCGCCGCTGTTGCGGACGGATCAGGAACAGGTAGAAGATGAGGAAGAGCGGCACCAGCAGGACCACGAGATCCAGGAAGCCGCTGGCCGGCCGCTGCGCCTGCAGCGTGATCACGGCGAGGAGTCCGCTCATCGTGCCCCCTCTGCCCCGACGGCCGGGAGCGCGGGCCCCTCGTCGAGCCGGTCGAGCCTCGTGCCCGGGTAGAACCAGGCCAGGATCTCGCGATAGTCGGCGCCGCGCTCGGACATCGCCTTTGCACCCCACTGGCTCATGCCGACGCCGTGTCCGCGCCCGCTGCCCACGAACAGGAAGCCATCGCGCTCGGGGCGGACCTCGAAGCGCGTACTGCGCAGCGTGTCGTTTCCGACCGCGCCGCGCAGCCGGCGGGCCTCGACCTCGGCATGGCCCTCGGTTCCGGCCACGCGCAGGAACCTCGCGCGACCGCTCCGCGTGCGCTCCGCGACCTCGACCGCGCGGACCTTCCCCACGCGGTGGCCCAGGGCCTCGAGCGCACGCCCCAGGATGGAGTTCGAGATGGACGCGCGCCAGTAGGTATCGGGCGATTCTTCCTCGCCTTCGACCGCCACGCTCACCAGGTAGGGCACCGGCCGGCCCCAGACCTCTTCGGCGCTGGCGGTGCGCCCCCCGGCCGCGGCGTGATAGACGGCCAGGATCGGCTCACCCCGGTAGGCCAGGAACTGGCCGCGCGTCTCCGCGGCCGCGCGCGTCGCGGGGGGCGCCTCGGCATCCATGCCCCCGTAGACCTGGCTGCGGGTGCCGGCCCGCACGTGGAAGGGCTCGCCGGCCCGCTTCCCGATCTCGTGGAGCGCGTAGGTGCGAATCACCACCGCCATCGATCGCAGGACCTCGCTTCCCCAGCTCCCGTAGACCTCGCGGAGCAGCGTACCCGCCACGTAGTCCTCGAGGGGCACCTCGTTGACGACCCGCATGCCGCCCGCGCCTCGACTGGCGAGAACGGCCCCCCGGTACCCTACCCCAGCCACGCGCACGCCCCCCGGAGCTTCGAAGCGCAGGCCCGCAGGCACGGGGCGGCCGTCGGCCCGCAGCCCCCGCTCCGCGGTGAGGACGGCGTCCGCGCGGCCGTCTGCGACGTGGAGCGGACCCGGACCCTCGTACAGCAGGACGCGCACGCGCTTCGCATCCGCGGGGGGCGCGAGGCCGACGAGCGCAAGCGATACCGCGAGCCTCGCGATCTGCGCGCGCACCCCCATCACCCCCCGGTGTCCGGGCCCCCCGCGCGGGCAGCCCGGGATTCGACTGCGATGGGCTTGCTAGCGCAACCGGCGCTCGCGGTCTAGGAACGCCGCGCCTAGCGGGACGCGTCGCGGCGGATGGCCTCCGCCTTGTCGGTCTCTTCCCAGGGGAAGCCGGCGTCCTCGCGGCCGAAGTGGCCGTGGAAGGACGTCGCGCGATAGATCGGCCGCTTCAGCCGGAGCGCCTCCACGATGCCGCGCGGGGTCAGATCGAAGTGCTTCCGCACCAGCCGCACCAGCACCTCCGGATCGTGCGTCCCGGTTCCGAACGTGTCGACCGCTACCGAGACCGGCTCGGCCACGCCGATCGCGTAGGCGATCTGGACCTCGCAGCGGCTCGCCACGCCGGCCTTCACCAGGTTCTTCGCCACCCAGCGCGCCGCGTACGCGCCGCTGCGATCGACCTTGGAGGGGTCCTTGCCCGAGAAGGCGCCCCCGCCGTGGCGCCCCATCCCGCCGTAGGTGTCCACGATGATCTTGCGGCCGGTCAAGCCGGCGTCGCCCATCGGCCCCCCGACCACGAAGCGGCCGGTCGGATTCACGTGGTAGCTCGTATCGTCGTCGAGCCATTCCGCGGGCAGCGCGGGCTTGATGATCCGCGAGATCGCGTCCTTCTTGATCTGGTCGTGCGAGACGTCCGGGTCGTGCTGCGTCGAGAACACCACCGCGTGGACGCGGGCCGGCTTGTTGCCGTGGTACTCGATGCTGACCTGCGACTTCGCGTCGGGGCGCAGGTACTCGATCTCCCCCGATTCGAAGCACTCCCGATGGCGCTCGATCAGCCGGTGCGCGAGCCGGATCGGCGCCGGCATCAGCTCGGGCGTCTCGTCGCAGGCGAAGCCGAACATCATCCCCTGGTCACCGGCGCCCTGCTCCTTGTGCAGGCCCTCGCCTTCGGAGACCCCGACCGAGATGTCGGGAGACTGGGGGTCCAGCGCCACCAGCACGGCGCACGTCTGCGCGTCGAAGCCCATGCTCGAGCCGGTGTAGCCAATGTCCTGGATCACGCTGCGAACCAGCGCCGGGATCTCGAGCCGCGCCTCGGTCGTGATCTCGCCGGCCACCACGACCATGCCCGTCGTGGTGAGCGTCTCGCAGGCGACCCGCGAGGCGGGGTCCTGGTTCAGGCTCGCATCGAGAATCGCGTCGGAAATCTGGTCACACATCTTGTCCGGGTGACCCATCGAAACCGACTCGGAGGTAAACAGGGATCGCGCGGCCATCGGAATTCTCTCCTCATCGAAGCGGGCGGATTCTAGCAGAGGTCCGCGGGGCCCGGCCCCTGCGACCCGGCGCGCGCCGCAAAGGCCTCCGGGAAGCGCTGCTGCATCACCTTGTGGACCCGGTCGGTGACGTCGGCGACGGTCGGGAGCTGACGCAGCTCCGCGGCCAGCGCCCGGGCCGATTCGAAGTTGCTGGCGCGCAAGATCTGCTTCACCGCGGGGATCGCGTGCGGGTTCATCGACAGCTCGTCGACGCCCAGGCCCAAGAGCACCAGGCTGTTGATGGGATCACCCGCCATCTCGCCGCACACGCAGACCGCGGCGCCGGCGCGGTGCGCGCTGTCCACCACCTTCCAGATCGCGCGCAGCACCGCCGGGTGCAGCGCGGTGTAGAGGTAGGCCACGTGCTCGTTCGACCGATCCACCGCGATCGTGTACTGGATCAGGTCGTTCGTGCCGACGGAGAGGAAGTCCACCTCGCGAACCAGGATGTCGGAGAGGGTGACCGCCGCCGGGGTCTCCACCATGACGCCGATCTCCAGGTCGGGAGCGTACGGACGGCCCTCGAGCTCCAGCTCCGAGCGCACCTCGTCGAGACAGGCGCGCGCCTCCCGCACCTCCGACACGCCCGTGACCAGCGGCAGCAGGATCCGCAGCCGCCCGTCCGGGCTGGCGCGCAGCAGCGCCCGCAGCTGGGTCCGGAACAGCGAGCGGTCCGCGAGGCTGCGTCGGATTCCGCGCATGCCCAGGGCGGGGTTCATCTCGTCGCGCACATGCAGCCACGACGCCAGCTTGTCGCCGCCCAGGTCGAGCGTCCGGATCACGACCGGGTCGGGACGCGCGGCGCGCAGCACCGCGCGGTAGTGGCGGAGCTGCTCCGCCTCGTCCGGGGGCGCGCTGCGGTTCAGGTAGAGAAACTCGGTTCGAAACAGACCCACGCCGCGCCCGCCGCGTTCGCGCAGGCGCGGCACCTCGTCGGAGCGCTCGATGTTTCCCAGGATCTCGATGCGGTGCCCGTCGCGCGTCTCGCAGGGAAGATCCGCGGCGCGCAGCATCTCGCGCTCGCGGCGCGCGTAGCGGTGGGCGCGCGCGGAGGCCATCCGGCGGGTCGCTTCGTCCGGCCGCAGGTGCACGCGCCCCGTGCTGCCCTCGACGACGACCGCGTCGCCGTCGCGCACCGACGCGACGATCGACGCGACGCCGACCACGGCCGGGATGCCGAGCGAGTTGGCCATGATCGCCGCGTGCGAGGTGCGGGCTCCGGTCTCGGTCACGATGCCGACCACGCGATCGCGGTCGAGCTGCGCCGTTTCCGCCGGTGAGAGATCGTGCGCGACCACGACCGCGGGCGCCGCGATCTCGTCGAACCGGCGCGGGGCGCGCCCCAGCAGATTGGAGAGCAGGCGCCGCGCGATGAAGTCCAGATCGGCGCGGCGCTCGCGGATGTACGGATCTTCCATCGCCGCGAACAACCGCTCGAGATGGCGCAACTCGTCCCGGACGGCCCACTCCGCGTTCTTGCGCTCCTCGCGGATGCGGCGGGACACGTCGTCGAGGAGCATCTGGTCCCGCAGGATCGCGACCTGCGTCTGCAGGATCGCTCCGACCATCTCCACGTGACGGACACCGCGCTCGATCCGCTCGATCTGCGCGACCGAGACCTCGATGCTCGCGCGCAGCCGCTCGATCTCGAAGTCCACCTGCGCGCCCCGGATCTCGTACTCGGGGACGATCAGGCCCTCCCGCTGTACGACGTACGCGGCACCCACGGCAAATCCCGGCGAGGCGGCGATGCCGGCGAGGGCCAGGGGCCCCGAGGTGCTAGGCGTCGGTTCCAGTTTCCCGCGTCTCCCGCGATTCCCGGATCAGGTCCTCGAGGGCTTCGAGGGCCTCACGCGCGTCCTCGCCCTCGGCGCGAATCCGGAGTCGGGTGCCCTGTGCCGCGGCCAGCGACAGGAGCGACAGGACGCTCTTGCCGTTCACCCATTCCTCGTCCGAGCCGCGCGACACCCAGATCTCGGACTGGAAGCGGTTGGAGAGCGCGGCGAAGCTCGCGGCCGGCCGCGCGTGGAGGCCGAGCTCGCTTTGCACCGTCACCTCCCGCTCCAGGACCGGTCGATCCGTCACGGCCCGTCTTCCGGCAGGATTTCGCTCGCGACGGAGATGTTCCGCTGGCCGTAGTTCTTGATGAAGAGCGCCAGCTCGTCCAGCGGCTTCTCCTCGCTCAGGGTGGCGAGCTTGATCAGCATCGGCAGGTTCACGCCGGTCACGACCTCGACCGCGTGCCCTTCCATGAGGGAGAGGCTGATGTTGGACGGCGTACCCCCGAACATGTCGGTGAGCACGAGGACGCCGTTGCCGATGTCGGCGGCGGACATGGCATCGGAGATCGCGGTGCGCATCTCGTCGACCGATTGCTTGGGGTCGATCGACACGGCGTGGAACTCCGGCGCCTCCGGCACGATCAATCGAAGCGCCTGGAGGAACTCCTCACCCAGGCGATAGTGCGTAACGATCACCACCCCAACCTTCATTCCGTCCTCTCGATGTCGCGGTGCGTGACGTTCACGTCACGACCGGCCTTCCGAAAGCGCTCGGCCAGCGCATTCGCGATCACCACCGAACGGTGGCGCCCCCCCGTGCAGCCGACGCCGACGCGGATGTAGGCCTTGCCCTCCGCCTCGTACAGCGGCAGCAGAAAATCGAACAGCTCACCCAGGCGTTCCAGCAGCGCCTCGGTGCGCGCGTGCTTGAGTACGAATTCGGCGACGTCGGGATCCTCCCCGGTCCGCTCGCGGAGCTCGCGCTCGAAGTGCGGATTGGGCAGGAAGCGGACGTCGAAGAGCAGCTCGGCCGAGGGCGGCGTCCCGTAGCGGAACCCGAACGAGTCGAGATTCACCACCGTCGAGCGAGCGCCGCCCGTCACGTGACGCGCGACGATCTCGCGCAGCTGGTGGACGTTGAGACGCGAGGTGTCGATCGCGTGGTCGGCGACCCGCGCCACGTCCCCGAGCAGCTGACGCTCGACCTCGATGCCCTGCTCCACCGACCCCGCCCGCGACAGCGGATGCACGCGACGCGTCTCGCGGTAGCGGTTCACGAGCACGTCGTTCGAGCACTCGAGGAAGAGCAGCTCCGCCCGCGCGCCGCGCTCCCGGATCTGCTCGATCAGCGCCGGAAATCCGGCCAGGAATCCGACCTCGCGTGCGTCGATCGCCAGGGCGACCTTGTGAATCGGCGGCGTCGCCTTGGCGCAGAGGTCGAGGAACGTTTCGACCAGCGCCGGCGGCAGGTTGTCCACGCAGTAGAACGAAAGGTCCTCGAGCGCCGCCATCGCCGTGCTCTTGCCGCTGCCGGACAGGCCGCTCAGGAAGATGATGCGCACGTCGTCGGAGCTCATGCCGGCCCGCTTCCCTCGCGCACGCGCGCATCCAGCCGACTGGCGCCGCTGCGGCCCGAGCTGCGCTGCCGGTGATCGCGCACCGCCAGCTCGATCAGGGTCGCCATGTTGGCCGCCGGACGCACCGGCAGGACCAGGACGGGCAGCGCCACGCCCAGGATCGCCTCGGTCGGCCGCTCGAGCCCGACGCGTTCGTAGCGATGGTCCTTACGCCAGCGCTCGAAGCGGCACACCATGTCGATCTCCATCTCGAGGCGCACCGCGTCGGCCCCGTACAGGTCCGGCACGTAGAAGATTCCGATTCCCGTGACCTCCATGTAGTGTCGGATCAGCTCCGGCGCCGTGCCCACCAGGCGGCCCTGCGCGTCGAGGCGGATGCGCACCACGTCGTCCGATACGAGCCGGTGGCCGCGCGTCAGGAGCTCGAGCGCGCACTCGCTCTTGCCGATCCCGCTCGGCCCGGAGAGCAGCACCCCCAGGCCCAGCACGTCGACGAGCACGCCGTGCGCCTGCGTCTCCACTGTGCACCCCCGCCCGTCGCCGGCGGGTCCTCGGCCGGCCCTGCCCGCCGGCCCGCGCGGCACGCCCCGGGCCGGCCGCCGTGGCGCCTGCGCGGCCCACTGCGACCCGTCGCTCGCGCGGCTAGAACTTCGCGTCCTCTTCCTCGATCGCGCGGCAGACGTCCTCCAGCTGCTCCGACGAGAGCAACCGCTCCCGGAACGCCGCATCCCGGAAGAACCGGGAGATCCGCGCGAGCGCCTTGAGGTGCTGCCCACCGGAGTGCTCGGGCACCACGAGCAGAAAGAAGAGGTGCGTCGCCTGTCCGTCGATCGACTCGAAGTCGACGCCCTCCCGGCTGCGGGCGAAGGTCGCCACCAGACGACCCAGGCCGGGCATGCGGCCGTGCGGAATCGCCACCCCTTCGCCGATCCCGGTGCTCTGGAGCTTCTCGCGCTCGAGCAGGACTTCGAGCAGCCGGCCGGCCTCGAGGCCGGCCTCCTGCCGGGAGAGCGCACCCGCCATCTCCGCGAGCGCCTCGTGTTTGGTCCGGGATTCCAGGTCCATGAGCACCGCGTCCTTGACGAGAATGTCCATGATCTTCATGCCGTCTCCCGCTGGGCGCGACTAGCCGACTTCGCGGCGCTTCGTCGAGGACAGGATGTTGAGTGCCTCACGATACTTGGTCACGGTCCGACGCGCGATGTCGATGTTGGACACCTTGAGCATCTCGGCAATTCGCTGGTCCGACAGGGGCTTACGCGGGTCCTCGTTGGTGATGATGCGGCGGATCTGATCCTTCACGCTCTCGCTCGCGATGTCTTCGCCGTTCAGGCGCCGGATGCTCGAGTTGAAGAAGTACTTGAGCTCGAAGACGCCCTGCGGGCAGTGTACGTACTTGTTCGTCGTGACACGACTCACCGTGGACTCGTGCATCTCGATGTCCTCGGCCACGTCGCGCAGATTGAGCGGCTTCAAGAATGCGATCCCGCGCTCGAAGAAGTCGCGCTGATGTCGGATGATGCTCTCCATCACCTTGTAGATCGTCCGCTGGCGCTGGTGGATCGACTTGATCAGCCAGACCGCGGACCGGACCTTGTCCTGGACGTAGTCCTTCGTGTCCTTGCCGACGGTCGCGCCGCGGGTCAGGACGCCCCGGTAGAGGTTGCTGATCCGGAGCTTGGGCATGCCGTCTTCGTTCAGGACGATGTGGAAGTCGTCCGCCACCTTGGTGACGTAGATGTCGGGCTCGATGTAGATCGGATCGTCGCCGCCGTAGGCGCGTCCGGGGCGCGGCTCCAGGCGTCCGATGATGCGGGTGGCGCGCGTCACCTCCTCGATCGTCACGCCCAACGCGCGCGCCGCGCCGCGGAAGTCGCGCTTCTTCACCTCCTCCCAGCAGTCTTGGAGGATGCCGAACACGACCGGGTCGGCGATGCCGAGCGACCGCACCTGGAGGAGCAGACACTCGCGCAGGTCGCGCGCGGCGACACCGGTCGGATCGAACTGCTGCACCTTGGCGAGCGCCGATTCGACGATTTCGAGCGGGACGCCGCACTGGCGCGAGAGCTCCTCCAGCGAGCCCCGGAAGTAGCCGTCCTCGTCGAGGTTGCCGATGATCCAGCGCGCCGCGACGCGCTCCTCGTCGGAGAAGTCGGACACGCCGAGCTGCCACTCGAGGTGCTCCGCCAGCGTCGAGCGGCGCGCGTTGTTCTCGAGCGAGCGGCGCTCGTCGTCGTCGCGCACGACCGGCGGCGCCGTCTGCGGGTTGGATTCGATGTAGTTCTGCCAGTCCACGTCCGCGAACTTGTCGGCGTCGCTGGGCTCGCGCTCGTTCGCGGGTGAGACGTCCCCCTCGGACAGGGAATTGCGCGCCTCCTCGGAGTCCGGGCCATCCTTTTCCATCGACTCCGCCTCGGCCTCGGCCACCTCCTCGAGGACGGGGTTCTCCTGGAGTTCCTGCTGGACGACGTTCACGAGCTCGAGGCGCGACAGCTGGAGCAGCTTGATCGCCTGCTGCAGCTGGGGCGTCATCACCAGCTGCTGGGTCAGTCGGAGCTCTTGTTTGAGCGCGAGTGCCATCGACCCTAATCCAGTTGGAACTTTTCGCCGAGGTAGATCTCGCGAACCAGCGGATCCACCGCGACCTCCGCGGGCGGCCCGTGCTTGATGATCTCGCCGCTCTTGATGATGTAGGCGCGATCGCAGATCGAGAGCGTCTCGCGGACGTTGTGATCGGTGATGATGATTCCGATCTGCCGCTTCTTGAGCTTCGCGATGATCGATTGGATGTCGAGCACCGCGATCGGGTCGATCCCCGAGAACGGCTCGTCGAGCAGCATGAACTTGGGGTCGAGGACCAGGGCCCGCGTGATCTCGACGCGCCGCCGTTCGCCACCCGACAGCGAGTCTCCGCGCCGCTGCGACTTTCCGGCCAGGTCGAGCTCTTCGAGGAGCCGCCGCAGCCGCCGGCGTCGCTCGCCGCGGTCGGGTTCCACGGTCTCGAGGATCGCCTCCACGTTGTCGGCCACCGACAGATTCCGGAAGATCGAGGGCTCCTGGGGCAGGTACGTGATCCCCAGTCGCGCGCGCCGGAACATGGGAAGCTGCGTGATGTCGGTGTCGCCCAGGCGGATGCGTCCGGCCGTGGGGCGGATCCGGCCGACGATCATGTTGAATGTCGTGGTCTTGCCCGCCCCGTTCGGGCCGAGCAGCCCCACGACCTCGCCCCCCGCCGCCCGGATGTCGACGCTCTGCACGACGTCGCGTTCGCCGTAGCGCTTGGTGAGACCGCTGCCGGAGAGCGCCTCCTGCATCACGGCTGCGCCTCCCCGGCCGACGGCTTCTCTTCGCCCGCGATGCGGACCTCCGCCCGCTCCGCGCCCGAGCCTCGAACGAAGACGCGCTTCTCCTCGATGCGGAACTCGATCTCCTCGCCGTGAACGGTGTTCTTGCCGATCACCGCGCGCGCCGCGCCGCGGCAGAACACGGTCCGCGCCGTCGCCTCGTAGACCGCCCGCTGGCACGTCACCGTGCGGTCGTCCTGGACGATCCGAACGTTGCCCTCCGCGATGAGCTGCTCGGGCGTGCGCGACTCCTCGTCGAAGGCCGCCTCCAGGCGATCGGTGGTCAGTGTCACGTCGCCCTGCTTGACGCGGACGTCGTCGCGGAAGATCGTGCGGCCGCTCTCGAGCAGGAACTCGGTCTCGCCCGCCGCGATGTCGATCGGACCGCCGTCGTCCGAGAATCCGGCGTCCAGGAAGCCGGCAGCACCCCGCTTCGGCGCCGCGTCGGGCGGGGGCGCCGCGGCCGCGGGCGCCGCCGCAACGGGCATGGGCGTCACCGTGGCCGGTTCCGGCGCCGCCGCCGCCTCCGTGCGCCGCGGCGATCCCAAGGCGTCCAGGATCTGCTCGGCGAGCCGATCCACGCCGCCCTGGAGCCGATCGCCTCGGTCGATTTCCGCCACGAAGGTTCCGATCACCTCTCCCGACGCGCCCGAATGCAGGCGCGCGTCGATGCTGAGCGTGCGGCCGAGCCGCGTGGTTCGACCGACGACCAGGTCTTCTACATCGGCTGCGGCGGCCCATTGCCGCACCTCTTCTGCAAGAGGCTCGGCCACGGGCGGCGCACCCAGGCTCTCCGGCCCGACGACCCGGACCGCGGCCTTCGCCGCCAGCTGCGCGGCCAGCGGGGTCGCCACGTCCGGGAGCTCGACACCCTGCGGGCCCACCCGCTCGAACGCCGCCACGCCGATCGCCGCTTCCGTATTCGGCTGGAACGCCTCGTCACTCAACGCCGGGGCGCCGAGGACCGACAGCGCGGCGAATCCAGCCAGGAGGGCCCGCGGGCCGATCGCGCGGCGGGCCCTCATTGACCGTGGACCATGCGGGAGGTGCCGAGCACCCGCAGGCGGTGCGCGTCCATGTCGTACTCGAAGCCGTCTCCCGTGATCGTGCCATTCGGCCGCGAGATTCGTACCGGCGACGTCCCGCTCACCCGGCGCGTCGCGCGTTCGTAGCGCGCATGCGGCGTCGAGATCTCGATGCCGTCGGCCGTGCGGGCGCGCACGTTGCCCTCCGCGTAGAAATCCGTGGTCTCCAGATTGAGCTCGCCGCGATCGCAGACCATCTGGAAGCTCAGCTCCCCGTCCTGATCCGCGAACCTCACGCGAACGCGCTCCAGCTCGGCCATCTGGGTCTTGGGCAGGTAGACGACGCGGTCGGACTCGAGGATGAACTCGTTGGTGTTCGCTCGGCTGGCGACGAACGCGAGGCCGCGCATCTCGAGCTCCGCGACCTCCTCCGCCGCGGACGGCGCGCCCCACCCCCAGGCGGCGAGCAGGAGCAGGACCAGCGGCGCGGTGAGCCTCATCGCGCCCCGCTCGTCGGACGGCGGGGAGGCGAAGCGCCAGGCCTGGTCGGAGAGCGGAGACGCATATGCAATAATCATACCGTTTCGCGCGCAGGGCTACAAGCGCGAACGGTGCCGGCCCGGATCGCCTCTCAGCGCTGCTTGTGGCCGAAGACGGTCTTGGCCGGCTCCCGGGAGCCGATCCAATGGGCCGGGCGCATCAGTACGCGGTCGATCAGGAAGCCCAGCGGGTGGAAGACGTAGGCGATGATGCGCAGGGGGTGGCCCGCGCGCTCGGGATCGTATTCGTTCGCGGTGGCGGGGGTGGCGGCGAGCGCCAGCGCGAGCGCCAGACCCGCGGCGCGGGCGCAGCGTCCCACGGCACCCCCTCTCGTCCCAGCGCGCTCCGCCTGCCGGCTCTGCATGTGACGTACTCCGAGGCGGCAGTGTAGCAGTCCTGGCGGCGGACCGGCACGACGCGCAGCGGCCGGTCGGCTGCGCGGTGCCGGTCGCGGGACCGGGCTCGGCGCCTTGCTCGCCGCTCGCGGGCGACCGACGATTCGCGGCACGCCCGGGAGACCGGGATCCCGGGCCCGGAGGGCCAGTCGATGGACATCGGACGTGGATCGCTCGCAGATCTGGCGCGGCTGCGCGACTTCGAGCGCGGCCGGCTGTCTTCGTGGGACCGCACGGGCGGGAACCTCGACGCGCTCCGCGTCCGCCCGGGCGAGACGGCCTCGCTCGGCGAGATCGAGGGGCCGGGCTGCGTCAAGCACGTCTGGGTCACGCTCATGACCCTTCCGCCCGAGGCCCACGAGCTCTGCAAGACCGTCCTGCGCTGCTACTGGGACGGCGAGCGCTCGCCGAGCGTCGAGGTGCCGGTGGGCGACTTCTTCGGTGTCGGCTTCGGTCTGCGCCGCAACTTCGCGTCGCTGCCGCTCCAGATGAGTCCCCAGGATGGCAAGGGCATGAATTGCTGGTTCCCCATGCCCTTTGCCGCCGGCGCGCGCTTCGAGGTGGAGAACCAGGGCGAGAGCACCCTGATCTTCTACTACTACATCGACTACGAGGCGTACCGCGCGCTCGACACGGAGCTGGCGCGCTTCCACGCCTGCTGGAACCGCGTGCACCGCAGCGCGGGCACCGCAGCCCGGAAGGGGTACACGCGCAAGGACTACCGGCTCGACGCGCAGCGCCCCGTCGGCGCGGGCCTCGGCCTGGGCGGCCCCTGGAGCGAGCCGAACCTGACGGGTGTGGAGAACTACACGATCCTCGACGTCCGCGGCCGCGGGCAATACGTGGGGTGCGTGCTCAACGTCGACGTCTTCGAGCGGCAGGTGAACGACTGGTACGGCGAGGGAGACGACATGATCTTCGTCGACGGGGAGCCCTGGCCGCCGCGCCTGCACGGGACGGGCACCGAGGACTACTTCAACACGGCCTTCTGCCCGACGCAGGAGTACTCCGCGCCGTACCACGGGATCACGGTGTACAGCGGGAACGAGCGCTGGCCCTGGGGCGGGAAGAACTCGATGTACCGCTTCCACATCGAAGATCCGATCCGCTTCGAGTCTTCGATCCGCGTCAGCATCGAGACCGGCCACGACAACGCCCTGGCCAACGACTACTCGAGCACCGCCTACTGGTACCAGGTCGGCCGGCGAGAGCCCCTACCGTCCCTCGGACCCGTCGAGACCCGCATCCCGCGGCCCGATCCGGCCGGGCTCGCGGGCTCCGGATGAGGCGTCGGCGGCGACGGCCGAGACGTAGATGGGATTCGAGAGGATCCAGAGCCGGCCGCGCTTGTAGACCTCGACCCGGTGCACGCCCGGCCGGGCGATCGGGAATCGAAGCACCTCGCCCTCACGGACCCACTCGAGCTCGCCGTCGCGCAGCAGGTGCACCTCCGCGCGCTCCGGAATCCGGACCTCACCGCGCAGCTCGGGGCCGAGCGCAATGGATTCGCCCATGAGCGCCACGCGCTCGCCGTCGCGCGCCGTGAACGCGAAGTGGGACACGTAGCCGAACACGTCGAAGCTGCTGTAGGCGCGGCCGCTCGCCAGCGCCTCCAGCAGGTCTTCCTGGGACCGGCTGCGGGCCAGCAGGTGATTGGTGAACAGCTGGAAGACCTGGTGGTAGCTACCGAAGGTCCGGCCGAGGATCCGGATGTTGGCGTGGGCGTCGCTGCCCACGACCCCCACCAGCGGTCGCTCGCGCAGCATCCGGTCCCAGCGGGCGAGCGGCTCGGCCGGCCGGTCCACGATCCGCCCGAAGGCCTGTCGCGGGGGCAGCAGCAGGAAGGAGAGGACGCCGGGAAGCTTCCACTCGTCGAGCACGTCGCTCTTCAGGTTGTAGATCTCGATCCCGACGTAGCCGGTGACCTGCCACTCGTGGAATCCCTCCGGATAGCCGATCAGCGCCAGAGCGCCCTGATCCACCACGTCGTCGATGATCTGCTGGGGCTGGCGCCGCTTCCGCTCGACGTACCGCGTCATTCCGATTCCGAGGATGCTGCCTCCGCCCCGGTGCATCTCGCCCCCGGGAATGAAGAGCGTGTCGCCGTGCACTCCCGCCGGACCGTTCGCGACCGAATCCCGGGTGATGTGGTCGGTCATGATCACGAAGTCGAGCCCGGTTGCATTCGCGGCCGCGACGATGTCCTCGATCCGGCCCTCGCTGTCGTGCGAGAAGTGGGAGTGAACGTGGATCGCGCCCCGATAGTCGGTGTACCGGCCCGCGACGAGCGGTCGCTCGCGGGGCGCCACGGTCGGATGGCGTAGGTCCATCGGAAGCGAGGCGCATGCGAGTGCCGAGGTCGCGCAGACCAGCAGGATCCGACGGGCGCCTTCGCAGCCTGTCATCGCGGCGATCTCCCGACTCCCTCGTGCCCCGTGTCCCCTCGGGCATCGGGCGGTCCGCGGGAGGGCTTGAGGGATCCGGGGTCGCGCCGCGCGCGGCACCGCGCAGGCCGCCCCCCGGCTCAACGCGCGCGCGTGCGCACCCGATACGCGGAGGGTGCGCGCCCCGATGAGAACCGCGCTCGCCTTCGCGATGCTCGCCGCGGCGTCCGCGTGCACGCCCCACGCGCGCTTCGAGGCCCTGCGAGGCGAGCTTCGGGCCCTGGCGTCGAGCCGCCCCGGGCCCGCCGAGCGGGAGGACCTCCTCGATCTGCGCGGCGCGATCCACGTCCACTCCCACGTGTCGCACGACAGCACCGGACGTCCCGAGGAGCTGCTGGCTGCGGCGCGCGCCGCCGAACTCGACTTCCTCGTGATGACGGACCACGAGACGCCCGACATCTTCCGCGACGGTCTCCACGGCCGCTACGGCGACCTGCTCGTGATCCGCGGCATGGAGATCATAAAGGGTGTCTGCATCCTGGCGGATCGCTGTACGACGATCCTCGCCCTCGGCATCGAGCGGTACTTCGACCACCGGCCGCTCGACGTCCAGCAGGTGGTGGACGCCATTCGCGGCCAGGGCGGTCTGGCGTTCGTGGCCCATCCGCGCGGCTTCCGGGAGTGGTCCGTGCGAGGCATCACGGGGCTCGAGATCTACGACATCCTCGACGACGCGCTCGACGACGCGTGGCGCCTTCCCAAGCTGATCTTCGACGTCGCGCACTCCTACGACCGCTATCCGGGCGAGGTGCTCCTGCAGATCCAGGAGCGCCCGGCCTGGCAGCTGCGCACCTGGGACGCGCTGAATCGCGAGCGACGGCTGGTGGGCATCGCGGGCAACGACGCGCACCAGAACACGCGCATCCTGGGCCGCCAGATCGACCCCTACGCGCTGAGCTTCCGCTTCGTGACCACGCACGTGCTGGCCGCTTCGAACGACGAGATCGGCGTGCTGTCCGCACTGGAGCACGGCCACGCCTACGTGGCCTTCGAGCTCCTCGCGGATGCGAGCGGCTTCGCCTTCAGTGCCACGAATGGCGAGGTGTCGGCGATCCAGGGCGACGCGGTGAAGCGTTCGCCGGAGCTTCGAATCGAGGCGAGCGCTCCGCTCGCGGGGCGGATCCGCGTGCTCCGGGACGGGGAACGCGTCGCCGAGTGCCTGTGCCGCACACTCGCCCTCGCGCCGGCGCAATCCGGCGCGTACCGCGCGGAGGTATCACTGCGCGTCGACGATACGTGGCGCCCCTGGATCCTGTCGAACCCGCTCTACGTGCGTTGACGCCGCGTCGCGTTCGTCGCGACCCGGGGCTGCGAACACGCGGTCGAGGTGATCGGCACCCCGGCCGACGCACCACCAGAAGAACGGAGCGATCTGGTAGTGCCCGACCGGGACGATGTGCCAGGTCGGATATCCCATCGCCTCCCACAACGCGCGCGTGCGGGGCGGGGGGACCGCGCGATCGAAGCGGCCGGAGATCAAGAGCGCGCGCTCGGGATCGATGTGGCGGGCGTAGGTGAGCGGGTCCACGTCTTCGGTGTGGGCCCGCGCGAACGCGATGAATCCCTCCCGGCTCCGATCGCCGTTGTGACGGAAGATGCGCTCCCGCAGGCGGCGCAGCGGCCCCTCGCGCGAGTCGTGCATCAGCTCGGGCAATCCGCCGCCCGCCATGATGAAGAACCCGGCCTGGATGCGATCGTCGAGCCCCATCAGGCTGGCGGCCAGGATGCCGCCGAGGCTCACGCCCGCGGACGCCAGGCGCTGCGCGTCGATCTCCGGTCGCGTCCCGAGCCAGCCGATCAGTCGGCGCGCGTCGAGCAGCGAAACGCGAAGCCGCTCGGCGGGAAGCGTCAGGTCGAAGTCCGGCTCCTCCTCCTCCGGAAAGAACTCGCGCCGTTCGACCCGCAGCACGGCGTAGCCGCGATGCACCAGCGCCTTCGCCAGCGCTTCGGACACGACGTGGTCTCCGCCCGTGATCGGAAACACCAGCACGGCGGGGTGCGGCCCCGGGGCGTCCGGGACCAGGAAATGCGCCGTCGAGGGCGCGCCGTCCGCTCCCGTGAACTCGACCCGGAAGGCGCGGTAGTTCCGGGGATGCAGCGCGGTGTACAGGTGCAACAGCCAGTTGTCTTCGACGGTGATCGGCTCGGCGCTGAGGGTGATCGAGCCCGGCGCCTCGGGCGGCGCCGGAAGTGCCGCGGGCACTCGAGACGCGAGTCGCGGCGGCGGCGGTCCGCTCGCGAGCGGGACCGTGGTGCACCCCGCCGCGAGAAGCGCGAGCAGCGTGACACGCATCATACCGGCGCGAACCTACTTGGCGGCCTTCTTCGCGATGCCGACGGCCTTCCCCGTGAGCTCGAGGAACGTGTTGAAGCCTTCCGATTCGATCAGGCTTCCCGATCCGTGCTCCGTCGAGTACAGCACGTAGTCCTGCAGGTAGGGATCCCAGACGCCCAGGGCCACCGCGTGCTGGCACCGCGGCACCAGGATCATCTCCTCGAGGCCCTCGCACATCGGTCCGTAGACGTAGACGGGCTTCTCGCGCCCTTCGTCGAGATAGCGTTCGGCGAGCCGTCGGAGCAGCGATTTCTTCTCCGCCTCGACCACGGCCAGGATGCGCAGATCGTCATCCGAGCAGGCCATTCCGGCGATTCCGAGGTCCTGACACAGCTGCAGGTAGACACGCAGCCGTGAACCCGTGTCCATGTGGGCCTCGACGAGTCGGCCCACGGTGATCGGATAGCTGGCCTCGAGTTGTTTGACGGTCTGGACGCCGATACCGAGATTCGTCGCGCAGCCACTCAGCAGAAATGAAGCCGCGACCGCTAGGAAGGGGACTCCGATTTCTGTTCGGACCATTTACTCACCTCGGCACCCCTCCCTGGTTCTGCCGCTTCACCGCGGAGCATACCATTTTTTTAGACCGCCAGTCACTCTTGCGTGTCGTCATCACCCCGCTCGAACGATTCACGGGGCGCGCAACCGAATCGCGCCGGCGCCGTTTTCTCCGGCCGAATCGGGTGTCTTCGCGAGCCGTTGCAGCGTTCACGCGCACGCAACTCGTCGACGCAAGTCGCGTTCACGTCTCCGGCGGATCCTTCGCACGTCTTGCACATCGTGCCAGTGCGTTGCACCCACGACGTGCAGCGCGCCGCCGCAGCGCTCCTAGCGCCGATCCTTCTCGATCTCGCCGGTCATCGGTACGAAGCGGACCGGAAGAGCGCGCCGCACCTCCACGGCCTCGGCGGTCCGCGTATGGACTTCGAGCTCCTGGTACGCGTCCCCCACCGGAATCACGAGCCGTCCGCCGACTCGCAGCTGCTCGAGCAGCGCGGGTGGCACCGCGGGCGCCGCCGCCGTGACCAGGATCGCGTCGAACGGTGCCGCCTCCGGCCAGCCGCGGTAGCCGTCCCCGTGCCGGGTGCGGACCGAGCCGTAGCCCAGCTCGGCGAGCGTGCGGGCCGCCGCGTTCGCCAACCCCTCGACGATTTCGATCGTGTAGACCGCATCCGTGAGCTCCGCGAGGACGGCGGCCTGGTAGCCCGAGCCGGTGCCCACCTCGAGAACGCGCGCGCCCGCCTCGACCCGGGCGAGCTCGGTCATCACCGCGACGATGTACGGCTGGCTGATCGTCTGCCCGTGGCCGATGGGCAGCGGGTGATCCCGATACGCGTCCTCCCGGACCGACTCGGGCACGAACGCGTGCCGCGGAACCGTGCGCATCGCCGCCAGCACGCGCGGGTCCGTCACGCCGCGCGCCTCGATCTGTTCGGCCACCATGCGCCGCCGGGCCGCCGCGTAGGGGTCGCGGACGGAGGGCGGGGCCGCGGGGTCCGGGTCCGCCGGGGCGGCTGCCGCCGCGGGGGCGCCGCGAGACCTGCGCAGGGCGCCCTCCCCGCAGCCGCCGAGCCCCGCGCCGGCGAGCAGCAGCGGCACGGCCAGCGCGGCGAGCCAGCGCGGCGGGTGGGGCGATCGGGTCACGAAGCGCTCAGTCGGTGCCTGCGGGATCGTGGCCGCGCGCGCGCAGTCTCTGCCGCGCCCGCCGGCGCAGCTCGGCCATCACCCGGTGGGTGCCGTCGCGGAGCTCGGCGCGCTCCTCGAACTTGAACCGCTGCGTCTCGATGGGTGCCCCCACCTCGATCATCACGTCGCTGCGGCGCAGCCGCAGGGTGCCCTTCGGCCAGATGGCGAAGGTTCCCGCCAATGCGACCGGAAGGATGGGCAGCCCCGAGTCGATCGCGGTCGCGAACGCACCCATCTTGAACGGGTGCAGCGCACCGTCGCGAGAGCGCGTGCCCTCCGCGAAGAACAGCATGGAGACCTTCGGGTCCCGATGTGCCATGCGGTCATGGAGGCTGCCGACGTCGCGCGCCGTGTCTCTGCGAACGACGGTCACGTTGCCCGTGATCTTGAGCGCGTGGCCGAAGATCGGGATGTCGGTGATCGCCTTCTTGGCGACGAAGCGCAGGATCACGCCGGGCAGCGCCGCGACGATGCAGGGCGGGTCCCACGCGCTCTCGTGGTTCGAGACGACCACGTACGCCCGGCCGGCCTCGATCTGGTCGGCGCCATGAACCTCGAGCCGCGTCGCGCCCACGCGCAGGCACAGACGCGCGAAGCCCACGTAGATCCGGTGGAGCCGTTCTGCGGACGCTCCGCGCAGCGCGAGGACCACCGCCACCATGCTGCAGAGCACGAGGCCCAGCGGGAGGATCAGCAGCCCCGCGGCGGTGCGCAGCGGTGTTTCGATCGACACCGGGAGACGCACGCCGCAACGCTAGCTCAACCGGGGCCCGATCCGGATGCATGCCTCGAAAATCGGCCCCACGGCACGCGAGCGGCGCGGGGACTCCGGGCGGGGGCCGAGACCGGGGCGCGGCCCCCGACGGGACGGATCCTCAAGAGCGTTCGGAAGCCGGCCGAAACGCAGCGGGGGCCCCGTGCGCCCTTTGCGAGGGGAGCTGGCTTGGACGGGACGCCTTCCGTGCTGATGGTCGACGATGGCGAACTCGGACGCGTTCGCCACGTGCTCCAGCGGTTCGAGGTGGAGCTCGACCACCTGACGGACGGTCCGATCCAGGAGTGCGTGGAAGGCCCGTACGACCTCCTCGTCACCAGCGTGAAGCGGGCGCCGGAGGTGGCCGAGGCGCTGGAAACGGGCGCGCTCGGCAAGCCCACCTGGATCGTCTTCCACGGCCAGGACTTCCTGCCGCTTCGGGAGCGCATGCGCCGCCTGGGGGTCCACTTCCTCATCCACGGGAGCGTGGACAGCGACGCGCTGCGGCTGATCCTGCTGTACGCGCTGTATCGCGGCCCCGAGAAGCGCGACGCAACCCGGTTGCCCGTCGGGTCGCACGTGATCTACCGCGACACGAGGCACGCAGGCCCGGTCGAGCTGCTCGACCTGACGACGGAAGGCTGCCGCTTGCTCGCGCCGCACGACGCAGAGCCGGGAAGCGAGATCGCCATCACGCTCCCGCCGGCGCTGGCCCGTGGCACCCCGATCCAGTTGTCGGGACGCGTGGTGCGCGTCCAGGCGCCGCAGGGGTCGGACAATGGCCATCGCATCTCGGTCGCGCTCGACGGACTGGACGTGGAGGCGCGCCGACGTCTCGAGGCGATCTTCGCGGGCAAGGTGATCGGCACGGTCGTGACGAGGCTCGCGGAGGACGAAGCCGGTGCGACCCTTCGGAGTCCAGTTCCGAGCACACACCGGCTGCCCGATCCCGAGCCGCTGGAGGACGACGCGATCGAGCTCGAGGACATCGAGCGACGCCGCCAGCCGCGCGCCCCGTACGGGGAGAGCATCACGGCGCTCACGGGCGAGGCCGCCCACGTGATTCTCGGTCGCGATCTCTCGCCGGACGGCATGTGCGTCGATCGCATCCCCGGCGCATCGATCGGCTCGACGATCCGGCTGGCGCTGTATGGGGATCGGCGCGAAGAGCCGATCGTCGTGCGCGCGGTGGTGACGCGCAGCGACGACCGCCGCGGCACCGCACTGCGCTTCGAGGCGCTCGACGCCGAGCTGCGATCCCGCGTCGAGCACCTCGTGGCGACCGCGGCGACGGGGATCGAGTCGCTCAGCGACGCGCATACCCAGCCGCGATCCGTCATCGTCTCCAAGGCGATGACCCTCGGCAGCGACGCCCCCGAAGCCTAGAGGTGGAACCGCAACGGCCCGAAACCGGCTAGCCTGGGCGCAATTCGGCGTCCGGAATCACTGCGGCCGACCGAAGGTCTCGCAGGGCATCACGGAGGGCGGCGGGAGCGTTTCCATGGCCGGAGCATCTGCCGACCCCGGGCCGCGCGACCGACGCGACGAAGCCGCTCCCGATGCACCGGAGCTCGGGCCCCGCGACCGCGCGACCCCGCGGCTTTCGAGGGGACTCGCGATCTCGCTCCTGGTGCTCCTCGGCCTGGCCTACCGCAGCCTGCCGTTCTGGGATCCGGGCAACCGACTCATTCCGCGCACCGAGGGCTGGTTCTTCCTCGCCTCGAATACCTCGCCGCAGCTCGTCTACCTGATCGCGGGGATCCTGCTCTACCGACGCCGCGAGCGTCTTCGCAGCGCCGCCGGAGCCGGAGGCTCGCGAGTCGGCTCCCTGCCACTCCTCGTTGCGGGCGCGGGTCTGTTCCTCTGGAGCCAGCACGTGGATGCGACCGACCTCGACCTGATCTCGCTGCTCCTCGTATCGCTCGGCAGCGCCTGGTACCTCTTCGGTCCGCGCTTTGCGGGCGCGATGCTGCTACCCGTCCTGTTCCTGGCGTTCGCGATACCGATGCCCGCGGTGCTCACCAACCAGATCGTATTTCCGGTCCAGCTGATCGCCGCCGCGCACTCGGCCTGGCTGCTCCACGCGATGTCGATACCGGTCGTCCAGGAGGGCGACGTCCTCTACCTCGCCGACCGCACCTTCGAGATCATCGAGACGTGCAGCGGGCTGCGCTCGATGGAAGTGATCGCGATGTTGGCCGTGGCCTGCATCGGCTTCTTCCCGGCCTCCCGCCTTCACGCCGTCCTGCTCATCGTGTTCGCTCCCGCGATCGCCTATCTGGTGAATCTCGCGCGGGTCCTGAGCCTCATCTTGAACCCGTCCTCCGACGTCGCGGCCATGCACAGTCTGCAGGGAGCGGCGGTGTTCCTGGTCGGCGCCGTCGCCCTGTTCGCGCTGGACAGCCTCTTGCGTCGGCTGTTCCCACGCGCGCCGGACGCCGCCCTGGCACCGGAGTCGCGAACGCCTCCCGCCGCCCCATCCGCCGACCCGAATCGCAGGGCGATCGCGGTCGCCGCCGTCCTCGTGACACTGCTGGCGGCGTCGTTCTGGATGCCGCGCTGGAGTGGCGCGGACGACCCGTCGCGGCGCGCGATCAATGCCCCGAAGCAGCTGGCGGGCTTCCGAGCGCGCGAGAGCCTGACGCTGGACCGCCCGTTCCTGTGGACCGTGCGATACGCAGCGCAGATCTACCGCCGCTACGAGCGCCGCCGCGAAGCCGTGGACGTGTTCATCGGCTACGACGATCGACGCAGCCGCACGCAGAGCCTGATCTCACCCAAGAACGCATTTCCCGGCCGCGGCTGGCACGTCGAGCAGCGGCGGACCCTCGAGCTCGAGGCGGGCGGCCCGCGCGTGGAGGCGGTGCTGGTGCGCTCGGGTGGCACGCGCGTCCTGAGCCTCTACACGTACCTGGGCACGCGTGGAACGGCCGAGGAGATCGCGCGTGCGTGGCTGGCGACCGACCGCTCGTTCCTGCGCCGGGAGGGCGGCGCGTTGGTCGTGCGCCTCAGCACCGACGTCGCGACCGCGGCGGGTGGCCAGGCGCGCGCCGAGGCCCGCCTCCGGCGTCTGCTCGAAGCCCTCTGGCCGACGCTGACCGCGCTGGCGCAGCCGATCTGAACGGGACCGGCCGGTCCGCGCCGAACTCCCGCGAGGGAGTCGTGTCGCGCAACGCTCCCTGCCTGCCCCGCCGCGACTCAGAGGACTCCCGGCAGCAGCCGCCAGCGGACCCGACGCGCGTACGCGCGGTACCCGTCGAGCCGCGCCTGCAGCATCCGGTCCTCGCGCAGCGTGCGAAGCGCGAAGAGGGCCGCACCGACGCTGGCGGGCAGCAGCGCGAGCAGTGACCCGAGCGCGACGGGCAGTGCCAGCGCCGCCAGGATCGCGCCCGCGTAGCCCGGGTGGCGAACGCAGGCGTAGGGCCCCTCGGACACGACGCGGTGCCCGCGCTCGGTCTGGATCCGCACGAACGTCGAGAAGAACCGGTTCACGCGCATCGCCCAGAAGGCGAACGCGTAGCCGCCGGTGAAGAGCCCCAGGGCCCCGATCTCGACCCAGCTCGGGAGCGGCGGCGACCAGCCGAAGCGCCCGACGTCGAGTCCGGCGACCAGCAGCGTGAGCGGCAGGAAGAACGTGAACGCGACGCTCGCCAGCCGGATGTCCCAACGCTCCGACGGGGCGCCGGGCCGACTCCGCTCCCGGATCAGCGCCGGGTCGAGGGCGACGAATGCCAGGACGGCGAAGCCCACGTACACGCCCAGGAACGCCCAGGCCATCGGCCAGTCGAGGCGTCCGGCCGCGCCGAGCAGGATGCCGGCCAGCGACAGCACGACTGCGGCGGTCTGCATCACGGCGCGGGGCATCTCGAGCGGACGCATCGTCCCGGGAGGGTACCCGCTGCGCTGCGCGCCTGTGCGGAGCCGGCCCGCCGCGTGTCGCGGCCTGTTACCATGACGCCACGCGAGGCACGGGATGAGGGAATTTCGCGGCAAGCTCGCCGTCGTCACCGGGGCCGGGACCGGCATGGGTCGCGAGCTGGCACGCCAGCTCGCGTCGGAGGGCTGCCATGCGGCCCTGTGCGACGTATTGCTCGAGGAGCTGGCGGAGACGAAGCGCGCGTGCGCGTCGCTGGCGCCGCCCGGCACGCGAATCACCACGCATTCGTGCGACGTGTCGGACGAGCCGCAGGTGCTCGCCTTCCGCGACGCCGTGACGGAGCAGCACGGCGCCGACCACGTCCATCTGCTCTTCAACAACGCCGGCATCGGCGGCGGCGGCAGCTTCCTCGAGGACGACCGCGCCGAATGGGAGCGGACCTTCGCGGTCTGCTGGTACGGCGTCTACTACTGCACGCGCGCCTTTCTGCCGCTGCTCGTCGCCAGCGACGAGGCGTGCCTCGTGAACACGAGCAGCGTGAACGGCTTCTGGGGCGTGCTGGGTCCCGGCATCCCGCACACCGCCTACAGCACCGCGAAGTTCGCGGTGAAGGGGTTTTCGTAGGCGCTGCTGACGGACCTCCGCCTGCACGCGCCTCACGTGAAGGTGCACCTCGTCATGCCGCGACACATCGGCACCTCGATCGCGATCAACACGAGCCGGCTGCTCGGCAAGCCCGGTCCGTTGGACATGACGCCCGAGGATGTCGCCGCGCTGCGCGCGCGGCTGGCGCGCCAGGGGCTCCCGGTCGATGGGCTGAGCGACGATCAGCTCAAGGCGATCCTGCACCAGCGCATGCTCGACTTCCGCGACAAGGCGCCCGTCTCGGCGGCCCAGGCCGCCACCATCATCCTGGACGGCGTGCGCAACGACGAGTGGCGGATCCTGGTCGGAGACGACGCGCACGCCCTCGATCGCATGGTGCGCGAGTCCCCCGCCGAAGCGTACGAGCCGTCCTTCTCGAGCCGGCTGCATCCGGCGGGGATCTTCCGTGCGCTGGCCGCGCCCGACGAGCCCGAGGGCTCGTCGTAGAGCGCGCGGCAGCGGCGGGTCGGGCCGCCTACTCCACGGGAGGCGCGCCGCTCCCACAGATCCAGCCGCAGGCGCCGTCGACGCAGACGCCGTGGCCGACGCAGAGCGGGTGGATGTACTGGTTGTCCGGATCGTTGCAGTCGCGGTCCGTGAGGCACTCGCCGTCTTCGCGGCAGATGCCCGGCCCCGACGGAATCCGCGACGGCGCGATCTCGACGAGCTGGGGGTTCGGTTCGTAGATGCCGACGGCCTCGTTCGAGGGGTGACGGCGCTCCTCGGTCGAGGGCACGTCTGGTGACTCGAGCCAACCGAAGTCGGTCCGGCCGAACGGATTGTCGCGGCTCCCCGGCGAGCAGTATTGGCTGGACTCGCACTCCGACGAGTCGAGGCATACGGACCGGCAGATCCCCTCCGGGCTGCAGAGCTGGTCGAACGCGCAGTCGTCGTGGTTCTCGCAGGGCTGGCAGACGGCCTGGCCACGCTCGTCGTAGAACTCGGCGTTGCAGCCGCCGCAGTAGTTGCTGATGCACTCGCTCGGATCGGCGCAGCTCGCCACCGCGCAGGGATCTGCGAAGCAGAGCACGGGCTCGCTGCCGACGCAGCGACAGGCATCGCCGCAGCAGACGAAGCGCGTATCCAGAAACTCCTGCTGTTCGGGGGTGAGCGCCTCGAACGGGACGTTGAAGCCGCACCGACCGATCGAGAGGATGCGGGGGTGGCGTCCGAGCCGGTCGGCGGTGACGAGGTATTCCCGTCCGGGCTCGAGCCGGATGCCGCAGCGCGCCGAGTCCGAGGCGGTCACGAGCCGCAGCCGGCGCCCGGGGGCGAGGCAGCCCTTGTAGTCGGTGACGACGCGCGCGAGGTAGACGACGCGATCGTCGCGCACCCGCTCGCGCACGACCCGCACCCGCAGGACGGCGTCGCTCTGGTTGTAGGAGCGCACCAGGTCGGTCGGCAGGCAGGAGCAGGCGTCCGCGCCACTCGCCGCGAGCGACTGGAGCAGCAGTGCCCCGAGGAGCGCGGCGGCGAGGCGAGCGGCGCGGGTCCGGTTCACGCGCCGAGCCTGCCACGCCGAGCGTTCCCAGCCAAGCGGAACGCGTCGAGGGCACCCCGATTCCCGGTGACGCCGCGGCCCCCGGCCGTCGCGGAGCCTCACGCCTTGGCGATCTCGACGGTCTGGGCCCGGGGGCTGTGCCCGGGGGCGTTGTAGATGGCGCGGTAGTGGATCTGGCCGTAGCCACCCGCCAGGTGCAGCGCCTTCCACGGCGCGGCCACCGGCTCCTGCTGCCCTTTCCAGTTCTTGAACTGATACGGCTCCCAGGCGTGGTAGATGATCGCCTGACCCGGCTGCACCGTGGCCGTCACCTTCGCCACCGCCTCGAACGCACCCACGTCATTGAAGACCCGGATGCGATCCCCATCGGCGATCTCGCGCGCCAGAGCGTCCCGCTTCGCCACCCACACCGCCGGCCCGCCGCGCTGCAGCCGCAACATCAACGGCGAGTCGCGCCAGGTGGCGTGGATCGACCAGCGCGTATGACCGCCCGTCAGACGCAGCGGATGGTCGCCGCCCGCACGCGGTGGCTCCTTGTGCACCGGCAGCATCTCGCCCATCTCCGCGTACCAGGGATGGTCGATCAGGAACTGCTGACGGCCCGAGAAGGTCGGCCATGCCTCCTTGCGCTCCACGAACCGCGCGTGCGGATGTAGCGTGCGGCCCCGCGTGTAGTCGCTGCCCAACGCGTAGAGCGAGTGGGGTCCGCCGTCGACCTGGAGCACGGGCAGCAGACCGGTGCGCCTGCCCTCGTCGAAACCCTTGTTGCCGGTGATGTCCGTCTCGCGCAGGATCCAGTCCAGCGCTCCCTTCGCATCGCTCTCGTGGAACGTGCCGTCCTGGCTCCAGCGATCGTAGATCTGCGAGAGATCCACCTCGCCGCCCACCGAGTCGCGCGCCGTGCGCACGCCACGCGCCCGGGCGCGCTCCTGGATCTTGCGCGCCAGCAGACCGAAGATCTCCCACTCGGGCTTGGATTCCCCGAGCGGCT
>CP070734.1:3332728-3338918 GCA_020347605.1 Deltaproteobacteria bacterium | reverse complement strand
GAGCGCGGCCAGCAGGCCGATCCGGATCGTCGCCTCGACGACCCGTGACAGGAATCGCTCGTCGCTCGCGGCGGGATCGCGTGCGCTCATGGCACCGGAGGTGTACCACGCCCGGGCCCGGGCGTCGGCCCGTGGGAGCCGCCTCGCTGCCAGGTCTGCGGGGTCCCGCGCCGGGTCGCAGCGAGGTGGGGCCAATCGCCACGTGACATTTCGAGACACGGCGCCTCGCGCAGATGTGTACGGAAGCGCATGCGCGCCCGCTCACGAGGGCTTTCCGCAGCAGTCTCCGGCGCGATCGACGCTCCGGAGCTGCAGCGCCGTTCACCGGGCCTCCGCGAAACCCACACGGCGTTGGGCACGTCCGATGCATCACGGGAGTGTGTTGCCTCCGTCCGGATGATTCGTTCACGCGCACACGCCGCCGCTGTCGTTCCGACGAACCGCGTTTCTCCGCCGCGCCCCGCCCTGCGCGCTGGAGGGGAGGGCCATGCGAGACGCCGCCCAGCGGGCCAGCCGCCCTCCGGTTCCGCTCGCGGTGCTCCTCGTCTCGGGGTCGCTCTACGCGGCGGCTGCGACGGCGCTCGACGCGGGAGCCGCCGCGGAGCTGGTCGTGAAGTACCGGCCGGGTCCGGTGCGTGCCCAGGTGGAGGCCGAGAGCCGGCTCGCCAACGCCGTGGTCCTCGACGCGATCGAGGCGCTCGACGCCTACCTCCTCGGCGCGCCCGAAGGCACCTCGGCAGAAGCACTGCTCGAGCGCTATCGCCAGGATCCGCGCGTCGAATACGCCGAGCCCAATCCCGCCATCCGAGGCGGGCTGCACCTCTGCGACGACCGGAGCTTCGAGCTCCAGTGGTCGCTTCACAACACCGGCCAGTGGATCGACGGTCGCGCGGGATTCACGGATGCGGACGTCGATGCCGTCGAGGGCTGGGAGATCACGCGCGGGAGCAGCTCGACCGTGGTGGCCGTCCTCGATACCGGCATCGATTCGGATCACCCGGAGTTCCAGGGGCGCATCCTGCCGGGCTACGACTTCGTCAATCGGGACGCGGACCCGGAAGACGACGAGGGCCACGGCACGCTGGTGACCGGGATCATCGCCGCCAACGCGGACAACGGCTTCTCCGTCGCGGGCATCGACCACGCCGCGCGCATCCTGCCCGTGAAGGTCCTGAACGCCAACAACGTGGGGTCGTTCTTCGCGCTGGCGCGGGGGATCGTGTACGCGGCCAACGCCGGTGCCGACGTCATCAACATGAGCATCGTCAGCGATTGGGGCTCCACGCGCCTGCTCGAGGACGCGCTGCGCTACGCGCGGGAGCGCGGCTCGATCCTGGTCGCCTGCGCGGGAAACGGCGGGCTCGGGGACGCGAACCGCTCGGCGCCCGGCTCGTCTCCGTGGACGATCTCGGTCGGCGCGACCACCAACCGGGACGAGCGGGCCGTCTTCTCGGCAACCGGCGCGGCGCTCGACGTGGTCGCGCCGGGCGAGTCGGTGGTGACGCTGCGGTTCGGCACCGACGAGGATCTCGTCACGCTCTTCTCCGGATGCTCCGCGGCGACCCCGGTCGTCTCGGGCATCGCGGCGCTGCTCCGGTCCGTCGACCCGCTGCTCACGCATGCGGAGATCCTCGACATCCTGGCGGCGACCGCGCAGGACCGGGTCGGTTCCCCCCGCGAGGATACGCCCGGGCGCGACGATTTCTTCGGGTACGGCCGGGTCAACATGAACCGCGCGCTCCGGGAGATCGCCCTGGTCGACGTGCGGCTCGACATCAAGCCCGGCGACGCCGAGAACGCCATCCAGGCGTCCGACAAAGGCCTCGTGCCGGTGGCGATACTCGGCTCTTCCGACTTCGACGTGGCGGAGGTCGACGTCGCGACCCTGACCTTCTTCGAGATGCGGCATCACTACGCGGTGGCGGCACCCGCGCACGACCTCCGCGACCCGAAGCGGCTCCGCAAGCACACCCGCGACGTGGACCGGGACGGGTTCCCGGATCTCGTCTCCCACTACCGCACGGAAGAGCTGGGGATCCACGTGGGAGACGATGCGGCGTGCCTGGCGGGTGAGACCTTCGACGGGATCCTCTTCGAGGGCTGCGACGAGATCGTCGCGCTCGCGCCGAAAGGGCACGCGCGTTGCGGTCAGGGCTTCGCGCTGCCGGTCGTTCTCGCACCGCTCCTGTGGCTCCGGCTGCGCCGGACGGGCCACCGCCCGTAGCCGCGCGCCGGCAGCGCGCCGCTTCTGTGCGGGCGCTGCCCGCCCGCGCGGCGGGCGCCCGCGTTCGCCAGCGCGTAGGATACGCCGCGGTGGATCCCGCGAGATCGCGTAGCCCCGCCGGCCGCCGGGATGCGTGGCGGCGCAGCCGGCTTCTGGCGCTGACACTGGTCCTGGCCGGACTGTATCTGCTCGTGGCGCTCGCGGGTCCGCGCGCCGTCGGTCTTTGGGTGGACGACTCGATCTACCTGTGCACCGCCAAGTCGCTGGCCGCGGGGACCGGCTACCGGCACATCGAGATGCCCGGCGAGCCGCTGCAGACCCTGTACCCGATCCTGTATCCCGCCGTCCTCGCCTCGGTGTTCCTGATCGCGCCCGAGTATCCGGCGAACCTGCCCCTTCTGCTTTTGCCCACCGCACTCGCGGCGGCGGGCTTCGTGATGCTGAGCGCGCTCTACTGCCGCCGCTACCTCGCGACGTCCGCGCGCCAGACGCTCGCGTTGGGGGCGCTCGTGGCCGTCTCGCCGGCCATCCTCTCGATGGTTCGCTTCACCATGAGCGAGTTCCTGTACGCGCTGCTGGCGATCGGCGCGCTGCACGCGATCGAACGCGGCGCCGCGGAGCCGGAGGGCAGTCGGCGCGGGGTGGGCTGGATGCTGCTCTCGGCGCTGCTCGTCGCCGCCAGCATCCACACCCGCTCGATCGGACTGACGTTGGCCGCCGGCTCGCTGGGCTTCCTGCTCTGGCGCCGCCGGCTTCGCGACGCGGCGCTGGCGATCGCCGTGCTCGCCGTCTGCCTCGCGCCCTGGTACGCGTGGCAGGCGTGGGCGGCGCAGCTGAACGCGTCCACGCACGGCGCGCTGCTGCTGCCGAGCTCGGAGTTCAGCTACCGCGCCTGGGCGCCCGACCAGATCGGCGAGACGCTGCGCGTCGTTCTGCAGAATTCCTTCCGGACCGCCTTCGGCCTGCTGTACTTCCAGCTCGGACTTCCCGTCGAGGCGGCGCGCGCAAGCCTGGCGGCCTGGTCCTGGCGGACCGCGTGTCTGCACCTCGCGGCCTACGCCGGCGTGGCGCTCGTGCTGATCGGTTTCGTGCAAAGCGCGCGGCGCCGTCTGCGCGCGCTGCACGTGTGCGCGGCAGTCTACGCGGCGCTGGTTCTGGCCTATCCGTTCGACCCCTACCGGTTCCTGGTGCCCTGGACGCCCTTCCTGCTCTACTTCCTGCTCTGCGGCGCACGCGCGAGCGGGTCCCTCCTGCAGCGCTGGATCCGGCGCGGGGCGGCGGACCGGCGCATCGCGGCGCTGCCGGCGGCCGCACTCTTCGCGCTGCTCGCCGCGCTCTTCGCGCTCGAGGCGCAGCGCATCCTGCGCAGCAGCGACGCGGCCTACTACTTTCGCGTCGCGCCGATGAATTTCGCGGAGCTGCGCGCACTCGAAGCGAAGCTTCCCGCGCTCGCGGCTCCGCAGGACGCGATCGCGTCGACCTGGTTCGCCGCCCTGTATCTGGCGACCGGGCGGCAGGGCTACTTCGTCTGGCCGCTCACCGATCCCCACGCGCACTTCTACGCCCCCGACCGCGAGTGGTGGAACTTCTTCCTGACGGGTTCGCCGTCGGAGCAGAAGCGGCTCGAGCGGGAGGTGGAGGCGTCGCTGGTCGATGCCTACCGGTCCGCCGGCATCGCGTGGTACGTCGATCACGCCGGCACGGAGCGGATGTTGCCCGTGATCCGGGGGTTCGTCTCGCGGCACCTCGATTGGTTCGAGCCGCGCTACGAGACGCCGGGCCGGACCTTCCGGGTCCACCGCGTGCGCCTGCCGCCGAGGGGGGCCGAGGGCGCGGGCGGTGCCGCTGCGCCGGCCGTCGGCGCGGCCGTGCAGACCTCGCCTACGGGCTGATGTAGAATTTGGCGATGAGCGACACCACACAGCCCTACGTCGTGATCACCGCCGATACGCACGCGGGGGCGTCGATCGACACCTATCGCGCGTACCTCGACCCCGACGATCGGGACGACTTCGACGCCTGGCGCGGCCGCTACAAGAACCCGTCCAAGAAGCACGTCGGCAGCAAGAAGACCAAGAACTGGGATTCGGCGGAGCGCCTGGCCGACCTCGAGGGCGACGGCGTCGTCGGCGAGGTGATCTTCCCGAATACCGTCCCGCCGTTCTACGACACCGCGTTCCACGTCTCTCCGCCGCCGACACCGGAGCAGTACCTGCGCTATCGGGCGGGAACCCGCGCGCACAATCGCTGGCTGACCGAGTTCTGCGCCGAAGCGCCCGAGCGCCGGGCGGGCATCGGGCTGATCCACCTGAACGACATCGACGACGCCATCGACGACGTGGCGTGGATCGCGCGGCACGGTCTGCGCGGCGGCGTGCTGCTGCCGCTGCCCTCGCCCTCCGACGCGCACTTGAAGCCGCTCAACCATCCGGACTACGACCGCCTGTGGGCGGCGATCCAGGATCACGACCTCGTCATGAACCAGCACTCGGGGCAGGGCTCGCCCGAGTACTGCGGCGGACAGGGATCGAAGGCGCTCTGGGCGCTCGAGATGGCGTTCTTCGTGCAGCGCGGCTTCACGCACCTCATCATGGGCGGCGTCTTCGAGCGCTTCCCCAAGCTACGCTTCATCCTCACCGAGTCGGGCTGCGCCTGGGCGCCCGGTCTCATGCGGCAGCTCGACGGCATGTACCTGGCGTGGAAGGCCGGCGCGATCGGTGAGATCGACACCACGCGGGATCCGGCACTGAAGGAGCCGCCGAGCTTCTACGCCCGGCGCAACTGCTGGTACGGGGCCAGCTTCCCGGGTCCGCGCGACATCGAAGGCCGCGAGGTCGTGGGCATCGACAAGATCCTGTGGGGCAACGACTACCCCCACTACGAGGGCTGCTTCCCGTACTCGCGCGAGAACATGCGCTTCGCCTTCGCGGACGTGGATCCGAAGCACGTGCGCATGATGCTGGGCGAGAACGCCGCGAAGCTGTACGGCTTCGACCTCGAGGCGCTGCGCCCGGCGGCCGAGGCGGCGGGGATCACCCCGGAGCTGGTCGCGAAGCCGCTCGACGAGATCCCCGCGGACTCCACCTGCATCACCTTCCAGCGCGCCCGCTTCGAGAAGGCGCGCGCCGCCGCACGCTGACGATGGCGCGGGTGATCGCCCAGGCCGGCGATCTCTTCATGTGCTGCAGCGACTACCCCCACAGCGAGGGAACCGCGCAGCCGCTGCCCGACTACCGGGCGCCGGGCCGCCACGGCATCGCGCCCGAAGAGCAGCCGGGCTTCTTCTCGAGCAACGCGGACTTCCTGCTGGGCCGCGACGCACCGTCCGGGTCGCGTGCCGGAACGCGCGCGTAGAACGCTCAGTCGAAGACGATCACCTGACGGGCCGCCTCGCCCTTGCGCATGCGATCGAAGGCCTCGTTCACCTCGGCCAGCTCGATCCGGGAGGAGATCATCTCGTCGAGGAACAGCCGGCCGTCGAGGTAGAAATCGATGTACTTGGGCATGTCGAAGCGGAAGCGGTTCGATCCCATGAAGGAGCCGGTGATCCGCTTCTCCTGCAGCGTGAGGTCCGCGGCCGAGATCGGCACCGTCTGCGTGAGCGGGACCACGCCGACCAGCACCGTGGTGCCGCCCCGCCCCGTCATCGCGACGGCCTGCTGCACGGTGGGGACGAGGCCGATGCACTCGAAGACGAAATCGGCGCCGCCGCCGGTGAGCCCGGCGACCGCGGCGACCGGATCGCCAGCCGTGGCGTCGATGCAATCGGTGGCCCCGAGCTTTCGCGCGACGTCGAACTTCCAGGATTGCGAGTCGACGGCGATGATCCGGCTGGCGCCGACGATGCGCGCCCCCTGGATCGCGGAGAGCCCGACGCCGCCGCAACCGATGATCACGACGCTCGCGCCGGCCCGGACGTGCACCGTGTTGAGGACGGCGCCGAGGCCCGTCGTGACCCCGCACCCG
>CP070734.1:3321830-3332628 GCA_020347605.1 Deltaproteobacteria bacterium | reverse complement strand
CGACGCGCGGATCGCCCTCGGCGGAGAGCACCGCTTCGACCGCGGCCGGCGAGACGTTGTAGCCCGCAGTGACGATGATCTCCTTGATGCGTCCGACGAGGCGCAGGCTTCCGTCTGCGTCGAGGGTCCCGAGGTCTCCCGTGCGGAACCAGCCGCCCGGGTAGAAGGCGGCGCGCGTCGCCGACGCGTCGTGCCAGTAGCCGCCGAAGACGTTCGGTCCGCGCACGCACACCTCTGCCGGACCTGGGCCTGCGTCCGCGCCGGTCTCCGCATCGCGCAGCACGAGCTCCACGCCCGGCAACGGGAATCCCACGCTGCCGGCCTTGCGCGGGCCGCGAACGGGATTGCTCGTGTTCATCACCGTCTCGGTCATGCCGAAGCGCTCGACGGGCGCCAGTCCGAAGCGATCGCGAAACCGGGCGAACAGCGCGGGCGCGAGCGGCGCGGAGCCGCAGACCACCAGCCGCAGACCGGCCAGCGCCCGTCCCGGCTCCGAGGTCGCCGCCTCGACGAGTCGGTGCAGCATCGTGGGCACCGACATCAGCAGCGTGATCCGCTGTTCGAAGGCTTCGCGCAAGATCCGCTCGGGATCGAAGCGGTCGTGAACGTGAATCGGATTCCCGACCCAGAGGCTGCCGTAGAGCGCCACGCCCAACCCGTGAAGGTGGAAGACGGGGAGGACGTGGAGCAGGCGATCCGCATCCGTCCACTCCCAGGTCCGCTCCAGAGCCGCGAGGTTGGCCGACAGATTCTCGTGCGACAGCGGTACGCCCTTCGGCTCGCCGGTCGTGCCGCTCGTGAAGGCCAGCAGCGCGAGATCGCCGGGCGCGCGCGCTACGACGTCGCGGGCCGCTGGGCCGTCCGCGACGAGGCGCGAGGCGCCGTCCGGCGCATCGGGACCGGCGCACCACCAGGGCAGGCCCTGCGCGATGCCCGGCGCGCGCGCCGCGAGGGGCGCGTCGCTGATCGCGAGCACCGCGCCGGAGCGCGCCAGCAGCGACGCGATCGGGTCGTCGGGAAGCGCCGGATTGATCGGCACGACCGCGGCGCCGGACGCCAGCACGCCGACGTGGGCTGCGGGCAGCCACTCGGTCTTGGGAAGCGAGAGTGCGACGCGGTCGCCCGGCCGCACGCCCGCGGCGCGCAGGCGCGCCGCAACGCAGCGCGCGCGCTCGGCGAGGGCGCGCCCCGTGTGTCGACCGCCGTCTCCCGACATCCACACGCGCTCCGCGCGTCGCGACAGGCGGGCGAGAAAGCGCTCCGCGAGGTTCACGGCGACCGCCGCGCCGATGCGCGCGCGCACCGCTGCACGTGCTCGCGCAGCGCCCGCCGCTCCCGCGCCGTGAGCGGGCGCGCCGACTCCGGCCGCAGCCGGCCCAGATGCAGCGGCCCCATGCGGATGCGCACCAGGCGCATCACGGGATGCCCGAGTGCGCGGAGCGAGCGGCGGATCTGTCGCTTGCGGCCTTCGATCACGGTCAGGTGGAACGTGGTGGTTCGCGCGTGCGGGTCGGACGCGACGCGCTCGACGCGCGCCGGAGCGGTGCGACCATCCGGCAGCTCGACCCCGCTCGCGAGCGCGCGCAGCGCCGCGCGCGTCGGCCGCCCGCGCACCGTGACGCGGTACTCGCGCTCGCTGCCGAAGGACGGGTGCAGCAGCGCCTGCGCGGCGGCACCGTCGTTGGTCAGCAGCAAGAGCCCCTCGGAATCGCGGTCGAGCCGCCCGACGGGAAATACGCGCTCGCGCGCCTCGCGGGGCAGCAGGTCGAGCACGGTGCGGCGGCCCTGCGGGTCCGCGGCGGTGGTCAGCACGCCCCGGGGCTTGTGGACCATCCAGAAGGCGTGCGGCTCGCGCTCGAGGGGGACGCCGTCGAGCGCGATCACGTCGACGTCCGGATCCGCCGCATCGCCCAGACGCGCCACCACGCCGTTCACCGTCACGCGCCCCGCGCGCACGAACGCCTCGGCGCGGCGACGAGAGGCGACGCCGGCTGCGGCGATGATCTTCTGAAGCCGCTCGCGCACGGGCCGCTCCCCGCTCGACGCGTCCCGAGCTGGGAGTGTGCGGCGCTTCAGTGCAGCTCGCCGCTGGGTTCGGGTGCGTCGGCGATCTCGGCGGCGGGGCTCGGCGCGGCCACTCCCTCCGGCTCGGGCGCCGGCTCGCCGACGGGCGCCGCCGCGCCGTCCACCTCGGCCGCCAGCTCCTCGAGATCGCGGAGGGTGGGCAGGTCCTCGAGCGAGTTCAGTCCGAACACCTCGAGGAAGCGCCGCGCGGTGGCGTAGAGCATCGGGCGGCCGGGCACGTCGCGGTGCCCCGCGATGCGCACCAGCTTCCGGTCGATGAGATTCCGCAGGATCGGCCCCGGGTCGACACCGCGTACGCCCTCGATCTCCGCACGGGTGACCGGCTGGCGATAGGCCACGAGCGCCAGCGTCTCGAGCGCGGCGCGCGAGAGTCGCAGCGCCGAGACGCGATTCAGCTGCTTCACGTAGTTGGCGTACTCGGGGCGCGTCCGAACCTGATAGCCGCCGCCGACCTCCCAGATCTCGAACGCCCGGCCCTCGGCCGCGTACGCATCGTTGAGCTCCCGCACCAGCTCGATCACGCGCTTGCGTTTGCCGTACGGCAGGATCTCCGCCAGCCGGGCGGCGGCGATCGGCTCGGGCGAGGCCAGGATCAGGGCCTCCACGATCTGGCGCTGCTTGTCTCGCTCCATGGGGCGTCCTCACATGAGCTCGGAGATCCGCTCTCTCCAATTGGCATCTTCGACGTCCGCGCCGGCGCGCAGGCGGATCGGTCCGGTCGGTACGCCCGCCGCATCGAGGCCCTGGTACACGCGGATCGCGGCCAGCCGCACCAGCTCGAGAACGGCGAGGAACGTGGCGACGATCATCGACCGGTGGGGCGGGCGCCCGTCCGGCGGCTCGAAGATCTGGAGGAACTCGAGGCTGGGCGCCTGCTCGAGGGCCTCCATCACCGCCAGCATGCGCTCCCGCACGGTGATGGTCTCGACCGCGAGCTCGTGCGCCGCGCCCGTCGCCGGCGCGTGCGCCAGGACGCTGCGCAGCGCCTCGACGAGCTCGAACAGGCCGACCTCGATCTCCCGCTCGGCGTCCGGAACGGCCTCGGGCTTCGGGCACTGCGCCGCGAACACGTCGCGATCCAGGCGCCAGACACCGTCCAGCTCGTGCGCGGCCTCGCGGAACCGCTGGTACTCGAGCAGCCGCGCCACGAGCTCGGCGCGCGGGTCGGGTCCCTCTTCGGCGCCCTCCTCCGTGCCGTCGGGCGGCAGCAGCATCCGGGACTTGATCCAGGCAAGGGTTGCCGCCATCAGCAGGTACTCGGAGGCCACGTCGATGTTGAGGTCGCGCAACAGATCGAGGTACTCGAGGTACTGCTCCGCGATGCGCGCGATCGGAATGTCGTGGATGTCGACTTCGTTGAGCCGGATCAGGTGCAGCAGGAGATCGAGCGGACCCTCGAACGCCTGCAGCTTGACCGCGTAGCCGGCCTCGTCGCCCGGCCCCTCGATCACGACACCCGATTCAGGCGCAGCTGCCCTGCTCTCCATGGTGCTCCGAAGAGGATTCGATTGCCGTTGCCCGGGGGGAGGATCACGCGGAGTATGGGGAATCGCGCGCGGACGGGCAATGGCGCGCCGGCGACAGCGGCCGCTAGCTCCGCTTGCGCGGCCCGGACCGGCGTCCGCGCCGCTCGACCTCTCGAGCCACCGCCAGGGCCTCCTCGCGGGTCTTCACGCGGCCATCGAGGTACTCGATCCGGATCCGCGCCAGCGCACGACCCACGACCGGCCCGGACAGGCCGGCCGCCAGCAGGTCGTCGCCCCGGACGGGCGGGCGGCGGCGGCGGTCCTCGCTCGCGAAGCGAGCGATGCGGCGCCGCAGCGGGGACGGCGCGGAGGCGTGGAGCGCGAGGAGCGACTCCTCGTCCACGCTCGAGAGCACGGCGTCGATCGCGCCTCGACCCCGACTCCGTGCCAGCGATCGCAGCCACGCGTCGCGCTCCCTGCGGAAGCCGGCAATGCGCGCGCGGATTTCGCCGCGCACCGCGATTCGGCGCAGCGCGCGACCGCGCAGGCCGGGATCGAGCGTCGCCAGCCACACCGCGAGACCGGCCACCCACGGCCGGATGCGCACGGTGGGCCAGGGCGGCTGCGCGAGTGCCCGGCCCAGCCGCCGCAGTGGGGCCACGGCCGGACGCGGCAGCGCGAGGCCGGGCTCGAGCGCTCCCAGGACGTGCCACGCGTCGAGCAGCCGCAGGGCCGCCGCCGGGTCCGCGCCCTCGCGCTGCGCGTCCTCGAAGAGGTTCTCGAACTCGCGGCGAAAGCGTTCGCCGCTGACGTTTCCGAACACGCCGTCCCGCAGCGCGTCGCGCAACGCCGAACGCGACCCGCGCGAGAGGGTGAACGACAGGCGCGCGGCGAAGCGCGCCGCGCGCAGCGCACGCGTCGGGTCGTCGTGGAAGCTGCGCGGATGAAGCACCCGCAGCGTGTGGCTCTCGAGGTCGCGCCGACCGTCCTCGACGTCGATCACGTCCGGACGTCCGCGTCGAGCGGCGGGCGTGAGCGGAATCGCCATGGCGTTGACGGTGAAATCGCGACGCCGCAGATCCGCCTCGAGCGTCGCCGGCCGGACCTCGGGCAGCGCGCCCGGTCGGGCGTAGCTCTCGGCGCGTACCGTCGCGAGGTCGACGCGCCCGTCCGGCACGTCCGGCAGCTCCATGCGCACGGTGCCGAAGCGCCCGTGGGCGACGACGCGCGCGTTCGGGGGCGCCGCAGACTGCGCCAGCTCGATCGCGCCCCTCCCCTGCCGCGTCTCGACGATCAGATCGACGTCGCGAACGCGGACGTCCCGGAGCAGGTCGCGAACGGGTCCGCCGACCAGGTGGACGGCGTAGCCCTCGCGCCGCGCCGTCCCGAGCACGGCCTCGACGAGCGGACGGGCCGCCTCCGGTAGCGCGCGCAGCGGCGCCGCCGGAGCCCGCGGCGTCACGAGCCGGGTTCCGAGCGGGCGCGGCCGCGCGGATGGCGCCGCTCCACGGTTTCGCGCAGCCGGCTTCGACTCACGTGCGTGTAGATCTGCGTGGTCGAGAGATCGCTGTGGCCCAGCATCGTCTGAACGGCGCGCAGGTCGGCGCCCCCCTCCAGCAGGTCGGTCGCGAACGCGTGTCGCAATACGTGCGGCGAGACGCGCTCGCGCGGAATCCCCGCGACGCGCGCGAGCCCGCGCAGGCGTTCGAAGAAGTTCTGACGCGTCATGGCCGTTCCGCGTCGCGACAGGAAGCAGGCGACGGGCACGCGCCGCGCGCGCCGGGCCAGCTCGGGACGCCCGCGCTCGAGGTAGCCGGCCAGCGCCTCGAGCGCCGGTTCGCCGAGCGGAACGATCCGCTCGCGGTCGCCCTTCCCGACCACGTGCAGGAGACCGCGCCGGCGGTCGACCCCCGCGAGGGGCAGTCCGACCAGCTCGGAGACACGCAGGCCCGCGCCGTACAGGACTTCGAGCATGGCGCGATCGCGCAGACCCAGGGTCGAGTCGGGATCCGCGGCCTCGATCAACGCCGCGGTTTCGTCGGGGCGCAGCAAGCGCGGCAACGGCTGCTCGAAGCGCGGCGACTCGACTTCGCTGAACGGATCGCGCGCGAGCGTGCCGCGCTCGAGCAGAAAGGCGACCAGCCGCCGCGCGGAGCTGAGCGCTCGGGCGCGGCTGCGCGCGCCCAGGCCCTCGCGCCCCAGCCGCTCGAGGTGGTCGGTGAGATGCTGGCGCCGCAGCTCGCGCAGCCGCGCCACGCCTTCGGCCTCCAGAAACGCCGCGAGGCGCGCGAGGTCGCGCGCGTAGGCCTCGAGCGTCCGCCTCGAGAGGCCCCGCTCGACGGCCGCGTGGTGCAGAAAGGCGTCGATGCCCGCGCACAGCTCGCTCGGCCGCTCAGACACGGTCGCCGGCGGGTTCCTCGCGCGCAACGGCGAGGAGCTCCTTGCGCAGCCGCTCGAGTCGTTCGGCGTCCGTGACCTTCCGACCCTCGAAGTCCTTCAGGTAGAAGGTGTCGGCCACCTGGTCGAGGACCGTCGAGGCCTTGGAGATGTAGATCTCGAAATCGTTCGCTGCGATCACGCGCGTCAGGTCGTAGAGCAGCCCCAGCCGGTCGTTGGCTGCGACATCGACGATCGTATAGAAGTCCGACTCGTCGCTCGTGATCTCGACCGTGCACGGACGGCGCGAGGGCGACGCGGTCGCCAGCACCGGTCGCCTCCGGCGGCGCAACAGGTCCTCGACCCGCTCCTCGCCCCGCAGGACGCGACGAAGCGTATCCTCGACGCTCTGGAATACCTCCCGCTGCTCCGCATCGCCTCCGGGCGGCGGGTCGATCCGATAGATCTCGATCGCCAGGCCCTCGCGCGTCGTGTACGCGTTCGCGCCGTGCACGTTGATCCCCTTCGAGGTCAGCACGCCCGCGGACATGGCGTACAGGCCGTGGCGATCCCGCGTCACCAACACGATCTCGAACGCACCGCCGTGACTCGGCTCCACCGCCGTTGCGACCACGTCGCGGGGATCGAATCGCATCGCCAGGCGCGCGTGGCTCACGATCTGCGGCGCGCTGTGCGCGATGAAGTACCGGCGCGGGAGCGTGTCCAGGAAGTCACCGATCGACGCCTCCGGAAAGTCCTGCGTCCGGAGCGCCTCGCGCGCCTCGACGCGGCGGCGTTCGACCTCTGCCTCGATCTGCTCCAGCGCGCGCGACTCGTCCTCGGCGCCGGTCTCCAGATAGTCGGCGGCGCGCAGAAACAGCTCCGCGAGCAGCATCCGCTTCCACTCGCTCCACGCGCCCGCCGACGAGGCCCGCGTGTCCGCGAACGTGAGCAGGTAGAGGTTCCGCAGGTTGGTCCGGTCGCCCATCACCTGTGCGAACTCGGCGATCAGACGCGGCTCGGACAGGTCGCGCCGCTGCGCGATGTGCGACATCAGAAGGTGGTGGCGGACCAGGAACACCACCCGCTCGGCGCGCTCGGCCGGGAAGCCGATCCGCGCCAGACACGCCCGCGCGAGGTCCGCACCGCGTTCCGAATGGGAGCCCCCGCGTCCCTTGCCCACGTCGTGCAGCAGGCAGCCGAGGTAGAGCACCACGCGGTCGTCGATCGCGCGCACCAGTGCCGTCAGCTCGGGCACCTCCGTCTCGTACTTGCCCTTCTGCAGTCGGCGCAGCTGCTCGACCAGGAAGATCGAATGCACGTCCACCGTGTAGGTGTGGTAGAGCACCTGCTGCCAGCGGCACACGATGTGGTCCCACTCCGGCAGATACGCCCCGAGCAGGCCCACGTCGTTCATGGCCATCAGGCTGCGCATCACGCGATTGTCCGCGGACAGGATGCGCTCGAAGCAGGCGGCGACCTCCGGTTCGCGCCGGAACGCGTCGTCCACCAGGTCGAGATTGTCCCGGATCAATCGGAGCGCCGTGCGCGAGAGCGGCAGGTCCTGGGTCTGCGCGATCGCGAACGCCCGCAGCAGTCGAACCGGACGCTCGCGCAGGTGCGCGGCGTGCGGCACCTCGAGCTGGCTGCCCACCACGCGGAAGCCGTCCTCGACCTCCCGCGACGCGCGCTTGCGCGTCGCCGGCGCGACGTGCCTCTGACACTGCTCGATGACGATCTCGCTGTAGCCGCGCACGGCGCGCGCATGGCGATAGTACGCGCCCATGAAGCGCTCGACCGGAAGCTCCCCCGTCTCGCTCGGAGCCAGCGCGTAGCCGAGCTTCTCCGCGATCCGATCCTGAAGATCGAAGCTGAGCTGGTCGGTGCGCCGCCCCGCCGTCAGGTGCAACTCGTTGCGGACGCTCCACAGGAACGCCAGGGCGCCGCGATACTCCTCCATCTCCCGCTCCGTCAGGAGTCCGAGGTGGAGGAGGTCGTCGAGACCGCGCAGTCCCCGGTGGGCGGTCCGCGCGACCCAGTAGGCCGTGTGGTAGTCGCGCAATCCCCCGACGCCCTCCTTCAGGTTCGGCTGAAGCAGGTAGAGCGACTCCCCGTACTTCTCGTGGCGCTCGCGCAGCGCCTCGACGCGCTCGGCGATGAACGCCGCCGGGTCGTCGAAGAGGCGTTCGCGCAGCGCGTCGCGGAACTCGTGGAAGATCTCGACGTCGCCGGTCAGGAAGCGCGCGTCGAGAATCGCCGTCCGCACGGTCGGGTCCTGGCTCGCCAGAGCGAAGGTCTCGGCGATGGTCCGCGTGGCACAGCCCACGCTGAGTCCCGCGTCCCACAGCCGGTACTGCACGCTCTGCGCGACCGCGGTGATGTAGGGCGTGATCGGCTCCGCGTAGAGCAGCAAGAGGTCGATGTCCGAGCGGATCGACATCTCGCGCCGGGCGTAGCCCCCCACCGCGATCACGGCGAAGTGCTGCTCGACGTCGCCGCCTTCGGCGTAGTGCGCCGCATCCGCCATCTCGAACAAGCGCCGGATCAGCCGATCCATCAGGTCGGAATGGGATGCGTTGATCGCGCCGGGCTCCTCGCGGTTGGCGTGCCGCTTCTCCAGATAGGCGCGCACGTCCCCGACGTAGCGTCGCACCGCGTGGACCACCTCGTCCGGCGTGTCCGCCGAGCGCGGCTCGAGGTCGGCCAGGTAGTGCTCGATGGCCGGAGCCTGCATCACGACGCGCCCCCGCGGGCCATCACCGGGGTGACGCGCTCGCGGTAGCGCTCCACGCCCGCGGCGATGCGCTCGGCGACGAGCTCCAGGTAGGCGTCGTCGCGCAGCCGGCGCGCCTCCTCGCGATGCGTGAGGAATCCGACCTCGATCAGGATCGAGGGCATGTGCGCCAGGAACAGCACGTAGAAGGGACCCTTCTTCACGCCCAGGTCGTCGACCCGCGCGTACCGCGCCGCGAGACCGCGTACCATCTCGGTCTGCACCAGGTTCGCGAGGGCCGCGGACTCGTTCGACACTTCCGAGAGGTAGAGCTCGGTGATCGTGCGCTGGAGCGCGTCGACCTTGCTCGGCGACGTGCCGTTCTCGCGCGCCGCCACGCGCAGACTCTGCCGCTCGGCGCTCTCGTCGAGATAGTAGGTCTCGATGCCACGGACGTCCCGGCGCGGCGCGGCGTTCATGTGCAGCGAGACGAACAGGTCGCCGCCGGCGCCCTCCGCGATCGCCGTGCGCTCCTCGAGGTCCACGGTCTCGTCGTGATTGCGGGTGAGGACGACCGCGAACCCCCGCGCCTCGAGCCGCGGTCGCAGGATGCGCGCCAGGCGCAGCGTCACGTCCTTCTCGCGCAGCCCGCCCACGCCGATCGCCCCGGGATCGCGCCCGCCGTGCCCGGGGTCCAGCACCACGGTGTCCGCCAGTCCGGCCACCTGCGGGAGACCTCGCGCGGACGGCGGACCGGGCGCGGGCCCGTCCGGCTTGCGGTGGCGCGCGCCGAAGACGTCGATCACGAGACGATCGGGCTCGGAGAGGCGCAGGAAGCGGTAGTGGTCGAAGTTCTCGAGGTCGATCACCACGCGCGCCTTGCGCAGGGTGTTCTGACCGAGGCGGACGCCGCGAAGCAGCCCGTCTCCCACGGGAATGCCGTCGGCGTAGCGGCGGCCGACCCAGATCCCCGGCATGTCGAGATAGAGGCGCTCCGGGCGATCGCTCCCCGCGTCCGACCCGAGGCGACGCACCTCGGCCTCCGCAACCGGCCGGGACAGCTCCACGACCACGCGCGTGTAGTCCGGATAGGACCAGTGCCGCACCTCGCGGACGTCGCCGAGTCCGGGCGGACGCTGGACCCCGAGCGACAGCGCGGCCACTGCGAGCACCGGCAGCCGCCGCAGCGCGCGCCGGCCCCGACTCATCCGGCGCCCTCGGCGCGCAGCCGCGCGACGATGCGGTGGAGGGCCGTGAGCGCGTCGATCGGCGTCAGGCGCTCGGGATCGAGCGCGCGCAGCGCTTCCAGCGCGGCAGACTCCGCGGGCGCGAGCGCGTCGCGCGGCTCGGAATCGGGACGCGAGAAGAGCCCGAGCTGCGGCGCCCCGTCCGCCTCGGGGGTGGCGCCGCCGGCGTCCGCCTCGGTCCCCTCCAGCCGTCCCAGCACCTCTCGGGCCCGTTCGATCACGGTCTCGGGCAGGCCCGCCAGCCGAGCCACCTGGATTCCGTACGAGCGAGTCGCGCCGCCCGGCGCCAGCCGGCGCAGGAAGATCACCTCGTCCCCCCATTCGCGCGCCTCGAAGTGCGCGTTGCGCACGCGAGGCTTGCTGCGCGCGAGCTCGGTGAGCTCGTGGTAGTGGGTCGCAAACAGCGTCCGCGCACGCAAGCCCGGGGTGTCGTGCAGGTATTCCGCGACGGCCCAGGCGATCGACAGGCCGTCGAAGGTGCTGGTGCCGCGCCCGATCTCATCGAGGATCACGAGACTCCGGCGCGAGGCCTGGCCCAGGATCTCGGCCGTCTCCCGCATCTCGACCAGAAAGGTGCTCTCGCCGCGCGCCAGCCGATCCGACGCCCCGACCCGCGTGAAGAGGCGGTCCACACAGCCGATGCGGGCGCTCTCCGCGGGCACGAAGCTGCCCATCTGGGCCATGAGCACGATGAGCGCCACCTGGCGCAGGTAGGTGCTCTTGCCCGACATGTTGGGTCCGGTGAGGATCAGGATCTGCTCCCGCGCGGGGTCGAGCTCCGTGTCGTTGGCGACGAAGCCGTCCCGGCCCTGGGCGGCCAGCAGCGGCTCCACCACCGGATGCCGGCCCGCGCTGATGCGCAGCACCTCGCTTTGGTCGACCACCGGCCGCACGAAGCCGCCGCGCCGGGC
>CP070734.1:3308007-3321730 GCA_020347605.1 Deltaproteobacteria bacterium | reverse complement strand
GCCGAGCGCGCCGGCCACGCGGGCGGCCCGCGCGAGCGGCACACCCGAGCGCGCCACCGCCAGGCCGCAGCCCAGCAGGGCCAGCGCGGCCGCGGGTGCGGCGGCGTAGGGTCGGATCGCCACCAGTAGGGCCGCCGCCACGGCAGCGCCCGCGAGCGCGCCGACGCCGCCGCCCCCGAGCCCGCGCAGCGCGGCGAGCGACAGCAGCGCCCAGAGGCCGTAGGAGGCCAGGTTGAGCGGAGACTCGACCAGCGACAGGAAGACCGAGGCCTCGGGCACCCACAGGTCGATCGGCCAGTCGGCCGGCGGGGCGCCCGCGGCGGCCCAGATCCAACCGACGCCGCCCGCGAACAGCAGGATCGCCAGGGCGCCGAGCCGCCGCGGCCGGTCGGGCAGGCAGGCGCACAGGAACGCGTAGAGCAGCGGCACGAGCGCGATGCCGAGCAGCACGCGCGCCAGGTGGTAGGCGGCCGCGTTGGAGAGGCCGGTGGCGGCGGCCAGCCCGCCTACGGCCAGGAACAGCGGATTCACGAGCGCGCGCTCGTGGGGCTCGGTCGTGTAGAGCTGCCGGAAGCGCAGGTGCCCGCGGCGCGCCTGGTCGATCCACGCGTAGTAGGTCGGCGTATCCCCGGCGTTGAGCGTGTGCAGGCCCGACAGGCGCGCGCCCTCCGGCAGGCCGCGCAGACCGTCGAGCCAGGCCAGGTTCGCGAGCCCGGTCGCGAGCAGCGCCAGGAGCCCCACCGCGAGCGCTGCGCGCCTTCGATCCGAGCGCCCCGGAGCGGGCTCGGGCGCGCTACTCGACATAGCCGAGCGCCTCCAGCTGCTGGCGCAGATCGGCGTCGAGACCGGGTGCCGCGGCGCTCCCGGCGTGCTCGGCGCCGGGCCGGACCCGACCGATGCGCACGCGCGGCGCCGGCCCGTCGTGCGCCTCGAGGAGCGCCTCGACGGAGAGCGGATCGGCATCGGCTTCGAGCTCGATCGGGAGGCCGGTCGGCGGCGCGCCGCCGCCGCCCACCGCGACGATCCGCGCGGGCGCCAGCCGACCGTCGAGCAGGAGGCGCGCCTTGACCGCGCCCTCCGGGGCGCCGTCGCGCACCGCGAAGCCGAGCAGCGCGCGCGGGGCCCGGAGCCGGAACGACATGCGATGCGCTCCGTACGACCAGCTCGTGTCCACCTCGAGCTCGCCGTCGCGTCCGTCGGCGAACGGCCACACGAACTCCTTCACGGCCGGCAGCCAGCGCGCACCGGCCGGCAGCACCAGGTGCCCCTCGAGCTGCGGCGGGGCGACGCCCGCGTCGGAGCCCGCGTCGAAGACCACGGCGTAGTCGCCTCCCAGGGTGAGCGCGAACTCCGACGCGAGCGCCTCGTGCAGCGCCCGCGCGGTCGGAAGCTCCGCAGCGAAGCGGTTGTCGGTCTCGCCCGGATCGCGGGACAGATCGTACAGCTCGTGTCGACGCGTGGGCTGCGGCGCACGCCGGTTCGACACCCCGTTCGCGAGCTGGTTGTAGATGTACTTGACGCCGCCGCGCTCGAGCGCGAGTCGCTCTACGCCGTACAGTGTCTGCCCGCTGACGAGCGCTCGCGCGCCGTCGGGCGGCGCGCCACGCGGCGCCGCCAGAAGCGATGGAGAGACGTCCGCGGGCGCCGCGATGCCCGCCAGCTCCAGGATCGTCGCCGCCAGGTCGCGGGTCGAGACCGGCGCGTCCACCACGCGGCCCGCTGGGGTGCGGCCGGGTGCGACCAGCACGAGCGGAACGCGCAGGAGCTCGTCGTAGACGCTCTGGCCGTGCTCGAACGCCGCGTGGTCCCAGAACTCCTCGCCGTGATCGGCGGTGGCGATGAAGGCGAATTCGCTCGCGGCGGCGCTGCGGGCCGCGTCGTAGATGCGGCCGATCTGTTCGTCGGTGTAGGCGACGACCGCATCGTAGCGGTCGCGCAGCCGGGCGCGCTCCGCCGCACCCGGAACCAGTGCACCCCACGTGACGCGCAGCCACAACTCGTCGGTCAGCGGGTCTCGGAGGCGACCGCCATCCCCGCTGGTCTGGAAGCGGCGCCGGTATGCGTCGGCGGGGCGGTAGGGACCGTGCGGATCCATCAGGTGGAACACGAACAGGCGGTCGAGGCCGGAGGGCGTCTCGAGCGCCTCGAGCAGATCCGCGACGCCCGGCTCGGCGGCCGCCTCGCGGGTTCGCGTGCCGTAGTCGACGAACGTCGCGAACCCCTGCTGGAGACCGACGCGCGCCGTCAGGTTCGGGTTGTTGATCCACGCGCGCGTATCCCAGCCGGCCCTCCGCAGCCGCTCGGCGAGCGTCACGAAGCCATCGGCGAGCGGTCGCCGCCAGAAGCCCGCTCCCGCCGCGGGCTCGCCGGCGCGGTGCCGCGGCGGCGTGAGTCCGGTGAAGATCGACGCGAACGCCGGCAGTGTCCAGGAAGACGGCGACAGCGCGCGCGCGAAGCGCGTTCCGTCCGCCGCGATGCGCGTCAGGTTGGGCGTCGTGTCGCGCGCGTGGCCGTAGGTCGAGGTGCGCCGCGCGGGCAGCGTGTCGACGACGACCAGCAGCACGAGCCGCCCGGGATGCCCGCGACTCGAGAGGACCGGCGCGCTGACGATGCAGCCGCCTTCCGGCAGACGCTGCGCCGCAGCGAAGGCGTCCGCGGGCGGCGGACGCCCCTGGCTGCGCAGGATCACGCGAACCGATCGTCCGGCGAAGCGCGCCAGGTCGACGTCGACGTCCCGCCAGCCGGTCGCCTGCGCGGGGTCGAGCTCGCCGCGGTGCAACTCCTCGGTGTCACCGGACTCGGGCTGGACCTCGACCGAGAAGGTCAGCGGTGCCGCGCCCGGCACGCGCGCCGCGCGCAACACGCCGTAGCCAAACGAGAGCACGCCCGCCTCGGGGACCCGCGTGACGAAGTGCAGCGCGGAGGGCGCCGGCAGGCTGAGCGCGTAGCGGCGCTCCGTCGCGTCGGGATGCGCCGGATGCTCGAGCTCGGCGCTGCGCGCGAGCGGGTGCGGATCGCCCATCCCATCGTCCCGCTCGAGCGCGCGCTGGGAGAGCGGCACGGGAACCGAGCGGAGCGCGATGTCGTCGAAGCGGACGCGACCGCGGGCCCGATACGCGACGTCGTCGTCCGTCGCGCGTCCGAGGTCGAAGCTCAGCACCATGTGCGTGGCGAGCGGGCCGGTGCTGAAGCGCTCGTGGCGCTCGCGCCACGGGTGGTTCGCGAGATCGCCGCTGGTCGAGAGGCTCGGCGCCTCCGCGAGCCGCGCGGCGCGCTCGCGGTCGGGAGCGGCGAGCCACTCCGCCGCCGTCGCTTCGCCGGACTCGAGCCGATACAGCAGGACCGTGGCCCGCGCCCGCTCACCGCTCGTTTCCGGCGCGATGCCGTCGCTCGCCACGCGGTAGCGAAGCGCGTACACCTCGTGGGGCGACACCGGAATCGGCGGCGTTCGCAGGCTCAGCGCGCCACGCCCGTCGCCGACGAGCTCGACGCTGCGTCCGCCCGCGTACGCGCGCGATCCCTCGATGACCGCGATGCCCGCCTCGCCTCCGCCGACACCCGACCCGAGCGCGGGAAACCGCCGCAGGGGCGCCCAGGCGCCGTCCTCGAAATCGAGCTGGAGCCGCGTGCGGGGCTGCGCCGGCGGCAGGCCGCGCACGAGGTCGGCGGCGACGCCTTCGAGCGCCACCCGGTCGAGATGATCGACGAGCATCAGGGGGCTCGCGTCGATCGGTGGCGGCGGCGCGGCGGCGCCGTCGTCTCGACAGCCGGGGAGCCCGAGTGCGCAGGCCGCGAGCAGCAGCGCGCGCGCGCAGCGTCCGGCGTTCCGAGGGCCGGGGCGCAGAGGATACGGAGTCCGTGCTCGTCGGCGTGCGCGCCGCAGGGGAGACATCGATGAACCGCACAATCTACCACTGCCGACTCCATTCGGCAGTCTGGTAGGCTCCCGGGCCGATGCGCACAGCGGGCGTGTTCGGGATCCTCGCGGCAGCGGCGCTGCTCGCCTACGGCGCGACCGGTGCGCTCGCCCCACTCGCGAGCAACGACGTCTGGATCCACCTCACGACCGGGCGGCTGATCCTCGAGGACGGCGAGATCCCGCGCAGCGACCGCTACTCGTTCACCGCCGCCGGCAACCGCTACGTGGCGCACGAGTGGCTGGCCGCGACCTACTACGCACTGGCGGAACGGGCGGCGGGCACGACGGGTGTGATCGTCGCGGGCAAGCTGGTTCCGGGGATCGCGCTGCTGGGCGTGCTGCTGCTGGCGTTCCGCACCACGGGCGCGCCTCCGGCGACGTTCCTGCCCGTCCTGCTGCTGGTGCTCACGCTGGCCCGACATCGCATCATCGTGCGGCCGGAGCTCTTCGCGGCGCTGCTCGCCGTCACACTCGTGTGGCTCCTGCTGCGCGATCGTCGCCAGGCGCGCGCGGGCGGCTCGCGCCGCGCGCTCCTCTTTACGATTCCGCTGGCGGCGCTGTGGGCGAACCTGCACGGCTCGTTCCCGATCGGGATCGTCGTGGTGCTCGCCTTCGCGGCCGTGGAGCTCGCGGAGCCGCTGTTCTGGCCGCGCGACGCGACCGGGCGGCGCTGGCGTCTCCTCGCGGCCGCGGCGGCGCTCTGCGCGGCCGGCGGGCTCACCACCCTGGAACCGGGCGTGTTCGGCTGGCCCGCGGCGGCGGTGCTGGCGCTCTACGCGGCGCTTCTCGCCGCCGATGCGGCGGGGCCGCTGTTCGCGGAGCCCGGTGCGGGGCGGCGCGCGCGCCGCGCATGGGCGCCGAGCGCGCGGCGCAGCCTGCCGCTGCTGGCGGCGGCCGCGGGCATGACGCTGGCCGTGATGGCGAACCCGCGCGGCGCCGAGATCTACCTGTTCCCGTTCGAGTTCACGGCGGGCGTGACCGCGGTGACCCAGAACATCGAAGAGTGGAAGCCGCTGCTCGACGCGCCGCTGCTGCGCGGAACGCTGGCCTACGCCACGTATCTGTGGGTACTCGCCGTGTGGGGCGGCGCGCTCGCCATCGCCGCGTACCGCGGCCGACTCGGCCTCCTCGAGGTGACGTTGCTCGCGTCGCTCGGCGTGCTGCCGCTTCGCCACGCGCGCTGGATGGCGTTCTTCGCGCTCGCGACCGCGCCTGCGCTGGTCGCCACGCTCGACGCGGCGCGCCGCGCACCCCGTGCCGCCGCGTCGGGGCGGTCCGTGCGGATCGCCGCCGCCGCGCTGCTGGGCCTTCTCGCGCTGTCGCTCGCCGTCCTGGCGATCCGCGACGCCGTCACCGCGCGCCCGGACGCGGCGATGCGCGTCGCGATCGCGGTCGCCGCGTTCGGCGGCATGCTGGCGCTGGCGTCCGCCGGAACGCCGCCACGGCTGCGCGGTTCGATCGAAGCGGCGACCGCGCTGGCCGCGTCGGGCCTCGCGCTGTTGGCCGTGCTGCACGGCATCCCGGAGGTGCCGGGTCACCCGCAGCGGCCCGTGCTCGGCGTGCGCGCCAGCGAGCCGGTCCAGCCGGTCGCGTGGCTGCACCGCCAGGGCGCGCGCGGGCGCGTCTTCACCGAGTACGAATGGGCGGGCTACGTGATCCACGAGCTACACCCCGATGTGACGGTATTCATCGATTCGCGCAGCGAGGTGTACGGCGATCGGCTGCTGCTCGAATATCGCGACGTGAAATTGAAGCAGCCGGCGGCGCGACGCGCGCTCCAGGCGTACGGCGTCGACCTGGTGCTGGTGGCCTACGAGCCGTACCCCGGCACGGTGCTGACGAACGCCGGCGTGCTGGGCGTCGTCGAGTCGGACGAGCGCTGGGAGCTCCTCTACGTCGACGACGGGGCGGTGCTGTACGCGCGCCGCCCGCCGGATCGCGAGTTTCCAGCCGCGCTCGAACGGCTCCGCCCCCGAACCACGCGCCCCGACGATCCGGAGCTCGGCACGCCCGAACTCGAGGCGGAGCTGCGCCGCGCGCTGGAGCAGGCCCCGTACTCCGCCTTCCTGCGCACCCTGCTGGCCGCGTCGCTGCGCGCGCAGGGACGCGAGGCGGACGCGCGGGCGGAGCTCGAGCGAGCCTTCGAGGCGAACCCGCGCTACCCGGGCGCGCCCTTCCTGGCGGGCCAGCTGGCCGCCGCCGCCGGCGACCGCGCCGCGGCGCGGCGCTGGTTCCTGCGGGCGCAGCGCGCCTACCCGTCCTGGGCCGCGCCGGCGCGCGAGCTCGCGAAGCTCGAGCCGTGACGGAGCCGCGCGCGCGTCTCGATCCGGCGCTGCCCGGGATCCTGCTCCTGGCCTTCGCGCTGCGCGCTGCGCTGTGCATCCTGTATCCGGACCTCGAGGGTCGCGGCGACGAGCCGCTGCACTACGTGCTCGGCGTGCTGACGGCCCACCTCGGCGCCGACGCGATCGCGCGCTGGGCGCCGGGCTACGAGGCGCTGCTGGCCGCGGTGTTCCGCCTGTTCGGCCCCGATCCGAACGCCGCGCGGATCGTTCAGGTCGTGCTGGGCACCGCCACGGTCGGCGGCGTGTACGGGCTCGCGCGCCGCGCCGGAGGGATGCGCGCGGGTCGCCTCGCCGGCCTGCTCGCCGCGACGTATCCGAGCCTGGTCGCCTACGTCCAGTACCTCTACTCCGAGACGCTCTTCATGTTCCTGCTGGTCGCCGCGGTCTACACGCTGCACCGCAGCGACGGAGGACCGACGCGCAGCGAGCAGGTCGCGGCGGGCGTGCTGCTGGGGCTGGCGGCGCTGACGCGCGCCGTCGTCGTCTACTTCCTGCCGCTCTGGCTGGTCGTTGCGCTGGCGCGCCGACGGCCGCAGGAGGCGCGCGCCGCAGCCCTGGTGCTGGCCGTGGCGCTGGCGGTGATCGCGCCGTGGTCGGTGCGCAACGCGTTCCACCACGGCGGCTTCCTGCTCGTCGATCCGACCCTGGGACGCACCGCCTACCTCGCCTTCAACGACGTGCGCTTCAATCGCGATCTCGGGCTGTCCGAGCGGCCGGGGCCTCTCCCCGAGCGCGCGCGCTGTCCCGCGCCGCGCGTCGCCGGGCGCGCGCCGCTGCCGCCGGTCGCCGAGCTGCGCGCGCTGTTTCCGCCTGTGGCCGAGCGCTTCACGCGCATCGCCGGCGGAACCGGCGCGCTGATCGCGCTCGCCCGCGACGAGGCCGCCACGGACTTCGCGGCGGTGCAGCGCTGCGAAGTCCGCCGCGCGCTGGACTTCGCCGTGCGCAAGCCGGGCACCGTGATGCAGCGCAGCCTGGAACGCGTCTACGCGTTCTGGGGCCCCAACAGCTTCCTGCTGCGTTCCGTGCACCAGGGGGTGTACCGCGGCGGCCCGCTGGCGCGCGCGAACTTCGCCGGGATCGAGGTCGTGACGGTCCTCGCCTACCTGCTCGTGATGGGCGCGGCGATCCTGGCGTTCGGCCGACGGGAGCTCCCGCGTCTGTTCACGTGGTGCCTGCTGTTCGGGGCCTACTACACGGGGATGCACGTGCTGGCCGTCGCGTACTCGCGCTACCGGTTGCCGCTGCTGCCGCTCGCCATCGCCGTCGGCGCGGTCTGGCTGGCCGATCCGCGCGGCGCGCGACACCGGGGCCGACACGCCGCCGCGCTCGTCGCGCTGATTCTGTTCCTGGCACTCTCGGTGCACTACGTGACGACGGTGCTTCCGCGCTAGGCCGGCGACGCGGTCGCGGGATTGCGCTCCCCGCCCGAAGCTGCGATAGAAGCGCCATGCCGACCCGGCTGTTCGTCGCGACGCGGAAGGGCCTGTTCCGCTTCGAGCGCCGCTTCGGGAGACGCTGGAGCGCCCCGCACGTCCGCTTCCTGGGCGATTGCGTGACCGCGCTCCTCCCCGATGCGCGCAGCGGGACGCTGTACGCCGCCCGCGAGCGGCGGGACTCCGGCGTCCAGCTTCAGCGCTCGGCCGACGCCGGCGAGCGCTTCGAGGCGTGTGCGACGCCGAGCTTCCCGAGGCCGGAGGCGGGTGAGGCACCCGAGGGGAGCGGCGGCGCGGGGCGGGCGCCCCGCGTCGCGCGCGTCTGGTCGCTCGCCGCGGGCGACCCCGCGGACCCGGGACAGCTGTGGGCCGGCACGATGCCCGGTGCGCTGTTCGTCTCGCGCGACGCCGCGCAGTCGTGGCAGCTCGTCGAGTCGCTGTGGAAGCGGCCCGAGCGGGAGGCGTGGACCGGAGACGGCTGCGACCAGCCCGGGATCCACTCGATCTGCGTCGATCCCCGCGACGCGCGACACCTGACCGTCGGCGTGTCGGTCGGCGGCGTGTGGGTGACGCGCGACGGCGGCGAATCGTGGACCTGCCAGGCGAAGGGGATGCGCGCCGACTACCTGCCGCCGGAGCTGTGCTTGAATCCGAACCTCCAGGATCCGCACCGCATCGTGCAGTGCGCGGCGCAGCCCGACGTGTTGTGGGCCCAGCATCACAGCGGCGTGTACGTCTCGCGCGACGCGGGCGCGTCGTGGACGGCGGTGCAGAACGTGCCGCCGTCGACGTTCGGCTACGCGGTCGCGGTCCATCCGCGCAAGCCGAACACCGCCTGGTTCGCACCGGCCGTCACCGACGCCTGCCGCGTGCCGGTGGACGCGCGACCCGTCGTGTCGCGCACGACCAACGGCGGAAAGAGCTTCCGGATCCTGCGCCGCGGCCTTCCCGAGCCGCCCGCCTACGACCTCGTGTACCGCCACGCCCTGGCCGTGGACGCCAGTGGCCGACGCCTCGCGCTGGGCTCCACGACCGGCGGACTCTGGATCTCCGAGAACGGCGGCCGCTCGTGGAGCGGCATTCCCTGCCGCCTTCCGCCCATCTACGCCATTCGCTTCGAGCGCGAGTGACCGCGGCGAGGCGCGGAGGTCCCCGGACGGCGATGGGATTCGGCAGCCGCCTCGAGCGCGCCCGCCGCCGCATCGCCGCGGGCTCCGCGACGCCACGCGACCAGAGCCTCGTCGCGGGTGCGATGCTGCTCGGCGCGCTCGCGGGTGCGCTCCTCGCGCACGGCGTGGTGCAGATCCTCCCGCTCTCGACGCGCGGCGTCGCGGCCGCGCGCGCAGCGGGTGTGGTCAGCGCGACGGTTCGCGCGGGCTATCCCAAGGACAGCGAGCTCTTGTTTCTCGCCGGCGGGCTCGCGCTCACCGCGGCCGCGTCGCTGGCCGCGGGCGCCGCCGCGGCCTGGCTGCGCGCGGGCGCGGCGCCCGCCGCGATCCCCGCGCCCCCGACCGAACCTCCGGCCCGGTTCGGCCGCTTCGAGGCGCTGGTCCTGGTCGCGCTCTTGATCTACGGGATGCAGCCCACGCCGCTGCTCACGGCGGCCTGGGAATGGCGCCTCCTGTTGGAGGAGGGAGCACACCTGCATCCCGCGAACTCACTGCTGCTCGGCGAGCGGATCTACGCCGACGTCGGCTACCTGTACGGGCCGCTGCTGGTGCTGCCCCTCGCGCTCGGCTTCGAGCTGACGACCCCGTCGGTCTTCACGGCGCGCGTGGTCACGCTCGCGATGCACGGCCTGGGCCTCGCGCTCGTCGCAGCCGCCGGGCGCGCGATGTTCCGGACCCGCGTCGCCTGGCTCCTCTGTTGCGTCGGCCTCGCCGCGCTCGTGCCGCTCGCTCACCCGCGCGCCCATCTCACCGCGTTGCGCCCCGCGGTGACGCTGATTCCGCTCTTCTTCCTGCCGGCGATGTTTCGGGGCCGTCGTGTCGCGGCCTACTGCGTGGGGGCCGCGGTGACACCGGCTCTCTTCACGAGTCCCGAAGTCGGCGCGGTGACGCTCTTCGCAGCGCTCGCCGCGACCGTGCTCGGAGCCGACGCACGCGAAGCCTCTCGGCGCCTGCTCCGCTTCGGCGCGGGGCTCGGCGTTTCGGCGGCCATCGTCGCAGCGCTGCTCCACCCCTACGTCGACAGCGTCCTGTACCTGCGCGACGGCATCTCGACACTGGGCTGGGCCGGCATGGGCCACCTGAGTCGCCCCTTTCCGGTTCCCTGGGGCGCCGACCGACTCTGGCTCGGCGATCCCTACGGCGTCGGCCTGGATGCCTCCGGATTCCTGCTCCGCGGCAGCGTTCTCGACGCGCTCCTCGTGGCCTGCGGCGTCGCGCTCGCGTTCCTGGGGCTGCGCCGCGCCTGGACACCGCGCGAGCTCACGTGCGCAGTGGTATGGCTGATCGCGGTCGGCCTGCTTCCCAAGCTGATCGCCCGACCCGGCCCCCATCAGCTCGCGAAGCTGCTTCCGCCACTCATCCTGCTGGTGGGCGTGTGGGTGGAAGGCGGCTGGCGGATGGCCGCCGCGAGACGGGGCCCGAGCCGGGTCGCGCCCGCGGCGCTGTGCGCGGCGTCGCTCGTGGGCCTGGTCTGCCTGGCCGATCCGCGCGTACCGCGCTGGCCGCCGCGCGTGCAGAGCCTCGATGCGCGCCTGGGCCCGATCCCGGTCGACCCTGCGCTCGCGCATCTCGTGACGCAGGTACGCGCCGAAGTGGATCGCGCGCTGCCGCCGGGGGCGCCGATCTGGGTGACGCCGAACGCGCCGGGCTGGCACATGCTGCTCGACCGTCCCTCTGCCGTGCGGACACCGGACGTCTTCACGCTCGCCACTGCAGAGCAGCGCCGGGAGGTGCGGCGCGCGCTCGAGGCGCGACCCCCGACGCTGCTCCTGCGCCACCGCGTGCGGGACGAGATCGACGGCGTTCCCGCGAATGCCTACGCACCCGAGATCGCCGCCTTCGCGCGCGCGAACTACCAGCTCGTGCGCCGCGTCGTGAGCGGGACCCATCGCGCGGAGATCCTGAAACGCAGATGAGGCGCCGCGTCGACGTCGTCGTCCCCGCGCTCCTGGCGCTCGGCACCGCGCTCTGGTGGGCCAGCTTCATCGACATCGGGTTCGAGCTCACCGACGAGGGAATTGCGAATCTGTCGGGCTCGCGCGTGCTCCGCGGACAGCGCCCGTTCGCGGACTTCTTCCTGTTCTACTTCCCCGGCTTCGCGCTGTGGATCGCGGGCTGGTTCGCGCTGCTCGGCGAGACGGCGCTCTCCGCGCGGATCGGCTGGGCGACGTTCGCGGTGGCGCGCAGCGTGCTCGCCTACGCGGTGGCGCGCCGGCTCGCGCCCCCCGGTGTCGCGGCCGCCGCGGGCGTCGTCGCGATCGCGCTGCCCGGTCCGAGCTGGAAGGTCCAGGTCGCGACGCTGTTCCTGTTGGGGCTCTGGGTTTCGCTCCGCTACGCGGAGCGCCCCGGGGCCGCGCGCGCCGCGGCGGCGGGCGCCGCGGCCGGCTTCGCGGCGTGGTTCCGCTGGGACACCGCCGCGACCACCGCCGTCCTGCTGTCGGGCTTCGCACTCGCGGATGCGCTCGCGCAGCGGGAACGAACGCGCGCACGGCTCGTGGACGTGGCGACCTTCGCCGCGGCCGGCTTCGCGATCGTCGCGCCGGGCCTCTTGTATCTGCTGACGACGCCCGGTGCGCTCGACGGCGCGCTCGAGCACTTCTCGTACCACGCGCGCAGTCTCGACGCGTTCGCCCTGCCGTGGCCGAGTCCGCTGCCGGGCGCGGCCGACCCGCCCGCGGACGTTGCGGAAGCGCTGCGCCGCGCGCTCTACGCGCTGCCGATCGCCGGATTCATCGCACTGCCCCTGGCCCGCTTCGGTCCGGCGGGTCGGCGCGGGCCCGCGCTGGCGGTCTGGTTCGCGGGCGCCGTCGCCTACGCCCTGGCCGTGCGCCGGCCCGACCCGTCGCATTTCGTGCAGGTGCTGCCCGTCGCGCTGCTGCCGCTTTTGGCCCTGCGTCCCGCGCGCCGGGCGGGCCGCGCGCTGGCCGCGCTGCTGCTCGCGCTGGGCTGCGCCGGGCTCGTGTGCGAAGCGGGTGTCCGCGCGGGCGCGCGGCGCCCGACGCCGCGCCTCGCCTTCGACCCGACACTCGCGCGGGTGGACGTGCCGCGCGCGGGGCTGCGCGCGCCGCGCGCGCAGGCGCGCGAGATCGAGGCGGTGGTCGCGGCGATCCGCGCGCGCACCGAGCCCGGCGACGGCATCGCCGTGCTCCCGGCCGAGGCGCTCGTGGTGTTCTTTGCGGGTCGCGAGCCGGCGCTGCGGTACGACGCCGTGTACCCGGTTCTGCTCGACGACCCGGAGCGCCAGCGCGCGACGGCCGAAGCCCTCGCCGAGGCGCGGCTCGTGCTGCTGCGGCCCACCTCGAGCGGTTTCGCCGGTCCCGGCTCCCCGCCGCTTCCCGCCTACGCGCCCGAGCTCTGGCGGGTGATCCGCGAGGACTTCCGGGTGGCCGGGGCCGTGGGACGCTTCGTGATCTACGAGCGCCGCCGGAGGGCGGAAGCACCCGCGCCCCCCGACTGAGCGGGACGGCTCAGGTCTGCGACGGGCCCTCGGCGCGCGCGATCAGGTGCACGGTCGCGCCCGAGCGCAGGATCGTCTCCGCGCCGCACAGGGCGATTCCGATCGGCAGCCCGAGCCGGTAGGCGAGCCGCAGCCGGCGCCGGGTGCGCGCGTCGTACGGAGGCGGCTCGTCCCCCTGCCGGCGGTGGAGCAGGACGTAGAGTCCGTTGCGGGGCAGCTCCGTGTAGCGATTGAGCGCGCTCTGGACCCAGCCGAACGGGTTCTGCCGCAGCGAGAAGTGGTGCTCGGATTCGCAGCGGTAGCCGGTTCGCCCGAGCAGGCGCCGCAAGGCCGACACCGGGAAGTGATAGAGGTGACGCGGCACGTCGAGGTGGAACCAGGCGGCGCCCGCCCAGCGCGCCTGCGCGCTCGAGAAGTTCGGAACCGCGAGCACGAGCCGGCCGCCGGGTCGCAGGATGCGCCGGATCTCCTCGAGCGTTCCGCGCGGATCGCGCAGGTGCTCGAGCACGTGCCAGACGATGACCTCGTCGAAGAACGCCGCCGGATACTCCGCATCGCGCAGCCGCGGCGCGATGCGGATCTCGGCGCGCGGATCGGCGCCGTGCGCGGCGTCCGCGTTCATCTCGACGCCGTGCACCTCGAGCCCGCGGTCGGCCAGCGCCGCGAGCAGCACACCCCGGCCGCAGCCGAGGTCGAGGACGCGCGCACCGGCGGGCAGCCCGCGCGCGAGAAAGCGCACGTGGCGCGCGCCCACCAGGCGCACCACGGCTTCCACCGGTCCCTCGAATTTCTGCCCCGTCGCTCCGTAGTAGGCGCTCGGGTAGAGCGCCGCGATCTCCGCGTCCGTCGGGAGCGGCGCGAGGCGGCCCAGTCCGCACTCGACGCAGACGACGATCCGGCCCACCAGACCCTCGATTTCGAAGCGCGGGCGGACGCGCCGCGCATCGCACACCGGGCAGGGCGACGCCTCCACGAGCGCCGCGTCGGGTCCGCGGAGCTCGCGGACACCCCGATCGTACAGCGACGGATCCACGCAGCGGCTCTCCCTGGTCCGCCCGGTATTCGGGCGGATCTCGGCGCGCTGATCGTCGCGACCCGGGGCGCCGCGGTCAACCCGCATCGGGAACCCGGTATCATGCGGGTTTCGCCTGCAGCGACGGCCGGAGGCGGCGTGCGGCCGGGACCGGTGGAACGTGGACGGAGCGGATGTTCGGGTTCTCGAGGCTGTTTACAGCACTGTTCGACGGCGCAGACGCGCGGACCCGCCTGTTCCGGGTCTGCGCCGCACTGTCGCTGACCCTCCACGCGATCCTGATCTTCCGACGACCGGAGCTGTGGGGCGGCGGCGACCTGGTGCCACACCTGCGAATCATCGAGTTGATCCGGCAGGCGCCCGGGCT
>CP070734.1:3285584-3307907 GCA_020347605.1 Deltaproteobacteria bacterium | reverse complement strand
AGGCGCCGGACGCGGGGCTCGCGTCGCGGTGGAGGTCCTCGATCAGCTCCGCGTACTGCACGAGGGAGCGAATGCCCAGGAAGCGTTCGCGGACCCGCTCCCGCGCATTCCGTCCCAGCTCGGCCGCGCGCTCGGGATCTTCGATCAGCCGGCGCAGCTCGACGCCGAAGGTCTCGAGGTCGGTGGGATCCTCGAGCAGGACGCCGTGGACACCGCTCTCGATCTGGTCGCGGATCCCTCCGATGGCGCTGGCGAGCACGGGACGCCGCTTCCACATCGCCTCCGCCACCGTGAGCCCGAAGCCTTCGCGCAGGCTCTTCTGCACCACCACGCTGGCGTGACGCTGCAGCGCGTTCACGATGGCGGCGTTCTCCTCTACGTCCGCCGTCGGCAGCAGCGCCAGGTGCACGCGCTTGCGATGCGCGTGGGGCAGGCGCCGCCAGGCCGACTCCACCTCCTCGAAGATGGCGGGACCCTCGGGATCATCCGCCACGGCGCGCACGTTCGGGCCCGCCAGGACGAGCTCCGCCCCGCGCGGCGGCTCGCCGTCGAGCAGCGCCGCGTAGCCGTGCAGGACGCCGACCGGGTCCTTGAGCCGATCCCAGCGCGATACCTGCACGACGAGCGGCGTGTCGTACAGGGGCGCGCGGCCCAGGCGCACCACGTCGGCGCAGCGGTCCACCCGGCCCCGCGAGCCGTCCTCGCGCTGGAACAGGGGCGCGCCCGGGCCGGGCGGCCCCTCCAGCAGACCCACGCCTACCAGGATCGAGCGGACCGCGGCTTCGCCGAGATCCTGGTTCTTGGCGGAGAAGGGATCGATCGAGGGAGGCACGATCCGCGTCCGCTCGGACGGGCAGAAGTGCGGCACGAACTCGGCGCGCGAGAAGATCAGGGCGTGTGCGGCGTCGAGGTAGCGCGAGAGCATGGCCCAGCCGCGCTCCACCTCTTCGTTCGTTTCGTCACTGCCGATGTGACACCGCCAGACGACGAGTGCGCCGTTGGAGCGCAGATAGGGGATCAAGCCGGCGGTCTGCGGATCGTGGAGGATCACCACGTCGAGCGGCTTCACCAGCGCCGAGAGCTCCGACGCGTTCGCGTGCAGACACTGTTCGTAGATCCGCTGCTCGCGCTCGCCGAGCGGCGAGCCGTCGCCCTTGGCGCCGTGCAGGGCGTTGTGGAGTCGCTTGGTGATGCGGAAGAAGTCCGTCGACCCCTCGATGACGACCCATCGCGCATCGATTCCCGCGCCGCGGGCGTAGCCGATCAGCGAGCGCAGCATCTCCGCCACGCCGCCGCCCACGGCGGTGGAGTTGATGTTCCACACGGCGCGGTCGCCGAGATGGGCGTCGAGCGCGGATGCTGCCCGCTCGATGCCTCGCTGCAGCTCCGGCTCGATCACGTCCGCGAAGCGCGTCAGCGACTGGGCGGTGACCGTAACCTCGCGAATGCGCGTCACAGGCCCCCCTCTCGGGACTCGCGGCCTGCCCGACGTCCGGCCCCGGAGAGCGGCGCTCAGTCGCCCTTCTTGCGCGTCGTCAGAACGGGACACGGAGCGATGCGCACGGTCCGCTCCGCGACGCTGCCGAGCAGCACGTGCTTGAGTCCCGTGTGGCCCCGCGTGCCCATCACGATCAGGTCTGCGCCGACCTCCTGCGCCGTCTCGGCGATGGCGTCCGCGGGTGCACCGTCGGTGAGCGAAGCCTCGCACTCGATGCCTGCCGCCCTCACCTTTTCGCGCGATTGCGCCAGGTGTTTCGACGCGGATTGCCGCACCTGCTCGAAGAAATCGTTCGGGATGGGCGCTACCTCGTAGGGACCCACGATCTGCGTGGGCAGGCTGTAGGCGTGGAGCAGGTGGATCCGGGCACCCATCCCCTTGGCGAGATCGATCGCGTATTCCAGCGCGTAGGCCGAAGACGCGGAGAAGTCGACCGGAACCAGGATCTTCTCGATTCGGCTCACGACACCATGTCCTTGTGGGTGGGCCGCTCGTGGTGCTCGCCGCGGCGGTACAGGGTGCGGCGATTGATGCCGAGGATGCGCGCCGCCTGCATCTTGTTGCCGCCGGTCAGCTGGAGCACCTCCTCGATGTAGCGATCGGTGAGCTCCTGCAGCGTGAGCCGCGTCTCCACCGCCCGCTTCAGCAGCGACACGGGTGTGCTCGTGCCGGTGTCGTGACCGTCATCCGCCGGCGGCAGGTCATCCGGACCGATCTCGTTCCCTTCGGCCAGCGCCAGCGCCCGCTCGATCACGTTCTCCAGCTCGCGCGCGTTTCCCTCCCAGCGGCGCTGCAGCAGCCGCTCCATGCCCGCCTTGCTGATGGAAGATCGCGCGTCGCCCGAGTGCTTGCGGAGGAAGTGCTCGGCGAGCAGCGGGATGTCCTCCACGCGTTCGCGCAGCGGCGGGATGTGGATCGGGATCACGTTCAAGCGGTAGTAGAGGTCGTTCCGGAAGCGCCCCGCCTCCATCTCGTCGCGCAGGTTCTTGTTCGTGGCCGTGATCACGCGCACGTCGATCTTGGTCGCCTGCATGCCGCCGACGGGCCGCACCTCGTGGTCCTGCAGGACGCGCAGAAGCTTGCTCTGAAGGCCGGGCGGCATGTCGCCGATCTCGTCGAGGAACAGGGTCCCCCCGCTCGCCTTCACGAACAGGCCCTGCTTGGTCGTGGTGGCCCCGGTGAACGCCCCGCGTACGTGGCCGAAGAGCTCGCTCTCGAGCAGGCCCTCGGGAATCGCGGTGCAGTTGATCGGAATGAACGGCTGGTTCGCGCGCGGACCGGAGAAGTGGATCGTGCGCGCGACCACCTCCTTGCCCGTTCCGCTCTCGCCGGTGATCAGCACGCTGCTGCGGTTCTCGGCCACCTTGCGCACCATCGCGTAGATTTCCTGCATCGCCGGGCTGGCGCCGATCAGCTCGCCGAAGGCGCTGGTGCGGTCGACCGCGCGGCGCAGCCGACGGTTCTCGTCCTCCAGGGCGCGCCGCTCGAAGGCGCGCTCCAGGGCCACCAGCACGGCGTCGCGCTTGAAGGGCTTGGTGATGTAGTGGAATGCGCCGGCGCGCATCGCCTCGACGGCCGAATCGATGGTCCCGAACGCCGTCATCAGGACCACCGGCGTTTCGGGCCGCAGCTCCCGGATCTGGCCGAGCAGCTCGATTCCGCTCCGCCCCGGCATCCGGATGTCGCTGAGGACCGCGTCGAAGTCGTGGTCGCGCAGCTGCTCGACGGCCGCCTCGGCGCTCTCCGCGCCGACGGCGCGCAGGCTGTGCTCGTCGAGCAGGGAGATCAACATCTCCCGCATGGCGGCGTCATCGTCGACGACGAGCACCGATCGTCGCAGTGCGGTGTCCATACCCCCCTCTGCCCAGAGCAGGAGCCATGCCAGCGTCAAAGCCCTTCGAACGGCCTTTTCGTGACGGATACTGTGCCAAATGTGCACGATATGTGCACAAAAGTCACGTGACATCGATGCCTAGACAGCGCACCGATCCGCGGACATCCCGCCTCACCGAATCGAGGCCATGGCGCCCGCCGTCGGCGGAACCCGTTCGACCCCGACCTCGGCGCTGGCACGCGGCGTGCAGCCCACCGGCTGGGGATCTCGACGCGAGGTGCCGGGGTGCCGGACGAGAGTTGCGTCGCGGCCGTGGAGAGCCGCACGGTGCGCAGCGTGATGCGCGCCGAATTCGTCGCCGTGGAGCCGGAGGAGAGCCTGCTCACGGCGACCCGCCTGATGCGCCTGGCGCGCTTGCGCCACCTGCTGGTGGTGCGCCGGGGCGTCCTGGTCGGCGTCGTGTCTCACCGCGACGTGATCGAGAGCCTGCTCGAGGATCTCGAGGCCGACCGCACCACCACCCGCGCCGAAGTTCTCGGTGCGTCTCCGGTCGAGCGCATCATGCGGTCCCCGCCCGACGCCGTCTCCGAGGACTGCTCGCTGCAACAGGCGGCCGAGCGGATGCTCCAGCTCCGGATCGGCTGCCTCCCGGTGGTCGTGGGCGCCCGCGACGGGCCGCACGTCGTGGGTCTGCTGACGGAGTCGGACCTGCTGCGCGCCGCCTATATCGGCCGCTGCAGCTAGGCCGCCGGCGGCGACGCCGGGGGAAGGTCGGCTCGCGGCCCCGCTACGCCGGGGCGTGCGGAGCCGGGAATTCGATGCGGAACACCGACCCGTGCCCCGGGCGGCTCGTGACCTCGATCTCGCCGTCGTGTTCGTGCACGATCCCGCGCGCGACCATCAGCCCGAGGCCGCTGCCCCGGCCTGCCTCCTTGGTCGTGTAGAAGGGCTCGAAGATCTTCTTGGCCACCTCTCGCTTGATCCCCACGCCCGTATCCTCGACGTCCACGACGACCGACCCATTGGCGCCCGGGCACAGGCACACGCACAGCGTGCCGCCTTCGGGCATGGCATCGATGGCGTTCAGGAACAGGTTCAAGAAGAGCTGCTGAAGCTTCTCGTGATCGCCTTCGATCTCCGGCACCGTCTGGAACTTCCGCACCAGGTCGACCTTCCGGCTGCGCAGCTTCTCGGTCATGAACGACAGCGTCGTATCGAGAACACTCGCGATCGACACCGACTCGCGCACCGGCGGCCGGGGCTTCGCCATGCTGAGCAGGGTCCGTATGATCTCGGAGATGCGGCCGACCTGCTCACCGATGGTGTGGGCGCGCCAGCGCGAGCGCTCGTCGCCGGCCGACGACTCGAGCAGCTCGGCGTGGCCCTGGATGACCCCCATCGGCGTTCCGATTTCGTGCGCCAGGCCCGCCACGAGCGTCCCCACCGAAGCGAGCTGCTCCGCGGCGCGCGCGCGCAGCTTGGTCTCGCGCAGCGCGGTCCCGGTGTCTTCGACCTCGCGCGAGAGTTGCCGCGTCAGCGCCGCCAGCTCGCGGTTCGCATACTCGAGCTGGGCCTCGCGCTTCTCGATGTACGCCTCCATCGCGAGCTGGGCATCCAGCATCAGCGCCTTGAACAGTGCCGTCACGGTGGCCTCCGCGCGCACCGGATCGCCGCGATTCTTCTCGCAGACGATCGGCACCAGCAGGGAGGCGTACACCGCGTAGGCGCCGAGATACCAGCGCGGCCCGAGGCCTACGGCCTCGTGGGCGTCGCCGATGCGCCGGCGCTCCGCGACGTAGTCCTCGTCGACGCGCCTGCCGGCCAGGCTCAACAGGTAGTCCCGCTGGACGTCGATCAGCCGGTCCTTCACGTCGCCGTCGGAGAGCAGCGCACGGGTCTCGGGAAACGAGAGCAGGTGGCGGTAGAACGACGCCACCAGGAGATCCGCGCGGCGCTCGAAAACAGGACGCAGCCTCTCGAGGAGCTCCCGGTCCTCTTCGGTGAACCCCAGGAAGGAGAGGCGCGCTTCGAGGTCCCGCTTCTTGCCCATCTGGCTACCCGTTGCACCGGCTCGACGCGCCGATCGCCCTGCGCGCCCGCGGACCCGAGGAAGTGTACCAGCGCAGCGCGGTGTGCGCCGGATGGCGCATGCCCGCGCGGCCACGCCGTGCGGTGCCGTACCTCAAGGCGTCTCGATGAGCTGCGCGAGTTCGTCGAGGTGTCGCTGCACGTGCGGCGGGACGTTCGTTCCGGCCGAGCCCGTGTATCCGGACGCGACGAACTCCTCCAGCAGGGCGAACGCCTCGTCCGCGAAGGGCGCCCGGGGCGCCAGGCGGATCGACGTCTCGAGCAGGTACTCCGTCTGCGAGAGCCGATACGCGCGGCCGATCCGCGATTCGATCACGCCGAGCCGGTAGTAGGCCCGCGCGACGTCCACGCCCTCCTCCGGGCTCTCCGCGACGAAGCGGTGCAGCGCCCCCGACGCTGCGATGTAGTAGACGAGCGCATGCCGCGAATCCTCGAACCGCGTCTCGGCCTCGTGCACAAGCGCGCGCCCCGTGTCGAGGTCGGATCCGGCGCGTGGTCGATCCCGGAGCTCGCGCAGCGATTCGATCCAGGCGTCTACGTCGTCCCGGAGGTAGGCCGGAAGGTCGCTGCCCCGCGCGAGCTCCTCGAAGACGGCAAGCGGGCGTTCGAAGTCGTCCCGCACGCGAATGCAGATCTCGAGGTAGTCCGCGAAATGGCCCATCAATCCCATCTCGTACGGAGGAAAATCCGGCGACCGGATCAGCTCCTCGAAGGTCTCGAGAGCGGCGTCGAACTGGCGCGTCGCGGTCTGCAGCTTGGCGCGCTCGTCGAGGGGAAGCGACGTGACGCGAACGTCCTTTACGAAGCGTCTTCCCATCGAGAACGCCCGGTCGCTCGGCAGCCTCGAATGGCATGCGACACACGCTTCGGTCATGCGTTGAAGCATGAAGCGGGCCTCGTGGATCTGGCCGCGCTCGTAGCGGGATCGAACATCCCGCGCGTCGCGCGCGAGCGAGCCACTCAGGAACGAGAAGCTCGCATCCTGGTTCATGCCGTGCGTTTCGAGCACCGACGACTCGCGCTCGAGCCGCGCGAGCGCCTCCAGCACCGCCTCCCGGCGCAGTGGATCACTGAAGCTCTCGTCGTTGAGACTCAGCGGCAGGACGAAGCGCATCGACTCGAAGATCTCGTCCATCGTGTCGCGCGTCTGCGCATCCGGCGCGCAGGCGGTCGCGGCGGCGACGAGAAGCGCCCAGAGCGCAGCACGCGCCGCGCGCGCACGGAGTGCGGGCGCCCGGCGGCGCAGCGCCCACGCGCGGAGCGCGATCATCTCAGGAATCCACGAGCTCGGCGACGGGAGTGGGATTGACGCCGGCGGTCCCGCGCCGGAGCGCGCGGAGCACGTCTTCGCGGGCGACCATGCCCACCAGGCGCCTTCCGTCCAATACGGGAAAACTCTTCACGCCGAACTCGATCATCTTCTCGAGCACGCGGGTCAGCAGGGTGCGCGGGCAGACGCTGCGCACGTTCGCCGTCATCACGGCCTCGACCGGCTGCTTCATGATCTCGTCGTAGGGCGGCAACATGTTCTCGTCGCTGAAGCGAAACGCCTTGAGCACGTCGAGCTTGGTGACGATGCCGACCAGCTCGCCCGCTGCGTTCACGACGGGCAGGCCGTTGAAGTCGTGGCTCTCGAAGATGCGCTCCACCTCGTGGATGGTCGTCTTGGGGTCGGCGCAGACGGGATCGGGCGTCATCACGTCTTCGACCCAGTACTTGAGGAACTCGTACACGCTGCGGCCCCTCGGATGTACGCCGGCTAGGCGCCCGCGGACGCGCCGCCCCCGGAAAATGCGTCGGCGAGCTTGTCGAGCACCGCCTGCTGGCCGGGCGCGATCTTCGGACCCAGTCCCAGAACGCCACCGGCCGCCTTCGCCACCTCGCGGGCGCGATGCAGCACGTTGTCTCGCAGCGCCTTGCGATCGTCGTCGCGGAGTCGCTCGCAGAGCACGTGCACGTACTGAACCCAGGCGCGGAACAGCGTGTGGTGAGGCCGATCGCGGAGCCAGCTCTCGAGCAGCTCGAAGCTCGCGCTGCCTCGCGCGATGCCCGACGCATCGGCGGCGGACAGGATCGCGAAGCGTTCCGGCGGCTCCAGCTTTCCGTCTCCCCAGGCCGTGAAGACGAGCGGAACCAACGTGATGGCCGCCAGGCTCTCCGCCTGGAGCCCCTCGTGCACCAGCGCGTCGAGCAGCGCGCGGTCCTCGATTCCCGAGGCGCGCGAGAGCGAGGTCCGCTTCTCCTCGTCGTGCCGTTTCTCCCGGAGATTCTCGAGTAGCCGCGCGTTCTCCTTGCGGAAGAACGCCTCCTCGAGCGCCTTCCTTCGCTCGTCGAGAAAATCGATCGTCATCGCCTCTCGCGTGCTCCTAGATCACCGCCTTGATCTTCCGATATCCCTCGCGAATCTCGTCCAGCATCAGGCGCGCCGCGGCGCGCACGTTCTCGAGCGGCTCCTTCGCCTGCTTCTCGGCGGCACCCAGCTTCGCTTCGAGCTCGTGCCAGCGGCGCTCCACGCGCTCCCATTGCTCCTTCGCCTCTGCCTTGCCGAGGTGGACCTGGACGCGCAACTCGTCGCGCACCTGCTTCAGGGCTTCCATCTCGTCCGCAAATCGATCGCCGATGTCGGTCATCACGGCTCCTCTGCGTCGACCGAGCGCTCCTCCCGCTCTTCGAGCAGCGTCGCCCGGAGCAGGTCGGTCTCGGTCACGAGGCCGACGAGTATCCCGTCGGGTTTGACGACGGGCAGGCATCCCACCTTGTGCCGAATCATGAGCTGCGCCGCTTCGCGCAGCGTGGCGGACGGTTCGACGGTGATGACGTCGCGCGTCATCGCTTCTCCGGCCTCGACCGAGTGAAGGAACGCCCGCCGTTGCTTCGGATCGAAGTTCAGGAACTTCGTCAGCGAGGCCGCCAGCAGGTCACGGTTGGAGACGATGCCAATCAGGCGCCCCTCCTCCACGACCGGCATGTGGCGAACCCGCCCGAGGTGCATGATGTCGTCGGCCAGGTCGAGACGCTCGTCGGGCTTGAGCGTCACCATCTGGGATTGCATCACTTCGGAAACACGACGCTCGCACGCGTCCATGGCTCGCCTCCCAGCGGATTCGATCTGCAGGTTCGGTGCCAACCCCTGAGGCGGTCGAGTGGCACAGGGAGGGTCGAATGGAGTGACAAATTACCACACGGCTCGACCGAACGGCTACGTCGCCGTGGCGGATGCGTCGCGCTCCAGGCGACAGCGCTCCCTCAGCAAGCGCTCCGCGCGGCGGCTCCCGAACCTCGACGAATCCAGGCCGAGCGGGTGCAACACGATGACGGGATCCCCGCGACCCCACTCGCGCGTGCGCAACGTCAACGCACGAGCCCGCTCCCCCGCCTCAAGCGACCTTCAGCACCTCGTCGAATCCCTCCGACATGCAACCCACGAGGGCCTCGTGATCCGGGATCGCGGCCGGATCGGCGTTGATGGTGATGTTGGCGCGGCCCAGGTAGCTGAAGAGCGTGAGGTTCGCGGCGGCGCCGGCCGGTGGGCCGAACGCGAACAGCGACGCCACGCGTGCGCCCGCGACGTAGAGCGGCTCGGCGGGGCCGGGTACGCAGCTCGCCACGAAGTCGTTGGTCTTCGCCAGGAAGGCGAAGAGCTCCGCGGTCCAACCGCCCGGCACCCGATTCAGGAGGGCCGCCACGTCTTCGGCGTAGCCGAGCCCGGGCTCCGACCGCTGCGCCGCGACGAGCTCGCGAATCGCGCGCATCCGCCGCCGGGGGTCCGGCTCGCGAAGCGGTACGCGGAAACGCGCGACCGTGAAGCGGTTGCCCGCGACCGTGGGCCCCCCGCCCGTCCGGAGGTTGATGGGCATCGTGACGCGCAGGCTCTCGGGATCGACGCGGTGACGCTCGTGATAGCGTCGCCAGCCCCCGACCACGGCGGCGAGAAAGGCGTCGTTCAGCTTGCAGCCCGCCGCGCGAGCGGCGGACTTCAGCGGCTCCAGGGGCACGCTGAGCGTGTCGAAGCGATAGCGCGTCGAGCGCTCGCGCATGATGGGCGAGAGCGGCCGCAGTGCCGGGGCGTAGACCCGCGCGATCGAGGCGATGTCGACGACGGCGCGGCGCGTGGAGCTGTAGGGGCGCAGCGCGAAGCCGAACAGTCGCGCGGCGCGGCGGCGCGCGACCTCGGGCTGGCGCACGAGATTCCGCACGAACGCCTCGGCTCCCACTCGAAGCGCTCCGCTCGGCCTGCGATCGGACACCTCGACCGGCGGCCGCTCCGGAACCACCAGATCGGGCTCGGTTTCGTACAGGCGTTGCATCAGGAGCAGGCCGGCCATCCCGTCGGTGACGGCGTGGTGCAGCTTCTGGATCAGCGCAGCGCGCCCGCCCGCCATGTCCTCGACCACGACGAACTCCCAGAGCGGGCGACTTCGGTCGAATCCCTGCATGGCCAGGGAGGCGGCCAGGTCGAGTACGGAGCGGAACGACCCGTCGCGGGGCGCGCGCACGTAGCGCAGGTGATAGTCGAGATCGAAGTACGGATCCTCCGACCAGACCGGATTCGAGAGGAAGCTGGGCGGTGACACCACGTGTTGGCGCAGGCGCGGAATCTCGCGCGTGGCGCGTGCGAGCCGCGTCCGGAGCGCGGTCTTCTCGGGGGCGTGGTCCAGCAGCGTGACCGCGGCGGCGGTCGAGCGGAGCAGCGGATCCTCTTCGACGCGCCACATCAGCGCGTCGGCGTCTCCCATCGTCGAGGGAAACTGGATCTCCTGGGTCATCCGTCTCCATCCCGTGCGCCGAGCCGCCCCGGCTTCGGGCCACATTCCACCCGTTCGGCCCGGCGCGCGCCACCCGGGAAGCTGCACGATCGATGCCAGCAGCGCGAGTCCGGACGCGGCCGGGATACGCGTGCGATGGGCTGCGATGAGGCCTACGGCCCCACTTTTTGGGGATGCTTGCGTATTTTCGTCTCGCTTTCGACCCCGGAGAGAGGGCCGAAGGGTGCCGAAGCGGCGGGACGGGACGGAATCGCGGCTCCGCGGGCCGGACCGGGTCGACGCCCGGCGCCTCGGCGGCGCGGTGCGCTCAGCCCGCGTGGAACGCGGGATCGTGCCCCGGCCGCGCGCGCGGAACGCCCGGATCCGTCGACGCTCGACGCGCGCGCTCGGCGCGCTGCGCGGCGCGGCGGAGCCAGAAGACGAGCACGCCCAGCGCGGCGAAGGGAACCACGATGAGCAGCAGGGTGGTTCCGTAGTACGCCTCGCGCGTTCCGTCCGCCCCCGACAGGCAGCTCGAGCAGGCCCGGCCGACGCGCGCCGGGAGCAGCGCGGCCGCCAGGACGGCACACCCGACGAGGCGCTGCGGCCACCGCGGTCGCGCCGCGCGCCGCGTCATCGCAGGTACACCAGGGCGTAGAGGACGGGCCAGACCGCGACGACGAAGAGCCAGTAGAGGTGGCACATCGCGACGCCCGTATGCTCCGCGGCGCCGTAGCGACCGCGGTAGCCGCGGACGGCCACGACGAGCACCACGACCAGGGCGGCGAGAACGTGCACGCCGTGCGCGCCGACCAACGCGTAGAACGTCGCGCCGTACAGGCTCGACGAGGTGGTCAGCCCGAAGCCCACGAGTCGCACCCACTCGTAGCCCTGGATGGCGAGGAACAGCGCGCCCAGCACCGCCGTGGCCGCGAGCCAGCCGGTGAGCCGCGCGCCGGAGGCGCGCACGCTCCGCAGGGCCCCGTGGATGGTACAGCCGGAGAGCAACAGGATCGCCGTGTTGATGCCGGTCACGAGCACGGGCAGACGCGGCTGATCGAACGGCGGCCAGTCGAGCGCCTGGGCTCGGAGCACGACGAACGCGCTGATCAGTGCGGCGAAGAAGATCGCCTCGCTGGCGACGAAGATCGCCACCGCCAGCAGGCCGCTCGGCACCAGCGGCTTCGTCTCGATCGCGATTCCGGGTGCGCTCATGGGCGGCGGCTCAGGGGCTCGGCGGATACACGATGTCGGGGACGAGGCCGAAGAACAGGAAGTACAGACACGCGAGCCCGGCGGCCACGATCAGGGCGACGAAGAAGGGCTCGTAGCGCAGGTGCATGTAGTACGACAGGACGAGGTAGGCCTTGACCACGGCGACGGTGAAGATCAGGACGACCGTGACGACCGGCAGCGACATGTATCCGATGAAGAGCGACACCGCGAGCGCCGCCACCAGGATGCCCCAGATGAGCACGTAGTTCGGGTGGTGCGGCGCCTCGCGCGAGCCCTCCGTCGCCCCGCGCGCGATCTGTGAAGAAGCCGTCTCCGGGCTCATGGTTCTCTCCTCGTCACGAGCTCAGGTACAGGAGCGGAAACAGGAAGATCCAGACGACGTCGACGAAGTGCCAGTACAGGCCGACGAACTCGACGCGCTGCGGGTCGCGGCCCTTCGCCACCGCGGATCGGACCACCATCATGGCGACCATGCCCCCCACCACGTGCAGGGCGTGCAGGCCGGTCATCCCGTAGTAGAACGACCAGAACAGGTTCGTGAGCGGCGTGAAGCCCTCCTGGATCTCGTGCGTGTATTCGTAGACCTTCACCACGAGGAAGATGACGCCGCCCAGGAACGTGAAGCTCAGGTTGCGCACGGCCCGCGCCAGGTCGCCCCGCTCCACGGCCGCGTGCGCGAGCACCATGGTGAGGCTGCTCGTGAGCAGCACGAGCGTATTGAACGCCCCCGCCGCGTTGATCGTGTGCACCGACTCCGCCCCCCACTCGGGATGGCGCCAGCGAAACAGCAGGTAGGTGGCGATCAGGCCCCCGAAGATCACGAGCTCGGAGGCCAGGAACCACCACATCCCGAGGCGGCCCGTGGGGACCTCGGTCGCCTCTCGAAAACCCGACTCCGCTGCGGTGCCCATGCGATCTCTCCGCGTCTACGATCCCGCGCCCTTCTCGGGAGCCAGGTTCTGGGGAAACCAGTCCTCGCTGCGACCGGGCGGACTGTACTCGTACGGGCCCCGGTAGACGACGGGAGCCGTGTCGAAGTTGCCGTGCCCGGGCGGAGACGGCGTGGTCCATTCCAGCGTGTTCGCCCGCCACGGATTCGGCGCCGCCTTCTCGCCGCGCCGCAGGCTCCACGCGACGTTCGCGAAGAACAGGATCTGCGAGAGCAGCAGGCACACCGCGCCGACGGTCGCCATCGACTGGAGCTGCTCGACCTCGGGGGTGCGGAGCGCCTCGAAGAAGGTCGGCGTCACGATCCGGCGCTGGTGGCCCATGAAGCCCAGCTTGAACTGGGGCAGGAACGTGAGATTCATGAACACGAACGTCAGCCAGAAGTGCACGTGCGCCAGCCGTTCGTTCAGCATGCGCCCGAACATCTTCGGGAACCAGAAGTAGCTCGCGGCGAAGAAGCCGAAGGCGACCGGTGGGATCAGCGTGTAGTGGAAGTGCGCCACCACGAAATAGGTGTCGTGAAAGTAGATGTCGGTCGCAGCGACCCCGAGGTGGATCCCGGTGACGCCCCCGAGCAGGAACACCGCGAGGGTTCCGAGCGCGAACAGCATCGGCGACGCGAGCTCGATCGAGCCGCGGTAGAGCGTGGCGATGAAGGAGAACAGGATCACCGCGACCGGCACCGAGATCAGGATCGTCGTGATGCTGAAGGGGGTGGCGAGCCGCGGATCGATGCCGGCGATGAACTGGTGGTGGGCCCACACGATGAAGCTCAGGATCCCGGTGATGATCGTGGCGTAGACGATCATGCGGTAGCCGAAGATGGGCTTGCGCGAGAAGACGGGAAGGATCTCCGCGATGACGCCGAACCCCGGCAATAGGATGACGTAGACCTCCGGGTGTCCGAAGAACCAGAAGAGGTGCTGGAACAGGATCGGGTCACCCCCGGCGGCCGGAGCATAGAAGCCGGTACCCGCCAGTCGATCCAGGAGCAACAGCAGCGCACCCGCGATCAGCGGACCCACCGAGAACAGGAAGATCACCGCCGCGGCGACCTGCATCCAGACCATGAGCGGCATGTCGAAGAGCCGCATGCCCGGGGCGCGCAGGTTGATGGCGGTCGTGATGAAGTTGATCCCGCCCATCAGGAAGGCCACGAATTCGAGGGCGACCGCGAGGAGCCACAGCGTCACGCCCCACTGGCCGCCCGAGTACGCCGCGGTGCCGGACAGCGGCGGATACGAGGTCCAGCCACCGGCCGCCGCACCCCCGGGTACGAAGAACGACACGAGCAGGACGACCGTGCTCAGGAAGAACACCCAGAACGACATCATGTTGAGCCGCGGAAACGCCATGTCCTTGGCGCCGATCATGAGCGGAATCAGGAAGTTGGCGAGCGCGGCGAGCAGGATCGGCATCGCCACCCAGAAGATCATGATCGTGCCGTGCATGGTCACGAGCGCGTTGTACTGCTGGGGTCCGATCACGCCGTAGCCCGGGATCGACTGCCCGGGATTCGCGAGCTGCATCCGGATCACGTAGGACAGCAGCCCGCCGACGATCCCCATGAAGATTCCCGTTACGAGGTACTGCTTGGCGATCGTCTTGTGGTCCGTCGAGAAGACGTAGGTGCGCAGGAAGCTCTCGGGATGTGCATGTGCCGCGGCGGTCGTCATCGGGTGATGCTCCAGACGTTCACGGTGCTCCTCAGCCGCGCCGCGGCTCGGCGGCCTTCGACGCGAGCCAGCGCTCGTACTCCCGGGCCGACTCGATGCGGAGCGAGCCCTTCATCATGCTGTGCGCGAACCCGCAGATCTCGGCGCAGATCACCTCGAACTCGCCCTCGCGGGTCGGCCGGAACCAGCCGCGGATGGTGCGCCCGGGTACCGCGTCCTGCTTGAGCCGCAGCTCGGGAATCCAGAGCGAGTGGAGGACGTCCTTGGCGGTCAGCTCGAAGAGGATCACCTTGTCGTTGGGCACGCGCAGGTCGTTCACGGTCTCGATGTCGTCCGCCGTGTCGAACTGCCCGTCGGGACCCGGATACGTGATGCGCCATGCCCACTGCTCCCCCTGGATGCGCACCTGCTCGTCGTGGGGCGGGAGCTGGAGCTTGATCTCGTCCCAGACGGGAGCGCTCACGCCGTCCAGGAGCAGGTCGAAGCCCAGGATCACCGCGCACGGCACCAGGACGAAGCTCATCGATCGCAGTGAGTTGGCCGGCAGGTAGGCGGCGCGCCGGCCCGGCCGGCGCCGATACCGGATCACGAGGTAGATCAGGACCGCCTCGGCGAGCAGGAACCAGACTCCCGTGATCCAGTTGATCGTGGACAGGAGTCGGTCGAAATCGCCGGCGTAGCTCGACGCCGCCTCGGGTAACCAGTTCAGCATCGCATCGTCCCTTCGACGAACCTCCGTTCCGCGCTCCGTCCGGCACGCGCCCCCGGGCGGAGGGCACGCATCTTCCTCGATTCCCACGGCCCCGGCAACGCATCGGGGGCGCATTTCTGGAAACTTTTGCACCCCCGCACGCCAAGACTGTGACACTGCGCCTCACATCCGGAGCGCAGCGGCTATTCGGCGATGCCCTGCCGCAGCCGACTCATGGCCTCGGGATGGCGGCGCAGCAGGTACCCGAACATGACGACGGCGGAGAGGAGATTGGCGAGGCCGACCGCCCACGCGCCGAGCTCCCCGACCAGGCTCGGGACCACCGTCACCTCGAAGCCGAACAACACCGCCTCGAAGAGCAGGAAGATGAGCAGCAGCACCATTCCGAACTGCGGGTTCGCTTCGAACTGGGAAACCATCCAGGCGAGGATCGCGCCTGCGAACATGAAGACCAGGACGTGCAGGCCCGTGTAGGCGAACACGATCATCGCGCTCACGGTCGTGACTTCCTCGACGCTCTTCCCGAGGAACAGGACGCTCCCGAGCAGCGAAGGCGTGTGGAGCGGTTCACCCCGCACGAAGTCGAGCAGCAGGAAGAAGGCGGCCACGACCGCGGCCCCGAGAATTCCCGATAGAACGCCGTCTTCGAGGATCGTGACCACCCCCGAGCCGCGTTCGGCGGATCGGGTCGCGGGATCGGACGTGGATGCGCTCATGCAAGGCCTCCGCACACGAACAATTCGAGGGGCGCAGTGTATCATGGAGTTTCGCGGCGGCCGCCGCGAACCGCCGCCGCCGCGGTCTCCGGGTCGGATCGACCGCGCGCTCGCCTGCCGGGCGCGGGGCGGCGCGTCTCGATCGGAGGATTCACCCATGACGGACAACGAGCGCGTCATCCGGGCGTTCATCGCGGCCTGGTCGCGGCTCGACCCCGCGGAGCTGGCTTCGTACTTCCGGGAGGACGGCGTCTACCACAACATGCCGATGCAACCGGTGGCCGGCCGCGACAACATCGAACGGATGATTCGCGGATTCACGGCGAGCTGGACGGAGACCCGCTGGGAGATCCGGCACGTCGTCGCCGAGGGCGACGTCGTGATCGCCGAGCGCGTCGATCGGACCCGGGCCGGCGACAAGGCCGTCGACCTGCCCTGCGCGGGCGTCTTCGAAATGGAGGCCGGCAAGATCCGCGTCTGGCGCGACTACTTCGACCTCGGGACGTACACCGCCGCGTTGAGCTAGGTCGGCGCGCGCCGCAGCGATCCGGTCGGCGCCACGCCGGGCGCTAGACCGAGTCCTGCTGTTCCAGGATCTTCGACATGCGCGCCTCGAGCCAATCGGCCACGCGCGGGAAGATCTCGTCGGCGGCGTGGTGGCTGAGGACGAGGTCCACGTGGCTGTACTCGTGGTCCAGACCTCCGGCGTGGCCCGCCAGCAGGAAGGTCTTGTCGTCGGATCCCACGCGCGCCAGCAGGCGCTCGAGATCGGGGGGCGGCGTCAGACGATCTCGCGAACCGGCGATCACGAAGATCGGCACCCGGATCCGCTCCAGGTGGTCCGCAAATATGAAGAGGTTGTAGCGGTCGCTCATGCTGCGCGTCTCGTACCACTCCGCGAACTCGTAGAGCAGCGATCGAGGCAGGTCTTCGACGCCCCGGCACATCATGAAGCGCACCACGCGCGCGTCGAAGTTGTCGGGGTGCCAGAACCAGTCGCGCACCAGCGTCGGAATGGTGAACGAGATCGTGCGGGCGAGCGGCGCACCGAGGCGCGCGAGCGCGCGCGTGGGCAGCCGGTTCGGCGCCAGGCGCAGTGCGGTTCGCATGCGGAGCCAGCGGTCGAGCGCCTCGTGTCCCACGTCCGTCATGCCCGGCGATGCGAGGGTCACGAGCCCCGCGATCGATTCTCCGGCCGGCGTCATCAGGGTCGCATAGGCGACCATGCCGCCCAGCGAGTGTCCCACCCACAACACCTGGTCGCAGCCGCTGAGCTGTCGCACCAGGCTCAGCGCGGCGGGAACGTCGTGTTGAACGTAGTCCTCGAAGGTCCACCGATAGGGCGCGGCGGCGACGCGGAGCAGCCGCCGGGAGCGACCCGCGCCTCGGAGCTCGAGCACCCAGACGTCGTGCCCGCGCCCGTTCAGGAAGCGCGCCAGACTCGTGCGGCCCGGCCCGTCCATGTTGTACCGGTTCGAACCCATGCCGTGGCAGAGCACGATGGGGAGACCGCGCTCGCCGCCGCGCGGCGGGTGGTGGTAGAGCGAAATGCGCCAGCCGTCGCGTGTCTCCGCATGGTGTCGTGTCGGGCGCTCGCGGGCCATGGACGCATCACCTCAGCGTCTGTGTACGGTCTTCGGTTTCGCGCGCCGGAGGCGCCGCTCGGGCCGCCGGCGCCCCGCTCGCGCGAACCTCCAGCCCCGCGGCCTCGCACAGCTCGCGGAACGAGACCTCGATGGCGAGCGTGAAGTCGTGGAGATCGGGCACGACGTCCCAATCCGCCACCACGCCCCAGTGGAGCCGCCGGTCGTAGCTGAAGAGCGCGATCCCCGTCGCGAGATTCGCGAACAGGGGGACCATCGGGAATGCCGACAGCAGCCGCGCGCCCAGCAGGTAGAGCGGGACCTGCGGCCCCGGCACGTTGGTCACGACCAGGTTGAAGGGCCGCGCCCACTTCGCCAGGCGCGCCCCGACCGAGAACAGTCCGCTGCCGGTGTATTCGGTCAGGCGGGCCAGCAACTCGCCGCCCAGCGCCTGACGGGTCCGCTTCATCTCCTCGGTGGTCGCGTGAACCGCGAGGAAGCGCTTGCGGGGATCGCGCTCGGCGAGCGGCAGCCGGACGACCCACGCGGACACGCGGTTGCCCGGGAGCCCGCGCTGATCCTCGGCGCGCAGACTGACGGGCGCCAGCACGCGAAAGTCGAGCGCGTCGACGTCCACGTCCCGCGACTCCGAGAGGAAGCGGCGCAGCGCGCCGGTCACCGTCGCGAGCACGACGTCGTTCACGGATCCGCCCAGGCGGTTCTTCACCGCTCGCACGCGGTCGAGATCGGTCGACAGCCAGTCGAAGCGCCGGTACGAGCCGATCGGCTGGTTGAGGGGCGTACTCGAAGCGGGCAGCAGCCCCGGAGTCACGAAGCGACCCGTGGCGCGGACGCGCTCCAGGAGTTCCCGGCGCGCATTCCCTTCGCCGCGGGCCAGTCGCCAGAGACCGGACACCGCGCGGAGCGGCGTCTTTGCGCGCCGCAGCGCCTCTGCAGCCACGAGCTCCGGATCCGTCGGGCCCGGTTGCGGCAGCCACGGCGGGGCTGGATCGAAGCGGTCGACGGGCTCGGGGCTCATCAACACCGAAATCAGGTCGACGCCCGAGAGCCCGTCGACCATGCAGTGATGGGTCTTGCTGACGATGGCGAGGCGGTCGCCGGCCACGCCCTCCACCAGCCACAGCTCCCAGAGCGGCTTGCCGCGGTCGAGCCGCTGCGACTGGATGCGTCCCACGGCCCGCTTCAGCTGGCGTTCGTCGCCCGGTTCGGGCAGCCGTGTATGGCGCACGTGGTAGCTCACGTTGAAGTGTTCGTCGTCGACCCAGATGGGGTGTCCCTCGATCGGGATACGGGCCAGGCGCTGGCGGTAGCGCGGCATCCGGTGCAGCCGACTCTCCACGTATCGGCGCACGCGTTCCACGTCGATGTGGCCGTCGGCATCCTTGAACGGCTCGGCTTCGTAGACGAGCGTGGCGCCCAGGTGCATGTGGCCGCTCGGACCGGTGTCTTCGTAGATGAGAAACGAGCGGTCGAGCTGGCTCAGGCGTTCGTACGCGAAATCGGACATCGGCGGGATCCTGCCGTGAATTTACGCGCTTCCGTCCTCCAGTGGAAGGCTCGGAAGCTCCGGAACGCGTTCGCGAAGCGCGTCGCGAAACGCCGGGTGGGCGATCGCGCAGAGCGCCTCACGGCGCTCCGCGACGGTGCGACCCGCGAGCTCGGCGGCGCCGTATTCGGTGATCACGACGTCGACCTGGTGGCGCGGCGTGGTCACGCAGGCGCCGGCCGGAAAGCCGCTCACGATCCGCGACAGGCGACGCCCGTCCACGGCGGCCGTCGACGGCAGACAGATGAGCGATCGCCCCCCTTCCGAGAAGACCGCCCCGGTGACGAAGTCCTCGTGCCCGCCGATGCCCGAGTGTTCGCGACCCGCGATCGAGTCGGCGACGATCTGCCCGACGAGGTCCACCGAGAGCGCGCCGTTGATCGAGATCATCTTGCGGTTCCGGGCGATGATCGAGGGCTCGTTGACGGCCTCCACCGGAAGGAAGCGGACGAGCTCCTGACCGTCGAGCCAGTCGTAGAGCTCGCGCGTCCCGAGCGCGAAGGTCGCCACCGAGACGCCGTCGTAGATGCCCTTGCGGTTGGTCACCTTTCCGGCCTGGTGAAGACGCATGAGTCCGGTCGTGAACATCTCGGTGTGGATGCCGAAGTCGTCGCCCGGCGCCTGGGCGAGGATCCTCACGATCGCATCGGGGATCTCCCCGATCCCGGCCTGCAAGGTGGCGCCATTGCTCACGAACTTCGCTGCGGTCTCGGCGATGGCGCGCTCGACGCTGGACGGCTCCGCCTCGGGGAGTGCGAAGACCGGGCGATCGCTCTCGACGAGGATGTCGATCTCGTCGAGAGCGAGCTCGTGCGGGTGCGCCGGCGGCAGACCCAGGGTGCGCGGCAGTTGGGGGTTCGCCTCGACGACGAGCAGGCGTTCGGGATCGCGGCCCGCACGCCGTAGCTCGTCGACCGTCGCGCCCGCGTGAAGCGAGAGGCTGAGGCGGCCGTTCGCGTCCGGGGGCGCCGCGCAGGTCGCCATCACGCGCGGACGCAGCTGGCGGGTGACGTGGATGAAGCGGCGGAAGTCGCCGGGTACGAAGTGGACCTCGTTTCCGGAGGCGACGAGCGCCCGCTCGACCGGGCCGAAGAATCCGGAGAGGAGTCGAACGCCCGGGCGCGTGAAGAGCGCGTAGAAGTCGACCAGCAAGCCGCCGAACACCGTCAGCTTCGCGTACTCCGCGCGTTTCCCGAGTGCGTGCAGCAGCGCGGCGGGCTGTCCCGGCCCGAGCGGAATCCCCAGCGTGTCGACCGGCCCGACGACGGACGCCGCCTCGTCGGGTGTACAGATCCTCATCCATCTACTCGCGGCAGAGGGCCGTCCGGCTGGCCCTGGATGCTCTGGAGCAGGCGCTCCTCGCGTTCCTCGTGCGCCGTCAGGCGGTCGGTGAAGCGCTCGAGCGCGTCGGCGCCGCCGTCCAGATCGGATCGCTCGAATTCGTCTCGAACCGATTGCATCTCCCGGCGCAGGCCGTCGTGTTCCCGCACGAGGCCCGCGAGCTCGGCGTCGAACTCGGGCCGCAAGCCGCGCAGCGCCGGGACGTAGAGCTCGTCCTCGAGCGAGAAATGGGCCTCCAGGGCATCGTGGAAGCGGGCGAACGCGAGCTGCGCCTCCGCTGCGGACCCCCGCTCGAGCGCCGCGGCGACCAACGCGTACAGCGAATCGAGCTGTCGATGCTGCGAGGAGATGCGCCGCACCTCCCGCCCCATTCGGCGCCGGAGCCCCGCTTGCTCACTGGCCATCGGTCAGTACTCGACCTGCCCTTCCATTCGCTCGCCGTCGAGCTGCGCGAGCCGAAGCCGCGTCATGCACGCCATACAATACACCCGGTCCCCGGGACGAAGCTCACGCGGCGAGCGCACGACGACCTTGCAGACCGGACACAGCACCTCGTTCGGTCCGAGCACGTCGTCCTTGCCCTCCCACTTCCGGTAGAACTTCCGGTATTTCCGGGGCACCTCCCGGAAGCCCCGGTCGTCGAGCTCGAAGCGCTGGCGCGGCGCCTCGGCGGCGGGGCTCTCGACATCGGGCGCGGCGTCGTCCGCCCTCATGCGAATCCCAGCCGCTCCACCGCCAGCCGGTAGCTGCGCGCCAGATCGGCGCGCCGCGCCGGCGTCGCGCCCAGCTTCGCCATCGAATCCTCGAAGGTCCGCAGCACCATGGCGTCGAGCTCGCGGCGGATCCCGACCAGGCGCTGGCGAACGCCGGGATGGCTGCGGACGCGCCGTCCCAGCTCGTTCTCCCCGAAGCCGAGGTGGCGGCGCTCGTCCCGCACGATGCCCTGCAGGACCTCGCGGGTGCGGGCGTCGGCGGTCTCGGCGTGCGCGTTGAACACCGAGAACTCCATCGCCTCGAGGATCACGTTCTGCGCGAAGATCGCGGCATCCCAGTCCCCGCCGCGCACCAGCTCGAGCAGCCGCCGCTTGAACTCGAGCAGCGGCGCACCGGCCCGCCGCTGGATTTCCGCCTCCGCGTCGGCCACGCCCAGCTCGCCGAGGCGGTGCACGAGGACCTCGAGATGGCGGCCCTCGTCCACGACCTGCGTGGACAGGAAGATCTTCGCGGCGCGGTTGGGCGCGATCTGGATCAGTCCACCCGCGCCTTCGAGCGCGGCCGTCTCACCCACGCAGTAGTTGCAGAGCGCCGTGATCAGCCGGTCCCGGTCCCCCTCGGAGAGCTCGGCCTCCGAGGTGTCCGGCCGGTGCCCGTACTCCAGGCCCTCCAGATAGCCCTGGACGGCTCCGAACCAGAACTCGAACGAGTGGACCTGCTCGCGGAAGCGGGCCGGATCCATCGCGTGCAGATCGTGCGTCTCGGACACGGCCGAACCGCTCACGGCCGGACCGGCGTCTGGTACTCGATGCCGATCCTCTCGAGGCGAACCTCGAACTCCTTCGAGGTGGTGTCCGCGAGTGCCGCCTCGAGGGCCTCGGGATCGGCCGTGGTGAGGTCCACCCCCTGCCACTTGCCCGGCGCGGGCCCCGACCCGGGAGACGCGGCGCGCGCCCGCGCCCGCTCCTCGTCGGCGATCACACCGCTCCGCGTGTTCGCAAACTTCGGGTTCAGATTGGTGTTGGCAGCGTGCATCATCTCGAACACGCTGAAGGCCATTGCCTCGAGGATCACGTTCTGCCCCGCCACGCCGGCCACGAAGTCAACGGCGTCGACCTTCTCGAGCAGGACCTCCGCGAACTTCGCGAGGTCCGGATTGACGGGCTGCGCGAGCGTGTGCTCGAGCTGCGCCTTCTTGACGCCCAGGTCGTAGAGCCGCTGCGCGAAGACCTCGGTGTGACGCGGCTCGTCGAGCGTCTGGGTCGCGAGGAATCGCTTGCTGGGTTCGTCCGGCGCCGCATCGATGAGGCCCGAGGCGGCCGCCCGGGCGCAGCGCTCCCCGACCACGAGCTGAACGGTGGTGCGGATGGCCGGCTCCCGGAGCACCGGATTCTCGAGCAGCGCGTTCGGCTCCTCGCCTCCAGCCACGTGGCCGTATTCGGTATCCATCCGATATCCCTGCGGCGCAGATTCCAGCCCGTACTGGATCGAGCAGGCGTCCAGAAAATCGACCATCGTGTCGGCTCTCCTCCGCGTTCGAGCGACCCCGCGTCGGACCGCGCGCAAGACGTCGCCCGCACGATGCCACCTCCCGGCGCGAATGGCCAAGCGCCCGCCGACCCGGGCGCCGTCGAGCCGCGCCGCTGCCGGCGCGCAACGCACCGG
>CP070734.1:3273302-3285484 GCA_020347605.1 Deltaproteobacteria bacterium | reverse complement strand
CGAAGAGGGCGTCGGCGGCGCGTTCGATCTCGTCGCGGAGCTCGAGGTGCGCGAGCCAACGGCCCGGTATCGCGGTCTCGCCCCGGGCCGCGCCGAGCAGGTTGCCCGTGAGCGAGCCCGTGCTGTCGCTGTCGCCACCGTGGTTCACAGCGAGCCGCAGGCCGCGCTCGACATCGCGCGCCGCCAGCGCGCAATAGACCGCGATCGCGAGCGCCTCCTCGGCCAACCAGCCCGCGCCCAGCTTCTCGACCGTCTCCGGGCGGAGGTCCGCTCCGCGCGCGCGCGCCATGGCCGTCTCGACCGCGCGTGCGCATTCCGCGTGCTGGGGCTGTCGGACGAGCTCCTCCAGCGCCTCGCCGAACGCCGACTCGAGATCCGCGCCGCAGACGAGCTCGCGAACGGCCCGTGCGAGAAAGCCCGCGGCGAGCTGACCGCTGGGATGCCCGTGCGTCAGCGCGGCGACCTCGCAGCCGAGGCGGAACGGGTCGTCCACACCGAGCGCGAGCCCGACCGGCGCCACCCGCATGACGCCGCCGCATCCCTTGCTGTGGTTGAGCGGATGCTCCAGCCGACCCATCCGCTCGCAGCGAAGCGCCGTGAGGCAGGTGGTCCCGGGCGCGCGCCGCGCATGGAGCGCCTCGACGTCGAGGAGCCATCCCTCCGTGCAGCGGTCGAAGCTGGGACTGCGGGACGTCTCGGCCTGCGTCCGGAGCCAGCGGAGGTGCGCGCGATGCAGATGTCGAAGGCGCTCCGCGGGGCGGTGGAGCGAGCCGGCCCGCGTGGCCAGCACCAGGCCCTCCGCCGTGAAGAGGGACATCTGCGTGTCGTCGGTGATCGCGCCGCGCCGGCCGTAGGCGGGCGCGTAGTCGCGCACGCCGTCCGGGCCGTGGCGCTCGCGGATCTCCTTCCGAGACGCAAACTCGATCGGAGCGCCGAGCGCGTCGCCGACGGCGCCGGCCAGCAGGCAGCCGCGGATGCGCCCGTGAATCGCCTCGGACATCGCCCTACGGGTAGAACGGCCCGACCGCTACGACCGGGCGCGGTATGCGACCCGTCGACCGGGGCGCCCTCAACGGGCCGGCGCTCCGGCCGGCCACGCGACGTCCGGGCTCACGCCGGGCGCAGCAGGCGCTCGGTCTGTACGAGGCGCTCGCGAATCGGGAGTCCGAATCGGCAGGCCGGCGCGCACGGCGCGTCACAGCTCGCGCAGCGGTCCGCGCGCCGCGCCGGATCGACGCGCGCGTAGAGCCGCATGGCTTCGTCCGTGCGCCCATAGTTCTCCGCGTACATCCGGTACCGCAGGACGTCGTCGATCGGCACACCGTGGGGGCAGCGTTCCAGACATTCGCCGCAGCCGGGGCGACAGTAGCTGCGCGTGACGAGTCGATCGTATCTGCCGAGCAGAGCGGCATTCTCGTCACTGAGCCGCTTGCCGGACGCGTAGAGGTACTCGTCGATCTGAGCAAGCTCGCGGATCGACACGACGAGGCCGCTGACGTCCGGGTTCTCGAGTACCCACGAGAACGCCGCCTGCGCGAAGGATGTGCGCTCCGTCGGTTCGAAATCCGCGAGATGGGTATGATGGGCCCCCTTGAGCGTCTTCATCGCAACCACACCGACGCCCCGCTCGTGCGCCTTGCGGAACACGTTCGACAGGTCGGGCCAGTTCTCGAAGTTGTAGGCGACCATGATCACGTCGAAGCGCCCCACATCGACGGCGTGGTGCATGACCGCTTCGAGGTTGGGAGTATGGCTGGAGACGCCGAGGAAGCGCACCTTGCCGGCCTCCCGCAGACGATCGAAGGCCTCGTGAAGCGACGGGGCCATCAGGCGATCGATCGAGTTCACGGCATGGACGTGGACCAGGTCGAGATGGTCGGTGCCGATCCGCCGCAGACTGGACTCGACGGCCTCGATGACGCGCGCCACCGGTGTCTCGTTGCGCAGGTGGCCGTCCGGGGTGCAGAGCTTGGACGCGACGAAGAGCGCGTCGCGCGGAACGCCCCGGATCCCCTCGCCGAGCGCCCGCTCCGACTGCGCGTGCGAGTAGTCGGGCGAGGTGTCGAAGTAGTTGATCCCGCGTTCGATCGCGCGCCGCACCACCGCGGGATCGGAGAGACCGGCGCAGCCGAACGAGATGTCCGACATCTCGAAGCCGGTCCGGCCGAGCGGCCGGTAGCGGGCGACGCGCGACCCGGACCACGCCTCCTGCGGCGTCTCGGCCGTGGGCGCTGAGCCGACCAGGAACAGCTGGCTCTGGTACCCGCAGCCCTCGAGCGCCCAGCCGGCGGCCAGGGCCCCGGCGGAAGACAGCACGCTGCGGCGCGTGAGTCCGCGAACCGATCGACCCGACACGGCCATGCGCACCTCCCGGACGCGCTCCCCCTCGACGCGAGGCATGCCACGAAACGGCGGTGATTTCAATCCCGGGCGCGCATCGGGGCGCACGCCCGGCCGGGGCGCCGTTTCTGGTGCCCCCCGCAGGCATGGGATACGCTCGCGCGTTCAATTCGGGAGGCCTGTGCGTGCGGACAAAGCGCGTTCTCCGGCTCGGCTGCGTGCTCAGCATCACGGTTCTGGCGGCTCCGCTCGCGCAGTCGGCGAACGGCAAACGGACCTTCCGCTCCGATCACCTCGAGGCCGATGTCGTGGTCCTGCCCACGGTCTTCTTTCCCAACGAGGCCGAGGTGGCGGTGCTTCCGTTCATGAAGGAGAACGCCGCCCGCTTCGAGGGCAAGACCGTGCTCGAGATCGGCACGGGCAGCGGCATCATCAGCCTCTACGCGGCGCGGCTCGGTGCCCGCAAGGTGGTGGCCACCGACATCAACGAGCAGGCCGTGATGAACGCGACCTTGAACGCCCGCCGCCTGGATCTGGGCGACATCATCGAGGCGCGCCGGGTCCCGGCGTCGGACATCACCGCGTTCTCCGTGATCCGGCCCGACGAGCGCTTCGACGTGCTCATCTCGAATCCGCCCTACGCCCTCGACCTCGACGCGAAGCAGAACACGCCGCTGACCGATCGCGGCGACCTGGGACTGTCGATCGTGCGCGGACTCGACGCCCACCTGAACCCGGGAGGCGTGGCGATCCTGCTCTACAACTCGCTCTTCTACCACTACGTGATGGTGAAGTTCGCGAAGTACGAGGGCTTCGAGGTGCGCAATCACGGGCCCGCCTTCTTCGCGCCCTGGGAGGCCGAAACGCTCTTCAACGACTACCTGGGACACCTGCTGGCCTCCGAGAAGATGGATCCGGACGCGTTCCGCTTCGACCGGCACGAAAACGAGGCGTTGGATCGGATCCGGGTGTCCAGCCCGCACGCGCCGCTCTTCCCCGGAAACTCGAAGAAGCGCTACCCCGGCATCATCGTGATCGAACGAAGCGCGGACGCCGCGGCGCGCGGGACCGCCGGGGCCCCCTGAGCCCGGCGGGCGGCCGGCTCGCGACGCCCGTCACGAGCCCTGCGCCGGCGGCGGACGGGCCGTTCGCACCGGGTCCACCGGCCGCTCGAGGATCCGAGTCGCGAACGCGTCTGCGACCCGCCGATTCGCATCCGGGTGCAGGTGAACCCAGCTGAGCAGCAGGTCGCGGTCGGCGTCCAAGATCTCGATCACGTCGACGAGCGTCACGTCGCGGCGCGCGGCCCAGCTCCGCAGGTCGCGCATCAGCCGGTTGTGGATCCAGAAGCTGCGCCGCCGGCTGGCCCGGATCACGGCGGGGGTGAGACGCTCTCCCGGCGCCTGCGGCGCGCGCCGCAACGTCGGATCGGCGAGGCTGCGCCGCACCAGATCCGCCTCCTCGGCGTACGAGAAGCCCTTCATCTGCGCGGGGGGCACCATGACCGACTTCGCCTGCTGGGTCGCGACGATGAACCGGATGCCCCGCTCCTGGCACGCCGCGAAGAGCGTCTCGACGTTGTCGATGAAGACCCGGCTCCGGTGCTCGGCGTACGCCTCGCTCCAGAGGTGCTCCGACGCGTCCCGGAACGGGCGGATCAGGTGGTCGGCGAACTCCGCGATCAGGAGGCGACCGCGCAGACCGTTCCAGAGCCGCCCGAGCCACCCCGGATCCTCCTCCACGATCGCACTGTCATTGACGCCCGCGTAGAGCGTCACGACGTCCGGCGCCAGCGGAATGCCTTCGGCCACGAACATGGCAACCAGGTTGTCGCTGATCGCGTGGGGAACTCCGAAGTTGATCACCTCGAAGCGCGGCGCGCCTGCGCTCCGTTCGTTCAAGATCTCCTCGAGGAGCGCCGGATACGTCTCGCGGTCCCGGCTGCCGTAGCCGAAGGTGGACGACGCACCCAGCGTGAGAACGCGGACGACCCCGGGCGCCTTCTCCCGCGCGAAGTCGTCTCCGCGGAAGCCCTGGGAGTTGATTCGAACCGGAAACGTCTCGCCCGTCTCGTGGTCGCGGAGCGTCTTGATCTCGTTGGGATGGTACTTCGCGTAGCTTCCGCTCTTGTCGGGCACGCCCTGCCGGTACGCGCCGACGGTGTAGCGATGGAAGCGCGCCGATTCCGGTCCCGCCGCGGGCGGCGGGGGCGTCTCGTCGGCCGGCTGCTGGCTGCGATGCCAGCCGGTGCCGTAGAGCAGGGCTCGCGGGCCGACCTGCGCGGACACGTAGAGCCGCGCGCCCGCCTCCAGCAGCAGGAACAGCGCGGCGTTCACCGCGACGAGCAGACCGTACAGGACGACGCGGGATCTCTGCGGCTCGCGAGCGCCCATGTGCGGGCGTCAGCGGCGGTTCGCGGGCAGCAGGGCGGGAAGAACGACGAGGTTGGAGAGCAGGATGAACAGCATGCCGACCGTGAGCATGACGCCGAGGCTCGACATTCCCGGGTGGGACGAGAGCGCCAGGCTGCCGAAGCTCACGATCGTGGTGAGGCTGCTGAAGAAGACGGCCCGCGCGGTCGTGGTGCCGAGCAGGAGCCGCGGATCGAATGCCGCGCGGCTCGCGCGCTGGACCATGTGGATGCCGCTGTCGACGCCCATGCCGAGGATGAGCGGGATCACGATGACGTTGGTGAAGTTGAAGGACACCCCGAGAGCGACCATGGAGGCGCCCGTCAGCACCGCACCGAGGAGCAGCGGCGCCAGCACCAGGAGCATGCGATCCACGCGGCGCCAGAGCAACCACAAGAGAATCGCGATCAGAGTCACGGCCGAGACCAGCGCCTGCTTGAGCGACGCGACGGTGGCGTGCCCGAACTCGACCAGGTTCACGGCCAGACCGGTGGCCTGGGGCGCGACGCCATACACGGCATCGACGAAGCGCTCGAGCGCCTGCCCCTCGTTCAGATTCTCACGCGGAAACACCTGGAGGCGCGCGCGTCCGTCGACGGCGACCATGCGGGTCGTGAGATCGCGCGGCAGGTCTTCGAGCTCGACGATCTCGGGATCGAGAGCCGCGCGAAGCCGCCGCAGCTGCTTGGAGAGCGGAGCGAGCACGCTTCGCTCGAGGTTCGCGAGTGCCTGCTCGGCGCCGCCCTCCCGCTCGACCGTGTCGAGGAAGCCGTCGAGACGGTCGCGGAACGACCGGATGCTCGCGGCGAGCTCGGAGCTGCCCCTGGAGAGCGCGGATCGCGACAAGAAGTCGCGAAGCTCGCGCAGCGCATCGAGCCGCTCCTCCACGCTCGGGCGTCCGGTCGCCGAGGCCGTCGGCCGGGGCGCCTCGAGGATCATCGCGAGGTCGGTCAGGATCTCGCGCTTGAGCTCCTGATGCTCGGGCACGAAGTCTTCGAGCGTGATCACGCGACCCACCACGTCGAGGTTGGAAAGACGTCGGCTCAGGCGCTCCGCGGTACGCAGGTCGGGCGCCACGACGTTGGCGAACCAGGGCGACGTCTGATCGTTCTGCGCGAGCAGATCGTTGAAGGCCTGAACCGACTCGGTCGACGGGTCCCGCATGCGCACGACGTTGGGATCGAAGCGGGCCCACTGGAGCGTGAAGATCGCGGCCAGGCCGAGGACCAGAGCGGCGGCGCGTACGGCGCGCGGTCGACCCGTGAACGCCGCGAACCAGCGCGCGTCGAAGCGCAGGCTCTCGCGCGCGTCGGGGGCGTCGACGTAGGGAAGCCACGACGAGATCAACGCGACGAAGAAGGTGAGCGTCTGCGCCAGGATGATGACCATCCCCGTCCCGGAGATCAGGCCCAGCTCCGCCACACCCCGGTAATCGGTGGGTACGAAGACGTAGAACCCGATGGCGGTGGTGATGGCGCAGAGCACCAGGGAGCTTCCGACATGGCGCGCGGCGTCCTGCAACGCCGCGGCGTGGTCGAACCCATCGCGCCGGAGCGCCACGTAATGCATCCCGAGGTGAATCGCGAAGTCGACGCCGAGGCCGATGAAGAGCACCGCGAAGGCGATCGAGACCAGGTTGAGCTGGCCGACGGCCGCGGTGGCGAAGGCGGCGGTCCAGACGAGACCGACGAGCAGCGTGGCGAGCGCCGCGATCACCAGGCGGAGTGATCGCAGCGCCCGGTAGAGGACGTACCCGACGAGCAAGAAGCAGAATACGCCGGCAACCACGATGTCCTGCGCGAGCCCCAGCATCTCCTCGTAGTTGAGGGCCGGGTTGCCGGTGATGCGAACCTGGACGCCCGAAGCGGCGTCGTAGCCCAGCGCCTGCGCCGCCTCGCGGATGCCGCGCATCGAAGGAGCGGCCGCCAGCAGCGAGTCGAACTCCAGGACCGGGTCGAGCAGGATCACGCTGCGCGTGCTCCCGGCCGCCGGCGGCTCCGTCCGCAACAGCTCGTCCCAGGCGACGGCGACCGGATAGCGCGTGTAGGCCGCGTGGGTCGCCTGACCCACCTCGTCGAGGATGGCGGCCCAGCGAGCGCCTCCGGCGGGCTCGAGCGGACCGGATTCCAATCCGGCCTGGACCATGTTGGCGAGGCTGGCGACGCTGTCGTCGCGCTCGAGCTCCGCGATCAGCGGCTGGAGCCCCGACATGTGGTCCACGAAGTCCTCGAGCTCGTCGACGCTCCAATAGAGCAGGCCGTTGCGCTCGAAGAAGTGTCCGCCACCCGGGACGTAGACGTCGCGGTAGCGGTCCGGTTGCTCGGCCAGGCGCCCCGCGAGCGCCTCCGCAGCGTCGCGCGCGCGCTCGGGGGTCGGGGCGTCCACCACCACGATCAGCGCGTCGTTGAGGATGGGGAAGGCCAGCGCGAACTCGGTGAGGGCGCGCTGCGAGGGGACGTCGTCCGCGAGCAGGCGCACGTTGTCCGAGTTGATGCCCAGGCCGAGCGCGGTGTAGACCAGCAGCGGGACGGTCACGAGCAGGGTGCCGACCACGACCGCGGCGGCGCGTGCGCGCACGCCGTCCACCCAGGCGGCCAGGACACGACCGAGGACGGCGTCGAGCTGCTGGATCACGGTTCGGCTCCGCGCTGGAATCGGACGGCCCGCCGATGGCTACGGCGGACGACCCCCGTGTCCGCCCTGCTCGTCGTCGGCTGGCCCGCCACTCGCCTTGAGAGAGGTGGACCGTTGAATAGCAGGTTGGCCGGATACCGGCAGTGACGGCGATCGCAGTTCCGCTTCCCCAAGGGGACCGCGGCCGCGCGGGCGGCCCTCGCCACGCGAGGTGACCGCCCGTCCAGCCTTCAGGACGGCTGCCCGGCTGGAAAGGTCGGGATCCAGCCCCCGGGCGGTGCGAGGTCGATCCGGTCCGGTCGGCGGGACGCCCGCCCGGAGACGAGGAAGCGCTCGCCGCGGTAGGCCCAGACCCGCAGGTCGGCCCACAGTCCGGCCGTGCCGCCCGGCTCTGCGGTGACGCGGTGCTTGGGGACCCGCCGCTGCGCCAGGTACGGCTCGCCGCGGCGCAAGAGGCGCCGCAGCCGCGTCTGGCCGACCTGTGCGCTCGGGAGCAGACCGCGGCCCGCAAAGCCATGGCAGGGCTTGAAGACGAACGCGTCCTTCCGAAGCGCCAGCGCGTCGAGGTTCTCGGCGCGCAACACCCGGGACTCCGGAACGTGGTCGCGAAGCACCGCCCGTTCCTCCGGACGGATGCCGAGCTCCGCGTCGCGCTCCGGCAGCGAGAGCCACTCGAGCAACCGCTTGTCACTGCGCGTCGCGTACGTGAACGGATTCGGGGCGATGTACACGCGGCCCGCGAGATAGGCTTCGCGCAGCGGCGCGAGCCCCGCGTCCCGCAGGAAGAAGTCGGTCGAGCGGTTGACGACGAAGCGGACCTCCCGACCGCCGGCGACCAGCCGGCCGCCGTGCCAGCGGAGCACATCGGGTGCGGCGACGTCGGCCTCCCAGCCCTGGCTCCGGAACCGGTCGCGCAGCATCGATAGCTCGTCGCGAAACCGACCCCGCGCGAGCGAGTCGGCATCGTCGAGGATCAGGAAGGTGCCGCGCGGCACCTCGCCGAAGAACGCCACGGCCTCCCGCTCGACCAGTCCGGCCAGGTGCGCGTCGAAGGCGGCCAACGCGGGCGGCGGCTCCACGGCTGCGCGCACCGCGGGGCTCGAGAGCTCGTAGAAGATGCGGTTGATGCGCGCCGCGAACAGGAACCCCGAGCCGTTGTCGTTGCACTCGATCAGCTGCCAGGAGCCGGGATGCTCGGGCGAGATGTGGAAGTCCCAGGCGCTGAAGAAGCACACCTCGCGCCGCGGCCGCAGGGCCACCTCGGGCGCCGAGCCCGTCGCCGCCTCACACCACTGGCGCCGCGTCGTGACCCGGTCGAAGAGCCGGATGAACGCGTCGATCCCGTCCAGGGTCTCGCGAGGAATCACCTGATGGGAGGGCACGACGGAGAAACGCACGGGCACGCCGGTCATGCCCGCGGCGCGAAGCGCATCGAACAGGCGATCGACCTCGACCGGCACGCGAGCGCTACCCGCCGAGCGGCCGGAAGAATTCGAGGCGGTGGAAGTCCGGCTCCGGCCCGGGCACCGGGTAGGCCGCCCGGTACCGCCGACGCTCCGGCGGTCCGTGAATCGCGTAGGCATTGCAGGCCCGCAGCCCCGGCGGCAGGTACGCGGCCGGTAGCCGCGCCCGCCCCGTCCAGCGCGCGCCTCGCCGCCGCACCGCGTAGTCGAGCGGCAGCCCGCTCGCCTCGACGCGCCGGGTGCCGCGCAGCTGGAGCACCAGGTAGTGACCGTGGGGACCGAGCTCGACCTCGAGATAGCGCTGCGCCTCCCCGAGCAGGAACAGCTCGACCACCTCGAACTCGAAGAGCCCGGGGCAGGAGCCGGCCGGCTGCGGCGGGGGTGCGTCGTCGTGGAACGGAGCGTCGACGTCGACCCGAAGCTCTCCAGCGCGGAACCGCAGCGCGAGGCAGACGCGCTCGCCCTCCGCCAGCGGCCGGCCGTCCCAGGTGTGACCGACGCAGAGCTGCCACGATCTCACGGCGGATCCACGCCTCGGCTTGCGGATCGCGCAGCGATCGCAAAGGCTGTGCGCATGGCTCGCTCCACCGAGAGCGTCGCGGCTCCCGAGATCCCGCGGGCGCTGGCGGCGTACGGCATCACGGACGCCCGCGTTTCGCCCCTGCCGGGAGGACTCATCCACCAGAGTTTCTCCGTGTGCGCCGGCGCTGTCGAGTACGTGCTGCAGAGGGTCAGCCCGATCTTCTCGCCGGGCATCCACGACAACATCCGCGCGGTGACCGAGCACCTCCAGGCCCGGGGCCTCTGCACGTTCGTCCTGCTGCCTACCCGGACGGGCAGGCCGTACGCGGATCTCGGCGCGGACGGGATCTGGCGGCTGGAGACGCGCGTCCCGGGCGTGGGCTTCGACACCTGCGACGCACCCGAGCAGGCCCGGTCGGCGGCGGCGCTCGTGGCGCGCTTCCACAGCGCGCTCGACGACCTGGAGCACGCCTTCCAGCCGCTCGGCATCCGCCTGCACGACACGCCCGCGCATCTCCGCTCGCTCGAAAAGGCACTGGACGCACACCCCGGGCACCGCCTCTACGACCGCGTTGCGGCGCTCGCCGACGAGATCCTGTGCGCTGCGCGCACCCTGCCTGATCTCACCGGCCTGCCGAGGCGCGTGGTGCACGGCGACCTGAAGTTCAACAACGTGCTCTTCGAGGGTCGGCAGGGGTCCGCGCGGTCCCGCGCCGTGAGCCTGATCGACCTCGACACCACCTCGCGCATCCCCCTGTACGCGGAGCTCGGCGACGCCTGGCGCTCGTGGTGCAATCGGCGCGGGGAGGATTCCGCCGAGGCGGAGCTCGACATGCGCCTGTTCCGGGCCGCGGCGGAAGGCTACCTCGGCGCGTTGTCCATCGAGCTCGGAGCCGAGGAACGAGCGTCCCTGGCCGACGGTCTCGACTGCATCAGCCTCGAGCTGGCCGCGCGCTTCGCCGCCGACGCGCTCAACGAGCGCTACTTCGGCTGGAACCCCGCGCGCTTCGGTTCCGCGGGCGATCACAACTGGACGCGCGCCCTCGGCCAGTTCTCCCTGTACCGGCAGGCGCGCGCCACCCGCGCGGAGCGAATCCGGATCCTCGGCGGCCGCCGCTGATCGGCGCCGAGCGCCGCCGCGCCGAGCTCGGCAGCGCGACGCGTGCGCAGCTCAGAACTGGTACTGGCCGCGCAGCACCCAGTTGTTGCCGCGGCCCTGCCCACCCAGACTGCCCGGGTCGTCGTCGGCGATGATGCGCACGTACTCGAATCCGAAGCGGAAGTTCGCCGACGGATACCAGTTCACGGCCGCGCTGAAGGTGCGCGCCTCCTGCGACGATTGCGCTTCGCTGGTGAAGCCGAAGTCGAAGAAGGCCCGGTCGATGTCGAAGTTCGAGTAGCGCACGCCCAGCTCCACCGCGCCGAAGCCCTTCTCGTCCGCCTCCCCGAACAGCGGGCGTGCGGGGAATTCCTGCCTCGGCGAGATCTGCCGGTAGGCGCGCGTCGCGTAGTGCTCTCCGGTGATCATCCAGTGGAAGCTCGCCTGCCAGGAGCTGACGTCGTCGAAGTCCTCGTCGCCCACGGCGAGCTCGACGTCCGAGTAGCCGCCGTCCACGCGCTCGGCCGCGATGCGCACCGGTCCCGCGTCGATGCCCACCGTCCAGTGCAGGAAGCCGCTGTCATCGGCCTTGAAGCGGCCGACGTTGAAGAGGCTCGTGCCGAGCGGCGAGTCGACGTGCAGCGTTCCCTCGTAATCGTCGGTGTAGGAGTAGCCCAGCCCGGCGAAGAATCCCTGCCACCACTCGGGCGGCTCCGGGTCGTCGGGATCGCGGCCCCACAGGAACGGGAAGACGGCGGCCTGCACCGAGATCCGCTCGTCCTCCTGCTTGTCGCCGCGGATGTCGAAGCCCTTGCCGAAGCCGAAGGCGGCGTGCCACTCGAGCCCGCCGTTGCCGAACTCGCCCGAAAAGCCCAGACCGAGATCGGTGCGCTGGTCGATGTAGCCCGGGAACGCGTAGCCGATCAGCGACAGCTCCTGCTCGAGGAACCAGCTCTCGAAGCCCATCGGGATGTGGATGAGCCCGGCCTGCGCCTTGAACCGGGGATCGAACGCGTAGGCGAGCCACGCCTCGTCGAGGTTGAAGCGCGTGTCCTTGCCCAGGATGTCGGGCACGATGCGGAAGCTCAGGCGCTCGTTCATCGTCCCCTCGAGGACCGCGCGGAAGATCGCCGTGCGCGCCCGCGAGTCCGACGGATTGCGCGAGTCGAAATCGACGTACTCCCCGGCGTAGACCCCGCCCGCGTGAATCTCGACCGAGCCGTCGGCCGACGTATAGCGGTACCCGTGCTCGAAGCTGAACGACTGCTCGTCCTTGCCGCTCGCGGTGGGCTCACCCCGGGCCTCCACAGGCGCTGCGAGGACGACCGCGGTCAGGGCGAACGCGAACGCTCGCCCGACTCTCGAGACGCAGATGAAACGGATACGATTGAATGTCGCCACGCCCTTGTACATGGCTCCCTCCATACCCGAATGTGGGATGCATCCCGCGGTGTGCGGAGATCGACGGATCCGGCCAGAGCATCGCGGACCCTGCGGCGACCGCAAGACGAGCGTTGCCGACACGCCGACCGGCACGTATGACGGCCGTCATGCTCCGGAAGCGGCGTTCGCTCCCGGGGCCGCCGCATGAGCGCGGTCATACCGCGGGCACCCTCCGTGGCGGAACGTCCCGGTGGGCCGGGGCCCGTGACGCGGGGCTGCGGCCGCAGCGGAGGGCCCGGCCATGACTGCGAACGGTGACCGGATGCGCGG
>CP070734.1:3235702-3273202 GCA_020347605.1 Deltaproteobacteria bacterium | reverse complement strand
ATCAGCCGGCCGTCGTCGGGAAGACCTCGCGCGATGCACAGTGCGGAGTAGCCGGTGAAGGTTCCAACCTCGATGGCGCGGCGCGCCTCGAGCGCCCGCGTCAGGACGGTCAGGAAGGCGCCCTCCTCGGGCGCGACCTGCATCATCGAGAGCGCGCCGAGTCGCTTCGTCTCGGCGATCAGCTCGCCCGCCACGGCGTCGGGCGGAGATCCGTGGCGCACCAGGTAGTCGTGGAGCTCCGGCGACAAGAAGAACGATTTGGGCCGTTCGTCCGACATGAGGCAGCATCTCCCGTCCCGCGACCGGGCGGGCCGCGAGTCTACCGCGCCGGCAGCCCCGGTGTTGCGGAACGCGCCCTCGGCGCGTTACCAATCGCGCCGTTTTTGCTCAGGAGGAGCCCCCATGAACCAGAGGAAGGAAGCCGTCACGATGGGCGGCAATCCGCTGACGCTGCTCGGGCCCGAGCTCGAGACGGGCGTGCCGGCGCCCGACTTCGAAGTGCTGAACACCCGCCTCGAGCCCGTCACGCTCGCCGCGTCGAAGGGGAAGGTCCGCGTCTTCAGCGTCGTGCCGAGCCTGGACACCCCCGTCTGCGACACCCAGACCCGGCGCTTCGACGAGTACGCCGACGAGCTCGGCGACGAGGTCGCGGTCTACACGGTCTCCGCCGATCTGCCGTTTGCGGCGGCGCGCTGGTGCACGGCCAACGGGGTGGAGCATCTGCAGTGCCTGTCCGACCACCGCGGGATGTCGTTCGGGAACGCGTACGGGACGCACGTCGAGGAGCTGCGACTCGACGCGCGCGCCGTGTTCGTCGTGGATCGAAACGACCGGATCGTGCACGTCCAGTACGTGAAGGAGCTGACCGAGGAGCCGGACTACGAAGCCGTCGTCGAGGCCGCCCGGATCGCGGCCGGAAGCTGAGGACGCGATCAGGGCGTTCCGGTCTGCTGCTTCGTCTGGAGACGGGTGGCCAGCGCCTTCTCGTCCTCGGCCTCGCGGATCATGCCCTTCTTCTGGAAGAAGATCGACAGGCTCGTGTGGCCGAGCGGATCGTCCGGGTCGAGCTCGATGTACCGCTCGATCGCCTCGATCGCGCCGTCGACGTCGCCCGTGCGGTCGAGCGCCATGGCGAGCGCGTTCCAGGCGATCCCGAGCTCCGGATCCGCCTCGAGCGCCCTGCGATAGCGCTCGGCCGCCGCATCGAAGCGCTGGTTCGTGAAGTGTTCGAACCCCTCCCGGTAGAGCGCCCGAGCGTCCGCCATCCGGCGAGTATACTGCGGTCCGCATGAAACTCCGCACGCTGCGCGCCGCCGAACGCGAGCCGCTCCTCGACCTGCTCGACGGCTGGGAGCTGGCGGACGGCTGGCGTGGGCGCGACTTCTTTCGACGCTATCTCGAGCTCGACGCGCGCTTCGCGGACGAGAACGTGCTCGTGGCCGAGGACGCGGGTCGGATGATCGGTTGCGTCCAGGTCTTTCCGCGCGAGGTGCGGATCGCGGGCGCCGAGGTCCGGCTGGGCGGCATCGGCACGGTGTTCACGAAGCCCGAGCGGCGCGGTCGCGGGGTGTCGCGCGCGCTGCTCGAGCGGGCGATCGCGGCGATGCGCGAGCGCGGCATGCAGCTCTCGCTGCTGTTCGCCGGGCCGATCGAGCTCTACGCCCGCCTCGGCTGGCACTCGTGGGGCACGCGCGCGGTCTACCGCCTCGACACGGCGCGGGGCACCGCCGCGCCGCGCGCCGCGGTCGAGGCCTTCGAGCCGGAGCGGCACCTCGAGGCGGTGTCGGCGCTCCACGCCGCCTACTCCGGAGGGCTCGACGGGACCGTCGTCCGCGACGCGGCGGCGTGGCAGACGAGCCTGCGGCTGGCGGGCAATCCCGACGAGGAGTTCTGGGTCGCGCGCCGCGCCGGTCGGGTCTGCGCCTATGCGCGGGCGACGATGCTCTACGGCGTCTTGTTCCTGCTCGAGTTCGGGCGCGCACCGGACGCGAGTGACGCGCTCGCCGACGTCGTGGCCCACGTCATGACGCCGCGCACGCCCGACGCCTTCGCTCCGCAGGGGAAGACCTCGGCCGCGTTTCGCAGCCTCGCCACCGGCTGCTGGGTCGAGGATCCGGAGCTCGCCCGCGCGCTCGACGCGCGCGGCATCGCAGGGGTGCGCCTCGAGGACCCGGGCGCCATGCTGCGCTGTCTCGACGCCCCCGCACTGGCGCGCCGCCTGGGCGCGTCGGCCCGGGGCGCCGACGCAGCGGGCGATGTCCTGCGCCGGATCCTGCCGCCCGAGCGCTTCGTCTTCTGGCCCTCCGACCGCTTCTAGACCGCGCGGCTCCCGGGCCCGGGGCGCCTTGCGGTTCGCCGCATTTCCCTTCAACTTGCCGGTCGGCAGGACGATGGTAGCGGTGGGGCCCGCCGCGGGGTGCGGCTCGGGTCCCGAAGCCCGTGGGCCTGCGCCCCCACCAGAGCCGCTAGACTCTGCCGTTCGCGTGGGATCCGCGTTCGCGGGCACGCCTGGGAGACGTCGAGCCAATGCTCCAGCGGCTGCTGCGCCCGATCATCTTCGGACAGATCTTCACCACGCTCGGCTACGCGCTGGGTGTGATGCAGGTCGTCCTCGGCCACTGGGTCACGGTGGTCGTCGCGGGGCGCGAGGGACCCGGCCTGGCGCTGGGCCTGCTGCTCGCGGCGCTGCTCACCCTCGCCAACGGCCTGCTGGTGCCGATCCTGCGGCGCGCCGCCCGTTCGCGCGGCGCCGCGCGCTGGGTGGCGCGGGCCTACATGGCGGTCGGCGTCGCCACGCTGCTGGTCGGCGTCGCGATCCTCGGCTCGTGGATCGGCCTGTATCCGCTGGCGCAGCTCCTCACCGTGGCCGGAGTGAGCTCCGAGCTGGCCTTCGAGGTGTTCCGCATCGCGAGCGCGACCGTGGTGGCTTCGCTCGGCTTCATGATCGCCTGGGGGTTCACGGTCGGGAAGTCGCGCGTCGAGCGCACCCACGTGCGGGTCGAGGTCGAGGGCCTGCACGACGGCGGCCGCGGTCTGCGCATCGTGCAGATCTCCGATCTCCATATCGGCAACCGCCTGCAGGGTGAGGCGCTCGGGCGGCTCGTCGACGACGTCAACGCGCACGCGCCCGATCTGATCGTCCTCACCGGGGACATCTTCGACAACGATCCGAGCTTCGTGCCCGACGGGATGTCGCGGCTCGGCCGTCTGCGCGCCCGCTACGGGACGTACGCCGTGCTCGGCAACCACGACACCTATACGGGGACCGAGACCGTGGCCGCGGCGTTCGGCGAGTGGGCGCCCAACCTGCGCCTGCTGCGCAAGGACGTGGTGCGCGTACCGGTCGACTTTCCGCTCTACCTCGCGGGCGTGGACGACCCGGGCGTCGACTGGGCGGCGCGCGGGCTCGAGCTCGACGCGCTGAACGACGTGGCGGCGAGCTGCCCGGACGACGGGCCGACGGTGCTCCTCGTGCACCGGCCCGAGGCGTTTCACCAGGCGTCGAAGCTGGGCTTCCAGCTGGTCCTGTCCGGCCACACGCACGGGGGTCAGCTCGCGCTTCCCATCCCCGGCGGCAACTTCAACCTTGCGCGGCTCGTCACACCCTTTCACCGCGGTCTGTACCGCGTGAACGGCTCCACGCTCTACGTGAACCGCGGCTTCGGCTTCGCCGGCCCGGCGATCCGCTTCAACTGTTCGCGCGAGATCGCCACGATCGAGCTCGTCCCGGCCGGTTCGCCGACGGCGAGCCCGCCCCCGGAGGCGTAGCCCCGTCTCGCGTGCTGCGTCCGCGGCTCCAGAGGCTTTGACCGCGCCAGCGGCCTCCCGTAGACTCGCGCCCTCGAAACGGACGCACCCAACGGCCCCTGCAGACGAAGAGCAGAGCCTCCGAATCGCTCGGAGCGGGCGCGTGGAGGAGGACATCTGGCATGGGTACGAAGGCCAAGGCCGTAATCTGCCGCGAGCACAACAAGCCCGTCGTCGTCGAGGAGATCGACGTCGCCGCTCCGCAGCGCGACGAGGTGCTGGTGAAGATCAGCGCGTGCGGGGTCTGCCACAGCGATCACTCCGCCGTGACGGGGACGCTTCCGCTCACGCCGCCGCTGGTGCTCGGACACGAGGGCGCGGGCACGGTCGTCGAGCTGGGTGAGGGCGTGACCGAAGTCGCGGTCGGAGATTCCATCGTCGCCTCGTGGATTCCGATGTGCGGCACCTGTCGCTACTGCATCGCCGGCAAGCCCTGGCTCTGCGACATCTCGATGACGCGCGGCACGTCGATGCCGGACGGGACGTCGCGCCTGACCGACGCGAAGGGCAACGCCCTCAATCACTTCGCGAGCACGTCGGTGATGGCCGAGTACGCCGTGCTGCACAAGAAGGCCTGCATCCGGATCGATCCCGAGATTCCCTCGGATCGCGCTGCGCTGATCGGGTGCGGCGTCATGACCGGCGTCGGCGCCGCGCTCAACACCGCGCGCGTCGAGCCCGGCTCGAGCGTGGCCGTGGTCGGAACGGGCGGCATCGGTCTCAACGTCATCCAGGGGGCCGCCCTGGCCGGCGCCGAGTCGATCATCGCGGTCGACACGGCCGACAACAAGCTCGAGTTCGCGCGGACCTTCGGAGCCACCCACACCGTCAACCCCAAGCGGGACGGCGATCCGGTCGCCAAGGTGATGAGCCTGGTACCGGGTGGCGTCGACCACGCGTTCGAGTGCATCGGCCTCGCGGCGACCATCACGCAGGTCTACAACATGATCTGCAAGGGCGGGAAGGCGATCGTCGTCGGCGTGGCGCCGATGACCGACATGGTCACGCTGCCCGCGCTGCTCATGCCGTTCCAGGAGAAGGTGCTGACCGGCTCCATGTACGGCTCCGCGCGGCCGGCGTACGACTTCCCCAGGCTGCTGTCGCTGTACAAAGCCGGCAAGCTGAAGCTGGACGAGCTGGTGACGCAGACCTACTCGATCGACGACGCCCCGCAGGCCTTCGAGGACCTGACCCAGGGCGCGAACGCCCGAGGCGTGATCGTCTTCTAGAGCCGGCGGGTGCCGCCCGACACCGACGCGGGTCGCAGCGCGATCGTCAGCACCGGGGGCAGGAGCAGACCGGCGGGGATCCGGTAGAGCTGCCGCTGGGACTCGAGCCGGAACCCGGCGGCCTCGACCTGTCGTCTCATGTGCTGCCGTGTCGGCCAGTAGAAGGGCTCGCCGAGGATTCGGGAGCCGGCGTGGATCGCGCGGCTCGCCAGCGCCGACGGCGGATTCACCAGCGCGGCGAACAGGCGCCCGCCGGGCGCCAGGACGCGAAAGAACTCCCCGAGTGCCAGGGCCGGATCGGCAAACCAGTGAAACGACTCGCACGACACCACGGCGTCGAAGCTGCCGGCTCGAAACGGCAGCCGCAGCGCGTCCCCCTGCACCCAGCCCAGAGCGCGATTGCGCGCGTTCGCGCGGCGCAGCATGCCGAGCGAGAAGTCGCAGGCGCTGACGCGTGCGCGCGGGAGCTCGCGGCAGATCCGGTCGGCGAGAATGCCGGTTCCGCAGCCCACGTCGAGCACCCGCTCCCGCTCCGTCCTGCGCAGCGCCGCGAGCAGCGCGTCGTGGACCGGCCGATAGGTGAGCCATTGCACGGGGGCGGTGTCGTAGAAGCGCGACCACAGGTCGAAGAAGGCCGGCCGTGCTCCGCGGCGCGCCGTCACGCGCGGGGTTCCGCGGATGCCTTGCGGAGCGCCTCGAATTCGCGCACCAGCGCGCCCACCAGGTCGTGCAGGTCCGGCACGCTGTCCCAGTCCGCGTTCAAGCCCCAGTAGAGGCCGCCGTCGTAGCTGAACAGCGCGATGCCCACGTCCTGGTTCCGGTACAGCGGCACCAGCGGATACACCTCGAGCAGCGGCGAGCCCAGCAGGTACGCCCGCCGCTGGGGCCCCGGCACGTTGGTCACGACCACGTTGAACGGCCCGAAGCGCGCGACCAGCTGCGCGAACTGCACGAACAGCGAGGCGACGGTCCAGTCGCTCAGCTCCTCGATCAGCGCCAGGCCCCGCGCCTGCCTCGAGGCCTTGAGCTCCCGGGTCGTGTCGATGACGCGTTCCAGACGCGTGCGCGGTTCGGCCTCGTCGATCGGGAGCCGGGCCACGACCATCACGATCCGGTTGCCCACGTCGCGGGGATCGTCCTCCGTTCGGACGTTCACCGGAATCATCGCTCGGAAGTCCAGGTCTTCGACGCGTACGCCGCGGCCGCGGAGGAAGCGCCGCAGCGCGCCCGTCGCGACCGCCAGCACCACGTCGTTCACGGTTCCGCCCAGCTGGCTCTTCACCTCCTTGACGTCCGCGAGCTCGAAGCGAACCCAGTCGAAGCGCCGGTGGGGGCCGAGCGCGACGTTGATCGGTGTCGGCGACGCCCGGTGCACGCCCGCCCGGATCACGTCCCGGAGTCCCAGGGCGCCGTCCCACGCCGACGTCAGGGCGCCGCGCGGATGGCGCAGCGCCCGGCGGATGGCTCGTGCGGCCGCGATGCCCCCGCGCGCGTGGTAGCCGATCTCGGCGAGCAGCAGGTCGAAGGGACCGGGCGCCGGGCGGGGCAGCCCGCGGCGCGCCCGGGGGATCGCCGCGTCGGGACCCACCGCCATCGCCGAACCCACCAGCTCCGCCGCGGCGATGCCGTCCACCATGCAGTGGTGCGCCTTGGTGACGATCGCGAATCGGTTGCCCGCGACGCCCTCCACGATCCAGAGCTCCCACAGGGGCTTGCTGCGGTCCAGCGCCTGGGCGAGAACCTGTCCCGCGGTCCGCTTGAGCTGTCGATCGTTGCCCGGCGCCGGCAACGCGATGTGGCGGAGGTGGTAGTGGAGGTTGAAGCGCGCGTCGTCCACCCAGACCGGGTGTCCGAGGAGGGGAACCCACGCGAGCCGCTGCCGGTAGCGCGGCATCCGGCGCAGCGTGTTCTCGATCATGCGCCGGATCGTCTCGATGTCGAGGCCACCGTCCTCGCGCGTCAGGGGTGCCGCGTCGAACAGCGCCACCGAGCCCACGTGCATGTGGGAGTTCTCGTCCTCGAGCCGGAGGAAGCTGGCGTCGAGGGCCGAGAGCCGTTCGTGGTGGGAGTAACCCATGGGCGCCCCCTCGCGCCGCGGGCGCGAGCCGCCGCACGCCGCCCATCCGAAGAAGCGTGCAAGCCGGGTGCCGACGCGTGCGCGCACGGCGGCATCCCGCGGTGGACGGGCGTGTCGCATGTTCACACACCCGCGTTCCGAGCGGGGCGGTGTGCCGCAGGCTCCCGGGGGCGTACGATGGGACCGACCCCGGTCCGGGGACGCCGGAATCCGACGGGCATCGCGAGGGAGTGAAGCCGATGGGGCGGGCAACCTTCGAGAACGGCGTCGCGATCGTGACCGGGGGCGCGTCGGGGATCGGCCGCGCGCTGGGCGAGGAGCTCGCGCGGCGCGGCGCGCGCGTCCATCTCGCCGACGTGCAGGCGGAGCGCGCGGCTTCCGTCGCCGACGGGATTCGACGCTCGGGGGGGTGGGCCGAAGCCGCGGAGCTCGACGTCACCGACGAAGCCGCGGTTCGCAGTCGGGTCGAGCGCGTGGTCCGCACGTGTGGGCGGCTCGACTACATGTTCAACAACGCCGGCATCGCGGTGGTCGGAGAGTTCCGGGACCAGTCGCTCGCGGACGTACACCGCTTGTTGGACGTCAACCTGCGGGGTGTCGTGAACGGATCGCACGCCGCCTATGCGGTGATGGTCGCGCAGGGTTCCGGACACATCGTCAACACCGCCAGCATGGCGGGTCTGGTTCCGACGCCGTCGTTCGCCAGCTATTGCGCCAGCAAGCACGGCGTGGTGGGGCTGTCGCTGGCCCTGCGCGCCGAGGGAGCGGCGCTCGGCGTGAAGGTGAGCGCGATCTGCCCGGGCTTCGTCCACACGTCGATCCTGGAGAACGGTCAGCTGGTCAACGTGCGTTCCGAGGTGGTTCGAGATGCGGGCAACGCCGGCCGGCTGGGCCAGTCCCCCGAGAGCTGCGCCCGCGCCATCCTGCGCGGTGTCGCGCGCAACCAGCCGATCGTCATCACGCCGCGTCCGTGGCGGCTCATCTGGCGCCTGGGCCGCCTGTTCCCGGCGCTGTGGAACCCCCTGGGTCGACGCATCATGGCGCGGTTTCGCAGGGACTTTCGCGCCGCCTAGGGGCGGCCGCGCCGGGGCCGCTCCGAGTCGGCGTCCGCCGCCGGCGGCTCCGCCGGCCGGCGGCGCGGCGCGCGTTTGCGAATCGAGTCGACGAGCCGCCCGACGTCCCAGCCGCGCCGCCGCCGGATCTGGAAGTATTGGTCGCCGTCGTCCTTCACCAGGATGCGCGCCGACTGGCCGGCGAGCACGCGCTCCGGCCGCTCGGCGTCGCCGGGCGCGTGGTCGAGCTTGGCGAAGGCGCGCCGCCCGTCGATCGTGAGCAAGGCCACGTGGACGGGGGCCGGGACGTTCTGGGCAGTCACGTAGATCGACGTGGCGGCTTCGATGACGGCGCGGGCTCCGTGCAGGCGCGCGCCGCCGCGCCGCTCGCGCCGCTCGGCGCGCTGCCCGATCCGCGGCTCCGGCCGCGGCAGCCGCGCGCGCTCCCGCCGGTTGTCGGAGTCCTCGATGACCGTGACGTACACGTTGTTGCCGGGACCGCCGATCGAGTGCGCGATCCCCAGCCGGGCGTTCGGGACCTGGGCGCGCAGATTCGGGAAGCGCTGCGCGATCTGCAGGTAGACCTCGACGATCTGGTACAGCCCGGTACCGCCGACCGGGTGCCCCCGGGCCTTGAGTCCGCCGGAGAGGTTCACCGGGCACGGGCCGCGCACCCCGGTCACGGGGTTCGCGTACGGGTCGACGGGCTTGCGCCGCGCCGCGCCGACCAGCGCCTCGATGGCGTCGTCCGGATCCACCAGGTCGAGGTCGGCGAGGCTGATGGGAAGCAGACTGTTGAAGGCGTCGTGAATCTCGACGACGCGTCCCTCCAATTCGCGCGGGTTCGCGATGCCCGCCTGCCAATAGGCGATGCGCGCGGCCTCGCGCGTCGCGTCGAGGCAGGCGAGGTGGTCGCGGTCCAGGATCGACGAGGTCTCGGTCGCCGAGCCCAGCCCCGCGACGCGCACGGCCTGGGGTCTGGAGGTGAGAAGCACCGCGGCGGCGCCGTCGCACAGCGGCGAGCAGTCCTTGCGCCGCAGCGGCGTCGCGACGGGCAGATTGCGGGGATCCTCGTGGTAGGCCTCGACCGGCTCGGGCCGTCCGCGGAAGGCGGCGATGGGGTTCTCGGAGCCGAGCGCGTGGGCGCGGTACATGAGGTGGGCGAGCACCTCCGAGATCCGCGCCCCGCGCAGCTTGCGCTCGCGAAACCACGCCTGGGTCACGAGCGCGATCAGCGCCGGCATCGTGAAGCCGAAGCGCCGCTCCACCGGGTCGATCGTCTTCGACATGATGGCGGTCGCGGCCCGCGTGTCCACCGTCTTCATGCGCTCGCCGGCGAGCACCAGCACGTTGTCGAAGCGGCCCGACGCGACCTTGTAACAGGCCTCGTGAAAGGCCGCCGCGCCGGTCGAGGAGGCGGTTTCGGTCCGGACGGCGGGGATGCCCGTCAGGCGCAGGCGGTCGGCGATCTTGGCGGCGATGTTGGAGCGGCCCTCGAACTCCTCGCTGGTCATGATGCCGACCTGGATCGCGTCGAGGCGGGGGATCGGGGTCGTGCGCACGGCGCGCCGGTACGCTTCACCGAAGAGCTCGAAAACGTTCTTGAATTCACGGCCGGTCAGATCGACCTCGGTGAGGCCCACGCCGGCGATGTAGACCTCTTTGGCCATTCGCCGGCATGATAGCCTAGGCTTCCCGTCCACCTCCGGGAGAAGGGCATGAGGCTCACGCGCGGTCGCCTGCTGCTCCTGATCGTGATCGCGTTCGTTCTGATCGTCGCACTTCTGCGTATGGCGGCGCAGCCCGACGTGCGCGAGGGCAGCGTGCTGGTGATCGATCTGGACGGGGAATACGTGGAGGGTGCCGAGACGCCGTGGGTCGAACGGTTGCTCGGCGCCCGCCAGAACACCCTGCTGAGCCTGCTCCAGAGCCTGGCGCTGGCCGAGCGCGACGATCGTCTCGCGGCGGTCGTGTTCCGGATCCGCCCGCTCGCGGTCGGCTGGGCGAAGGCCCAGGAGATCCGCGACGCGATCGGCCGGCTGCGCGAGGCCGGGCGCCGCACGATCGCGTACTTCGAGGTCGAGCGGCTGGGCGCCAACCTCGAGTACTACGTCGCGACCGCAGCCGACGAGATCTACGTGGCGCCGGCGACCACCGCGCCGCTGGTCGGGCTGGCGGCCGAGTACTACTTCCTGGGCGGCTTGTGGGAGAAGGTCGGCATCGACGTCGAAGTGGAACAGGCCGGTGAGTTCAAGAGCGCAACCGAGTTCTTCGCGGCGAAGAAGATGTCCGACGCCTCGCGGTCCGTGGAGAACGCGCTGCTCGATTCGATCGACGCGCAATTCGTAGACGGCATCGCGGAGGGGCGCGGGATCGCCGCGTCCGCGGTGCGCAGCCTGATCGACGAGGCGCCGGCCGATGCGGAGGTCCTCGTCGACGCGGGACTGGTCGACGGCATCGCCTACTACGACGAGCTGCTCGAGGACCTCGGCGATCCCCACCTCGTGCCCGGCCCGGCGTACCGCCAGATCGACCCCTCGAGCGTCGGGATCCGCCCCACGGCGCGCTTCGCGCTGATCTACGGCAGCGGACCGGTGGTGGTCGGCGAAGGCGACCGGTCGCTCAGCGGGGATCCGGTCATCGCCTCCGACACCATCGCAGGCGCACTGGAGGAGGCCGCGGCCGATCCGGACATCCGCGCGATCATCCTGCGCGTGGACAGCCCCGGCGGCTCGCCGCTGGCGTCCGACGTGATCTGGCGGGCCACTCAGCGGGCGCGCGCGGGCGGTACGCCCATCGTCGCCTCGCTCTCCGACGTCGCGGCCTCGGGCGGCTACTACCTCGCCTGCGGCGCGGACGCCATCGTCGCCGAGCCCGGCAGCCTGACCGGTTCGATCGGCGCGTTCGTGCTCCGACCCGTGTTCGGCGGTCTGTACGACAAGGTCGGGATCGGCTTCGAGGTCCTCACGCGGGCGGCGCGCGCAGACCTGCTCGCCACGAGCCAGCCGCTGTCGCCGGCCGCGCGACAGCTCCTGGCCGACGAGGTCCAGGGGATCTACGCGCTGTTTCTGGAGCGCGTGGCGCAGGGACGTGCGCTCGAACTCGCGCGCGCGCACGAGGTGGCGCGCGGACGCGTCTGGACGGGCAGCCAGGCACTGGAGCAGGGTCTGGTCGACGAGCTCGGCGGCCTGCGCGCGGCGATCGGGCGCGGCAAGGCGCTCGCCGGCGTCGACCCGGAGGCGGACGTGCAGCTGATCCTGTACCCGGCTCCGCGGAGCTTCGCCGAACGGGTCGCCGAGGCGCTGCAGGGCCGCGTCGCGACGCTGGCCCGGCGCAGCGCACTCCCGGTCCCGGCGGTGTTGCGGGAGCTCGAGCGCTGGCTCGCGGCCGCCCCGCCGCTCACGCCCGTGCTGCTACCGCCCTTCGTGGCCGAGATCCGTTAGAGGAGGTGGGCCGACATGCGGCTCTCGAAGGAGTTCGACGTCGAGGCGGAGCGCGACGATGCCGTCGAGCGCACGCTGAAGGACGAGACGTTGATCGCCCTGTTTCCGGACACCGAGACCGAGATCGTCGACAAGAAGGGCGACCGCAAGACGACCCGGACCCGCTACCGGGCGCTCGGTCGCGAGGGCGTCGCCACCTTCCACTTCGATTTCCTGATGGACGGCAACGTGCGCTTCGAGAAGGTGTGCGACGGCCGCATCTGGCGCGAGCTGCGGGGCGCCGTCACGTTCGAAGAATCGGGCCGTCGAACGCGCGTCCGCATCGAGATGGAGGGCAACACCAAGCCCTTCGTCCCGGAGTTCACCATCCGACAACCGATGAACGAGCAGCTCGACCAGATGGCGACCGCGCTCCGCGAGCGACTCGAGCGCGGCGCGGCGTAGCCGCTCGCGACACGGGAATCCGCGGGCCGCACGCGCAGCGAGGAGAAGGCAGTGGCGACGGTGGAGGCGAGCGACGGCGTCAAGCTCTACGCCGAGGTGCACGGCCGGGGTCTCCCGGTGCTGCTCTCGTGCGGCTACTGCCAGACGCACGAGAACTTCCGCGGCCAGGTCGAGCCGCTCCGGGCCGCGGGCTGCCGCGTCGTGCTGTGGGACTATCGCGGCCACGGCAAGTCGGAGGCACCCCACGACCCGCTCGCCTACTCGATGGAGCGCGTCGTCGACGACATGCGCGCCGTGCTGGCCTGGGCGGCGCCGGGGGAGCGCGCGGTGGTCGGCGGGCTCTCGTTCGGCGGTCTGGCCTCCCTCCACTACGCGCTCGCGCACCCGCGCGACGTGTGCGGGCTGCTGCTGTTCGACAGCGGACCCGGCTTCAAGAAGGCCGAGGCGCAGGCCCGCTGGGAAGCGCAGGTCGAGCGCATCGCGACCCGACTCGAGCGGGATGGCTGGGACGCGTTCCTGGCCGGTCGCGGTGCCGACACGGCCGTCGGCAGCGACCGGGAGCGACCCGCGGCGCGCACGGCGGCGCGCGCGATCGCCGCCCAGGACCCGCGCGCCATCGCCTGCTTCGGACGGCGCGTGGCGGGGCCCGCGCAGAGCGTCATCGACGCGCTGCCGGATCTCGAGGTGCCCGCCTTGATCCTGGTCGGTGAACACGACGAGGCGTACCTGCGCGCCGCGGACGTGATGGGCGCGAAGCTTCCCGACGCCACCCGGGTCACCATTCCGGACGCCGGCCACGTGAGCAACATCGAGCAGCCCGATGCCTTCAATGCGGCGTTGATCGGGTTCCTGGACCGGCTCCGCTAGGCGCAGGGCGACCCCGCCCGCTGCGCGGCCTCAGCGGCCCTCGAAGCGGGGCGTGCGGCGCTCCGCCATGGCCGCGATGCCCTCGCGCGCGTCGGCGGTCCGGATCAGCCACGCCTGCTCGTCGAGCTCGCGGGAGACCGCCGCCTCGATGCGCTCGGCCAGCCCGTCGCGCACGGTGGCGCGCATGGCCGCGACCGCCAGCGGCGCCGAAGCCGCGATCTCGGCCGCCAGCTCCACGGCCGCCGGGCGCACCGCGGCGCGCTCCACCAGACGGTCGGCCAGACCCATCGCGACCGCCTCGCTGCCCGTGACGCGCCGCCCGGTGAAGAAGAGCAGGGCAGCCTTGCTGGGTCCGATCAGCGCGGGGAGCGTGACCGAGAGCCCGAATCCGGGGTGGAAGCCGAGCCGCGAGAAGTTCGCGCTGAAGCGGGCCTCCGGACACGTGACGCGTACGTCGGCCACGAGCGCGAGCCCGAGCCCGCCGCCCACCGCCGCGCCGTGAATCGCGCCGACCACGGGCGTGCGCGCCCGGAACAGCCGGACCGCTTCGGTGTAGAGCCGCGCGGCGTCGCGGCGAAACGGGTCCTCCGCGGCGGGGCCCTCCGGTTCGGCGTCCGCGGCCCCGCCACCGCCCAGCCGGGCGCCGGCGCAAAAGGATTTGCCCTCGGCGGCCAGCACGATGGCGCGGCAGGTCGGATCCTCGTCGAGGGCTTCGAACGCGTCCGCGATCTCGGCGATCAGCTCGAAGTCGAAGTAGTTGTGGGGCCCGCGCCGGATCTCGACGGTCGCCACGTGGCCGTCGCGCTCGATCGCGATGTCCTTGCCGGGCTTCAAGACGGCCATGATGGCGACGGAGGGGGTGGCTGGCAAGCTGTGGGGCGTCGCGGTCCGCCGCGCGTCAGCGGGCGCGCCGGGCCCGGAGGTCCCCTTCCAGCTCGGCGAGGATCGCCGCCAGCGCCTCGTTCCAGGCGGCCATGATGGCGGGGGCGGATGTGTCTTCGGCCTGGACCGACGCCGCGTAGCTCTTGCGGAAGCGCACGTTGAGCGATTTCGCATAGAGCAGCGCGAACTCGATCTCGAGCACCGCGCGCGGGTCGCGCGGGTCGCGCAGATCGCCGTACAGGTTGTCGACCTGCCCCTCCAGCAGCCAGGTGGCGTCGCCCGGATTCGTCGAGTCCGACACGGACGCGAAGGTCGAGCTCGGGCCCAGCCACGCCAGGAGCGCCTGCCGCAGCAGGACGCCGGGCGGCGCGTAGAACTCGTTGTAGAAGTCGCTCTCGAAGCTCGACTCGCCCGTGCGATACACGAAGCCCTTGCGCTCGAAGAGCGGGGAGACGCGGATCCGGTCGATGCGCAGGACGCCGACGCCCTCGCGTGTCGCGGCCGGCGCCTCGCGCCGCGCGTCGAACACGTAGCGCCGCTTCTCGGGCGGCTTCTGGGTCAGGCAGCCCAACGCGACGAGCGCCACGGCGGTGGCGAGCAGACGTCCGGCCGTTCGCCGCATCCGCATCATCGGACCGGCTCCGCGCGCTCCGGCGCGCCGCCGCGGATCAGGAGCGACGGCTGCGAGCGCAGCGTGTCCGACAGGTCGCGTAGGTTGTCCGAGGTGACGCGCAGGTTCTCGAGCGTCACCTGGAGGTCGTAGCGGCTGCCGTCGATGGCGCGCTGGGCCCGCCGGTTGGTGCTCCGGAGGTCGGAGATCAGCGAATCGAGGTTCTCCACGACCTTGTCCACCTCGACCGCCTCGAGCTTCTCGAAGATGCGCTCGGCCGCCGACGAGATCTGCGCGCCGGTACTCGGCGCCGACGGGACGTAGAGGTGCCGGGGCTCCCAGTCGAGCTCCATGGCCGGGAACCTCTTCGGGTCCAGGAAGGTGCCCTGGACGATCGACTGACCGGTCAGGATGCCCGTCGAGAGCTGCAGCCGCAGACCCCGGTCGATCATCTGCGCCACCCGGGCGTGACGCTCGTCCGAACTCATCTCGAGCTCGGGATCCGCCGGCGGCGTGATCTCCATCAGCACGCGGATCCTCTGCGCGTTCCGGAGCTCGGCCTCCCTCGACGGCAGCTCGTACTGCTGCGTCACGAAGGCGATGCCCGCGACCTTCCCGATCGGCACTCCGAGCAGCTTGACCGGAGACCCGACCTCGAGGCCCGTGACCGCCTCGTCGAAGTAGGTCTCCATCAGGAGCTTCTTCTTGAAGAGCTCGCCACCGCCCAGCATCACGGCGCAGGATCCGATCAGGATCGCCCCGGCGAACACGAAGACGCCCACCCGGAAGTATCTGGCTTCTGCACTCATGTCGTCCGCACCTCCGGCTCACCCCCCGCGGCGGTCTCCCGCAGGAAGAAGCGCCGCACCCAGTCGTTCTCGCAGTGGTCGCGCAGCTCCGCGGGAGTTCCCGTCGCGATGATCCCCTTGGTCTCCTTGTCGAGCATGATCACCCGATCCGCGATGGTGTAGATGCTCGGCAGCTCGTGCGTGACCACCACGAACGTCACGCCGAGGGTCCGCGACAGCCGCAGGATCGTGGCGTCGAGCTCGGCCGAGGTGATCGGATCCAGCCCCGCCGACGGCTCGTCGAGGAACAGGATCTCGGGCTCGAGCGCCATCGCGCGCGCGATGGCGGCCCGCTTCTTCATGCCGCCGCTGATGTCCGCGGGCATGTAGTCCTCGAAGCCCTCGAGCTGGACCAGCCGGAGCTTCGAGGCGGCGATCGCGTCCATCGCCTCCGGCGGGTAGTCGGTGAACTCCTCGAGCGGCAGCCGCACGTTCTCGAGCAGGGTCATCGACCCGAACAGCGCGCCCGACTGGTACATGACGCCGAGCCGGCGCAGGATCCGCCGCCGCACCTCTCCCTCGGCGCGCGTGATGTCGTCCCCCTGGATCCGGACGCGGCCGGCGAACGGGGTGTAGAGGCCGATCATGTGCTTGAGCATGGTGCTCTTGCCGCAGCCCGAGCCGCCCAGGATGATGAACACCTCGCCGCGCATCACCTCGAACGATACGCGGTCGAAGACGACGTTGTCGCCGTACTTCGCGGTCAGTTCTTCGACGCGAATGATCGGATCGTTCGCCACCGCCTCAGATTCCCATGGCGTAGAAGACCACGGCGAAGATGCCGTCGATGAATGCGATCAACACGATGCCGCTCACCACGGCGCTGGTGGTCGACTCGCCCACCGCCTCCGCGCCCTTGCCGGTCTGGAGCCCGCGCAGGCAGCCGACGGCGGCCACCACGATGCCGAACACGAACGACTTGAAGAGCCCGCCGACGAAATCGCCGAGGCTGGTGGCGGCGACGACCCGGTTCACGTAGGTGACCAGCGGGAAATCCAGGGTCTGGAACATCAGCGCGCCGCCGGCCAGACCCGCCACGTTCGTGAGCATGGCCAGCACCGGGACCACCACGACGGCCGCGAGCACGCGCGGGACGGCGAGGAAGCTCACCGGCTCGAGCCCCATCGTGGTGAGCGCGTCGACCTCCTCGTTCACCTTCATGGTGCCGATCTCGGCCGCGAAGGCGGAGCCCGAGCGCGCCGTGAGCAGGATGGCGGCCATCAGCGGTCCCAGCTCGCGCAGGAGCGAGATGCCGAGCAGGTCCGCCACGAAGATCTGCGCGCCGAAGCGCTGCATCGGAATCGCCGACTGGAACGCCAGGATCAGGCCCAGCAGGAAGCCGACCAGCGTCACGATCGGAATCGCGCCGATGCCCGCGCGCTCCGCCACCAGGAACAGGTCCTTGAAGCGCAGCTGCCGCGGATGGCGCAGCGCACGCCCGAGCATGACCGTGAGCTCGCCCACGAACACCATGAGCGTGCGCGTGTCCGACAGCAGCCGGAGCGTCGCCCGGCCGATCCCCTCGAAGAAGCCCTCGCGGTGCTCGGGCGCCGCTTCGACGCGCGCGGGGGCCGGCTCGATCATCTCGACGAGCTTCTGGAACTCTTCGCGCAGACCGCGCACGTGAAAGCCGCCACCGGCCTCGCGCTGCTGTCGTTCGAGCGCGACGAGCAGGCTCGCCCCGGCACCGTCGCAGTACTCCAGCGCCGAGGCGTCGACGACCAGCCCGGACGCGCCCGCGGCTCGGCCGAGCTCGAGCAGCCGGCGCCAGACGCCGGCGGCCGAGGTGGAATCGAGACGCCCCCGGATCGAAAGCAGGGTCTGGCCGGACGGGTCGCGACTGCTCTCGATTCGCGCGCCGCTCTGCTCGTTTCCGCTCATCCGCGTCACCGGAGTTCGCGGCGAGTATAGGCGGACGCCGTCAGAGCCGCCGGAGGATCGCGTCCGTGAATGCCTCGGTGGTGGCGCGACCGCCGATGTCGCGCGTTCGCTCCGCCGGGTTTTCTCGTGCGAGGACGGCGTCGTAGGCGGCCTTGATGCGCTCCGCCGAGCGGCTCTCCCCGATGTGGTTGAGCAGCATCACGCCGCTCATGATGAGCGCGAGGGGATTGGCCAGATTCTTCCCGGCGATATCCGGCGCGCTTCCGTGCACGGCCTCGAACACGGCGCAGTCGTCGCCGATGTTGGATCCCGGCACGACGCCCAGACCGCCGACCAGGCCGGCGCACAGGTCGCTGACCACGTCTCCGTACAGGTTCTCGAGCAGCAGCACGTCGAACTGCGCGGGGTCGCGCACGAGCTGCATGCAGCCGTTGTCGATGATCCGCTCCTCGAACTCGACCTCGGACGCCAGGGCGGCGTGCATGCTGCGCGCGCAGTCCAGGAACAGCCCGTCCGAGAGCTTCATGATGTTCGCCTTGTGGAAGACCGTGACCTTGCGCCGGCCCCGCTCCCGGGCGTAGCGAAACGCGAAGCGCGCGATCCGCTCGCAGCCGGCGCGCGTGGCGATCTTGAGGCTCTCGACGACGCCCGGCACGACCTCGTGCTCCAGGCCCGAGTAGAGCCCCTCGGTGTTCTCCCGGATCACGACCAGGTCCACGTCCTCGTAGCGCGTCCGGATTCCGGGCATGGAACGCACCGGCCGCACTGCGGCGTACAGGTTGAAGTGCTTGCGGAGCCGGACGTTCACGCTCGCGAAGCCGTGGCCGACCGGCGTGGTGAGCGGGCCCTTGAGCGCCAGCCGGTGCTCCTCGATGGCCTCGATCGTCCGCTCGGGCAGGACGTCGCCGAACTCCGCGGCCGCCGCGGCACCCGCCGGGAGCTCGATCCAATCGATCCCCGGGCACGCCGCGTCCATCACCCGGCGCGCCGCGCGCGTGACCTCGGGACCGATGCCGTCGCCCGGTATCAGACAGATGGTGTGTGACATGTTGCGATCCGCGCGCCGCCTCCATCCCGTAGAATCGCGCCGATGTGGGTCTCGGTCGCGTTCGCCGCCGGCTGCTTCCAGACCGCCCGCAACGCGCTGTCGCGCAGTCTGGTCGGCCGGATCACGCCGGCGCTGAACAGCTGGTCCCGGTTCGCGTTCAACCTGCCGTTTGCGGCGCTACTGGTCGCCGCGCTCGTGGTGCGACACGGCTGGCCGCACACCCCGCCGGCCTTCTACGGCTACTGCCTGGCAACCGCCCTGACGCAGCTCCTCGGCAACGTGGCGCTCATCGCGGCGTTCCAGCGCGCCAACTTCGCCCAGTCGATCCTGTTCCACAAGCTCGAGGTGGTGATCACCGCGCTCGTCGGCGTGGCGCTGTTCGGGGAGGATCCGTCGGCGCTGGGCTGGCTCGGTGTCGTCGCCTGCGGTGCCGGCGCGCTGGTCATGAACCTGGGACGCGAGGGCGGCCCGGCCGGCTGGCGGCGCGCCTTCCACGTCGACGCGGGCTCGCTGCTCGCCCTGGCCTGCGCGGTGCTGCTGGTGCTGGCGAGCTTCATGCTGAAGGAAGCCATCGGCGCGTTCGTCGGCGCCAATCCGCGCGTGGGGAGCGCTCGCTTCGAGGCGGCCGCCCACACGCTGTTCCACACCACCTGGATGGAGGTCGCGATCCTGTCGGTCTGGCTGCTCGCGGTCGGCTCCGCGGAGTTCCGCCGCGTGCGCGCCCACTGGCCGCGCATGGTGCTGATTGGCGCCGCGGCCTTCTTCGGCAGCCTGTGCTGGTTCTGGGCCTACTCGTTGACGCTGGTCGCCTACGTGAAGGCGGTCGGCCAGATCGAAGCGATCCTGGCCGTGGCGTTGGCCCTGCTCGTGTGGAAGGAGCGCGAGGTGTGGCGCCAGCTTCCGGGCGTGGCGCTCGTCGTGGTGGGAATCGCCCTGGTGTTGCTCGGCTAGTCGGCCGACGAACGTCGGCCGACGCGCAGCGAGCCGAAGGCGAGCGAAGGCCGGAAGCCCGAGTCCGAGCGATGAGCGAGGACGAGGCCCGGCAGGATCGCTATCCCCAGAACTCGTCGACGGCCACCGGGTCGAACGGGATCGCGCGGATCTCCTGCACGCGGCCCTCGCCGATCTCGTAGATCAGCACGTAGCCCACGTCGAGCTTCTTGTGTCCGCGACGTCCCGTCATGCGAGCCAGCAGGATGGCGCGCTCGTCGTTGGCGAGCACGTCCCGCAGATCCGAATTGAAGATTTCGGCGGAGCTCCCGATGCTGGCCAGGAAGGCGAGCACCGCGTCGCGACCCCTGTGCATGCCCGACCAGGGTGTGCGTCCCACCGAGTGCCAGACGACGTCGTCGGCGACGAGATCGGACAGGGCTTCGACATCGCCCGTCGAGGCGGCGAGCCAGATGCGCTTTGCGAGCTTCGCGTTGGGGTGTTCATTCATGGATGGCCTCGCTCATGGATGCGCCGACGCGTCAGGGCAGCAGCAGGACCTTGCCCGTGGTCTGCCGGCCCTCGAGGGCGCGGTGCGCGTCGGCCGCGTCGCCGAGCGCGAAGCGGGCGCCGATGCGCACGCGCAGGGATCCGTCCGCGACGGCGCCGAGCACCGCGTTGGCGCGCAGCTCGAGCTCGGCGCGATCGCGCGTATAGTGGGCCAGCGACGGTCGCGTCACGAACAGGGAGCCGAGGTCGTTGAGTCTCTGGAGCTCGAAGGGGGGCAGCGTGCCGCTGGACTGTCCGAACAGGACCAGAAGCCCGCGCGGTCGAAGCGACCGGAGGCTGCCTTCGAAGGTCGACCGACCGACCGAGTCGTAGACGACGTCCGCGCCCCGCCCGTCGGTCCGGCGACGGACCTCCTCGCTGAAGTCGCACTCGGTGTATCGCACCACGTGATCGGCGCCCGCCTCGCGCGCGAGCGCCTCCTTCTCGGCGGTCGAACACGTTCCGATCACGGTCGCGCCGGCCGCCTTGAGCATCTGCACGAGCAGCAACCCGGCGCCGCCCGCGGCGGCGTGGACCAGCGCGACGTCGCCCGGCCGCGTCGAGCGGGTCCCGTGCACCAGGTAATGGGCCGTCATGCCCTGCAGCATGGCCGCCGCGGCCGTCTCGTCGGAGACCGCGTCGGGAATCCGCACGACGCGGTCGGCGGGTCCGACCACCGCGTCCGCGTACGAGCCCGGCACGCCCGCCCACGCCACGCGCTCGCCGAGCCGCGGCGCCTCCACGCCCGGCCCCACCGCCTCGACGCGGCCCGCGCCCTCGAGGCCCGCCACGAAGGGCAGGGGCCGCGGGTACAGCCCCGTCCGGAAGTACACGTCGATGAAGTTCACCCCGGCGGCGCGATTCCGGATCCGCACACAGCCCGCGCCCGGCGCGCCCGGGTCGTGGGACTCGAGCTTCATCACCTCGGGGCCTCCGGTGTTGCGGATCCAGATCGCCGAGCTCATCGGCGCATCATCTCACGAATCCCGGGCGCTGCGGCCGCAATTTCGAGACGGGCTGCGGGCGCCGAGACGCTAGACTCGTCGCGAACCTCGAGGAGCCGCAGCATGGAGATTCCCTTCTACTTCGACTACGCCTGCCCGTGGGCCTACCTCGGAAGCTGCCGCGTGGAGGCCTACTTCCGGGACCTGGGCGCGGTGATCGATTTCCGTCCGGTCCATCTGGCGGCGCTCGTGGAGCCGACGGCTCGCAAGGGGGCCCCGCCCGGAGACCGCAAGAAGCGCTACTACCCCGCCGATCTCATGCACTGGGCGGAGATGATCGGCGCGGAGTTCGCCAAGGCGGGGCGCCGGGAGCGGCCCGACACGCGGCTGCTGCTGAAGGGCGCCCTGGTCGCCTCCGACGAGGGCCGCTTCCGCGAGTATCACTATCCGGCGTACCGCGCGCGCTGGGCCGAGGCGCGCGACGTGGCGGACCCGGAGCTGGTGGGTTCGCTGCTCGGCGCCGCCGGACTCGACGCCCAGGCCGCGCTGGCGCGCGCCCAGTCCGACGAGCTCGAGAGCCGCCTGCGCGCCGACACGCAGGCGGCGATCGAGCGCGGCGTGTTCGGCGTCCCCACGCTCTTCGTCGGCGACGAGATGTTCTGGGGCAACGACCGCTTCGAGCTGGCGCGCTACTTCATCGAGAAGCAGCGCGAAGCGTAGTCGTCGCGGCTCAGCGCCCGCGCGTAAGACGACCGACGTCGATGTAGCGCCGCACCTTGCCCTTGCTCTTGAGGGGCGTTCCGTGGTTGTCCCAGAACTCGATGCGGTTGCCGGTGCCGGTCTGGATGTTCGCGATGATGTCCGACACCACGTGCAGGTCACGCGGCTCGGGCACGCCGTCCCAGCCCTGGTAGTAGTCGCGATCGTCCTCGCTCCAGCGATTGTTGTGCCAGAGGATCTTCCAGAGCTCTTCCTTCTGGTCGTACGCGAACGAGTAGAGCGGATTCAACGTCTGCTTGTCGATGTAGATGTCCTTGTGGTGGTACGGGTGATCCGGGTTCTTGGGGACGAAGCGGATCTTCAGCGCGTGACGCAGCTCCCAGTTGTCGTCGGCGTACGAGAGGCCGTAGGGGCCGAAGTTGTGGTCCTTCGTGTACGGATAGGCCCGGACCTTCGAGTTCATCGGCGCGATGATTTCCATCTCGCCGAGGCACTGCCACGTATACTGCGGAACGATTCCCGAGAAGCTGAACAGATCGTCGAAGGTGAAGTCGGTTCCAGAGACCGCGTCGGTGCGCTGGGCCGTCGAAATGCGGCGCACGCGGCGCAGCGTCGGCACGTAGACCCAGGTGTCGTCGTTCTTCGACTCGGCCTGCGGATTGTCGGCCGCCTTGTAGCGGTAGGTCATGAGGGCGATCCCGCGCGCGTCGAACGGCGCCGTGACCTCGACGCCAAAGGCGTTCTTGCGCTTCTCGCCCCGGAACAGGTCGCCGTCCTGCTTGTCCAGGTATTCCGCCTCGACGCGGTGGGCCAGCTGGATGCGCTTCGAGGTGCCCTCGTAGTACAGCGGGAGCTGCTCGCCGCGATCCCAGTACGAGTAGAAGAAGTGCGTCTGCGTCCCGTCTCCCCGCCAGCGATAGTCGAAGTCCCAGATGATCTTGGTACCCGCCTGGGGGTCGCCGGTGCAGTCGACCTCGTCGATCGGGAAGGGCTCGCCTGCGGTGTAGTTCTCGAGGCTGTCGTCGGGCCCGATCCGCGCCTGGCCCTTGAAGCGCTCGGTGGCCGCGATGAACTCCTTGGCCTGCGAGTAGTCGCGGTGGGAGGGGCCGATCTCGAGCTTCATCCCCTCGTAGAAGAAGAAGTCCCGATTGGCCCAGAACTCCTCCGGGAGGTAGGGACGCAGGGCCTCGATCTTGTCGTACGTGATGACGTCGCCTTCCTTGAAGGCCGGACCCGTCACGGTGGCGTCCTCCTGCGCCAGCGTGGGCGTGGCGAGACCCAGGACGGCGGCCGCCCAGGCGAATCGATAGCGACGAGCGAAAAGCATTTGGGACTCCTTGTCTCCGAGCCTGTGGCGTCTGTCCGCCCGCGCGAGGGGCGCCCGGATGCGATTCTCCGGAGATGAGACGCTTCGGGTTTAAACTACGTTTCAACCCACTGTCAATAGCGCAGACGGCACTCCCCCGGGGTGACTGCGCGACGCCGCGGGCGCGCCCGCGCCCGAGCGCGCACCCGCTAGCGACCGCGCGTCAGGCGGCCGACGTCGATGTAGCGCCGCACCCGGCCCCGGCTCTTCAGCGGAGTGCCGTGGCTGTCCCAGAACTCGATCCGGTTGCCCGTGCCGGTCTGCACGTTGGCGATGATGTCCGACACGACGCGCAGATCGCGCGGCTCGGGCACCTCCTTCCAGCCGTCGTACCAGTCGGCGTCCTCCTCGCTCCAGCGCTTGTTGTGCCAGATGATCTTCCAGAGCTCCTGCTTCTGGTCGTATGCGAACGAGTAGAGCGGGGTCAGCGTCTGCTTGTCGAGGTAGATGTCCTTGTGGTGGTAGGGGTGGTCCGGGTTCTTGGGCGTGAAGCGGATCTTCACCGCGTGGCGCAGCTCCCAGCGATCGTCCGCGAACGAGAGCCCGTAGGGGCCGAAGTTGTGCTCCCGGGTGTACGGGAAGCCCCGCACCACCGTGTTCATCGGAGCGATCAGGTCCATCTCTCCGAGGCACTCCCACTCGTACTGCGGCACGATGCCCGCGAAGCTGCGCAGGTCGTCGAAGGTGAAGTCGGTGCCCGAGATGGCGTCGGTGCGCTGGGCGGTCGAGATGCGCCGCACGCGGCGCAGGGTCGGCACGTAGACCCAGGTGTCGTCGTTCTTCGACTCCGCCTGCGGCTTGTCCGAGTCCTTGTAGCGGTAGCTCATGAGGGAGATGCCGCGCGCGTCGAACGGCGCCGTCACCTCGACGCCGAACGCAGCCTTGCGGGTCTCGTTGCGGAACATGTCGCCGCCGTGCTCGTCGAGGTACGAGCGCTCGACGCGGTGGGAGAGCTGGACGGCCTTGGCCGTTCCCTCGTAGTGCAGCGGCAGGCGCTCGCCCCGGTCCCAGTACGAGTAGTAGAAGTGGCTCTCCGCGCCGTCGCCCTCCCACTGGTAGTCGAAGTTCCAGATGATCTTCGCACCCGCCTGGGGGTCGCCGGCGCAGTCGATCTCGTGCATGGGAAAGGGCTGGCCGGCGGTGTAGTTCTCGAGGCTGTTGTCGGGACCGATCCGGGCCTGTCCCCGGAAGCGCTCGGTGGCCGCGGTGTACGCCGCGGCCTCGGTGTAGTCGCGGTGGGCGGGGCCGATCTCGAGCTTCATGCCCTCGTAGAAGAAGAAGTCGCGGTTCGCCCAGAACTCCTCGGGCAGGTAGGGACGCAGCGCCTCCAGGCGGTCGTAGGTGATGACGTCCCCTTCCTGGAACGCGGGGCCCGTGACCGCGGCGTCTTCCTGCGCCAGGGCGGGTCCGGCGACAGCCAGGATCGCGACCCAGACGAATCGATTCCTGCGAGCCGAAAGCATGTAGACACTCCTTGCCGCATTGCCCGCGCGATCTGGCCAACCGCGCGAAACCTTCTCGCTCGGCCTCTGCGGGTGCCCGACGGCCGGCGTCGAGCCGGCGGGCGCGCCCTCCCCGGGGTGAGACGCCGCTCCATTAGTCCGGGATTCACTCCGGCTGTCAAGACGTCCGGATTCTCCCGATCGCGAGCGCCCGCGGCGCTCGGTCGCGACGGGTGGCGCGCTCGCCCCTTTGGATCCCCTTGGGGGCGTTGCGCCGCCCTCACGCGAAGGCCGCGAAGAGCTCCTGGAAGGCGGTCATCTGATTCCCGACGGCCGACGAGGGCACCAGGATCGGCGTCCGCACGCCGGCATCGCGCCAGGCCTCCACCCCCTCGCGCACGCGGGCTGCGCTACCGAACAGGGTGGTGTCGGCGAGCCAGCGCTCCGAGAGGAGTGTGGGGATCCTGTCCCGCTCACCGGCCGCGAGCGCCTTCTCCACCGCGTCCATCTCCTCGACGTAGCCGGCTTCCCGCCAGTAGTTGCGGTAGTTCGGCATCATCGCGTAGCCGGTCAGCGTCCTGCGGTTCACGGCCGCAGCGGCCTCGACGTCGTCCGAGATGCAGGTCGGGATCATGTTTCCGATGAAGAAGTCGGCGTCTTTGCGCGTGGCCGGGGGCAGTGCGGCGATGGACTCCGGCATGTGGGACCGGGCGCCGTTGGCGAAGACGATGCCGTCGCCGATCTCGCCGGCCAGGGCGATCATCTTCTTTCGCAACGTCGCGAGCACGATCGGGGGCAGCTCCCCGGCGCGCGGGACGGCGCGCAGCTCGGACACGAACGTCCGCATGTCCGCCAGCGGCTTGCCCGGCTCGATGCCGAAGCGCCGCAGCATCGGTGCGTGGCTCACGCCGATCCCGAAGCGGAAGCGCCCGCCCGATACCTCGTGGATGAACGAGGCCATCTGCGCGAAGTCGGCCACGTGGCGCGTGTAGATCGGCACGATGCTGGTCCCGAAGGGGATCCGCTGCGTCACCAGCGCAATGGCCTCGCACAGCGCCAGAGCGTCGCCGAAGCTCGCGCAGTAGATGCCCGCGAAGCCCCGGGCTTCGATCTCGCGCGCGAGGTCCAGCGTGGCGCGGCGCCGTCGCGGCACCGCGGCCAGGCTGAGGGCCGGCAGAGCGTCCCGATCCATGTCGACCTCCCGGGTGGCGTGCGGGCCAGTCTAGCAGTGGGGTTCGCGACGCGGCGCTATCTTCGCCGCCCCCAGAGGAGATCGCGTCATGTCCGTGCGCACCGAGAAGAACGGCCCCGTCACCACCGTGATCCTGTCGCGACCGGAGGTGCGCAACGCCGTCGATCGACCCACGGCCGAGGCGCTCGCCGGCGCGTTCCGCGCGTTCGAGGCCGACGCGGAGGCCGGCGTCGCGGTGCTGTTCGGCGAGGGCGGCACCTTCTGCGCGGGCGCCGACCTGAAGGCGATTGCGGAGGACGGGGGCAAGCGCGCGAACCGCGTGGCGGCCGAGGGTGACGGCCCGCTCGGCGTGACCCGGATGCTGCTCTCGAAGCCCGTGATCGCGGCGGTCGAGGGCCACGCGGTCGCCGGTGGCCTCGAGCTGGCGCTCTGGTGCGATCTGCGCGTCGCGGACGAGACCGCGGTGTTCGGCGTCTTCTGCCGTCGCTTCGGCGTGCCGCTGGTCGACGGCGGAACGGTCCGCCTGCCGCGGCTCATCGGGCACTCGCGCGCCCTCGACATGATCCTCACGGGCCGGGGCGTCGGCGCGCAAGAGGCGTTTGCGATGGGGCTCGCCAACCGCGTCGTCGCGAAGGGCGCGGCGCGGGCCGCCGCCGAGGCGCTGGCGCGCGACATCGGTCAGTTCCCGCCGCTCTGCATGCGTCACGATCGGCTCTCCAGCTACGAGCAGTTTGCCCTCCCGCTCGAGCCGGCGATCGCGAACGAGTTCGAGCACGGCCGCGTCTCGCTCCGCGCCGGCGAGGGGCCCGCGGGCGCGCGCCGCTTCGCCGCGGGCGAGGGCCGGCACGGGAGTTTCGAGTAGCGGGTCCGCCGCGCCTCGCGCGGCGCGATCAGACGGCGCGGAAGCGGCCCGGCGCGTCCTCGCGCACGCGCCCGTCCGCAAGCAGGCGCTCCAGGTGCTGGCCCATGCTGCGGCGCTCGACGGGATCGGCGAAGAAGACGTCGTCCTGCGGGCGGTACACGAAGCGGTGTGCCGCGATCTCGTCGAGGCTGCGCGGTTCGGAGAGGAAGGCGAGGAGCCTCCGCTCGCGCTCCGCGATCACGCCGGCGAAGCGCTCGAGCCGCGCCAGGAACTCCGCGCGGTCGTCGAGCACGCCGACGTGGTGGAAGGTCGCGTAGTGGCGCGCGACCTCCTGCTTCACGCGCCCGAGCGTGCGTTCGAACGCATCGAGCGACGACCACGCGTCCCCGTAGTAGGGACCGAAGCTCGAGAGGTCGATGTCCCCCAGGTACAGGATGTCTTCGGGCTCGATCCGGAACGCGCAGTGCCCGCGCGTGTGCCCGGGCGTGTGGATCACGTGCACGCGCGAGCCGCCGCCGAGCTCGAAGCGGTCACCGTCGCGGAAGGCGCGCGCGTCGGGGCGCGCCGTGTAGTGGAACTGTTCGACGACGCCCTTGCGCAGGATGCCGTCGATCGGATCGGGAAACCCGTAGATCGCCATCATCTCGTCGAGCGAAGAGAAGCCCGGCCGGTCGAGCTCGTGGACGTGCCAGGGTGCCTCCGGAAACAGGTGGTTTCCGGCGATGTGGTCCTCGTGGCAGTGGCTGTTCAGGACCCGGTCGACGTGCGGCAGGCGGTCGCGCCGCGGCAGCAGCCCGAGCGAGGGGTCGATCACCAGCGTCTCCTCGCGGCCCCGGACGAGCAGTGAGTTGCCGTGGGGATAGCGCCCGCCGCGTTCACCGAACAGCACGGTCGTGCGGCCGATGCTGCGCTCCGAGAGGTGGGCTGCGGAGGCGGCGTTCACGTGGCTCCTGCGGTCGCGGGTTCCGAAACCGGAGACTAGTCGAATCCGACCCGCGGCGGTGGCGGGGATTGAAACACCGGCGTGCGGGGCGCATGCTCCGATCCCATGCCGCGCCGCTACTGGCTGGTCAAATCCGAGCCCTTCAAGTACTCGTGGGACGACTTCGTGAAGGACGGTGGGACCTACTGGGACGGGGTCCGCAACGCGCTCGCGCGCAACAACCTGCAGGCCATGCAGAAGGGTGACCCGGTGCTCTACTACCACTCGAACGAAGGCAAGGAGGTCGTCGGCGTGGCGCGCGTCCGCCGCGAGGCCTACCCCGATCCCACGACCGACGACGAGCGCTGGGTGGTCGTCGATCTCGAGCCGGTGCGCGCTCTCGCGGAGCCGGTCTCGCTGGCCCGCATCAAGTCCGATCGGCAGCTCCGCGCGATCCCGCTCGTCAAGCAGTCGCGCCTGTCGGTCATGCAGCTCGAGCGCGCCGCCTTCGACCGCATCCTGCAGCTGGGGCGCGGGCGGCGACGTCGATGAGCGTTCGACCGCGGGGACGTCCATGAAGATCGGACTCGTCGGCTTTCCCGGCAGCGGCAAGAGCACCGTCTTCGGCGCGCTCACCGGCCGTTCCGTCGAGACGGGCTTCGCTTCGCGCGGCGACAAGGCGAATGTCGCGGCCGTGAAGGTTCCCGACCCGCGCGTCGACGCGCTGGCGGCGATGTACCAGCCGAAGAAGACCACGTACGCCGAGATCGTCTTCAAGGATCTCGGGGGAGGCCGCGCGGAGGGTCTCGATCGCGCGTCGCTGAACGAGATGCGCGAGGTGGACGCGCTGTGCCAGGTGCTGCGCGCCTTTCCCGACGCGGCGGGCACGCCGGCCGATCCGCGTCGCGAGCTGGTCGACCTCGAAGCGGAGACCCTGCTCGCGGACCTCGAGATCGTGGAACAGCGGATCGCGCGGCTCGCCAAGGATCGCAGCAATCCGCGCGAGCTCGAGCTCTTGACCCGGATCCAGGCGGGCCTCGAGGCGGAGACGCCGATCCGCTCGATCGAGCTCGGCGCGGAAGAGCGCAAGATGATCGGCGGCTACGCGTTCCTCACGCAGAAGCCGATGCTCCTGGTGCTGAACGTGCCCGAGGCGGCCGTCGCGCACCCGCCGCCCGCGGACGTCGCGAACGCGGCCGAAGCGCGGGGTCTGGGACTCATCCTTCTCTCGGCCCCGGTGGAAATGGACATCGCCCAGCTGCCCGAAGACGAGCAGCCGGAGTTCGTGGCTTCGCTGGGCCTCGAAGAGCCCGCCCGGGACCGCTTCATCCGGGCCGCCTACGCGCTGATCGACCTGGTGTCGATGCTGACCGTCGGGCCCGACGAGTGCCGCGCCTGGCCGATCCCGCGCGGCACGCCCGCGCCGCGCGCGGCGGGCAAGATCCACTCGGATCTCGAACGCGGCTTCATCCGCGCCGAGGTGATCGCCTACGAGGATCTCGTCGAGCTGGGCAGCGAGGCGAAGTGCCGCGAGGCCGGCCGGCTCCGCGTCGAGGGCAAGGACTACGTCGTCATGGACGGCGACGTGATCCACTTCCGGTTCAACGTCTGAGCGGAGCTCTCGATGGACGGGCCGGCGGGGTCGGATCACCCGGCCGGTCGTTCATCCGCGGCCCTCTGCAATCACGGGGTCGACCCGGACCGGAGACTCCAGAGGAGGCGCCGGGATGCAGGTTCACGCCAACGCGCGAACCACCCCGAAGACGGGAGCCATTCCGGCCGTGCCTGGGCTCCGGCGGAGCGGGACGAAGATGCGGGCGGCCCCGGGGGCGGGTGGTGGTATCGTTGGGCTCCGAGCTCGCCGCCCCGCGCTGAAGGAGGGCGTACATGACCGGTTGCGTGACGCTTGGGACGAACGCGCTGGAAGGGGCCGCGAAGTCCCACGACCCGCTGCGGGCCGAGATCGGCGCCCCGCGCTGCATGGTGGCGCCGACCTTCATCGCCGGGCCCGCCGCGCCGGGCCCCCGCGGCGACAGCCTGTGCGCCGGCCACGTCCGCGGTCCTGACGGCAGCCAGCGGAACGCCTTCTTCAGAGGCTAGGCGCGGTCGGCCCGGCGCTCGCGGACCCGGACCCGAGACGTTGTCCCGAACTGGCGCGGAGCGATTCCCCCGGCTCTTCTACGTCGTCGTACCGGCGGCCGCCGTGCTCGCGACGCTGCTCGCGCTCGAGCTGGGCCTCGCGCTGCTGCGGCCCGTCGCGTACGCGAGCGAGGTGAACATGTACTTCGAGGCGAACGCCCACACGGGCTTCCTGCCCCGTCCGAACAGCCGCGGCCGCTACCCGCGCGGGATGCCCGCCAACACGAATCGCCACGGCCACCGCGACGACGAGACGAGCCTCGAGAAGCCCGAGGGGGTGTTCCGAATCCTGGTGCTGGGCGACTCCGTCACCGTCGGCGCCAACGTGCACCGCGAGGACGCCTACGCCCATCGGCTCGAGCGTCGACTCGTCGAGCGCTTCGGTCCGGGTGCCGAGGTCGTGAATGCCGCCGTGGGCGGATTCGGCCCGTTCCAGTACGCGCAGTACTTCGAGCACCATGGCCGGGCGTTCCAGCCGGACATCGTGGTCATCGGCTTCTTCGTCGGGAACGACACCCTCGACCAACGCGCCCGCGTCGACGAGCTTCCGACGGCCTTCTACGGGCGTCGGGTCCGGCCCGAGGCGGCGCGTCCGGGCCGCCGATGGCGCACGAAGCTGAAGGTCGTGCTGTACACGCACTCGCACCTGGCGCGCCTCGTCGTCAACCGGAGCCGCCCCGCCTTCGAGCCCCGCGAGCTGGGCTACCGGGCGGGCGAGTCGGAGCCCCGCGACAGCGCGCGGCTCTCCGACGTCTACCTCGCGCGCAGCCTTCGGACGATCGCGAACCACGCGGTCGACAGTCCCGCGCAGCGCGCGCGGCTCGAGAACGGCATCGCCCAGATCCGCCGCATCCGGGACCTCGCGCGCGGCGAATCGATCCCGGTCGTCGTCCTGATCCCCGACGAGGCCCAGGTCAACGGCTTCCTGGGCGCTCACCTGCGCCGGGCGTCGGCGCCGCAGCCGCTCGACTTCGCGATGCCGCAGGCGGCGCTCGCGCCGGACTTCCGCGCGCTGGGGATCGAGACGATCGATCTACGGGAGACCTTCCGGTCGGACGAGCGACGCCTCTTCATGGACGACGGCCACCTCAATCCGGAAGGCCACGAACTCGTGGCCGCGGAGCTCGCGCGCGTCCTCGCTCGGCTGATCCCCGACTGAGGACGGCTCGCTGCGCTGCGCCGGGGCCGGCCCGCAGCGTCGCGAAGGGGCGGCGCTGCTGAGCGGCGCCGAGTTCGCCGTACCGGGTGCCAACCGCTAGCGGCCCTGGAAGCGCGGCTTCTCCTTCTTGAGAAACGCCAGCACGCCGGTGCGCAGGTCCTCGCTGCGCCCCGTGCGCATCATCGCTTCGGCCTCGAGATCGAGGATGTCGCGCAGCTGCGTCGTGAGCGCGAGGTTCAGGTTTCGTTTCATGTAGCGGTAGGCGAGCGGCGGACCCTCGGCGATCTGCAGCGCCAGCGCCTCGGCCTCCTTGCGGAAGCCCTGCTTCGGAAAGACGCGGTGCACGAGCCCGATGCGCAGGGCTTCCTCGGCGTCGATCCGCTCGCCCAGCAGGTAGAGCTCGCGCGCCTTGGCGGTGCCGACCAGCTGGGTCATGAAGAACGCGCCGCCGTAATCCCCGGAGAAGCCGATCCGCGCGAAGGCCGTGGTCAGCACGGCGCCTTCGGCGGCGACGCGCAGATCGCAGGCCAGCGCGAGCGACAGGGAGGCGCCCGCCGCCGCCCCGTTGATCGCCGCCAGGGTGGGCTTGGGCATCGTGTGCAGCAGCCACGGCGCCTCGTGATACCGCTTCAGGCGGTCGATCGACGTCTCGAGCGGCTCGTCGAGCGTTTGCTGGTTCGGGGTGTCGCCGCCACCGGGCGCCAGATCGGCACCCGCCGAGAAGGCCCGGTCGCCGGCGCCGGTCAGCACGACGCAGCGCACCTCGGGATCGTCCGCGACCTCCTTGAGCCGGACCGGCAGCGTCGTCATCAGCTCGTCCGTGAGGGCGTTCATGCGGTTCGGCCGGTTGAGCGTGACGAGGGCGACGCCGCCGCGGCGCTCGAGCAGTACGGTGTCGGACACGGGGAACCTCCTCGACCAGGCGCGTCTCGCAGACCGCCCCATGGTACGGCATCCGGGGTGGTCGGCGTTCGGTGCCCGGGGACGGGAGCGCGTCGGCGTGTGTGACCGCTCGCCGGCGCGTGCGGCCCCAGCGTCGAAGATTCGGGCCGCGCGCCCTATCTTGCCGGCTCGGGGCTCGCGAGGCGGGCCCCGCTTCGGGTTCGCGGAGCGCCGCACGCAGGGAGAGCCCGGCATGAGCAGGTCCGCAGTGGTGATCGGGGTGGGCGCGCGCGCGGGGCTCGGCGCGGCGCTGTGCCGCCGCTTCGCGCGCGAGGGCTTGCACGTATTCCTGGCCGGTCGGACCGGGCAGACGCTCGGGGAGCGTGCGGCGGAGCTCGGCGGAGCGGAGGCGGCGACGCCGGTCATCGCGGACGCCACCGTCGAGGCGGACGCGGTCCGGCTGTTCGACCGCGTGGCCGAGCGCGGCGGTGCGCCGGAGATCGTCGTCTACAACGCCGGCAACAACCGCTTCCGGCCGCTGCTCGAGATGGACGTCGAGTTCTTCGAGGGGCTCTGGCGGCTGTGCTGCCTCGGGGGCTTCCTGATCGGCCGCGAGGCCGCGCGGCGCATGGTTCCGGCGGGCGGCGGCACGCTGATCTTCACCGGCGCCACCGCGTCGATCCGCGCGCGCCCGCCGTTCACGGCCTTCGCGTCTGCCAAGGCCGCCCTGCGCGCGCTGGCCCACGGGATGGCGCGCGAGTTCGGCGCGAAGGGCCTGCACGTGGGTCACGTCATCATCGACGGCATCATCGACGGCGACGCGGTGAACCGACGCTTTCCGCAACTGAAGGCGCAGCGCGGCGAGGACGGCATGCTGAGCCCGGACGCGATCGCCGACGCCTACTGGGCGCTGCACGCGCAGGAGCGCAGCGCCTGGACCCTCGAGCTCGACCTGCGGCCGTACAAGGAGACGTTCTGAGGAACCGGATCACGCTCGCTTTGCGGGTCCTGGCGGCGCTCGCCGCAGCGGCGACGCCCGCGTTCGCGCAGGTCGATCTGGCGGGCACCTGGTACGTGCTCGTGCACTACACCGACGACCAGGCCCACGACACCGAGGCCGTCCACTGGGACGACCGCATCTGGGTGTTCGCGCGCGAGGACGGCAAGCTCCGCTGGACGGAGTACACGCTCGTGGTCTTCGACGACCGCAGCGGGCGCTTCGAGCAGACGCGCGCCGGAATGGTGCGCGTGCTCCACGCCTGGGAGCCGAACGCGCTTCAGGCGAAGCAGATCCGGGCGGGGCTCGAGGTGAACCCGCGCGGCTCGAAGTCGAAGCTGCTCGAGGGGTCCGACGTGATGGGCTGGCGCTCCCGCGGCCGCGCCGCCGCGGCCTCCGCGACCGTGATCACCTACCAGGAGACCTGGACGATCGACGACCTCGACGCGCTGCCGGTGTTCACGCGCGACGACGTGCTGGGCAGCGGCATCGCGGAGGACTTCGGCGGCCGCACGCAGTACACGACGCGCGAGATCGACGCGGCGAGCGGCGAGCTGCGCGGTGCGTTCGAGCGCGACGGCACGCGCCACGGCAGCTTCCGGATGATGCGCGCGGGAGCGACGGGCCTGGTGAAGGAGCGCGGCAAGTCGCACGCCGAGCGCTGGCTGGAGCAGGCCCGCCAGGCCGCCATCGAGGGCGCGCAGAGCCCGGAGCTGCGCGCGGAGGTCCGCGAGCGGGTGGTGGAGGGGTTCCGCACGCGGGGCCTGGATCCCGACGCGCATGCCGAGCAGGTCGATGCGATCACGACGCGGATCCTCGCAGCGACCGTGGAAGACCTGCGCGCCGGCGGCGATCTCGCCGGCCTCGAAGCGCGAATCCGCGAGCGCGTGGCGCTCGAGATCGCGAGCGGCCCATGAGCCGGCGCGCGGAGACCGCGGTACCGAACCAGAAGGCGCTCGACGCGCTCCTCGAGCTGCTCGACCTCGAAGAGCTCGAGGTGAACATCTTCCGCGGGCGAAGCCCGCAGGAGAACCGGCAGCGCGTCTTCGGCGGCCAGGTCGCGGGGCAGGCTCTGGTCGCCGCCGTGCGGACGGTGGAGGAGCGCGTCGTCCACTCGCTCCAGGCCTACTTCCTGCGGCCGGGCGATCCGACGACGCCCATCCTGTACGAGGTGGATCGGACGCGCGACGGCCGCAGCTTCGCGACGCGGCGCGTGACGGCCATCCAGAAGGGGCAGCCCATCTTCGCGCTGTCGGCGTCGTTCCAGCGCGCGGAGGCGGGGCTCGAGCACCAGATCGCGATGCCGGCGGCACCCGACCCCGAGTCGCTCCCGACCTTCGAGGAGCGCATCGAGGCCGCACTCGCGGCATCGGGCGAGGCGCCCGAGCCGTGGATGCGCCGCGAGCGTCCCATCGACGTGCGCTACGCGGAGCCGGTCGACCTCGTGCACCCCCGTCGCGGCGAGCCGCGCCAGCTCGTGTGGATTCGCGCCCAGGGACGGCTGCCCGCCGAGCCGCTGTCGCTGCACCAGTGCGTGGTGGCCTACGCGTCGGACATGACGCTGCTCGACACCGTGCTCCTGCCCCACGGAATCGGCTGGACGGACCGGAACTACATGATGACGAGTCTCGACCACGCGATGTGGTTCCACCGCCCGTTCCGCGCCGACGCGTGGCTCCTCTACGCGCAGGAGAGCCCGGTGGCGACCGGCGCGCGAGGCCTTACGACGGGTCGGCTCTTCACGCGGGAGGGAGACCTCGTCGTGTCCGTCGTCCAGGAAGGGCTGATCCGCGCGCTCACCGCGCCGCAGGCGTGATGGGTGGCCGTGCGCCGCGGTTGCGGCGCCTCTTGCCGCTCGCGACCGCCGCGCTCTGCGCGTGCGGGGCGCCGCCCAGCTCGCCCGAGCAGGAGATCCGCAGTCTCGTCGCGGAGGCCGTGCGCGCCGCCGAGGAGCGCGACATCGGCGCGGTGAAGGAGCTCATCTCCGAGCGCTACGCGGACGAGCAGGGCCGCGACAAGCGGGCCGTCGGGGCGACGATCGGCTTCTATCTGCTGCGTCACCATGCGGTCCACGTGTTGACGCGCGTGGGCGACATGACGTTTCCGCGCGCCGGCCGCGCGCAGGCGACGGTGCTGGCCGCACTGGCGGGCGACGCCATCGCCTCCGTCGATTCCCTGGCGGGGATGCGCGCCGACCTCTACCGCTTCGAGCTGCGGCTGGCGCGCGAGGACGGCGACTGGCGCGTCACCTTCGCGAGCTGGCGTCCGGCCACGCTCGGGGAGTTCTTCTAGGAGGAACGCATGCGGCGCATCTTCATCGGACTCGGAATCGTCGCGGTCGTCGTGATCGCATTCTTCGGCTCCGCGATGGTCGCCTCCGAGGTGGGTGGCGAGGTCGTCACGGTCTTCACGGTGAGCGACGCGGGCGAGCCCGTCGAGACGCGCCTGTGGATCGTCGACGACGGCGGCTTCGCCTGGCTGCGCGCCGGCCAGGCGCAGTCGCGCTGGCTCGCGCGCATCGATGCGACGCCCGAGATCGAGGTCGAGCGCGCGGGCCAGCGAAGCGCGTACCGCGCCGTTCCGGTGCGCGACGCGGCGGCGCGCGACCGGATCCACCGGCGGATGGCCGAGAAGTACGGCTGGGCCGACCGCCTGATCGCGGTCATGCGCGACCCGAGCGGGTCGGTCGCCATCCGCCTGGAGCCGACCGGCGACGCGCCGAATCCGTGAGCGCGTCCGCCATCGATATCGACCGCATCGGAGAGGACGTCGCGCTCCTCGACGGCATCCGCACCACGCGCGCGATCCGCAGGCTGCGGCCGGACCCGGTCCCGCGGGAGCTGATCCGGAAGGTGTGCGCGTGCGGCACGTTCGCGCCGAGCGGCGGCAACCGGCAGCCCTGGTTGTTCATCGCCGTCACCGAGCCCGAGCGGCGCGCCTTCGTCGCGGAGCGCTATCGCGCGGCCTTCCACGCGTACATCGAGCCGGCGCGGCGCGCCGCGCAGGCGCCGGACTTCCCGGAGGCCCGGCGGCGCAACCTGCGCGCGGCGCTCCACCTCGCCGACCACCTGCACGAAGCGCCGGTCCACCTGTTCGTGGCCGGCTGGACGCGGCGCGGCGAGCCGCAGCTGCAGGCGCTGTTTCCCGCGATCCAGAACATCCTGCTGGCATGCCGCGCGGTGGGGCTCGGCGCCTCGCTCACCACGATCCACCGCGCCCACGGCCGCGAGATCGACGCGTGGCTGGGGCTGCCCGAGGGCTGTCCGACCTGCGCGCTGATCCCGATCGGTTGGCCGCGCGGGAAGTACGGCACGCCGCCGCGGCGCTCGGTCGACGCGTGCCTCTGCTTCGAGCGCTTCGATCCCGAGCGCGGATCCGGGAGCGGGGGCCGAACCCTGGCGTAGAATCGCGGCATGTTCACACACGTCGCCGGGCGCACCTGCCGGAGCCTGAACGGCCGCTGGCGCGCCATCGTGGACCCGTACGAAGCGGGCTACCGGAGCGTTCAGGGCGATCCCTGGGAGCTCGGCTTCTTCCGCAACCTCCCGCCGCGCCCCGGCATCGCGGAGTACGATTTCGAGCGCGCCGCGCGGCTCGACGTGCCCGGCGACTGGAACTCACAGCGCGAGCAGCTGCTCTTCTACGAGGGCAGCATCTGGTACAAGACCGACTTCGAGGCGGCTCCGCGCGCGGGCGCGCGCCTGTTCCTCCACTTCGGCGCCGCCAACTACGAGGCCCGGGTCTACCTGAACGGGAAGAAGCTCGGCGAGCACGAGGGCGGCTTCACGCCCTTCGCATTCGAGATCACGGATCGGGTCGAAGCGGATGGCAACTTCCTGATCGTCCAGGTCGACAATACGCGGCGCGCCGAAGCGGTGCCGACGCGGAGCACCGACTGGTGGAACTACGGGGGGCTCACGCGGGACGTGAACCTCGTCGAGCTTCCCGAGACCTTCATCGAGACGAGCTTCCTGCGCCTCGCCGACGACGGGCGCGTGCACGGCTTCGTGCAGCTCCGGGGCCGCGCGCCCGAGCAGTCGCTTTCGCTCCGGATCCGCGAGGCGAACGTCGAGCTCGAGCTGCGGGCCGACGCCGACGGTCGCGCCGGGTTCGCGTTCGACGCCTCGTCGCTGGTGCGCTGGTCGCCGGAGAACCCGAAGCTCTACGACGTGGAGCTCGAGAGCGAGACGGACCGCCTGTGCGAGCGGATCGGATTCCGCAGCCTGGCGACGCGCGGCTGTGACATCCTTCTGAACGGGGAACCCGTCTTCCTGCGCGGCATCAGCATCCACGAGGAGGCGCCGACGCGTCCCGGCCGGGCGTTCTCCGAGGACGACGCGCGGACGCTGCTCGGCTGGGCGAAGCAGCTCGGCTGCAACTTCGTGCGACTCGCGCACTATCCGCACAACGAGCACATGGTCCGCGTGGCGGACGAGCTCGGGCTGCTCGTGTGGGCCGAGATCCCGGTCTATTGGGGGATCGCGTTCGACCGCGAGGACACGTTCGCGCGCGCCGAGCGCCAGCTCCGCGAGATGATCGAGCGCGACCGCAACCGCGCGTCGGTGGCCCTGTGGTCGCTGGCCAACGAGACGCCCCAGACGCCGGAACGCCTGGCGTTCCTCGCCGCGCTGGCGCGCCGGGCGCGCGCGCTCGACCCCAGCCGGCTCGTCACGGCGGCGCTCATGGCGCGGGCCGTCGGCGAACGCAGCATGGTGCTCGACGATCCGCTGGCCGAGCACCTCGACGTGATGGGCTGCAACGAGTATCTCGGCTGGTACTACGGGGATCCGGACACCCTCCCCGAGTGGCGCTGGACGACGCCGCACGCGAAGCCGCTGATCGTGAGCGAGTTCGGGGCGGGCGCGCTCCAGGGCCACCGCGGCGATCGCGGCACGCCCTTCACCGAGGAGCACCAGGCGCACGTCTACGAGAATCAGCTGCGGATGCTCGAGGAGATTCCGTTCCTGCGCGGGCTCTCGCCCTGGATCCTCAAGGACTTCCGCTCGCCGCGCCGGGTGCTGGCCGGCATCCAGGACTACTGGAACCGCAAGGGTCTGATCTCGGACCGCGGCCAGCGCAAGCTGGCCTTCGAGGTGCTCCAGCGCTTCTATCGCGCGCGGTCGTGATACGCTCCGGCGCCGTGCCGACCGACATCGAGATCGCCCACGCCCGAAGCCTTCGTCCGATCGCAGACGTCGCCGCCGACCT
>CP070734.1:3228424-3235602 GCA_020347605.1 Deltaproteobacteria bacterium | reverse complement strand
CTCGGCTGTGCGTACTCCATGCACAATCTCGCCGTGGCCGCGGGGTGTCGCACGCCGCGGGAGCTGGGTGACGCGCTCGAGTCGGTGGCGCTGCCGATCACGCTCTCCGGACTTACGACCGCGGTCGGATTCGTCGCCGTCTCGCTGGTGCGGATCGACGTGATTCGCGACGTCGGCGCCTTCGGAGCGCTCGGCGTGCTGGTCGTCGTGGCGGCCACCCTGACCGCGGCTCCCGCCGCACTCCGGCTATGGCCGTTGCCGGCGCGCCGAGACCGGTTCCGCCACTGGCTGGGCGGACCGGTCGCGCGAGGCCTCGTGGCGTTCGTCGGCAGGCGCCGGGGCGCGCTGCTGTTGGGTTGGTTCCTGGCGCTGGTCCTCGTGGCGGTGGGGATCGCGCGGATCCGTGTCGAGAGCGACGTCGTCTTGTGGTTTCCGCGCCACGACCCGATTCGGGTGGCGTACGACGCCATTCGCGATCGCTTCTCCGGAATCAGTCCGATGAACGTCGTGATCGAGGCGCCGGACGGTGCGTCGGTCACGACCCCCGAGGTGGTTGCGGCGCTGGGCGGGCTGACGACGTACCTGGAGACGCTTCCAGAGGTGGGGCGTGCGATCTCGATCGCCGATCCGCTGCGGCAGCTGCACGGCGGCTTCATGGGGCACGCGGACGGCCGGATTCCAGCGCGCGCGGATCGGATCGAGCAGTACCTGCTGATCCTCGAGTCGACCGAGTACGTGCGAGACCTCCTCACGTGGGATCGGGCGTGGGCGAACGTGCCGCTGCGCGCGAACGACAACGGTTCCGAGGCCCTGCTCCGCGTGGCGGCGAGCGCCGAGCGCTGGTGGAACGCAAATGGCCCGCGCGGCTACCGGGCGCGCACCACCGGCATCATGTACGAGTTCGCGCGCGCCGAGGACGAGATCGCGTTCGGACAGCTTCGGGGCCTCGGCTTCGCGATCCTCGTGATCGGCGTCATCCTGCTCGCCATCTTCCGCTCTCCGCGGCTGGCGGCCGTGGCACTCGTCCCGAATGCGCTGCCGGTCGCGATGGCGTTCGGCACGATGGGTCTGCTCCGCATACCGCTCGACGCCGGCACCGTGCTGGTCGGCAATCTCGCGCTCGGGATCGCGGTGGACGATACGATCCACACGGTGACCGGCTTCTACCGGGAGCGCGCGGGGCGGGCGGGCGTCTCACGCGCGCTGCTCGGCGCCTTCGAACGCGTCCTGCCTCCGGTCGTGTTCACGACGCTCGGGGTCTCCCTGGGCTTCGCGGCCCTGGGGTTCTCGGGCTTCACCTTCACACGGAACCTCGGCATCGTCACCGCCGGCATCATGCTGCTGTGCCTGGCCGCCAACGTGCTGCTGCTGCCGGCGCTGCTCCTGGTCGGCGCGCCGCGGGACGAGCCGAAGGCTCCCGCGTCCGGCCTCGCCGGACTGCGGAATCTCGACTAAAGCCGAACAGTTAGCGCGTCGATTCCGGATCCATGCGGGCCGGAGGGGATCGCGACGCGGCGCTCTACGCGGAGTACCGCGCGGGGATCGAAGGCGAAGCCATGGGGCGCTCGCTGGGGACCGCGATCTTCGTCCTGTTCGTGGTCAACGCGGTCTTCGTGGGGGTCGACGCGCTGGTCTACCCGGAGAGCTTCGCCCGTTTCCTGCCGCTCCGGATCGGGCTCTCCGCCGCGCTGATCGCCATCTACTTCCGGACGCGATTCGCGTATCCGCTCGCGTCGACGGTCGTGACCTGCCTCGCGGGTGGCGCCATGCTGCTCGCCGTGGTGCAGGGGACCGGTGGCTTCGACAGCGAGTACTACGTCGGGCTCATCCTGCTCTTCCTGGGCATCGGCGCGCTCGTCCCGCTCTCCGCTCGACAAGCCGCTCTCATCATCGGCGTCGTGCTGGCCGGCTACGCCGCCTTGCCCGTGTTCGACGACGAGCCCGGGCCCTGGACCCATGTCGCCCTGCATGGGTTCTTCATGCTCGGTGCCGCGTTCGCAGGCACGATGAGCTGCGCGCTCCTCGATCGATTGCGCTTCGCGGACTTCGTGCAGCGGCACGAGCTCGAAGCCGCGCGCGACGAGTTGAAGCAGCTCGACCGCGCCAAGTCGCGGTTCACGGCGAACGTCCACCACGAGCTTCGCACGCCGCTCACGCTGGTGCTGGCATCGGTCGAGTCGATCCTCGACCGCGAGTCGGACCTCGACGCGGCGACGGCACGCAGCTACCTCGAATCGGCCCGCGTGAACGGCCTGCGGCTCCTCAAGCTCATCAACAACCTGCTCGACCTCGCCAAGCTCGAGAGCCAGCGCCTCGAGATCCGCCGCGTTCCCCTCGACGTGGGCCGGGTCGCACGCGACCTGGCGGTCGGCGCGCGGCCCCTCGCGGAGAGCAAGGGTGTGTCGCTGGCGACGGAGGGACTGGAAGGTCTACCCAGCGTCCACGCCGATCCGGAGGCCCTCGAGAAGGTGATCCTCAATCTGATCGGGAACGCGCTCAAGTTCACGGACGCCGGGGGGCGGATCGAGCTGCGCGGCGCGGCAGCGGAGGGCGGGATCGAGCTCGCCGTGTGCGACACCGGCGTCGGCATCCCGGCCGGGGAGCTCGAGCGGATCTTCGACCGCTTCGCCCAGGTGGACGGCTCCGCCACGCGCAAGCACGAGGGCACCGGCATCGGACTGGCGCTCGCGAAGGAGCTGGTCGAGCTGCACGGCGGGCGGATCGGCGTCGAGAGCGCGGGGCCGGGCCGCGGCTCGACCTTTCGGGTCTGGATCCCGACGGGCGAGAGCGACGAGGTCGAGCCGGAGGTGATGCTCCAGGGTGGCGACGGACGCGCCCTCTCGCTCGCTCGCTCGCTCGCGGGCATCGAGGCCGAGCTGGATCTCGGCCAGCGGCATGACGAGGCCTATCAGCTCTCGGATCTCTCGCGAAACCTGGAGCGCGCCGGCGCGTCGGAGCCGATCGCACCGCGCCCGGAAGCGGCGCCCGACACCGTGGCACCCGACGCTGCGGAAGTCCTGGTCGTCGAGGACAACGGTGCGATGCGCCGACTGCTGTCCAACATCCTGTCGCGGGAGTTCCGGGTGCGGACCGCGACCAACGGGCGGGAGGGCCTCGACGCGGTGCGCGCGTCGAAGCCGAGCGTCGTGCTGAGCGACATCATGATGCCGGAGATGTCCGGCACCGAGATGTGTCGAGCGCTGAAGGAGGATCCGGAGACGCGCGACATCCCCGTCGTGCTCGTCACCTCCAAGGGCGAGCGCGAGATGAAGCTCGAGGGTCTCGAGCTCGGCGCGCAGGACTACGTGACCAAGCCCTTCCACCCGCGCGAGCTGCTCGCGCGGGTGCGGTCCTTTGCGCGCCTCCGCTCGCTGCAGGAGCAGCTCGACCGACGCAACGAGATGCTCGAGACCGCGCTGCGCGAGCTGCGCGAGACCGAGGTGCAGCTCGTGCAGTCGGAGCGGCTGGCCGCGGTCGGCGAGCTGGCCGCGGGGATCGCACACGAGGTCAACAACCCGGTCAACTTCGCCGTGAACTCGCTGGACGCGTTGCGCAGCCGCGTCGAGGACGTGTGCTCGATGCTCGGGCAGATCTCGAAGCTCGATCCGAACGACGCGGTGGGCTGGGAGGCCGGTGTCCGGGAGGTCGAGCAGGTGCGGGCGTCGCTCGGCTTCGAGAGTCTCGTCGGCGAGCTGCACGAGCTCGTGGGCATCGTCTCCGAGGGCCTCGGGCGGACGCATCGCCTGGTGGGCGACCTGCGCGACTTCGCGGGTCCGGGGGGTGGGGAGGACGCCTCCGCCGACGTCCGGGAGGGGCTCATGGCCACCCTCCGCCTCATGCAGCACGCGCTGCGGGAGGCCGAGATCCGGGTGGAAACCGAGATCGCCCCGGATCTGCCCGCCGTGCGCGGGAGCCCCGCTGGGGTGAATCAGGTGTTCCTAAACCTGCTCAAGAATTCCGCCGATGCACTCCAGGCGCCCGGGGGGACGGTCCGGGTCTCGGCGCGCCGCGACGGCGGCGACGTCGTGATAGAGGTCGTGGACGATGGACCCGGCATCGATCCCGAAGTAGCCGAAACGCTGTTCGAGCCCTTCGTCACCACCAAGGAGGCGGGCAAGGGAACGGGTCTGGGATTGTCCGTCTGCCGTCGAATCGTCAGCGCGATGGGAGGAAGCCTCGAGTTGAAGCCCTCCGAAGTCGGAGCCCACTTCGAGGTTCGCCTACCCGAGGAGCGGCGTCGTGCGACCTGAGACCCACCGCCTGCTCGACTACCGGGAGTTCCCCGTCCTCGGCGTGGACGACGAGCCGGAGAATCTCCGCATCCTGGAGCTGGGTCTCGGCCGCGAGTTCAACATCGTGACCGCGAACAGTGCGGAGGACGCGCTCCGCGTCTTCAACGACCGCCCGATCGCCGTCGTGCTCTCCGACCACCGGATGCCCGGCATGTCGGGCGTCGAGCTGCTCGCCCGGATCCGCGAGCTCGATCCCAAGGCGATGCGCATCCTGGTCACGGCGTATGGCGACGCCACCACGCTCGGGCGCGCGGTCAACGACAGCTCCATCCATCGCTACATCCCCAAGCCCTGGAACATCGAGGAGATGCGGCGCGTGCTGCGGGGCGCCATCGAGATCTACGCGCTCGAAGGCGAGCGCGAGAGCCTGGTGCGCGAGCTGACCGTGCTCAACCGCGTATCACAGCTCATCAACCAGCAGCTCCATCTCGAGCCGCTTCTCGACGTCCTCCTCACGACGCTGATCCACGAGCTGGACTACGACGGCGCGACGCTGTTCTTCGTCGACGCGGCGAAGCGGTGTCTTCGCCCGGTGCGCGCCGAGCCGGCCGAGGGGGATGTCGCGGACTTCATGGCCGACTTCGCGATCGACAACGAACGCGCCGCGGAGTTCATGGCGAAGCTCTCGAACGGCGAAGCCCAGACGCTCCGGCTCGAGGACGTCAAGCTGCTCGAGGCGCCGCTGCGCGAGTGGGTGACGGAGGTCTCGGCGGGCGAGATCCTGGTCGTGCCCATGGTCGGCAAGCAGGCGGTGGTCGGGTTCCTCGCGGTCGACAATCGCCGCGGAGGTCCGGCCTTCCGCATCTCGGACCGGACGCTGCTCGAGGGGCTGGCGACGCAGGCGGTGACCGCGATCGAGAACGCGCGTCTGTTCGACGACCTGCGCGAGGCCCGCGAGCGCGCCGATCAGGCGGAGCACCACGGGACCCTCGGTGTCCTTTCGGCGGTCATGGCGAGGGAGATCCAGGATTCACTCGAGTCGGTGCGTGGCTTCCTGGTCACGGCGGCGAGCAAGCGCACGGACGAGGACCTCGGCTTCTGGGTGGAGCAGCGCGAGCAGACGCTGCGCGACGAAGAGCAGGTCCGTCGGCTGGCCGCCACGATCGAGCGACTGGGTGGCGGCTCGGGAACCGACCTGCGCGTGCCGTGCGATCCCGCGGAGCTGGTCCGCACTGCCGTGGCCGACGTGATCGGCGGCAGCGCCGCGGATCGCGAGAGGATCCGCGTCGAGACGGAGCCTGGCACACCGAAGGTCGTGGGCGTGCAAAAGCAGCTGCGCCAGGTGCTCGCGAACCTGCTCGAGAACGCCATCGAGGCGAGCCGGCCCGATCTTCCGGTGACCCTCCGGCTGGCCCCCGATCCGTTCGGCGAGCGCCCGGGCGTCGCGATCGAGGTCGTGGACGCGGGGTGTGGGATTCCGGGCGAGGACCTGGAGCGGATCTTCGACCCGTTCTTCACGACCAAGGGGTCGCGGCGGGGTCTCGGCCTGGCGGTCTGTCAGCACTTCGTGGCACACCACGGCGGCGCGATCGAGGTCCGCAGCACGGAGGGGGAGGGCAGCTCGTTCTGCGTGCGGCTTCCGGCGTCCGGGGAGGCACCGCGGTAGCGGCCCCCGACCGCGGTCCGCGTGCGTTCGGGCGCGAAACGGGTGTCCGGCATGCTTCGTGACCCACCCAGAATTCGGTACCGTGCACGTCTGGCTGGCAGATGGGGCGGCGCCCGGGGACGGCGCGAACCCCCGGAGAGCGCCGTTGACCGTTCGAAGCCTCGCCCTCGCGCTGATCGCCGCCGGGTTCGTCGCGGCGCCCCGCGCCGGCGCCGAGCCGGTGAGCGTCGCGGTGCTGCCCGTCGTGGTCCACACGCGGGAGGGTCACGATTACCTCCGCGGGGGTCTCGGCGACATGCTCCGCGCGCGGCTCGAGCGGGTGCCGGGCATCCGCGTGCTGCGCATCGATGGGCCGGAGGCGACCACGACCGAGGTGGACGTCGCGCGGGACATCGCTCGGGCGCGGGGTGCCGACTACGTCGTGTTCGGCTCCTTCACGCAGTTCGGGACGGGCGCCAGCCTCGACATTCACTGCGCGCGCGTCGACGGGTGGCGCTCCGAGCCGGACGGCGGGGCGCGCGAAGTGTTCATCCACTCGGGAACGCCCGGCGAGATCATCCCGCAGCTCGATCCGCTGGCCGAGAAGCTCGTTCGCTTCGCCCTGCGCCGCGGGCCGGGCGATCCGCCCGATCCGGTCCGCGACGTGTCGGATGGCGCGGCGAGCGGGAGCGATGCGGTCGAAGCGCTCACCCGCCGCGTCGAGGCGCTGGAACGCGCACACGAGGACGCGGAGCGGGCGGCCGCCCCGGAGGCGCAGGCGCCCTCCGAGAGCGGCGTCGATGCCGAATCGACGGCTCGCGTCGAAGCCCCCCTGCGCTAGACTGCGCCGGCCAAGAGCCTGCGAACACGGCTGTCCCCGGCGGTGTAGCTCAGGTGGTTAGAGCAGCGGTTTCATAAGCCGCGTGTCGGTGGTTCGAGTCCACCCACCGCCACCATCCCGCGAACTCGGCAGATTGACTTCACGGTGGTTGCTCGATCGCCGTGCGTCGGACGTGTCGGACGCGCCGTCTCGATGCATCCGCGCGCCTCGAGGCGTCGGCTCAGTCCAGCTCGCGCCGCTCCAGGATGTCCGCGATGAAGACCGGCTCCGGGTCGGACGCGCGCAGCGCCTCGACCGCGGGAAGCGTCGCGACGATCTGCTCGATGTGCTGGGCGACGGGGGGCGGCGTGTCCAGGAAGCGCATCGCCAGTCCGCGCTCCGCGTCGTCGCGGATCGCGACGGCCTCCACGATCACCGGCGCGGGCCGGGAGGCGTCGTACACGGCCAGTCGCAGTCGATC
>CP070734.1:3215246-3228324 GCA_020347605.1 Deltaproteobacteria bacterium | reverse complement strand
GCAGGGTGCGCCCGCTGGCGCGTGCCGCGAGCGCCTGCAGGATCAGCGATGATTCGTCCGCCTGCCGGTTGCGGGCGAGCTCGCGCGCGAGGTCGAGCGTGGCGTCCACGTGCCCGGGGTCGATCTCGCGGACGCGGCGCAACAGGTAGATCGCCTGCGGCCGGAGCTCGCGGCTGCGAAATTGCCGCCGTCCCTCGAGCAGCGCCTGGATCGCTTCCCGATTGCGGCCCTGCGCGCGCTGCAACTCGCCGATCGCCCGCCATACCTCGACCTCGCGGGGAAGGTGCCGGGCGGCCTCGCGATACGCGGCCACCGCCCGCTCCGGACGGCCGGAGCGGAGGTAGCCCTCGGCCGCCTGTCGAAAGCTCTGGAGCGCGTCGAACCACTGCCCGGTTTCGGCGAGCAGCGGAGCCAGCCTTGCGTGCAGCTCCGCGTTCTCGGGCTCGACCGTGAGGACGCGGCGGTAGAGCGCGATCGCCTTTCGACGCCGCCGCTTGCCCTGGGCCCGCGTGGCCTCCGCCAGGATCCGGGCGCGATCGTAGGCGTCGCTTCGGGCAAACGGAGCCATGGGAGTCGTTTCGGCAGACCCGCCGCCAACCTTTGTGAAAAGGATCACACGCGCACCGGACGGCATCCGCGGCGCCGCGGGTCGCTCTCCGCAACGCGTCGAGCTCGGTTCTGATACCCTGCCTCGCAAGGGTGCAGCGGTGAACTTCGAGACCCTCGACGTCGAACGCGACGGCCCCGTACTGCGCGCCTGGCTGAACCGGCCGGAGCGACGCAACGCCCTCGACACGGCGACCCTCGAGGAGATCGCGACGCTCTTCACGACGGTCCAGGCCGACTTCGCAGCGCGCGTCGTGGTGCTCGGGGGCCGGGGCCCCAGCTTCTGCGCCGGCGCGGACCGGCGTGATCCGCCCGGCAGCGCGCGCATGCGCGCTGCGTCGGGTGCGAGCGACCGCGAGCGACGTTACATGGCCCAGCTGGGCCTTCGGGCCTGTCAGGCGATCGAGAACGCCGAGGCCATCACGATCGCGCGGATCCACGGCCACGCGATCGGCGGCGGCTTCGCGCTGGCGCTGGCGTGCGATTTCCGCGTCGCCGCGCGGGACGCGATCCTGCACGTGCCGGAGGTGGATCTCGGGGTGCCCCTCACCTGGGGCGCCACCCCGCGCCTGATCCACGAGGTAGGCGCGGCGCGCGCGCGGGAGCTGATCCTGCTCTGCGATCGGATCGACGCCGAACGGGCCGAGCGCTGGGGCCTGCTGCACCGCGCGGTGCCCGCAGACGAGCTCGACGCGCTGGTGCACGACTGGTCGAAGCGCCTGGCGGCCAAGCCCGAGCTGGCCGTCCACATGACCAAGACCCAGCTTCGCGCCTACGCCCGCCGCGCGGCCCTGGGCGACGTCAGCGAAACGGACGGCGACCTGCTGATGGCCGCCTCTCGCACCGGTCCGGCGCGCCAGAGCTTCCGCGGGGAGTAGCGCGAACGCCGCCCCGTTTGCGGGCGCGCTCGGGTGGGCTCACGCGCCTTCGCGCGTGCGCGTCTTGTCGGCGCCGAACTCGGGCGGCATGTTGAGCACGTCGCGCGGGAAGAAGTCGACCAGGAACTGTACGACGTCGCGAACCGACACCACGAACACAGGTCGACCCCCGTCGTCGACGATCGGCACGTGGCGGAAGCCCCCGAGCGCCATCTTGTTCAGCACCCACGCGACCGTCGCTTCGAGCGGCAAGCACTCCGGATCGCGTGTGATCACCTCGCGGAGCGGCAGCGTCGCGGGGTTGCGCCCCCGCCCGACGATTCGCCGCAGCACGTCGCGCTCGGTGAAGATCCCGAGGAGCGGCGTCGCCGACGTGCCGTCTTCCGTGACCAGTACGCAGCCGCGGCGCTTGTTCTGCATGTCCTGCATCGCATCGCTCACGGGATGGGACGGGCCATAGAGCAGCGGCTCCGCGGTCGGAAGCACGCTCATGGGCTCATGGAGCACGTTGGCATCGAATACCTTGGCCTCCGACTTCGAACTCTCGAAGTACTCCTCGTCGCCAAGCATGCCGTCATTCGGCTCGCGATCCGGACTCATGTTGCCCTCCCGGACGGAGTCGCCCTGCAACCCCTGCGTAAACGACCGATGGTCCGGCCCGATCGGCCGGTGTGGGACCGCCCGTGCCACAGCCCGGGCGCGGCGGACATTCCCTCGGGTTGACCGGAGGTTAGCACGAGCGCGTGCACCCGGCGAGCGCGCCCGGGACGGGCTCAGCGAGCCCCCTCGCGCAGGCTTTCCTCGATGCGACCGAGCGCGTCGTCCACGTCTTCCGGACCGACGTCGAGGTGCGTCACTGCGCGCATGCGATCCCCGCCGAGCGGGTTGACGAGGAGCGCACGAGCCCGCGTCGAGCGCACGAAGCCCACCACATCGTCAACGCGGAACATCACGATGTTGGTTTCCGGCGCGGGGTCCACCACCAGTCCGAGTCGTTCGAGTCCGACCGCCAGACGCCGCGCATTCCGGTGATCGTCCGCGAGTCGCTCGACGTGGCGCTCGAGGGGCTCGCGTCCGGGGATCACGATGAGCCCGCCCGTGCGCGTCTCCGCGAGACGCGCGACGGCGCGGGCCAGCGTGTCGATCACGCCGAGCGGCGTCGCGGGAGGCTTCCGCCGCAGCCCCCACACCGCGAGCTGCTCGAACAGGCGGCGCAGATCGTCCTGGAAGACGACCACGAGGATGAGCACGAGGACGGCGAAGAAGCCCTGGAGGATCCAGGCGGTGAGCTCGAGGTCGAGGCGCCGGGCGGCCAGGTACACGGCCGCGACGATCATCACGCCGATCAGCGCGAGGCGCGCGCGCGTGTGCCGCAGCCAGACGATCCCCGCCCACAGGATCAGCGCGACCAGGGATACGTCGAGTACGTCGGTCAGGCGCACCGCTTGCCCCCCCTCTTCCGGCCGTCTCGGAGCCGGCGCTCGAGCTCGAATACGTGATCGTCCACCGCGTCGAGCGCGCGCAGCGATTCGGCGAGCCGCAGCACGTACTCGACGTTCGAACCGCTGGGGCCGCTCGAGGCGCGCACCTGGGATGCGATCGCGTCGAGCGATGCCGGCCCCAGGTAGTTCGGGTTGTCGGCGGTCGCGACGTAGAGCAGCCCTTCCGCTGCGAGGATCCCGCCGTCCGCGCGGTGCAGCCGCTCCCGGTGCTGTGCGTAGCCGCCGCGCTCGCGGGCGTCGAGGTCCGCGAAGATCCGCTCACGCGTCTCCGGTTCCACCCGGTACGCGAGTCCGACGCAGCGCGCGGCGGGCTGCCGCACCAGCGTCACGACGCGTCCCGGCGCGTCCGGCACGCCGCGGTGATCGGTCGATCCCTGCCAGAAGCGGCGGCTCCAGCCCTCGATGTAGGCGGGCTGCCGTTCCTCGAAGGCGAATGCGGGGCGCCAGACCAGCGACCCGTAGCCGAAGATCCAGGCCTCGCCGCTCACAGCGCGGGCAGCACGCCGCGCGGAACGCGGAACGGTTTCGCGCTGCCCTCCATGGCGCGAACGGTAGCCGAAGCGCGGCCGGCGGCACCGGGCCGGCTCGGACCATCTGGCCCCGACTCCGGCAACCCCGTACTCTCGTCTGCGATCCCGTTCAACGCCGAGGACGTCATGTCGTCGATCTCCGAGGCCGTCACCCGCGGCGTGCGCGTCCGGGTCGAAGCGCACTTCGACCCGGATCGGTCGCACGCGCAGCGCAACCTATTCTTCTTCCTCTACTCGGTCGAGATTGCCAACCAGGGGCGTGAGACGGTGCAGCTGCTGAGCCGGCACTGGCTCATCACCGATGGAACCGGGCGCGTGCAGGAGGTACGCGGTGCCGGCGTGGTGGGAAAACAGCCGCGGCTCGAGGCGGGTCAGACGTTCCGGTACACGTCGGGCTGCCCCCTGTCGACGCCGATGGGATCGATGCGCGGCAGCTATCAGATGGTGACCGACGGCGGGACGCACTTCGACGCCGAGATCGCCTCGTTCGACCTGATCCAGCCGCACGCGATCCACTGAGCCCGCGCGCCGGCTCCGGCGGCCGCCCGGGGTCCGGCGCCGCGCTTCGCATCACGAAGACCCCGCGTAGACCGGCGGTCGTCGATCCCGCCACGGCTGGGCGCGCTCGAGCTGGGCCGCCACGGAGAGCAGGCGATCCTCGCGTCCGAACGCGGCCACGAGCTGCACGCCGATCGGCAGGCCGTCGCGGCTCCAGTAGAGCGGCAGCGAAATCGCGGGCTGCCCCGTGAGATTCCACGGCGACGCGAACGCCGAGATCGTCGCCGCGCGGACGAAGCCGGCGAAGGGGTTGCCGGGCTCCGGCCCGAACTTGCCGAGCGGGGGCGGCGGCTCCCCGGAGGTGGGACACACGAGGAGGTCGAACCCACCCGTGTCCCACCAGGCGCCGAGCCGACGGCCGTGGCCGTTCAGGAACTCGACCGCCGCCAGGTACCGCGAGATCGAACTCTTGCGCGCGAGCTCGCACACCGCCCACGTGAGCGGCTCGACGTCCGACTGCGTCAGCCGGCGCCCGATGCGTTCGCCCCAGACGCCGACGTCCCGGAGCACCGCGGCCATGATGACGGTGGCGAAGGGCCCCATCGACTCCGGATCGTCGAGCGCATCCGGGTACGAATCCTCGACGTGGTGCCCACAACCCGCCAGCAGGCGGGCCGCGTGGTTCGCCGCCGCCGCGCACTCGGGATGCACGGGCGTGTCGCGCGGACCTTCGCTCATGAGGCCGACGCGCAGCCGTTCCGGCTCGGCGTCGAGCTCGGCGAGAAACGGACGCGCCGGCGCGGGCAGCGTGTGCCGATCGCCGGTCAGGGCGCCGCACAGCGCGTCGAGCACGGCGGCACTGTCGCGCACCGAGCGCGAGATCACGTGCTCGACCCAGAAACCGGACCAGCGCTCCACGACACCGGCGTCGACGGAGACGCGCCCGCGCGACGGCTTGAGACCGACCAGTCCGCAGCTGCTGGCCGCGATGCGGATCGAGCCGCAGCGGTCGATCCCGTGCGCGACCGGAACCAGGCCGGCCGCCACAGCGGCCGCAGAGCCCCCGGCAGAACCGCCGGCGGAGCGGCGCAGGTCCCACGGGTTGTGCGTCGCGCCGTACGCTTCGGGCTCGGTCGCGGGAAGCAATCCCAGCTCGGAGGTATTGGTCTTTCCGAGCAGGGCAAAGCCGGCGCGCGCCAGCTTCTGGACCACGAGACTGTCGTCGTTCTCGACCCAGCCGATCTCGCGCAAGACCTTCACACCCGCGTGGTGCGGATCGCCCGCCGTCTGGGCGCCCAGATCCTGGAGCAGGATCGGCACGCCGACGAACGCGCCGCCGCCGCGCGGATCCGACGCGAGCGCTCGGGCGCGCGCCTTTCCAAACAGCGGCGCGATCACCGCGTTGAGGCGGGCATTGAGCGCTTCGACCCGAGCGACGGCGGCGTCGACGAGCTCGACGGGCTTCAGCTCTCCGCGTCGCACGAGTTCGGATTGCGCGATCGCATCGAGATCGGCGAGGGGCTCCATTCGCCTGCATGGTATGTCCCGGCTGGTCCCACCGCAAAGCGACGGCGCGACGTTCCGGTGACGGAGGGCGCTCAAACCCGGTTATACAGAACCGGATTCGCGCGGGGCGAGCGCTACGCCCACCCGGCGGCTCGCCACGCGCGGAGACGCCGCCCGCGACGACCGGCCTGCGGGCGCGGCGCACGGTTGCCCTGCGACGGGCGAGCGAAATGTGGTTGACTACCGCTCGTGATGTTGCGCGCGCTGCTGCTGGCGCCGCTCGTCGTCGCATGCACCGGCTGGGCCTGCGCGGCGCTGTGGTTCGACGGGCCGGCCTCCCGGACCGTGGCCGCCGGGCTGGCGGCCGGCTTCGCCGTGGCGGCGATCGGCCTGCTGACCGGGCTGCGCCCGTTCCGCCGCGGGCTATTGGCCTTCGGCGCCCTGTTCCTGGCCGTTCTGGCCTTCTGGCTCTCGATCGAGCCGAGCAACGCGCGCGACTGGGATCCCGCCGTCGCCAGTCTGCCGACGGCGACGCTCGACGGGGATCGGCTCACGATCCGGAACGTCCGGAACTTCGACTACCGGTCCGAGGACGACTTCGTGCCGCGCTGGGAGGAGCGGACCTACGACCTCTCGAAGCTGCAGGGCGTCGACATGTTCCTCTCGTACTGGGGCTCCCCGTGGATCGCGCACACCATCGTGAGCTGGGAGTTCGACGACGGGCAGCACCTCGCGATCTCGATCGAGACGCGCAAGGAGGCGCACGAGTCGTACTCGGCCGTTCGGGGCTTCTTCCGCCAGTTCGAGCTCTACTACGTGGTCGCCGACGAGCGGGACGTCGTGCGCCTGCGAACCAACTACCGGGGCGAGGACGTCTACCTCTACCGCCTGGCCACGCCCGTCGAGACGGCGCGCGCCGTGCTGCTCGACTACATCGACGAGATCAACCGCCTCGCGAAAGAACCCAAGTGGTACAACGCGCTGACGCAGAACTGCACGACGACGATCCGCCACCACGTGCAGCACGTGGCGCCGGGGAACCCCTGGGACTGGCGGATCCTGGTGAACGGCCGCATCGACGAGCTCGGCTACATGCGCGGCACGATCAACACGAGTCTGCCGTTCGAAAAGATGCGGGAGCGCAGCGCGATCGGTGACGCGGCGCGGGCCGCGGACGCGAACCCCGGCTTCTCGGCGCGGATCCGCGAGGGTCTGCCGGAACGCCCGCGCGCGCCGCGTCCCGGCTGAGGCCCCGGCAGACGCGGGCGCGCCCACGGGCGCGGCGCTCGCGCTAGCCGCGTCGGATCAGCCGCCGCAGGTGCTGCGCGGTGGACGAGCTGCGGTGCCTCGCCACCTGCTCGGGCGTGCCCTGCACCACGACCCGACCGCCCGCCGGGCCCCCCTCCGGACCGAGGTCGATGACCCAGTCGGCCGTCTTGATCACGTCGAGATTGTGCTCGATCACGATCACCGTGTTGCCCGCATCGACGAGCCGGGAGAGCACGATCAGGAGCTTGCGCACGTCGTCGAAGTGGAGACCCGTGGTGGGCTCGTCGAGGATGTAGAGCGTGCGGCCGGTCGCGCGCTTCGAGAGCTCGCGCGCCAGCTTGATGCGCTGCGCCTCGCCGCCGGAAAGCGTGGGGGACGGCTGGCCGAGGTGCAGGTAGTCGAGGCCCACGTCGTGCAGCAGGTCGAGCTGCGAGCGGATCTTCGGGTGCGCGGCGAACAGCTCCGCGGCCTCGGCCACCGTCAGGTCGAGCACATCCGCGATCGACCGGCCCTTGAAACGGACCTCGAGCGTCGCCTCGTTGAAGCGGCGCCCGCGACACGACTCGCAGCGCACGTAGACGTCCGGCAGGAAGTGCATCTCGATGCAGCGCATGCCGTCGCCCTGACACGCCTCGCAGCGCCCGCCCTTGACGTTGAACGAGAAGCGCCCGGGCGCGTAGCCGCGCAGCCGCGCGCCCGGAAGCAGCGCGAACAGTCGCCGGATCTCGTCGAAGACCTTGATGTAGGTCACCGGATTGCTGCGCGGGGTGCGACCGATCGGGCGTTGGTTGATGCTGATGACGCGGTCGAGCTGTCCGATGCCGCTGACGCCCCGGTGCCGACCCGCGCGCCGCGTCGAGCCCTGGAACTCGCGTGCCAGCGCGGGGTGCAGGATGTCGTTCACGAGCGTCGACTTGCCGGCGCCCGACACGCCGGTCACCGCCGTCAGCACGCCGAGTGGGAACTCGACGTCGATGTCCTGCAGGTTGTTCTCGCGCGCGCCGAGCACCTTGATGCTGCCGGTGGCCCGCCGCCGACGCTCCGGAACCTCGATTCGCTTGCGGCCCGACAGATAGGCGCCCGTGATCGAACGCGCGTTGCGCTCGAGCGACTTCGGCGTGCCCGAGTGCACGATCCGCCCACCCGAAACCCCCGCACCGGGGCCGAAGTCGATCACGTGATCCGCCGAGCGGATCGTCTCCTCATCGTGCTCGACCACGACGACGCTGTTCCCGATGTCGCGCATGCGGCACAGCGTGTCGAGCAGGCGGCGGTTGTCGCGCTGATGCAGCCCGATACTGGGCTCGTCGAGGATGTAGATGACGCCGGTGAGCTCGGAGCCGACCTGGCTGGCGAGCCGGATGCGCTGCGACTCGCCGCCCGACAGCGTGGGGCCGGCGCGATCCAGCGACAGGTAGGCCAGGCCCACCGAGACGAGGAAGTCGAGGCGACCGCGGATCTCCTTCAGGACCTCGGCCGCGATCTCGGCGGCCGCGCCCTCGAGCGCGAGCCCCGCGAAGAAATCGCGCGCCTGTTCGATCGTGAGGGAGGACACCTCCACGATCGTCTTGTCGCCGACGCGGACCGCGGCGCTCTCGGGGCGCAGTCGCGTACCGGCGCACGATGCGCAGGGCGTGTCCGCGAGGAACTGCGCGTACCAGCGCTTGGCGCGTTCGGAGCTGCTCTGCTTGAAGCGCCGCATCAGGCGCGGGATGGCGCCCTCGAAGGTGATCCGGAAGTTCCCGTGGCTCGAGCGGCCGTGCCACTTGACGTGGAAGCGCCGCTCGCCCGCGCCGTACAGGAGGATCTCGCGGTGCCGCTTGGGCAGCCGGCGCCAGGGGCGGTTCATGTCGACCCCGAGCTGCTCGCAGACCTGGCGGCGGAACGTGTTCGACCACGAGTCGCGCTCCTCGATGTTCTGCCCCCAGGGCTTGACGGCGCCTTCGTTGAGCGAGAGCGCGTCGTCCGGCACGACCAGGTCGGGGTCGATCGCGACCAGCGTGCCGAGGCCGTTGCAGTCCACGCACATGCCCTGCGGGCTGTTGAACGAGAAGCTCTGCGGCGTGAGCTCGGGGAACGAGATGCCGCAGCGCCCGCAGGCGAGCTTCTCGGAGAGCACGCGGTCTCCCTCCGGCTCGATCGATGCGATGAGCGTGCCCTCGCCGATCTTCAGCGCGGTCTCCACCGACTCGGTGATGCGGGGCGCGATCCCGCGCTTGACCACGATGCGGTCGACCACCGCTTCGACGGTGTGCTTGCGCCGCTTGTCGAGCGCGACGACGTCCTCGGCGGCGCACAGCTCCCCGTTCACGCGCAGGCGCACGAACCCCTGCTGTCGAGCGTCGGCGAGCAGCTCGCGGTGTTCTCCCTTCCGGTTGACCAGGAGCGGCGTGAGCAGCATGAGTCGGGTGCCGGACGGCAGCGCGGCGAGCTCGCGCGCGATCTGCTCGGCCGTCTGGCCCCGCACCGGCTCACCGCAGCGGTGACAGTGCTGCGCGCCCACCCGCGCGTAGAGCACCCGCAGGTAGTCGGAGATCTCGGTGATCGTGCCGACGGTGGAGCGCGGATTGGTGCCGGTCGTCTTCTGCTCGATCGAGATGGTGGGCGCGAGGCCGCGAATCGTCTCGTAGCGCGGCTTCTCCATCTGTCCCAGGAACTGACGCGCGTACGCGGAGAGCGACTCGACGTAGCGGCGCTGCCCCTCGGCGTAGAGCGTGTCGAATGCCAGCGACGACTTTCCGGAGCCGGAGACGCCGGTGAACACGACCAGCTTCTTCTTCGGGATCCGGACGTCGACCGACTTCAGGTTGTGCTCGCGGGCACCTTTGACGAGGACGTGATCGAGTTCCATCGGGGCGCGGAGGATACTTCAGCTCAGCTCGACCCGCGTGGGCGCCGCCGGACGGCGCCGCGCGGCGCTGCCCGGGCCGCGGATCTCCACGCGGTCCGAGAGCCGGATGTCCTCGGACGAGCGGCCGACCCGGATCTCGACCGCACCGGGCTCGACCACGAGCTGCATGGCCGCGTCGTAGAAGGCCAGCTGCCCGACGTCGAGCCGGAACGCGACGCGCCGGCACTCGCCGGGCTCGAGCGCGATGCGCGCGAAGCCCTTCAGCTCCTGCACCGGCCGCGTGAGGCTCGCGACCACGTCGCGCACGTAGAGCTGGACGACCTCCTCGCCGGGGCGTTCGCCGACGTTGGCGACCTCGAGCGCCACCTCGAGCTCGCCGTCGGGCGACACGGCGCGCGGCGCGAGCGAGAGGTTCGCGTAGTCGAATCGCGTGTAGGAGAGACCGTGACCGAACGGAAAGAGCGGGCGCGTCGGAAGATCGGCGTAGTCGCCCCGCCATTGGCTTCGCGCGCCGGACGGCTTGTGGTTGTAGTAGAGGGGCACCTGCCCCACCGCGCGCGGCAGCGAAACCGGCAGCCGGCCGGCCGGATCCACCCTGCCGAACAGCACGTCGGCGACCGCGTGACCACCCTCCTCACCCGGCAGCCACGCCTCGACGAGCGCGGCAACCCGTTCGGCGACCCGAGTCAGGGCCAGCGGTCGGCCATTGACGAGCACGACGACCGTCGGCGTGCCCGTCGCCGCGATCGCCTCGACGAGCGCTGCCTGCGCGCCCGGAAGCTCGAGCGCCGCGCGGTCCACGGACTCCCCGCTCGTGCAGCCCTCGACGAGGCCGGACTTGCCGCCCACCGCCACGATGGCGACGTCGGCGGCGCGGGCCGTCGCCACGGCGTCCGCGAACCCGTCGGTGGCATCGCCCAGGATCTCGCAGCCGCGGGCGGTGTGGACCTCGGTCTGCGCGGAGACCGCGCTGCGGATCCCCTCGAGCAGGGTGACGGTCGGAACCATGACACGGGACAGGTCCACCTCGCGGGTGGCCGGCTCCGGCTCCCCCGAGGCGGCGTCCGCCTCCGCCCCACCGGGCCGGGGCGCGGGCGCCCCATCCCGCATCGGACCGAAGACGATCTCCAGATGCGTGGGGTAGTGGTAGTCGCCTTGCAGGAGGCGGGCGCTGTCCGCGCTCGGTCCGATCACCGCAACGCTGCGCAATGCCGGGTCGAGCGGCAGCAGGTCGCCGTCGTTCTTGAGCAGCACGATCGACTTCGCGGCCACGCGCCGCGCCAGGCTCCGCTGCTCCGGCGTATCGAAGATCGCGGGGGCGGACGCGGCGTCCACGTACGGGTCGTCGAACAGGCCCAGCTCGAACTTCGAGCCCAGCAGGCGCGCGACGGCGCGATCCACCCGCTCGAGCGCGACGCGACCGCTCTCGACCGCCTCGCGCAGCGGCGCCCCGTAGCAGTCGAGCGCCGGAAGCTCGACGTCGATGCCCGCCTCGAGGGCGCGCTGCGCGGCCTCGGACTCGTTCGCCGCGATCCCGTGGTACGTCATCAGCGTCTTCACCGTGAAGTAGTCGGAGACGACCACGCCCTCGAAGCCCAGCTCTTCGCGCAACAGCGCCTCGAGGAGCTCCGCCGAGGCGCCGCACGGAACGCCGTCGATCTCGTGATAGGCGTTCATCACCGAGGCCAGGCCCGCCTCGTGGATGGCCGCCGCGAAGGGAGGGACGAAGCGCTCGAGCAGCTCGCGGCGCGGCAGCGGCGCCGGCGCCCAGTTGAGGCCGCCCTCCGAGGCGCCGTAGCCGACGAAGTGCTTGCCGGTCGCGATCACGCCGTCCCGCAGCGTTTCACCCTGTAGACCCTGGACGTAGGCGACCCCCATGCGCGCCACGAGATAGGGGTCCTCTCCGAAGGTCTCCTCGGTGCGCCCCCAGCGCGGATCGCGCGCGACGTCGAGGACCGGGGCCAGCGAGTGGCGGGCTCCGACGGCGCGCATCTGTCGCCGGATCACGTCGGCCAGCTCCCGGACCAGCGCGGGCTCGAAGGTGCTCGCGAGACCGATCGCCTGCGGGAAGCAGGTGGCGCCGCGCGCCGTGAAGCCGGCGCAGCTCTCCTCGTGCACGATGGCGGGGATGCCGAGCCGCGTGTTCTCGAGCAGAAAACGCTGGATCTGGTTGGCGAGCTCGGCACAGGCGCGCGGCGCGAGCACGCTCGAGCCCGCGAGCCGCGTCACGTGGCCGATGCCGTGGGCGAGCGCCGGCTTCGCGCGCGACTCGGAGAACCGCTCTCCGTCGAGGAGCGCGCCCGCCCACACCCCGCCGAGCTGGGCGAGCTTCTCGTCGAGGTCCATGCGCGCCAGGAGATCCCGCACGCGCACCTCGACGGGCTCGTTCGCGTCGCGATAGGCGGGCTGGCTCAACCGCGTCTCCCATTCCGGATTCTTGCGTCCGCGCGGCCGCCCCGCGCGTTCAGCTCCGCACCACCTCGAGCACCGAGGCCTCGCCCGGCACGCCGACGCGGAGCGGAAACCCGTAGAAGCCGGTCCCGCGGTGGACGTAGAGCCGGTTCGAGCCGCGCGCGAAGAGTCCGTGATCTGGCCAGCGGGTGCGGCTCAGCACCGTCCAGTCGAGGCCGAAGCTCACGAGGCCGAGCTGTCCGCCGTGGGTGTGTCCGGACAGCGTCAGATCCACGTCGCCGGCGGGCACGTGCTGGAAGCCCAGCGGATCGTGCAGCAGGAACAGACGGAGGTGTCCGTCGCGGCGCGGGAAGCGCGCGAGCAGCTCGGCGATGTGCCGCCCGCGCTCGCGCCCCACGTAGTTCGCGCCGACGATCTGCACCGGGCCGACGGCGGATGAGGCGATCGCCTCTTCGTCGACGAGCAGCGTCACCTCGTTGGCGCCGAGCGCGGCGCGCACCTCGTCCGGCGCCTCGAGGTCGTGGTTTCCGAAGATGGCGAAGCAGCGACCGCGCGCGGCGCGAAGCGGCGCCAGCGCCTCGGCGAGCGCGCCCGGCGTGCCGCGGCCCTCCATCGTGAGGAAGTCGCCGGTGAGCAGCACCAGGTCCGGGTCGTGCGCGACGAGCGCCTCGATCCGGAGGCGCAGGCTGCGCACCGGCTGCCACGGCCCGAGGTGTGGATCGGCGATCTGTACGATGCGCAGCGGCCGGGTCGCGAGCGGCACCGCGCGCCCGCGCCGGAATCGCTCGACGGGGACGCGCGCCACCTCGATGGGACCCGCGCCGCCGAGCGTGACGCGCACGAGCTCCTCGGAGAGCCGCAGCGAGGTGAGAAGGGACACGGCCGCCACGGCGAACGGCGCGACATCGAGCCAGCGCAGCGCGGCGAGCGCGTCCTCGAAGCCACCGGCGGCCAGCAGCCCGCGCACGGGCAGCAGGAGCAGCAGCCACAGCCCCGACAGGGCGCCCGCCGCCAGGAACGCCTGAC
>CP070734.1:3198363-3215146 GCA_020347605.1 Deltaproteobacteria bacterium | reverse complement strand
TCGACCGCCGCGCAGCGCGGGAGGGTGGACGCGACCACAGCTGGTGGTCCGGCTTGATTCTCGAGATCGTGGTTCCGCTCCAGAAGGTGGTCGCCACACCCGTGCACCTGTTGCGGGACGGCTGGTCCCACTACCTCGCCCTGCTGCACGTGCGCGAGGAGAACGACCAGCTCCGGGGAAAGATCGCCGCGCTCCGCGAGACGAATCTCCAGCTCCGCGAGGCGCTGGTGGCGAGCGGCCGCCTGCAGCGGATCGTGGCGATGCGGGAAGGTTTCGAGACGCCGATGCTGCCGAGCGAGGTGGTGGGACAGGACGTATCGCCCTGGTTCCGCTCACTGCTCCTCGATCGCGGCCGCGCGCACGCCGTCCGGGCGGGCATGCCCGTCATCACCGACCAGGGCGTGGTGGGCCTCGTCACGGCGACGTCGGAGCACGCCGCAAAGACGATGCTGCTGCTCGACCGCCAGAGCGCGATCGACGGCATCGTGCAGCGCAGTCGGGCGCGCGGAATCGTGCACGGCACGGGCACCGATCGTCTCGACTTCGAGTTCGTGATACGCGGCGCGGACGTGCGTCCGGGCGACGTCGTGATCACGTCGGGGTTGGGCGGCGTGTATCCGAAGGGTCTGCGCATCGGCGAGGTGATCGGCGTGTCGGAGGTGGGCGAAGTCGACCTGCTCCAGACCGCCACGCTCAAGGCCGCCGTCGACGTCGGGCGGCTCGAGCAGGTCTTCGTGATGCTCTGGCGCGGGCCGACGATGGACCTGCTCTACGGCTCGCAGGACTCTCCCTCGGCGCGCAGCGATGCGGGCGAGCGGGAGGCGCCGGCCTCGTGAAGCAGGTCCTGAGACTGCTCGGCTTCGGTGCGGCCGCGCTGATCTTCCAGGGTGTTCTCGCGGGCGTGCTGCCGCCGCGCATGTGCCCGGACCTGACCTTCCTGGTGGTGGTCGCCACCGGACTGTGTGCGCCGCTCACGTCGGGCCTGCTCGTCGCCACCGCGCTCGGATACGCGACCGACCTCCTGTCGAACTCGCTGCTGGGTACGCACGCCCTGCTGTTCGCGATCGCCTACGCCGCGACGCGGCGCGGAGACCGCAAGCTGAATCTGCGTGGAAACCTGCCGCGAGCGATCTTCGTGGCGTTCCTGACGGTGGCGTACGCGCTCGGCCTGTCGGGCCTGGGCTGGGCGTTCGGCCGGACGGCGCTGCTGAGCCTGGCGCTGGTGCCGTCGCTCCTGCTCCACGCCGCGATGAACGCGCTGGCGATTCCCTTCGTGAGCAGCGCCGTGGTCCATCTCGCCGGCGCGGCGCCCGATGAGGAGATCGGCCGACGCCTGCTTCGCTTCGACCCGCGGAGACCGGGCGCCTGGCGCTCGGACTCGCTGCGATGAACCACCGGCTACGCGTCGCCGACAGCGCCGCCTTCGAACGGCAGCTCGGTCTCGCGGCGTTCGTCATCGTGCTCGCCTTCGGGATCTTCCTGATCCGGCTGTTCCAGCTCCAGATCATCCAAGGCGACGCCCTGCGCGCGCGTTCCGAGCGCAATTCGATCCGCACGATCCGGCTTGCGGCGCCGCGGGGGGAGATCCTCGACCGCGAGGGGCGCGTGCTCGCCACGACGCGGCCGGCGTTCGGCCTGCAGGTGATCCCGAGCGAGCTGCGCCGGCCCGATCTGGTCTACGCGGCGCTCGGTCAGCTCATCGAGCAGGATCCCGCGGCCCTGCGCGAGCGGTCCGGCGAGCCGCGCGGAGCCCGCCGCTTCCAGCCGGTGCGTCTGGCTTCGGACCTGACCTGGGACCACCTCGCCCGCGTCGAATCCCACCGCTACGCGCTGCCCGGCGTGTTGACCGACATCCAGCCGCGCCGTCACTACCTGCAGGGCCCGCTGGCTGCGCACGCGCTCGGCACCATCGGTGAGATCCGCAAGGAGCAGCTCGAAACCCGGCGCTTTGCGCGCTACCGCGCCGGCGAGGTCATCGGCCAGAGCGGCATGGAGTCCGTTCTCGAATCGCACCTGCGCGGTCGCGAAGGCGGTCTCAACGTCGTCGTGGACGCAGCCGGGCGCGAGATCGAGCGGCTGGACGAAGTCGAGCCGGAGGCGGGCCGAACCGCCGTCCTGACGCTCGACCTGGACCTGCAGCAGGAGGCCTATGCGGCCTTCGAGAGCGACGCCTCGGGGGAGCCGCGTCGCGTCGGCGCGCTGGTGGCGCTGGACCCGAGGGACGGCGAGGTGCTCGCCTGGGTCTCGACGCCGAGCTACGACCCGAACGATTTCGCGGGCGGGATCGACAGCGCGACGTGGAAGCGGCTCACCCAGGACGAGCGGCGGCCGCTGCAGGATCGCGTCATTGCGGGGCAGTATCCGCCGGCATCGACCTACAAGGCGATCGTCGCCGCCGCCGCGCTCCAGGAAGGCGTGATCGATCCGAACGAGCGCTTGTATTGCCCCGGGTCGTTTCGCCTGGGCCGGCGCAGCTACCGCTGCTGGAAGCGCGGCGGGCATGGCGACGTGGACCTCCGCGAAGCGCTGGTGCGTTCGTGCGACGTGTACTTCTACCAGGTGGGACTCCGGCTCGGCGTGGACCGCCTCGCCTTCTTCGCGCGCGGCCTCGGGCTCGGGCGGCGAACCGGCGTCGAGCTTCCGGGCGAGCAGGCCGGTCACGTTCCCACCAGCGCCTGGAAGAGCCGTCGGTTCGGGGAGCCGTGGGTGCTCGGCGAGACGCTCTCGGCCGCGATCGGTCAGGGGTTCAACACGGCGACGCCGCTGCAGCTGGCGGTCGCGTTCGCGGCCATCGCGAACGGCGGCGGGCTGGTGACGCCGCGCCTGGTGCGGAACCTGCACGCACGGGACGCGCTCTCGCTTCCGTCCGGCTCCGTCCACCGCGAGCGCGTGCCCGTAGACGCGAAGCATCTCGCGCGGGTGCGCGAAGCCCTGGTTGGCGTGGTCCAGGACACGGGCGGTACCGGGGCCCGCGCGCGCGTGACCGGCGTCGCGGTGGGCGGGAAGACGGGCACCGCGCAGATCGTCGGCCTGGAGCAGATCGAGGGACTCGAGGACGACGAGATCCCGTGGAAGTACCGCGATCACGGCTGGTTCGTGGCGTTCGCGCCGGCCGAGCAGCCGGAGATCGTGGTCGCGGTACTGGTCGAGCACGGCGGCGGGGGCGGCGCCGTCGCCGCGCCGATCGCACAGCGCGTGCTGGCCCGTTACTTCGAGAAGCGCGCACCGACGATCGCGCGTGCCCGGGAGGCCGGATCCGATGCTGGGCGTTGACCGGCGCGCGGTCCAGAACTTCGACTGGGTGTTGTCGGGGCTGACCCTGGCGCTGGTCGCGATCGGGATCGGGAATCTCATCTCGGCCGCGCACGGCAGCGACGAAGTGCTCCTGTCTCCGGAAGTCCGGCGCCAGCTGGCATCGCTCGGCGTCGGCTGCCTGGCCCTGCTCGTCACGGTGTCCATCGACTACCGACACCTGGAGCGCTTCGCGATCCTGATCTACCTGGCGACCGTGGCGCTGGTGGCGTCCACCCTGATCTTCGCGCCGGTCACGCGCGGCAGTCAGAGCTGGCTCGTGTTCGGATCCCTGAGCGTGCAGCCGGCGGAGTTCGCGAAGATCGGGCTCGTGTTGGCGATGGCGCGGTTCCTTCACCGCAATCCGCCCGAAGAGGTGCGCGACCTGCGCGCGCTGCTCGTGCCCTTCCTGATCGTCGCGGTGCCCGTCCTGCTGATCATCCTGCAGCGCGACAAGGGCGTCGCGTTGCTCACGCTGCTGATCGGGAGCACCTATCTTCCGTTTCTCTACATCCCCTTCCGCATCTGGGCCGCGACCTTCGCGGCCGGGCTCGCCGGGCTTCCGGCGCTATGGTTCTACGCGCTGGAGCCGTACCAGCGGGGCCGCATCCTCGACTTCGTGGATCCCAGCCGCGACCCGCTCGCGTCGGGCTACCAGGCGATCCAGTCCCGGATCGCCGTCGGCGCCGGCGGCGTCACCGGTTCCGGCTACATGGAGGGGACGCAGACGCAGCTCAACTTCCTGCCGACGCGCCACACCGACTTCGCCTTCTCGGTGCTCGCCGAGGAGTGGGGCTTCCTGGGCGGCTCGCTCGTGCTCGCGCTGTTCCTGGCACTGCTGCTGTGGGGGCTCTACATCGCCCGCAACTCCAAGGACAGCTTCGGGGCGTTCATCGCGGTGGGTGTGGTCGGTACGTTGTTCTGGCCCGCGGTCATCAACGTCGCGATGGTGCTGGGTCTGGCGCCCGTGATCGGCGTTCCGCTGCCGTTCCTCTCCTACGGCGGCTCGGCGCTCGTGGTCGCGATGATCGGCGTCGGGCTGTTGCTCAACGTGTCGATGCGGCGCTACGTATTCTGAAGCGAGGATTCCATTGCCCCCCCTCGAACGCGTGCGATCCGAGCCGCGCATCGGCGCCTTCTTCGACATGGACAAGACGCTGATCTCCGAGAATTCGGGGACGCTCTACATGAAGTACCGCTACCGGCGCGGCGAGGTCGACACCTGGGACCTCGTGAAGGGCCTCGGCGCCTACCTCCGGTACAAGCTCGGGGTGCTCGACATCGAGGCCTGGACCAAGAACATGATGCTGCAGTTCAAGGGGCAGAGCGAGCGCGCCCTCGCCCGCGAGGCCAACATCTGGTTTCGCGAGATGGTCGAAGAGACGATCTATCCCGAAGGGGAGAAGCTGCTCCACGAGCACCGCGAGCGGGGTCACGTGGTATCGATCGTGTCCGGGGCCACGCGCTTCGTCGTGAAGCCCCTGGCGCAGCGCCTCGGCGTCAAGCACTTCCTGTACACGCGGCTCGAGGTGGAAGATGGGCGCTTCACCGGGCGCGTCGTCGAGCCGATCTGTTTCGAGGAGGGCAAGATCTACTGGCTCCAGCAGTTCATCGAGGAGCAGGGGATCGACCTCGCCAAGAGCTGGTTCTACACCGACTCGATCACCGACATGCCGCTGCTGGAGCTGTGCGGCCACCCGGTCGCCGTGAATCCCGATCCGCTCCTGTATCGCACGGCGGTGCGCCGGCGCTGGCCCGTCCGCTTCTTCGAGCCCCCGAAGACGGCCGGAAGCTGAATCCGGCGGAGGGGCATCGACTCGCTCCTTCGGCTCCGGCGCTCGATCTCCGTCGCCGATCCGCCTGGACTTGCGCGCCTCCGCAGGCGTCGCTCCCCGATGCCCCTCCGCCGGGGTCCGTGGCGACTAGACGAGCTTCTGGATCATCTCCTCGAAGGCCGCCTTGGGGCGCGCACCCGTGATCTGCTCGACGACCTGGCCGTTCGAGAAGGCGAGCACGGTGGGGATCGCGCGCACCCCATACTGGCTGGGCGTGTTCGGATTGTCATCGATGTTCATCTTCACGACCTTGACCTGATCGCCGTAGGTGCTCGCGAGGTCGTGCAGGATCGGACTGATCTGGCGGCACGGCGCGCACCATTCGGCCCAGAAGTCCACCAGCGTCGGCTTGTCGGACTTGAGCACCTCGGCTTCGAAGGTCTGATCGCTGACGTCGGCCAGCTCTGCCATCTTCCGGTCCTCCGGGCGACACCGCACGACGCGCGCGGGAGACGCGGAGCATAGCAATCCGATCGGATCCGGCTGCCGCTCCGCCGCGACGCCGTTGACGCGTCCGGGGCCCGCCGGTATGCTCGTCGCTCTTTCGATCTACCCGTTTTTCAAGGGTTTTCCGCAGGCGAGTCGAGTCCATGCCGCGCCTCTGGCACCGCGCCGTCCCGCCGCGCCCCGACCGGGCGACACCGCGTCCCGCGAGGCCGGGAAACTGAGCCGCAAACCTCCGCACATCGATCGCTCGAAGCTGCGCACCGTGCCGGCGCGCCGCCGGCGCAGCAAGGTGAAGGCGACCGACGAGGCGACGCCCCATCGAGCCGGCGCCTCGTTCGCGGCGTTTCTCGACGGCCTTCCGAATCTGCTGGGGGCTGCCGATCTGCGCGCCGCAATCGACGCGGCGGCCGGCGCGCGCAAGGCGGGCAAGACGCTTCTCTGGGGTCTCGGTGCGCACGTCGTGAAGGTCGGCCTGGCGCCGATCTTCGTGGATCTGATCGAACGCGGCTACGTGGACGGCGTGCTGATGAACGGCGCCGGCTGTGTCCACGATCTGGAGCTCGCGATGATGGGTCGCACGAGCGAGGATGTGGCCGCAGCCCTCGACGACGGGACCTTCGGCATGGCGCGCGAGACGGCCGAGCACCTGAATCGGGCCATCGCCGCCGGCGCGCGCGAGGGCATCGGCATGGGGGCCGCGGTGGCCCGCGCGATCGAGAGCGGGCGCTACGCGCACAAGGACCGCTCGATCCTCGCCGGAGCCGCCCGCCGCGGCGTGCCCGGGAAGGTGCACGCCGCGATCGGAAACGACAACCACCACATGCATCCCAGCGCCGACGGAGCCGCCCGCGGCGCCACCAGCTACCGCGACTTCGAGACCCTGACCGGCCTCGTCGCGACGCTCGAGGGCGGCGTCTTCTTCAACGTCGGCTCGGCCGTCATCCTGCCGGAGGTGTTCCTGAAGGCGCTCGCGCTGGCCCGCAATCTCGGTCATCGCGTCCGGCGCTTCACGACGGTGAACCTCGACTTCATCCGCCAGTACCGTCCGTCGGTGAACGTCGTCGAGCGTCCGACGCGTCTCGGCGGTCGGGGCATCTCGCTCACCGGCCATCACGAGATCCTCGTGCCGCTGATCGCGGCCGGCCTCGTGGAAGCCGATCGGGGGCGCCGCGCATGATGGGCCGTATCTGCCTGCGCGAAGGCGACATCACCGAAGAGGCGGTCGACGCGATCGTGAACGCGGCGAACAGCGCGCTCGTGCTGGGCGCGGGCGTGGCCGGTGCGATCCGCAGCCGCGGCGGCCCGTCGATCCAGGAGGAGTGCGACGCGATCGGTCCGATCGAGGTGGGCGACGCCGCCATCACCGGAGCCGGCGCGCTGCCCGCTCGGCACGTGATCCACGCGGCCAGCATGCCGCCCGGGGGGCGCGCCAGCGAGCAGAGCGTGCGTTCGGCGATGCGGCGCAGCCTCGAGCTGGCGAACGCGCACGGGCTCGAGACGGTCGCGGTTCCGGCGATCGGCGCGGGCGTCGCGGGCCTCCCGATGCGTCGCTGCGCGGAGATCCTGCTCGAAGAGGCGAGCGCGCACCTCCGCGGGGAGACCACGGTTCGCGAAGTCCGCTTCGTGCTGTTCGGGGAGCCGGCCTTCCGCCTGTTCGAGAGCGTCGACGACGCCCGGAAGATCGCGGAGCAGGTGGGCCGGATGGGCGCCGACTGAAGCGGCTGGCGGGGCCGCTCGCTCGGACGGCGCCGCGACCCCCGGGCCGATAGACTCCCACGCGACGCGGGTCTTTCGTGGCGCGCCCTGCCCGGGGCGCAGGAGCGAGGTGAGTCGTGATCGAGATGCACCAGCTGGCGGCCGCGCTCTACCTCGGGGCGGGCATCGCGGCCTGGCTCGGCGTCGCGCTTCCGGCGCCCCAGCTGGGCCGCGTCGCCGTGGGGGTGCTCGGGCTCGGGGCCCTGATCCACGCGCCCGCCTTCGCGTTCCTGCACAACGCCGAGCCGCCGATTCCGATCACCGACCTCCCCGCGGCGGTGTCGCTGATGTCGCTCCTGGCGGTGCTCTTCTACCTGGCGCTGCTCCTGCGCGTGCGTCTCACCGGACTCCTGGTGCTGGTCGCACCGGCGGCCTTCCTGGGGGTGTTCTTCGCGGCGCTGCGCCTGTCGGACCCGGGTGATCCGAGCTTCGCCGGCGCGGGATCCTGGCCGCACGCGCACGTCGTCCTGGCGAGCGCGGGATTCGCCTTCCTGGGCGTTGCCGGTCTGGCGGGACTGCTGTTCCTGACCGAGAACCGGCGCCTCAAGACCAAGAAGTTCCTGTCCCTGCCGCTGCCGTCCCTCGAGGCGCTCGACCGCGTCAACCTCGCCGCGCTCGCGTTGGGCTTCCCGCTGCTCACGCTGGGGGTCTTGACGGGTGTGCTGTGGGTCCAGACCGAGAGCGGTCGGCCGTGGACCGGCAGTGCGCACGAGCTCTGGAACGCGCTCGGCTGGGCCCTCTACGCCGGTCTGGCGACGGCGCGCTTCGCGGGCCACCAGGGCTCCCGGTCCGCGGCGGCCGCCTCGGTGGGCGCCGCGCTGTTCCTGCTGTTCGCCGTGGTCGGCGTCGGTGTGCTCGCGTGAAGGTCCTGCTCGTCGGCTTGAGCCACCGCACCGCGCCCGTCGAGGTGCGCGAACGCTTCGCGGTGGAAGACCCGGGCCCCGCCCTGACGAAGCTGGCGCGCTGCGACGAGCTCGAGGAGGCGGTCCTGATCTCCACCTGCAACCGCGTCGAGGCCGTCGTGCTGACGCGCACCCCCGAGGCGGCCCGCCTGCGACTCCGCTCCTTCTTCGGCCGCGATCTGGCGCCCGACGCGTCGGACGCCCCCGACTTCGACCGCTTCCTCTACGAGTACACGGGCGGCATGGCGGTCCACCACCTGTTCCGCGTCGCCTCGGCGGTCGACTCGATGGTGGTCGGCGAGCCCCAGATCCTCGGCCAGGTCAAGCAGGCCTACCGACTGGCGGCCGAGTACAACGCGATCGGACCGATCCTGAGCCGGCTGTTCAGCCGCGCATTCGCCACCGCCAAGCGCGTGCGCCGCGAGACGGGGATCGCCGAGCGCTCCGTGTCGGTCGCCCGCGTTGCGGTCGACCTCGCGCGCCAGGTCTTCGAGCGCTTCACCGACAAGGAGGCGCTACTCGTCGGCGCCGGCGAGATGATCGAGCTGTCGGTGGAGGCGCTGCGCCGGGACGGACTCTCGGCCGTGCGCGTCGCGAACCGCACCGTCGCACACGCCGAAGAGCTCGCGCGCCGCGTGGGCGGCTCGGCACACGGACTCGAAGACCTGCCCGCTCTGATGGAACGCTCCGACCTCGTGCTGACCTGTATCGACCGCTTGCGGCCCATTCTCGACGCGCCGCTCGTGGCGCAAGCGCTGCACGCGAGGCGCGGTCGCCGGATGCTCGTGATCGACCTCGGGGTGCCGCGCAACGTCGCCCCCGACGTGAACGAGCTGGCGGACGTCTACCTGTACGACGTCGACGACCTCCAGGAGGCGGCGGCCGCGAACGCGGAGGAGCGACGCCGCGAGACGCTGCGCGCCGAGGCGATCATCAACCAGGAGCAGCAGCGCTTCGAGGGCTGGATGAGCGCGCTCGAGGCGGTGCCGACGATTCGCCACCTGCGCGCGCGCGGCGAGGCCGTGCGCGCACGCGAGCTGGAGCGCGGACTCCGGCGCCTGGGTCTGACGGCGGATCAACGCCGGGGTGTCGAGGTCCTGTCGCGCGCGATCGTGAACAAGCTGCTCCACGCGCCGGTGACGCGCCTGCGCGCGGAGCTGGAGGACGAGTCGGGCATCGCGCTGCTGGAGACGGCGCGCGTCTTGTTCGCCCTCGACGACGCGAGCGCGCCGGGGGCCGAGATCGACGCGGAGTTCGACCCCGGCCAGAACGGCGACGCGTCCCTCGAAGCCACCGACGATTCCGTGGACGACGTGTGACGGTCCGCATCGCCACGCGTGCCAGCGATCTGGCGCTCGCGCAGTCGCGGAGCGTGGCGCGGCGCATCGAGTCGGCGCTGGCGGTTCGAACCGAGCTGGTCGAGATCCGCACCACCGGCGACCGGCTGACGTCGATCCGACTGGCGTCGGTCGGCGGCAAGGGGCTGTTCGTGAAGGAGCTCGAGGAGGCGCTGCTCGACGGCCGCGCCGACATCGCCGTCCACAGCGCCAAGGATGTGCCCCCGGAGCTCCCCGCGGCGCTGGCGCTCGCGGCCTTCCCCGACCGCGCCGATCCGCGCGACGCGCTGGTGTGCCGCGTGCGCGGCGCGACCCTCGCGACGCTGCCGCGCGGCGCGCGGGTCGCGACGGGTAGCGTGCGCCGAACGGCCCAGCTGCGCGCCGCGCGGCCGGATCTCGAGGTGGTTCCGATCCGCGGGAACGTGCCGACGCGGCTGCGCAAGCTCGAGGAGCAGGGGCTCGACGCCCTGCTCCTCGCCTGTGCGGGTCTGGATCGACTCGGGCTCTCGGATCGCATCGACGAACGCGTCTCCCCGGATGTGCTGCTGCCGGCTGCGACGCAGGGCGTCGTCGCCATCGAGGCGCGCGTGGACGATCCGCTCGCGCGCGACCTCGCGGCCCTCGACGACCCGGACGCGGCGTGCGCGGCGCTCGCCGAACGCGCCTTCCTGACCGGTCTGCAGGGCGACTGCGACACGCCGATCGCGGCGCTGACGGAGCCGCTCGGCCCGGACCGCATCGCGGTTCGCGGCCTCGTCGCGACCCGCGATGGCTCGAAGATCGTGCGCGAGCGCGTCGAGGCCGAGACCGCGCGCGCCGCGGCGGCGGGCGCGGAGCTCGCCGCGTCGGTGATCGCGCGCGGCGGGGGGGAGATCCTCGCGACCCTGCGCCAGGGGACGGGCGCGTGAGCGCCGCGGGACGCGCGGGGCGCGTCATCCTGGTCGGGGCCGGTCCGGGCGACCCCGATCTCATCACGCTCAAGGGGGCCGCGGCGCTGCGGCGCGCCGACGCGGTGGTCTACGACGCCTTGGCGCCGTCCGAGCTGCTGGATCTGGCCCCGCCCGGCGCCCAGCGCATCAACGTGGGGAAGCGCGGTCACGAGGCGCCCACGCGAAGCCAGGAGGAGACCGTCGAGCTGCTCCTCGAGCTCGCGCGTCAGGGAAAGACCGTGGTGCGCCTCAAGGGCGGCGATCCGTTCGTGTTCGGGCGCGGCGCCGAGGAGGCGTCCGCCTGCTCGGATGCCGGCATTCCCTTCGAGGTGGTGCCCGGGGTCAGCGCGGCGATCGGCGCGCTCGCCTGCGCCGGCATCCCCGTCACCGATCGCCGCTACGCCGCGTCCTTCGCCGTCGTCACCGGCCACCGGGACCCGACGCGCGTCACCGAGAAGATCCGCTGGCGCGGCCTGGCGGAGTCGGCCGACACGCTCGTCGTGCTGATGGGCGTGAGCCACCTCGACGAGATCACGCGTTCGCTGATCGAGGCGGGGCGCGACCCGTCCACGCCGGCTGCGGTGGTGGAGTGGGGCAGCACCCCGCGTCAGCGCGTCGTCGAGGCTCCGCTCGCCGAGCTCGTCGACCGCGTCCGCGAGGCGGACCTTCGGGCGCCCGCAGCGGTGGTCGTGGGCGACGTGGTGCGCCTGCGCAGCGCGATCCACTGGTGCGACCCGCGCCCGCTGGCGGGCAAGCGCGTGGTCGTGACGCGCTCGGTGGAGCAGGCGGGCGAGCTTTCCGCCGCGCTCCGCGCGGCCGGGGCGGAGCCGGTCGTGGTGCCGATGATTCGACTCGTGCCGGTGGAGGACCCCTCGGAGGTGGAGCGCGCCATCGCGCAGCTCGACGACTACGACGCGCTGCTCTTCACGAGCGCAAACGCGGTGCGCTTCTTCGCGGAGCACGCGGCGGCCGGCGCGCGAAGCCTCTGCGAGCCGCGCGCGCAGGTGGTGTGCGTCGGGCCGGCCACCGCGCAGGCCGCCGCACGCGCCGGCCTGCGCGTCGACATCGTGCCGCCGGAGCGGTACGACGCCGAAGGCATGCTCGCCGAGATCCTGCACGCACTGCCGGTTCGCGGCGCGCGGTTCCTGCTGCCGCGGGCCGCGTCGGCGCGCGAGGTGCTTCCGGACGGACTGCGCGAGGCCGGTGCGTACGTCGACGCCGTCCCCGTCTACCGGAACGTCCGCCCCGAGGTGGATGCCGCCGCCGTCCGCAAGGCGCTCGTGCGCGCCGAGTTCTTTGCCCTTACCTTCACGAGTCCGTCCGCCGTGCGGCGCTTCGTCGAGCTGCTCGACGACGAATCGCGCGCCGCCGCGGCGCGCTGCGCGACCGCCGCCATCGGGCCGGTCACGGCGGAAGCGATGCGCAGTGCGGGTCTCGAGCCCTGGGCGGTGGCTGCCGGCCCCAGTGCCGCCGAGCTCGTCGCCGCGCTGGCCGAAACCGTGGGAGGATCCCGATGAGCTTCCCGAGGACGCGACTTCGCAGGCTCCGGCGCACTGCGTCGCTGCGCCGAATGGTGCGCGAGACGCGCGTCTCGCGCGACGATCTGGTGCTGCCGCTGTTCGCGGTCGAGGGGCGGGGCGTGCGCGAACCGGTGCCCTCGATGCCGGGCGTCTACCGGCATTCGGTGGACCAGCTCGCGGACGAGGCCAAGCGGGTGCGCGATCACGGCCTGCCGGCCGTGATCCTGTTCGGGATCCCGGACGCCAAGGACGCGCGGGGTTCGGGCGCGGACGACGCGAACGGCATCGTGCAGCGCGCGACCGCCGCCATCAAGGCCGCCGAGCCCGAGCTCTGCGTCATCACGGACGTGTGTCTGTGCGAGTACACCGACCACGGCCACTGCGGAATCGTCGAGGCCGAGCAGGTGCGGAACGATCCGTCGGTCGAGCGGCTGGCGCTCACGGCTGTGTCGCAGGCCCGCGCCGGGGCGGACGTGGTGGCACCGTCCGACATGATGGACGGCCGGGTCGGCGCGATCCGCACGGCGCTCGACTCGAACGGCTTCGAGGAGGTGGTGATCCTCTCGTACGCCGCCAAGTACGCGAGCGCGTACTACGGCCCGTTCCGCGACGCGGCGGAGAGCACGCCCGCGTTCGGAGATCGGCGCGCCTATCAGATGGATCCGCCGAACCAGCGCGAGGCCCTGCGCGAGATGCGGCTCGACCTCGAAGAAGGCGCGGACATCCTGATGGTGAAGCCCGCCCTGCCGTACCTGGACGTGCTGGCCGAAGCGCGCCGCGCATTCGAGGTGCCGCTCGCCGCGTACCACGTCTCGGGGGAGTACGCGGCCATCCTCGCGGCTGCCGAGCGCGGCTGGCTCGACGGCGAGCGCGCGATGGACGAGGCGCTGGTGGCGATCAAGCGCGCCGGCGCCGACCTCATCCTCACCTACGCTGCGAAGGACGTCGCCGCACGGCTCGACTGAGAGGGATATCCGTGGCTACGCGTTTCAAAGTCGTCGAGACCAGCTCCGTCACCGACGAGGAGCTCGAGGCGATCCTCAACGAGTGGACCGCGCAGGGCTGGAAGCTCGACAACATCCAGTTCGCGATGCGCGAATCCTCGAAGCGTCCGAGCATGGCCTTCGTCACCTTCACGCGCGAGGAGCCGGGCGCCGCGTCGGACTGACGGCGCTGCGGCGCTGCGTCCCAAAGCGCGGGACCACCTCGAAGCGAAGCCGTTCGAGCGAGGCGCGCCGCTGCGACGCGTCGGCGCCAGGCACGTCGGTGCGCGCGATCAGCAGGTCGAGGCCGATCCGGCCTCGGTAGGCGGCGAGCGCGTCCGCTACCGGCTCCACCGTCCCGACCAGGACGCGATCGCGCGCGCGGCCGGCGCCGGCGCGCGCGATCGCGGCGGGAGCGCGCGCCGAAAGCCGGCCCGCCTCGGTCTCCAGGGCTTCGATCACCCGCCGTGCCTCGGCGTCGTCCGAGGCCACGTGAACGGTGCGCAGCACCGCGACCGGAAGCGCGTCGGCGTCGATCTCCGGCGCGAGCCGCTCGCGGTGGTAGGCGTAGTTCTCGGCCAGGGCGTCGAGCGTCTCGAGCGGCGAGGCCAGGTACGGCAGGCCGCGCCGCGCGGCCTGCAGGAGTCCCTTGCGCCCGAATGCGGCGACGAACAGCGGCGGGCGGGGGCGCTGCAGCGGCTGCAGCGCGCCGTTCGCGCCGTCCGGAGCCGCCGGCTGCCAAGCGGCGAGGATCGCGTCGAGGGTCTGGTCGAAGAGATCGCGCTTGTCGCGCCGTGCGACGCCGTAGCCGCGAAACAGGGGCGCGCGGAAGCCGCGACCGAGGCCCAGCCAGACCCGGCCACCCGACAGCCGATCCAGCGTTGCCACCTCCCGCGCCACGTGCAGCGGGTGGTGGACCGGCAGCAGCAGCGAGGTCGTGCCCAGCCGGAGCCGGCGCGTGCGCGCGGCGAACGCCGAGAGGGCGAGCAGCGGCGATGCGGTGGCGCCGGGCTGGAAATGTCCCTCGGGCAGCCACACCGAGTGCAGGCCGAGCGCCTCGGCCTGCTCCACGCGTTCGAGCGCGCGCGCCCAGCTCGCGCGATCGACACCGCCGCCGAGCACGATTCCGAGCTCGAGCGACGCCATCAGACCGGCCGCGCCTCGGAGCCGCGCAGGCCGAGCGCGTAGGGCAGGACCGTCTCGACGAGGTCGATGCGCGAACCGAGCGCACGGCCGATTCCCGAGAGCAGGCTCAATGCGCGCGCCAGCAGCACGAAGTGACCGGGGACCGTGACGATCGGATTCTCCCGCAGCATCTGCGGCAGCTCTTCGCTCCAGCGCTCGAACAGTCGCGGAGCGGGTGAGGGCCTCTCGCGGTACCGGCGCGCGAAGTCCAGGAAGACGCGCGACATCTCGCCGAGCGAATCGGGCGAGCCGTCGCGCGTCGCGAAGCCGAGATCGGCGAGCGCCGCGCCGAGCGCTTCCGGATCCCGCTTCAGCAGTGCACCCGTGAACGCCACCACGCTCTCGCGAAAGCCGGGGGGCAGGTCCTTGGCGAGCCCGAAATCGAGCAGCACGAGGCGCGGCCCCTCCGGCTGCACCAGCACGTTTCCGGGGTGGGGGTCTGCGTGGAAGAACCCGTGCGTGAGGATCTGCCGGCAGTACGTCTCGGCGAGGATCTGGAACACGCGATCCGGGTCGACCTTCGCGGCGCGCAGCGCTCCGACGTCGGTGATCCGGCTGCCCTCCATGAACTCCATGACGAGGACGCGGCGCGTCGAGTGTTCCCAGACGATCCGCGGCACGCGCACGTCGTCGCGATCCGCGAGCAGGCGCGCCACGGTCTCCGCGTTTCGCCCCTCGCTCTCGAAGTCGAGCTCGCGCGCGACGTAGGTCGCGAACTCCTCGACGAGCGGCGCGAGCTCGAGCTCGCGCTCGATCACGCCGACCGCGCGGAACAGCCCGCGCAGGTTCTTGAGGTCACTGCGCAAGAGCGTCGCCACCTCCGGGTACTGCACCTTCACGGCGACGCGCCGGCCGTCGGGGAGCTCCGCGGCGTGGACCTGCGCCAGGGAGGCTGCGGCGACCGGCGTGCGCTCGAAGGAGCGGAACGTCGATTCGAGCGGCTCCCCGAGCTCGCGTTCGACCGTGCGGCGCACGACGGAGAACGGCTTCGGCGGCACCCGGTCCTGGAGCGCGGAGAGCACCTCGACGTACTCGGGAGGCAGCAGGTCGGGTCGCGCACCCAGGAACTGGCAGCCCTTCAGGATGAGACCGTGCAGGTCGACCGCGGCGTCGTAGACGTCCCGCGCGCTGGTTCGATGGAAGCGCGACCAGCGCGACGGCATGTCCGGCGGGCGCAGTCGTCGCGCCATGAACTGATGCGCCTTGATGCCGAGGTAGACGCGGCCGAAGGTGGTGCCGATGCGCCGCGCGCGGTAGAGCCGCTCTGCCGGGGACACCCCGCGTCTCGCCATGCGGCGATGGTACCCGGCCGCCGCTCGCCGTGCGGGGACCCCGCCCTGCCGGGCTCCGCTGCCTAGAAGAAGTCCGGCGGGCGCGGGGGCGGACACTGCCAGACGCCGCCCGCCTCCGCCTCGCCGAGGTCCTCCTCCTCTGCGAAGTCGTCGATCCAGGGCGGGTTGTATTGGCACTGCACCCAGCCCGGGGCGGCGAACTCGAGCAGGTAGTTGTCGCCGAAGCCCTCGTAGGCGAACGCCTGCGTGGAGAGCCAGCGGAACCCGATCGCGGGTCGCGGGACCGCCTCCAGGTAGCCCTGGTCGACCAGCTCCTGCAGCGAAGCCGGGTACACGGTGTGCTTCGCGTAATAGGCGGAAAGCGCGTCGATGATCGCCTGCGCCCGCCGATCCTGTGTCTCCGCATAGTCGAGCTCGACGAGCCCCTGGCCCACCAGGAGCGGCAGCGCGATCAGGTGGGCGCCGACCCCGAAGCGCAGCGCCCGGGCCCCGGCCTGCGGAGCGCGACGCGCCGCGGCGATGGCGAGCGCGGAGGCGACACCGAGGACGCACGCCGGGGCCCAGCCGGTGCCGCCCAGCGTCACCAGGCCGATCGCGAGGATCCCGGCGCCCCCGGCGGCCAGGCCCCAGGCGAGGGGCCCCGCGTGCCGCGTCGCGACACCCGCCAGGATCAGCGCGACGAAGCACCAGGCGGTGGCCAGATAGGCGTCCACGACCTGCAGGCCGAAGAACGGAAGGGTCGGCCAGAGCGAGAGGTTCAGCGGTGCGGAGGTGTCGAAGCCGGTGGCGTTGCGCATCAACACCACGGCCAGCGCGAAGATCGGCAGGTAGAGCGCCAGCCGCACCGGGATTCCGCGCCGCAGCCAGCTCGCGGCGAGCAGGGGCGCCAGCAGGCCGGCCGCCACCGTGATGGAGATGGAGAGCATCAGCGCCGAGTAGCGCCACTCGTATAGGCGCCACGCGGCCGCGGCCGGGCGCAGTCCGATGAACAGGAAGCAGAACCCGGCGAGGACGAGCGCGAGCGCCACGACGCGACCCACCGCCGAGCGCAGCGTCACGCCCGCCGCCACGCCCAGCACCAGCGACGGCAGCATCACGAGCAACGTGGTGAGGGCCCGCGCCTCGACGGGATCGACGGGCGTGTTGGCCTGCAGGTAGTAGATCATGAAGGAGCCGGGGTGGTACCAGGCGGGGTGCAGGACCTGCGGGGCGGGTCCGAAGCCGTGGTGAACGAACCCCGTGTAGGCGGCCAGCAGGCCGAGCAGGAGCCAGCCGACCCAGGGTCGCCACGAACGCCCGTGTGCCAC
>CP070734.1:3190037-3198263 GCA_020347605.1 Deltaproteobacteria bacterium | reverse complement strand
AGCGCCGCGCCGGCCGCGCCGGTCCCGCAGCCGAGATCGCAGATCCGCCGGACGCCGGCGAAATGCTGCGCTCCGATCCGCAGCAGCGCGTGGTGCGCGGCGAGGAAGTGGAGCGCGGCGTAGTACGTGGCGAAGGCCGCGCGCTTCGCCTGCCCGTCCCGCACGCGCGGCGCGATGGGTCCCGCCGCGCGCCGTTCGACGTAGAGCGAAGACACGGCGCGCACGCCCTTGCGCAGCTCGGGAAAGGTGAGCGGCGGCGAGTGGCGCGCGAGCGCATCGGCGAGCCAGCGGTCGAAGCGCCGCTGCAGCTCGCCCTCGAGGTACGGCGTCGGTTCGCCGGTCGCGGTCGGATCCGGTCCGCCGGCCTCCACGTCGCTACCGGGGAAACACGACCCGCGTCTCGCGGACCTCGTAGCGCTCGAAGATGCCGCGCACGACGTAGGGGTCTTGGGCCGCGAAGGCGAGGGCCGCCTCGAGGCTGTCGGCCTCGAACAGGATCACGCTTCCCACCGGCTTGCCGTCGCTGTCGAGGAGCGGGCCGGCGTGTCGCACGCGGCCCGCCGCGGAGAGCGGCTCGAGGTTCGCGAGATGCTCCTGGCGATGCTGCTTGCGCAGCTCGGCGCCGCGCGCACCGTCGTGACCGATGAAGGCGAAGAGCGGCACGCTGTGTCTCCCGGGCGCCCTGTGCGCGCCCATCCGGCAGGTCGAGTGCAGCGGGCACTGCGCGTCTGCGGCGGCCCGCGCTTCCCGGGCGCCCGGCGCGAGCGGCTCGCGGGCGGTCCGTGCCGGGCGCTCGAGGTCGTAGATAGAATAGACGGGCCGAGCCGGGAAGGAAGGCCGTCGATGACGGGTCAGCACAGTCGGTTTGCGCGCCGCGCTGCGGTGGCGATGGCGAGCGGGGTGGTCGTGCTGGCGGCGGGGCCGCGCGCGGCGTCCGAGCCGGCGGCGGTGACGGTGGAGACGCGACCCGGCCGCGTGCGCATCGCAACCGACCTGGCCGCCGCGGACGTCCGGCTCGGTCGCGTGCGAATCACGCTTCACGACGTGGCCCGGCGGAAGGTCCTGACGCGCGAGCCCCGGGACGGCGGTCTCTTCTACGAACGCGGCGGTCGGCGCTACGGGCTCGGCGCCGTCACCGGCGTGACGGCGCTGTCCGACGGTGTGCGTCTCGACGTGGCGGCGGAAGAGGGGCTGTCGGCGGCGCTCACGCTCCGCTTTCTCACGCGGCGCACGCTCGAACTGACGTTGGAGCCGCCCCTGCCGGAGACCGTCGCAGCCTTCGGCGGGCGCCTGCGTTCGCCCCACGGCGAGCGCGTCTACGGACTCACCGAGCGCCTCCGCGATTCGCCGCTGCTCGCGCCGGGCGTGATCGACATCCCGGTGGACGACGTTCGCCCGCCCGAGGTCGGCTCGCTCGACCGGCGGGGCGAGATCGTGGAGATGCGCGTGCGCCCCACGTTCTCGCTCTACGCGCCCTTCTACCAGTCGTCGCGCGGGTACGGCCTCGCCGTCGCGGGAACCGCCTTCGGCGCGTTCGATCTGGCGCGCTCGGATCCGCGCGTGCTGCGCTTTCGCTTCGAGAGCGGCACGACGCCGGCCGGTCGGCGCCTGGTCGTGCACCTGTTCGCGGGCCCCGACTACGTCGCGATCCTCGACGAGTACACGCGTCTCACGGGCCGCCCGATCGTGCCGCCCGACTGGGCGTTCCTCCACTGGCGTTGGCGCGACGAGCTGGCGGTGGGGCCGCCGGCGCGGCTCGACGGCGTGCCCGTGAACGCGCAGGTCGCGGAAGACGTGCAGATGTACGAGACGTTCGGGATTCCGGCCGGCGTGTATCTCTTCGACCGCCCCGTGCTGCAGGGAAACTTCGGGTTCGCGCGCTGGGAGTGGGACGAGACGCGCATGCCGAATCCGACCGCGATGCTCGCGTCGCTCGCGCGGCGCGGCTACCGCACGGCGATCTGGAGCAGCACCTGGACGTGCGGAGAAGAGCCCGGTGAGAACGGCTACGAAGCCCGCGCGCTCGGCCATCTCGCGCCGGGGCCCGACGGCCCGCCGCGCTGCGCGAACCTCCCCGGCGACGCGAACTTCATCCTCGACGCCACGCGTCCGGAGGCCGCGCTCTTCTGGCGCGACCGGATCGCGGGCTTCCTGGCGCGCTACGGCATCCAGGGCATCAAGCTCGATCGCGGTGAGGAACACATCCCGTCGGACGCGACCGACATCTGGGCGGACGGCCGCACCGGGCGCGAGGTGCACAACGACTACCCCACCCTCCAGGCGCGGATCCACCACGATGCGCTGCGCGACGCGCACGGCGACGACTTCGTGCTGCTGTCGCGGCCGGGGTATGCGGGAACGCAGCGCTACGCGGTGTTCTGGGGCGGGGACATCACGGGCAGCGAGGACTTCGGTACCGGGCCGGGCACCGACCTGGGTCTGCGCAGCGCGATCATCAGCCAGCAGCGCGCCGCCTTCATGGGCGCGCCGATCTGGGGCTCCGACACCGGTGGGTACTACTCGTTCAAGGACCGCGAGGTGTTCGCGCGCTGGATCGAGTTCAGCGCGTTCTCCGGAATCATGGAGATCGGCGGCACCGGCAGCCACGCGCCCTGGGACATGCCGACCGAGCCCCGTTTCGATGCCGAGATGATCGAGATCTACCGCCGCTACACGCAGCTTCGCGAGACGCTGCTGCCCTACATCGCGGCCGCCGCGCGCGAGGCGCGGCGCGGGGTGCCGATCGTGCGACCGATGCCGTTCGCGGATCGAACCGACCGCAAGCTCGCGGATCGCTGGGACCAGTACCTGTTCGGTCCCGACCTGCTGGTCGCGCCGGTCTGGCGGGTCGGGCAGCGCAGCCGGACCGTCTACTTCCCGCGCGGAACCTGGCGGAGCTACTGGGATCCGGGCGTCGTCTACCGCGGAGGTCGGACGGCGCGCGTCGCCGCGCCGCTCGATACGATTCCGGTGTTCGTTCGCGAGGGCGCCGTGGTTCCGCGACCCTAGGCAGCGCGCCGGGCAAGTCGGCCGACGAACGTCGGCCGACGCGCAGCGAGCCGCAGGCGAGCGAAGGCCGGAAGCCCGAGTCCGAGCGAGAAGCGAGGATGAGGCCCGGCAGAGCAAGTCGGCCGACGAACGTCGGCCGACGCGCAGCGAGCCGCAGGCGAGCGAAGGCCGGAAGCCCGAGTCCGAGCGAAGAGCGAGGACGAGGTCCGGCGGGGCTAGCCCTCGACGCGGTTGCGACCGTTTCGCTTGGCCCGGTAGAGCGCCTCGTCGACGTTGGAGACGAGGTCGCCGGGCACCTTCGTGCGGTGGTTGTAGGCCGCCACGCCCACGCTGATCGTGATGTGCACGGGGTCGCCGTCGGAGATGTCGAAGGGCGTAGACTCGACGGCGCGCCGGCAGATCTCGCCGTAGGCGCGGGCTCCGCCGATGCCGGTCTGGGTGAGGACCACCATGATCTCCTCGCCGCCGTACCGGCCCACCACGTCGGTGGCGCGCGTCTGCCCCTGCAGGAGCTTCGCCACGCCCTTGAGCACCTCGTCACCCGCCTGGTGTCCGAGCTTGTCGTTCACCTGCTTGAAGTGGTCGATGTCCAGCATGAGCAGGGTCAGCGGCGTGCGGAACCGCCGGGCGCGCTTGAACTCCGTCGACAACGCCTCCATCAGGAAGCGGCGGTTGCGCAGGCCGGTGAGCTCGTCCACCGTCGAGAGACGCTCGAGCGCCTGGTTCTTGTTCAGCAGCTCGTCCCGGAGCCACTTGACGGTGAGATGGAGGCGCAGCCGCGCCACCAGCTCCGCAGGGTGGTACGGCTTGTCGATGGCATCGGCCGCGCCCGCCTCCAGCAGGAGCGCCCTGAAATCCGGCCCTGCGGACCGGGTCAGGAACACGAAGGCGGTGGTCGATCCGCCGGGGCTCGAGTCCTTCGCGCGGAACAGCTTGTCCGCGTCGAGATCCGGGATCTCGAGGCCGCACAGCACGACGTCGATGGCCTCTTCGTGGAGCCGTCGCAGCCCCTGGTCGGCGTCGCCCGCCTCCACGATCCGGTCGAACAGGCCCGCGCGCGCCAGCACCTTCCGGAGCTCGACCCGGTCGCGCAGAGCGTCGTCGACGATCAGGATCGTGGCCATGCGACGTGTTCTTCCGAATGCGTTCCCCACCGCTATCGGCCGAACGCCCCTCGGGCTTTGGCCCTTTCGGGACGGATCGCGGGGGGGCCGACTCGGGAACGGCAGCCCTCGGGCCGTTCGTCTCTCCCCGTGGGGACCCGGTCCGCAGCTGTGCGCAGAGCGGCGCCTCGGGCTCGCCGGGGCTTGCGCGGGGGCCGGCTCGCTCCGGGCTGCGCCCGGTCGCGCGCGGTATGTTCGCCGACCCTCACCCTTCTCCCGAGGAGACCATGGCCTATCAGACGCTGGAGACCGATCGAGCGGACGGGATCCTGACGGTGGCGCTCAACCGGCCCGATCGACTGAACGCGTTCACGACCCAGATGCTGCGCGATCTTCTGGCGCTCTACGACGAGGTGGATCGCGATGACGACGTGCGGGTCGTGATCGTGACGGGCGCTGGGCGGGGCTTCTGCGCGGGGGCGGACCTGGGAGGCGGCGGGGACAGCTTCGACCACAGCGCCGCCGAGGCGATCGAGGCGCACCGGGACGGCGGTGGACTCGCCGTTCTGCGCACCTTCGAGTGCCGAAAGCCGATCATCGCCGCGATCAACGGTCCCGCCGTGGGGGTCGGCGTCACGATGACCCTGCCGATGGACATCCGCATCGCGAGCGAGCGCGCGCGCTTCGGATTCGTCTTCACGCGGCGCGGCATCGTGCCCGAGGCGTGCAGCTCGTGGTTCCTGCCGCGCGTGGTCGGCATCAGCCAGGCGATGGAGTGGGTCGCGACGGGCCGCGTGTTTCCGGCCGACGAGGCGCTGCGCGGCGGCCTCGTCTCGCGCGTGGTGCCGCACGAAGAGCTGCTGCCGACGGCGCGCGCGCTCGCGCGGGAGATCGCCGAGAATACGAGTGCGGTGTCGGTGGCGCTGGCGCGCCAGATGCTGTGGAAGATGCTCTGCGCCGACCACCCGATGGAGGCGCACCGCGTCGACTCGCAGGCGATCTACGCGATGGGCCGCTCGCCGGACGCCTACGAAGGCGTGAGCGCGTTCCTCGAGAAGCGCCCGCCGCGCTTCGGCATGAGCGCGTCCCGGGATCTGCCGGACTTCTTCCCGTGGTGGAAGCCGCGCCGCTTCGAGGCGGGCTAGAGCGAGATCGGAACGATCGCGTTCAGTATCAGGCCGAGCACGAACAGGGTGCCCGCCCGGCGGATCAGGTAGAAGGCCCACGCGACGTACCAGAGCGGCCAGATGGGAAAGTCGGGCGGCCGCTCGGCCGGGCGCGGCGCGCGGTAGACCCGCAGCACCTGCACCAGGCGCGGCACGGCGAGGAACACCAGCAGCGCGAAGACGCCGAGCGTCCCCGCGAGCACGAGCGCCGCGACCAGCGCGAAGAACGCGATCATCAGGGCCTGGTTCAGGGCGCGCGAGCGCGCCTCGCCCAGGATCACCGGCAGCGTGTGGATTCCCTTCGCGGCGTCGACGTCGTGCTTGTCCACGTGCTTTCCGATCAGCACGCTGCTCACCAGGATCGCGTAGGGCAGGCTGGCGACGAGCACCCAGAGCGGCAGCGTCCCGGTCGTGACGAAATAGACCCCGCCGATCATCAAGGGCCCCCACACCACGAACACGCCCGGCTCGCCGAGACCGCGATGTTTGAGCCGGAACGGCGGGGCGACGTAGAAGACGCTGATGAACAGGCCCAGCAGCGCGAACACCACCACGGCCGGCCCGCGCGCCAGCGCCAGGTAGACCAGGATCGCGAGGTCGAGGAGCTGCACGACGGCGATCGCGGCGAGCAGTCCGCGTTTCGAGATGAGCCCCGACAGGACGGGATGGGGCGCGTACTGCGAGCGCACGTAATCGTCGGTGTCGACGCCGCTCTCGACGTCGAAGTAGTCGTTGATCATGTTGTTGGCCGCATGCGCGGTCACGATGCCGACGAGTGCCAGTGCGAAGTAGAGTGCGTTTGCGGGACCCGCGGCGGCGGGCGACAGCGCGAGCAGGCCGCCGATCAGGCCCGAGATCAGCGTCATCGTGAACACGCTCGCGCGCGTGATGATGAGCCAGCGCGAGACGGGATCCATCGTGCGCGAGGCAGACAGGTTCTGCGTCTGCAGGATCTCCAGCCAGTTCTGGACCCGGGTGGCCACGCGCCGTCGCTCCTCGGCTGCGGCGAGGGTCGCAGAGGGTCCGGGGCGCTGCAAGCGAGCGCGGGCCCGCGCCTAGCGCCGTGGGTCGGCGGCGCGCGCCGAGGCGAGCAGGATTCCGGCCAGCACCAGGCAGCCGCCCACGGCCTGCGTACCGACGATCGCCTCGCCCAGGAGCAGCCACGCGAGCAGCGTCGCGCCCAGGGGTTGCAACAGCAGCGCCACCGACGTGAAGGTGGTGCGCAGATAGCGGAACGACCACACCAGGGACAGCACGCCCAGAAGCTGCGACACGATGGCCGCGCCGAGCATCGCGAGCCACGACGAGAGCGGGAAACCCGAGAAGCGATCGCCGCCGAGCGCGGCGTACAGGCCCAGCACCGCCGTCGCGGCGAGCATCGAGACCAGGAAGACGGGGGTCGCCTCGGCGCGGCGGCGCGCCGCCTTGCTGAGCAGCAGGTAGCCGCTGTAGAAGGCGGCGGCGGCGAGTGCGAGCAGATCGCCCCGGATCGCGCCCGCGCTGCCGAGCTCGGCGCCGAGCAGCACCGCGGTGCCGCCGAGGGCGAGCGCCGCTCCGAGCACGAAGCGCGCATCGAGGCGCTCCCCGTACAGCCACAGCGCGACGAGTCCGACGTGGATCGGCGTGGTGTTGACGAGCAGCGTCGCGTTCGCGACCGACGTGTGCGTGAGGGCGGCATGCCAGAGCGCCATGTCGGTGCCGAAGCAGGCGCCCGCGCCGGCGGCCAGGCGCAGGGTTTCCGCCGGAAGCGCGACCCGGCGCCGGGTCACGACCAGCCAGCTTCCGAACAGGACGGCGGCGAACAGCAAGCGATAGAAGGCGATCACGACGGGTGGCGCCGGCAGCGCCAGGCGCACGAAGATCGGCGCACAGGCGATGCCGAAGACGCCGAGCAGAAAAACGAGCGCGATTCGGGCCAGCGCAGCCTCCCGCTCGACCGGTGCGCCGCGCGATCCAGCCGCCCGGGCGGGTCGCGCTCGCCGCGAGCGCGCGTGGATGCTACCAGGACGGCCGCGCCGGCGAAGCGCAGCGCCACCCGCGTGCGGCGCGCCGGACCGCAACCGCTTCTCGCGCGAGCCGCGTGGTAAGCTTGCCCGCACCATGGACGCGACCGTCTGGATCGGCCTCGGCATCGCGCTCGCGGCGTTTGCCTACGCCGTCGGCCGCGTGCTCGCCGGCTACCCGAGGCCCGACGCCCGGCATCGGGTCCTGCGACCGCGCGAGGCCGCCTTCCTGGACGCCACCGCGCTCACCATGTTTCCGCCCGGCGGCGCACTCTCGCCGTCGGGTCTCGACGCGCGGGTTCCGGCCTACGTCGACGTCTACCTCGGGAGCGTGACGCCGCGCTTGCGCCGGCTGATGCGGATGCTCCTGTTCCTGATCGAGCACGCCACGATCGCGCTTCCGGCGCCGGGCGCGGGCGGCCGGCGCCGCTTCTCGAGCCTCTCGCCGGAGCAGCGCGCCGCGGTGCTGCAAGCCTGGGAACGCAGCCGGTTCTTTCCCCGGCGGCTCGCGTTCACGAGCCTGCGCGCGATCGTCACGCTGGCCTACTTCGCGGATCCGGCGGTGCTGCGCGAGCTTCGCCTGGCGCCCTTCGAGATCGAGGCGCCCGTCTGCGAGGCCGATCTGTGGTTCCCGCCCATCGGGCAGCCGCCCGGGCGCATCGCGCTCAGCCGCCGCGATCTCTCGCCGCCGAGCGACGGGGTTCCGCTCGCGCTCGACGGGCCGCTCCACCCGAGCTACCGCGAGGTGCCGTGAGGCCGGACGCCGACAGCGCCGGCGGGCTCCGCGTGTTCGCGCAGTACGACCGCGATCTCCGCGCGGAGGCCGACGTGGTGGTCGTGGGTTCGGGTCCGGGCGGGGCCGTCGTCGCGCGGGAGCTCGCCTGCGCCGGCGCGCGCGTGATCCTGATCGAGGAGGGGCCGCCGTTTCCGCCGGCCGAGTTCCGG
>CP070734.1:3174197-3189937 GCA_020347605.1 Deltaproteobacteria bacterium | reverse complement strand
CGATCCGGATCTCGCCGAAGTCGGCGACGTCGATCACCGCGATCTCGGCGTCCGGAATCGCCGGCGTGGGCGGGGCCGGCGGGGCCGCTTCCTCGACCGGTCGTGTCTCCGAGCACGCCAGCGCGAGCAGCGCCGCGGCCACGAATCCGCGCGTTCCGCGCATGCCCCATCCCCCGTGGCAGCGCTTCTAACCACCCCCCGGCTCCTGTCAAGCCGGGGGGGGTGCGTGGTAGTCTCCGCCGCATGAAGCCTGCGGTCCAGCGCGTTCGAGGAACGAAGCTGCGCGTGCGCCGACGCGCGGCGCGCCTCGCCGTCGCCGTCGCGCTGCTCGCGGCAGCGGTGCTCGCAGCGGAGGCGCGCGCCGCCGCGCGCGCGCCGGCGACCGGAACGAACGGCATGGTGGCCTCCCCACAGCCGGACGCGACGCGCGCGGGTGTCGAGATGCTGCGCGCGGGCGGCAATGCGATCGACGCGGCCGTGGCGACGGCGTTCGCGCTCAGCGTGACGGATCCGTTCCACTCGGGGATCGGCGGCGGAGGCTTCCTGCTGATCCGGCTGGCGGACGGACGCGTCATCGCCATCGACGCGCGCGAGACCGCGCCCTTCGCATCGAATCGCCGCATGTTCCTCCGGCCCGGCCTTCCCGAGAACGCGTCCCGGGTGGGCGCGCTCGCCGTCGCGACCCCGGGTCTCCTGGCCGGCCTGGCGGAGGCCCAGCGCGAGTTCGGAACCCGCACCCTGGCAGACGTGCTCGCGCCGGCGATCCGCCTCGCGGAGGAGGGGTTCGGGATCGGGCCGCACCACGCGCGGATGCTGGTGGCCTGGCGGGCGTTCGGAGCCGAACGCTTCCCCGAGACCGCCCGCATCCAGCTTCCCGCCGGCGACGCGCCGATCGAGCCGGGCTGGCGACTGGTGCAGACCGACCTGGCGGCGAGCCTTCGCACGATCGCCCGCGAGGGGCCCGACGTGTTCTACCGCGGCAGCCTGGCGCGTGCGATCACCGAGGACGTGAAGCGCCGCGGCGGAATCCTGAGCCTGCGCGACCTCGAGGCGTACCGCGCCAAGCGCCGCGAGCCGATCCGCGGGAGCTACCGCGATTACGAGGTCTTCTCGTTTCCGCCGTCCTCTTCGGGCGGCGTCGCGCTCCTCGAGATCCTGAACGTGGTCGAGACGTTCGACCTGCGCGAGCGCGGCGCGGGCTCGTCGGCCAGCATCCACGTGATCGCGGAGGCGATGAAGTTCGCCTTCGCCGACCGCGCCACCTACCTCGGCGACGCCGACTTCGTCGACGTGCCGGTCGCCGGGCTCACGTCGAAGACCTACGCCGCCGACCTCCGCGCGCGCATCAATCCGGCCTTCTGGTCGCGCGCCCCGTGGAACTGGTTCCAGTCCGAGATCGTCGTCAACGTACCGGAGCCGACCGTGCCGCCGATCGAAGACTCGGGCACCTCACACCTGTCGGTCGCCGACGCCGCTGGAAACGCGGTGGCCATCACGCAGACCATCAACACCCTGTTCGGGTCCGGCATCACCGTGCCCGGTACCGGCGTCGTCCTCAACAATCAGATGGACGACTTCTCGGTGGCGCTCAACACCCCGAACGTCTACCAGCTCGTCGACACGCGCGGCGCCAATGCGATCGCTCCCGGCAAGCGGCCGCTCTCGAGCATGACGCCCACGATCGTCGTGCGCGACGAGAAGCCGTTCATGGTGACGGGCAGCCCCGGCGGGCCGCGCATCATCAGCACGACGCTGCTCACGATCCTGAACGTCGTGGACTACGGAATGAACGTACAGGAGGCGGTCTCCGCGCCGCGCTTCCACCACCAGTGGCGGCCGCCCCGCCTGTACCTCGAGCGCGCCATTCCCCAGGACGTGATCCGCGGCCTGCGCGGACGCGGACACGACGTCGAGACGTCCAATCGCGACTGGTCGAACGCGCAGTCGATCGTGATCGATCCGGAGACGGGTCGCTTCGAGGGGGGTAGCGACCCGCGCGGCGACGGGCTCGCGCTGGGCTACTGAGCCGGCGCCCTCAGGGCCGGATGCTCGCCAGTGTGTAGGCGTCCAGCCGGATCACGCGCCGCGCGACCTGCAGCACGTCCTCGCGCGTGACGGCGCGGATCCGGTCGCCGTACTCGCGGTCGGCGTCGGGACCCAGCCCGTAGAGCGCGTCGAGCGACAGGTGGGCGGCGCGGACGGCGCGGCGCTGCTCGTCGATCGTGAAGTTCCCGACCAGATAGTGCTGCGCCCGCGACCGCTCGGCCTCGCTGGGGGGGCCGCCCAGCACCTTCTCGAGCTCCTCGAGGATGCCCGAGCGGGCCTGCTCGAACTTGTCGGGCGCCGTTGCGATGTAGAACACCAGGAAGCCGGGGGCTACGGCCTCGACGTTGGTCGCGCTCACCGTGTAGGCGAGACTCTGGCGGTCGCGCAGCTCGAGGAAGAGCCGGCCGCTCTGTCCGGCCAGGATCTGTACCAGCACCTCGAGCGCGAAGCGGTCCTCGTCGGCCACCGTCAGACCGCGGAAGCCCAGCACCAGGTGCGCCTGCTCGCGCTCCTTGCGGATCTCGTCGACGCGGACCTCGGAGGGCTCCGGCTCGAGCGGCGGGGAGGGCGGGCTGAACTCGCGATTGTCGAGGTCGGCCAGCAGCGTGGACAGGCGCGCGGCCAGCGCGTCCGGATCCACGTCGCCCGCGACGCCGAGCACGAGGTTGGGTCCGCAGACGAGTCGCGCGTGGTGCGCGGCGATGTCGTCGCGGTTGAACGACGCAACCGATTCCCGCGTTCCGAGCAGGGGCAACCGGTAGGGGTGCTTGCGGTAGTGCGTTGCGGCGAAGAGCTGGAAGACGCGGCTCGCCAGGCGGTCTTCGCGCCGCTCGATCGCGGCCAGCGTGTCGCGCCGCTCGCGCTCGATCTCGTCCTCGGCAAAGGCGGGCTCCAGCAGCGCTTCGCCGAACAGCTCGAGCGCGCGGTCGAACGAATCGGTCGTCGCCTCGAGCGTGAGGCCGAAGCTGTTGCGTCCCGAGAACGCGTCCACGTCGGCCGCCAGCGACTCGACGGTGCGGGCGAAGTCGCCGGCGCTGCGGCTGCGCGTGCCGCGCAGCAGCATCGAGCTCGCGAAGCTCGTGAGGCCGGCGCGCGCGTCGTCTTCGGCGAGCAGGCCGCCGAGCAGCGCGGCGCGCAGCGCCACGATCGGGATGTCGCGACGGGGCGCCACGTGGAGCGCGCCGCCGTTGGGCAGCCGGAACGAGCGGATACCGGAATCGGGCGCGGCCGCCGAGACGCGCGTCGGTGCGCCGAAGGCCGCCCGTGTGGACGCCACGCCTCGCTCCACCGCGGCGCGCACCGCCGCATCGTCGAGTCGGACGTCCGCGCGGCTCGGGAGCAGGGCGCCCAGCGTGGCGCGCTCCGGCCCGAGATGGGTGCGCGCCACTCGCTGCAGGTCGGCCGGTGTGGCGCGCCGCACGGCGTCGAAATAGGCGGCCTCGGCGCGGTAGCTTCCGCAGAGCGCCTGGAAGTTCCCGAGCTTGCGGGCGAGACCGCCGACGCTCTCCCGCTCGAAGTGCTCGTGCGCCAGGAAGTTGACCCGTGCCTTCTCGAGCTCGTCGGCGAGCACCGGCACCGCGCGCAGCCGCTCGATCTCGCGCATGACGGCCGCGATCGCATCGGACACCCGCGACGCGTCGAGGTCCACGCTCACCGCGAACACGCCCGGGTCGAGGGGTGTGAATGAAGAGGCGTCGATGGCTTCGGCCAGACCCTCGTTCTCCTTCACCCGCCGCACGAGTCGGCTGCTGTCGCCCTGGCCGAGCACGAACGCGAGCAGGTCCAGCAGCGCGGCGTCCGGATGCGCCAACCCGACGGTCGGGAAGTAGAACTCGAGGCTGGCGCGCTCGAAGTCGCGCTGCAGCACGACGCTGCGCAGGCTCTCCTGGGGCGGCTCGGGAGCGCGCACGCGCGCAGTGCGCGCGGGCGCGGCCGCGGCGAAGCGGTTGCGCACGGCCTCCACGACGCGCGGCGTCTCGAATGCGCCGGTGATCACCACGGTCAGGTTGTCCGGCGCATACCAGCGCTGGAAGAAGGAGACCAGCCGTTCCCGGTCGAGGGATGCGACGCTCTCGCGTGTACCGAGAATGGGATGGCGGTAGGGGTGGACGCGATACGTCTCGGTCATCGCCGCCTGCTCGAGTACCCGCGGCGGCGAGTCCTCGGAGCGCCGGATCTCCTCGAGCACCACCTCGATCTCCCGCTCGATCTCGGCGGGATCGAAGACCGAGGCCTGCACGGCGTCGGCGAGCACGTCGAGGCCTACCTCGAGCTGCGCGCTCGGCAGCGTCGCGTGGTAGACGGTGAGGTCGTACGAGGTATAGGCGTTGACCCGTCCCCCGACGCCCTCGATCTCGCCCGCGATCGCCCCGACGCCGCGCCGCTCGGTCCCCTTGAACAGCATGTGTTCGTGAAAGTGGGCGAGCCCCTCCTCGCCGGCCCGCTCGTCGGCGGAGCCGACGCCGACCCAGATCTGTACGGCGACGACCGGCGCTTCGTGGGCCTCGAGGAGAAGTACGGAGAGGCCGTTGTCGAAGACCTCGAAATGCGGCTGGCGAGTGCTCAAGGTCGCGGCAGGGTAGCAGGGTCGTCGGAGCCCGGCGCGCGCTCCGCGGCGCGCCGCTCGGGCCCGGGCCGCCGCGCTAGCCTCCCCATGTCGTGACGGATTCGAGCGTCGGCGTCTACGTCCACGTGCCCTTCTGCGAGCGCGTCTGTCCGTACTGCGACTTCGCGGTGGTCCGCGCGCCGCGGCTGTCCGGGGCGGACGCGGATGCGTACGTCGACGCCGTGCTCTGCGAGCTCGACGAGCGCGCGCGCGATTTCGCCGGACTGCGACTCGCGAGTCTCTACCTGGGCGGCGGTACGCCATCCCTCCTGCGCCCGGCTGCCGTGGCGCGCATCGTGCGCGCGGTGCGCTCCCGGTTCGCCGCGGCGGGCGAGGTGGAGACCACGCTCGAGCTGAATCCCGGCACGGTCGAGCGCGAGCGGGTCCCGGGCTTCCGATCGGCCGGCGTGAACCGCGTCTCCGTGGGCATCCAGTCCTTCCAGGACGCGGTGCTCAAGCGTCTCGGTCGCGCGCACCGGGCGGCCGAGGCGTGGGCCACGCTGCGCGCGCTGCGCGCGGCCGGCTTCGAGAACGTCTCCATCGATCTGATCTACGCCGCCCCCGGACAGTCCCACGCACAGCTGCTTCGCGACCTGGAGGAGGCGCGCAGCTTCGGTCCCGAGCACGTCTCGATCTACGAGCTGACCGTGGAGCCGAACACGCCCTTCGCGCTGGCGGCCCGGCGCGGCCAGCTCCGGCTGCCGGACGAGTCGGACGCCGCGCGCATGTTCGAGGCGGTGCAGGAGGTGCTGGCGGGCTCGGGCTACGTCGCGTACGAGCTCTCGAGCCACGCCCGGCCGGGCTTCGAATCGGCGCACAACCGGCGCTACTGGGAGCGTCGCCCCGTCCTCGGGCTCGGGGTCGGCGCCTGGTCGAGCGAGCCGGCGACGCCGGACGCGCCGCACGGCGCGCGCCGGGCGAACCTGCGCGCACTGCCCGCCTATCTAGAGAGGATCGCGGCGGGCCGGTCCGCGGCGGCCGGAGACGCGGAGGTGCTCGGCGCCGCGACGGCGCGCGGCGAGGCGGCGTTCCTGGCGCTGCGCACGGCCCGGGGGCTGGAAGCGGCCGGCTTCGAGCGGGAGTTCGGGGCCCCGCCGCGCCGCTTCTTCGGCCCGCAGATCGCGGAGCTGGTGGCGGCCGGGCTCCTCGCGGAGGCGGCGGATGGCGACCTGCGTCTGACCGCGCGCGGCCGCATCCTGTCCGACACGGTCTTCGAGCGGTTCGTCTAGCCGAGGCGCGGGGCCTCGTTGACGGGTCCCGGGTGCGGTGGTATCGGAATTCCGCGCACCATCCGGATTTTCCGTACACTCGGGGGGCCCGGGCGTCGAATAGAGGGCAGAATTCAAGGCGAACCAGGGGATCGAGACGATTTCGGGTCTCACTGCGCGCCAGAAGGTCGTTCTGCGAACGTTCGTGGCCGTCTACGTGGGCGAGGCCGCCCCGGTCGGCTCGGACACGCTCGCCAGGCTCCTGCCGGTGAACCTGTCGCCCGCGACGATCCGCAACACGATGATGGAGCTGGCGGGGCTCGGCCTGGTCGAGAAGCCCCACGCCTCGGCCGGTCGCGTGCCCACCGGTCAGGGCCTGCGCGTGTTCGTGGACGAGCTGCTCGATCCCATGGAGCTCGTGGAGTACGAGCGGCGCCGGCTCGCCGATACCGTCGGCGACGCCGACGCGGCCTCGGTGATCCGCGTCGCCTCGCAGCTGTTGTCCGACCGCACGCGGCAGCTCGGCTTCGTGCTGTCCCCGCGCCTGGATCGGCTGCGCCTCCAGCACGTGAGCCTCGTGCGGGTGTCGAGCGAGCGGATCCTGGCGGTGCTCATCTCGACGGCGGGCGTCGCCCACCAGCGCGTGATCGACGACGACCGCGTCGCCGATCCGGCCGAGCTCGACCGGATCGCGCGCGCGCTCAACGAGCGACTGCAGGGGCGCACGCTTCGCGAGCTGCGCGCGGTGCTGGCCGACGAATCGCGGAACCTGCGCCGCCGCGCGAGTCGAATCGTGCAGCGCGCCCTCGAGATCGGCGAGCGGTTGTTCGACGTCGGCGAGGAGCCGCCGGCCGAGCTCGTCATCGACAACCGCCTGGCGCTGCTCGAGCAGCCCGAATTTCGCGACCCCGAGCGCGTGCGACAGCTGTTCGGCGCGATCGAAGCCAACGAGGAGCTCGTGACCTACCTCGACAAGGTGCTGGGCGATCGGGAGGTCGGCGTGGTGTTCGGCGAAGAGGTCGGCGAGCCCGGCCTGCGGCGCTGCGCGCTCGTCACGGCGCCGTACGGCGATGGCAAGGCGCCGCTCGGGCGCCTCGGCGTGCTCGGACCCAGCCGCATGGATTACGGCCGCATCATCCCCCTGGTGAGCTATCTGTCCAAACTCTTGACCGGAAGACTGGCGTCGTGAGCGGGAATCAGGACGGCTCGAAGAAGAATGCCCCCAAAGTCGAGCCCGGCGCGTCGCTGCCGGCCGACGAGGCGCTCGAGCGGGCGCTGCGGGAGGCCACCGAGTCGATGTCCTCGGGCGGGCGCGCGGGGTCCGCGTCGGAGCCGCCCGGCTCCGAGGCGCGGGACGAGGAATCCGACGGCCGGAAGCTTGCGCCGAACGAGGAGCTCGAGCGGGCCCTGCGCGAAGCGGAGGCGTCGATCGAAGCGCGCCAGGCGGCGCCCGAGCCGTCGGAAATCGACGAGGCCACCGCGAGCCTCGAGAAGGAGCTCGAGGAGACCCGCGATCGGCTGATCCGCCTCCAGGCCGACTTCGAGAACTTCCGCAAGCGGACCCTTCGCGAACGGGCGGAGGCCTTTCGCTACGGCCACCAGAATGTGGTCAAGGACCTTCTGCCCACGGTCGATAATCTGGAACGCGCCGTCGCCCACGCGCGAGAGAGCGAGGGCGGCGACCTGGAGGGATTTCTACAGGGCGTGGAGCTGGTCCTGCGGGAGCTCCTGGGCGCGTTGTCGAAGCACGGAGTGACGCCGATCGAGGCAGACGGACAGCCGTTCGATCCCTCGATCCACGAGGCGATGGGGCAGACGCCGGACGATTCGGTCGCGCCGAACACCGTGGTTCAAGTTTTGGAGAAGGGGTACCGACTCCTCGATCGCCTGCTGAGACCGACGCGCGTGCTCGTGTCCGCGCGCAGCGAAGCCGGGCCCGCGAGCGATCCGGGCCCCGAGGAGCCGGAAGTCGAATAGCGGGACCGGGCTGCGGCGGTCCCGAGGCGGGGGGCGCCGTTGGGCAAGGTCATCGGAATCGATCTCGGGACCACCAACTCGTGCGTGGCGGTGATGGAAGGTGGGCAGCCCGCGGTGGTTGCCAACGCGGAGGGCTCGCGCACCACCCCCTCGATGGTCGCCTTCACCGAAGCCGGCGAGCAGCTCGTCGGCAACATCGCCAAACGCCAGGCCGTCACCAACCCACAGCAGACGATCTTCTCGTCGAAGCGCCTCGTCGGGCGCAAGCACGACAGCGAGGAGGTGAAGCGCTTCCAGGAAGTCGCGTCGTTCGAGATTGCCGCGTCCGACAACGGCGACGCCTGGGTCCGCGTGAAGGACCGGACCTACTCGCCGCAGGAGATCTCCGCGATGGTGCTCGCCCGGATGCGCGAGACGGCATCGGATTTCCTCGGCGAGCCGGTCACCGACGCGGTGATCACGGTGCCCGCGTACTTCGACGACGCGCAGCGGCAGGCGACCAAGGACGCGGGCCGGATCGCGGGGCTCAACGTCCGCCGCATCATCAACGAGCCGACGGCGGCGGCTCTCGCGTACGGCCTGGGCAGCGATACCAGCGAACGCATCGCCGTGTTCGACCTCGGCGGTGGCACGTTCGACATTTCGATCCTCGAGCTCGGCGACGGCGTGTTCGAGGTCAAGAGCACCAACGGCGACACCTTCCTGGGCGGCGAGGACTTCGACTACCGGATCGTCGAATTCCTGATCGAGCAGTTCAAGAAGGAATCCGGCATCGACCTGCGCTCGGACAAGATGGCGCTGCAGCGCCTGAAGGAGGCCGGTGAGCGTGCCAAGCAGGAGCTTTCGAGCGCCGAGTCGACCGACGTGAACCTGCCGTTCATCGGTGCGGACGACTCGGGTCCGAAGCACCTGAACGTGACCCTCACGCGGGAGCGGCTCGAGGCGCTGGTCGCCGACCTGGTCGAGCGTCTCGTCGAGCCCTGCGAGACCGCGCTCGAAGACGCCGGCATCGGACGCGACGGGATCGACCACATCGTTCTGGTGGGCGGCATGACGCGCATGCCGCGCATCCAGGAGAAGGCCGCGGAGATCTTCGGCAAGCGGCCGATGAAGGGCGTGAACCCGGACGAAGTCGTCGCGGTGGGCGCGGCCATCCAGGGCGGCGTGCTCCAGGGCGAGGTCGCGGACGTCCTGCTGCTCGACGTGACGCCGCTGTCGCTGGGCGTCGAGACGATGGGCGGCGTGTTCACCAAGATCCTCGAGAAGAACACCACGATCCCCACGCGCAAGAGCCAGACCTTCTCGACGACCGAGGACAACCAGTCGGTGGTGCGCATCCACGTGCTGCAGGGCGAACGCGAGCTGGCCGCCGACAACAAGAGCCTGGGCCGCTTCGAGCTCGTGGGCATTCCGCCGGCGCCGCGCGGCGTACCCCAGATCGAGGTGACCTTCGCGATCGACACCGACGGCGTGGTCAGCGTCGCGGCCAAGGATCTGGGCACGGGCAAGTCCCAGGAGATCCGCGTGACCGTCTCGAGCGGACTCACCGAGGACGAGGTGAATCGCCTGATCTCCGAAGCCGAGCAGCACGCCGACTCCGACGCCAAGGCGCGCGAATTCGTCGAGCTGCAGAACAGCGCCGACGGCCTCATCTACTCGACGGAACGCACCCTCGAGGAGTTCGCGGAGCACATCACCGAGCAGGAGCGCCAGGACCTGGACGCGGCCATCCAGGCCGCGCGGAAGCAGATGCAGGGATCCGACACTGCGGCCCTGAAGGACGCCGTTGACGAACTGTCTGCCCTCTCCTACAAGATGACCGAGAAAATGTACGCGACCCTCGGGGAGGGATCCTCCGAAGAGGTGTGATCGGTCCCGTTCCCGCGGCTCTCACGCGCAGGGCCCCGCTCGGGTCGGGATCATCCGCTTCGTGGAAAAACGCGACTACTACGACGTACTGGGAGTGAGCCGCACCGCCGACGAGGCGGAGCTCAAGAAGGCGTATCGGCGGCTCGCGCTCGAGTACCACCCCGACCGCAATCCCGACGACCCGCAGGCCGAGGAGAAATTCAAGGAGGCCTCCGAGGCCTACGCGGTGCTGAGCGACGCCGAGAAGCGTCGCGCCTACGACCGCTTCGGCTTCGCGGGCGTCGGGCAGGGCGCCGGCGGAGCGCCGGGCTTCGACTTCGGAAACCTCGGCGACGTGGGCGATCTGTTCGGGGACCTGTTCGGGGACCTGTTCGGCGGCCGGGCCACGCGCACGCGCCGCCGCGGCCGGGCCCAGCGCGGCGCCGACCTCCGCTACAACTTCGAGATCGATCTCGCCGACGTGCTGACCGGGCTCGAGACGAAGATCCGCCTGCCGAAGATGCGGCCCTGCGAGAGCTGCGGCGGGTCCGGTGCGCGGCCGGGAACCCGGCCGGAACGCTGCGAGCGCTGCCGCGGCATGGGCCAGGTGGCCTTCCAGCAGGGCTTCTTCCGGATCAGCCGCCCCTGCGACGCCTGCGGCGGCGTCGGCGAGGTGGTGCGCCAACACTGCACCGACTGCCGCGGCCAGGGTCGCGTCGAGAGCCGACAGACCATCTCGGTGCGGGTGCCGCCCGGCGTCGACGAGGGGACCCGCCTGCGGCTCGCGGGAGAGGGCGAGGCGGGCGTTGCGGGGGGGCCGCCCGGCGATCTCTACGTCGTGATCTCGCTCAAGCCCCATCCCCTGCTACACCGCGATGGTCGGGACCTGCACTGCGAGGTGCCGGTGACCTTTCCGCAGGCCGCCCTCGGCGGCGAGATCGAGGTCGGTACCCTCGAGGGCACGGTGAAGATGCAGATTCCGGAGGGGACACAGTCGGGCACGGTCCTGCGGCTGCGCGGCAAGGGGGTTCCCTCCGTGGGCTCCCCGGCGCGCGGGGATCAGTACGTCAAGATCTTCGTCGAGGTCCCCACCCGTCTCTCCGACCGCCAGCGCGAGCTGCTCGAGTCGTTCGCGGAGGAGGGCGGCATCGAGGTCTCCCCCAAGACCCGCAGCTTCGTGGAGAAGCTGCGGGACCTGTTCGACTGAGGGGCGGGGTTGCGCGACGCGATGCAAGACCTCCGAAGCTGCGGCCTGCGCGCGGCCCTGCTGGCCGGCGCGCTGGCCGTGCTGATGGCCGGGTGTGCCCTGGTCTCGCCGGATCGCGGCGCCCGCGCCGAGGCGGCGCGCACCGAGTACGAGCGGGCGCGCGCCACGCGCGCGGTGGACCCCGCGGCGGGCAAGGCCGCGCTCGAGGCCTTCGTGGAGACCTGGCCGCGCAGCCAGTTCGCGGACGTTGCGGCCTTCGAGCTGGCGCAGATCGCGCTCGAGGAAGGCGACTCCCAGGCCGCGATCCGCCGCCTGCGCTTCGTGATCCAGGCCCACCCGAAGGGCGATCAGTCCGACGCCGCGCGCCTGCTGCTGGTGCGGCTCGAGCTGTCGAGCGAGCGGGTCGAAGCCGCGTACAGCGCCGCGCAGAACATCCGCCTGACCCGCCTCTCCGAGGCGCAGCGCCGCGAGGCGTATCGACTGAGCGCGGACGTCGAGATCGCGCGAGGCAATCCCGCCGGCGCCTTGCGCTGGCTCTCGCACCTGCGCGCGGGCATCGAGGCTCCCGAGGAGCGGCGGCTCCTCGACGCGGAGATGGAGCCGCTGATCGAGAGCCTCGACGCGCAGGAGCTGGACCGCGCCGCGGCCCAGCTGGCGGGACGACCGCCGGCGGATCGGCTCTGGCTGCGCCGCGCCGATCTGGCGATTGCGGCCGGCGACCTCGAACGCGCCGATCGGCTCCTGCAGCGGGTGCGCGCGCGCGAGCTCGACCCGCAGGAGTTGCAGTACCTCGCCATCCTCGAGTCGCGCATGATCGGTCGCGCCGAGATCGACGTCGAGAACGCGCCGGGCACCGCGGGGGCCGCGGGGACGCTCGGCGTCGTGCTCCCGCTGTCCGGGCCCTTCGCGCGCTTCGGCGAGGAGAGCCTGCAGGGCGTGCTGCTCGCCGCCGGCGTGTTCGACCCGCCGTCGCCGGACGGGGTGGGCGCCGTGCAGGTGGTGGTGCGCGATTCGCAAGGCAGTCCCGAAGGCGCGGCCGCCGCGGTCCGGTCTCTGGCCCGGGACGGGCGCGTCGCGGCGATCGTGGGCCCGCTGCTCTCGGACGAATCGGAGGCCGCCGCGCGCGCGGCCGACGAGGCGGGGGTTCCGCTGCTCGCGCTGACGCGGCGCGAGGCGGTTGCCGAAGACCGTTCCTACGTGTTCCGACTCGGGACGACCCACCAGGCGCAGATCGAGCGCCTGGTCGATTACGCCGTGCGCGAGCTCGGGGCGAAGCGCTTCGCGATCCTGTATCCGGACGATCGCTACGGCCTCGGCGTGAAGAACCTGTTCTGGGATGCGGTCGAGGCGCGCGGCGGCCGCGTGGTGGGCGTCGCCCGCTACGACGTGGACGCGGTCGACTTCGCCGCGCCGATCCGCCGGCTGATCGGTTACACGCTGATCCGCGAGGCGGAGACGGAGGCGATCCGGGAGCGCAGCGAGCTGCGCCGGCGGGCGAAACGCGCTTCGCCGGAAGAGGCCGCGGAGCTGCTCGAAGAGGCCGACGCCATGCTTGGCCCGAACGGCGAGCCGCTCCCGCCGATCGTCGATTTCGACGTCCTGTTCCTGCCCGACTCACACACGAAGGCCGTTCTGATCGCGCCCCAGCTGGCCTTCCACGAGATCACCAGCGTACGCCTGTTCGGCGCCAGCGGCTGGAGCCACCCGGACCTGCTGCGGATCGGCGGCCGTCACGTCGAGGGTGCCGTGTTCGTCGAGCCCTTCCATCCCGACGACGGGTTCCTGCCGGCGCGCACGTTCGCAGAGCGCTTTCGGGAGCGCTACGGGAGCGAGCCGGGCGAACAGGCGGCGGCCGCCTACGACGCCGCCAATCTGGTGCTGGTGCAGCTCGTGCGGGGGCTTCGCGAGCGAAGCGATCTGCGCAACGGTCTGCTGGCGACGCGCGCGTACCCGGCCGCCTCCGGACCCATGACCATCCTGCCCGACGGCAACGCGGACACCCATCCCTACCTCCTGGGCATCGAGTCCGGCGAGATCGTCTCGCTCGACGGCGCCCGCTGACGGTACGCGGCGGCCCACGGCGCCCGAGCGCGTCGGTGCGCACGCGCCGCACCGGGCGTCTCAAGTTGCGCGCACGCTGCGTCGAAACACGGATCGATGGTGGATGCGAAGCACGCGCTCGAGATCCCGGAGGAGCTGCCGCTCGTTCCGCTGCCCGAGTTCGTGCTCTTTCCCTACATGGTTCTGCCGGTGTTCGTCGAGCGCGAGCTTTCGATCTCGGCGATCGAGGACGCCCTGGCGGGCGACCGGCTGATCCTGCTCGCGGCACAGCGCAACGGCGATGTCGTGGATCCGCAGCCGGACGACCTGTACCGGGTCGGCACCGTCGCGATGGTGATGCGCATGCTGCGACTCCCGGACGGCCGACTCAAGGTCCTCGTGCAGGGGCTCGCCAAGGCCGAGATCGACAGCTTCGTCGAACGCGCGCCAGCGCTCTGGGTGCGCGCCCAACCGCTGCCCGCCGACACCGACGGCGAGTGGACGATCGAGACCGAGGCGCTGATGCGCGCCGCCCGCGCCCGCGTGGAAGAGCTGCTCCCACTCAAGAACCTTCCGCCCGAGGTGCTCTCGGTGGTCACCAACGTCCACGAGCCCGGACGCATGGCGGATCTGATCGCGTCCAATCTGAGACTCCGCGTGGCCGAGGCCCAGGAGATCCTGGAGATCACCGATCCCATCGAGCGCCTGCAGCGCGTCGACGTCTTGCTGCGACGCGAGCTCGAAGTGACCTCGATGCAGGCGGAGATCCAGTCGCAGGCCAAGGAGGGGATGTCGCGCAACCAGCGCGAGCACTTCCTGCGCGAGCAGCTGCGCGCCATCCAGATGGAGCTCGGCGAGGCCGACCAGCGGCTCGAGGAGATCGAGGAGATCCGCGACAAGATCGAGGCCGCGGGCATGCACGAGGAGGCGAAGGCGGAGGCGCTTCGCCAGCTGCGACGCCTCGAGCGCATGCACCCGGACGGCCCCGAGGCGCAGGTGGTGCGCGTCTACCTCGACTGGCTGGTGGAGCTGCCGTGGTCGGTGACCTCCCCGGACTCGCTCGACCTGCACCGCGCCCGCGAGATTCTCGACGAGGACCACTCGCACCTCGCGGGCGTCAAGGAACGCATCCTCGAGCTGCTCGCGGTGCGCAAGCTGCGCGAGGACGCGCGCGGGCCGATTCTGTGCTTCTCCGGCCCGCCCGGCGTCGGCAAGACGTCGCTGGGTCGCTCCATCGCGCGCGCCATGGGGCGCGAGTTCGTGCGCATCTCACTGGGCGGCGTGCGCGACGAGGCGGAGATCCGCGGCCACCGTCGCACCTACGTCGGCGCGCTGCCCGGCCGCATCATCCAGGGCATCAAGCAGGCCGGTACGCGCAATCCCGTGTTCATGCTCGACGAGGTGGACAAGGTCGGCACCGACTTTCGCGGCGATCCGGCCGCGGCGCTGCTCGAGGTGCTCGACCCCGAGCAGAATGCGCGCTTCAGCGACCACTATCTGAACGTGCCGTTCGATCTCTCCGGCGTCCTGTTCATCTCCACGGCCAACGTGCTCGACACGATTCCCGGTCCGCTGCGCGACCGCATGGAGGTGATCCGGCTGTCGGGCTACACGCTCGAGGAGAAGCTCGACATCGCCCGAGCGCATCTCATGCCGCGGCAGGTGCGCGAGCACGGTCTGCCGGCCGATCGCATCCACTGGTCGGACAACGCCCTGCGACGCACCGTGATGGAGTACACCCACGAGGCCGGCGTGCGGAACCTGGAGCGCCAGCTCGCGACCATCTGCCGCAAATCGGCGCGCCGCGCGGCCGAGGGCGACGAGTCGCCGCTGCGCATCAGCCGCCGCACGCTGGCGCGCTATCTGGGGTCGCCGATCTTTCCCTCGGACGGGACGCCGAGCGAAGCCGACGTCGGCGTGGTCAACGGCCTCGCATGGACCGAGGCGGGTGGCGACGTGCTGCGCCTGGAAGCGACGCTGACGCGCGGGCGCGGACTCGTGCTCACCGGCCAGCTGGGCGAGGTGATGAAGGAATCCGGCCACGCCGCGTGGACCTATGCGCGCTGGCGGGCCCCGGAGCTGGGCGTCGACGACTCCCTGCTCTCGCGAAACGAGATCCACGTGCACGTCCCGGCGGGCGCGATCCCCAAGGACGGACCGTCGGCGGGCATCACGATCGCGACCGCGATCCTTTCGCTGGCGACCCAGACGCCGGTGCGCGCCGACGTGGCGATGACGGGCGAGGTGACCCTGCGCGGTCGCGTCCTGCCCGTCGGCGGCGTGCGCGAGAAGGCGCTCGCCGCGCTCCGCTCCGGGATCACGCGCGTGATCCTGCCGCAGGCGAACCGCCACGATCTGCGCCAGATCCCCGCCGAGCTCAAGCGGCGCATCACCTTCATTCCCGTGACGCACATGGACGAGGTGCTCGAGGCCGCCCTCGTGGGCGGTGGCCGCGACCGCGTTCGCAGCCGCGCGGCCCGCCGGCCCGTGTCCCAGCCCGCCGTGCGCTCGTCGCTGTCCGGCAACAAGTAACCGGCGCCCCGCCGCCCCACGCCGATGCGTTACGCTGCGCGTCGTGCAGCTGCGCGATCTCGGAGAATTCGGTCTGATCGAGCGCATCGCCCGCCGCGCGGCTCGCGGCGCGCGTGCGAGCCACGGCGTGGTGCTCGGGATCGGCGACGACGCCGCGGTATTTCGGCTGCGCGCGGGGGAAGAGGTGGTGGTGTCGACGGACGCGCTCGTCGAGGGCGTCCACTTCCGGTTCGAACACGAGGACGCCCGCTGCGTCGGGCGCCGCGCGCTCGCCGTG
>CP070734.1:3163449-3174097 GCA_020347605.1 Deltaproteobacteria bacterium | reverse complement strand
GGAACGAGCGCCTCGCGCGGGCCGGCGGGCCGACTCGCGAAACGCAGGAGCAGGGTGAGGTTCAGCGCCAGCAGGGCGGCCGCTCCGTAGTCCTGCTTGCACAGGGCTCCGAGACCGCCGACCAGTCCGGCCGCCGCCAGCACGCGGCGATTCCCCGTCTCGAGGAAGCGCAGCAGCAGCGCCAACGCCGCGGCGAGCAGGCACAGCGCCGTGGCCGAGTAGGTGTAGATGTGCCAATGCGGGAACGACCAGACGCGGTACGCGATCACCAGCACCAGCCCGACCAGCGTGAGGGCCGGTGGGACGAAGCGCCGCAGAATCGAAACGACGCAGACCCCCAGCAGCGCGAACTCGACGGACACCAGGTAGCGCGCCGCGCGGTTCGACGTCTCGAACAGCTCGAACATCCACGCCAGCAGGTAATAGGCGCCCGGCAGCGGATAGGTGGTGGCGTCGCGGTAGAGTTCGCCCCCCCGCGCGACGACGTCCGCGAGCTGCAGGATGTGCCCCTCGTCCATGAAGCTGATCCAGCGGTCGAAGATCAGAAGCTGGAAGCCGAGCAGGACGGGAAACGACGCGAGCAGAACGGCGGTTTGGGTGGGACTCGCTGAGCGGGGGTTCGACATCCGTGATGGAGCCGCGCGCGGGGCGCTTGCGTGAGCGGCGCATCCTATCGCGCCGCGCGCGGCCGTGTCCACGCGCCGGGGCGCCGCCCCGGCCGGGGCCGCGGACGGGCGCGGCTGCAGGGCCTCTTTCATTTTTCGAATCGGGCTGTTGCGGGTCTTGTTGCCACCTCGCCTCGGCGCGTGGGCGAACCCCGGCGGTCGCCGTGCCCCGGGCGCTTGGTTCGGTGTGACCAAAAGTGCCATAGTGGGCACTCACCAGCAGGGAGCCCTGCGGCGGCTGGGATCGACTGGGAGAGCGGATGCGAGTCCTGTTCTATTACCGCGGAGTGGAGTCGCTCGGCGTCGGCTACCTGATGTCGATGCTCAAGCACAATGGGCACGAGATCGACCTGATCTTCGATCCGGGTCTGGACGACAACCTGTTTCTGAAGGCGCCGTTCCTGGAGTTCCTGAACCGGGAAGAGGCGCTGGTCGAGCGCGCCAAGGCGTTCCAGCCGGACCTCGTCTGCGTCTCGATCCTCACCAACATCTATCCCTTCGTCCGCAAGTGGTGTCGGCGTCTCAAGGCGGAGCTCGGGGTTCCCATCATCGCCGGCAACAGCCACGTCCAGGCGCTGCCCGACTACGTCCTCTCGAATCCGGACATCGACATGGTGTGCACGGGCGAGGGCGAGGTGGCGCTGCTCGAGCTGGTGAACCGGATGGAGTCGGGCGGAGACATCACGAGCGTGCCCGGCATCTGGGTGAAGGATGCCGACGGGATCGTGCACAAGAACCCGCTGGGTCCGCTGGTCGAGGACCTGGACTCGTTTCCCTTCCCGGAAAAGCAACTGTGGCACGAGTACGGCTGCTTCCACGACAACCTCGAAGTCTTCACGGGTCGCGGCTGCCCGTTCAAGTGCACCTTCTGCAACATCCACTACCAGCGCTCCCTCTTCAAGGATCACGGCAGCTTCCTGCGCAAGCGCAGCGTCGAGAACGTGATGGAGGAGTTCCGCCAGAACCTGCGGAAATTCGATCCGCGCATGGTCTCCGTCCACGACGACAACTTCACCACCGTTCGCGACTACGTGTTCGAGTTCTGCGAGGCGTACCGCAAGGAGGTGAACCTGCCCTGGTACTGCTTCGGCTATCCGACCACGATCACGCCCGAGCTGTGCAAGGCGATGAAGGCCGCCAACTGCAAGACGGTCTTCATGGGCGTCGACTCGGGGGACCCGCAGCTGCGGCGCGAGATCATGGAGCGGCCGATGAAGGACGAGCGGATCTTCCGCTCCGCGCAGCTCATCATGGACGCGGGCATCGGCCTGCAGATCTCGTGCATCTACGGCGCCCCGACCGAGACTCCGGAGCAGATGCTGAAGACCCTCGACATGGTGGATCGGATCCAGCCGACGCAGTGCTCGTCGTACGTGTTCTATCCGTTCCCGAAGACGAAGCTGTACGACAAGGCCGTCGAGTGCGGGCAGCTCTCGGAGGCGGGCGAGGAGAAGGTCCGGCAGGGTATCTCGGGCTATCACCACGAGTCGATCCTCGACCACCCCCACAAGGAGATGGCCGAGACGCTCGCGAAGGTCACGCCGGTCTATGCCAAGGCCCCGGCCTGGTTGCGTCCCCTGCTGCGGTCGATGATCCGCCGGCACATGAAGCGCCTCGCGCTGTTCCTGTACGTGGCCCTGATTCCGATCACGTTTCCGTTCCTGGGCCTCGAGGGGATCAAGATCACGCTCAAGATGGCGTGGCGGGGTCTCACGCAGCGCTCCTTCGCGCCGCGCGGAGCGCTCGCCAAAGCGGCGGAGACTCCGTCCGACGCGATGGCGGCCTAGCGCCCCCGTTTCCGCAGACGCTCGCTAAGCTCCCGGCGTGCAGAGTCGGCTCGCATTCGTGCTGGCGGGCGCACTGGTCGTCCTCCTGTTGTCGCTCGCGCTCCGGTCCCTCGGCCGCGACGCGCGGCCCGCCGTCTCCTCCGAGCGTCCCGTCGCGTCGCCCGACGCAGTGGCCGCGCCCGGCGACGCCGCGCAGCCGCCCCGGGACCTCGAGCGCAGCGCGCTGGCCGAGGCGCTCCAGGCCGAGGTGGAAGCGCGCCGCAAGCTGGCGGGCGAGGTCGAGCGGCTGCGCCAGGAAGTCGCCCGGCTGGGCGCGCTCAGCGGGATCGCCGCCGCGCAGACCGAGCCGACCGGCGAGCGTCCCGACGACGACGAGGAGGTCGAGCCGGAGGCACTCCCGCTCCATCCCACCGGCTTCTTCGACGAGGAGCTGCTCGTCGCGCAGGGCGTCGGCGCCGCCGAGGCGGCGCGTCTGCGCGAGACCTTCGACGAGCACGAACTCGAGCGCCTCTATCTGGGGGACCAGGCGGCGCGGGAGGGCTGGCTCTACACGCCGCGCTTTCGGCGCGAGATCCAGGCGCTGGTCGAGGAGACGCGCGCGGCACTCGGCGACGTGTCCTTCGATCAGATGCTCTACGCCGCGGGCCGCAACAACCGCGTGCTCGTGACCGACCTGTTGAGCCGATCGCCGGCCAGCCAGGCGGGCCTCGAGCCGGGAGACATCGTGCTGAGCTACGGCGGCCAGCCGATCTTCAGCGCGGTGGAGCTGCAGGCCGCCACCCAGCAGGGCGAGGCCGGCACGCCCACGCGGATCGAGGTGCTGCGCGACGATCGCGTCGTCACGTTCCGCGTGCCGCGCGGACCGCTCGGGGTCCGGCTCCTCCCCACCCGGCACCCGCCGCGGCTCTGAGCGCGCATCCCGGGCGCCGCGCTACTCCACGGTGAAGGGCAGCTCGTTGCTGAGCGGCCCGTTCGGCGTCTGCACCTGCAGGAAGTGCACGCCGGCCGCGGGGATCGCGTCCAGCGAGATCTCCAGGTTGCGCCCGTTCGGATTCGCGACGTTCGCCGGGCAGTCCGGCACGAACCCGCCGTTGAGACACGTGATCGTCCCCGAGGCGGGCACGCCGTCGACCAGGATCACCGCGCCCGCGCGGACGTGCAGGCCGCGCACCCACATCGGGTTGTCCCCCGGCAGCATGGGCAGGGCGAGCCGACCGTCGTTGATCGAGTCGCCCACCGACGGCACCGACAGGGCGGGCGGGGGGAAGTCCGGCTTGCCGACGTTCGCGCGCAGCGCGGCCGTGAGCGTCAGCAGCGTCGTGCCGGCCTGGGCCTCGGCGATCAGCTGCGCGTGGGTGAGATCGTTGTTCGGCCCCGGCGTCTCGTAGAGACCGCTGGCCGTGAACGAGTAGACGATCGGGAATCCGTTGCGCAGTCCGATGCCGCGCAGGTTGACGAGACCGTCGCCGTCCGCGGTCTCCAGCGCGGTCAGGATCGCCTCCGTCTGCGCCAGCGCCGCGCCGCTCGTCGTCCGCGTGTTGAGCGTCACCTGCCGGCCCTGCGCTCCCGGGTAGCCGGTGCTCATCTCCTCGATCATCCGGAAGATGTCGAAGGGCCCCACGTTGTAGACGTTGCGGAAGGCTCCCGGGTTCGCCGCCGAGCCGAACGCGAACTTCCAGTTGGTGAACTCGTCGAAGCCGACCGCCGGCGTCCAGAACGGGGGATCGATCAGGTTGCCCGGCCCGCTCAGCGCCTGCTGCTCCTCCACGTTGGTGATGCCCGCCGAGAACTGCATCCAGCGGTCGGTGATGCCGCGCATCGTGGGGGCGTCGAAGCCGCCCACGAAGTTGGAGTTCGTGCCGGTTCCGAACGGCAGCGCGTGGCAGCCGCCCGCTGCGTCCGCGCACGTCTCGGGACCGAGGTTGATGCCGCCCTGGTCGAAGAAGAAGTCCTGGAAGCCGCTCACCGCCTGCGCGGTGAGCACGTCGTCGACGCGGCGGGAGCGTGCCGGCGGATACGAAACGTTCTCGAGGAACGCCGCCATGGCGTCGCGCTCGGCGTTCGTGAGGCGACCGGCCAGTCCGCTCGGACCGGTGGCGCAGCTCGGCTGGCTGCACATCACGCCGGCCAGGCCGGCGTCCACCAGGTGCCGGAAGCAGTTCAGTCCGCCGCCGTTGGGCCCGCAGTTGGCCGGCGCGGTCTCGCCGCCGCCGAACAGCTGCGTCTCCAGCTCCCCGTTGGTGCCGCCCAGGGGATCCCCGAGCACCCCGTCCCAGTGCAGGGGCAGCGTGTCGCGCAGTCCCCGAACCGGCATCGTCGAGCGCAGCTCCTCCTGGTCGCAGCCGTCGTACAGACACTGCGCGCCGATGATCCAGAGCAGCTGATCGGTGTTGCCGTCGGGGTGGCAGCTCGCGCACGCGAAGGTCCCCGACGACGACCCGTTCGCGTCGTTGAACGCGATCCGGCCCAGGCGGACCGCCTCCGGCGTCGGGTCGCCGGGCAGCGAGATCGTGCCGATCTCCGCGGGACTGGCCGGCGTCGAGACGTCGACCACCGTGACGCTGTTGTCCAGGGTGTTGAGCACGTAGGCCACCTCGGCCGCGCCCGTCGACGGATTCGAGCGCAGCGCCACGCCGCGCGGCATGGCGCCGACGTCGAGCGTGCCGAGGATCCCGCCCATGCCGGTGGCGTTCGCATCGAAGGTGAAGATCCGGCTCGATGCGCCGGCCGTCACCACCAGCGTCGCGTCGTCGTCGCTCATGGCGATGCCGTAGGGCGTCGCGAGCGGCGTCGTCACCGGAGCGCCCGGCGCCTCCTCGAGGTCGATCGCGGCGGGCGCGCCGCAGCCTCCGGCGCCGCAGGCGACCGTGCCGAGCTGGTTCAGGAAGATCCGGTTCTCCAGGTCCGGGAGGCCCTGGCCGGACGTGCCCGCCTGGCCGTTCACGTGGTTGCGCGCGTCGGTCAGCGAGACGAACACGTCGCCCGAGCCGCTCACGGCGAGGCCGTAGAGCAGCGTGCCGATCCCCGACACGACGTCCACCAGCGAATCGTCGCTGGTGTCGTACACGTAGAGATCGCGATCGGGAACGTCGGGGTCCACGACGAGGTCGACGACGGCTCCGACGAGCTGGGGGTTCTGGGCGAAGTTGTGGTCGGCCTGATCGAAGGTGCACTGGCTGCCCGGCGACGGATCGATCGTGAAGGCCTGCTTGGGGCAGGTCGCGAGCTCGGTCTGGTTGCCGGACTCGAAGGGCAGCACGTAGAGCAGACCGTCGCGGACGCGGATGGCGCGCGGCTCCTGCGCGTTGACGTCGATGTGACCGGTGACGCTGTAGCTGGTCGCGTCGACCACCGCGATCCGGTTGCGCGACGAGAGCGCCACGTACGCCTTGGTGTTGCTCGCGAAGGCGATGCCCACCGGCTCGTCGAACTCGGTCACGAGCGGCGAGGTGGGATCGGTGTGCGAGACCACCTCCTGGAGGGTCTCGACGACCTGGTGGAGCGAGGCGCTGGCCGGATCGGTGTCGATCACGCTCACCGAGTCCGAGACGTGGTTCGCGACCCACAGCTCGTTTCCGTCGGGACGCACCGCGACGCTGACCGGATCGATGCCGACCTCGATGGTCGCGATCCGCTGGTTCGTCGCGGTATCGATCACGTGGACGGTGCCCGCCGTCGTATGTGCGACGTAGAGGCGGTCCTGCGTCGGTGAAAGCGCGATCGGGTCGGACTGGGGGCTGGCGAACGTCTGTTTACCGACGGCCTCGTGCTGGAAGGTGCTGCCGTCGCCGCGCCGCCGGCCGGCCTCTGCGGGTTGCGGAAGGAGCAGCAGGAATGAGAGCGCAGCGGCGCTGGCCGCGCCGAACCGACGTCGCATGTGCATCCGGGATCTTCCTCGCCCGACCCGCCACTGTCTGGGCGCGGCCCATTCTACACGGACGCGCAGGCTCCGCCAAAGGCGGCGCGCGCATGGCGTCAGTCGCCGATGCGCTCCAGCACGACCTCCGCCAGCTTCGGGTGGAGTCCCAGCGGTGCGCTCACGCGCACGTTCACGTGCGCGTGACGCGCGGCCGCCTCCCGCGCGAGGCGCGGGATGTCCTCGCTCGCGTGGCGGCCGGGCGTCAGGAAGTACGGGTGGACGACGATCTCCGTGGCGCCCTCGCGGACGCTGCGCTCGACGGCCTCCGCGAGGCTGGGGCCCGCGAGCTCCATGTGCGCGTGGTAGACGAGCCGGTCCGGAGCGAGCGCCTGTACCATGGCGGCGAGCTCGGCGAGCACCGCGTTGGCTTCGGGTTGCCGGCTGCCGTGATCGACCAGCACGATCGCGCGCTTGCCCGGCATCGGCGCCGCCGCTAGCCGCGCGCGAGCTGCGCGAGCAGCTCGTAGGTGCGCGCAGCCGCCGCGGCGCGGTCGGAGCCGAACCCGAAGATGGCGGCGTTGAAGTCGGTGACGCCGGCGTCCGCGAGCGTGCGGAGGGAGCGCTCGATCTCGCGCCGATCACCCGCGATGGCGATGTCGCCCGGCGAAGTGACTCCCTCGATGTCGAGCATCGCGCGATACGAGGGCAGCGTTCCGTAGATGGACATCGCCTTCGACATCGCCTCGCGCGCGCCGGCCGGATCGTCGGTGAGCGCGATCGGGAGACCGCACACGATCCGCGGCGCCTTCCGGCCGGCCTGCGCCGCGGCCTTCGCGATCGCCGGCACCAGGGTATCGCCGAGGGTCTTCGGCCCGGTCATCCAGGTGATGGTGCCGTCGGCGAGGCTGCCCGCGATGCCGCGCATGACCTTGCCGAGGCCGCCGATCAGCACCGGGATCCGCAGCGCCTCGGGCCGCTCGAGCTGCGCGTTCACCCGGTAGGTCTCGCCCTCGAAGCTCACCCGGCCGGTATCGAGGAGCGCGCGCAGCACCGTCAGGTATTCGCGGACGTGGCGCGCCGGCTTCTCGAACGAGAGTCCGAGCAGGTCCTCGACGACGACCTTGTGACTCGGACCGAGACCCAGCACGAGCCGACCGCGCGTCGCCTCCTGCGTGGTCGCCGCCTGCTGGGCCATGTAGAAGGGATGCCGCGAGAAGGTTGGAACCACGGCGGTTCCGAGCTCGATCGTGGAGGTCTCGCGGCCCCCCAGCGCGATCAACGTGAGCGCATCGCGCGAGAAGATGTTCGGCACCCAGGCGGTGTGAAAGCCGGCGGCCTCCGCCTCCCGGAATCGCGCCAGGGCGTCGTCGAGGCTCTCGACCGGAGAGGTGAAGCCCAATCCGACACCGATGCGCATTCCCTGCATGGATCGTCCCCCGTGTGGTTCCTCCGGGTGCGCGGCGCCCCGCGCCCCGAACGGTCACCAGTACGGCGTGGTCACCGCGACGGCGGACGTCGGCGCGACGCGACACGCGAGTCGCTGGTGTTCCGGGACGCGATTGCGTCGCTTCGCGTCGAGCTCGCGGCGCGTCTCGGGCGGGAGCCCGTCTGCTCCCGCCAGGATCTCCATGCCGCAGCGGCCGCAGATTCCGTCGGCGCCACACGCGCGGGCGATCGGGAGGGAGGCGCGCCGCGCCGCCTCGAGCAGCGTCGTCCCGACCGGGACGCGAACGCACGCGCCCGACGGCAGGAAGCGCACGGTGATCTGCATGCGCGCATCATACGCAAAGGCCCCGAGCGGGCCAATTCCGGCCCCGCACAGCCGCTCGACCCCGCCTGTCGCCGGTGTGGCGCCGTCGCGCACGGCGTTTGACCGTCAGTCATTTTCTTCGATACCCTGTCCCCATTCATGTCCAGCGCCGGCATCCTCATCATCGGAAACGAGATTCTGTCCGGGAAGGTGGTCGACTCCAACTCCCCCTTCCTGTGCCGCGAGCTGCGCAGCCTCGGGGTGGAGGTCGAACGGATCTCCGTGATTCCCGACGTGGTCGAGACGATCGCGGACGAGGTCCGGTCGATGAGCCGGGCGTACGATTACGTGTTCACGTCCGGCGGCGTCGGGCCCACCCACGACGACCTCACCATGGACGGCATCGCGCTCGCATTCGACGTTCCGATCGTGCGCAACGAGCAGCTCGCCAACCGCTTTCGGAAGGTGCCGAACGCCAACGAGAGCCTGATGAAGATGGCGATGGTTCCCGAGGGTGCCCGGCTCCTCGACGCCGGTGACCTCACGTTCCCCGTCGTCGTCGTCGCGAACGTCCACATCTTCCCCGGCATCCCCTCGCTGCTGCAGCGGAAGTTCCAGTCGATCCGCGAGCGCTTCGCCGGAACGCCCTTCGAGCTGCGGCGCGTCTACGTGAAGAATCACGAGAGCGACATCGCGGCCTCCCTGCACGATGTCATCGCGGAGTTTCCGGATCTGATGCTCGGCTCCTACCCGCGCACGGGACGGGAGGCATGGGGCGTGCTGCTGACGCTCGAGTCGCGCGATCCCGACTACGTGAAGCGGGCGCTCGACTACCTGCTGAAGAAGCTGCCCCCCGAGCGCGTGTGGAAGGTCGAGTAGCTGGATCCCACCGGACACTCCTTCCTGTATCGCGCCCTGGCATACGTCCATCCGGCGTGGATGCTGGTGGCGATCGCGCTCGCCGCACTCGCCCTGCGCGCGGGGCTCGCGCTGCGTCGCGCGCGTCACGCGGGCGCGCGGCGCGGGCGCGCGCTCTTCGAACGCCACTACCGGTTTGCGAAGCCCGCCGTGGTGCTCGGCGTGACGGGCTTCGCGCTCGGGCCGCTCTCGATGTGGGCGCTTCGCGGTCGCGCGCCCTTCGAAACGGTCCACGCCATCGTCGGCGTCGTGGCGGCCGGTTTGTTCGCGGCCACGGGCCTTCTCGGGCGCCGGCTCGAGCGCGGTACGGATCGGCCCATCGAGGCCCACGCGCGGCTGGGCGTCGCGCTGATCCTCGCCTCGGCGGCCGCGGCGGTGATGGGCTTCGTGTTGCTGCCCTGACCGCCTTCGGCGTCGGGCGCGTCGCCGCGCGCGAGGCGCGGTGCGCTCAGTCGAGTCGCGGCAGGACGTCCACGGCGCGTTGCATGAGCCAGTGGTCCGCCAGCACCAGGCAGACCATGGCCTCGACCATGGGCACGGCGCGGGGCAGCACGCAGGGATCGTGCCGCCCCCGGGCCTCGAGGGAGGTCGCCTCGCCCCGGCGATCGACCGTCTGCTGCGGCAGGCCGATCGTGGCCGTGGGCTTGAAGGCGACGCGGATCACGATGGGCTCGCCATTGCTGATCCCACCCTGTACGCCACCCGACCGGTTGGCCGCGGTGCGGGGTCGTCCGTCCGGGCCCGGCACGAACGGGTCGTTGTGCTCGATCCCGGTCATCCGGCTGCCGGCGAAGCCGCTGCCGATCTCGAATCCCTTCGCCGCGGGGAGCGACATCACGGCTCGGGCGAGGTCGGCCTCCAGCTTGTCGAAGACCGGCTCCCCGAGTCCCGGCGGCACGCGGCGCGCGACGCACTCGACCACGCCGCCGAGCGAGTCCTGGTTGCGCCGCGCGGCCTCGATGCGCTCGATGATCTGGGCGGCCGCCGCCTCGTCCGGGCAGCGCGTGGGCGTGGCTTCGACGGCCTCGAGGGTCACGCGTGCGGAGTCCGTCTTGCACTCCACGTCGTGCACGCGCTGCACCCAGCCCAGTACCTCGATCTCGGCCGCAGCGGCCAGGAGCTTTCGAGCGATCGCGCCGGCCGCGACGCGCCCGACCGTTTCGCGCGCGCTGGCGCGGCCGCCGCCCTGCCAGTTCCGGATCCCGTACTTCGCATCGGTGGTGTAGTCCGCGTGGGATGGGCGGTAGACGTCCTTCAGGTGCTCGTACGCCTGGGGGCGGGCGTCGCGGTTGCGCACCACGATCCCGATCGGGGTGCCCAGCGTGTGCCCCTCGAACAGGCCGGAGAGCACCTCGGCCTGGTCCGGCTCCTGGCGCGGCGTGGTGAGGGCGCTCTGGCCGGGGCGGCGCCGGTCGAGATCCCGCTGGATCTCCGCGATGGAGAGGGGCAGGCGCGGCGGACAGCCGTCCACCACGACGCCGACCGCGCCCCCGTGCGATTCCCCGAACGTCGTGATCCGGAATGCGTGTCCGAAGCTGCTGCCCACGTTCGTTCCCGCCGCGTCGGCGCCGCGCACGGTCGCCGCCCGCTATTCGAGAGCAGGATACGACGCCCGTCGGATGCTGCCTAGCGCGGCGCCGGATCCCCGGCGAGCGCCAGCGCGAGCGCC
>CP070734.1:3149411-3163349 GCA_020347605.1 Deltaproteobacteria bacterium | reverse complement strand
CCCCCGGCGGAGGCCGCAGCGGCCTGCCCGCCGCCTGGGGTTGCCGAGGTCGAGGGGCCGCGGGAACTGCCTCCGCGGGCTCCCGAGCCGCGCAAACCGGAGGCCGGCCGGTCCGCCGGGATGGGATCGAGCGAGAGCGACGTGCGGCTGCGCGTCGAGCTCGCCGCCATGGCCGAGCGGATGGGTGGCGCGGACTTCTTCGAGATCCTCGGGGTGTCGCACGACGCCTCGCCCGAGAACATCGAGAGCGCCTATGCGGAGCTGGCGCGCAGCGTCCACCCGGATCGCTTCAGCGGAGCGAGCGGTGCGGTGAAGCAGCTCGCGGCGGACGTCTTCAAGCTGGTGGAGGAGGCGTACGAGACGCTGTCGGACGCGAAACGCCGCGCCGCCTACCGGCAGGGCCTGCAAGCAGGCGCCCGTCCGCGGCCCGAGGTCGAGGCGGCGCAGCGGGTGCTCAAGGCGGAGGTCCTGTTCCAGCGGGGCGAGAGCCGACTGCGGGAAGGGAATCCTCTCGGCGCACTCGAGTGCTTTCACAATGCGGTCCGGCTCCATCCCGACGAAGGCGAGTACCACGCGTATCAGGGCTGGGCGCACTACCTGGCGCGACCCGAAGAGCTCGACGAGGCAATCGCGCTGGTGCGCGAGGGCGCGAAGCTGGCCTTCGATCGACCCATGCCGTACCTGTTCCTCGGGCGGATGGTGAAGGCCCAGGGGCGCATGGAGATGGCCGAGAAGCTCTTCACGCGCGTGCTTCAGATCCAGCCCGACTCGGTCGAGGGATTGCGCGAGCTGCGTCTCATCGAGGCCGAGCGGAAGAAGTCGAAGGGCCTCCTGGCGCGACTCCTCGGCCGCTGACCCCGCCCGCGCAACGCGCAGGCCCCCACCGTGTTCCCGCACGCATCCGGATTCAGCGCCGCTCGGGGCTCCGCCTGCGGGCGAGCGCCGCGAGGATCTCGCCGTGGCGCGCCCGGTCGATTCCGTAGCGCGACAGGAACACGAGGGTGACGATGTAGAGCAGCATGAGCCCGGGACCCACCGCCAGGCCGAGGTGGAAGACCGTGTCGGGAGGCACGGCGCCGGACGCGGCGCCCGTCGGGAAGGCGATCACGTCGAGCGCGATGCCGGCGAACAGGCCACCGAGACCCGAGGTCGCCTTCGTGGTGAACGCGATCGCGGAGGTGAACATCCCCTCCTGTCGCCGTCCGGTCGACAGCTCGCTCTCGTCGACGACGTCCGCGATCATCGAGGCGACGATGATGCCGATGGCCACCACCGTCGTCACCAGCACCATGCTGTGGACCAGGATCAGGTAGAGGAGCAGCGGCTCGCCGTTCGCCGGCATCAGGCCGAGCAGCCGCAGGAAGATCGGCAGCGGGCCGATGAAGATGGCGTACGCCGCCAGGCCGACGGCGCTGCGCTTCTTGTCGAAGCGCGCCGTGATCGGAGGCGTCAGCAGGAAGGCCAGGACGATCGAGACCACCAGGCCGTACACGAGCACGGCGATCTGCGCCGTGGAGAACTCCCAGAAATACGTGTTCATGTAGAGGCCGACGACGTCGCTGAAGCCGCCCGCGACCGCCGAGAAGAGCGCTGCGAAGAGGAGCATGCGGTACGAACGGTTGCCGAGAACGGCCGCCATCTCGTCCGCGAAACGCCGGAGCGTGAAGGGCGTCTTCGCCGGCGGCGGCATCAGCGTCGGGATCAGGCGATGGGTCCCGAGGGCACAGGTCAGGATCGCGACGAAGATCAGGAGCGCACCGACGAGCGCGAACGCGCCGTAGGCATTCGCATCGAGGCGACCGTCGGCGAAGGACTCCGAGGGTGCGAAGAAGTGCAGATAGCCGAGCTGAGCGACCGCGAGGCCGCCGAGCCAGCCGAACAGGAATCGGTAGCTCACGAGCGATGTGCGCTCGTCGTAGTGGTCGGTGAGCTCGGGGACCATCGAGCTGCTCGGAATCTGGTACAGCGTCATCGACGCGCGCACGCACACCGCGAAGGCGGTGAGCCAGGCGAACAGGCCCACCTCACCGAGCGCCCGTGGCGGGTTGAACAGCAGGAAGAAGGAAACGGACATCGGGAGCGCCGAAGCGTACATGAAGGGGTGACGGCGTCCCCAGCGGGAGTGGAGGTTGTCGGACAGGGAGCCGACCAGGGGATCGGTGATCGCGTCCACACAGAGCGCGATGAAGATCGCGAACCCGCTCAAGGTGCCGGGCACCCCCAGCACCTGGTTGTAGTAGAAGAGCAGGAACACGTTGAACGCCGTGCTCTTCGTACCCTCCGCGACGGAGCCGAAGCCGAAGAAGAGCTTGGTCGGCAGGGTCACGCGCCGCCCGCCGGCGCGGACCGCGGGACGGAGGTTCGGGCGACCGGGCGGCAGACGCGATGTCACGGCCAGCGATTATACGGGCCAGCGGCCCGAGCGGTGCCGCGCTCGGCGTGACGCCGATCCGGACACGCGCTTGACATCGCGACCTCGCATGTGCCCTCATGCCGCGCATGCAGACGAGACGCGCCGCAGGTGCGGTGGCCCTCGCGCTCATCGCGGCGGCCTTCGTGTCGACGGTCGGCCGCGCGCAGGGTCCGCCGAGCCGACGCTGTCCGCCGCCGAACCTGCCGCCCGGAGTCGAGCTCGGAGACGCCAAGCTGCGCTACACGCAGGATTGCCTGCCCTTCGTGCGCACGCCGCGGCAGCACACGCGCAGTCCCGATGGCTTCCCGTACGTTCCACGCTTCGCGAAGGTGGACGGACTGCGGATGGCCTACGTCGACGTGGGTCCGCGCGACGGAGAGGTGATCCTCCTGCTGCACGGGGAGCCGTCCTGGTCGTACCTCTACCGCAGGATGATCCCGATCCTCGCCGATGCCGGATTCCGCGTGATCGCCGCGGATCTGATCGGCATGGGCCGCTCGGACAAGCCCGTCGAGTTCGAGGCCTACAGCTACCTCCAGCACGTCGCCTGGGTCGAGGCGTTCCTCGACGCCGTGCCGCGACGGCGCCGCGACGGGGAGCCGCGCGGGCTACGCGACATCACCCTCTTCTGTCAGGACTGGGGCAGCTTGATCGGTCTTCGCGTCGTCGGCGACATGCCCGACCGGTTCGCCCGTGTGGTGGTCGCCAACGGTCGACTGCCGGTCGTCCCGTTCGAGATCCAGCTCGTCGATCTTCCCGATCCGCCGCTACTGGACCCGGAGCTGCCGTTCCCGTTCGACGAGCCCTGCACGCTCCCGCGGTTGGCCTGCTTCGGACGCTGGGCGACGTACGCGCTCACGAGCCCGAACTTCCGGCCGAGCGACGTGGTCGAAGTGGCAACCGCGATCACCCTCACCGATGCGGAGAGGGCCGCCTACGACGCCCCGTATCCAGAGCTCGTCTACCGGACGGGTCCGCGCGTCTTCCCGTCGCTGATCAACACGCTCGGCGAGGCGCCGACCAATGTCGCGGCCCGCGCCGTCTTCGACGCCTTCGAGAAGCCGCTGCTCACGCTGTTCGGCCGGCTCGATCCCAATCTCGGCTCGGAGGCCGTGCAGGCGGAGCTCCGTGACACGGTCCCCGGTGCGGTCGGGCAGCCGCATCACGCCTACCCCGACGCGCATCACTTCATCCAGGAAGACAAGGGCGAGGACCTCGCCTGGCGCGTCGTCGAGTTCATGCACCTCAACCCGCTGCCGGAGTAGACGCGGCGCGCGTCGCCGCGCGCGTCGGCAAGGGAAGCGCGGCGCTCGCCTAGGATACGCGCGCGAGAAAGTAGCGCCGGTAGGACTGTCCTCCCGAGTCCACGAGCTCGAACGACTCCCCATCGCACTCCGAGACACCGAATTCGCGGCCCGGCGCGCCGAGTTGGGTCGATCGCTCGCCCTCGAGCGCCATCACCGCCTGCTCGCTCGACAGCCCCTCCTCGACAACCAGAACGGCGAGCAGATCGCCATCCTCGTCGAGCTCACCCATTACGAGGTCAAAGGTTTCGCGTTCCGTCGTGCGCATGAAGCCTCCAGCTCCGGGGCCAGGCGCGGCTGCGCCGCGCCTACGTTCGCCTTCGCCCATCGGAGGGGTTCTCCGGACAGCAGCGGTCTGGGCAGCAGTGGGCGTAGGCGGCGAGGGGATTCGTCCTACGGTCGGACCGCCAGGCGAGTCGTGTCTGATTGCCCGTAGACTGAAGAGGAAGGTACCGCAGGCGTCATCGGGTGTCGACGCGCTGCGTTCCGATTCTCCGTGTATCCGCGCACGAAGGGATCCGGCCGACCGATGTCGGAGGCCGGCCGGCTCACTCGGAATCGCCGGGTGGCGCGATTGCTGGCCGCTGCTACCCTCCGCGTTCAAGAGGCCTTCCGATCGGTTCGCAGCATCCGGCCAAACCGCCTGTTCTGTCCCCATCGAATACGCCTTTCACGCCCGCACGTGACGGCCTGACCGTCGATCGGGTGGGCTGTGTCCCATAGCGACGGGGCTCGTATGTCCGGACAGTCCGGTCGAGAGCTTCGACGACGGTCGCACCCATGCAATCCGCGGGTGCGACGAGGAAAATGAGTTGAGCAAGAAGTTGTATGTCGGAAATCTTCCCTTCACCACCACGGAGGACGAGCTGCGCGGCCTGTTCGAGCCGCACGGCACGGTCGAATCGGTGAACGTGATCATGGATCGAGAGACGGGCCGCGCACGCGGCTTCGCCTTCGTCGAGATGGAGGACGCCAGCGTCGCAGCAGCGGCGATGCGCGCCCTCGACGGGAGCGATCTCGGGGGCCGGAGCCTGCGCGTGAACGAGGCCCAGGACCGCCGCGACGGGGGCGGCGGCGGCTATCGTCGCAGCGGCTACTAGACCCCCGGTCGTACGCCGAACGGGGCGGGAGGTCCGACCTTCCGCCCCGTTTCCGTCCCGGGTCTGGGGCGCGATTCCGGAGCGGAGGAACACGCCCCGGGCTCTCCCCAGCCGCCGGGCGGCGACGCTCAGGCGCCCACACCGGTCTCCAGACGGGACGCGAAGATCATGCCGTGATTCGGCTTGCACCGGTGCGGCTCGACCTCCGTCGCGTAGCGCTTTTCCTGCAAGCACGTCCCGAAATTCCCGATGCGCGTACGCAGATCGTCCGGTGACGCGTTGTGGTACTCCGCGTGAATGCGGTCGATGCGCGCGCGTGTCTCATCGCTCGCGGCATGCGGGATCTCGTACTCCGAACCCTCGCAGTCGATCTCGAGTCGGTCGCAGCGCGCGCCGTCGTGGCGTCGGAACCGCTCGTCGAGCGTGATCGCATCGGCCTCGTCGCATGCGTCCGTCATCCGTCCGCCCAGCTCGCGCTGGACGGAGTGCACGCCGGTCAGCGCCGGGATGGCCGGTCGGTAGAGCCGCACGCGTCCGGCACTGCCTGAGACCGCCGCGCACGTGCAGCGAGGGGACGTCGAGCATGTGGACGACGAGCCCGCAGTCCGCCCCGTCTTCCGGGTGCGGAACCGCATCGTCTCCCAGGGATTGGCCACGATCCGTCGCAGCGCGATGTAGTCCGAGAGGTCGGCCATCCGCATGCACGCATCCGGGCAGTGTCCCACCAGTCGTGCAAACGCCGGAGAGCCCGGCCGCCCGGTCCGTTCCGCAAAGCGCCGGCGCGCGAATCTCGGGGGCCGCTCGGCGCGGTGCTGCCTTGCGTGGGGATACCGAGGTGGCGGTCCGGCTCAAGACCCCGCCGTCCGCGCGCCGAACAGAAATCGTGAGGAGCGCGGGTTGCCGCCGCACAGCCAGCGCGGTGTGGCCGAGCCCACGCAGCGGGCACGGCGCGCTTCATGGACGGGGTCCCCGGACGGGAATCCATGGCGGGAGGCATGATGGACGGGTACAGCCCCTTCGTCTGGTGGGCGGCCTCGATGGCGATGCTCTTCGTCATCTTCGCCATCGGCCTGGCTGCCGTGCCGCCGAGAGCGCAGCGAATCCAGGGGCGGGTCGTCGAGAATCTCGAGACGCTTCGATCCGCATGGGGCGGAACCATCACGTTCGATTCGGAGGGGGCGCCCTGGTCCGCTCCCCGCTACGCCTTCCGACGCGACGGGGTTCCCTACGTCGTCACGATTCGCCTGTCCCCTCGCGTCGCCTGGAGCCGGCCGACGTTCCCCGTCTTCGAGATCGGCATGAGCGCAGGGCGCGAACGCGGCGACCTTCTCGCGATCCGGCGGCGAGGCGTCTGGCCCTGGACCGATTGGCTGTCGAGGCCGTCCTTGACGCGGGCGGTCGCAACCGGCGACGCGGCGTTCGACCGGCGGTTCCTCACGTCTTCCGAGCTGGGAGCGGCGGCGCCGACATGGCTTCGAGATCCCGAAATGCGGTGTCTCGTGGCCGCGCTGCTCGATGGGACGTCTGCCGAGCTGGAGCTACGCGCCGAGCGGATCACGCTGACGCGGCGAATCGATTCGCCTGAGCGGCTCACCGAGCGCCGGGCGATCGCGCCGGTCGTCGAGCGCTTCTCCGCGCTCGTCGAACGTCTGACCCGCCCGTGAGCAGACCGACGCTCCGGGCGCGAGCGCCGTTCGACGACACGCGCCGGGCAGCGAAGCGGTGGGCCATGGGGGGCGCTGGGGTCGGGAGGCCGGGTCGCGACCGGACCCGGCCTCCCACCTGCCTCACTCGCTCGGACTCGGGCTTCCGGCCTTCGCTCGCCTGCGCGCCCGGCGGGCGCCCGCTCCGTTCGCCTCCGGCTCACTGCGCGCCGTCCTCCGGACGGCTTGCGCTGCGCGTCGGCCGACTCTCGTCGTCCGACTAGCGGGCCGGCGCTGTGGGTGACGGCGCTGCGACGAGCAGGGCTCCGCTCGCGTCTCGGGCCGCCACGTGACCGTCGGACCTCGTCAGGTTGACGAAATGCTGCTCTCCGTCGGCGCTCTGCACGGCGACGTCGATCGAGTCGTCGGAGCGCAGCGACATGACCAGGCGCGTTCCGTCCTCGGTCTCGATCTCACGGCGCTGCGCGATCGGCGTGACGCTCGGCGAGCCGTCCACGGGGTTCTTGCCGGACCAGAACTCGATCGAGTTGAACACGATGATGTCGGCGAAGCCCGCGAAGGGATAGACGGGGATCACGTAGAGGATGACGAACAGGATCTCGCGGCCCCAGCGATCCTTGGACTGCTCCAGGTTGAACTGCCGGACCTTTCCCGACAACGCGAAGTTCCCGATGCAGCCAACCGTACCCATGCCGAGGAACACAACGCTGACGATTGCGGCAATCAAACGACGTTTCATTTCTAGCTCCTTTGGACGCTGCGGTTTCCCGAAGCGACTGGGTGGATTCGATCGTACGGGGCCGGATACACCCGCCCCCCATGGTTGCTCCGACCCATTCTAAACCGAGCGCGCAGGATGCGAACCCGAAAACGCGGCAGGCATAGCGGCCCGTAGAATGGCGCCGCTCCGCATTCGCGGCGGAGCGTTCTGGCACGCGCCCGCGCGGGGCCTTGATTCGGCGCCGGCGCCGGTACACGTTCGACGATTGCACCGGCGTCGATCGCCGGCGAGCGGTCTTCGGGGGTTCCATGAGGCTCTGGACCGTGCGATTGGCGAAGGGTCTCGGGTCGCTTCTCGGCGCGGTGGCTCTCGCGCTCGTGCTGTGGTCGCTCGTGCCGGCCGGCACGCGCGCCATCCCGGGCGAACATGCGGTCGCCGAGATCCGGCGCATCGAGCTCGGCGGCTTTCCGCAGGCGGTGCTCCTGCGCGGCGTCGACCGGCGCAACCCGGTGCTGCTCTACGTGCACGGCGGTCCGGGGAGCGCGCAGCTCCCCGTCGCGCGACTCTACTCGGGCGAGCTCGAGAAGCACTTCGTCGTGGCGCACTGGGACCAGCGCGGCGCGGGCGCGTCGTGTGCGGGTGTCGACTGGAGCCGCCTCTCGCTCGAGCGCATCGTCGCCGACACGATCGAGCTCGCCGAGGCGTTGGGCGGCGAGGACCGGATCTTCCTGCTCGGGCACTCGTGGGGCAGCCTCGTCGGTGCGCTCGCCGTTCAGCGCCGGCCGGACCTCTTCTACGCCTACGTCGGCCTCGGGCAGCTGGTGGAGCGGGACCGCCAGGAGCGGATCTCCTACGACTGGGTGGTGGAGCAGGCGCGCCGCGCCGGGGACGCGGACGCGCTGGCGGCGCTCGCTACGATCGAGCCGCCCTACTCGAGCCAGCGTGAGTTCGCGCTACAGCGCCGCTGGCTGGGCAAGTACCACGGCGACGTCTACGCGACGGAGCGCGCCCGCGAGGTATGGCCGGCCGTCCTCTTCGGGCGGGAGTACACGCTGGCGACGCGCCTCCGCTACAAGCCGTGCTTCGACCGCAGCCTCGAGGTGCTGTTGCCGGATCGACTGCACGTGGATCTGCTCACGGGCGTCCCACGCCTCGACGTGCCCGTCTTCTTGTTCGTGGGTCGCCACGACTACAACACGCCGTGGGCGCTCGCGGAGGAATGGGCGTCGCGCCTCGAGGCGCCGCACGTGGAGCTGGTCTGGTTCGAGGACGCCGGTCACCTGATCCCGCTGGAGGCGCCCGAGGCGTTCCAGGCGCGCCTCCTCGAGAAGCTGCTGCCCCTTGTGCCGCGCGGATCTGCGCGGCCGCTTTCGCCGAGCGGCTGAGCGTCGAGCTTCGCCGGGCCTCGTCCGCGCTCAGCGCTCGGACCCGGGTCTGGCCTCTGCTCGCCGGCGGCTCGCTGCGCGTCGGCCGACTCTCGTCGGACCGCGAGCGTTCACGAACGCTCGCGGCTTCGGTATTCGCCCAGGAACTTCTCGTTCTCGATGTAGCCGTGCTCCGCGAACCAGTCGACGGCGCGCTGGATGGATTCCTCGATCGGCCGCGGCGCGTAGCCCAGCTCCTTGCTGGCCTTCTGCGTGTCGTAATACAGGTAGTTCTTCGCGTAGCGCAGGGCGCTTCCCGCAAAGAGGGGTGGCTTTCGGGTCACCGTGTCGGCGCGGCGTTCCAGATAGTCGGCGACCGGCAGCGCGAGACCCACGGGCAGCTTGCGGGGCTTGAACGACGCGCCGGTGACGCGTGCGATCAGCTCGAAGAACTCCTTGAAGGATACGTTCCGGTTGCCCAGCAGGTAGCGCTCCCCCACGCGGCCGTTCTTCTCGGCGAGCACGTGCCCGCGGGCCACGTCCTCCACGTCCACGACGTTCATGCCCCCGTCGAAGTAGAAGCGGTTCTTGCCGTTCACGATGTCGAGCAGGATCTGCCCGGTCGGGGTGGGCGCCACGTCGCGCGGGCCGAAGGGGAAGCACGGATTGCAGAACACGATCGACAGCCCGTTGCGGACGAAGGTCTTCGCCTCTTCTTCCGACAGCCATTTCGTGTAGACGTAGTCGTTCGCCTTGCCCATCTGATCGAAGGCGACGGTCTCGTCGGCGGCCGCCTCGCCCGGGCGCAGGCCGACCGCCGCCGCCGAGGAGGTGTAGACGACCCGTTCGACCTCGGCCTTGTACGCGGCCCAGAGCAGGTTCATGGATCCGACGCAGTTGACCTCGTAGATCTTCTCGCGTCGGGGCAGCCAGACGGCGTAGAGCGCCGCCAGGTGAAAGACGCGATCGACGCCGCGCAGGGCGGCCTCGAGGCTGTCCGGCTGCAAAAGGTCGGCCTCGACCGTCTCGACGGCCAGGCCCTCGAGGTTCCGGGTGTCCTCACCCGGGAGGATCATGGCCCGCACCTCGCGGCCCTCGGCCAGAAGCTCCCGCGTCACGTGTGAGCCGATGAAACCGGCGGCGCCGGTGACGAGTGTCTTGCCCATGGCGTGTCCCTCACTTTCCGGACCCGTATCCTACCGCTCCCGATGCGTTCTTCGCAGCGCTCCGGACCCGGCGCTTCCAGGCCGGATCGGATCCGTCGGCCGCCCGCCCTCGCTACGCGCCGGGCGGACCCGGGGCGCTCCCGTTCTCGCCCCGGTCCGTTTCGTGCCGCCGCACCGCTCGGCGCGCGAGCTCGGCCTGGATCTCGGCATGCACCTCGCGCGTGATGGGAAAGCGCTGGAACAGGATCAGCGCAGCCAGATGGCAGATGGCCGGGAGCAGGCAGTAGAGGAACTTCATGCCGAAGATCACGGACTCCGTCTGCGCCACGTTCGGCTGGTAGCCGATTGCGTCGAGCCCGCGCAGGCCGATGAAGGCCGCCAGGCCGACCGCGGCCTTGTCGAGCAGCGCCATGATCCCGAAGAAGGCCCCCTCGCGGCGCTTGCCGGTCTCGAGCTCGTCGGAATCGACGACGTCCGCCAGGATCGCGTTGCCGATGGCCGAGGTGCAGCCCGACGCCGCGCCCACGATGACGGCCAGCACGATCCAACGCACCCAGGTCCCCTCGTGGTAGGTGAGCGAGCAGAAGTAGCCCGCGGTTCCGATCGCCATCGCCACGCTCCACGTCTTGTTCTTGCCGTGGCGCTTGGCCATCTGCACCCACAGATAGATCGATCCGACCGACCCGCCCATGAACGCGAGCACGACCCAGGGCACCACCCAGGATTCGTGGATGACGTACTGCGCGATGTAGGGCGTGAGCATCGCCAGAAAGCTGCTCCCGACGAGACTCGTCACGTACACGAACATCAGGACGACGAAGGCCCGATTCTTGAACGTGACGCGCAGGCCCTGGAAGAACGGCAGCGGGTCCCGGGGCGCGTGCGAGCGCTTCTCGCGGACGCGCGTGAAGGCGAACACGATGAGCAGCATCGTGAGCGCGCCGAACACGGCGGCCATCAGCGAGTAGCCCTCGCGCGCATCTCCCGCGCGCTGGGCGAAATAGACCGGCGCGAGCGTGCCGAAGGCGGTCCCGGCGACGAAGAAGGCCTGGCGGGCGCCGAACAGGCGGGTGCGCTCGTGGTAGTGCGTCGTCATCTCGGCGCCCAGCGAGATGTACGGGATCGAGAAGACGGTCCAGAACGTGTAGAGCGCCAGGTAGCAGACGAGCAGGTGGACGAAGAGACCGGTCTGCGAGAGCGAGGCGGCGGGGGACCAGATGAAGTAGAAGATCACGCCGATCGGCACGGCGCTCACCAGGAAGTAGGGCCGCCGGCGCCCCCAGCGCGTGCGCGTCCGATCCGAGACGTAGCCCATCAACGGGTCGGTGATCGCGTCCCAGACGCGTCCCAGCAGGAACACCCAGCTGAGCAGCGCGGGCCCGACGAGCAGCTCGTCCGTGTAGAATTTCGGGAGATAGACCCCGACGCTGATCAGGACCATCGCGCTCCCGAAGGCCGGCAGCGAGTAGCCGAGGATCTGTGCGACCGACAGTCCGTCCGGGGCGGGGGCGAGCGGAGCGTCGTCGGGATCGGCGGTCCGATCGGGCCGTCGGTTCGCCATCCCGCGCGCGCCGTCAGACCTTCGCGAAGTCCACGGTCTGGGCGCGCGGGCTGTGTCCGGGCGCCAGGTAGATCATCCGGTAGTGGATCTGCCCGTAGCCCGCCGCCAGGTGGAGCGCCTTCCAGGGCGACGGAACCGGCTCCTGCTGCCCCTTCCAGCCCTTGAACTGGTAGGGCTCCCAGGCGTGGTAGACGACCGTCTGGCCCGGCTGGACGAGCCCGGCCACCTTCGCGATGGCCTCGAAGGCCCCGACGTCGTTCCAGACCCGGATGCGGTCGCCGTCGGAGACGCCGCGCCGCTGTGCATCGGCCACGGAGACCCAGACCGTGGGCTCGGCGCGCTGCAGGCGCAGCATCAGCTGCGAGTCCCGCCACGTCGCGTGGATCGACCAGCGCGTGTGTCCGCCCGTGAGGCGCAGCGGATGTTCGCCACCCGCCTTGGGCGCCGGCTTGTAGACGGGCAGCACCTCCCCGACCTCCTCGTACCAGGGATGGTCGATCAGGAACTGCTGGCGGCCGGAGAAGGTGGGCCAGGCTTCCTTGCCCCGCACGAAGCGGTCGTGCGGAAACAGCGTGCGCCCGGGCTGGTAATCCGTTCCGACCGCATAGAGCGGGTCCGGCCCCCCCTTGGCCTCGAGCACCGGCAGCATCCCCGTCGCCTTCCCGTCGGCGAATCCCTTGTTCCCCGTGGTGCTGGTCTCGCGCAGGATGAAGTCGAGCGCGGAGACGGGGTCGCTCTCGTGGAACTTGCCGTTGTGACTCCAGCGCTCGTAGGTCGTGGAGAGATCGGTCTCGCCGCCCCGCGAGTCCTTCACGACCGTCACGCCGCGCGCCTGCGCGCGCTCCTGGACCTTGCGCGCCAGCAGTCCGAAGATCTCCCACTCCGGCTTCGCCTCGCCGAGCGGCTCCACCGCCTTCTCGCACAGGATCAGGTACGGCAGGTACGCCTGGGTGTACTTGAGGGAATCCCGCTCGTAGTAGCCCGCGGTCGGCAGGATCAGGTCCGCGTACATCCCGGAGCTGCCGACCTTGAAGTTGACGTCGACGATCATGTCGAGCTTGGGCCACAGGTGCTCGCGCGCGATCTGGGGCGCCGGCCAGCGGCGCAGGGGATTCGAGCCTGTGAAGACGAACACCTTCGGATCCGTGCCGGGCGCGGGCCGGACCGGGATCCAGCCCTTCTCGACCGCCTCCTGCATGTACTCCGCGGTGGTGCGCGGCACCGCCGGATCCTGGAACTCCCGCTTGTTCCACACCTCCGCGTAGCCGGCGTGCGTATAGAGCCAGGGCATGAGCGGCGTGTTGGTGTCGAGCTGCGTCAGGTCCCGCGAGAGCTTCGCGAAGTCGCGCCAGCCGAAGCCTCCCATGTAGTGACGCCAGATGAGCCGCGCCTGGAGCCCGAGGGGCAGCTTGCGCGCGCCCCGACCGAAGCGGACGAAGCCCTGCACGGGCCACCACGAGGCGACGCGGAATCCGCCGCCGCTCTTGCCCTGGTTTCCGGTCAACGCCATCAGCAGGATCTCGGCGCGCTGGTTCAGGTCGCTGTGGTAGTGCTTGCAGGAGCCCCACGACGAGTAGATCAGCGCGCTCGGCGCCGCGGCGAGCTCGCGCGCGAGCCGGCGGATGACGTTGGCTCCCACGCCCGTGACCGGGGCCACCGCCTCGGGCGCGTAGTCGGCATCGAGGTGCGCTCGCAGGCCCTCGAGCATCGGACGCACCGCCACCTCGCGTCCGTCGGCCAGCCGCACGGAGTAGCGCCCCGACAGCGCGGGCCGAACCGCGCCCAGCGCCAGCGACGTTCCGCCCTCTCCTTCGCAGCCCGGCACGGTGCTCAGACGATCTGCGGCGGCGTCCCAGAAGAAGAGCAGCTCGTCCTTGCCGCCGCTGCGCAGATCCGACTCGCGCAGGTAGCGGCCGGTGTCCTCGCGCACCAGGATCGGCAGGTCCGTCTGCTCCCGCACGTACTCCTCGTCGTAGAGCCCCTCCGAGAGGATCACCTGCGCCATCGACAGGGCGAGCGCCGCATCGGTGCCGACCTTCGGGTTGATCCAGTAATCGGCGTGCACGGCCGTCGCGTTGTAGTCGGGCGCAATGACCACCAGCTTGGCGCCTCGATAGCGCGCCTCGTGCATGAAGTGGACCTCGGGAATCCGCGTGTAGGCCGGGTTGCCCACCCAGACGATGATGAAGTCGGACTTGAACCAGTCGTCCGCGGTCCCCTCGACGTTGTACATGCCCCAGGTCTGGGCCGCTCCCGCGGGCATGTCGCCGACCCCGGCCCAGGAGTCGATGCTGGTGGCGTTGATCACGTCGAACAGGCGCATCTCACTGGCCGTGTCGGCGCCGAAATCGATGTTGGTGGTGCCGTGGTCGTAGATGATCGAATCACTGCCCTGTGTCTGCGCGGCGTCGATGATCGCGTCGGCGAGCTCGCCGAGCGCATCGTCCCACGAGATCCGCTTCCACTTTCTCGAGCCGCGCTCCCCGACGCGCTTCAACGGATACAGGACGCGCGAGGGCTCGTACATGAGGTCGGTGTAGCAGGCGCCCTTCTGGCAGCCGCGCGGGTTGAAATCGGGGACACCGGGCTCCGATGCCTCGTAGATCGCGTTCTGCTCCTCGCGCCAGGCGACTCCATCCTTGACG
>CP070734.1:3109325-3149311 GCA_020347605.1 Deltaproteobacteria bacterium | reverse complement strand
GGAGCCCGCGCGGCGACGCTCCGGCGCGTGCCCTGGCGCGCCCGAGCGGCTCCCGACACTGAGATCGGCGGGCGCCCCGCGAGGGCCATCCGCGCGCGCCAGACGTCGAGGCAGCGCGTCCCCGCATTGTGTACCCTGAGGCCCCGAGGTGACGATGGCCTCCGCCGAACGGAACTCCCGCGCAACCCGTGACGCCGATGCCCCGGTGTCCGATGCTTCGATCGCACGCCGCCTGAAGGAAGTCGAGGAGCTGCTCGAGTCCGTAGGTGGCATCGTCTGGGAGGCCGATCCCGAGACCTTCGAGTTCCACTACGTCAGTACGCAGGCCGAGCGGCTGCTCGGCTATCCGCGCGCGCGCTGGCTCGAAACACCCGATTTCTGGCTCGAGCACCTTCACCGCGACGACCGCGTCTGGGTTCCGCAGCGGTGCCGGGAGATGACGGCGGCACTTCGCTCCCACGACATCGAGTACCGCATGATCGGGGCCGACGGGCGCACCGTCTGGGTGCGGGACATCGTGAACGTCGTTGCGGATGGCGGGCGTCCCGTCCGGTGCCGGGGTGTGATGGTCGACATCAGCGCGCGGAAGGAGGCCGAAGAGGCGCTCCGCGTCTCCGAGCAGCGCTTGCGGACGCTCGTGACGCACGCACCCGTCGTGTTGTTCACCGTCAACCGCCACGGGATCATCGAGGTCTGTGAGGGCAGCGGCCTGGATCCAGCGGGCATCGACCCGAGCGAACTCATCGGACTCAGCTACACCGACTGGCCGCGGACTACACCGAGTATGAAGCAGAACGTGGCTCGCGCGCTCGCGGGCGAGAGCTTCTCGGCGGTGCTGAACTTCGAAGAGCGGGTCTACGTGGTCCGTTACACGCCGATCTGGACCGAGCGCGGCGGAATCGACGGCATGATCGGCGTGGCGACCGACGTCACCGAACGCGAGCGCGCCGAGCAGCATCGCAGGCAACTCGAGGCGCAGATGCAGCAGACGCAGAGGCTGGAGAGCCTCGGCATGCTGGCCGGTGGCATCGCACACGACTTCAACAACCTGCTGACGACGATCCTGGGAAGCGCCAGCCTCGCGCTCGAAGATCTCCCGCGGGGCCTTCCCGCCCGCACCAACGTGGAGCGCATCCGACGCGCGGCCGAGACCGCGGGCCGGCTCACCAATCAGCTGCTGGCCTATGCGGGCAAGAACGAGTTCGACATCCGCAGCATCGACTTCTCCACGTTCGTCGAGGGCATGACGGACCTGCTGCGGGTCTCCGTAGCCAAGAACGCGGAGCTGCGCTGCGCATGCGCGAAGGGGCTCCCGGCGGTCGACTGCGACGCGGCGGGCCTCACGCAGGTGGTCTTGAACCTCGTTACGAACGCCGCGGAGGCGGTGGGTGACGCGCCCGGCGTCATCGACGTACGTACGGGCCTCGAGGATCTCGGGCCCGAGGCGGCGCCGGGCGAGTACCGCGGTCACGACTGCGCCGCGGGCCCATGCGTCTATCTGGAGGTCTCGGACACCGGGGTCGGCATGCCCGCGGAGGTTCGTTCCCGGATCTTCGATCCGTTCTTCTCGACGAAGTATCCGGGCCGCGGTCTGGGGCTCGCGGCGATGCTGGGGATCGTGCACGGCCATCGGGGCGCGGTGCGCGTGTCCAGCGAGCCCGGCCGGGGAACGACGTTTCGCGTCCTGTTTCCGTGCCGGCCCGACACGGCGCCGGAGCCGCCGGCGGCCGGTGAGGCCTCGGCCGCCGCCCACTGACCCGGACCGGGGGCCGATCCCCGCGGCGCGCTTCCACCCCCCGCGGGAGTCCCGTCTAAGGGACGAATCCCTTCCTTCCGAAACGTCTCACGGCACCGGTGGGACGTGACGAGGTGGGCGTGTCGTCGTTCGGAAAGTACCTGCTCGAAAACGGGGTCGTCTCCCGCAGCGAGCTCGACGCGGCGACCCAATCGCTCGTGATCTACGGCGGCCGGCTGGGCACGAACCTCGTGGAGGCCGGCTACCTGCGGCTCGACGAGCTCGAGCAGCACCTCTCCCGGCATCTCGGCGTTGCCACGCCTCCCGCCGAATGGCTGGAGAACCCGGACCGCGAAGCCCTGCAGAGCGTGCCGGCCTCGCTGGTCGAACGCCACAGGATCCTGCCGCTGAAGCTCGAGAAGTGGAATCTTCACGTGGCCATGGCCGATCCACGCGATCCGCATCGCGTCGATGAGATCGCCTTCGCGACCGGCCTTCGCATCGAGCCGTACGTTCTCTCCGAGGTCCACCTCCTGTTTCTCGTGGAGCGCCACTACGGCATTCCCCGACCGACTCGCTTCGCGGTCGTGGCGAGCGGACCCGGGATGCCGAGCGTCGAGGCCTACGGCGGCGCCGGCCGGGACGCGGTGTCGATGGACCCCACGCCCGCGGACGAGGAGGCGGCCCGTCAGCGGGCGGTTCTCGGAATCCACCCGCTCGACGCGAACGAGGAGTTGATCGACGACCAGACGTTCTCGTCGCTGCACCAGCGCTGGCAGCTCGACGCGGGGCCTGAGGGTGCCCCAGGCGCCGGCACGGACCGGGGGGCAGACCCGACCGAGGGGCGTCGCACGGGTTTCGACGCGGCGTCGGACGCGGAGCCCCCGCGCGCCCAGCAACCGCCGCGCACGCCCACCGAGATCGTCGCCCTGGAGACGGACCTGACCACCGCCGCCAACCGCGAAGAGGTGGCGGCGATCGCGCTGCGCCTCGCGCGGGCGTATGCGAGCGTGGCCGCGCTGTTCGTGGTTCGCGACGGAACGATCCACGGAAGCCGGTCGGTCGGAGACGCATTCGATCAGCGCGTGCGGGGGATCCTGCTCCCCTGCAGCGCCGAGAGCATCCTCGCCGAGCCCGCGGAAAGCGGTGAGATCCACCGCGGCGCGCCACCGCGCAGCGGCATCGACGAGCGCCTGTTCCGCGCGCTGGGGCGCTCGGAGGCGCGGGACGTGGCGGTGTTCCCGATCAAGATCGGCGAGCGGGTGGTGAACCTGCTCTACGTGGACAACGGGAGCGCGCCGCTGGGCGAGACGTGCTTCGCAGCGCTCGAGGTGCTCTGCGATCGGATCACCGCAGCCTACGAACGGCTGATCGTGGCCCGCAAGCGCCGCCACTGCTGAGCCGGCCCGGTCGGACGCGCGCTGCGCGCCCGTTACGCTTCCGATTCGCGCTCGACCGCCTTGGCGAGGAACACGGGTTGCGTGTCTTCGTCGAGGTCCGTCAGCAGCTGGATCGCGGGACCGCTCTTCACCATCCGGTCCAGCCGCCGGCGCATGCGCGCCTCCACCTCCTTGAAGATCAGGGCCAAGCCCTCCTCGCCGTCGTCGCGCGCCACCTGTGCGTACACGAACACGGGCTGCCGCTGATCCGCGGAATAGATGGCGAGGCGCAGCTCGGCTCCCAACGGGAGACCGTGGGTCGGCTCGATGCGAATGCCGTGGAGGGACAGGTCCCGCGCGATCATCACGTGGCTCGCCTCGCCGATCAGCGCCGTGACGCGACGGCTGAACGGGACGCGCGAGCGAGCGCGACGTTCCACGTCCTCGAGCACGATCTCGCGGGACCCTCCGCGCCGCGCGGGGCCCGCGTCCCGGAGGTTGCGATTCTGCGCGGCCAGGGTGGTGATCGCGGCTTCCGTCGACGTGCCCGAGAAGATCGACTCGAGGTGTGCGCGTGCCACGGGGTCGATGCCGCCGAAGGAGACCGCGATCCGATGCGCGAACCCCGTCGGGCCGTCCTCCTCCCGCTCGACACGGATCGCCCGGCCGCGCAGCAAGAGCTCCGGCTCCGGACCGGACCGCGTGTGCCACACCACGGTGACCGTGCGCCCGACCTCCACCTCGCGGGTGGAGAGAATCCGGCATCCATCCAGCGCGAGGTCCAGCAGGGTCGCGGACCACGACGTGCGCTGCACGCGGACGGTGACCCTCGACCCCACGAGCGTGCGCGGCATTGCGCGTTTCTCGGTTCCCTCGTAGAGCGCGTGGAGCAGGAGCAGCCGGAGAACGGCGGGCTGGATCTGCGCGTGGACCAGATAGTGCACGCCGAGACCGCGCATCGAGTCCCGGATCGGCAGCGGATCGCCGTCGTGCAGGGCAATCCAGACCGGCCGGCCACCGGCGCCGCCGGCATGCACGTCGAAGGGAACCGACGGAGCGCACCGGACGCTGGTCAACACCAGGTCGTAGCTGCAGTCGGTGCGCAGGCCCTGCGCGTCCGGGCCCAGCCGATCGACCTTCGCACCGAGCGATTTGAGCACATCGTCGAAACGGTCCAGCTCGCCGTCGTCGACGCGCAGGACGGTGGGATACGTGGACAACGCCGCCTCCGTGGCGAAAACCGGCCGCAAACCGGCCCACGGGTCGCTTCGGCGGATTCCGGGCCGCTCTTTAACGCGCGCCGCGTTGGGCGGCCCCGGACGGAGCTGCGCGAGGACTGCGCCCGTTCTGCGCGTCGTCGAATTCGGCGCGCGTGAACTGCGCCGATCGGCCGTTGACGACGACCGTGTAGGTTCCCGGCGCCAGGCTCGACGCGTCGAGTGGCAGTACTTCCCGGAAGGGCGTCGAAACGGCGGCGCAGCTGCCGGGAGGTCGGAACGTCGAAACGGCGAAGCGGAGCGTGGAGCCGCGGCGCACCAGCGCGACGTCCCGGACCTCCGTGCACGCATCGGGGTGCGACCCGGTCACGATCACCTCGCGCGTCCGCGCCGCGGCGGCCGCGGGCGCGATCTCCACGCTCTCCACCTGCGCGATGCCCAGGCGCGGGGTGTCGGACTCGGTCGTCGTGGGACCGGGCTCCGCGGCCTTCGCCGCGGCTTCGGCCTCGAGTGCCTTCCGGTCGCGGATCCGCGCCGCCTCGATCTCGCCCTCGAGCGTCGACTCACGAGCGTCGGGCTCGAGCGACGGCGGGGTCGGCGACGGGGCGGGCGCCGGCAGCGCGCATGCGGCAACGGCGAGCGCGAGCCCTGCGAACCCCACCGCGCGCATCGAGATCGCGTCGGAACGCACGCCCGCGCTCAGGCGAGACCCAGAAGGGCGAGCAGATGGTCGTGTGAATCCGCGATGCGGTCTGCGTCGGGCAGCGCGCTGCGATCGTCGTAGTGCGAGCGGATCCGAACGGTGCGCATGCCGGCGCACCGCCCACCCGCGACGTCGGTGCGCCGCAGGTCTCCGACGTGGACGGTCGTGTCCGCCTGGCCCGTGAGGCGCAGACCCTCGAGCGCCGCCTCGAACACTCGGGGGTCGGGCTTGGGGACACCCGCTTCGTCCGAGAAGATAGTGACCTCGAGGTGTTCGAGCAGACCCGCCGACTCGAGAATACGTGGCACCACCGAGCCCGGTGAGAAGCCGGTGTCACAGATCAGCGCCCGCCGCACGCCGGCTGCCGCCAGCCGTTCGAGGGTCTCGCGCGCGCCGTCGAGAGCGCGGATCTCGGCCTCGAGCCCCGCGCTCGCGAACGCGCTCCCGAGATCCGCGACGGCTTCCGCGTCGGGCGCCGCGCGGCCGCGCCGCGCCGCCAGTGCCGCCAGCGCCCAGCCGGCGATCTCGGGCGAGCTACTCGCGGTCCCTTCGTGCCAGAGGCTCCAGTGTCGGCGCCAGCCCTCGTCGAGGGCCCCGCGCGCCTCCTCGGCGGCTGCGCCCCAACCCAGTTTGGCGGCGGTTTGATCCAGGAGCGCAACGCGACGCGCGTAGGTCGCGGCGGAGTCCCGTTCGTAGATGAGCGTGCCCCAGCAATCGAACGTCACCGCTCTGGGATTCGGGATCGGCATCATGAGCTCCGCGCGACCGCGGCCTCGAGATCGAGCTCGAACGCCTCGAGCGCGTCGGGCGGACGCGAGCTGTCGACCACCACGTGCTCCGACTCGGGGAGCTCGTCGACGGGCTCCCAGAGCTCGAGAAAGCCGTCGAACAGGGCACACCAGCCCTGGCGTCCCTGGGCCCGCTCGCGCTCGCGCAGCCGCTCGCGACAGCGGTCCTCGCCCGCGCGGCACTCCACGAAGCGGAACGCGCCGCGATGTTCGGCGGCCAGCGCGCGGGCCTCGGCGCGCAGGCGGCGCGTGCGAAACGTCGCGTCCAGCACGACCGGCTTGCCCGACGCCAGCACCCCGCGGGCCTTGCGGAACAGCTCGGGGTAGACGGCCCTGGAGAACCCCGGCGCGAAGGCGCGCCGGGCGCCGAGCTCGAAGAACTCCTGGCGGATCTCGTCCGCGTTCACCAGCTCGGCGGAGAGCTGGCTCGCGATCCGGGCGGCGACCGTGCTCTTGCCGCTCGCGATCAGGCCGCCGACGGCCACCAGGGCCGGGCCGTCGCTCTTCCGGTGTCGACTCACGATGCGCAGAGGGTAGCGCGTCGGGACCGCGAGCCCGTTCGTTTCGCGGCGCCGGCGGCGCGCAGTGCTGGAATCCTTCGGCGGTTCCTGTTATGAGCATAGACCTGACCCGGACCGCTGCAGGTGGGATCAGAGGGAGGGGAGATCATGGCTCTACGGAGAAAGGCGACACGGAGCAAGGCGACGCGCAAGAAGGCCGGTCGCAAGAAGGCCGCGCGCAGGCGGAAGACGCGGTCCCGGCGTGCGCTCGCCCGCATCGAACGCGAGCTCCCGGCGTCGCTCCGGCAGTACGTGAAGCAGGTGGGCGCCCGACTCAATGCGCTCGAGAAGCGGATCGAGACGGCCCAGACCCGGACGCGCCGCCAGGCCACGAAGCTGCTCCGCACCGCGAGCCGCGAGCTGGGTGCGCTCGAGGCCAAGGGCGAAACGGGCTGGCGTCGACTCACCACACCGTATCGCCGCCGCGCGGTGAAGCTTCTGCGGCAGCTCGAACGCGCGGTCGCGCCGCCGCGCAAGAAGGCCGCGCGCAAGAAGGCCGCGCGCAAGAAGGCGTAGCGCCGGCGGCGCCGCCGCCCCGGGCCGTCTTCACTCCGCGGAAGCCGGAGCGGCGGCCGGACCCGGGCGCGGCGCGCGGGCTGCGGGGGACGTGGGCGTATACCAGATCGGTGACGTCCAGGCGCGCTCCTGGATCGTCTTCGGGATCGCCGCGTCGCAGCAGTACGCCAGCTCGGAGGGGAGCGCGCCGGGGCCCTCGCAGCGCGCGCCCTGCGCGACGCACACGTGGGACGACCAGCGGCAGCTCGGATTCTCGAGGACGCGCGCGTAGTAGAGCGCCGGCGCCGCGGGATCGAAGTCGGGGTCGGTGAAGACCGCGCAGAGCTCCGAGACGCGCGGGCCGTGGGGTGTGCAGGTCGCGGGGTCGACGCCGGCGCCGTTGTCCCGATCGCCGGCCACATCGAATACGCGTTCGCGCGGCGCGCCGTCCTCGAGCCACAGCTTGACGATCTGCACGCGCTGGAGCTGCGCCTCGGGCCCCGGCGGCAGCGACGGATCGCGCGCGGCCCAGACCGCGAGGCGTGGCGTCCGAGCGTCGCTCCCGTCCGGCGGCGGCGAAAGGTCCCCGCCCATGGGCACGCCGTGGGCGTACGCATCGCGCGCGAAGCCATCGCGCTCGCACAGGTCCGACGGAAGCTCGAAGCCGCCGAAGAACCGCACGACCATGCGGGGGCCGCTCGTGCCGTAGACCTCGCGCCTGCGCATCCCCTCGAACAGGGCGTCGCGCGAGTTCTCCTCGGCCCAGATCACCGCCAGACCGCCGGGATTGAAGAAGAGCCGATCCGGAACGGTCGGCACCTCCGTCCGGGTGGTGTCGCCGCCCGCGGCATGGCCGGGAAATGCGTCCTCGGCGACGAGACCGGGGGTTCCGAGATGCGTGTCCGTCGACGCGATCAATCCCAGCTTGAAGGGGTTGATGCCGAGCCGGTCCTGCTCCGAGAGCCCCGTCGCCAGCACCTCGCGCGCGTAGACGCGCGCCGGTGGCTCCGTCCACCACGACTCGAAGGGGTATTCGTCCATGCGCGCGAACGGCAGGCGCTCGAAGTCGCACAGCTCGTCCTCGCCGAACGACGCCTCCCCGCGGCACTCGGAGCTGCCCTTGTGCTGGATCACCTCGACCAGGCGCTCCAGCCGCGCGCGCCGCCGCGCCGTCTCGGCGTCGATCGGATTGCCGTCCTCGTCCTCGATGCGGAACAGGCTGCCGCCGCTCAGGTTGGAGTTGTGCGGGATCGCGATTGCGTCGCAGCCGTTCGAGAGGTCCAGACACTCGGCGTAGAGGCGCTCCCACAGACCTTCGCCGGTCGCCACCTCGACGTAGCTCGTCGGAGCGTCCTGGACGACGTGGTTCCGGAAGATGACGTTGCGATGGATCATGTTCGAGTCCGGGGCGCCGCTCCACTCGTATCCGACGAAGGACGTGAACGCGCAGCGATCGCTGCGGTCGTAGGCCTCCTCGGCGGCGTCCTGGATCTCCTGCCAGACGTGGCGGGCCATCTGCCGACACGCGCTGCCGTCCGGGCCGCATAGCGAGTAGCGTTCGGGATCCGCGACGTTCAGCATCGCGCCATTCACGATGACGTAGGAGAGCAGGGGCCAGCGTCGGTTGAGCGTGCACATGAACGAGTCGTAGCCGGGCGCGCCGCGCGTCTCGCAGATGCGCACCTCGCCGAGCAGCTCCGCGTGGTCGGTGACGGCCGCGAAATCCAGCGGGCGTTCGAGCTTCGCGCTGCGCCGCGCGGTTCCGGAGCCGTCGAACGGCTGGAGGCCCAGGCGCTCCCCGCGCGCAAACCGGTAGGCGTCGCGCGGTGTGGTCCGGACGCCGAGGGCGTTGGCGTCGAACGACCGGGTGGTGTGGACGTGGAGGTCGCCGAAATGCGGCTTCCGAAGCGGCGCGTGATCCGCGCACGGCGCGCGCGCTTCGGTGCGCTCGAAGGCGCCGGCCGCGCCCGCGCCGAGCAGCCAGAGCGGGACGAGCGCGCAGCACGCGGCGCGGCGGGCGCGCCTCACTCGAAGATCTCGAGCAGGCTCGCGCGGGTCGACGCGGCGCGGAAGGGCGTCCGGTACACCTCGAACGCGGCCGAAAGCGCGATGCCGATGGCGAGGAGCGCGATGGCCAGGCACGCGCGCGCGCGCGGCGTGAGCCGCGCGAGCAGGCGCGAGACGAGGTGCGCCACGACGAACAGGAGCAGCAGATAGGCGAGCGCCTGCGCGAGCAGCATCGCCCCGAACAGGAGCACGACACCCTTGGCGTGCTCGAGCACGACGACCAGCAGGCAGATGCCGCCGAGCATCAGGATGCGCGCGGCCGGCATGAGACCCGTCACCACCCCGGAGGCGACGGGCACGGGCGCCATCAGCGCCAGGCCGAGCCACAGGATCAATCGCGCGCTGCGGGGGGACATTCCTCGTCGGCTTCCGCGCTGGCTCCCGGTCGTGCGGACGGCCCCTCGACCGGCGGGGGCGGCGCCCAGGGTAGGGGATGTCCTCCCGCGCTGCCCCGGCGAGCTAGAGTAGGCCCTGCGCCGGCTGCGCCGCAGAGGGAGCATGAGGAACACCCCGCCGTTTCGCTACTACGCCTCCGAGATCTCCTACTTCTCGGCCAAGGTGCGTCCCGCGCTTCGCTACAAGGGAATCCGCTTCACGGAGCTCTTGCCCGACGTGCGCGGCGTGATCCTGCCGCGCACCGGACTCGCCTACATCCCGATCCTCGTGACGCCCGAGGACGAGACGCTGCAGGACACCAGCGACATCCTCGACGCGCTCGAAGCGCGGTTTCCGGCACCGCCGCTGTATCCGCGTTCGCCGGTGCAGCGCGTCGCGAACCTGCTGTTCGAGCTCTACGCGGACGAGTTCCTGCTGCTGCCGGCCATGCACTACCGCTGGAGCTTTCCCGAGAGCGAGGCCAAGGCACGCGCCGACTTCGCCGCCAACACCGGCGATCCGGTCCTGGCCAATGCCTTCGCGGACCGGATGAGCGGCGCGCTCGCGGTTCTGGGCATCGACGCGAACACGATCCCCGCGATCGAGTCGCACACCGAGGGGCTTCTGGACGACCTCTCCGACCACTTCGCAGCACACGCCTACCTGCTGGGCGGCCGCATGTCCCTGGCCGACTGCGCGCTGATGGGCCCGCTCTATGCGCACCTCTACCTGGACGCCGTGCCCGGTCGGCTGCTGCGCGAGCGCGCGCCGCGCGTGTGCCACTGGATCGAGCGCATGAACCGGCCGGATCCCGACGCGCCGGGCGCGTGGCTGGAGGACGACGGCCTGGCCCCCACGCTGCGTCCGCTCCTGGAACGCATCGGGCGCGACGCCGTCCCGCTGATCCTGGACGGCGCGGCGGACTTCGAGCGCTGGGCGGACGCGCGTCCGGATGCGACGGTCGAGCCGCCGCGCATCATCGGCATGCACGCGACGCGGCTGTCCGGCGCGGCCTGCCAACGCGGGACGAGCGCCTATACGCTGTGGATGCTCCAGCGTCCGCTCGATGCCTATCGCGCGCTCGACGACGCGGGGCGCGCCGCGGTGGACCGGGTTCTGGACGGAACGGGCTGCGAGGCGCTGTTCGCCTACGCGCCCCGTCACCGGCTCGGCAAGCGACGCTTCAAGCTCGTCTTCGAGGCGCCGCCCGACCGCCGCGGCGGCGGAGCGGGTCCCGCGATTTGACCCCGCCCGGGGTGGGCTGCTATCAGCGAGCCGCCATGTCGGATGCTTCCTCCCCGGAACCGCCCCCCTTCGTTCGCGCCTGGACCGCACGCGAGCCGGGCCGGCTGATCGGCAAGGGACACCCGGCCGGCGACTTCCTGGAGGCCTATCGCTGGACGGTTCTCGAGGAGCGCGAGGGGTACCTGCGCCTGCGCGCGCACGTGCCCGATCACGTCAAGAATCCTCGTGGGCAGATGTTCGGCGGGTTCACGCCGACCTACGTGGACCTGGTGGCGCTGTTCACGGTGCGCGCGGGAGAGGCCGGGCGCGAGCGGCGCTTTCGGAGCTGGCTTGCCACCACGAACATGCGGGTGGACTACTTCGAGCCGCTCGTGGGACCCGAGTTCGTCATCGAGAGCCAGCTCGTCAAGCAGCGCGGTCGCACGAACTTCGTCGAGACCCGCTTCCTCGTGGCCGGCGGCGAGCTGGCGGTCTTCGCCGTGACCACCCTGCGCGAGGTCGCGCTCGACCGGCCGCTGGGCGACGTCTGAGCGCACGGCCCGAACCGGCTGCGGGCGCCCCGGACCGAGCGCGCATCACGGTTCGCTCCGCTCGGCCTCGAGCTGCACGACGAAGGCGCGGGCGCCGGGGTCGTCCGGCGCGAGCGCTGCGAGCTTGCGCGCGTAGCCGAGGGCCGCGACGAGGTCCCCCCGTTCGCGGCTGATCGTGGCGAGGCCGACCAGCAGGTCCCGGTCGCCGGGACGACGGGCGTGCGCCTGCGCGAGGACGGAGAGGGCGCGCTCGCCCTGGTCACTGGAGTGGAGCGCCACGCCGTAGACGTACGCGTAGCGCGTCCGGTCTGGCGCGAGCGCGGCCGCGCGCGCGAGCGCGTCGAGCGCGTCGGGCAGCCGGCCTTGTCGCACCCGCAGCAATCCGAGCGCGTGGTGGAGCTCCGCGCTCTCGGGCGCGACCTCGAGCGCGCGGAGCAGCACGCGCGCTCCGTCGGCGTCGCGCGCCTGCATGCGGTAGAGGTCGGCGAGATTCACGGAGGCGGGAACGAATTCCGGATCGAGGCGCAGCGCGCTCTCGTACGCCGCGCGCGCCGACTCGAACTCCCCGCGCTGGGCGTGCAGCAGGCCCAGGTTGAGGTGCGCGTCCGGCCGATCCGCGTTCAGCCACTGGGCGTCGCGGTACTCGTCGAGCGCGCGCTCGAGGGCCGCGCGGCCCGCCGCGTCGAAGCGGTCCGCGGGAACGGAGGCCAACGCGGAGGCCGCGCGCAGCCGCACGACGCGCACGGGATCGCGGAGCCGCGGCTCCGCCAGGCGCAGCCGCGCGCTCGGCGCGCGAGATTCGAGGGCCTCGAGCGCGGCGGCGCGGACCAGCGGATCGGCATCGCGCAGCGCGCGCTCCACGCTGGCCTGGGCCTCCGCGCTCGGCAGATCCCGGAGCAGCCGAAGCGCCGTGGCACGCGCGATGGCGGGCTGCTCCGGATCGTCGACGAGCTCGACGAGTGCTCGCCCCGCCTGGGGCTGCCCGCGGCGCGCCGCGTGGAGCGCGGCGGCGAAGTGCGGCCTGCGCTCGCGCGCTTCGCCGTACCACGCGTCGAGCTGGTCCTCCGCCCACGCCACGCCGCGATCCGCGTGGCAGTCGCCGCACGCGTTCGGCGTTCCCAGCGCGCGCGTCAAGTCGGGCCGCGGTACGCGGAAGCCGTGGTCGCGCCGCGGGTCCACCACCATGTAGGTCCGCGCCGGCATGTGGCACGCGACGCAGCGAGCCGCGGCCGAGCCGGGCTCGTGGAAATGGTGGGCGCGGCGGTCGTAGTGCTCGGCGCGGTGACAGGTCGCGCACAGGGCGTTTCCCTCGGCTCGCAGCGCGAGCCCGTGGGGCTCGTGGCAATCGCTGCAGGAGACGCCCCGGGCGTACATGCGGCTCTGCAGGAACGAGCCGTATACGTAGACCTCGTCCAGGATCTGACCGTCCGCATGGTAGAGGCCCTCGTCGAGCAGGGCGGGGACGTGCGTGTCCATCAGGGGACCGCCGTGCACGTACGCCTCGCTCACCAGCGCGCGGCGCGAATGACAGCGCGCGCACATCTCGATCTCCGCGCGCGAACGCGGCGGCTGGCTGCGCCGCGCCGTCGTCGCGCCCGGCTCGAAGAGCCACGACGCATCGTCCCCGAACGCGACGACGAGCCCGTCGCCTCCGGACCCCGCGACGCGTTCGCCGCGCGCGACCGCCTCGGCCCAGGTCACATGGGCGGAGCCGGGGCCGTGGCAGGCCTCGCAGGCGACGTCGATCTCGGCCCAGCTCGTTTCGAAGCGGTCCTCCTCGAAGCGGTAGTTCTTGCGAACGTGCGTCGAGTGGCACTCGGAGCACATGAAATTCCAGTTCTGGTTCGGGCCGGTCCAGTGGAGGGCGTCGTCGTGCGCGATCACCTCGTCGGGATACAGGTGGAACCAGCGCTGCCCGCCCTCCGCGGCCGGCCGCGTGTCCCACGCGATGCCCGACGCCTGGAGGCGGCCGCCGGGAAACCGGATCAGATACTGCTGCAGCGGATCGACGCCGAACGCATAGGCGACCTCGTAGTCGCGCAGCGCTCCGTCGGGGCCATCCGTGCGGATCACGAACCGGCCGTCGCGCCGGTGGAAGGTGGAGGTGACGCCGCCGTACGTGTAGGCGGCGCCGTCGAAGTCGCCCAGCACGGTGCTCGCGTCGGCCGGCTGCATCGCGAGGTCGTGATGGGACCCCCGCCAGTCCTCGAGCGGCTTCGGATGGCAGCTGGCGCAGGCCTGGCTGCCGACGTAGGTCGGCGCCCCGCTCGCGGCCGCGGGCCGATCGGTCGGCGCGCGCTCCGCGTCGGGCTGGCACGCCGCGCTGCCGGCGATTCCCAGCAGCATGGCGCACGCGACGCTGGCCCTGCGGTGGGACACGCGCGAACCGTAGCCCACGGGAAGGGCGCGGCTCAGGGTACTACGGACCGTGGGCGCGCTGGCCGACGGCGGCTCCAGAACAGGTAGAACGGAATTCCGACCAGCACGGTCGCGATCGACAGCAGGGATTCCCGCGGCCGTTCGAGCGTCGCGTAGCCCGCGATCAGCAACGAGGCGGCGATGTAGAGCAGGGGAAGCCAGGGGTAGAAGGCCACCCGGTAGGGCCTCGGCAGGTCGGGCTCGCGCCGGCGCAACGCGATCACCGAGCCGACCGCCAGCGCGCTGAACAGTGCGAGCGCCACCCCGCTGTAGACGACGAGCTGCTCGAACGTACCCGAGACGATCAGCACCGTGATCCAGAGGCTCTGCAGCGCGATGGCGTGCACGGGCGCGTGCGACCGCGAGGTGCGGCCCAACAACGCCGGCGCCACGCCGTCCTCGGCCATCGCCCAGTAGACGCGGGGACCGGCCCAGATCATCGAGCTGATGGCCCCGGCGATCGATACGCACAGCACGCCGACGACGACCTGGGCCGCGGTGGTGCCGAACAGCGCCGCGGCGGCCTTCTCCGCGACCGGCAAGACCGGCTCGCGCGCCAGCGCGTCGACCGGCAGTGCGTAGAAGTAGACGAGGTTCACCGCCAGATACAGCGCGCTGATGAACAGCGTGCCGCCGACCATCGCGCGCGGCAGGTTGCGTCCGGGCTCGCGGATCTCGCCCGCGATGTAGCCGGCCGCGTTCCAGCCCGAGAACGAGTAGAGCACGAAGATCAAGCCCACCGCGCCCGCACCGAGACCCGGCTCGACTACCGCGCTGGCCGTCGCGACGTTGGCCCACCGGCCCTGCCCGAAGGCGAAGCCGGCCGCGACCAGCAATCCGATCCCTCCGATCTTGAGCACGGTGATGAAGCGCTGGAAGCTGCCGCCGCGCTCCACGCCGAGGGCGTGGATGCCCGTCAGGATCCAGACGAGCAGGAGCGCCAGCGCGGCCGGAGCCGGACGCGGGGCGCCCTCGGGCACGAGCTCGAGGAGGTAGTGGCCGAAGCTCACAGCCGCCGCGGCGATGGCGGCACTGAATCCGATCGTGAACGACGTCCAGCCGCTCATGAAGCCGCACAGCGGCCCGAAGGTCCGGCGCAGGTAGACGTATTCGCCGCCGACGCGCGGCAGCGCGGCGCCGAGCTCGCTGTACGACATGGCGCCGGCCAGCGCCAGCACACCGCCGAGGCCCCAGAGCAACAGGATCAACCGGGGATCGCCGAGGTCGCGCGACAGGAACCCCGTCGTCGTGAAGATGCCGCTCCCGACCGCGTTCGACACCAGCACGCACGCGGCCGTGAAGGCGCCCACCCGCCGGAGCGCCGCGTCAGCCGGCACGCGCAACCGCTGCCGGCGCGAAGATCTGGAACCACTGCGTCGGAAGGAAGTCGAAGCGCTCGCGCGGCTGGTATCCCGCCGCGCCCATCTCCTCCACGACGTCCCGCGCCGCGCGGGTATGGCCCTCGTCGAGGAACAGGCGCTGAACGAGCGCAGCCAGCCGCAGCGAGACGCGCATGCGCCTCACGACGCGTCTCCTCGCAGCGCCGGCTTCTCGACGGATCGGCCGGCGTCCAACCCGCCCTCGGTTCCGGCCGGCAGCACCTAGACGCGCTCGTATCCCGCCGCGACGGCCTTGCGGGCCGCCGACGCGGCCGCGCCGCACATCTCGCTGTGGCCGTAGAAGAGGAGCGCGTGGCTCTCGTCCGCAGGAAGCTCCGCGCCCGGATCGTAGTCCCGATCGCGGCTGAGCCGGCGCGCGCCGGAAATGATTCCGTAGCGGCTGCGCGTCGTGTCGGTGTTCGCGTCGCACAGCGCCGGCGCCGCAGACTGCGTGAGCCGCTCGGCCAGCTCGGCCACCGTGAGCGTCGCGAGCCCGGGGTGATCGGCTCCGCACCGGTCGACCAGCTCGATGGCGGTCCGGTGACATACCGGAGCGATAACCGACTGATTCAGTCAGTCAAGAGGCCCCCCCGGGCGGCGCCCCGGGCTCGAAGCGCTCGACGGCGTGGATTGCGATGGGCTTCTCGATCCCCTTGACCTCCGTCGGCGGCAGCGCGCGCAGCGCGAAGCGCGGGTCGAGCGCCCGCCGCACGCCCTCCGTCACGATGATGTCCGCCCCGAGCTGTCGCGTGAGGCCCTGCACCCGGGCCGCGACGTTGACGGCGCGTCCCACGAAGGCGAACTCCATCAGCTCGCGGCTGCCCACCAGTCCCACCACGCCGGTGCCGCGCTGGAGCCCCACGCCGATCGAGAGCTCGGGCAGGCCCTCGGCGCGAAGCTCCCGGTTGTAGGTCGCGAGCGCCGCGCGCATGGCCAGCGCCGCCTGAACGGCGTCGTTGGACTGCCACGGATTCGGGGCGAGCGCGCCGAAGAAGGCGAGGATGCCGTCGCCGATGAAGGTGGACACGTGACCGCGGTGATCGGAGATCGCCCGGCTCATGCGCTCGAAGTAGCCGTTCAGGATCCGCACCAGGACGGGGGGATCGACGCGCTCGCTGAGCGCCGTGAAGCCGACCAGGTCGGCGAACAGGACGGTGACCTCCTTCTTCTCACCGCTCGTCGATACGCCCTCCGCGATGATGCGCTCGATCAGCTCGTCCGGCGCGAAGCGGCTGAACGACATCTGCAGCTGCTGAAGGTTGGTGGCCGCCGCCTCCAGGCGCCTGCGCAGTCGCGCGGACTCCGCGCGAGCGCGCGCGAGCAGCCACGCGAAGACCGTCAGGAGCACGAGGAGCCCCGCGAGGACGAGCCCGGAAACCGTCATCCCGCCGCGTCGGTGATGATTCCGAGCCGGCAGACCGCGTTTGCGAGGCCGCAGACCGCGATCAGTTCGATGAACTCGGCCGCCGAGAGTTGCGGCTGAAGCGCTCGGGCGCGGCGTTGGATCTGCGCGGCTTCGTACCAGATCGTCTCGCGCGCGAAGGGCACGACGACGGCCTCGACGCGATCCAGCTTCGGGGAGGCCAGGTGCGCGAGGATCTCGTCGACGTCGCGTTGCGTGAGACCCTCCTCGAGCAGCAGACGCGTCGACTCCTGCTCCGAGCACGGGCAGCCGAGCGCCCGGGCGACGACGGCGAAGATCAGCGCCTTGGCCCGGGCGCTCAGGATCGGGGAATGCCACATCTCGTCGAGCACGCGTCGCAGCTCACCGGCGAACGGCAGCCCGTCGAGGGCCAGCACCAGGTAGGCGTACGGGCCGGTCTTCTCGTCTTCGCGGAGCTTCGTGGGCTCGCCGCGCCGGCGAAGGCCGCGGTACTTGCGCGACAGCAGGGGACCCACGAGCCGGACGTACCAGCGGTCGGGCAGATCCTCCATGCGCTCCGGCGGCAGGGCCGGCAGCGTCGAGACCCGATTGAGGAAGATGCCGCGCGCCACCACTCCGGCGACCTCCTTCATGGCCAGCTCGCTGAAGCCGGCGTCGCGCAGCCTCTGCTTGTCGGCCGCGGATGGCAGCGGGTTCGAGCGCGACACGCGGCGCGCGAAATCCAGAGCCGCCCGCTGGCGCGGATCCAGCTCGGCCGTCAGGAAGTCCTGTTCGAGTCGCGCGATCTGCGACTGCGGATACCCGACGACCCGAAGCAGCGCGCGCTGCGCCGCGTAGCAGTAGCGGCACGAGTTGTCCTGGCTGACGACGAGCATGACGAGGTCCGCGAGATGGTGGTCGATGTGAACCAGCGGAAACTCGAGTCCATTCAGCGCGGCGAGGACCCTGGGAAGCCAGGGGCAGGGGGAGAAGTAGGCCATCGATCCGGGGAGGCGGCCGACCTGCTTGCGGAGCTGCCGCTCGAGCTCCGGGTCGCGCCGCGGCTCGATCAGGCAGGCTTCCCACTCGATGTCGCGGACCCGCACCATCGGCTCCCATGCTCGGGCATCCCGCGCGCCAGGTCCAGCGCCGCCGCCCGCCACGGCCGGTCGCGCGGCCGCTCAGCGGAGCGGCGCGTAGTCCACGAAGATCGGAGAGGACCAGGCGCGCGGCTCGGTGTCGTCCAGGCAATCGTCCTCGAAGGGCGTGGTGCTGTTGCAGAGCGACACCTCGACGCAGGCGCCGCTCGCGTCGTAGCGACAGCGCAGCGGGTCGGCGTGGATCGCCCGGCTCGGGGCCTCGATGGCGCGCACGTAGTACACGCTGTCGCGCTGCGCGAGGGCGTGCTCCGGATCCTCGAACTCGAACGCGCAGCCGCCGGGATCGGGGGGGCACGCATGGACCCGCCAGGGGTCTTCGATCAGCTCGGACAGCGGCTCGTCGGGTCGGTTCTGGGGCCGAATCCGCACCACCTCGATCCGCGTGATGAGGCGCCGGCGATCCGACGGGTGGTAGCACTCGCCGAGGCACAGGGCGTCGAGGCGCTCGGCGCCCAGCGCGGTCAGACTGTAGTCGGGACAACCCGACTTCTGCTCGAGCGAGCCCACGGCGCGCACGCGGAAGCGCGGCGTGTCCGCGCGCACGGTCGTCGCGCCCATCGGAAGCGCGCTCGCCGCTCCGTCGTCCCCCAGCATCTCGAACCAGAGCAGGATGCGCGGACCGCTCGTGGCATACACCTCCTGGCGTTGGATCGCGCTCCAGATCGCCTCGCGGCTGCGGCCCTCCGCGTGGACGGCGACCAGGCCACCGGTCAGGAAGTAGCCGGTGCCGCGCTCGGCTTCGAAGAGCGCCAGGCCGCGCACCGAAGACGTGGCCGGGTCGAGCGGCACCGCCGCGGCGGCGGGCGTGGCCGCTTCCGGGCGCAGGAAGCCGGGGACCCCCGGGCCCGGCTTGCGACCCATCCCCTCCGTCATCTCGCCGCGGCCGAGCTCCTTGTAGCCCGTGCCGGGGCGCGCGGTGTGGTTGTCGCTCGAGCCGATGAAGCCCGGCTTGAAGCGCTTCGGGTTGGCGGGATCTTCGAAGCTGCGGATCGCGAGCATGTACTGCACGGAGCCCGCCGGGCGGTAGTTGAAGGCCGGCTGGAAGCAGTCCGTACACTGGCCGGCGTCGAGCCAGTCGGCGGCCGCGTGCCCGGGCAGCGTCCGCCAGCCGGCCAAGCCGGCCTCCAGGTAGATCCGGCGCGCGTCGGCGGCACGCCGCGCGCACTCCGCCTCCGGCTCTCCCACCTCGAGGCAGCGCGCGCGCACCAGCTCCCCCGCCTTCCAGCACGACGGCGTGTAGCCCGGGCCCGGCTCCGGGCAGGTGGGGCGGCCGTCCGCGTCGAGGTCGGCCGCGCGCCAGTTCCGGTACTCCTCCGAGTTTCCGTGGCCCGAGTAGATCTCGACGAGGTTCTGCAGCTCCGGATCGTGGCCCCGCAGCTGCTTGGCGTAGCTGGAGCCGGGCGGCGTGTAGAGCCCCCAGGTCGTGCCGTGCGGGATCACGATCGACGGGAAGCCCCAGTCGCGTAGCTTGGCGAACAGCGCGTCGGGCGTGACGACGCTTTCGATGCAGTCGGGCGGCAGCTCGCGAACCGGCACGCCGTCGGGGCAGTCGGCGGGCTCGCGCGTCTCGCGGATCCGGCGCGCGAAGTCGCGCCCGCGCGCGCCGTTGACCAGCGCGACGACCGCCGACGCGCGCGGCGGGAAGAACTGCGCCCGGCTGGTGAACGGGGCCCGCGCCGCGATCGGCCGCTTCGGGATCTCGTCGTCGCGGGTGCCGAGCAGCACGACGTTCCTGTGTCCGTAGTGCGTGTCCGGCGTGAAGCCGATCTGCGACCATTCCCAGCCGAGGTAGCTGACCAGGTCGGGATCGTCGCCGTCACCGGCGGCCGCGTTGCACTGCCGTATCGACTCGACCGTCTCGCGCCAGTGGCGCGGGGTCAGCGCTTCCGCGTGGTCGTTGATGGACCAGAAGTCGAGGCCCGAGCAGTAGCGCGCGAAGTCGCAGGCATCGGCCGGCGGGTGCGCGCCCGTCCCGCCCAGCATCGGCAGGCTCGTGAGCAGTGCGTCCATCGAGAAGGTGGTGTGGACGTGCAGGTCGCCGAACAGGATCTGCTTGGGCTCCGCGACGCCGCGGGCGCGCGCGGCGCGCAGCTGCGTCGCCGTGCGGCGCGCGATCGCCTCGGCGGGCACCGGCGTCGTCACGACCTCGCCCGGCCCTTCGTGCCGGCCGAGCCAGCCGCGGCCGGCGGCGAACACAAAGAGGCCGAGCAGGAACAGCAGCAGCAGGAGACCCAGCGCGAGTCGGGCGAGGATCCGCATCGGGCTTCTTCTAGCACGTCCGGCCGGGGCTTCGCGCGGGCGGCCGTGTCGGACTAGGATGCGTGCGTGGCCCCTGGACACGCGCCGCCGCCGCTGCCCGACGGAATCGTGGCCTTCGTGAAGCGGGACTGCCCGACCTGCGCACTGGTCGCGCCGGTGCTGCGTCAGCTCGCCGGCGCGGTCCCGCTCGCCGTCTACAGCCAGGACGACCCGAGCTTCCCGGAGGGCGTTGCGGCCCGCGACGACCGCGAGCTCGCCGTCTCCTGGCACCACGCGGTGGAGGCGGTGCCGACGCTCCTGCGCGTCGAGAACGGCGTCGAGAAGGAGCGCCGTCTCGGCTGGCATCGCGCCGAGTGGGAGGCGCTGACGGGCGTGACGGGGCTCGGGCCGGAGCTTCCCGACTTCCGGCCGGGCTGCGGCTCGCTGTCGGTGGATCCGGACCGGGTACCCGCGCTGCGCGCCCGCTTCGGCGGAGCCCGGCTCGCGGCGCGCCGCGTGGCGCTGGCGGACCGCGAAGATGCGTTCGAGGCGTTCTTCGAGCGGGGTTGGACCGACGGCCTGCCGGTCGTTCCGCCCACGGAGGAGCGCGTGCTCTCGATGCTGGAGGGGACGCTGCGCGCACCCGACGAGGTCGTGGCCGTGGTGCCTCCGGATCTCGCGCCCTGCACGGTGGAGAAGGCCGCCATCAATGCGGTGATGGCCGGCTGCAAGCCGGAGTACCTGCCGGTCGTGCTGGCGGCGCTGGCGGCCGCGTGCACCGACCGTTTCAACATGCACGGGCTGCTGGCGACGACGATGCCGGTCGGACCGGTGCTGATCGTGAACGGTCCGATCCGCCGGCGGATCGGCATGAGCTCGGGCATGAACGTGTTCGGGCAGGGCAATCGCGCGAACCTCGCGATCGGGCGCGCGCTGCAGCTGATCGTGCGCAACGTGGGGGGCGGCCGGCCCGGCGAGGTCGACCGGGCGACGCACGGCAACCCCGGGAAGCTCGCGTTCTGCTTCGCCGAGGACGAGGAGGGCTCGCCCTTCGAGCCGCTGTCCGTGAGCCGCGGCATCCCGGCGGGGCGGGATGCCGTGACGCTGTTTCCGGGTGAGGGGCCCCGCTGCGTCGTCGACCAGCTGTCCCGCGATCCGGACAGCCTCGCGCGCAGCTTCGCGGTGAACCTGCGCACGGTGCACCACCCGAAGCTGGTGCTCGCCTTCGACGTCCTGCTCGCGATCGGTCCCGAGCACGCGCGCGTGTTCCGCGACGCGGGCTGGGACCGCAAGCGACTCACCGAGCGGCTGCACGAGCTGCTCCAGATCCCGGGCGACGAGCTGGTGCGCGGCGCGGGCGGCATCGCCGAGGGCGGCCCGAGCGGCATCGAGGGCAAGACGCTTCCGAAGTTCCGCCCCGACGGGATCCTGATCGTCCATTGCGGTGGAAGGGCGGGGCTCTTCTCTGCCATCATCGCGGGTTGGGCGGGCGGCGCCATCGGAAGCCAGCCCGTCACGCAGGAGGTCACGCCGTGAGCGGTCGGGGTGCCGGCGACGCGCGAATCGTCCTCGATCCCACCAGCGAACGCGCGCCTGCGCTGCGCGCGCGGCTGCCGCGTCTCGCCTCGCTCTCGGCCGTGACCGTGGGCCTGCTCGACATCTCCAAGCCGCGGGGCGACGTGTTCCTCGACCGTCTCGAGGCGCGGCTCTCGGGCGCCGGCGCGGAGGTGCGCCGCTACCGCAAGCCGACGTTCACCAAGCCGGCACCGCTGGACGTGCGCCAGCAGATCGCCGTCGAGTGCGGGGCCGTGATCGAGGCGCTCGCCGATTGAGGGAGCTGTACGTCGTGCAGTGTGCACGACATCATCGACCTCGAGTCGCGCGGCGTGCCGGGCGTGTTCGTGGCGACGGTCGAGTTCACGGATGGCGCCGAGCGTCAGGCGCGCGCGCTCGGCGCCGACCCGGCGGCGGTCTACGTGCAGCACCCCATACAGGACCGCAGCGACGCCGAGATGGTCGAGATCGCCGACCGCGCCTTCGAAGCGATCGTCTCGAAGCTCGTCGCGACGTGAACGCCGCGTTTCCCATCGCGCACCGCAGCGCGACGGACGACACCGCCTGATGCGTCGCGTGTGCGACCCGCGATCCGTGTCGCGCTGGGACGAAGAGGTCGACGTCCTGGTGGTGGGCCTGGGCGCGGCGGGCGCGGCCGCAGCCCTGACGGCCGCCGGCACCGGGGCGGACACGCTCGTGCTGGAGCGGGCGAGCGGCGGCGGCGGCACCTCGGCGATGTCGGGCGGGGTGATCTACCTGGGCGGCGGCACCGCGCTCCAGACGGCCTGCGGCTTCGACGACGCGCCCGAGGAGATGTTCAAGTACTTGATGAAGTCCTGCGGCCCAAGTCCAGACGAAGAAAAGATTCGGCTCTATTGCGACGGCTCGGTCGAGCACTATGAGTGGCTGGTGGCCCAGGGCGTTCCGTTCAAGCCGACCTTCTACGAGGGTACCAGCGGCGAGCCGCCCACCGACGACGGGCTCGTGTGGTCCGGCTCCGAGCGCGCGTATCCGTTCTGCGAGAGTGCGGTGCCCGCGCCGCGCGGTCACGTGCCGCGCATGGAGCACCAGACCGGCCCGCTCCTGATGCAGAAGCTCGTCGCCGCCGTCGAGTCGAGTGCCGCCCGGATCGCGGTGAACCACCGCTGTGTCGCGCTGGTGCAGGAGGCGGACGGGCGTATCGTCGGTGCGCTGGCCGAGAGCTTCGGCGCGACGCGGGCGCTGCGCGTCCGCCGCGGCGTGATCCTCGCGACCGGCGGGTTCATCCACAACGAGGCCATGCTGGAGGCGCACGCGCCGCTCGTGCGGCAGTGCACGATCCGGATCGGCGCCGAGGGGGACGACGGCAGCGGCATCCTGCTCGGCATGGCGGCGGGCGGCGCGGCGCTCCACATGGATGCCGCGTCGATCTCGCTGCCGGTCACACAGCCCTGGGGTCTGAAGCGCGGCATCCTGGTGAACGCGCAGGGACAGCGCTTCATCAACGAGGACGCCTATTACGGCCGCCTGGGCGAGTGGGCGCTGTTCCGGCACGGCGGCCGCGCCTGGCTCGTGGTCGACGACGCGGTGTTCGAGAAGCCGGAGTATCCGCGCGAGCTCGCCGCGGTCGGAGAAGACCCCGGCGCGATCGAGCGCGAGCTGGAGCTGCCGCCCGGCAGCCTCGAGAGCACCCTCGGGCTCTACAACCGGCACGCCGAGAACGGCGAGGACCCCGTCTTCCACAAGGCTCCGGAGTACCTGAGACCGCTCGTGCGGCCGCCCTTCGGCGCCTTCGACTGCACGGTCGAGAGCTCCATCTACGCGGCGTTCACCCTCGGCGGGCTGCACACCGACGCGGACGGCCGCGTGCTCGACCCGGACGGCCAGGCCATTCCCGGTCTGTTCGGCGCCGGCCGCACGACCTCGGGCCTCTCCGTCGGCGGCTACAGCAGCGGGCTGTCGCTCGGAGACGGCACGTTCTTCGGGCGCCGCGCCGGCCGCTGCGCCGCGGCGGGCTGAGCGCGGGGGCGTTCGCCCGCGCGCGGGGCGATTCGCGGTAAGATCGCCCGAGCGGCCGCCGGCCCGGTCGCCCGAAAGCCAGATGCATGACGGCGCCCCAGGAACACACCGCACTGCCGATGACCACGGAGCAGGCCGTCGTGCCGGGACGCGAGACGTACGGAGAGCCGAAGAAGATCGCCGCGATCGAGTTCGAGCGCGACGGCGATCGCGTCTCGGCGAACGCAACGCGCATGGGCACGACCTACCTCGGCGTGCGCGGCGCGCTCGGGAGGTCCCTCCCCGCGCGCGCGTTCACCGAGTACGCCTACTGCTACAAGGCGATGCCCTCCTGCGAAAAGGGTCGCGACTTCGACGCGGACCCGCTGCTGGTGCGGCTCGCGTGGCGACACCGGCACGCGGCGGTCCACGCGGTCGACGACGGAGAGGTGATCCTGCGCGAATCGCACTTCGACCCGGTCGTCGACCTCCCGGTCCGGCGTCTCGTCCGGATGGAGTACGAGGAGGGCCTGACCGAGAGCAACGGAACGGTGCTGCGCAGCGTGCCCGGCGCGTGGCTGCTGCCGTTCCTCCATCAGCGCTACGATGACCCGTCGGCCGAGGGCATCGAGATGGCCGAGTAGGATATCCAAGCCGTGCTCGGATTCGCGGACAGGATGGCGGTCGTGACGAGAAGCGCGCGCGCGATCGGCGGCGCCCTCGTGGCGCTGGCCGTCGCCTGCGAGGACGCGAACGAGTTCGTGGCTCCCCCGCCGCCGATGGTCACGGTCCGGCAGCCCGAGCAGCGACCGGTGACCGAGTATCTCGACTTCACGGGTACGACCGACGCCGTAGCGGAGATCGAGATCCGCGCACGGGTCAAGGGATTCCTGCTGAGCGACCACTTCGACGAGGGCGACACGGTCGAGCAGGGCGCGCTGCTCTACGTGATCGACCCCGCGGAGTACCAGGCGCAGGTGGACCGGGCGCAGGGGGCGGTCGCGGTGACCCGCGCGGCACTCGCGCTGGCCGAGGCGCGGCTCAAGCGCCTGGAGCGTGCCGTCGCGACCCGCGCGGTCAGCGAGATCGAGGTGCTCGAGGGGCGCGCCGAGCGCGACGAAGCGGCTGCGCAGCTCGCGGCGGCGCGGGCGGACCTGAAGACGGCGCAGCTCGAGCTCTCCTACACGGAGATCCGGGCGCCCATCGCCGGGCGCGTCGGGCGCAACCGCGTGGACGTCGGAAACCTGGTCGGCGCCGGGGAGAGCACGCTGCTCACCACCATGGTGCAGTACGACCCGATCTACGCCTACTTCGACCTGAGCGAGCGCGAGGTACTCGCTCTGATCGACCGGGCTCGGGAGCGAAGCCGGGGTGAAGATCGCCGGCGGCAGCTCGAGCAGGTCGTGATCGAGATCGGCCGGGCGACGGACGACGGCTATCCGTTCGCGGGGCACATGAGCTACGCCGACCAGGGCGTGGACCCCGGCACGGGCACGTTCCTGATCCGCGGCGTGTTTCCCAACTCGGCCTTCCACCTGGTTCCGGGGCTGTTCGTCCGCGGTCGCACGCCCGCGCGGGAGCGCGCGGACGCGCTGCTCGTCTCGGAGCGCGCGCTCGGCGCGGACCAGAGCGGCCGCTACGTGCTGGTGGTCGACGACGAAGGCACCGTCCACCACCAGCCCGTCGTGGTGGGCTCGAACGTCGACGGCATGCGCGTGATCGAGTCGGGTCTCGCGCCGGACGACTGGGTGATCGTGGAGGGCCTGCTCCGAGCGCGGCCCGGCGCCACGGTGAACCCGCAGCGGGCCGGCGCCACGCCCGAGCCGCCGGCCGCAGGCCCCGACGGCTGACGGGCCGCGCGTGTTCTCCCGCTTCTTCATCGAACGCCCCATCTTCGCCACCGTACTGGCGATCGTGATCGTGATCGCGGGCGGCGTCACGGTCTTCACGCTTCCGGTCGCACAGTATCCGGAGATCACGCCGCCGACGGTCGAGGTCTCGACGGTCTATCCCGGCGCCAACGCGAAGGTGGTCGCCGAGACGGTCGCGGCTCCGATCGAGCAGGAGGTGAACGGCGTCGAGGACATGATCTACATGTCATCGACCTGCGCCAGCGACGGCTCCTACGTGCTGACCGTCACCTTCGACGTGGGGACCGACCTCGACATGGCGTCGATCCTGGTCCAGAACCGCGTCGCCATCGCGGAGCCGCGCCTTCCCGAGGAGGTGAAGCGGCAGGGCGTCACCACCAAGAAGAAGTCGACCGCGATCGTACAGCTGATCACGCTGATCTCGCCCGATGGGCGCTACGACGACATCTACCTCAGCAACTACGCAACGCTGCGCATCCGCGACGAGCTGTCTCGGATCCAGGGCGTCGGCGACGTCAAGGTGTTCGGCGCCAGCGAATACAGCATGCGCGTCTGGCTCGATCCCGAGCGGCTGGAGTCGCGGAGCATCACCACCCAGGACGTGATCGACGCGATCAGCGAGCAGAACGTGCAGGTCGCGGCGGGGCAGATCGGACAGCCGCCGGCCCCGAGCGGCCAGAGCTTCCAGTACACGATCAACACGCTCGGGCGCCTGGAGGAGATCGAGCAGTTCGAGCAGATCATCGTCAAGACCGAGGCGGGGCGCGTGACACGGCTCGAGGACGTGGCGCGCCTCGAGCTCGGCGGCCAGACGTACGACCTGTTCTCCGAGCTGTCCGGCGTGACCGCTGCCAGCCTGGCGATCTACCAGCTGCCCGGCGCCAACGCGCTGCAGGTCGCCGACCGGGTCTCCGCCACCATGGAGCGGCTCAGCGCGAACTTCCCCGAGGGCGTGGAGTACAAGATTCCCTTCGACACGACGATCTTCGTCCGGCAGTCGATCGACGAGGTCTACCTCACGCTGTTCCAGGCCGCCCTGCTGGTGTTTCTGGTGATCTACGTCTTCCTCCAGGACTGGCGCGCCTCGATCGTGCCCGCGGTGACGATTCCGGTCTCGCTGATCGGCACCTTCGCGGTGATGGGCGCGCTGGGCTTCTCCGTGAATCTCACCACGCTGTTCGGGCTCGTGCTCGCGATCGGGATCGTCGTGGACGACGCGATCGTGGTGGTGGAGAACACCAGCCGCCACATCGACCAGAGCGGCATGGCCGCGCGGCCGGCCGCGATCCGCGCCATGCAGGAGGTGACGGGGCCCGTCATCGCCACCACGCTGGTGCTGCTGGCGGTGTTCGTGCCCACCGCCTTCCTGCCGGGCATCACGGGCCAGCTCTACCGGCAGTTCGGCCTGACCATCGCCACGGCCACGGTGTTCAGCTCGATCAACGCCCTCACACTGAGCCCGGCGCTGTGCGCGCTGTTGCTGAAGCCGGCCCCGGAGCATCGCAACGTCTTCTTCCGCGCCTTCAACTGGGGCTTCGAGCGCGCGGAGGCGATCTACGGCCGGGTGGTCGCGTCGCTGCTGCGGCGCAGCGCGCTGTCGATGCTGGCCTTCGCGGGTCTCACCGTGCTCGCCCTCGGCGGGTTCGCCTCGCTACCCACCGGCTTCCTGCCGGAGGAGGACCAGGGCTACCTGGTCGCCGGCGTCCAGCTGCCGGACGCCGCCTCGCAGGAGCGCACGCGCGAGGTCGTCGCCCGGATCAACGCGATCCTGAAGGAGACGCCCGGAGTCGCCGAGTGGGTCACGATCGGGGGGAACTCGCTGCTCGACGCCACGGTCGCCTCCAACGCGGCCACGTTCTACGTGGTGCTGGACCCCTTCGAGGCGCGCGGCGACGCCAGCCTCTCGCAGGACGCCATCCTGGGCAAGCTGCGCCAGGCGTTCTTCCAGATCGAAGAGGGCATCGCCTTCGTGTTCGTGCCGCCCGCCATCTTCGGACTCGGCGTCGCGGGCGGCTTCCAGATGGAGCTCCAGGATCGCGGCGGGCTCGGCTTCGCGGCCCTGCAGCAGACCGCCCTCGAGATGGTGAACGATGGGAACGCGCAGTCCGGCCTCGTGGGACTCAACACGACGTTCCGCGCCAGCGTGCCGCAGCTCTTCGTGGACGTGAACCGAACCCAGGCCAAGCGGATGCTCGTTCCGCTCGGGAACGTGTTCGGCACGCTCCAGGCCTACCTGGGCTCGGCCTACGTCAACGACTTCAACAAATTCGGCCGCACCTACCAGGTGCGGGTCCAGGCCGACCACGGCTTCCGGGTCGAGCCCGACGACATCAAGCGCCTGTACGTGCGGAACGCGAACGGGGGCATGGTGCCGATGGGCGCGCTCGTGAACGTCGACGAGGCCTTCGGGCCGCAGATCATCCGGCGCTACAACCTGCACCCGTCGGCCTCGATCAACGGGCAGGCGGCGCCCGGCACCAGCTCCGGCGAGGGGCTCGTGCTGATGGAGCAGATGGCCGCGCAGAAGCTCCCCGCCGCGATGGGTTTCGAGTGGACCGGAATGTCGTACCAGGAGAAGCAGGTCGGCGGCGAGGCCACGCTGATCTTCGCGCTGGCCATCACGCTGGTCTTCCTGGTGCTTGCGGCCCAGTACGAGAGTTGGACGGCGCCGACGTCGATCATTCTCGCGGTCCCCTTCGCGATCCTCGGCGTCGTCATCGCGCTCCTCATGCGGGGACTCGCCAACGACGTCTACACGCAGATCGGGGTCGTGCTGCTGATCGGCCTGGCCTCGAAGACCGCCATCCTGATCGTGGAGTTCGCCCGCGAGATGCGCGCGGGCGGCGCGGAGATCGTCGCGTCCGCAGTGGAGGCCGCCCGGCTGCGCTTCCGCCCGGTGCTGATGACCGCGATCTCCTTCGTGTTCGGCACGCTGCCGCTGCTGGTGGCGAGCGGGGCGGGGGCGGCGAGCCGACAGGCCGTCGGCACCGCCGTCTTCGGCGGCATGCTGGTCGCGACGTTCCTCACCGTGCTGCTCGTCCCGGTCTTCTACCGCGTGTTCCAGGCCGTGGGCGAGCGCTTCTTCGGCGAGAGCCTCGACGCCCCGGCCGCCGAGTCGGAGCCCGGCACCTCGATCGCATGAACGCGCGGCCACAGCGCCGCGTGCTAGGATCGCCGCTCCCGGAGCTTTCGAGCCTCCGGTTCGCGAACCCCAGCTGAAGGGCGGAACATCGTGCGAGCGCTGCGCCTGTTCTCCTGCGCCGGCCTCCTCGGCCTGCTGCTCCCGCCGTGGGCGAACGCCCAGGACGTCGTCGTCACCGCCGGCCCCGAGGGCGCCTACTACCACACGCTGGGCGGCCGCCTCGAAGCCGCGCTCCGCAACGAGTACGGCACGCGCGTCGAGGTTCGGACCAGTCAGGGCTCGCTCGAGAATCTCGCGCGTCTCGACGATCCGTCGAACCCGGCGAACGTGGGCCTGACCCAGGCCGATGCGCTGCGGCACTACATCGACGCCCACGACGCCTTCGCCGAGACGTTCATCGTCCTGGCCGACGTCGGGAAGGAATGCGCGTTCATCATCGCGGGGAAGAACGGGGGCATCGCGAGCGCCGCGGATCTCAAGGCGCCGGGGAAGCGCACGCTGTCCGTGGGCGACGCGCAGAGCGGAGCCGCCATCACGTACGAGTACATGAGCCGGCTCGACCCGGGCTTCCGCAACACCGCCGTGGTCCACGTCGGAATGATGGAGGCGCTCCTGCAGATCAAGGCGGGCGGCGAGTTCGCGACGCTGGACGCCGCGATGCTCGTGCAGCGGCCGCGGATCACCTCGCCTCCGCTCAAGGCCGTGCTCGACAACCTGGACACCTATCGCGTGGTCCCGATCCGGAGCGGAGATCTCGGGAACGCCGCGTTGCCCGGCGGCCGCCCGGTCTACTCGTTCGAGACCGTCACGGTCGGGTTCGGACGGGACCACTCGGTGACGTTCGACACCCTCTGCACGCCGGGCCTGCTGATCGCCGTCAAGCCGAAGCTCGACCCGAAGACGCTCGACGAGCTGGCGAAGGTGATCCTCAGCCGATCGAACGACATCATGCCGAGCCTCGACTGATCGCGGCTCAGCGGTCCGGGGCGAGCCGCGGCGCGCGCCGGCGCTACCGGCCCATCGACTGCGCCAGCGCGTGCATGCTCCGCAGGATCGGCATCGGGTCGACGAGCGTCTCGGCGGGCTCCCCGCGAAGCTCGCGATAGGCGCGCTCGACGTTGAAGATCAGTCGCTCGGGCTCGGTCCAGGCGGAGTAGGGGCCGAGGTCGATCTTCCGGGCGGCATCCAGTGCGGAGAGTCCGTCCTCGAAGCAGCGCCGCGACTCCTGTCGCACGTACTCGAGGTAGGCCTTCATCTCCTTCGGCCCCTCCACGCCGCAGATCGGACCGTGTCCCGGGACGATCACCTCGGGCGCGAGCGCAACGATCCGATCGAGCGCGTCGAACCACTTCGCGTAGCTGCCCTCCCAGCCGATCGGGGTGCAGAGGCGGAACAGGATGTCGCCCGTGAACACCACGCGCTCCCTCGGCAGGTGCACGATCACGTCGCCGAGCGTGTGCGCCGGACCCGCGTAGAGCAGGTGGACGCGGGTCCCGTCGAGGTCGAGCTCGAGCCGCTCCTCGATCAGGGTCGTGGGCGGCGTGATCTCGATACCCGAGAAGTTCCAGTCGGCCATGCGCGTGGCGAACGCGGCGACGGCGGGATCCTCCGCATCCCGCGCGCTGCGCAGCGCCTCGAAGAGCGCGGGATCCTGCCGGCGCATGCCCTCCGCGCACAGCCGGTGTCCGATGATTTCGGCGCCTGGGAAGAGCTGGTTTCCCCAGCAGTGATCCCCGTTCTCGTGGGTGTTCACGACGCGCCGCGCCGGGGCTGCCCAGACGCGTCGGTAGTGGTCGATCAGCTCCCGCGTGTGTGCGAGGTCCCAGAACGTGTCGATCACGAGGCCGCCGCCGCGATTCACCAGGCCCGAGTTGGAATAGCCGAGCCCGCGGTCCTCCTGCAGGCAGGCGTATACGTCGTTTCCGACCTCTCGCAGCTCCACGCCCGGGCCCTCCGCGCGCGCCGGTGGGCGCGTCTCCTGCGAAGTATACGCGGGCGCGCCCTGCCGCCGCCGTCCTTCCGGGTGCGGACGCGTCCCGTCCGGGAAGGGCCGTCAGGCCGCGTCCGAACGCAGCAGCCGGCGGGCGAAGCGCTCACCGTCGAAGCGCCCGAGATCGAAGGTGCGCCGCACGAGCTCTGCGTTGGTGTAGTCCCACTTCGCGACGGGGACGGGCTCGGAGGGCTGCACGTAGGTGCGTCCCTCGACGCGCGGCAGCCACGCCTCGGGATGGCGGCGCGTCAGGAGAACGAGCGCGCTCCGCGCGTGTGCGACCGTCTCCACCGGCACGTGGTCGTACACGCCTCCGTCGAGCACCGCGCGCGAGCCGCGGCGGTAGAGCGGCGTCAGCGGGGGCGTGCACGACGAATGGAGGATCAGCTCCGCCAGCTCCGCGGGGCTGGAGCAGTCGCGCACCGAGATCACGTCGCTGCCGAATCCCAGACGGCGACCCCAGGCGGCGTGCACGCGGTCGCGCGTGCGCTGCTCGAGCAGGAAGGCCAGGACGCCGAGCAGGTAGCCGGCGCGGTCGCCGCTCCAGGCCGGAGCCCGCCCCACGGAGATCCGGATGTCGGGACCCGCATGGAGACGGGCGAGTGCGTCGTCGTCCAGGTTCGCGAGAATGGTGCTGCGGTAGAGGCGCTCGTGCGGGAAGACCGGCTCGCGCCGCAGCGCATTGGCGAGGTAGGCGTTGCGCGGGTTGGATGCGACGCGCCGGCCGAAGTCGTCGACCACGCGCTCGACCCGCCCGGCGAAGATGGCGCAGGCGAAGGCCGCCCCGGCACTGACGGCGCCGACGAGGCGGGGCGCCGGAGCGAGTGCGGGGCCGGCTTCGGACCAGAATCCCGCCTGCCAGAAGCAGCGGCAGCCGCCGCCCGCGAACACGACCGCGTCGTACGAACCCGGAACCACCGCGCTGCTCAAACCCACTGCTCCGCTGCAAACCCGACGCGGAACGATTGTACGACAGGAACCCGGCGTGCGGCAGCGAATTTCGCGGACGGGGACGCGTCTGCGTGTCGTGGTCGCCGCGCGCGCATCGCGCGGGACGCGCAGCCGAGCGGCAGATCGCGCTGGATGCGCCCGTTTTCCCGCGGGTCGTGTGCGGTGCGCCTCGCGCGTCCGGCCTACTCGAGGTTGCGAGACACGAAGTCGAGCAGCGGCCCGATCACGTTGTTGTCGGCGTCATCCTCGGCGGTGACGATGTCGACGTGGGCGTAGCCCTCGCTCAGATGCACCTCGTAGCCGCCCCGCACGTCCCCGAAGGTCGGAAACGCGGGATTCGGGCTCGACGCGTCCACGACGCGCGCGGTGCCGTCACAGCTTGCCGCCGCACAGGTGCCGATGCTCTGGGCGAAGGCGAGGTAGCTCGCGGGCACCTCGGTGAGCCCGTTGCTGCCGCCGAAACAGATCACCGGGATGTCGACCGCCGCGGCCTGCGTGCGGTTGTCGATGTCGCGTCGTCCGCGACCCACCGAGAGCGGTGTGGTGTCGAGGCTCAGGCCGGCCGTGGTCCCGAGACCGCTCGACGGGTAGTACCAGTCGCTGAAGTTGGAGCCCGGCGTCGTGAACGTCACCGCCACCCGGTCGATGCGGCTGACCTCCTTCTCCTGCCCCCACTCCGCGGCGGGCAGGCCGGTCGGCGGCGGGCCGTTGTCCGGCAGCGCGCTCGGGGGCAGGGGGCCCTCGGTGATGTTCTGCCAGGTCTGCAGTCCGCTCACGACGGGTCCCGGCGCGCCCACCGAGGTGCGCACGAACGTGGCGAACGCGGAGACGAAGCCGTCGTCGTCGAGAAAGGTCCCGAGCGCCCCTTCGGCGGTGGCGTCCGGGATGACCTCCAGGATGCCGAGGTCCGGGACCTGCGCGATGGCGTTGTTGCCGGGAGCGCCCTGGTCCACCTGGATGATGACCCGACCCGTGTCTGGATCGTCGAGCCCCTGCACGGCGCCCGGCTCGGCGGACGCGAGCACGCGCGGATTCAGCAGGCCGGGCACGACCGCGTACGCCTCGGTCGGCTCCGTGCAGGTGCCGCGACCGATGCCCGCGCAGTCGACGTCCTCGCTGGCGACGCTGCACGGCGTGCCGTCGGCGCAGCGCGGCGCCCCGTCGCGGACCGCGAAGAAGAGTCCGCCGTCGGCCCGGTCTTCGATGCGGTCGAGCGCGTCCTCGGTCGGCGGATCGCCGGCCGTGGAGCCGCCGCCGCCTTCCAGCAGGACCAGCCCGCGCAGCTTGCCGAAGCCGGGCTCGGGGGAGCCGCTGCCCGAGAGGTCGAAGTCGGTGGCCGCGTAGCGCGCCGTGAAGCCCGTTCCCGCGGAGTGTCCGCCGAGGAAGACGTTCTGGTTCCTCGCGACGGCGCGTGCGGCCTCGACCACCGCGTCGATGTCGCGAGACAGGACGAGCGGGGTCCAGTTGGCGATGAAGGCGGTGTCGGCCTGCGCGCCGTGGAAGATCGCCCGGCGACCGAGTGCGGACGCGAGCGCGGGATGGAGCGGCAGACCGAGCTCCGCGCCGAAGAACCAGTCGAGCGCGATGTCGGCATCGCCGGCCGCGACGGCGATCGCGACGCCGGCGCGATCCTCGATCTGGTTGCCGCGGCGGTCGTACGCCCACAGCTCGAGCCGCAGCCCGTTCTCGAGCGCGCGCGTCACGAGGTTCTCGCCGAGGATCTTGAAGCTGGCGCCGCCGCCCTCGAAGCCCGGAACCAGGATCAGGATGGCGTCGGGCGCGCCACTCGTGGCCGGCGCGAAGAAGCGCGTGTAGGTGGCGTTGTTCAAGCTGAAGCTCGCGCTGCCGAGCTGGGTGACGAGCTTCGGGTAGTCGTTCGCATCGACGCCGGGCGAGCCGGGCGTGCCGCTCGGCTGGGCCGGGCTCGGAATCCGAACGGTCTCGAACTCCACCACGCGCGCCGCCGCGTAGATCGCGTCGAGTCCCGAGTCGAAGAGACCGGCCGCGAGCGCCGCGTCACCGCTCGTCTGGCAGTCGCCCTTGGCCTCGGCCCGCGCGAAGTCCCGGCTGAAGACCTGCTCGGCGGACGCGAGACGCGCGAGCAGTCCGTCGAGGTCGTCGCTCTTGACGTTCGCGCCGTGCGCCTGCGCCAGGGCGAGAACCCGCTTGCCCCCGGCCGAGAGCTTGCCGGAGGTGCACACGCTCCGGACCGCACCGTCCACGACGAGGGCGGCGACGGCGCGATTCACGAGCCCCTCCGAGAGCCGGCGAACCCGGTCGGCGTCCCCGAGGGTCGGGCAGGCGCCGGGGCTCTCGGCCCGCGCGAAGCTCTTGGCGAGGCGCGCGTCCGAACGCGCGAGACAGGCGCCGTCCACCGGCACGCCCTTCTCGACCGCCCGCGCGTGGCAGGCCAGCGTCGCCTTGGCGTGCCAGGCGGCCGCGACCAGCTTCGCGTCGATGCAGCGGGCCGCGGGCTCCACCGCCGCCGCCGGGCTCGCGAATCCGATCGGGAGCAGCACCACGAGACTCGTGAGAAGGATCGTCCGCCGGAGCATCATCGTTGGCCTCCTTCCGCGCAGCGTAGGCCCCGATTCTACCCGGTTTCGGCGCCCCGGGTTCGACTCGCCGGCCCGGGCACCGTCAGGGCGCTACGGCCTCCGGCGCGTCGAATCCGTAGGGCCGGTAGATGCCGAGACACATGTTCTCGTGCATGCCGTACCCCACCTCGCCGCTCGAGAGCTCGAAGCGGCACAGGGTCTCGTTCAACAGCGAGTACTGCTTGCGGACGGCGGGGTCGCCCACGTCGTAGCGGAGCCCCTGGACGACCCGCTCGCCCCGATACATCCCGTGCCCCCAGTCGGGCGCAGGGAGGTAGCCGCTGCCCGCGGCCAGATAGACGGTGCGCAGCGGATGGCAGGTGGCGGACAGCGCCTCACCGGAGGGGTGGTCGAAGGTGATCACGGCCTTCTCGAGCTCGCGCGTGCCGGACGTGTAGGTGAACGCGTGACGCGGCTCGCCCAGCTCTTCGACGGGCTTGTCGATGCCGAGGTTGTAGATCTTCTTCGATTCCTCCATGAAGCGGTTTCCGTCCGCATCCTCTTCGAAGAAGACCTTGATCATGAAGTCGTCGAACTGCATCGGGATCCAGTTGTGGAAGAAGCCGTGGGAGCGCTGTACCTTGACGCCGATGCCGGGCGGGACCGGCTCGCCGACCGGCCGGATCCCCCAGGAGCGATCGCGCACGCCCTTCCAGCGGTCGGGCGTGACCGCGTACGTCTGCCCCGCGACCGTCAGCGTCCCGCTGTAGCGACCCACCTGCGCGAAGCGCGAGGAGTCCATCGTGATGCGGCTGAACTGACGCGTGGTGTGCTTCGGCTCCAGGAGCGCCGGGATCACGCCCTCGAAGGTGAGGTCGAACGCGACACCCCATTCGTTCTCGTCGAGCCGCAGCCGTAGCGTCCGGAGACCCTCGACCACTTCGACGCCGAAGGGGCCGACCGTCGTATCGAGGCGGTCGGAGCCGAGCTCGCGCGAGGCGCGCACCACGTACAGCGTGTCGCCGTGCGAGATCGAGGCGAACGCATCCGTGACGCCGAGGTTCGGGTACTGACCCATCCCGGCGACCAGGAACAGCTCGTCGCTCGAGGCGTGTGCGTTGAAGTAGTAGCGGTCGTAGAAGTTGCGATCGCTGGTGAAGACGTAGTCGAAGGTCTCGGTCGTCTGGTGGGCGAGAAGGTCGTCGAGCGGACTGAGCGGCACGCGGCGCATCCTCCGTGCGGGTCGTCCGCCTTTATACCCGAAGCCCCACGCCGTCGCCCCGACGCGCTCCATGCGACACCGCGCGTACGCGGGATGGGGACCGCCCGAGATCGGATCGCGAGCCGCGGCGGCGCCCGACGGCTCGCGCGCGCGCTCCGCCCGCTCGGAGAGCCGGGCCGGCCAAGCCGGACACCCAGCGGTCGCCGATCACCGAGAGCGTGCGGGCGATCGAGCCGTCCGGCTCGCCGATCTCCTGCCACGGCACGCGACTCTTGTTACTTCGAGATCTGAAGTAAGGTAACCCGGCCGCACGCATTCGCGGCCCGACTCCCCGTCGCACGCGGTTTCCGATGCGGTGGAGCGATCCGAATCGAGGCATGATGCACGTCGAGATGGCCGACCCGAGCCCGTCCCGGACGCTCCGCGTCTACGAGGCGATGCCGCTCGCGCCCGCGTGGGTCGGCCTCGCGCTCGCGCTCATCCTCGTCGCCATCTTCGTGGTCGGCGAGTTCGCGCTGGGCCGCCACGAGCTCCTGGGAGGTCCCACCGGAGTCGCACGCGAGGCGCGCATCGCGATCCTCCACATCCTGCTCGCCGCCTACTTTCCGACCGCCTACGTGGTCGTGCTCCGGCGCACCCGCCGGACCCTGTTGGAGCTGCGCCCCGCGCTCCAGTGCACCCGATCCGATTTCGCGAAGCTCGGGGATGCGGTAGGGCGCTACCGCTGGTGGGGACTGGCTGCGACGGGGTTGGCGATGGTTCTGGCCGGGGTCCGGATCACGATCGCGACCACGGCGCCCGGCGTCGACCCCTGGAGCTGGCGCGGCCCCGAAATTCTCTGGCATCGCGTGCTCAACCCCGTGATGCTGTGGTGGCTCGGCTGCTTGACGTACGCCTTGATCGCGGAGTCCCAACGGCTGTATCGCCTGGCCGCCCGGCTCGCGCCGCTCGATCTTCTCGACATCCGACCCCTCACGCCCTTCGCGCAACAGGGCCTCCACCATGCGCTCCTCATTCTCGGCGCCGCGTCGATCGCGTCATTCCTGGTGCTGGAGGTCGGCTTCCTCGACCTCGTCACCGGCATCTGGATCCAGGCGGCGGTTCTGGCAACCGCGAGCTTCGTGCTGCCCGTCTGGGGCGTCCATCGGAGGATCCGCGCCGCGAAGCGGGTCGAGCTCGACTGGTGTCGCGTCGAGCTGCAGCGCGCCCGGACGGCCCTGAAGCGAGGGACGAGCGCCCCGGACCGCGCCCGCGTGGACGAGGTCGCCGCCTACAAACAGCTCGTCGAGGGCGTTCGCGACTGGCCGTTCGATCCATCGACGCTGGCGCGCTTCGCGTTCTACCTGTTCATTCCGATCGTCTCCTGGTCGGGAGGCGCGCTCGTGGAGCGCCTGATCGACGCCCTCCTGGAGTGACGCCGCGTCCCCGTGCGCGGGGCGGTACCCGATGACGAAGGCGCGCGGGGTCGCGTCTGAGACCGGCCACCCCGGCGTTCCGCGTCACAGCCGCAGGGCCGGCGATCGCGCGCAATCGCAGGCGTTGCCGTTTCACCACTCTGTAAGAAATTACAGCGTCTCCGACCTCGACAATCTGCGACACTGCGCCCCCACTGCGCTGTGCCGACGTGGACTTAGCCGCGCCGGTGGGGTGTGTCCAAACCACGTGCGAGAGGACGACGAGAGCATGGGAATCGACTGCGCGGGGTTCAGGGCGGTTTCGACCGCGTTGATCCTCGGCACCGGATGGATTGGCGCGTGCGATGCGGGGACCGAGCGGCAGGAGCTGCCGGAGCCGGCCGCCGAGCAGGCCGAGCCGGCGCCCGCGAGCACACCCGACGTGAAGGCCGCCACCGACGCGACCCGGTCGCGCAACGCCGCCCTGCTCGACGAGCTGCCCTTCGGCAATCGCGAGGACTTCGAGCTCGCAGAGCGGGGTCTGGTCGCACGACCGGAGGCGCTCGTGATCCGGGACGACTCTGGCCGGGTCGTGTGGGACCTCGAGGCGTATGCGTTCCTGACCGACGGGCGGGAGCGGCCCGACACCGTGAATCCCAGCCAGTGGCGGCAGGGACAGCTCAACATGACCTACGGGCTGTACGAGGTGGTCGACGGGATCTACCAGGTCCGGGGCTACGACCTCGCCAACATCACGTTCGTTCGGGGGGACACCGGCTGGATCGTGTTCGACCCGCTGACGACGCGAGAGACGTCGAGAGCGGCCCTCGAGTTGGTCGAGCAGCACCTCGGCAAGCGGCCCATCAAGGCCGTGGTCTACAGCCACAGCCACATCGACCACTGGGGCGGAGTGAAGGGAATCGTCTCCGACGAGGACGTGCGCTCGGGCGCCGTTCGCGTGATCGCGCCCGAGGAGTTCATGCACTTCGCGATCAGCGAGAACGTGATGGCGGGAAACGCCATGAGCCGCCGCGCCGTCTACCAGTACGGCGCGCTGCTCGAAAAGGGCCCGCGGGGGCAGGTGGACGCCGCCATCGGCAAGAACGTCTCGACCGGAACCGTGACGCTGATCGCGCCGACCGACATCGTCGACGAGACCCCGACGTACATCACGGTCGACGGCGTGCAGATGGTGTTCCAGAACACGCCGCACACCGAGGCGCCCTCCGAGATGAACACCTACTTCCCCGAGTTCGAGGCGCTCTGGATGGCCGAGAACTGCACGGCGACCGTGCACAACCTGTACACGCTGCGCGGCGCCGAGGTGCGCGACGCGAGCGCCTGGTCGAAGTTCATCGACGAATCCATCGAGCTGTTCGGCAGCGAGGCCGAAGTGGTGTTCGCGAGCCACAGCTGGCCGCGCTGGGGCAGCGAAACCGTGCTCGCCTACCTGAAGAAGCAGCGCGATCTGTACGGCTACCTCCACGATCAGACCCTGCGCCTCGCGAACCACGGCCATACGATGGTCGAGATCGCCGAGATGCTCGAGGTGCCTCCGGCCCTGTCCCACGAGTGGTACAACCGCGGCTACCACGGCACCTACAACCACAACATCAAGGCCGTCTACCAGAAGTACCTGGGCTGGTACGACAGCAACCCGGCCACGCTGAACCCGCTGCCGCCGGCCGAGGCCGCCGCGCGCTACGTCGAGTTCATGGGCGGCGCCGACGCCGTGCTCGAGAAGGCGCGGCGCGCCTACGAGCGAGGCGAGTACCGCTGGGTCGCGCAGGTGGTGAACCACGTCGTCCTGGCGGACTCGACCAACCGGGCCGCGCGCCTCCTGCAGGCCGATACGCTCGAGCAGCTCGGCTACCAGGCGGAAGGGGCGGGCTGGCGCAACTCCTACCTGATGGCGGCCCACGAGCTGCGCCACGGCGTGACCGGGGGCACGGCGACCAAGGCGGGCTCTCCGGACACGATGCACGCCATGAGCATCGGCATGATGCTCGACTTCATGGGCGTGCGGCTCAACGGGCCGAAGGCCGCCGGCAAGGCGATCGTGCTGAACCTCGTCTTCCCCGACGTGGAAGAGCGCTACGTGCTGAACCTCGAGAACTCGCACCTCTCCCACCGGGAGGGGAAGCAGGTCGAAGGGGCCGACGCGACCATCACCATGGATCGCGCGACCCTCGACGAGATCATGCTGGGCGAGAAGACGCTCGACGGGGAGATCGAAGCGGGCGACGTCACGGTCGAGGGCGATCCGGAGAAGCTCCGGGAGCTGCTCTCGCTGCTGGACCGCTTCGAGTTCTGGTTCGACATCGTGACGCGATAGGCGACCGAGCCCCGCTCGAGCGCCAACACGGAGGTGGACGATGAAGAAGGGTCTTTGGCGGCGGCTGCTGAGCAGCGCGCTGCTGCTCGGCTCGGCAAGCGGGGCGTGGGCGCAGCCCACCGAGGTCTATTTCGGCGACACGCACCTGCACACATCCTTCTCGCCCGATGCCTACTTCCTGGAGAACAAGACGGCGGACCCCGATGACGCCTACCGTTTCGCGAAGGGGCTCCCGATCGTCCACCCCTATCACCGCGCGCGGATCCGGATCGGAACGCCGCTCGACTTCCTGGTGGTCGCCGACCACGCGGAGATGATGGGCGTCCCGTACAAGCTCTTCCAGGGCGACCCCGAGCTCGTCCGCACCGAGAGCGGCCAGCGCTTCGTGCAAGCGGTCGAGGAGGGCAAGGGCGTCGAGGTATTCCTGGAGTTCATCGCCGCCATCAACGCCGGCAAGCCCTTCGCCGATCTCGACAGCGACGAGGTGAAGCGGTCGATCTGGAAGGAGAGCATCGCGATCACCGAGCGCCACAACGAGCCCGGCCGGTTCACGTCGTTCATCGGCTGGGAGTGGACCTCGACGCCGGACGGCAACAACCTGCACCGGGTGGTGTTCACGCCGCAGGGCGGCCGGACGGCGCGCCAATTCATCCCGTTCAGCTCCTTCGACAGCGACGAGCCCGAGGACCTCTGGGCCTGGCTCGAGAAGACCTCCGGCGACGCGAAGGCGAGCTTCGTCTCGATCCCGCACAACTCGAACATCAGCGGTGGTCTCATGTTCGACGCGGTGGACAGCCGGGGGCGCCCGATCAGCGCGGAGTACGCCCGGATGCGGATGAAGTGGGAGCCGATCGTCGAGATGACCCAGATCAAGGGCGATTCGGAGACGCATCCGGCGCTCTCGCCCAACGACGAGTTCGCGGACTTCGAGAGCTTCGTGCATCTGCTGAGCGCCAGCCAGACGGACGACCTGCGAGACGCAGCCGTCGAGCCCGGCGACTACGCGCGCTCGGCGCTCCTGCGCGGCCTCGAGATCGAGGCGCGCACCGGCTCGAATCCCTACAAGTTCGGGATGATCGGCTCGACCGACTCGCACACCGGCGCAGCCACCGCCGAGGAGGACAACTTCGCCGGCAAGGTGGCGCTCGACTCGACTCCGGAGAACACGCTCGCGGCGGAGCCCATCGCGATGGGCATCAGCGGAGCGGACATGAGCGCCTCGGGCCTGGCCGCCGTCTGGGCCGAGGCGAACACCCGGGAGTCGATCTTCGCGGCCTTCCAGCGCAAGGAGGTCTACGCGACGACGGGACCGCGCCTCCGGGTGCGCTTCTTCGGCGGCTTCGAGTACCGGCCCTACGACG
>CP070734.1:3101558-3109225 GCA_020347605.1 Deltaproteobacteria bacterium | reverse complement strand
CCGCGGGCACGATCGAGGTGCCGGCCTTCCCGCGCGGCGGGATCCGAGACGACGTGATCGCCGTTCCGATCGGCCAGGGACACAGCGTCGGGCACTACGCGTCGCGCGCCGGAGAGGAGCGGCCGGGCGGCGCCCGCGATGCGAACGAAGCGCTCCACGCGAGCGCCGTGCGGGGCGCGAACGTGATCGCGGTGCTGCCCGCGGCGACCGACGAGACCGGCGGGCGCGCCTGGCTCGCTGCGAACGCGTCGGTCCGGGCCACCGGAGCCTATCAGCACCTCCCGGCGGGTCAGACCACCGACAACCAGCGCGAACGCCAGCTGGCCGAGGTGGTGGCGCTGACCGCGCTCTCGGACGGCGCGCACGCGGGCGAAGCGGCCGGCGAAAACGGCGCGGCGCACGGCGCCGACCACGCCGAAGGCCATCACGACCCGGTCGTTCCCTTCGATCCGAGGAAGGACGCCGGAGCCGCCAGTCCGTACCGGTGGGGCATGTCGATCGATCTGGATCGCTGCACCGGCTGCAGCGCCTGCGTGGCGGCCTGCTACACCGAGAACAACATCCCGATCGTGGGCGAGGAGGAGTTCGCGCGCGGTCGCGCGATGGCCTGGCTGCGCATCGAGCGCTACATCGGCGCGGGCGATTCCAGCCACCAGACGCTGGGAAACCGGCCGGCCCTCGATCGCGAAACCCTCGGCGACACCGACGTCCGGGTTCTCCCGATGCTGTGTCAGCACTGTGGGGCGGCGCCCTGTGAGCCGGTGTGTCCCGTCTTCGCGACCTATCACAACCGCGAAGGCATGAACGGAATGGTCTACAACCGTTGCATCGGTACGCGCTACTGCTCGAACAACTGCTCGTACAAGGTGCGGCGCTTCAACTTCTGGGACTACTCGAATCGGAACTGGCCGGGGCAGCTGGGACTCATGCTGAACCCCGACGTGACCGTGCGCGGCAAGGGCGTGATGGAGAAGTGCACGTTCTGCGTGCAGCGCGTCGAGGCCGCGCGCCAGACGGCCAAGGACGAGGGCCGCGACATCCGCGACGGCGAGGTCGTGACCGCCTGCCAGCAGGCGTGCCCGACCCAGGCGATCCACTTCGGCAATCTGCGCGACGAGAGCAGCGCGGTGTCGAAGCAGTCGCAGGACCCCGACCGCGGCTACCACGCCCTGCACGTGCTCAACACCCGACCCGCGACCACCTACCTCGCCAAGGTGCCGCGCGGGCCCGTCGAGGGCTGAGATGACGCCTCCCGCCGCACCGTCGATGACCGCCGTCGTGAGTCCGCCCATGGGTCCGGCCGACTCCGACATCAACCAGGGAATCCTGTCGGTCCTCAAGGGCGCGTCGCTCGGCTACTGGGGCCTCCTGCTGCTGGCGGTGACGACCGTGACCTGGGCCGCACTGTGCGTGCTCTACCAGGTCTACTGGGGGCTCGGCGTCGCGGGCTATTCGCACCCCGTCTTCTGGGGCGTCTACATCGTCACGTTCGTGTTCTGGATCGGTATCGCGCACGCGGGAACCCTGATCTCGGCGATCCTCTACCTGTTCCGATCGAAGTGGCGCGCGGCCATCAACCGCAGCGCCGAGGCCATGACGGTGTTCGCCGTGCTCACGGCGGCGCAGTTCCTGGGCGTCCACGTGGGCCGCGTCTGGAAGTCGTACTTCATCCTGCCCTATCCGAACTCGCGCGGCCTGTGGGTCAACTTCAAGAGCCCGCTCCTGTGGGACACCTTCGCGATCTCGACCTACGCCACGATCTCCGCGGTGTTCCTGGTCATCGGCCTGATTCCGGACCTCGCCATTGCGCGCGACCGCGCGACCGGCTGGCGCAAGGTCCTCTACACGGTCCTGGCGCTGGGCTGGCAGGGCACGTCGCGGCAGTGGAAGTCTCACAACCGCACCGTGCTGCACCTCTCCGGGCTGGCGACGCCGCTGGTGCTCTCGGTGCACAGCGTGGTGTCCTGGGACTTCGCGATGTCGATCGTGCCGGGCTGGCACGCGACCATCTTCGCGCCGTACTTCGTGGCGGGGGCGATCTTCTCCGGATTCGCGATGGTGCTCACGGTGATGATCCCGGTGCGGCGGATCTACGGCCTCGAGAAATTCATCACGCCCTACCACTTCGAGAACATGGCGCGCTTCATCCTGCTGACGTCGATGATCGTCGGCTACGCGTACGTCGTCGAGTATTTCATCGCGTGGTACAGCGCCGTGGAGTTCGAGCAGACGTCCTTCTTCCAGCGCGCGTTCGGCTCCTACTGGGTCTCGACCTGGATCATGATCTCGTGCAACGCGATCTTCCCACAGCTGCTCTGGTTCCGGCGCCTTCGTACGAGCATCCCGTTCCTGTTCGTGCTCTCGGTGCTGATCAACATCGGGATGTGGTTCGAGCGCTACGTGATCATCATCACGGGTCTGTCGCGCGAATACGACCCGGCGGTGTGGGGGCAGTACACGCCGAGCATCGTCGAGTTGTCGATCCTGGTCGGAAGTCTCGCGTTCTTCAGCATGTTCTTCCTGATCTTCCTGAAGCTCTTCCCCGTGATCGCGATCGCCGAGGTGAAGGAGTACGCGATCCACGAAAAGGAACACGCTGGAGACGAGACGCCCTGGGAGCACGCCCACACCTACGGAGAGATCCACTGATGCCGACGCTCGTGGGAATCTTCGAGCAGCCGAGGTCGGTCGCCGACGTCGCGCAGAAGCTGCAGGGGCGCGGCTACACGGATCTCGAGATCTTCTCCCCGGTGCCGTCGAACGAGCTCGATCGCGCGCTCGATGCGACGCCGAGCCGCGTTCGGATCTGGACGCTCGTCGGCGGGCTCGCGGGCGTCGTCACGGGGTACGCGCTGACCATCTGGATGTCCCTCGACTGGCAGATCATCGTGGGCGGCAAGCCCTTCGCCTCGGTGGCGCCGTACACGATCATCGCGTTCGAGCTGACCATCCTGTTCGGCGGTCTGCTCACGGCGCTCGGCTTCCTGGCCGTGGCGCGGCTCCCCAACCCGCGCGCCCATCCGCACTACGGGGCGCGGTTCTCGGCGGAGGACTTCGGCCTCGTGGTGGGCTGCAAGGAGCGCGACGTGGCCGAGATCGACGCCCTCCTGCGGGAACACGCGGCGAAGGAGGTGAACCTTGTCGAGCCGTAGCGCGAGCGACGCGCGGCGGCCCCGCACGGCCGTCGGCGGACGGTCGCGTGGCGACCGGGCCGCCCGCGGCGTCGCGTCCGCCAAGTCGCTCGCGGTCCTCGCCGCGCTTTCGCTGGTGTTCGGAAGTGGCTGCTGGGAGAACTGGGCGCCCATCTGGTTCCCGATGATGAAGAAGCAGCCGTCCATCCAGGCGTTCGAGGACACCGGGGTGCAGGGGCACGCCTGGGGCTTCGCGCCCCCCGACGGCGCGATCCCGATCGACGGGGGGGAGCCGCACATCGACCGCCTGGATCTCGTGGCGGCCGATGCCCTGCAGAACCCGTTCGCCGCCGACGACCTGCGCTCGCTCGAGAACGGCCGCGAGCAGTACACGCAATTCTGCGCGACCTGCCACGGGGCGACGGGTCGCGCGGAGGGTCCGGTCGCACAGGTGTTCGCCGGCGTCTTCCCCCTCGTCGCGCTCACGACCGGGCGCAGCGACGGATACATCTACACGGTGATCCGCTACGGGGCCGGTGGGAAGCCGGGACTGCGCATGCCGGGCTACGCGCGGATCGCTCCGGATGACCGCTGGGACATCGTCAACTACGTCCGCTACCTCGATCGGATCGGGCGCCAGGGAGGCACGCCGTGACCGCCGAAACGGTGCGCCCGCGCGCCTTGCCGCAGCCCCTCGCCGCCGTGTGCGCGGCGCTTGCAGCACTCGGCGCGATCGTGTTCGTGGCGGGTCTGGGGGTGGACGAGGACACCACGTGGCGCGCGTTCCACGTCAACTATCTCTACTTCGCCGGCCTCGCCCAGGGCGGCGTGGTGATCGCGTGCATCTTCGTCATCGTGGGCGCGCAGTGGCCCGGCCCCGTCCGACGCCTGGCCGAGGCGCTCGGAGCCTGGATTCCGATCAGCGTCCTCTTGTACCTGATCGGCTTCATCGGGCGCCACAGCCTCTACAGCTGGATCGAACATCCGATCGAGGCGAAGGCCAGCTGGCTGAACGAGCCCCGCCTGTTCTTCACCGATCTCTTCGTGTTGCTGTTGCTGACCTTCCTGTCGCTCGCGTTCCTGTACTACTCGCTGCGCCCGGCCCTCCACGGCGCCGCGGAGCGCGCCAGCGGTCGGAGCCGTGCGCTGTTCGAGTGGTGCACCCGCGGCTGGCGCGGAGACGGCGAGGAGCGCGCGCGCTGCGCGCGCATCGCAACCCGCCTGGCGCCGCTCATCTGCATCGTCTACGCGTTCGGCTTCTCGGTCATCGCCTTCGACCAGGTGATGTCGCTGTCGCCCACGTGGTATTCGAACCTGTTCGGAGCCTATTTCAGCTGGGGCAGTTTCCTGTCCGCGGTGGCGCTCACCGCCGTGCTCGCGGTGCTGCACCGCGCGGCGCCGGGATTGGAGGGTGAGATCACGCAGCCGCGGCTCCACGACCTCGGCAAGATGGTCTTCGCGTTCTCGATCTTCTGGATGTATCTCTTCTTCTCGCAGTACCTGGTCATCTGGTATGGAAACCTCGAGGAGGAGCGGTTCTTCCTGCACGCGCGGCTCGGCTCCCAGTTCTTCCAGGACACCGCCGGATTCGTGATGACGCGTCTGTCCGAGCCCTACGCGTGGCTCACGATGGTCGTCTGGCTGTGCTGCTGGATCGTCCCGTTCTGGGTGCTCCTCGGTCAGCGCCCGAAGCGCACGACCTGGATCCTGGGACCCGTGGGACTGGTCGTCGCCGTCGGCTTCTGGCTGGAGCGCAACGTGCTGATCTGGCCCTCCCTCGCGCCGAACGATCCGCTGTCCTGGGTCGGCTGGATCCAGTTCGGCATCGCGGCGGGTTTCGTCGGCGGGTTCGCCCTCGTCTTCCTGCTGTTCACGCGGGTGTTTCCTTCGCTGGCGGTTCCGCGGGAGAGCTGAGCGGCCGCCGCGGTGGTCCGCGCCGCCCCCGTCTTCCGGAGCCAGCCGGTCCGAACCTCCGCGGTGGCGCGCGCTAAGCTCCTCACGTGAATTCCGAGCCCTTCACGGAGCCGCGCGAGGTTTTTCCGCTGCGCCGCGGCCGCGGTGACGTCGTCCTCGAGGCGAACGGCGTGCGCGTCCCGCGGCGCCTCTCGCTGGCCGGCTCCTGCCTCACGCCGTACACCGAGATCGCGCACTTGGCCCTGTCGCCGCATGCGCTTCGCATCGGCGCGCGCCGTTCCGTCTACGCGCTGCGGCGCCGCGACTTCGCGATTCCGAACACGGCCCAGGCGCTGCTGCACGGGATCGTCGAGCGCATCCGAAGCCTGCCCGACGGCAACGCGCGGCTGGTTCACATGGCGAAGGTCGAGGTCGTGGCGCACGGTCCGCGCCGGCTGCGGGCCGTCAGCGGCGTCGCGATCGCGTGTCTCTTGGTGTTCCTGCTTCAGCTCACGGCGCTCGGTCCCCGCCTCAGCATGGCCGGGTCGTTCAGTGCGACGTTTCTCGAGATCGGCGATCACTGGCGCCTGGTGACGGCGAATCTCCTGCACGGCGGGCCGGTCCACCTGACGCTCAACATGCTCGGCCTGATCGGGCTGGGGGCGCTGGTCGAGTGGCCGCTCGGCCCCGCGCGGGCCTTCCTGGTCTTCGTCGTCTCCGGGCTCGGCGCGATGGGCGCCAGCTACCTGGCGGGCTACGAGGCGGCGCTGGGCGCATCCGGCATGGTGATGGGAGCGGCCGGGGCGGTGCTCTACCTCGAGCTGTTCACGGCCGACTGGCTCCCGGTCGGCTGGCGCATTCCCCGCCGCTTGTTCCTGGCGGTGCTGGGCCTGCAGGCCGCGCTCGAGATCGCGGCGGCGTGGCTGTTTCCGGTGCTCGCGTCCGCCGCACACGTGGGCGGATTCCTGACGGGGTTCGCGTGCACCGCCCTGATCACGGGCCGGGATCCGCGCAAGATGCCCACCCGGCGGCTGGTCCTCGCCGCGGACGCGCTGCTTGCGCTGGTGGTCGCGCTCTCCGTGGGACTCGCCGCGCGCGACGTCGCCGGGGACCCGGGCTGGTTCGCGCCGCGCGCCGAGCGCCTGCTGGCGCGCGCGGATGCCGACGCGGTCGCACTGAACGACCTGGCGTGGCGGATGGTGACGTCGCACACCGCGCCGACGTCCGAGGAGGTGCGCGTCGCAACCGCACTCGCGACGCGCGCGGTCGAGCAGACGGAGCGCTCCGATCCGAACATGCTCGACACGCTGGCCGAGGTTCACTTCGTCGCGGGTCGCGTCGAGGAAGCCATCGCCACCATCGACGAGGCAATCGCACTGGCGCCGCGCGTCCGCTACTTCCGCGAGCAGCGGAGGCGCTTCACGGGCGAGCGCGATCCCGACGCGCGCCCGGTGCCGCCGGGGGGGCCTCCCTGGCTCGCGCCCCCGACCGAACCGGAGGAGACCGCACCCGCCGACCCGCCCCTGATCAGGGTGTGAACAGGTCGCCGTCGCGGGCGATGGAGATCCGCCCGGAGAACGCCTCGCCGACCCGCCCCGTGTACTGGAAGTCGAACAGCGGCGGGGGCCGCAGGCGGACCAGCACGAGCGTGCGCACGCCCGACCGCTGCGCGAGCTCCGCGACCTCTTGCAGCGACGTGTGCAGGGCCGCCTCGCGGCGCAGCCGCTCGGGATCGTCGGCGCCCGCTTCGATCGCCAGCTCGACGGAGTCCGTGTGGAACGCCTCGTGCACGAGCAGGTCGGCGCCCCGGGCGAGCGCCACGACCGCGTCGCTCGCAGGACCCGCTCCGCTCACCACGGCGCTTCGCCCGTCGGCCTCGAAGCGGTAGGCGAGCGAGGCGAGCGGCGCGCCGGCCGTCGCGGCCGCGCGCACGCCGAGCCCGGCATCCGCGTCCGACCAGCCGTCGGCGATCTCCAGCACGTCGAAGCGCGCGCCCGCGGCCGGAAGGCCCAGCGCCTCGGCGCGCGCCGCGACGGCCGGGGCGTGGGCGGCGCGCAGCGCCTCGGCCAGCGCGCGCGTACCGCGGGGACCGACCAGCCGAACCGGTGTGGATCGGGGCGCGAGCCAGCCGGTCAACAGCAGGTCGTCGAGTCCCACCGTGTTCTCGGGCAACAGGCTCGTGAGGAACACGGTGTCCGGCTGCCGGACCGGGATCTCGCTGGCGCGCAAGCCCTCCGCCACGCCGCGACCCGCGTCGACCAGGACCACGCGCGCGCCGAATCCCAGCACGGTGGCTGGACCGCGTCGTCGGGGATTCTCGTAGGGGCCTCCGGTTCCGACCGTGACGACGCTGAGGCGCTCGAAGGAGCGGTCCTCGAGGTAGGCGACACCCGCGGCGACGTCTTCGTAGTGCCCGAGGCCGCAGGTCGCCACCCACGCGCAGGCGACCGCGATCACGATCGTGACGAGCAGGATCACTTGTCGAACCACACGGCCTCCGTCCGGCGTCTCGCGAGTCTAGTCCGTTCGGCTGCGCCCGCTTCCGGTTCCGCGCGGGCTACTCGGTGATGTAGCCGAGCGCCTCGAGCCCGCGCCGGTCCTCCTCGGTCAGCGGCACCTCGGGCGCCCGCGGCGGCGCGCTCG
>CP070734.1:3088664-3101458 GCA_020347605.1 Deltaproteobacteria bacterium | reverse complement strand
ACCTCACAGCCGGCGCCCATCGCGAGGCCGTTCACCGCTGCGATGATCGGCTTGGTGTTCGAGAAGCGGTGCGTGAGCCCCGCGAAGCCGGAGCTCGGCCAGCGCATCTCGCCGCCGGCCGCCTGGTACTTGAGGTCGTTGCCCGCGCTGAAGGCGCGGTCGCCGGCGCCGGTCACGATCGCCACCCAGAGCTCGGGATCGGCCTCGAAGTCGTCGAACACCTTTTCCAGCTCGACGCTGGCGGGGGGATGGATCGCGTTCAGCACCTCGGGCCGGTTGAGGGTGACGACCAGCAGGTGGCCGTCGGTCTCCGTGAGCGCGAAATCGGGCACGGACGCCTCCTCGTCGCCTGCGGGCGCGGCGGCGGCCTATTCGACGACGATGCTCGCGTCGCTGATCAGCAGCTTCCCGGTCGGCTGCCCGCTGCGGCTGCCGAACGTCTCGATCTCCTTCACCGTTCCCATGCCTTCCACGACCTCGCCGAAGACCGTGTGGCGACCGTCGAGGTGCGGTGTGGCGACGAACGTGATGAAGAACTGGCTGCCGTCGGTCCCGGGCCCGGCGTTGGCCATGCTCAGGATGCCCGGGCGATCGTGCTTGGCGGAGGCATCGAACTCGCCGGCGTACGTGTAGCCGGGACCGCCCCGTCCGTTGCCGAGCGGATCGCCGCCCTGCAGCATGAACTCCGGGATCACGCGATGGAACGAGAGGCCGTCGTAGAAGCCCAGCCGCGTCAGGTAGATCGTGCTCGACACGTGCATCGGCGCGACGTCGGGGCGCAGGCGGATCTTGATGGCCCCCTTGTTGGTCTGGAGCAGCCAGTAGTAGGTCGTGCCCGCGTCGAACGCGAGCTTGGGCGGTCGCGGGAGGCTCGTCTTCCAACCCGGCTTCGACGTGTCGATCGCCTGCTCCGCGATGAAGGCGTCCATCTCAGACATGGGCGTGGCCTTCTTCGCGGGCGCTTTCGCTGCGGCCGGCTTCGGTTCGGCCGGCTTCGGTTCGGCGGGCCACGCCGCGCTGCCGACGAGCAGTGCAGCGGTTGCGACCGCCGTTTGAAACACGCGAACGATCATCGGGGTTCCTCCTCACGTTCACCTCACGTGCCTGCGAGCGGCGCGACGATGGACTCGGCGAAGGGCTCGAGCTCCTCGGTCCGCTCTCCCTGGATCACGATGTAGGAAATTCCGGTTTCCTCGCGGCGCTTCTCGAGCCGCTCTCGAACCTCACTCGGGGAGCCGGTGATGAAGAGCGGGCAGTCGGCCACCTGCTCCGCGCTCATGCCCGTGGTCTTCGCGAGGCCCTCACGGAGCGGCTTGGCGTCGTCGGTGAGCGCGACGAGGAACACGAGCGAGTTGAGCTCCAGCGCGTCGGGATCGCGCCCCGCGCGCGCCGCGGCCTCGCGCACCCAGCCGATCTTCTGCCGCACTCGATCGGGGGCCAGGTCGGACGCCGTCGCCGGCGTGACCCGGCCTTCGGGCAGCGCCGGATTGATGCCGACGATGTCGGCGTAGCGCCCGGCCAGCGACAGCAGCTTCCGCCCGCCGCCGCCGATCAGAACGCGCGGCGCATCGCCGGCAGGCAGCGGCGCCGCCCGCGCGGCATCGCGGACCCGGTAGTGCCGGCCCTCGAAGCTGGTCTTCTCCTGCGTCCACATGCTGCGGATGATCTGGATCGCCTCCTCGAGCCGTTCGATGCGCACCCCGGGGCGGTCGTACGGGATCCCCGCCTCCCGGTAGTCCGTCTCCATCCAGCCGGCCCCGAGTCCGAACTCGTGGCGGCCGCCCGACAAGAGGTGGATGGTGGCCGCGGCCTTGGCGAAGACGACCGGGTGCCGGTAGTCGACGTCGTAGACCAGCGAGCCGACGCGCAGGCGCGTCGTGACGGCGGCGGCCGCCGCCAGCGCGGCGGTCGGGTCCCATTGATCGCCGAAGTGGTCGGGCCAGAACACGCTGTCGAAGCCGAGCGACTCGATGCGGCCCAAGCGCTCGGCCCAGTCGTCCGCAGGCAGGCGGCTCAGCTGAACGCCGAACCGGAACGGTCGGTGCATGTCGCCTCCTTCGCGCCGCCCGGCGCCGGCCGGCCAGAGTCGCACATCGAAGCCGCGCGTGCCGGTGCGCTCAGCGCCGCGGTTCCAGCTCGAAGCGGACGGGCACCTCGAGGCGGCCGTAGACCCAGGGCAGCCGCCCCGCGCTGCGCACGCTGCGCTCGGCGGCGCGGTCCAGGATCCAGTGACCGGACGATCGCGAAGCCTCGATTCCGGTTGCGATCCCGTCGCGACCGATCTGGAAGCGCACGTGCGCGGTGCCCGCGAGGCCCTGGCGGCGCGCGATGGGCGGGTAGACCGTCGCCGCCTGGATCCGGCGCCGGATCTCCGCCAGGCGCTCGGCCACGCTCGGGCCGTGCGGGACGGCGTCCACCGTGCCGACTTCGACGGCCGCGTGCCGCGGGTTGTCGTCGGCCTGGCCGGGGCCGCCCAGCGTGAGCGCCAGCGCTGCGCCCAGCCCGAGCATGCGTCGCGCGTAGGGGCGGACCATCGGTCAGCGCTCCGTGGGAAGCCGGTAGGTGACGGTGATCCCGACCTCGTAGTTGCGCGTCGGGGACGGGTCGAAGCCCACCGTCGTGGGATCGAACGTCCCCTGGCCTCCGAATTCGGTGTACTCGCGATCGGTGACGTTGCGCACCACGCCCTGCAGCGCGACCTCGAGCTGATCGCCGAGTCCGAGGTAGTGCCCGACCTCGGGGCGGAACGTCGCGGTCAGGTCGTAGACGGAGAACTTGCGGAGCTTGGGCTGGCGGAGGTTCTCGAGGTCGTTCGCGACGAGCCGGCTTCCCACCACGTTCGCATTGGCCCAGAGTTCGACGCCGTACGGCAGGAAGAGACGGACGCCGTAGGTTCCGCGGTGCCGCGGCGTGATCGGAAGCCGGTTGCCGTCCAGGCCCGAGAGTGAGTCCCGACGGATCTCGGTGTCGTCATAGGTGTAGCTCCCGTAGAGCTCGAGCCATTCGAGAGGGCGCAGGTTCGCCGAGAATTCCAGTCCCCGGTGCCGCACGCGGTCGAAGTTCACGTTGCGCGGACTCGCGCAGGGTGGGGCGGGAAAGCACGACGCGGGGTCGTTCGTGATGAACTCGTGGTCGAACAGGATCTCGTCCTTCACGTCCATCTGATACAGGGCCAGGTTCGCCGAGGCCCGATCGTCGCGGAACTTGGCACCCACTTCGTAGGACTTGCTGCGCTCGGGATCGAGCTCGGGCACGAAGCCGAAGAAGCCGAACGCCTCGTCGAAGTTCGGGAAGCGGAAGCCGCGCGCGAACGAGGCGTAGACCGAGAGGGGCTCTCGGACCCGGTAGGTGAGTGCGGCCTTCGGGCTCCAGAAGTCGAAGGTGCTGTGGACGGTGGCCGAGGTGCCGATGCGATCGTTGTTCTCGTAGCGGGCGTGATCGAAGCGAAGCCCCGCCGACAGCAGCAGGTCGTCCGTCAGGTTCAGCTCCTCCTGCGCGAAGACGCCGTAGATGCGCCGCCGGCCCGTCTCGTCGGACGCGGACGGGAATCCGTCGAACACCGAGAGGCTGCCGCTGTCGACCTTCTCGTAGAGGTAGTCCGTTCCCACGAGGATCCGGTTCCGGTAGTCGCCGATCGACCGATCGATCTGGAGCCGCGCGTTCACGCCAGAGGTCACGGCTTCGCGGTCCAACGCGAAGGTGAAGAAGCCCCCCGACGCCGTCCGGCCCGAGTCGCGGTTCGCCTGATTGCGCCTGCGGTACGAGGGCTGGACGTGAAGGGCGACGGCGTCCGCGAGCTCCAGGTCGAGCCGCCCCTGCAGGTAGCGCGCGCGTACGTCCGCGAAGGTGTCGGTGGGCCGTGCGGCCGCGGCGACATCGGCACACGTTCCGGCCGCCAGGATGGCGTCGATCTCATCGTCCCGCAGATTCGGATCGGCGGCGCGCCGGCCGAAGCACCGCTCCTCCCGCTTCGTCAGGGTGCCGGGGAAGTCGCGCTGGTCGCTCGTATAGCCGCCCGAGACTTCGAGCGCGGCGCGCTCGTCGATGGTCCAGCGCAGCTTCCCGTCGGCGGTATCCGTCTCGAAGCTGCTGTGATCGCGATAGCCGTCCGTGCTCGACGTCTCGCCGAAGAAGGTGAGCGCGATCGGTCCCTCCTCGCCGCCCACGTAGAGGCTGCTTTTGCCGAAGTCGTAGGTGCCCGCGCGCTCCGTCCAGCTGAACGTGGGCGCGCCCGAGCCGCTGCGCGTGATGATCTGGATGACGCCGCCGATCGCGTTGTCGCCCCACACCGCGCTGGTGGGGCCGCGCACGATCTCGATGCGCTCGATCCGGTCGACGTGGAGGAGGGCCCAGTCCGGGGTGCTCGAGTCGGTCTCGTTCACGCGACGGCCGTCGACCAGGACGAGGGTGCTCGAGCCGTTGCCGCCGCCGTTGTTGAAGCCGCGCGAATCCACCGCGTAGCCCGACGGGGTCCCCGACGTGTTGGTCACGTAGATGCCCGCTTCGCGCCGCAACAGGTCGGCGGCGTGCTGCGCGCCGCTCCGCTCGATCGCCTCGCGGTCGATCACCGTCACGTTTCCGGGCACCTCGAGTGCGCCGCGCTCGGCGCGGGTCGCGGTCACGTTGACCTCGCCGACCGGCACCACGGGAAGATCGTTCGCGTCCGTCGCCGGGAACTCCGCGTCGCTGCGGGCGGGCGCATCCTCGGCACGCGCGCGCGGCGCTGCCAGGGGAAGGCCGGCCCATAGCCCGGCGAGTGCGAACAGCGCCAGCGCACTGCGGGTGGCGGGAAGGAAGGGCATCCGCGGGCCTCCTTCACCCTCCGCGAGGGACGGTGAAGGACGTTCCGACGAGAGCCCGGGTGGGGCACCGGTCGATGGTCGGGCGTCTCTGCACGGCCCTCTCCGCGGAGAGCTCTCACAGCGTTCGCCCGGGCAGGTTTCCTGGCTCTTGGGTGTTCGCGGACGGCGGCGCCGAACCGCGAGCGCACCGCCCGCGCCTTCCATGGGGTCTACCCCACGTGGCGTCGTTGCGGGCGGGACTCCCCAATCACAGTGGCGGGACCGCGGCCGATTCGCACGGCCTTCCCTCTTTCACCCGATCGGGTCACCCGGGCACTCGATGTCGCGACGGTTGTAGCATCGCGGTGACCGCCGGGTCAATTCGACGTACCCTTCGGTGTCTGGAGGCGTCGACGTGGAATTCCTCGAGACGGGCCCGCGGGACGCTCGCGAGACCGTGGTTCTCGCGCCGGGCGCGGGCGCGCCGATGGACAGCGCGTTCATGAACGCGGTGGCCGAAGGCCTGGCGGACGCGGGCCTGCGCGTCGTTCGCTTCGAGTTCCCCTACATGCAGAGGCGGCGCGAGACGGGTGATCGCCAGCCGCCGGATCGCGAGCCGGTGCTGCGCAAGACCTGGTGCGAGGTCGTCGAACGCCTGGGCGGAGGACCGGGTCTGGTGCTGGGCGGCAAGTCGCTCGGCGGGCGCATCGCGAGTCTCGTGGCGGACGAGGTGCGGGCCCGCGGCCTTCTGTGCTTCGGGTATCCGTTCCATCCGGCGGGGCAGCCCGACAAGCTGCGCATCGCCCATCTGGCGGAGCTGCGCACGCGGGCCCTGATCGTGCAGGGCGAGCGCGATCCCCTCGGCGACCCCGACGAGGTGGCGAAGTACAAGCTCTCCAACAAGATCCGAATCGTCTGGATGGAAGACGGGGACCACTCGCTGAAGCCGCGCAAGCGCTCCGGGCGTACCGAGGAGCAGAACCTGCGCGAGGCCGTCGAAGCCGCCGCGGCCTTCGTGGCGAGTCTGGCGGGGACCGCGGTGGTGCGCCGCCGGCCCGCCCGGACCTGAGGCCCGCGCGCGTCAGCTCGCCGGCGCGTGAGGGTCGGCTCGAAGCGCGGCGCGCGCCGCCCCGAGGATTTCCGCGACATCCAGCATCGCGCCGTCCGCCGCGCCCTCGGACGGCGGCGGCAGGATCTCGACGCCCCATTCCCGCAGCGTCTCGATGTGGCGGCGCGTATCGGCGTGCTGCCAGAGGTCGGGGGGCGCGCTCGCGGCCAGCACGATGGGCGCGGGGCTGGCCAGCGCGATCGCGTAGAACAGCTCGTCCGCCAGGCCGTTCGCGAGGCGCGACAGCGCAGCGCCGGTCGCCGGCGCCATCAGGACCAGATCGGCCGCGCCCGCCAGCGCGACGTGCGGAATGTTCTCGCCGGCGAACAGGTCGAACATCGAGGTGTAGACGCGCCGGTGCGTGAGCGCCTGATAGGTGAGGGCGGGGACGAACGTCTCGGCCCCCGCGCAGAGCACGACGTCGACCTGTGCACCGCATCGCACGAGTCCGCTGCAGACGGCCGGGCTGTCGCACGCCGCGAGATCGCTCGCGACCCCGAGCACGATGCGCCGATCCGCCAGCGGTTCGTCCATGCGTCCGTCGCGCCGTCAGGCCGCCCGCGCCAGGCAGCGCCGGGCGCGGTCCAGGATCTCGTGGGGCTCGGCCATCCGGCCCAGGCCCGCCGCGCCCGACGCCAGGCGACCCTCGCCGGGTCCGACACAGGTCGCGCCGCGCTCGAGCAGGCCCGCGGCGTGTCGGCGCGTCGCCGGGTGCTGCCACATCTCCGGCTCCATTGCCGGGGCGAGCAGGAGCGGCGCGCGCGTCGCGAGGGCGACGTCGACGAGGACATCGCCGCCCAGCCGGAGGGCCAGGCGCGCCAGCGTGTTCGCGGTGAGCGGCGCGATGATGAGCAGGTCCAGCCCCGCCGCAAGCGCCGCGATCTCGCCCGCGTCCGCGTCGGCCGGGTGGACGAGGACCGGCCGCCCCGTGATGCACTGGAACGGCAGCGGCGCGATGAAGCGCGTCGCGGCGGGTGTGAGCAGCGCGTCGACGCACGCGCCGGCGCGCACCAGGGACCGACAGAGCGCCGCGCTCTTGTAGGCGGCGATGCCCCCCGTCACACCGAGTCCGATGCGCTTGTCCTCGAGGTCGTGGGCCTGGCGCACGAGGGCTCCGCGCTCGGCTAGAGGTAGTTGCCACCGCGCGCGGGTCGCAGATGCGCGTTGGCGACCCGCACGCGCTCGACCTCGTCGAGCAGGTTGCGGGTGCTGACCCGTCCGATCTCCTCGCCCGCCGCGTCGCAGCGCGCCTTCCGGCGCAGCGCGGCGTGGAGCATTCGCACCCACTCCCCGGGCGGCGGCTCGCGATAGTTCCGAACCACCGCCGGCCAGTCGACGCCTTCGAAGAGCGTTCGGCCCGCGCGCTTCTCGGCGTCGCTCGCGTGGATCTTCAGCGCCTCGACGATGTCGTCCGGATACACCGGGTTCACCTCGATCGCCCGCTCGAAGCGCGGCGCCGCCAGGAACGCCTGACGCAGCGTGCTCGGGTGGCTGGTCGAGCCCACCACGAGCGTGTGCTCGGGCGCGATCGCCTGGTCGATCAGCTCCAGCAGGAAGTCCATGATCGGGCCGATCGGAAAGTCGGGCCGCCGGATTCCGATCTCCTGGGCCTGCGAGAACTCCAGCTCGTCGAAGAAGACCGTCACCGGCGGCATCTCGCTCAGGACCTGGGCCCAGCCCTCGAGGAGCTCGGCGACCTTGGGGTCGCGGTGGACGATCTCGATCACCAGGCGCGGCACCGAGATGTCCAGGAAGGCGGTGCCGGCCTCCGTCGCGAGCGCCTCGGCGAGCAGGCTCTTCCCGACGCCGCGGCGGCCGAGCAGCAGGATCGCCGTGGGCGGCACCGTCCCCCAGCGCTCGTAGATGCGCGGGTGGGTCGCGGCGCAGGCGTAGGTCGAGACCTCGTCCTTGGCCGCCTCGAGACCGCCGATGCGCGAGAAATCGAGGGTGGGCTCTGCCCGGAGCTCGGTCGCCTTCGAGATCGACACGTGCTTGCGGGCGAAGCTCGTCCACAGGTTCTGGGCTCGCTCGCGCTGCACGGAGCGGTCGCTCATCGAACCGGAGTGTAACGCGCCACGGCGCCGCTTGGCGGGCGGGCCGTCCGGAGCCGGTAGCGGCGAGGACACGGCGGTTGAGCCATACTGGGCGCCGCTCGCAGGAGCGTCCCCATCGTCTAGAGGCCTAGGACTCCGCCCTTTCAAGGCGGCAACACGGGTTCGACTCCCGTTGGGGACGCCAGCGTCTGCGGAGTGGGAGATGCGCACGCCCGCCAGAGCCGGCATCGTCGCAGGGCTCGCGGCGCTGCCCCTGTTCGCCGCGGCCGGGGCCGGCGCGGCCGAGATCGACAGCGTGACGCCGCGCGCGGCGCCGCTGCGTGACTCCATGGGCCCGATGAACGCGTGGGTGAACGCCCGGATCCGGGAGGGGGTCGAGCGGGCGAACGAGCGCGACGGCGCCTGCGACGCCGACGCGCTCTACGAGCAGGTGCGGCGCGCGATCTCGTTCCCCTTCATCGGGCATCGGATCGCCGAGGAGCTGAACGAGGCGGAGGCGCTCGACCGAAGGCGCGTGCGCTTCGGCGAATCGATCTACCGGGACCTCGGGGTCTTCGACGCCGTGAGCGTGCACCTGAAGGACCTGAGCGCGGTGATCCGCCTCGACGATCACCTCGTCGGCGTCGACAAGCTCGGCCACTTCTTCGTGGAGGGCTGGAGCTACTTCGAGATCGCCCATCGGGATCGAAAGGGCATCGCCACCGCCATGGAGTGGGGCGAGCGCTCCGAGCGGACCTACTTCGGCCTGCATACGACCGCCATCTACTCGTATGCGGATCTGAGCGTGAACTTCGAGGGCCTGCGCTTCTGGCTGCGGCTTTTGGGTGCCGAGCGGGATCCGCTCGAGCGCGGCTACGGGTTCAACCGCCCCTACGTCACGTGCAGCAAGCGCTTCGTCTGGTTCGGGAAGCCGCGCTGGCGGGTACGGCGCCGCGTGAAGCTGTCGGACTACGTAACCGGCGCCTGGGACGAGGGCGTCAACTGCTCGCGCTACCGCAACGCCGAGATCGCGGCGCTGGTCTCGCAGCGGATCCGCGAGCGCGAACGGGAGGACGCGGCGGACTACCAGTGCCCGATCGAGCCGGGCGCGTGCGTGCGCGCGCAAGCCCGATACGGCCCCCATGCACCCCGGCTGCTCCACCCGCGTTGCGCCGGTGTCGACGTCCCGCCGCGCCCCTGGTGGAAGCTCTGGTAGCGCTCCGGTCCGCGGACCGCGCGCTTCATCGCCCGCCGGACTCGAGTCGGCGCTGCGCCTGCTCCATCTCGATGTAGTACTCCCGGCGCACCAGCCCGCTCGCGGCCGGCTCGTCGATGATCACCGTCACGTCCGCGTGAAGCTGCAGCGCCGTGGCGGGGACCTGCGCCGTGATGGGCCCCTCGACGGCGTCGCGGAGGGTCGCGGCCTTCTCGCGCCCGGTGGCGAGGAGCAGACAGGCGCGTGCGGCGAGGATGGTCGCAACGCCCATGGTGATCGCGAGCCGCGGTCGGTCGGGCGTCGCGCCGGGGTGCGCCGCGCCGGCCTCGAGCGACGCCCGGGTCAGCGTCTTGACCCGGGTGCGGCTTCCGAGCGACGAGCCCGGCTCGTTGAAGGCGATGTGGCCCGTGACGCCGATGCCGAGCACCTGCAGGTCGATCCCACCGGCCTCGCGGATCGCGCGCTCGTAGGCCTCGCACTCGGCCGCGAGGTCGGGCGCGTCGCCGCGGGGGACGTGCGTGTGGGCCGGGTCGATGTTGACGCGCTCGAACAGGTTCCGGCGCATGTAGCTCGAGAAGCTCTCGGGGTGGTCGGGCGCGAGCCCCACGTACTCGTCGAGGTTGAAGGTGACCACGCTCGAGAAGTCGAGGCCCTCCTCGCGGTGCAGGCGTTCGAGCTCGCGATACAGCGCGAGGGGCGTCCGCCCGGTCGGGAGGCCCAGCACACACGCCGGGCGGCGCCGGATCAGCGCCGCGATGCGCGCGGCAGCGCGCCGGTGGACCGCCGCCGCGTCGGGCTCGATGACGATTCGCATTCGGCCTCCCGGTCGCAGCCGCGCTATACAGGCTTCGGCGGGTGATCCTGGATACGGGGAAGATGCCTCAGTCAGTCCGGTCTGCGCTCCACCTGATCCCCATCCTGCTGACGGCCGCGGTCACGAACGCCAGCCCCGCGACCGCGGAGCGCGTGGAGCACGCCATCGGCGCGCGCCAGGAGCCGTCCCCCGCGGCGCTGACCGGTCGCGACATCTACCAGCGCGTGCTCGACAATCGCTTCCGCTCCTACATCCAGGAGTCCACCATGGTGTCGGGCGACCGCGGTGGAAACACGCAGGAAACCGAGCTCCGCATGTGGTTCCAGAGCTTCCGGGGGGAGGGCGGCGAGGCGACGGACGGCGTCCTGTCGAAGACCCTGGTCCGTTACCAGCTGCCCTTCGACCTCCGCCACACGGGCTACCTGATCATCCACCACCCGGAGCGCTCGAGCGATCAGTTCGTGTACCTGCCGACGCAGCGCCGGGTGCGCCGCGTGAGCCTGCGCGGCGAAGCCGTCTTCGGGACGGACTTCAGCTTCGAGGACGTGATTCCGCGTGAGATCGAGCACGCGGAGTACGAGCGGCGTCCCGACTCGGTGCTGCACGACATCGCGTGTTTCGTGGTGGAGGCCGTTCCCAAGCGGGAGGCGGACTCGGAGTACTCGCGGTTTCTCATCTACGTGGACCAGGACCGTTACGTCCCCCTGCGAACGCGGTACTTCGACGATGCGGGCGTGGAGGTGAAGGCGCTGGAGGTCGATCCGGCGTCGATCGAGCGGGTCGCAGACGTCTGGGTGCCGATGCGCGCCCGCATGCGCGACCTGCGACTCGACACGTTCACGGAGGTGCAGGTCGAAGAGATCGAGCCGAATCCCGTTCTCGGCCGCTCGGCCTTCGAGCTGCGCCGCCTCGAAGCCCGCTGACGCGCGGCGCGACCGCGTTCGAGACGCGCCGCCGGTCGCTAGATGCGCGCGCGGATCAGGATCGCGGGCAGCACGACCAGATCGGTCACCAGGCAGATGATCATGGTGATCGCGGACAGCACGCCGAACTGGCGCAGCGTCGCGAACTCGCTGGCGGCCATCACCAGGAAGCCGAGGACCAGCATCGCCGAGGTCGCGGCGATCGGACGTCCGATCCGGCGCCCGCAGGCGCGCGCTGCGCGCTTCGGTGTCGCCCCCGCGGCGCGTTCGGATCGATACCGCACCAGGAAGTGCACGGTGTCGTCGATCGCGATTCCGAGCGCCGTGCAGCCGATCAGGCTGGTCGGCAGGGAGAGCGGTGCGGCGCCGAGGCCCAGCAGCCCGAAGAACGTCGCGACGGGGATCAGGTTCGGGATCATGGCCACGAGTCCCAGGCGCGGCGAGCGCAGTCCCAGTGCGATCAAGGCGAAGATCACCAGCGCCGCCAGCCCCACGGCGCGCGGCTGCGTGCGGGCGATCCCGTCGGCGCTGTGCGCCAGCAGGATCGCATTGCCGGTGACCCGGCCCGTCACGCCCGGCGGCAGGGTCTCGTCGCGCAGCAGCGACTCGATCGAGTGGGTGAGCTGCAGCACCGCGGCCGAGCCGACCTCCCCGGTGCGCACGATCACGTTGGCGCGCGCGTGGTTCACGGTGACGAAGCGCTCGAGCTCGCTTTTCGGGATCATGAAGAGCATCTCGGTCACGCCCGGGCGCGTATCGGGCACGCGCTCGTGCGCGGGGTCGCCCGCGTGGAAGGCGCGATTCAGGACCCGCATGGTGTCGATGAACGAGAGCGTCCGGCTCACGCCGGGGGTCGCGTCGAGCCGCGCCTGCAGGGTCTCGATCGCGACGGCCAGCGCAGGCTCCCGGAAGGAGCCCGCACCCCGTCCCTCGAGCACGACGTAGAGGGGCACGGCGCCGGCGAGGTGGCGGTTCACCGCCTCGAACTCGCGACGCACCGGTGCGTCTTCGTCGAAGAAGGACAGGTAGTCGGTGTCGATCACGATGCGCGGGATGGCGACCGCCGCCACGAGCGTCGCCAATGCGGCGGCGAGCAGGACCGCCGTCGCGTGCCGCTGCGTGCGCGCGGCGAGGCGGTCCAGCAACCGGTCGAGCGCCCGGTCCAGCCGTCGCCCCGACGCGGCGCCGCGCGTCCGCTGCGCGGGGAGGGGAAGCAGCGCGAGCGTCGCGGGAACGGCGGTGAGCGAGAGCAGCGTGATGCAGGCGATCCCGAACACCGAGAAGGCGCCGAGCTCGCGCACCGCCGGAACATCGGTGACGAGAAGCGCCGCGAAACCGGCCATGGTCGTGACACCCGCGATCGAGACGGGCACGCGCAGGTGTCGGAGACAGCGGAGCACGGCCGTCGCCGCGTCGGCACATCCCTCCGCGTCCTCGTCGTAGCGCGCCAGGAAGTGGACGCCGTAGACGCTGCCGATCGCCAGCAGGGTCGGTGCCAGCAGGCAGGAGAGCACGGTCAGGGGGCGGCCCGACACCGCGATGGCGGCAAAGGTGAAGAGCACGGAGCCGAGCGCCGTGCCGAGCGGCAGAACCACGCCGCGCCGCGTGCCGGTGACCACGCCCAGCGTCACGGCCATGACCGCGATGGCGAGGGGGATCACCAGGCGCAGATCGCGCACCATGCCGTGGTATACGCGCGACTTCACATGCGGGCGGCCGGCGACGTGAAAGTGCCGCGCGTCGCGGCTCTCCTCCGACAGGATCTCGCGGATCCGGCCGTCGAGGTCGGCGGCGATGAACTCGTGGTCGGTCATCTTGCGGAAGGAGACGTTGAGCGCGGCGGCGCGCGCGTCGGCCGAGACCAGGGTCTGCCGGTAGACCGGGTCCGCGAGCGCCCGTCGGCGCAGCTCGGCGAGCGC
>CP070734.1:3080842-3088564 GCA_020347605.1 Deltaproteobacteria bacterium | reverse complement strand
GGCCAGCGCCAGCAGAAGATCCCATATCGCCACGCGCGTGCGGGACGCCAGTTCGGGCGTGGAGGGGTCGGCGTCCAGTGCCAGGCCGAGGATCGCCGCCGAGCTGAAGCTCACCACCAGGCCCACCGCGTTCGTGATCAACGCGCGCCGGATCAACGCGCTGTCTCCCAGCACCATTCCGAGCGCGAGCGCCATGTTCGGTCCGAGCAGGGGAGCCACGACCATGGCTCCGATCACAGCCGCCGTGTTGTCCCGCGCGAGCCCGATCCCGGCCACGACGGACGCCAGAACCACGAGCGCAAGGTACGAGGGGCTGAGATGTGCGGTGTCCGAGATGTTTGCGTAAACCTCCTCGCGACTCACGGCTGCAGACGACCGCGCGTCGGTCCGGGCTTCGCTCACACGGCTTGCCAGTGGCCGAGGCAGGACCCCGTCGAGCGGCTGAACGAGCACCAGCAGACCCCCGCGTTCCGCGAAGCGCTCGTGGAGCCGGTCCATCGCCTCGCCGGTACGTCCCGCCCCCATGATTACGCACACGACGGCTCCGTAGCGGCCACCATCCTGCGTCCAGGTCTGGTGGCCGAATTCGCGTAGGATCTCCTGAGCATCGCCGCACAGGTCGGGCGGCACGTGAGCCGTGATCATGCGAAGGGCCAATGGCTGGGCTCCCTGCGAGGCGCTGGCGGTCTCGGGCATTATAGGTGATGACGCGCCGCGGATCGGTGCGGTAACCGCGCGGCGGCAGAACGGCGGACGTTTCAGGCCGGGCCGCGGGATCACCGATACGCTCCCGCGTGCCCTGGGTAGAGCTCCGCTCGCGCCGTGATCCGGCTTTCTGGTTGCCGATCCTCGCGGCGCTTCTGGTACTCGTGCCGCTGGCTCTCTGCGCGCATCTCTGGGTGTCGGGTTGGATCGAACATCTCCGCGAAACGGCGTCGTCCGATCCCGAGGCTGCGCGGGCCGTGGCCGCGCGTGCGCTTCGCCTCTCCGGGTGGGCGTTCTGCGCGGTCTCCGCCGCGTTCAGTAGCTACCTGTTCCGCTACTTCCAGCTCGGGCTTCGGGACGGCCGCCTGCCGCCCTCCGGGTGGTGGAGCCTCGGCGCCTACCGCGTCGCGGTCGGACCCACGGCACGGCGCATCAGTCGATTCGGCCTCGTGCTCGCGGGATTCCTGTTTGCTGCGAGTGTCGGATTCGCTCTCGCCATCGAGAACCTGGTTCGGGTCCTGCTGGAAGGGCCCATCACCGCCTGACCGAACCTCGTTTCGGCCAACGGCCCCTTCGAGTTCGGGCCCGGCATCCCGGCGCCGAATCCCGCTCGGGTCGCAATCGCGCGGGGAGGGTCCGCCGCCGACGTCTCGCCCGGATGGCGCTGTGGTAGCATGCCGCCCGCAGTCGTGGGATCTGCCGCCGTCGCGTTCGGCGCCGCGTCTTCTCGCCGAGCGCTGCGCCCCGCGGTTGCACTCGACAGCCGGGAGGTCGGGGGTGGGGGCGCAAGTCTTTCTCGGTGTGTCTGCGCTGCTCTGGCTGCCGTACGGGCTCTTCTGCCTGCTGCAGCCCGCGTTCCTGGACGATGTCGCGGGTGTTGCCGCACGCACCGCGACGGGCACGGTCGAGCTCCGCGCGATGTACGGCGGACTCCAGGCCGCGATCGGCGCACTCTGCGGCCTGGGCTGTGTGTCGCCGGCATGGCGCGGCCATGCTCTGGTGGCGCTCGGCTTTCTCACCGCTGGACTCGGCCTCGCACGGCTCGCCGGCGTCGCCGCGGGCGGCGGCCTCTCCGCGTACACCGCCGGAGCCCTGATCCTCGAGTTCGCCAGCGCGGGCCTGGCGCTCGCCTTCGCGCGCGGGCGTAGCGGCTGACGGCGTACCGATCCGTGGGCCCCGGAGACGCGCGAAACGAAGCCGCCGTTTCCAACGCCGAGCCGGCCGTCTCCCGGCTCGGAGAGCTGCGCCGAGTGCCGCCGGCGGGGGCTGGGGGGTCGGCCGAGAACCCCGCATACCTGTCCCGTCAGCTCATCACCTACCTCGGCAACAAGCGCGCCCTGCTGGCGCCGATCGGCGATGCGCTCGAACGGATCAAGCGCCGTCTCGGCCGCAACCACCTGCGCGCGTTCGATGCCTTCAGTGGATCGGGCGTCGTCTCCCGTTTCCTGAAAGCCCACGCATCCCTGCTGATCAGCAACGACATCGAAGCCTACGCGGCCGTGATCGCGCACTGTTTCCTGCGCAACCGGAGCACCGTCGATCGGGCCGCGCTCGCCGAGATCGTCGACGATCTGAACGCGAGGGTCGCCCGCGAGCCGCTGAACCGGGGATTCATCGAGGAGCTCTACGCGCCGAGGGACGAGGGCCGGATACGCCCGGAGGACCGCGTCTTCTACACGCGCGAGAACGCCCGTCGTCTCGACGACTACCGCAGGCGCATCGCATCCGCGCCGGCCGAGGTCGCGGACCTGCTCCTGGGGCCGCTGCTCAGCGAGGCCTCGATCCACGCCAATACGGCCGGTGTCTTCAAGGGCTTCTACAAGAATCGACACACCCGGATCGGTCAGTTCGGGGGAAGCGGCTCCGACGCGCTCGTTCGAATCAAGGGCGAGATCAGGCTGGAGCCGCCCGTCCTCAGCAATTTCGAGTGCGAGTGCCGCGTGCTCGCAGGCGACGCGAACGAGATCGCCCGCGATCTTACGAGCCTCGACGTCGCATACATCGATCCGCCGTACAACCAGCATCCCTACGGCTCCAACTATTTCATGCTCAACCTGCTGGTTCGATACCAGCGCCCGACGCGGATCAGCCGCGTATCCGGAATACCGACCGATTGGCAACGCTCGGGCTACAACGTGCGCGCGAAGTCGCTGCCGCTGCTGAAGCAGCTTCTCGACGCGATCGACGCGCCGTTCCTGCTGATCTCGTTCAACAACGAGGGATTCATTCCGCCCGACCGGATGCGCGCGATGCTGAACCGACTGGGATCCGTGGAGGTTCTGAAGACACAGTACAATGCGTTCCGCGGCAGCCGGAACTTCAAGCATCGACCGATTCACGTGACCGAGCAGCTGTTCCTGGTCGAGCGGCGCTAGCCGTGCCGGTGACCCGCACAGCGGTTCCCGGCCGGTCTGCCCTGCGCGCACCCGCCCGGCGCGACCGGGACCCCGCTCCGGGCTGCTACCGTCCGTCTACATGGTCGTTCGGGTCGAGGGATACGAGCACCGAACCGGCGCGCACTGCGCCTCGACGGCCCTGCGCAACATCCTCCGCTTCCATCGCATCGAGCTTTCGGAGGCGATGATCTTCGGCCTGTCCAGCGGGCTGGGCTTCTACTACCTCCGCAGTCCGGACTGGAGCCCCGCGCGGATGTTCCACGGCCGCACCGCCACCCTGGAAGAGGATCTCGGTCGCAACACGGGGCTTCCCTTCGCGGATCGGCCGGAGCCGGACGACGACCGGGCCTGGGAGCTGGTGCGCCGACGGGTCGATGCCGGCGAGCCCGTGATGGTTTCCACCGACACCTACTATCTCGGGTATCACCACACGACGAGCCACTTCCCCGGCCATCGGGCCGTCGTGGTCGGGTACGACCCGGTTGCGGCAACGGTCTTCCTCGCGGATCGGCGCTTCGAGGAGTACCAAACCTGCAGCTTCGACGAGCTCCGCCGCGCCCGGAATGCGCCGGACTACGCGCTCCGCTGTCAGAACCGATACGGTGACTTCTACGGCGAGGTGACGCTGGGCCGGCCGCTCGCCGAGGCGATCCGCACCGCCCTGCGCCGGAACTGCACGATGCATCTCACGCACCCGACCGAGCCGGTGGTCGGGATCGGCGGGATGCGTGCGCTCGCCGCCGACTTCGGCAGCTGGCGACGCCTCGAGGACTGGTCCTGGGCTGCGCGCTTCGGCTACCAGGTGATCGTCAAGCGCGGATCGGGCGGTAGCTTCTTCCGCTCGCTCTATGCGGAGTTCCTGCAGGAGGTCTCGGCGCTGGTGCCGGCCGTCGGCGACGCAGGCCTGCCGCTGCAGATGTCCGAGATCGCGGCCGGCTGGCGCGACCTCGCCGCCGTTCTCGAGGAGCAGAGCGAGCGCGAGCAGTGCTCCGCCGCGCTCTTCGGGCGCGCCGGCGACCTCACGACGGAGCTGGCCGACGCGGAGGCGGGCTTCTTCGATGCGCTTTTGAAGCTCGTCGAGGAAGACGCCGGCTGGGACTGCGGGGGCGCCTCCGCGGGCGTCTGAGCCGGGATCGTCGTGGGCGGGGCGTTCTTGCGCTGGGGCGGCGACGCGGGCGCGCGCGATCTCGCCCGCTCGCCGTCACTCCCGGCCGACGAGTCGCACACCCGTCGCCACGAAGCCGACCTCGCGCCGCGGGCCGTCGACCGATTCGGGATCGCCGGTGCGGGACTCGGATTCGTAGTGCCGGGCGGCCTTCTCGGAGAGCGTCTCGACCTTCACCACGCCCTCGACGAAGGCCTCGGCACCGATCGCATCCGTGGGCACGAAGAACCCGTAGTCCCGGAAGCGGACCCGGACGTGAGCGCTGCCGTCCTGGAGGATGGTCCAACAGCCCTTTCGCTGGCAGACGTCCGTCAGCCGGCCGTGCAGCAGGATGGGTCGCTGCGCGTAGCGCTCCGGGGCCCGCACGACCTCCGACAGTGCGGTGGGTTGCCGCAGGGTCAGGCCGGCGCCGAAGTCCTCGCCCGCCGGAATCACGGAGGCGCGCTCCGCGGCCAGGAGCGCGGAGGCCAGGACGGCGAGCGGGAGGAGCGATGCGAGTCGGTTCGTGCGCATGACTAGAGTCTAGCAACGCGACGCGCCGAGGTCTCGACAACCGGTCCGATCCGGCGCTGCGGACGCTGGGGTAGACTCCCCGGCACGGGCGACGCCGGTCGAGTCCGACTCCGAGGCGGCTCATGAAGCTCTCTGTCGCAACCTGCCAGTTTCCGGTGAGCTCCGACATCCGCGGCAACGCCCGTCACGTCCTGCGCCAGATGGAAATCGCGAAGCAGCGGGGCGCGCGGGTGGCGCACTTCTGCGAGGCGGCTCTCTCCGGCTACGCAGGTGCCGAGTTCGAGTCGTACGCGGGGTTCGATTGGGACCAACTCACCGCGTGCACGCAGCAGGTGCTCGACCGCGCCCGCGAGCTCCGGTTGTGGGTCATTCTGGGATCGACGCACCGCCTGACGGGTCGGCACAAGCCCCACAACAGCGTCTACGTCATCGACGACGCCGGGCGGCTCGTCGATCGCTACGACAAGCGGTTCTGCGCCGGCAATCGAGCCGGAACGAAAGGTGATCTGGCGCACTACAGCCCGGGCAATCACTTCAGCGTATTCACCGTTCACGGCATTTCGTGCGGGGTGCTGATCTGCCACGACTACCGGTATCCGGAGCTCTACCGCGAGTACAAGCGACGCGGCGTCCAACTCCTGTTCCACTCCTTCCACGCGGGCCACGTGACGCCCCGGATCCTGAGGGCGATGCGAAGCGACGTGGGCGCACGATTCCGGCGATGGAACGGCGGCTCGACGCTGCCCGGGATCACGATGCCGGCCACGGCGCAGTCGTCGGCCGCCAACAACTTCATGTGGATCAGCTGCAGCAACACGTCCGCCCGGGAGAGCTGCTGGCCCAGCTTCTTCGTTCGCCCGGATGGCGTCACGACCGGCCGGCTGCGAATCAATACCGCGGGCGTTCTGATCTCGATCGTCGACACGAATCAAGACCTGTACGACTCCACGGTTGCCTGGCGGGACCGTGCGATGCGCCAGGTCTTCCACAGCGGCCGACTCGTGAACGATCGACGTTCGAAGGAGCGAACGCAGCTGTAAGCCCGGATCGCACCCGATCCCCGCGTCGGGTCTCCGTGCGGACGGGGCCGCCCCTTTCCGGTGGGGCCGCGTCGGCTCTATCGGGTCCCTCTATTCGAGATGGCTCCGCAGCATCCACGCATTTTTCTCGTGGACTTCCACGCGCCGCGTGCCGAGATCCGCGCTCGCCTGATCGCCCGCCTGCTCTGAGGCTTCGATGACTCTGCGGGCCGCATCGGCGACCCGCGTCTGGTCCGCCACCAGCGTCGAGATCATCTGCTTGGCGTCCGGACGCCCGGTCTCCTCCTTCACGGAAGCCAGCTTCATGAAATCCGAGTAGCTCCCGGGAGCAAAGGCACCCACTGCGCGGATGCGCTCGGCAATCTCGTCGACCGCCAGCGCCAGCTCCGTGTATTCCGTCTCGAACAGCGTGTGCAGCGTCGTGAACATCGGGCCGACGACGTTCCCGTGGTAGGTGTGGGTCTTCGGGTAGAGCGTGTAGCTGTCGGCGAGTAGCCGCGACAGGGACTCCACCACAGCCTCGTTCGACGGCTTTGCCATGGACGTCCTCCTTGCCTTTCGCGAGTAACGTAACAGAGCACCCCGCGGCGTCCCAACGGCTGCGGCCGCGGGGCCGCCCCCGCCGCGGTGCCCCGCCCGCTCCGGCCGGGTCTCGCACCGCGCCATTCGTGGTACGTTCCGCCGCGCGTCCCGGCCGCGCCGGTCGGGAGCATGCCGGCCCCCGGAGGTGGCGTCCGTGGACTATTTCGATCCGCTCGGGCCGACGTTCTGGACGACGGTCGGCACCGCGCTGCTGTGCGGCGCGATCATCGGAGTCGAGCGACAGCTGCGCGGCAAGCCGGCCGGCGTTCGGACGAGCGTCCTGATCTGCATCAGCACGTCCGTGTTCATCGAGCTCGGCGAGGCCGCGTCCGGTGGTAGCGCCGACCCGACCCGCGTTCTCGGCCAGCTCGTGACGGGGGTCGGATTCCTGGGTGCGGGCGTCATCCTGGCTCGCGAAGGTACCGTCACGGGCGTTACGACTGCCGCCGTGATCTGGGTGCTCGCCGCCATCGGAGCCGCGATCGGTCTGGGTCAACACCTGGGTGCGATCGCGCTCGCGGTCGTGACGGTGGGCGTGCTCACGGGCGTGGAGCTCCTCGAATCCAGTGTGCGCCGGCTGGCGCGAGGCATCTATCAACGCGACTGAGCGATCGGTCGGGGCGGCGCGTGTGTCCCGCCGGGCGCGCGGATCGAACGAGACTGTCCGAATCCATCCGAGGCCAGACATGGATCTAAAGCTCTTTGCGGTCGTGTTCTCCACCATCTTCGTTGCCGAGCTCGGCGACAAGACCCAGCTCGCAACCCTCCTGTACGCGTCGGACGCCGCACATCCGAAGCTCACGGTGTTCGCGGCCTCTGCGACCGCGCTCGTCCTGACGTCGGCCCTGGGCGTGCTGGCCGGCTCGGTGCTGGCCGCCTACGTGAATCCCAAGGTCGTTCGCTGGGTGGCGGGCGTGGGATTCATCGTCGTGGGCGCGTGGGTGCTGTTGGCGCGCGACTGACGCTCCGCCGGCCGACGCGCAGTGGCCGAGCGCCCGCAGCGGGATCCGATCCCGTTCTGGTAGCCTTCCGCGGCCGAGCTCGCTGCGAAGAGGAGCCCCCGTGCGTCTGAATCCCGTCGAGTACGCACTCATGAACAACCCGGTGCGCGCCGCGATCCAGCGCCATTTCGAGGCCGCGCGGCTGATTCGCATGGGCGGCCGCATGCGCGGCGGTGCGGCGCTCGAGATCGGCTGTGGGCGCGGAGTGGGCGTGGAGCTCATCCTCGACCGCTTCGGCGCGGACTCGGTCGACGCCTTCGATCTCGACCCCCGCATGGTGGCCGCCGCGCGCGAACGCCTCGCGGCGCGCGGCTCGCGCG
>CP070734.1:3075412-3080742 GCA_020347605.1 Deltaproteobacteria bacterium | reverse complement strand
CGTCCGGGGGCGCGTGGCCCTGCTCGAGACGTGCAAGCGCTGCTTCGCGTCGCTGTTCACGGACCGCGCCATCTCGTACCGCGCCGAACGCGGATTCGACACGAGCCGCGTCGCCCTCTCCATCGGCGTGCAGCGCATGGTGCGATCCGACCGGGGCGTGTCGGGCGTGATGTTCACCGTCGATACGGAGACGGGCTTCCGCAACGCGGTGTTGATCAACGCGGCGTACGGGCTCGGCGAGAACGTGGTCCAGGGCACGGTGAATCCCGACGAGTACACGGTCTTCAAGACGACCCTCAAGCGCAACGCCCGGCCGATTCTCGAGAAGAAGCTCGGCAGCAAGGAGCTGCGCATGGTCTACGACGTGGGCGGCGGCAAGGGGGTGAAGAACCTGGCCGTTCCCATGGAGGAGCGGAACCGCTTCGCCCTCGAGGACGACGAGATCCTGTCGCTCGCGCACACCGCCTGCATCATCGAGGAGCACTACAGCGCCAAGCGGGGCCGGCCGACGCCGATGGACATCGAATGGGCGAAGGACGGGATCACCGGCGAGCTCTTCGTCGTGCAGGCGCGCCCCGAGACCGTGCAGTCGCGACGCCACGTCGGTGTGATCCACATCTACCACCTTCACGAACGATCTCCCGTACTCGCGTGCGGGCGCAGCATCGGCGACAAGATCGGAAGCGGGCGCGTCCGCGTGATCCAGAGCGTGGCCCGCCTGGGCGAGTTCCAGGACGGCGAGGTGCTCGTCGCGGAGAGCACCGATCCCGACTGGGAGCCGGTGATGAAGAAGGCCGCCGCGATCGTGACGGATCGGGGCAGCCGGACCTGCCACGCGGCCATCGTGGCGCGGGAGCTGGGGCTCCCCGCCGTCGTCGGCGCCGAGGACGCGACGGCCCGGCTGGGCGACGGCCAGCTGGTGACGGTTTCGTGTGCCGAGGGCGAGACCGGAAACGTCTACGCGGGAAAGCTCGCGTTCGACGTCGAGCGCATCGACGTCGAGTCCCTGCCCCGCCCGCGCACGCAGGTGATGCTGAACGTCGGCGACCCGCGCGAGGCCTTCCGGCTCGCGCAGCTCCCGCATGACGGTGTCGGTCTCGCCCGGCTCGAATTCATCATCAACGCGCTCGTGCGCGTGCACCCGATGGCGCTCGTCCACTACGACGAGATCGAGGACCTCGGCGTGCGAGCGCAGATCGACGAGCTCACGCGCGGCTACGCCGACCGGACGCAGTACTTCGTGGACCGCCTGGCCCAGGGCGTGGCGAAGATCGCGGCGGCGTTCCATCCCAAGGACGTGATCGTCCGGCTCTCCGACTTCAAGTCCAACGAATACGCGAACCTCGTGGGCGGGAGCCGCTTCGAGCCGTCCGAGGCGAATCCCATGCTGGGCTTCCGGGGCGCCTCGCGCTACGACCACCCGCGCTACCGCGACGGATTCGCGCTCGAGTGCCGGGCGCTCGCCAAGGTCCGGGACGAGATGGGCCTTCACAACGTGAAGCTCATGGTCCCGTTCTGCCGGACGCCCGACGAGGGCCGTCGCGTTCAGCTCGAGATGGAGAAGCACGGCCTTCGGCGCGGAAGGAACGGGCTCGAGATCTACGTGATGTGCGAGGTGCCGAGCAACGTGGTGCGCGCAGCGGACTTCGCCGAGATCTTCGACGGCTTCTCGATCGGCTCGAACGATCTCACGCAGCTGGTGCTCGGCGTCGATCGCGATTCGGAGATCCTCGCGCCCATCTTCGACGAGCGCGATCCGGCCGTGATGGACATGATCGCCTCCGTGATCGCGACCGCGAAGCGACTCGGCCGCAAGATCGGCATCTGCGGACAGGCGCCGAGCGACTACCCGGAGTTTGCGGAATTCCTGGTGGAGTGCGGCATCGACAGCGTCTCGCTGACGCCGGATACCGTGCTCAAGACGACGCTGCGAATCCTGGAGAAGGAGAAGGCGCAGCACTCTTGACGCGGGGCGGAGCTGCGAAGGCGCGAGGAGGGTGCCATGAACCGGAGGGCGCGCGACCTGATGCACGCGGAGGTTCGGTCGGTGTCTCCCGAGATGACGTTGCCGGAACTCGAGCGACAGTTCTTCCGGGAGGGCGTGACGGGGTTCCCGGTCGTCGATGAGGGTCGCCTGCTCGGCATCGTGTCGCGCTCGGACATCGTGCGTCAGCTGTGCGTGGAACAGAGCCTTGCGGAGACCGCGTCGGACTACTATCGGGAGGTCGGCGGGATCGAGACGAGCGGCGTCGAGTCTCTCGAAGCCATCGGCCAGCGCGTCGGCGCGCGCGTCGAGAAGCTGTGCGTGCGCGACGTGATGATCGACGCCACGATCACGGCGACGCCGGACCAGCCCCTGCGCGATGTCGCGCGCACACTCGTGACGCACCACATCCATCGACTCCCGGTCGTGGAGGGAGGCAAGCTCGTCGGCATCATCACGAGTCTCGATCTCGTTCGCCTGTTCGCGGAGGACCGCGTCTCTGCGTAACGCTCGGCGGTCGCTCCGTGCGGCGCGCGCAAGGGCCGACGGAGCGCCGATCGCGCAGCTCGAGGGACGGGCGGTGCGGGGCCGCTAGCAACGCATGGCACGGCAGCGACGCGACTACTACGAGGTTCTCGGTGTCTCCCGCGACGCCGACGCAAAGACGATCAAGAACGCCTTCCGCAAGCTCGCCCTCCGCTACCATCCGGACCGCAGCCAGGAGCCCGACGCGGAGGAGCACTTCAAGGAGATCGCCGAGGCCTACGCGGTCCTGCGCGATCCGCAGAAGCGCGCGGACTACGACGCACGCGGCTTCGCGGGTGTACCCGGTGTATCGCCGGAGGACCTGTTCACCGGCCTCGACTTCGACGATCTCTTCGGCGGACTCGGGTTCGGGTCCGGGGCGGGGCCCGAGGGTCTGTTCGAGCGGATCTTCGGCCGCCGGCGCGCGGCGCCGACGCGCGGCGACGACTTCGAGATCTGGGTCGAGGTGTCGCTCGAGCGGGTCTTGCGGGGCGGCGAGGAGAGCATCCGCACCGAGCGACCGCGGCCCTGCGCGGCGTGCGGTGGCTCGGGGGCGAAGGCGGGCACGTCCGCGCGGCGCTGCGCCGCCTGCAACGGCACGGGACAGCGGGTGACGACCCGCATGCGCGGCGACATCCGCCTGCAGCAGATCTCGACCTGTCCGACCTGCCACGGCCGCGGCGAATCCATCCCGGATCCGTGTCCGGCGTGCGCGGGGCGGGGCGAGACCCGGAGCGAGGATACGCTGCGCGTCCGGATTCCGGTCGGCGTCGAGGACGGCATGCGCCTGCGCATTCCGGGCAAGGGTGGACCGGGGCCGCGACCCGGCGACCCGGCCGGCGACCTGTACGTCTCGGTGCGAACCGCACCCGATCCGCGCTTCGAGCGGCGCGGTGCGGATCTGTGGCGCGAGCAGAGCATCGAGCTGACCGACGCGGTGCTCGGCAACACGATCGAGGTCGCGACCCTCGACGGGTCCGCATCGGTGCAGATCCCCGCCGGGGCACAGCCGGACCGCGTCTTCCGATTGCGGGGAAAGGGTCTGCCGACGCTGGGTGGAGGCGCTCGAGGGCACCTGTACCTGAAGCTCCGGGTGCGGATACCGGAACACCTGTCGCGCGAGGAGCAGCAGCTCTACGAGCGCCTTCGCGCGCTCGCGCACGGGCGGCCCCGGAGAGGCGATTGAGACGGGCGCGCCGCGACCCATCGCTCGAACCGCGGCCGCGTCGTCGGTACGTTCATTGCAACGCGTTGAACACGGAGGTGAATCGAAATGCTGGCCGAATTCCGGATCACGCCGGTGGACGCGCACGGAGAGTTTCCGAGGCTCGTGGCCGAGGTTCTCCGGGTCGTGGCCGACAGCCGGCTCCAGTATCAGCTCCACGCCATGGGCACCACGCTCGAGGGCGAGCTGAACGAGATCCTCGAGGTGGTGCGCCGCTCGCACGAGGAGCTGCGCAAGCACAGCAACCGTATCCTGATCGAGCTCTCCATCGACGACCGCTCCGGCAAGGAGGGCGAGCTGGTGCGAAGCATCGAACACGTGCGCGAGCTCGGCACCGGCGTTCCCCTGGAGCGCTTCACGGCGACCGGGGAGTACTGAGACGACCCCGCCCGCACCGGGCCGGGGCGTCCGTGTAGCGCGGGCCGGAAGATGCGAGGACGACTCCGGGTCGGGACGTCCGGCTACCACTACGCGCACTGGCAGCGCGTCTTCTACCCGGACGAGCTGCCGACGGCGCAGTGGCTGCGGTACTACGCGTCGCGCTTCGACACGGTCGAGATCAACAACACCTTCTACCGTCTGCCCGAGCCCGAAACGTTCGACGCCTGGCGCGATCAGGTGTCCGCCGGGTTCTGCTTCGCGCTCAAGTTCAGCCGCTTCGGCACGCACGTGAAGCGACTGCGCGCACCGCGCGAGCCGATCGAGCGGTTTCTGGAGCGCGCGCGCCGGCTGAAGCGGCAGCTGGGGCCGATCCTCGTGCAGCTTCCCCCGAACTGGCACGCCGACCCCGCCCGCCTGGCGGGGTTCCTCGAGGCGACACCGGCGCGGACCCGCTTTGCGATCGAGTTTCGCGACGCGAGCTGGCTGTGCGACCCGGTCTACGCGCTGCTGCGCCAGCACGGCGCCGCGCTGTGCATCCACGACGGGCTCGACGACCACCCGCGCGAGCTCACCGCGGGCTGGGTGTACCTTCGCTTCCACGGCGATCGGACCCGCGTGCGCTACTCGGCCCAGGCGCTGACGGCGCAGGCTCGGCGGATCCGACGCTGGCTTGCAGACGGCTACGACGTCTACGCCTACTTCAACAACGACGCCCGCGGCTACGCGCTCTCGAACGCCGCCGATCTCCGGCGCTACGTCCAGGGGGATGCGCGAACGGGTCGTTCGAGTCCGTAGCGGGACCGTCGCGGGGAAAGGCATCGCGTGACGAGGGCGCCCTCCCGATCCCGACCGCCGCTTCGCGGGCTGCTGGTCGACCTCGACGGCGTGCTCTACGTCGGCGAGCGCGCCGTGCCCGGCGCTCCGGAGGCGGCGGCCTGGCTGCGCGCGCGGCGGATCCCGCACCTGTTCCTGACGAACACGACGTCGCGTCCGCGCGCGGCGCTCGTCGCGCGCCTTTCGGGGATCGGCGTGGAAACGGAGGCGTCCCGCATCCTGACGCCGCCCGTCGCCGCGCGGGACTGGCTTCGCGAGCACGCGCCCGGGCCCGCCGCCCTGTTCGTTCCGGAGGCGACCGCTGCGGAGTTCGCGTCCCTTCCGCGGCTGCCGGCGGACGCGGAATCCGGGGCGGCCAGCGTGGTGCTCGGCGACCTCGGC
>CP070734.1:3066732-3075312 GCA_020347605.1 Deltaproteobacteria bacterium | reverse complement strand
CATCTCGCCCCCCAGCGATGCCGAATCAGAAGAACGACTCGGGCACAACGATCAGATCGCCGCCGCGCAGTGCCGGATTCGCGGTGCGTTGGCGGCCGTTCAGGAGGTCGCCGAGCCGCACGCGCTCCTCCTCTCGCGTCTCGCCCTGCCCGCGCACGAGCTTGGCCCGGTTCGCGGCCGCATACTCCGTCAGGCCGCCCGCCACGAGCACCGCATCGAGTACGGTTCCGGCCTCGTCGAGTGCGTACACGCCCGGCCGCGCGACCTCGCCGACCACGCGGACGCGGCCGACCTCCGCGCCCAGCGGCGCGGAGTCGCGAGACGCGACCACCAGCACATCACCCGGCGCCACGGGCGGATTGGCGCTCAGCTCGCCCCGGTCGAAGAGCGCGGCCAGGTCGAGCTCGGTCCGCTCGGAAGGAGCTGTGTCCTGGGCGTCCGATGCGCTGGTGGCGTGGATCAATGTCGCGGTGCGATCCGCACGCTCCGACAGGCCGCCCGCGGCGGTCACCACATCGAGCACCCGCGCGTCGGCACTCACCGGATACACGCCCGGATTCGCGACGGCTCCGAGCACGGACACCCGACGACGCGCCGAATTCGCGACGGTCACGACGACGCGCGCTTCGCGCAGGTAGTCGCGTTCGAGCCGCTCGCGCAGCTCGAGCGCCACCTCCTCGACCGTGCGGTCGGCGGCCGGAATCTCGCCGGCCAGGACGTGGCGCATCGACCCGGTCCGATCGACGGGATGCGGCCCCGACAGGTCGGGCTCGCGCCAGACCTGAACGTCGAGGAGGTCGCCCGCTCCGATCCGGTACCCCGAAGACTCTTCGCCCCAGGATCCGACCGCGACGCCCAGACCCAGCACGATCCCCAACACGATCCCGCTAACGCGCATACACGAACTCCAGAATTGCCCGATTCTGATCGAAGTCGCGGGTCGAGTCGTTGCCGCCGTTGTGCCAGTGGCGATAGCCGAGCGCGACCTGCAGGTGCCTCGTGACCTGGCGCCGGAGGCGCACCGATACCACCCGGAAGGTGTCGGAGCCGTGATCGGACCCGTCGTCGTCGAATCGACTCCATGCGAATTCGAGATTCGCATGCATACGCTTGCCCAGCTGCTTGCCGATTCCGAAGCGAGCCGTCGTCTCGGTGAAATCCTGCCCCGTCGCATCGCTGGTGAAGCGATTCTCGGCCGACGCCTGCCACGTGAATCCGCGCGGACCTTCCCACTTCAAACGGGCCGTGCCCAGGAAGCGATCCTTGGCGTCGAGGTCGTCGAAATCGACGTATCCGTAGCCCGCGGTCGCATCGAGCTCGAGCCGCGCCGGCCATCGGACCTGCAGACCGAGCAGGCTCGAGTACTCGTTGAAATCCGAGTTGGAGAGCTCGTCGAAGTTGCGGCGTCGCATTCCGGCCCGCGCGAACACCAGCGCGCGACGACCGAGGCCGCGTTGAACCTCGGTCTGGAACTTCGTCTCGAGGAAGTCCCCGTGGAAGTCGTCCACGGTCTCAGCGATGCCGTCCCCGTCTTCGTCCACCGAAGCGGAAAAGCGTCCCGTGGTGAAATGGACGGCTTCGAGTGCGAACTGGACCGAGCTCTCGCGTCGGAACGGCCTCCGGTAGCGCAGCTCGGCCTCGGCGCGGTTGGTCTGGACCAGATTCTCGGAATCGTCTTCGGGCAGGCCGAGCCGCTCCGGATACGGGACGTAGCTGTTCGCGAGCCGGAGGGTGAGCCCACGGGTCAGGTCGAGCTCGCCGAAGCCCGACACCCGGCCGAAGTCCTCGTTGAGGGACGTCTCGTGCCGATAGCGGCGCAGATCGGCGCCGGCGTCGAGCCCGGCGCGCAGCGGCCCGTTCGCGTAGTCGGCCTGAAGGCGCGGCGCGATCCAGAGCGCGAAGTCGCTGGTGCGATCGTCCTCGAGGAACACGTTGTCGTCGAACACTCCCCGCAGCGACAGCGAGGGATGCAGGTGCAACCCGTGGTCCGCGTCCTCCGCAGGGGACGCGGTCGCCGCGAGTGCGATCGCCAGTGCGCACGCCAGCGTCGCCGGGGAGAGCGAGCGGCGGCTGCGCGTCGGTTCGGGGCTCGACATGGCGCTCACAGATCCGCCGGCAGCAGCGGCGACAGGGGCCGCGTGTAGAGCCGGCCGAGATCGTGCTCGATCAGCGCAAAGTCATCCGCCGATCCGCCGGAGATCCGCGTCAGGAAGTCGTTGGCCAGAACGCGAAAGGTGGGGTGTCCCAGGTTCCGCTGCGCGTCGGCCAGCGTGACGCGAGCGTCGACGGGCCCCTCGCGGAAGCCGGCGGCCTCCAGCACCCCGAGATAGTCCGCGTCGCTGGCGCGCCGGCGCGCGAGGCGAACGACGTCGATCCCGGAACCGCGTGGCATGCGAGCGCGAAACACGTGCTCGCCGATCGAGAGGGGGAGCGTCGCGACCTCGGTCCAGGCGAACGCGTCTGCTTCGGGACCGGGCCGCACCATCACGCGATAGCGGTTGTCGATCGACCACAGCTGTCGCTCACGTCCGTGTAGCCGTGCCAACAGGCCGTAGACACCGGGCTCGTCCAGCCGCACGCGGTAGGTGAGCTCGGTTTCGCCGTGCTCGGCGACGACCCACTCGCCGGCGCTCGGCGCCGACGGCTCGACGCGCGCGCTGGTGCGCGCGGCCCCACCGAGCGCCTCGTCGTAGCGTTCCGCCTCGATCACGATCGCTTCACCATCGACCGGCAGACGCGCATCCAGGCCCAACGCCCGCACCATCGAGCGCGCCTTCGCGCCGAACGTGAGCGGCTCGTCGGCGCTCCACCCGTCCGCGGGGGCCACACATACGGCGCGGTGTGCGGTCAGCTCGACGTGATCCACACGCGCCCCCGGCGTCAGGTTGGCGACGAGTTGATGCGAGCCCCGAGGCAGGGGGAGCAGCGCGGGCGCCGCGTCGGCGCCGAGTGGCGAGGGATCGAGCCTCGCGATCCGCTGCCGGTTCACGTACCAGCTCTGCCGACCCGCGCCCTCGACCACCAGCGCGTAGATCGCAGTGGCCGGCACGTTCACGTCGATTCGGATGGGGCGGCCGGGGGCACCGGGATGCGGCGTGTCGATCGCGACGCGGAACGGCTGGCGCGCGGGAACCGAACGCCCACCCGCCGCGAGCCGCAGCTCCGCGGCGTCCGGGCACAGGATCGAGAACAGATCTTCCGCGGTGTGCCCTTCCGGCAGGGCCCGGGTGAGATCCAACGCCTCGACCAGGAGCGCGGCCCACTCCTCCTGACGGAGGGTGCGGCCGCTTTGCACCGGGCGTTCGGGCGCAATGCTGCGGAGCGGGGACGGCTGTTCCGCCCCCACGCGGATCGGGGACAGCTCCCCGGCTCCGAGCGGCGCTGCGAGCACCAGGCACAGCGGTACGACCGCCGTCGCCAGGCACCCTCGCAGCCCCCGCGCGCGAACCCCTCCGCTTCGCGATTCCGGGCGCACCTGTCGATGAACCTCCGACATGTTTCATCGGCGACTGGAGCGCCTCGCTTTATGCATCTGGAGCGCCCAGACGGGTCGGCACGGCGCTCCGGACCCCGATCGGAGCGCTTTCGCCCAAATGCCGGAAGGTTCGCGCGTCCGTTGCACGCGCCTGAGCCCCTCCCCGGCCCGCAGGTCCGCTTCGCCGCGACGCGCCCGGAGGGAAACCGCTGCGCAGCCGGCCAGAAAATCAGCTGCAGCGCGAGTGCAGCCCGACCGATGCGAGGCTCCGAGCCCAGGCGGAGGGGTTCACGTGCGCATCGCACTGCTGGTGAACGAGTTTCCTGCGGCATCGGAGACGTTCGTGCTGGATCACGTCTGCGCCCTGATCGAGCGCGGGCACCGGGTCGACGTATTTCCCGAGCGACCGTACGCACCGCCCGCAGTCATTCATCCCGAGCTGGCCGCGTACGCGTGCCTCGACCGAAGCCACTTTCCACCGCCGATGCCCAGCGCCCGCGTGGCGCGGGCCCTGGCGGGCGCGCGACTCGTGTTCTCGAGCGGTGCCGTCCACGCGGCCTCGATGTTCCGCTCCGTGAATCCACTCGCCTACGGACGCCAGGGCCCGTCGCTCGCGCTTTTGTTTCGGCAGGTTCCGTTCCACGGGTCGGAGCCGTACGACGTGGTGCACTGCCACCACGGGCCCGTCGGGGTCGTGGGAGCGAACCTCCTGCGACTCGGTGTCCTGCGCGGTCGGCTCGTCGTGACGTTCCACGGCTTCGATGCGAACGTGGTGCCCCGGATCGGTGGCGCCGACGTCTACACCCGGCTGTTTCGAAAAGCAGACCTCATCACCGTCAACTCCGAGTTCCTGCGCGGACGGCTGCGCGCGCTCGGCGCACCCGAAGACCGACTCGCTCGGCTGCCCATGGGCGTGGACCCCGCGGCGTTTGCGCCGGCCTCGACGCTGCGCGCGGCGGACCCGGGCCGCTCGACCGGGGACGAGATCCGATTGCTCAGCGTGGCGCGGCTCGTCGAAGAGAAGGGCATCGCCTTCGCTCTGCGCGCGGTTGCCCGACTGGCGCCGCGCTTCCCGGGATTGCGCTATCAGGTCATCGGGGAGGGTCCGCTCCGCGGCTCCCTCGAGCGCCTCGCGCGGCAGCTCGGCATCTCGGATCGCGTGGTCTGGCTGGGTGCACTGCCCCGCGATCGCGTGCGCGCGTACTACGCGGACGCACATCTCTTCGCGCTTCCCGGCGTCCGGGCCCGGAACGGCGCGGAGGAGAGCCAGGGGCTCGCGCTCATCGAGGCGCAGGCGAGCGGACTCGCCGTCGTGGCCAGCGACGTCGGGGGAATTCCCGAGAGCCTGCGGAACGGCCGGACGGGCTTCCTGGTCCCCGAACGCGACGTGGAGGCGTTGGCCGAGCGGATCGCCGCCCTGATCCGGCGGCCGGGGCTGCGAGCCGCGATGGGACGGGCCGGCCGCGCTTTTGCGCGCCGGCACTTCGACCGAAACGTCCTCGTGGACCGACTCGTATCGCTCTACGAGGAGGTCGTCGGGAGGCCCCCGGCGGCCCCCCCTCGCGTCTCCCGACGTCGCCAGCCGGTCGCGTGGAAGCCGCCGGTGGGGAGACTCCCGTCGGGGAGTGACGCGACCGGAAAACTGCGGTAAGCAACCGGCGTCGAGGTGAGTCCGAGCGAATGACGACAGAGAGCGAAAAGCGGTCCGAGCCCTACAGTACGGGCTTCTCCTTCTCCGAGCTTCCTCCCGCCTAGGGCGCCACGCGAGGGTCCCGGCGGAAGGCGCGGGGGCCGGCGATGGCATCGACGCAAGTCACGACCAGAATCCTGCGGCGGCTACTCGCGAGCGGCGTGATCTCGCGCGCCGAGCGACTCCTCTTGCGCATGCACCCGGCGGACCTGGCGCCGCTGCTCGGCGCGCTCCAGCCCGAGGAGATCCGCACCGTCGTCGATCTGCTCTTCCGACATCGTCGCGCGGCCCGGACGCTGCGCGAGCTCCCGATCGAGATGGTTCCCCAGATCTTCGAGGTGCTCAGCGACGAACGCATCGCCCAGGTGATCGCTCGGCTCGAGGTCGACGACATGCTGGAGCTGATCGAGGCGATCCCGGAGGAGCGGCGCGACGCCGTCGTGGCCCTGATTCCGGAGAGCCGTCGCGAAGAGCTTCGCAAGGTCCAGCTCTACCCCGAATCGAGCGCGGGTCGCGTGATGACGACCCGCTTCGTGGCGGTCGAGGAGAAGTTGACGGCGCAGCAGGCCATCGATCGCATTCGCGAGATCGGAGACGAGGCCGAGTCCGTCCTGTATCTGTACGTCGTCGACGACCAGCGCCGGCTGCTCGGCGTCGTGCCGATCCGCCGGCTCGTCTCCGCCCGGCCCGATCGACCCTGCGGCGAGCTGATGATTCGGGAGCCCGTCAGCGTGCGGGCCGACGCCGACCAGGAGGAGGCGGCACACCTGGTGGCCCGCTACAACCTGCTCGCGATTCCCGTGACCGAGGCGGACGGTCGGCTGCTCGGGATCATCACGGTGGACGACGTGATCGAGGTGATCACGGAAGAGGCGACCGAGGACATCTACCATCTGGCGGGGCTCTCCGAGGACGACCGCGTCTTCAGCCCCGCTCGCCAATCGATTCGCAAGCGCCTCCCCTGGATGCTGCTCAACCTCGGAACCGCGTTCACGGCAGCCTGGGTGGTCGGGCTGTTCGAGCGCACGCTCGATCAGTTCGTCACGCTCGCGATCTTCCTGCCGGTGGTGGCGGCGATGGGCGGCAATGGCGGAATCCAGGCCCTCACCGTCATCACGCGGGCCATCGCGCTCGAGGAGATCGAGTTCTCGTCGGGACTGCGGGCCGCGGGCAAGGAGCTCGTCGTCGGAATCACCATCGGCGCGGTCACCGGTGTGGCGAGCGGGTTCATCGTCTACGCGTGGCGGGGGAACCCGTACCTCGGCCTGGTGCTGTTCCTCGCCATGATGATCAGCATGGCGATCGCCGGACTCCTGGGGGCGGCAGTGCCGCTTCTGCTCAAGGGGCTGCGCCAGGATCCGGCGCTCGGATCGGGCGTGATCGTCACGACGACGACCGACATCGTCGGCTTCTTCACGTTCCTGACGATCGGCACCCGCATGATGGACTATCTGGCGTAGCCCGGACGCCGCCGGGCGCAACCGCGCCCCGCCCTTGGGACACGGGTAGATCCAGGCGTCGAGATCCAGCACGGAGAGCGCTTCGCGCACCTTGCGGCAGAGCGGACAGCCCTCGAACTCGAAGAGCTCCAGGGGCTGCTCGGGTCGCGCACCGGGGGAGCCCACGGCGATGCCGGCACTCAGGCGGGCCAGCGTGGCGCCGCACGACGTGGCGACGTCGAGTGCGCGAAACACGGCGACCCTCCCCTCCGCCGGCGGCGCGTCAGAACGTGTAGCGGATGCGCAGCGTGAACTGGTCGAGGTCGCGGGCCGCCGCGATGAACTGCTCGGTCACCTGTCGATACGCGCGGAACGGCCCGCTGTCGACCTGGTTCGCGAGTCCCGAGGGACTGATCGGCATCGGCTTCTCCTGGTAGCGGCCCCACAGGAAGATCGCGCCGAACGAGACGGAGAAGCTGTCCGAGAAACGGTACTGCACGTTGGGCAGGATGCCGCCCGAGTTCGACTTCGCGTCGTAGACGAAGGTGAGCGCCGCATTCAGCCGGTCCTGCAGGTACCCCGTCAGCATCGTCAACGTGCCGAAGGTGCTCCAGGGTCCGTTGCTCGGGAAGTTCCGGTTGTAGCCGTCCTCGTAGCCCACGAAGAGCTGGGCGTTGAAGATGAACGAGCGGTTCGCGTTCAGGAAGTGGATGAAGGTGGGCCGGTCCACGGAGATCGTCAGATTGTACTGGTCGACCTCGGTGAGCCCGTCGAACGAGCCGTTGTCCTGTCGCAACACGTCGTTGGCCCAGCTGAACTCCACCCCCCAGCTCGTCGCCGTGACATCCTCCGCGAAGTCCATGGCGAAGCCGAGCACGTTGTTCTTCTGGTACTCGAGCACGATGGGGCTCCCGCCGTGCCAGAGGAAGTCGCGGCGCCCATACCGGCCGTTGCCGCCGGCGCGGACGCTCGGGTGCTGGTTTCCCGTCCAGCGCGCAAAGCCCTGAACGCTGTCGCACAAAGTGGGGACCGCCATGGAACAACCGTTCGGACGAAACGGCTGCGTCCGGTCGAAGACATCGATGCCCGGTGTCTCGCCGGGCTGCAGCGTCAAGGCGCCCAGCACGAGGATCGTCATCTGCGCGTTCCAGGAGAGAGCGGCCATCTCGCTGACGAAGATCAGGTCGTCGCTCGGAACGCATTGATTGTTCGATACGGACGCGCACGGGTGGCGAAGAGCGGTGACGCTGGGGTCGCCACTGAGGTACGCAGCCTGGATCGAGGCTCCGCCATCGACCCGCGGATCCCATCCCGTCGTCGCGATGTCGAGGGGGCTGCGGCAGCCGGGCAGGACCGAGGCACCCGCTCCCGTGACGAACCGCGTGCACGCCGGCCCGCCGTCGAAACGGAGCGCCTGGGACGGGCCGAGCAGCCGGAACGTGCCCGGCTGGATGCTCCCGTCGATCGTGGTCTGACCGGGCCGGGTGCCCGAAAAGCCCATCCACGACTGGAAGATGGCGCTCGCCTCCATGTTGAGCAGATCGACACCGTCGATCTCGCAGTCGGTGCCGTAGAAGCGACCGCACCCGAGAAGCGCCTCCTGCTGGTCGGTGAGCACCTGATTCAACGTCGGCGCAGGCGAGGTGATCCCGGGCCCATTGCCCGGGATTTCATTCGGGCAGCCTCCTCCAGGCTCCCACTGATACAGATCACACTCGTCCTGCTCCAGCGTCACCTCGGGAAGATCGAACGGCGGTACGCCCGGATTCGGCTGGAAGACGAGGAGTGCGACCTGCCCCAGCGCAATGGCGTTCGGATTGCCCGCGAGCAGGTTGGAGAACAGACTGGAGATCCTGAGGCCATTGGGGTTGTCGGGGGGATAGGTCGCCTGGGTGTTGAAGATCGTCTGGGCGCAGCTGCTGCGCGTCAAGTCGATGAGCTCGGGAATCGTACCCAGCGTCCCCGCGCAGATCTGG
>CP070734.1:3051310-3066632 GCA_020347605.1 Deltaproteobacteria bacterium | reverse complement strand
GGACAAGGCGATCGTCGGCAACATCGGACACTTCGACAACGAGGTGGACATGGCCGGCCTCGCGCGCGGCGAGGGCGTGCGCAAGGTCAACATCAAGCCGCAGTACGACGAGTGGATCTTCCCGGACGGCCACAGCGTCCTGATCCTGGCCGAGGGCCGGCTGCTCAACCTGGGCTGCGCGACCGGCCATCCGAGCTTCGTGATGTCGGCCTCGTTCACCAACCAGGTGCTCGCCCAGCTCGAGCTCTGGCAGCACCCGGACCGCTACGAGAAGCAGGTGTACGTGCTGCCGAAGAACCTCGACGAGGAGGTCGCGCGCCTCCATCTCGAGAAGCTGGGCGTCAAGCTGACGCGGCTCACGCAGGAGCAGGCGGACTACATCGGGGTTCCCGTGGACGGGCCGTACAAGGCCGAGCACTACCGCTACTAGCGGCGGGCGGCGCGCTCAGCGAGACGCCGCGACGACGAGTACGATGCCCTCGCTCGGGGCGAGCTCGACGGGCTCCGGCGCGGCCGGCAGGGGCGTTCCGTAGGCGCTGCGCAGCCCCCCGGCGAGCGGCTCCGCACCGAGCTCCACGCGCTGCGCTTCAGGCGTGAAGTTGAGCGCGATGCGCGCGACGCTCGCGCCCGCGCGCCGCTCGTAGGCGAGCACGCCGTCCGGGCTCTCGAGTCGCCGGAAGCTGCCGCGCTGCAGCGCGGGCGTGCGGCGGCGCAGCGCGATCAGGTCGCGGTACAGCCAGAGCAGCGAGCTGCGCTCCGCCCTCTGGCGTTCGACGTTTCGCAGCGCCGCGTCGCGGGCGAGGGGCAGCCACGGCGGGGCGCGCGTGAAGCCGGAGCCGGCGCTCGCGTCCCACTGCATGGGCGTCCGCTCGGGATCGCGCGCCACGCTCGGGTGCAGCGTGTGTGCGAGCGGATCCTGCAACCGCTCCCTCGGGATCTCGACGTTGCGCATGCCGATCTCTTCGCCGTAGTAGAGGAACGGCGTGCCGCGCAGCGTGAGCAGCAGCATCGCGGCGAGGCGGGCACGCGCCTCGCCGTGCTCGGGGTCGTCCCAGCGGGAGGCGTGTCGCGGGGCGTCGTGGTTCGAGAGGACGTGGACGGGCCAGCCCTCCGCCGGCACGAGCGAGTCCCACGCCTGGATCTCCGCGCCGAAACGCTGCGCGTCCCACGGCGTGAAGAGCAGGGCGAAGTTGAAGGCCAGGTGCAGCTGGTCGCCCTGCCCGTAGTACTTCGCGACCTCTGCCGGATCGCGCAGGTAGACCTCGCCCACGAGCATCCGCTCCGGGTATTCGTCGGCCACGGCGCGCAGGCCTCGGAGCATCCCGTGGACGTCGGGATGGTTCTCGTCGTGGACGTGCCGCTGGCCCCCGTAGCCGCCCGGCGAATCCGCGATCTCCGGGTTGTCGCGCAGCGCGGGGTCCTTCGCGATGCGCTGGATCACGTCGATCCGGAAGCCGTCGACGCCCCGCTCGAACCAGAAGCGCAACACGCCGTGCATCTCGCGGACGAGCTCCGGGTTCCGCCAGTTGAGGTCGGGCTGCTCCTTCAGGAAGGAGTGCAGGAAGTACTGGCCCGTCGGCTCGTCCCACTCCCAGGCCGGGCCTCCGAAGATGCTGATCCAGTTGTTGGGCGGCGCGCCGCCGGGCTTCGGATCCCGCCACACGTACCAGTCGCGCTTCGGGCTCGCGGGGTCGGCGCGCGACTCCAGGAACCACGGGTGCCGATCCGAGCTGTGATTCGGCACCAGGTCGAGCACCACGCGGATGCCGTGCGCGTGCGCGTCCCGGACCAGCCGGTCGAAATCCTCGAGGCTTCCGAACAGCGGGTCGATGTCGCGGTAGTCCGCCACGTCGTAGCCGAAGTCGGCCATCGGAGACGGGAAGCACGGCGAGATCCAGATGCCGTCGACGCCCAGCCAGGCCAGGTGATCGAGGCGTCGGCGGATCCCCTCGAGGTCGCCGACGCCGTCGCCGCTCGCGTCCATGAAGGAGCGCGGATAGATCTGGTAGAGCACCCCGTCGCGCCACCACAGCCACTCCATCTCGCCTCTCTAGCACAGGCGCGGAAACCGCCGGTGCGTGCGCCGCCGCGCCGGGTCAGGCTCGCCGCAGCCCCCCGTCTCCGCCGACCAGGAAGACGCCCGCGCGCCCGGCCAGCTGCGGATGACGGGTCCGGTAGGCGCGTTCGACGTGGTCGCGGCATGCGTCCGCGCGCCGGGCGTCGACCAGCGCCACGGCGCAGCCCCCGTAGCCCGCGCCGCTGAAGCGGCTGCCGTAACAGCCGGGCGTGTCGCGCAGGATCGATTGGAGCGCGACCAGCTCGGCCGAGCCGGTCTCGTAGTTCTCGATCGAGCTGCGGCAGGAGTCGTTCATGAGCCGCCCGAAGCCCGCGAGGTCGCCCTCCCGCCAGCGCTCGACGCCGGCCCGCACGCGTTCGCACTCCTCCGCGAAGTGCCGGGCGCGGCGCGCGAGCGGCGCCGGGATCGCGTCGAGGGGGTCGGCGAACGCCTGCGGCTCGAGGTCGCCCAGCCGCTGCGCGTCGGGGTTCCCGACCTGCCGTCCCAGCAGCCGGGCCGCCTCGCGACACTCGGCGACGCGGGCGTTGAAGTTCGTGCCGGTCAGGCTCCGCGCCACACCGGAGAACGCCAGCAGGACGCGCGGCGGCGGGGCCGCGCCGCCCAGCCGCACGGCTTCCCACGTCTGCGCGCGCGTATCGATCGCCAGCAGGTGATCGCGGCGTCCGCCGACGATGGTGGCCGGGTCGAGGATCCCGCAGGCCAGACCCACGAACTCGTTCTCCGCGCGGAGCGCCTTCGCCACCCGCTGCTGCGGATCGAGCGAGATCCCGTTCAGCGTCGCGATCGCCAGGAGGTAGGCCAGGATCACCGACGCCGAGGAGCTGAGGCCCGCGCCCGGCAGGCTGCCGGCGATGCGCGCGACGCCGCCGACCGGCCGCTCCGGAAGCTCCGCTTCGAGTGCGAACGCCGCCGCGCGCGCGTAGATCCCCCAATCTTCGGACCCGCCCCCACGCGGCGCCCGCAACGGGAAGGAGACCTCACCCGGGAAGTTCGCACTGCGCACCGTGAACCGGTCGTCGCCCGAGGTGGCGTAGGCGAGCGCACTGCCGGCCTCGATCGTCATGCCGAGCACGGGTCCGTGCTGGTGGTCGATGTGGGCGCCGATCGGGCAGATGCGATACGGCGACACGATGCAGGCGACCCGGTCCTCGGCCAGATCGCGTTCCTCGCACAGGCGCGTGCGCTCGTCCAGCGCGAGGTCGCGGAGTCCGATCATGCGCCGAGGATTCCACGCGGCGCGGCGCTTTTCACATCTGCGAGCGGCGCCCCGGCGGCCCGGGCCGGTGCGCGCGGAGCCGCCCGCCCGTCGCGCGCCTTCGCGTCGCGCTCCGCCAGTTGCTACACCGGGGACGAGAGGTCGGCATGGACATCACCTACTGGATCGTCGCGATCGTCCTGGCCGCAATCGTGTTCCGCGCCGTCGTGAAGCGCAGGGAGCGCGGCCCCGAGCTTCGGCGGCGGACGCCGTTGACCTCGCGTGCGACGGACGCGGAGATCGAGCTGCTCGTCGCCGAGGGCCGCAAGATCGAGGCCATCAAGGCCTACCGCACCCGGCACGGGGTGGGCCTCGAGGAAGCGAAGGACGCGGTCGAGGAGATGGCGCGCCACGCGGCCCGCGAGGGGTAGGCGCGCGCTCGCCGCCGCCGCGGACCCGACCGGGTCTACTCGCAGGGGTTGCCCGGGCCCCCGACCGTCACCGGGACGCGACCGCGCGCACCCGCCCGCGCCGACCCCCGGTATCGTTGCGACCCCGCGCCCCGCGCCGCGTCATTGACACGCGGCGCTTCCGCCCGCGCAGACGGGCAGCTCGTTGCTGAGGAGCCCCCTCGGATTCTGTATCTGCACGAGGTGGAGTCCGCTGGCGAGCCCGCCGCCGAACCCGACGTTCACCTGACCGCTCGTGCAGAAGGGATTGAAGATGCCCGCGATGCAGCTCACCGATCCCGAGGTGAGCACGCCGTCGACGAACACCTTGGCGTTGTCGCGCACGTCGGTGCCGAACACCGACACGCTGGTCGCGCCGACGGTCACGCCGGGCAGCGACTGGTTGATCACGTTGATCGGCGTCAGCACGGGCTGCGGAAGGTCGAGCAGGTCCCCCACATCCGCGCGCAGCTCGGCCGTGAGCGTCAGCAGCAGCGCCCCGCTCTGGGCATTGGAGATCAGGGCCGCACGCGTGAAGGTCGCGCCGCCCTGGGTGCGGTAGTTCCCCGCGCCCGCGTTGAACTCGACCTGGAAGCTGCTGTTCGCGCTGAGGCGTCCCGCGCCGCGCAGGTTCACGACGCCCTGCTGGTCGGCGGCCTCGAGCTCGGCGAGGATGTCCTCCGTGGCCGCCAGGTTCCCGCCGCCGGTGGTGATGGTGTTGAGCGTCACCTGGCGGCCGGTCGCGCCGGCGAAGCCGGTGCTCGCCTCCTCGAACATCTGGAAGATGTCGTCGGCACACACGTTGTAGACGGGCGTGAAGACGCCCGGGAAGGCCGACGCGAAGACCTTGAGCTCGTCGAGCGGCTGGGTCGCGGGGTTCCACGACATGGGCGCGCAGCCCGATCCCGGCAGGCTGGCCAGCGCGTCGAGCAGGATCTCCTCGGGGTTCGTCGTCCCCAGCGAGAACTGCAGGAAGCGGTCCGTCATGCCGCGCATGGTGGGCGCGTCGAAGGCGCCCACCGTGCAGGTGTCGCCGCTGTCTCCGTCACACGTGGATGCGCCGAGCGGAAGCGCGTGACAGCCGCTGTTGACGTCGGCGCAGGTCGCGATGCCGGCCAGGCCGCCTTGCCCGCCCTGGTTGACGAAGAAGTCGGAGAAGCCGTCGCGCGCCGTCGTCGTGATCTGGTCGTCGACGGGCCGCGAGCGCGCCGGCGGGTAGGAGACGCTCTGCAGGAAGATCGCCATGTTGTCGCGCTCGGTGCTCGTGAGCTCGCCGCCGCTCGCGCAGCTCCGGCCCGGGTTGCGCGCGCACATCACGCCCGTGAGCGACGCGTCCACGAGCTGCCGGAAGCAGCTCTGGTCGTCGGGTCCGCAGTTCGAGACGTTGGCCGCGCGGTCCGCGCCGTTCGGCCCGCCGAAGGGGTCGCCCAGCGTCCCGTCCCAGTGCAGCGGCAGCGTGTTCTTGAGGCCGCGCACCGGCATCGTCGAGCGCACCTCGTCCTCGCCCACCACGCACGGGTCTTCGAGGCACTCGCCGCCGATCCGCCACAGCAGCTGGTCGGTGTGGCCGTCGGGGTGGCAGCTCGCGCAGGCGAAGGTGCCGGCGGAGGAGGCGGCCGCGCTGTTGAACGCGATCCGCCCGAGCCGCACGTCTTCGGCGGTCGGATCGGCTCCCACGTCGATGGTGGCGAGGATGTCCGAGGGGGCGAGGTGCCCCGGCGTGGGATTCGACACATCGACCACCATGACGGTGTTGCCGAGCGTGTTGAGCACGTAGGCGGTCTGCGGCGCGCCGCCCGCGCCCGAGCGCAGCGCGACGCCGCGCGGGATCGCGCCCACGTCGAGCCGGCCCTGCACCGTGTTCGAGCCCGTGTCGAAGGTGAAGATCCGGCTCGAGGCGGCGGCCGTCACGACCAACGTCGAGCCGTCGCCGCTCACCTGGATCCCGTAGGGCGTGGCCAGCTCGCTGCCGTCGGCCGCGGCGTCGTCGCCTCCGCCGCCGGGCAGCGCCGGCTCGAGATCGAAGACCGCCGGGGCGCCGCAGCCGCCGGCGCTGCACGCGACGGAGGCGATCTGGTTCTCGAAGATCCGGTTCTGCAGGTCCTCGAGGTTGACGTCGCCGTCCCCGTTGATGTCGTCCCGCTGGGAGTTGGGATGGGTCTTCCCGTTCACCGCGTTGCGGGCGTCGGTCTGCGAGATCCAGGCAGTGCCGCTGGCGTCGGCCGCGACCCCGTACAGCAGCGTCCCGATGCCCTCCACCGCCTCGACCAGCGAGTCGTCGCTGGTGTCGAAGACGAACAGGTCGCGGTCCGGAACGTCGGGGTCCGCGACGATGTTCTTGTCGACGTTCAGGCCGATCAGGTTCGGGTTGGTCGCGAAGCCGCCGATCCCGAGATCGCCTTCGTCGAGCGTGCACTGGGGCGAGCCCTGCGGGTCGCCCGCGGGGCAGGCCGACAGCTCGCTCTGGTTGCCCGACTCGAGGGCGGCGACGAAGAGCAGGCCGCCCGCGACGGTCAGCGCCCGCGGCTCCTGGGCGCTGATCGATAGCGTGTTCGTCACCGCGTAGGTGGAGGTGTCGACCACCGCGACGTGGTTGCGCGAGGAGAGTGCCACGTAGGCCTTCGATCCGTCCGCGGTGAACGCGATTCCGACCGGCTCGTCGAAGTCCGTGACGCGGTCCCCGCCGATCGCCTGGACCGTCTCCACGACCTGCGGCGGCGACAATGACGTGTCGATCACGCTGACCGAGTCCGAGACGTGGTTGGAGACCCAGACCTCGGAGCTGCCCGGCCGCACCGCGACGCTCACCGGCTCGATGCCGACGCGCACGCGCGCGATCTCGACGTTGCTCCCCGTGTCGATCACGCCCAGCGTGTTGCTGGTGGTGTTGGCGACGTAGACGCGGCTGCCGTCCGCCGAGAGGGCGATCGGGTTGGACTGCGGGCTCGTGAAGAGCTGGAAGCCGGTCGCTTCGAGGGGCGTGCCGATGCTGCCGCGGCGCCGGCCGGCCTCGGAGGACTGGGGCGCGAGCAGGACGAGCGCCGCCAGCACGAGCGGCCACGCGCCGCCGCGCACCGTTCGGTGTATCACAGGCTGGTGTAGAAGCGACATGAGCGATCTCCCGGGGCAGGTTTCCGGACGCAAAGCCTCGGATTGTATACTCTTTCGTCCACATGCGTCGAATTCTGCGAACGTTCGCCGGGTTATCGCGGCCCGGTACGCGGAGCTCTCCGAGGCGCTCGGAGCCGCGCGACGCGATTGCGAGGCCGTATGCCCGCATTTTGGTCCCCGGCGGGACTCCGTGAGCGCCGTGCTCGTCATCATCTCGGGCGCCTCGAGCGGCATCGGCCGGGCCCTGGCCGACGGGGTGCCGTTCCCGGACGCCCGGACGGTCGACATGAGCCGGCGGGGCGCCGCGGGTTGCGAGCACGTCGCCGTCGATCTCGCCGAGCCCGCGGGCTGGCGCGCCGCGAGCGATTGGTTCGCCCGCGAGGTCGCCGGCTTCAGCGGCGAGCGCGCGGTGTTCCTGCACAGCGCGGGCACCCTGGAGCCGATCGGCTTTGCCGGGGAGGTCGACCCCGACGCGTACCGGCGCAACGTGCTGCTGAACAGCGCCGCGCCCCAGATCCTGGGCGACGCCTTCCTGCGCGCGGCCCGCCAGACGCGGGCGGCCTGCGACCTCGTGATGCTGAGCTCGGGGGCCGCCCGCAGCGTCTACCCCGGCTGGTCCTCCTACGGAGCGGGCAAGGCAGCCGTCGACCAGTGGGTGCGCACGGCGGGCGCCGAGCAGGCGCGACGCGGGGGGCGCTGCCGCGTCCTGTCCGTGGCGCCCGGCGTGGTGGAGACCCCGATGCAAGCGCAGATCCGGGCGACGCCGCCGGACAGCTTTCCCGAGGTCGAGCGCTTCGTCGGTCTCCACGCGTCGGGAGAGCTGCGCCGACCCGAAGACGCGGCGCGCGACGTCTGGGCGCTGCTGCTGCGCGGCGAGTTCGAGAACGGCGCCGTACTCGACCTGCGCGAGGTCGCGGCGGGGAAGCCGTAGGCGTGGGGCGGCTCAGGCGCGCCGCGCGTCCGGTCCCGCCACGGCATCGGGCGCGAGTCCGAGGCGCGCGTCCACCGCGTCGGTGAGTCGGTTGAGCTCGCCCTCGACCTCGCTCCGAAGCCGTTCGAATCCCGCGTCGTCGCCCGGCGCAGGCGGCGGGAAGGTCTTCCCCCACAGGCACCGCACCCGGGCGAACGGCCACGGCAGGATCACGCGGTCCCAGCTTCCGAAGCGGATGCACGGTCGGCCCGCGAACGCGACCGTCTGGATCGGCAGCTCTGCCTGGCGCGCCAGTACCAGCACACCGGGCTGGAGCCGTCGCGCCGGACCGCGCGGTCCATCGCAGAGCACCCCGCCGAAGTGACCCTCGCGCACGCGCTGGATCTGTCCGCGCAGCCCGGTCGAGCCGCCCCGCGAGCTCGAGCCGCGCGGCGACGGCGCATAGCCCAGCCGCCGGAGCACCCCGTCGATCAGGTCCCCGTCCCGACTGCGGCTCACCATCACCACGACGTCGCGGTCGCGGAAGTAGTGCGCCATCACCAGCAGGCCGCGATGCCAGGTGGCGCCCACCACCTGGCGGCCCGCCGCGAGGGGATCGTCGCCCTCGCTCCGCACCCGCCACGTCCACCCGAGGACGCGGATCGCGAGCGCGCCGAGGAATCCGACGAGGGCGACGTACAGGGCGTGTCGGCGAGAGTCGCGGGAAGCCACGTAGGCGGGGAGGTTAGCAGGGATGCTGCCGACCCCGGCGGGCCCCGCCGCCCCGTCTCAAGGCCCCGCGCCGGAGCGCCGATTCAGGGGGCACTCGGGGTGGACCCATGCGCAAGACGGCGAAGATGCGACACGCCCTGGTGATGGAGGCGTCGGCTCCCGGAATGGCGGCGCTGGCCACGCGACTCCGGGACATGCACTACCGCACGCTGTGCGCCAAGACGACCGAGGAGGCGAACCGGATCGTCGCGTCGGACGATGCGGATGTCGGCGCGGCGCTCATGCCGCCCGAGCTCTCCGACGCGATCGTGCCGGACGCGCTCGTGTCGCTGCGCGCGCGCTCGCGAACCGGCGCGCTCGAGTTCGTGGTGGTGGGCTACCGCCCTTCGGCGGAGGAAACCGACCGGCTGCGCGCGGCGGGCGTCGAGCTGGCGCTCTGGGATCCGATCACCGACGCCGGTCTGCGCTTCCAGGTGAACCGCGCGCTGGCGGGAGCGGGCGGCGCCTGGCCGCGCGGATCGCTCCGCGTCCCCACCGACTGGAAGTCGGGCTTCGAGGCCGGAGGCCGCAAGAAGGACGGCGCCGTCTACAGCCTCTCCGAGACGGGCGCCTTCCTCACCACGCAGCGTCCCTCGGTGACCGGCGCCACGATCTCGCTCAACCTGCCGCTGCCCGGCGGCGATCTCCGGATCTCGGGCCGCGTCGTGTACGCGAACGTGCCCGGCAACCTCGTGCGCCCGAACCTTCCGATGGGCATGGCCGTCCAGTTCAACGATCTGGGGCCCGACGACGCGGCGCGGCTGCGCGACTTCGTGGAAGAGACGGCGGCGAACTACACGGTCTGAACGGCATTCCGATTGCGTCGGCGCCGTTCGCGACCGGCGTTGGACGGGCTCTCGCCTTCCTCTAGCATCGCTCACAGCGGGGGAACCGGAGGGACCGCGATGGATGCCGCGTCACTCGCCGCGCTCGACCGGGAGTCGTACATCAACCTCGGCACCTACCGGCGCAACGGCAAGGTCGTCGACACGCCGGTGTGGTTCGCCGAGCACGGCGGCCGGCTCTACGTGTTCAGCGCCGGCGACGCCGGCAAGGTGAAGCGCCTGCGCGCGACGCCGCGCATCCGCGTCGCCCCGTGCGACGTCCGGGGCACGCTGCGCGGAGACTGGATCGAAGGCACGGGCCGCCGCGTCGAGGATCCGCGGCTCATCGAGGCCGCCTACGCCGCGCTGCTCCGCAAGTACGGGCTCCTGATGCGGCTCACGAATCTGCTGTCGCGGCTCACCGGGCGCATCGAGCGGCGGGCCATCCTGGAGCTCTCGGTCTGACGGGCATCGTCCGCGGCGCCGCTCAGCGCGCGGGCGGTCGCTCGAAGCCGGCGGCGTCGAGCGCCGGATCGTTGGGAACGAAGCGCACGACGCGCTCGTCGAAGAAGGGCTCGCCGTCCAGGCTGTAGCGCGTGGCGAAGGGCACCACGAACCCGTCGACGGCGCGGAAGTCGGTGAAGCGCGCGCGCAGGCGACCGGCGCCGAGACCCGGGATCGAGATGGGGCCCTCCGCGCCGATCAGGCGGCCCGCCCGATCGAAGTACAGCTCGTAGACGTCGGGCTCGTCCCGGAATCGGGCGCGCAGCGCGCGCGCGGCGCCCGCGACCGCGCCCGGCGGCTCGAACTCCGCGAGGGTCACCCGGCTCGAATCCGCCAGCACGTCCAGCGAGGTGATCGCCATCCAGCGGGCGTGGCTGCGCAGGGCCGGCGCCTCGGAGCGGTCGACCGTCACGAGACGGGTGCCGACGAACGAGCGCCCGACCGCGCCGTCGAACACGTAGTGCTGCGGGTCGGCGTCCGTGATGAGCGTGAAGCGGTAGTGCTCGGGCGCGAGGAACGCCATCTCCCAGCGCCAGAGGCCGGGGAATCCGTAGTAGACGCGCACCTCCGCCTCGCGGCGAAAGCCATCGAGCGCGCCGCCGCGCGCGGCGAAGGCCCGCTCGAGCACCGGTGCGGGCGCGCACCCGAGTGCCGTGAGCGCACACAGCGCGGCGGTGGCGCGGCGCACGGCGCGCCGTCGCGGCGCCCGAATGCCGGCGCGCGCGCGCGCTCCTATCATCGGGACGTGACCCGCGGCAAGAACGGCCGCCGCGCATGCGCGGATTCGGGGGCGCTGCGAGCCTCGCTCGCGAGCCTGCTCGTGCTCGCCGCGTGCGCCCACCGCGATCTTCCGTCCGCGGCGCCCGCTGTCGGGGAACACCCGCTGCCGGCGTTCGAAACCCGCGAAGCATCGCTCTTGGGCGGCTTTCTCACGGTCGAGCTGATGATACCGAGCGGTCGTGCGGGCCCAAGGCCGGCGATCGTGAGCCCGATTCTCGAGCCCGCGACGCTGCTCGAGCTCGGCATCGCGCGGGTCCGCTACACGGCGCACTGGGAGATGCTCCGCGGCCTCGAGCCGCCCGACGCGGCCGACGGCGGCGGGGAGGGGGAGGGCGCCGCTGTGGCGGACGCCCCGGTCGGCAGCTGGCTGCTCGCGGCGCCCCGGCCCGGCATCGTGGGCCGCGCCTACTTCGCATTCATCGGCGTGAACGCGCGCCAGCACGTGCCGATCGTGCTCGACTATCTCGAGACGGTGCCGGAGATCGACGCGACGCGCATCGCGGTGGCGGGCAGCTCCACGGCCGGCTTCACCGCGCTCGAGGCGCTCGTCGCCGAGCCGCGCCTGGCGGCGGGTGTGGTGCGATCGGCGTGCGGCGACTACCACGAGTTCCTGAAGAACTCGTCGCTCGCCCTCGCCGGCGACGCGCGCTGGCTGGTCGACGGCGAGATGGTGCTCGACGCGGACTACGAGGCCGAGCTTCGCGATCGCGAGCCGATCCGCCGCGCCGACCGGCTTCCGCCGCGTCCCGTCCTGATGCTGAACGGAGAGCAGGATCCCGCCATTCCGGCGGCCTGCGCGCGCCGCACCGCGGCCGTTCTCGAGCGCGCGTACGCGGCGCGCCGGCTCTCCGGCCGATTCCGCTTCGTGCTGTACCCCGAGCGGGGGCACGACGTCGGCGAGCCGGCGCGCGAAGAGATCCGGCGCTGGTGGGAGCGCTGGCTGCTGGTGCCGCAGCCGGGCGGCGCGGACGTTCCGGCGCAGCCCGAGGCGCCCTCAGGCCGATGAGACGGGCTTCAGCTTGGGGCGATCGCGTCGCGCGATCTGCACGCGGATGATGCGCGAGCCCGACATGTCGACGACCGAGATCCGGTAGTCGCCGACCTCGACCGAATCGCCCACCTGGGGCGTGCGCCCGAGTGCGTTGAAGGCCAGTCCGGAGAGGGAGTCTCCCGACTCCGCCGGCACGGCCTCGCCCGTCTCGCGGTTGAAGTCGAGCACCTTCACGCGACCGAGGGCCTGGTAGGTGCCGTCGCCGCTGGGCCGGATGGTGAGCAGCTCCTCGCGGTCGAACTCGTCGCGGATCTCGCCCACGATCTCTTCGAGGATGTCCTCCTGCGTCACGAGCCCCAGCGTGACGTTGAACTCGTCCTTCACGATCGCGACGTGCACGAAGCCGCGCTGCATCTCGGCCAGCAGGCGCAGGATCGGCTTGCGCTCCGGCACGCGGATCAAGGGCTTCAGGGTCGAACGCAGATCCCCCTTGCCCGAGCGCACCAATCCGATCAGGTCCTTCAGGTGGACGACGCCCAGCAGGTGGTCGATGTCGTTCTCGTAGATCGGCACGCGCGTGTAGCGCTCCGCCAGCACGTTCTCGAGTAGCTGCGCCGGCGGCGTCTGCACCGAGAACGCGACGATCTCGGTGCGCGGCACCATGATCTCGGCGACGGTCATCTCGGCCGCGCCCGCCGTGGCGCCCATGATCGCGAGCGGCGAGCCGGCCGGATGCTCCTCGCGCACCTGACGCGCCAGCCGCAGGATCTGCTCCGGCGAGGTGGCGTGCTCGCCCGAGCTGCCCGCGACGCGATTCACGAAGGGCTCGATGAAGTGGTCGAACACGTAGTGCATCGGACGCAGGGACTGGTGCAGCAGGTAGAGCGGCAGCGCGACCACGCCGGAGATGCGGCGCGGGTGGCTCGCCGCCACCGCCTTGGGGAGGATCTCGCAGAACACCAGCACGACGCTCGTCATCAGGATCGTGGCGACCGCGATGCCGAGCTCGCCGCCCAGGTACTGGACCGCCAGCGCCGCGGCCACGGACGCCGCCAGGATGTTGACCACGTTGTTGCCGAGCAGGATCGTGACGAGCAGGCGCGACGTCGACGACAGCAGGTCCCGCACCGCGATCGAGGCGGGCGTGCGGGCCGTGCGCACGCCGGCGTCCACGTCTCCCGGGTTGAGCCGGAGCAGGGCGGTCTCGCTGCCGGAGAAGAAGGCCGACAGCGCCAGACACCCGAGGATGAGCAGCATCGATGTGAGCGGATCCATGACGACTCCCTGACTGCGCGCGCGGCGCGGCGGCGCGACTCTCGCCGGAGGGTAGCGTTCGTAGAACCGCTTTCGGCCGCTCCGGGGGCGTTCTTGACGGTCGGCGACGCCGCCTCTAGTATCTCGAAATCATTGGGTTTTTCGATCGGGGCGCGCGCCCGCGCCGGGCTTTCACCGAAATCCGCGGAGAGCGCGATGCTCTGGTGCTACGAGCTGCTGCAGGAGATCCGGGACGGCGAGCAGCTCATCAACGACTCCAAGACGCCCTCCGGCCGCGTGCACGTCGGTGCGTTGCGCGGCGTCCTGATCCACGACGCGATGTTCCGCGCCCTCCGACAGAGCGACCGGTCGGCGCGCTACAGCTTCGGCGTCGACGACTACGATCCGCTCGACGAGCTGCCGGCCGGCGAGCCGGACTTCTTCCGCCCCCACCTGGGCAAGCCGCTGTGCGACGTGCCGGCGCCGCCCGGCTCCGCGGCCTCCGACGTGGCCGAGCACTACATCGGCGAGTTCTTCGAGATCTTCGAGGAGCTGGGCGTGGTCGCGGAGACCTACCGGATGCGCGACGTCTACCGCTCCGGTCGCTTCAACGAAGCCATCGACGCGATCCTCGGCAAGGCCGACGCGGTGCGGCGCCTGTACCTGGAGGTGAGCGGATCGGACCGCCCCGAGAGCTGGCACCCGCTGCAGGTCGTGTGCGAGGCCTGCGGCCGCATCGGCACCACGCGCGTCTTCGGCTACGACGGAAGCGAGGTCGACTACACGTGCGAGCCGGGTCTCGTCGCATGGGCGACGGGCTGCGGGCACACGGGCCGGGTGTCTCCGTTCGACGGGCGCGCGAAGCTGCCCTGGAAGCTCGAGTGGGCGGCCAAGTGGCACGTCTTCGGCGTGACGATCGAGGGCGCCGGCAAGGATCACAACACGCGCGGTGGCGCGCGCGACGTCGCCGCCGCGTGCCTGCGCGAGATCTTCGGCGCGGAGCCGCCGCTCAACATCCCGTACGAGTTCTTCCTCGTCGGCGGCGCCAAGATGAGCTCGTCGCGCGGCGTCGGCGCCGCGGCGCGCGAGATCGCCGACCTGCTCACGCCGGAGGCGCTGCGCTTCCTGCTGCTGCGCGCGCGCCCCAATCGCCCGGTGGACTTCCACGCCGACGAGGCGCAGATCATCAAGGTCTACAACGACCTCGACCGCTATCACCGGCGCGCGTACGACCCGAGCGGCACGGAAGACGAGCGGCAGGTGTACCAGCTCTCCGAGGTGACGCCGGAGGGCGAGTTCTTCGACGCGAGCTTCCAGCTCGTGCTCACCCTCGTGCAGATGCCGCATCTCGACATCGAGGCCGAGTTCGAGAAGCGCAAGGGGAGTCCGCTGGGTGACGTGGAGCGCCGGCATCTGCGCGCGCGCGTCGCGTCGGCGCACACCTGGCTCGAGCGCTACGCGACCGAGGCCGAGCGCACGGTGGTCCAGAAGGCGCTGCCGGCGCGGGCCGCCGAGCTCGGCGCGGCGCAGCGCGGCTTCCTGCAGCGCCTGGCGCAGGCGCTGCGCGACGCGCCCTGGGAGGAGGACGCGATCCAGGCGACGATCTTCGACGTCGCGCGCCTCACGCCCCTCCCGCAACGCGACGCCTTCGAGGCCGTCTACCGGGTGGTGCTCGACCGCGACTCGGGCCCGAAGGCGGGCAGCCTGCTCGCCTTCCTCGAGCGCGACTTCGCGACGTCGCGCCTGGCGGAGCTTCCCTGTGCGGAGGCCGAGTTCTTCGAGGAGACGGCGGTCGATGCGGAGGCGTGCGGCCGCTGGCTCGGGGAGCTGGGCGCCCGCGTCCGGAGCGTCCGCGCGCTGGAGTTCCACCCGCTCGAGGCGGGCGCCGATCCGCGCGGCGCGCTCGACCTCCGGGTCGCGCTCGACGACGACAAGACCCACCTGCGGCGCCTGCGCATCGAGCGCCGCTCCGCGCTGGCGGAGCGGGTCGCGGAGCTCGAAACGCGGTGCAGCGTGCGCATCGAGCTTCCAGACGAGCTGCGCTGAGCCTCCGCGCTCAGAACGTGTAGCGGATGCGCAGCGTGAGCTGGTCGAGGTCGCGCACCTGCGAGATGCCGTTGTCGACTCCGCGCCGGTCGGCGCGCGCGTCGTTGCTGTTGCTGAGGGTTTCCGGGTTGAGATAGCGGGTCTTGCGCTGCGTGCGACCGGCGAAGATCTGGTAGCCGATCGAGACGCGGAACCGATCGGTAAAGCGGTAGGTAATGCTCTGCAGCAGGGCGCTCGAGTTGGAATCGAAGTCGTAGACGGCGGTGAGGCTCGAGCGCAGGCGGTCCTGGAAGTAGGCCGTGTCCGCGGTGAAGGTGGCGAGCGTGTTGTAGGGGCCGTTGCTCGGGAAGCTGCTCCGGTAGCCGTCGACGTACTGGAAGAACCACTGGCTGTTGAAGAAGAAGGTGCGG
>CP070734.1:3046465-3051210 GCA_020347605.1 Deltaproteobacteria bacterium | reverse complement strand
GTGCGCTTCGGCGCGCGGCGCCTCACCGGCGTCATCGTGAGCCGCGGCGCAGCCGCCGACCCCGACGGCGAAGGCGGCCGGCCGCTGCGGCCGCTCGAGCGGCTGCTGGATGACGAGCCGGTCCTGTCCGCCGCGTTGATGGACATGCTACGCGAGGCCGCGGCCGACGTCCTGTGCCCGGTGGGCGTGGCGCTCTGCACGGCGCTGCCCGCGGGCTCCCCGCCGGCCTTCGAGCGCACCTATGCGGCGACGGCGCGCGGGCGCGAGGCGCTCCGGCGGGGTGCGGTACGCGGCGACGCGCGCGCGCTGCTCGAAGCCCTGGCCGAACGCGCGCGTTCCGCCGCCTCGCTGCGGCGGCGCGACCCGAGCTGGCCGAAACGGCTGCGGGAGCTCTTGCGCGACGGGCTGGTGAGGGAGGGCTCGCGCGACCGCGCCGCCGGTGCGCCGGCGGGCGCGGTGCTCCGCGTGGCGGTGGCGCCCGGCGTGGACGTCGAGGCGGCGGTCGCGGGCGCGCTGGCACGCGCGCCGCGCCAGGCCGCGCTGCTCCGACATCTCGACGAGGCTGGGCCGGTCGCGGCCGCCTCGCTCAACCGCCGCTTCCCGGGCGCCGCCGGACGGCTCGAGGCGCTGCGACGGCGGAAGCTCGTGGTCGAGGAGCGGGTGGCCGCCGAGCTCGAGACACCGGTCGCGCTGCCCGCCCGCGACCGGCCGGGCGTGGAGCTCACGGGGGAACAGACGGCGGCCCTGGGCGCCGTCACGGAAGCCGTCCGCAGCCGCTCGGCCGAGCGGTTCCTGCTGCACGGCGTGACCGGCAGCGGCAAGACCGAGGTGTACCTGCGCGCGGCCGAGGCGGCGCTCGCGGCGCGTCGCCAGGTGCTGGTCCTCGTGCCGGAGATCACGCTGACACACCAGATTGTCGCGCGACTGCGCGCCCGCTTCGGAGACTCCGTGGCGGTGCTGCACAGCGGGCTGCGCCGGCGCGAACGCCTGGCGCAGTGGCAGCGGCTCGCGCGGGGATCCACGCCGATCGCCGTCGGGGCGCGTTCCGCGCTGTTCGCGCCGCTCGACGACCCGGGCCTGATCGTCATGGACGAGGAGCACGACGCCGCCTACAAGAGCGAGGAGGGGTTCCGCTACCACGCGCGGGATCTGGCGGCCCGCCGCGCGGAGCGCGCGGCGTGTCCGTTCGTGATGGGGACGGCGACGCCCTCCATCGAAACCCGCTTCGCGGCCGATCGCGGCGCGATTCGCCGCCTCGTCCTGCCGCGCCGCGTGACGGGGCGGCCACTGCCGGCCGTCGAGATCGTGGACCTCGAGCGCGAGCGCGCCTCGAGCGCACCGGGCCGCAAGCGGATCCTGTCGACGCCGCTACGGCGGGCGATCGCGGCGACGCTCGCCGATGCGCGCCAGGTGATCCTGCTCATCAACCGGCGCGGATTCTCGACGCGGGTGTTCTGCTTCGACTGCGGACACGCCGAGCACTGCAAGCACTGCGACGTCTCGCTCGTCTATCACGCGACCGAGGGACGTCTGCGCTGCCACTACTGCGGTCTCGCCGTGCTCCCTCCGGAGGTTTGCTCGAGCTGCGGCGCGCCGGACACGGCGCTGCTCGGTGTGGGCACGGAGCGCGTCGAGGAGGAGGTGCGCACGGTCTTCCCCGAGGCGCGCATCGGACGGCTGGACCGCGACGCCGCGCGCCGCAGGGGCGCGGCCGAGGCGATCCTGCGCGGGCTCGAGTCCGGCGCGCTCGACATCGCGGTCGGCACGCAGATGCTCGCCAAGGGGCACGACTTCCCCGGCGTGCAGCTCGTCGGCGTGATCGCGGCGGACCTGGGGCTCCACCTGCCGGACTTCCGTGCCGCCGAGCGCACCTTCCAGCTCCTGACACAGGTCGCGGGACGGGCCGGACGGGGCAGCGCGCCGGGACGCGTGATCGTGCAGACCTTCGCACCCGATCACTATGCGCTGCGGCCGGTGCGCACACACGACTACGAGGCCTTCTACGCCGAGGAGATCGGGCACCGCGCGGCCCTCGGATATCCGCCGTTCGGCGCGCTGCTTCGGGTGGTGGTCTCGGGACCCGACGAGCGGGCGACGCAGCGCGAGGCGGAACGGCTCGCGGACGCGGCGCGGCTCGAACACGCCGCCGGCGCGAGCGCCGCCGTCAAGCCGCGCGCTCCCGCAACGCTGGAGGTCCTCGGGGCCGCGCCCGCGCCGGTCGCCCGCGTGCGCGGGCGTTTCCGGTTCCAGATTCTCGTCAAGGCGTCCGATCGAAGAGCGATGCTGGAGGCGGGACGCCGCGTGTCGCGCGCCGGCGCGCGGCTCGCGAAGGACGTCCGCGCGAGCGTGGACGTCGATCCGATCAGCATGCTATAGAACGAATACCGATGGCGTTACGAGAGGTTCTGCAGTTTCCCGACGCGCGACTCAAGCGCGTGTCGAAGCCGATCGGCGAGATCGACGACGCGATCCGACAGCTCGCATCGGATCTGCTCGAGGTGATGTACGACGAGCCGGGGATCGGCCTCGCCGCGCCGCAGGTGGGCGAGGCGGTGCGCCTGATCGTGGTGGACACCGAGTGGTCGCAGCCGGGCGGCGAACGCAACCCGCTGGTGCTCGTGAACCCCGAGATCGTCGAGTCGCACGGCACCCTGGTGTGGACGGAGGGCTGCCTGTCGGTGCCCGACTTCGAGGCCGACGTGACGCGCGCCGAGCGCGTGCGGGTTCGCGCCCGCGACCTCGACGGCAAGACCCTGGAGATCGACGCGGAAGAGCTCCAGGCGGTTTGCCTCCAGCACGAGATCGACCATCTCGACGGGATCCTGTTCATCGACCGGATCAGTCGGTTGAAGCGCAGTCTGTACGTGCAGAAGCGCAAGAAGGCGCTCCGCCGCGAGCAGGAGGACGAAGGCGCTTCGACCGCGGGCGCGGCCCGGCTCTGAGCGCGCGCACGCTCCGGCTGGCGTTCTTCGGCACCCCGCGCTTCGCCGTGCCGACACTGGAACGGCTCCTGGCCGGCCGCCACCCGGTCGTGTGCGTGACCACCCAACCGGATCGTCCGCGCGGACGCGGTCGGCGACCCTCCCCTTCGCCGGTGGCCGAGGTGGCGTTGCGAAACGACACGCCCCTGCTCCGTCCCGAGCGCGTCGACCGTCCGGAGTTCGCCGCGCAGCTCCGCGCATTCGAGCCCGACCTCGGCGTGGTGGTCGCGTTCGGCGCATTCCTCCCGAAGCGCATCCGCGAAGCGCCCCGACTGGGATACCTGCTGAACGCGCACGCGAGCCTCTTGCCGCGCTGGCGCGGCGCGGCGCCCATCGAGCACGCCATCCTGGCGGGTGACGCGCAGACGGGTGTGTCGGTGATGCGCGTCGAGCGCGAGATGGACGCGGGTCCCGTGGCCCTGGTGCGCGCCACGCCGATCGGCGAGGACGAGACGGCCGGCGCGCTCGCCGAACGGCTCGCGGCTCTCGCGGCCGACGCCATCGCGGAGGCGGTCGAGGCCGCCGCCGGAGACCGCATCGCGTTCGAAGCGCAGGATCCCGCCGGCGCGACCGAGGCGCCCAAGATCGAACGGTCCGACGCGGAGCTCGACTTCCGCGAGCCCGCCGTCGCACTGGTGCGGCGCGTTCGCGCCTTTGCGCCGCGCCCCGGCGCCTTCGCGCAGCGCGGAGACGAGCCGCTGCGGATCCTGTCGGCGCGCGCGCTGGCCGGCGCCGCCGCCGATCCGCCCGGCACCGTGCGCCTCGGCGACGACCCGCCGCTTCGCATCGCCACCGGCGACGGCTGGCTCGCGCCGCTCCGGCTGCAGCGCGCCGGCGGGCGGCCGCTCGACACCGAGAGCTTTCTGCGCGGTCGACCCTTCCGCGACGGAGAGCGCCTCGGCCCGCGCGCCCCTGCTACACTTCCAACCTGATCCGTGCGCCAATCGCCCGTCCACTCCGTGCAGCGGATCCCGGCCGACGGGACCTGCGAGATCCGGTCGTGACCACACGTCCGCCGCGCCGCACCGGTGCGCGCCGGCGTCGGGGGATGCCGGCGTCGCGGGCGGACGCCGTGCGGCGCGATCGGGCGCCGACGCAGGCGCGCCTGCTGGCGCTTCGCGTTCTGCTGCGCGTGGAGCGGATGCGCTCCTACGCGGACCTGGCGTTGCACGCGGCCCTCTGCTCGAGCTCGCTCGGGCGCGTGGACCGAGCGCTGGCGACCGAGCTCGTCTACGGGACCCTGCGCTGGCGCGGGCGGCTCGACTATCTGCTGTCGCACGTGCTCGATCGCGACCTCGACAAGTTCGAGCCGCTGGTGGTGACGGCGCTGCGGATGGGCGCCTACCAGCTCGCCTTCTCCGAGCGGATCCCGGCGACCGCCGCGGTCGATCAGTCGGTGCGCTGCGTGCGCGCGGCCGGCGCCGAGCGCGCGACCGGCGTCGTGAACGCCGTGCTCCGGCGTCTGGCCGCCGAGCTCGCCGGAATCTCGCTGCCCGCGCTCGAGGACGATGCGATCGGCCACCTCACGCACGCGCTGTCCCTGCCGCGTTGGATCGCCGAGCGCTGGCTGGCGGCGTTCGGCGCGGAACCGGCGGCGGCGCTGGCGCGCGCGCAGAACCAGCCGCCGCCCCACACGGTGCGCGTGAACCGCTGCCGCACGACGCGCGAAGCGCTGCTCGACGATCTCCGCAGTCGCTTTCCCGACACTCATGCGTGTCGGTTTGCAGAGTCCGGCATCAGTCTGGGCCGGCGCGGAAATCCCGG
>CP070734.1:3030972-3046365 GCA_020347605.1 Deltaproteobacteria bacterium | reverse complement strand
GGCCCTCCAGGGTTCGAACCTGGGACCATCCGGTTATGAGCCGGTTGCTCTGACCGCTGAGCTAAGGGCCCTGCCGGGATCCTAGCAGCGCTTCTCGCGGTACAGCCGGCGAGGTGTGCGCGTGGATCGACCCGGGGCCGGAGGCGGCGACGCGTGCGGGCGCGGCCGTTACCCTCCCGCGTCGGGATCGGCGAGGCCCTGGGCCGCGAGGGGGATACGACGTGAAGCGCGCGCTGGGTGTCCTGGGTATCGCGCTGGTCGGGGTGCTGGCCATCGTCGCGCTGCGCACGCTGGCGGCGCGCCCCGCCGCCGCGCCCCAGGACGGGCCGGCCCTGGCGCCGATCGCCTTCGACGAGGCGGCCGCCCTCGAGCGCTTCAGTGCCGCGCTGCGCATCCGCACCATCTCGCGCGGCGACGCGGCCGCTCGGCCCCGCGATCCGGAGGCGTTCGCCGCCTTCCACCGCCTGCTCGAGCAGAGCTACCCCGCCGTGCACCGCGCACTCGAGCGCGAGCGCATCGCCGAGTGGAGCCTGCTCTACCGCTGGCCGGGCAGCGATCCGGAGCTCGCGCCAGCGCTCTTGATGGGGCACTTCGACGTCGTGCCCGTCGACGCCGCGACGGCCGGCGACTGGCAGCACCCGCCGTTCGGCGGCGTCGTCGCCGACGGCTACGTGTGGGGCCGCGGCAGCCTGGACGACAAGATCAACGTCATGGGACTGCTCGAGGCCGCCGAGGCGCTCCTCGCGTCGGGCTTCCGCCCGCAGCGCAGTCTGCTGCTCGCCTTCGGACACGACGAAGAGGTCGGCGGTCACGACGGCGCCGCGGCCATCGCACGCGTGCTCGAGGCGCGCGGCTCCAAGCCCGCGCTCGTGCTCGACGAGGGCGGCGCGGTGGTCGGCGGCGGGATCGTGCCCGGCATGCGCGCAGCGGTGGCGGCGATCGGCATCGCCGAGAAGGGCTCCGTCAGCCTCGAGCTGACCGTGGAGACCGAGGGGGGCCACAGCTCGGCGCCCCCGCGGCAGACGGCCATCGGGATCCTCGCCGCGGCGATCGCACGGCTCGAGCGGCACGGCATGCCGAGCCACTTCGACGGACCGATGCGCGAGCTCCTGGAGCGCATGGCGCCGCACACGGATCTCCCGTTCCGGGCGATCTTCTCGAACCTCTGGCTGTTCGCACCCGCCGTCGAGGCGCTGGTGCTGCGCAACCCGGTCGCGGCGCCCGCCATCCGCACCACCACCGCCGTGACCATGATCGAAGGGGGAATCAAGCAGAACGTGCTGCCGAGCCGCGCGCGCGCGGTGGCGAACTTCCGCCTCTACCCGGGCGACACCCGCGAGGTCGTGACCGAGCACGTGCGGCGCGCCGTCGACGACCCGCGCGTCGCGATTGCGCCGTTCTCCCGCTACCGCGAAGCGTCCGCCATCTCGGACACCACGTCCGGCGCGTATGCGCTGCTCGAGCGCTGCATCCGGGAGAGCTTTCCGGACGCGGTGCCGGGCCCGTTTCTCACGCCCGGTGGCACCGACGCGCGCCACTTCCGCCACCTCACCCGGAACGCCTACGGCTTCATGCCGGTGCGCTCGACGTCCGAGGACCTGCGGCGTTCCCACGGCGTGAACGAGCGCATCGCGGTCGCGAGCTACCTCGACGCCGTGCGCTTCTACGGCCTGTTGATGCGGCGCGCCGGGGATTGGAGCGACTGAAGCGTCCCGCGCCCGGACCGGCCGCGCCGACCGCGGTCCGCGCGCACGGCCCCCGCTCCTAACCGGGCGTCGGATCGCCGGACGCAACGCCCTCGAGGTTTTCCTGGAAGTCCGCGACCGCGCTGGCCACCTGGATCGGACGCTCGAAGCTGGCGATGTGGAACAGCGCGTCCCCCTCGTTTGCGAGCGGCAGCTCGGTGCGGCCGATGACGAGCCCGTCCCGCGACGCGCGCAGGACGACCTCCTCGGAGCCCAGCGGATCCGCGATCACGCCCAGCCGCTGGCCGCTCCGCACCGCCGAGCCGAGTCGCGCCCGCGCGCGCAGGATCCCCGACTCGGGTGCCCGGACCCAGTGGCTCGACCGGGCCACGTACGGCTTCGGGCCCGTCGGCGGAGCGGTCGCTGCGGGCATCATTCCGAGCGCTTCCATGACGGCCAGCACGCCGCGAACGCCGGCGCGGATGGCGGGCTCGTCGAAGCGCAGCGCCTCGCCGCCCTCGTAGAGCAGAACGGGGACCGAGCGCTCGAGCACCTCCTGGCGCAGCGAGCCGTCGCGCAGGTTGGAGTTCAGGATCACGGGCGCCCCGAACGCGTGGGCGAGCCGCGCGGTATCTGCATCGTCGAGCCAGGCGCGGATCTGGGGCAGGTTCGAGCGGTGCACGGCGCCCGTGTGCAGGTCGATGCCGTGCGTCGACTGCGTCACGATCTCGCTCATGAAGATGTTCGCGAGACGCGACGCCAGGGAGCCGTGCGGCGAGCCCGGGAACGAGCGGTTCAGGTCGCGTCGATCGGGCAGGTATCGGCTGAGCCCCACGAAGCCGAACAGGTTCACGATCGGCACCGCGATCAACGAACCCGACAGGCTGCGCAGGGCGCGATTGCGGAGGATCCGCCGAATGATCTCGACGCCGTTGATCTCGTCCCCGTGAATGGCCGCCGACAGGAACAGGGTCGCGCCCGGACGCGTCCCGCGGATGACCTCGACCGGCAACGACGCCTCGTTGCCGCTCACCCTGCGGCCCACCGGAATCTTGAGCTGCACGCGCTCGCCGGGGGCGATCGCACGGCCCGCGATCGACAGGGCGCCCGCGTTCTTCGAAGCCGCCATGGTCGTCAATGGCCCTTCCGCTTCTTCACGCGCCGTTTCTTGCGAGCGCCCAGCACCATGCGACGATCGACGTCGATCAGGAACGGTCCGGCGAGTGCTGCGCGACCGAGCAGCATCCGATAGATCAGCTTCTCCCGGTCGACGAGGTTCACCTCGATCTTCCGCTCGACGGGTCCGAGGCGAAGCGTGGTCTCGACGAAGTAGCGCTCCGAATGGTGGCCGGTGCTCGAGCGCACGCGGCTCTTGCGCACGACCCGCGCCTTGACCGGAATCCGCCGGTCGCGCTTCGCTCGGTGCAGGACGATGCTGAACGAAACGTACCCGCGCGGAAGCTCCTCGATGTGCTCCACGTGCAGCGCGCTCGAGCGCGCGCCCGTGTCGACCTTGGCGCGCAGCCGTTTGACGCCCCAGTCGGGCAGATCGACGTACTCGGTCCAGCCGATGACGATCGGTTCCACACGCCCGTGTGTCACGATTCGGGACCCCGCTCGGCGGGTACCGGCTGCGCGGCGGCAGCGTCGCGTCGCCGCTTCCGCTTCGGGCGGCGGGGCGGCGCGAGTCCCTTGAGCGTGAGGTTCTTGCCGAAGCAGAGCAGCACGTCGCCGGCCAGGATCTGTCGGCTGCCGAGCGGATTCGGAATCGTCACGCTGCCGCGCTGGATCGTGAGCACCAGGCAGTCCCGCTCCCGCAAGCCCGTCCCCTCGATCGTATTGCCGACGAGCGGAGAGCGGTCGTCGACGGGCACCTCCATCACGCTGTAGCCGCTCTGCAGCGTCAGGCGCTGCCGGATGTCGATCTCCGGGAACAGCACCTCGTCCTCGATGAGCTGGACGATCTCCGCGGCGACGTCCACGCCCGTGGCCGCCTCGATGCCTTCCAGGCCCGGCGAGGAGTTGACCTCCATCACGACGGGGCCGTCCTTCCCCTCGAGCATGTCGACTCCCGCGACGCGCAGCCCCATGATCTGCGCCGCGTAGACCGCCGTCCGCTCGTAGTCTTCGTCGAGCTGCACGGGCTCGGCGCGGCCCCCGCGGTGCACGTTGCTCCGGAACTCGTCGCCCTGTGCGACGCGCCGCATCGCCGCGACGACCCGGTTGCCGACCACGAAGGCGCGGATGTCGCGCCCCTTGCTCTCGCTCACGAACTGCTGGAGCAGCACGTTCATCTTCGCGGGCCCCGACAGGGTCTCGATGACGGCCTCGGCGACCTTCGTGGAGTCGGCCAGGATGACGCCGATGCCCTGGGTGCCTTCGAGCAGCTTGACGACGACCGGCGGGCCTCCCATGCGCTCGATGCCGGGCAGGATCTCGTCGGTGTCGCGCACGAACAGCGTGGTGGGAATGCCGACGCGATGACGGCTCAGCACCTGGAGCGCGCGCAGCTTGTCCCGCGAGACGCTGATCCCGTGGGACGGGTTCACCGAGAAGACGCCCATCTGCTCGAACTGTCGCACGACGGCGGTGCCGAAGAACGTGATGGACGCACCGATGCGGGGCACGATCGCGTCGCACGGCGGGGACATGCGGTGCTTGTAGTAGAGCCGCGGGGAGCCCTGCTCGACCTCGATCGAGAAGAGCAGCGTGTTCAGCACCTTCGCCTCGTGGCCGCGCATCGCGCAGGCCTCCTTCAGGCGGCGGGTGCTGTACAAACGGGGGTTTCGGGACAGGATCGCGATGCGCATCGAAGACCCCCTCGAGCGCCCGGATCCCTGGGACCCGGCGCCGGGCTCGCTCCGCGGCGGACGATAGCCAAAAGCAGATGCGGGCCCGGCGACGCTCGCCTCGCTGAGGTCGGGCGCCGCGCGGGCCGCGCTGCCGAGGGGCTCGCGTGCCTTCGGGCCGGCGCTAGTCGAGCGGCGGTCCGGAGCCTCCCGGCACTCCGCCGCCGACCCCCCCGCCGCCCCGACGCCCGGGGCCGCGGCGGGGCAGGCCCTCGAGGCTCGCTCGGCACTCCTCCGAGAGCTCGTCCCGGTGCTCGCGCATGCACCGCCTGCGCGAGCGGCGATCGTCCGCGCCCGGGCAGAGCCGCTTCCGGTCGGCCTCGCAGGCTTCGAACACGGGCTGGAACCGCTCTTCGCGGCGCTCCTCCCGGATCTGCATCAGCGTCTCGCGTTGCTGCGGCGTGAGCAGCGCCCGGATCGCGAGCAACGTCGCGAGCCGGTGCTTGTGCATCTCGGTCTCGAGGGCGCCGATGGCCTCGGCCTGCCGCATGACGGCCGCTTCGTCCGGCGCGTCCGTTTCGAGCAGGTCCTTCATCTCCTGGTGCAGGTCGTGAAGATCCGCACGCAGGTCCTCCGCGTCGTCGCGCGACGCGTCGATGATCTCGCGGATCGCCTCGCGCGTCGCTTCGTCGAGTCCCAGCTCGTCGGCGTGCATGTCGAGGAAGCGCTCGGGGCCGCCCCCCTTGCCGGGCCCGCCGAGCGGCGGCCCCCCGGGCGGCTGCGCCGCGCTCACGGTGGCGGCCAGAAGTCCAACCAGCAGTACCAGGGCGGCTCCCGTGCGAGTGAACCGGTCCATGTCGTCCTCCCATCCCCAATCGCGGGATTGCGAATCGCGGGATCCGGGCGACGGTCCGGTCGCCGCCCTGACCTTTCGACGCGCGAGCGCTACGTCCGGGTTACGCGTTCAGCCGTCCAGGAATGCCAGCGCGATCGCCTGGTATTCCTCCGGCAGCATCGCGCCCTCGTCGCGCGCCGCGGCGGCGCTGAGGTCGCTCGACAGGAAGAGCTCCGTCTCCCAGCGGGCGGCGACCGCGCCCGCAGCGCCGTTGCCGGGCGGGCCGCTCGACGGAACCGCGACGAACCAGAACAGCGCCGCGGCGGCAGCCGCCGCGGCCGTCGCGACCAGGAGCCTCCCGCGTCGCGGGCGTTCGACGCGGGCCGACAGGGCCTCGTCGAAGGCCACGCGCTCGGCAGGGGTCCGCGGGGTCGGTGCGTAGTGGGTGCCCAGCCGCTCCACGAACGCCTGCTCCTCGCGGCCGAGCCGCGGTCGTCCGTCGTCGTTGCGTGTCACGTCGAATCTCCTCCCGTGAGATCCCGCAGGTCCGCCAGCTCCGCGCGCAGCCCGGTCATGGCGCGGTGCAGGTGGCTCTTCACGGTGCCCTCGGCCGCACCGATGAGCTCCGCGGTCTCCCACACCGTGAAGCCCTCCAGGTGCACCAGCACGAAGGCCTCGCGCTGACGGCGCGTCAGTCCCGCGAGCGCGCGCGCGATGCGACGCCGCAGCAGCGGGTCCCCGGAACGCGCCGCCGAGGCGTCCGCCTGGTGCTCGTGGAAGACCGCGCCCCAGCGCTCGCGAACCGCGCGCCAGCGCAGGTAGCGGTGCGCCTGGTTCACCAGGATCCGGTAGAACCAGGTCTCGAGACGCGCGTCCTCCCGAAAGCGCGGCAACGCGCGGTAGGCCTTGAAGAACGCCTCCTGCGCGATCTCCTCGGCCGCGTCGTCGTCCCCGCCGACGAGCCGCCAGGCGAGGCGCAGCGCCCGCTCGCGATGCGACGCGACCAGGGCGCTGAAGCGCCCGTCGAGGTGCGCCGATCCCGCGCCGGCGCGCACGGCTGTGGCTCCCGCCACGATCGCACTCCTGTCCCCTTCACTCCCTTTCGATCCCCGACGCAGGCGCTCGGGTTACCGCCGCTCGGCGTCAACGCGCGTCGTCGAGCGGGCCGTGGTCGAGCCGGGGCAGCACGGCGGCCGCGAAGCGCTCGCACTCCTCGGCGTGCGGGTAGCCCGAGAGAATGAAGGCCTCGATGCCCAGATCCGCATAGGCCTCGAGCTTGGCGCGCACCTGGTCGGGATCGCCGACGATCGCGGCCCCGCAGCCGCTGCGCGCGCGCCCGATGCCGGTCCAGAGGTGGTCCTCGACGAATCCCTCGGCGTCGGCCGCGTCGCGGACCTCGGCCTGCCGCCGCACCCCCACCGAGGCGTGGTCGAGCGAGCGCTGCCGGATCGCGCTGCCGAGTTCCGGATCGAGTCGGCTGACGAGCCTGCGCGCGGCCGCGCGCGCCTCGGCCTCGGTCTCGCGCACGATCACGTGGACGCGATATCCGAAGCGAAGCGCGCGGCCGTGCGCCGCCGCGCGCGCCCGCATGTCGTCGAGGAGCCTCTCCACCTCGGGGAGCGTGTCGGGCCACATGAGATACACGTCGGCCGCCCGTGCGGCGACCTCGCGTGCAGGCTCCGACAACCCGCCGAAGTAGAAGAGCGGAGAGCGGCCGGACGCGGTGCGCACCGCGGGCGGCTCGATCTCGAGGTCGTAGAACGCACCGTGGTGCGAGACGGGCTTACCGTCGAGCAGCGTGCGCAGGATCTGCATCACCTCGAGCGTTCGCGCGTAGCGGCGTTCGGATTCGAGCGCCGTGCCGGGCATGTCGCTCGAGATCACGTTCACGCTGAGGCGTCCCCCGAGCATCCGATCGAGCGTGGCGAGCTGGCGCGCGAGCTGCGGGGGCCAGAGCTCGCCGCAGCGCACTGCGACCAGAAGTCGCATGCGCTCGAGCCGCGGCGCCACGCCCGCGGCGAAGGCGATCGAGTCGATCCCGAGCGTGTAGCCCGACGGAAGCAGGATGTTGTCGAAGCCGCCCCGCTCGGCGCGCAGCGCGATGTCGCGGCAGTGTGGGAAGGAGCTCGCGAGCGCGGGATCGGGCACGCCGAGGTACTCGTAGTCGTCGTCGCACAGCGCGGCGAACCACGAGACTTCGACCCGACGGCTCCTCGTTGCGCGCGCGTCGCGTGTCTGCATCGGCCGGACGCCTCCTCGAGCGCGGTGACGATCGCCCGACTGTACCAGAGAGAGGCGCGCGCGAGCTGGCGGCCGCGAGGCCGCGCAGCGGCCCTGCCGGACCTCGTCCGCGCGCTTCGCTCGGACTCGGGATCCGGCCTTCGCTCGCCTACGGCTCGCTGCGCACGCCGACCGCGGTGCGAAGCCGCTCGGCCAGCCACTCGGCCTCGCGCTTCGAGCGGATGCGCGAGCCGGCCGCGCGCGTGCGCCGGGAACGGGTGCGCACCTTCAGGTCGTAGTAGGCGCGGTCGCCGATCTGCATGCCGATCTCGAGCGTGATCCGCGCGATCTGTGCGGCCGGCACGAAGCGCCGCGGACGAAACAGGATCCCGCGCCGAATCGAGACCCCGTCCGGGTGCGCGCTCACGGTCGTGGTCGCGAGCAGCGTGTCGAGGCCGGCCCACAGCAGCAGGAGACCGAAGCCGCCGAATACGGCGATCAAGATTCCACCGACGCCGACCGCGTCGCCGCTTCCGACGAACCCGGCCACCGCGGCGAAGCCGCCCCCGAACGCGCACAGCACCAGCCCGGCGACCGGTTGGCGCAGGCGCGGGAAGTGCACGCGGAGGCCGCCGTCGGGCAGCGGCTCGACGCGGATCCCGCTTCCACCGAATCGTGTCGGATCGCCGGAGTGCGGACTCGCCGGCTTCGTGGCGACGACGTGCGGGTCGCTCTCGGGCGTGACGAACACCGGCACCTCGAAGCGGGTGTGAAAGTCGGCGCCGGCGAGCTCGGCCCGCGCTTCGAGACGCCAGAGGATCTGGTTGTCCGACGGCTCGGCGCGGCTCGGCGCCAGACCGTAGGGGAGCGTGAAGTCGACGGGGATCGCCGAGCCGATGGACGCGGCGGCCAGCGAGGCGCGCGGGACGGCGTACTCCTCCTGCCAGCGCACGTGCTCGAAGGTGCTGCGGCTCTTCCCGCTGCCGCTGGTGACGCGGTTCACGCAGGTGAGTCGCAGCTCCACGCGCGCGGCGCCGGCGAGCGAGCCGCGCACGTGGATCGTCCCGCGCAGCCGTCCTCCGATCACGCCGGGAACGGTGTCGAGGTCGAGCCGGGCCGTGCCGAAGCGGAGCTGGCGAAGCGTGGCGCGCAGCGCCGCGCCGACGATCCACAGACCCGCGAGCCCGAATGCACCCGCCAGGAGCAGCATCCTCGGACCGCACTCCAGCTCGCGCGGCAGCCGCCACACGAGGGGTGCCGTCATCCCGTTCCAGGCCAGCGCGGCCAGCCACAGGACCGCGATTCGGGCGCGATCGCGCGACCGGATGCGGCCGTCGCGCCACTCCGGCCGCCAGCGCCACGGCTCCCCCGGGTGCAGCCGGCGAAGCTCGACTTCGGTGGCCTCGGGCACGGCGTCCTCCCTCGCGCGGGACCCGCTCTCGATGCGGCCGCCGGGCCGGAAACTTGAGGACGCGGGGTGCGATGCGGCCGGAAGCGGGCCGGGCGGGCCCTTCCCGTGCCGGGGGCGGGACTGATAGGATGCGCGCTCGCCGCGAGGAGGCGTCGCGCACGACATGACGGAACTGATCCGCCCGAGCCGCGTCTACCAGAACCACCACCTCGATAGCACCCGCTGGGAGCGCTACGTGCCCCGCGACGGCGACGTCGTGATCTCGACGTCCTACAAGGCGGGCACCACCTGGACACAGACGATCGTCGCGAACCTGGTCTTCCAGGACGGCGAGCTGCCCGGCGGCGTGACCGAGATCTCGCCGTGGCTCGACATGCGCGTGCGCCCGGCCGACGAGATGTTCGCGCGCATCGAGGCGCAGACCCACCGCCGGTTCCTCAAGACCCACCTGGCGCTGGACGGGATCCCGATCCACGAGAAGGTGCAGTACATCGTCGTGGGACGGGACGCGCGCGACGTGTTCATGTCGCTCTGGAACCACTACAGCCACCACACGCGCGAGGCGCTCGCGATGCTGAACGGCACGCCGGGGCGTGTGGGGGACCCGCTTCCGCCCTGCGACGGCGACATCCGCGCGCTGTGGCACAACTGGATCACGCGCGGCTGGTTCGAGTGGGAACACGACGGCTGGCCCTACTGGTCGCACCTGCACCACGCCCAGAGCTGGTGGGAGTGGCGCCACCTGCCGAACATCCTGTTCGTGCACTACAACGACCTGCTCGCCGACCTCGCGGGCGAGATGCGGCGCATCGCGGCATGGCTCGCAATCCACGTGCCCGACGCGAGCTGGCCGCGGATCGTCGACGCGGCGACCTTCGACACCATGAAGCGGAACGCCGAACGGATCGTCCCGGAGGCCGACATGCTGTGGAAGGGCGGCGCGCGGACCTTCATCAACAAGGGCACCAACGGCCGCTGGCGCGACGTGCTGACCGCAGACGATCTCGCGCTCTACCCGAAGGCGGTCGCGCGCAGCCTGTCGCCCGACTGCGCCCGCTGGCTCGAGGCGGGCCGCACCGCACAGCGTCCCGACTGAGGCGCGCCGCCGATTCCCGCGCCGCGGTCGCGCGCGGCGCGCGCGCGGTACGATCGGCGCATGGCCGCAGCGGAGTCCATGACCGCGGTGGAGATCGGGCTGGTCGCCGAGGAGCTGGCGCGCCTCGCGGACGGCGCGCGCATCCAGCGCGTCCACGCGCGCGCCCCGGCCGGCGTGGTGCTGGAGCTGCGCGCGCCCGGCTGCACGCGGCTGCTCCTGATCGTCGCCGACCCGCCGCTCACCCGGATGCACCTGGTGGAGGCGCGACCCGAGCGGCCGGAGCGCGCGCCGGAGTTCGTGCGTCAGCTGCGCCGGCAGCTCGAGGGTGCGCGCATCACGGGCGTGGAGACCACACCCGGCGACCGCTTCGCCCGCCTCACGACCGATCGCGGGACGCTGGTCGCCGAGCTCACCGGGCGGCACGGCAACCTGCTGTTCGCGGATCCGTCCGGCACGATCCGGGCGATCGCGCGGCCGCTGCGCTCGGAGCGGCGCAGACTCGAGCCGGGCGCGCCGTACGCACCGCCGGCGCGCCGGGATGCGGCGAGCGCTGCGCGCGCCCGCGCGGCCGCTCCGCGCCTCGGTCTGGACGCCCAGCCGGCGGACGGCGCGCGCAGTCGGGCGTTGGCGGCGCACTTCGAGCCGCTCGAGCGCGAGACGCGCCTCGACGACCGGCGCGAGGCGCTGGCGCGCGCGCTGCGGCGCGCGCAGAAGGGTCTCGAGCGGCGCGCCCGCGCGCTCGAAGCCGACCTCGAGGCGGCCGCGGGCGCGGATCTCGACCGGCTTCGCGCCGAGGCGCTGGTCGCGCTCGGGAAGCCGCGCAAGCGGGGCCTCTCGAGCGTCCGGGCCGTGGACTGGAGCGATCCCGAGACCCCCGAGCTCGAGGTGGAGCTCGACCCGGCGCTCACGATCCAGGAGAACGCGGACCGGCTGTTCAAACGTCACCGCAAGCTCACGCGCTCGCGGGCGACCGTCGAGGCGCGACTGCACGCGGCGCGCGAGGCGGTGGCCGCGATCGGGCGGGCGCGCGAGCGCGTCTCGCAGCCGGCGGCGGACGCCGACCTCGAGGCGCTGTCGCGTGAGCTCGTGGAAGCCGGCCACCTCTCCGAGCGCGCGCTGCGCGGCGGCGCGGGGGGCGGGGCCGCGCGAGCCGCGCGCGCGGAGGTCGCGCGCGCCCTGCCCTACCGCACCTACACGAGCCGCAGCGGGCGCGAGATCCTGGTGGGGCGCAGCGCGTCCGGCAACGACGAGCTGTCGCTGCGGGTGGCGCGCGGGAGCGACGCGTGGTTCCACGCGGAGGGCGCCTCGGGATCGCACGTGGTGCTCCGGCTCCGGCGCGGGGAGGATCCGGACCCCGAGAGCCTGATCGACGCGGCGACCCTCGCCGCCCACTTCAGCCAGGCGGCCCGCAGCGGCAAGGTCGGTGTGATCTGGACGCGCGCGGCGCGGGTGCGAAAGCCCCGGGGCACGAAGCCGGGGCTGGTGACCGCCACGGGTACCCGCTCGCTGACCGTCCGGCTCGAGCCGCAGCGCCTGGCGCGGCTCCTCGGACGCGAGCGCGCGCCCGGGGCGCCGCAGGAGACGGATCCCGGCCGCGACCGGTCGCGTTGAGGCCGCCGAGTTGGCATCATCGCGCGGCCATGCCCGCGACCGGATCCGCACCCGCAGCGCCTCGCCACATCGTGGCCGTGATCGGCGGCAGCACGTCCGCGGCGGAGGTCGCGGCGCGCCTCGCCGAGCGCGGCGTCGTGGTGGTGGTGCTGGAGCAGAACCCGCGCCCGTTCGGGAAGATCGAGGACGGCCTGCCGCGCTGGCACGTGGCGCTGCGCCGCAAGGAGTACGAGACCATCAGCTCCAAGCTCGATCAAGAGAACGTGCACTACGTCCCGTGCACGAAGGTCGGACGCGACATCCCGTTTGCCGAGCTCGCGAACGAGTGGGGCCTCAGCGCGGTCGTGCTGGCGTGCGGCGCGTGGCGCGACCGACCGCTGCCGGTCGAGGGCGCGGACGCGTACGTCGGCAAGGGCCTCGTCTACCAGAACCCGTTCATCTACTGGTTCAACCACCTGAACGAGAAGGACTACGAGGGACCGCGCTTCGAGATCGAGGACGGCGTGATGATCGTGGGCGGCGGTCTGGCCTCGATCGACGTGGCGAAGGCCGTGATGCTCGAATCGACGCGCCACGCGCTCGCGAAGCGCGGCATCGAGGTCGAGATGCTCGAGCTCGAGGTGAAGGGCATCCCGAAGATCCTCGAGTCGCACGGACTCGCCTTCGACGACCTGGGGCTCGAGGGCTGCACGCTCTTCTATCGGCGCCGCCCCGAGGACATGCCGCTGGTCGAGATCCCGGAGGGCGCCGACGCGGCGCGCGAGGCGAAGGTGCGCGCCTCGCGCCAGAAGCTGCTCGAGAAGGCGATGCAGAAGTACCGCTTCAAGATGGAGCCCCGGTCGGCGCCCGACGGACTCGTCGTCGAGGGCGACCGACTCGTGGGGCTGCGCTTCCGGCGCACGCGCATCGAGGGCGGCCGGGTCATCCCGACGGACGAGACGTACGAGCGGCGCGGCGCGTACGTGATCAGCTCGATCGGGAGCATCCCCGAGCCGATGCCCGGCATCCCGATGAAGGGGGAGCTCTTGCAGTTCTCGGATTGGGAGCTGGGGCGCATCGAGGGCTACCCGAACGTATTCAGCGCGGGCAACGTCGTGACCGGCAAGGGCAACATCGTGGCGTCGCGCAAGCACGCGAGCTATGTGGCGGAGCACGTGATCGAGAAGTTCCTGGGCCTGGGTGACGCGGGCCACGCGGGCGAGGAGCAGATCGCGGAGGCCGCGGCCGAGGGAACGCGGCAGTTCGCCGAGGGCGTTGCCGCCGCGATCGCGAAGCAGCCGCCCATGGCGGCCGCGAAGCAGGCGGAGATCCTCGCGCGCGTGCGCGAGCGCCAAGCGGCCGTGGGGTACGACGGCGACTACCGCGCGTGGCTCGCGCGCGTCACGCCGCCCGATTTCGAGTAGCGGGGGAGCCAAGCGTGAAGCGGGAAAAAGTCGTACTTGCGTACAGCGGCGGACTCGACACGTCGGTCGCGGTGAAGTGGATCCAGGAGCGCTACGACCTCGACGTCGTCTGCTTGACCGTGGAGCTGGGACAGGGCGAAGACCTCGAGCCCATCAAGAAGAAGGCCCTCGAGACCGGCGCCGTCGAGGCGCGCGCGATCGACGCGCGGCGCATCTTCGTCGACTACTTCGTCTGGCCGTCGCTCCTGGCGGGGAGCCTCTACGAAGGCCGCTATCCGCTCGCCACCGCACTGGGTCGCCCGCTGATCGCCAAGCTGATGATCGACGTGGCGCGCGAGGCGGGGGCGGTGGCGGTCGCGCACGGCTGCACCGGCAAGGGCAACGACCAGGTGCGCTTCGACGTGGCCTTCCAGATGCTGGCGCCCGAGCTGCGCATCATCGCCCCGGTGCGCGAGTGGCGCATGTCGCGGCCCGAGGAGATCGAGTACGCCGCCAAGCACGGCATCCCGGTGGAGACGAGCGGCGCGAAGGCGTACAGCATCGACCAGAACCTGTGGGGGCGAGCGATCGAGGCGGGCCCGCTCGAGGATCCCTGGGTCACGCCGCCGTCCGACGCCTTCCAGTGGACGCGCGACGTCGCGGACACGCCGGACCAGCCCGCGATCGTCGAGATCGGCTTCGAGCAGGGCCGCCCGACGAGCCTGGACGGAGAGACGCTCGACGGTGTAGCGCTGATCGAGCGTCTCAACGAGCTGGGCGGCCAGCACGGCGTGGGGCGCATCGACCAGGTCGAGAACCGCCTGGTCGGCATCAAGTCGCGCGAGCTCTACGAGGCTCCGGCCGCGGTCATCCTGCACCAGGCGCACCGCGAGCTCGAGACGCTGACGCTCTCGAAGGAGGCGCAGCGCTTCAAGACGCACGTCAGCCAGGCCTGCGCCGACCTGGTGTACAACGGCCTGTGGTTCAGCGCGTTCCACCACGACCTGATGTCGTTCGTGGCGTCGAGCCAGCGCTTCAACACGGGGACGGTGCGCGTGCGGCTCGCGAAGGGCACCTGCGTGGTCGAGGGTCGCAAGAGCGACTACAGCCTCTATGCGCCGGCGCTGGCCACCTACGCCGAGGGCGACCAGTTCGACCACGACGCCGCGGTGGGCTTCATCAAGCTGCACGGCCTCGGCCAGAAGACGCAGGCCCAGGCGCAGCTCCTGAAGGCGGCCGAAGAGGTTCCGCGCATCGAGCTGATCCCGCCGTCGGGCGAGGGCGACGACTAATCGCCCGCGCCGCGATCCCGCGCTCGCGGGGGGCCGGCTTTCCGGGGCGGAGCGAGGCGCGCCGCGGTCACGGTCGCATCGTGTAGCGGCGCGGACCGAGCTGGTCGCGGAGCAGCGGGGCGGACCACTCCAGCCACTCGCACAGTGCGGGGCGCGTCTCGCGCGGATCGATCAGGTCGTTCACGCCGAACGCCTCGGCGCGCGCGAACGGCGAGCGCCCCTGCGCCATCTGCTCCTCGAGCTCGCGCCGGCGCGCCTCGGGGTCGGGGGCCGCCGCGATCTCGCGCCGGAAGGCGACCGCCACGCCGCCCTCGATCGGCAACGCGCCACCCTCGGCCGAGGGCCAGGCCAGCACGTGCGCGCCGTGCCCGAAGTGCGCCGCCGCCGCCACGCCGTAGGTCTTGCGCACGACGACCGAGGCCCAGGGCACGCGCGCCTGCATCACGGCGAAGAGCGCCTGCGCGCCGTAGCGGATCGTGCCGGCGCGCTCGGCCTCGGAGCCGATCATGAAGCCCGGCTCGTCCACCAGGCTCAGCACCGGCAGGTGGAAGGTGTCGCAGAGGTCGACGAAGCGGCGCACCTTCTGCGCGCCGTCCGCCGTCATCGCGCCGGCGTAGAAGCGCGTGTCGTTCGCCCAGATTCCCACGGGCACGCCGCGCAGGCGCGCGAGCCCGGTGATCTGCGAGCGGCCGTAGTGGCGCGTCATCTCGAAGAACGAGCCCCGATCCACGACGAGCTCGATCACCCGGCGCATGTCGTAGACGCGGCGGCGCTCGCGCGGGACGATCGAGAGCAACTCCTCCTCGGCCCGCTCCGCCGGGTCGTCGCAGGACGCGACGGGCGGCAGCTCGAAGACGTTGCCGGGCAGGTAGCCGAGGAAGCGCCGGATCAGCTCGACGACTTCGTCCTCGTCGCGCGCCGCGTTGTCGACGACACCGCTGCGCAGGTGTACGTCGGCGCCGCCGAGCTCCTCCTTGGTGAGTGTCTCCCCGAGTGCGCGTTCGACGATCGCCGGCCCGCCGATCATCACCTGCGCCGTGTCGCGGGTCATGATCGCGAGGTGCGAGGCCAC
>CP070734.1:3018567-3030872 GCA_020347605.1 Deltaproteobacteria bacterium | reverse complement strand
ACCGGGCCGAAGATCTCCTCCTGTACGACGCGCATGTCGGGGCTCACGTCGCGAAAGATCGTGGGCTTCACGAAGTGCCCCTTGTCGAGGCCGGCGGGCCGCTCGTGCCCCCCGCTCACGATCTTGCCGCCCTCTTCCGTACCCGACTGGATGTAGCCCGTGACCCGGTCGTATTGCTCGCGAGACACCAGCGGTCCCATTTCGGTGTCGGGGTCGAAGCCGTCGCCGAGCCGCGTGGCTTCGGCGATCTTGGCGACGCGCTCGACCAGCTCGTCGCGCACCTTGGGGCCGGCGAACAGGCGCGACCCCGCACAGCAACACTGGCCGTGGTTGAAGAAGATGGCACCCGCCACGCCCGCGGCCGCCAGCTCGAGGTCCGCGTCGTCGAAGACGATGCTCGGCGACTTGCCGCCGAGCTCCAGGCTGACGCGCTTCAGGTTGCCCGCGGAGGCGCGCACGATCTCGTGACCGACCTCGGTGCTGCCGGTGAAGGCGACCTTGTCGACGCCCGCGTGGCCGGCCAGCGCCGCGCCGGCGTCCCCGAACCCGGTCACGATGTTGACGACGCCTTCGGGTAGACCCGCATCGCAAAGGACCCGACCGAGCAGCAACGCCGAGAGCGGCGTCTGCTCCGCGGGCTTGAGCACGACGCAGTTGCCGCAGGCCAGGGCGGCGCCCAGCTTCCACGCCGCCATCAGCAGCGGGAAGTTCCACGGGATGATCTGGCCCACGACGCCCACCGGGTCGCGCAGCGTGTAATCGAGGAACGTTCCGCCGCCCGGCGCGTTGATCGGGATCGTCTCGCCCTCGAGCTTCGTGGCCCAGCCCGCGTAGTAGCGGAAGTGGTCCATCGTGAGCGCGACGTCCGCGGCGCGCGCCACCGTGAGCGGCTTGCCGTTGTCGAGGCTCTCGAGCTGCGCGAACTCCTCGGCGCGCGCCTCGATTCCGTCCGCAATCTTCCAGAGCAGCCGGCCGCGCTCACTGGGATCGATCCCGCCCCACGGGCCCTCCTCGAAGGCGCGGCGCGCCGCCTGCACCGCGCGCTCGACGTCTTCGGCGCCGCCGCGCGCGACGTGCGCGATCTCGCGCTCGTCGGCGGGGTTCTCGACCGCGAAGGTCTCGCCCGACGCGGCGGGCACCCAGCGCCCGCCGATCAAGAGGTCGTGCTTCTCGCCCAGGAACGAGCGGACGGATTCGAGGACTGCGGGAGTCGCGCTGGCCATGGGGGGATCCTCTCGAAGCGGGGTGGGGGGACGGACCGCGGCATTATGCCAGCCGCGCCGGGGCGTTGCCCAGCGGGGAGATCTCGGCGCGGACCGGAGCGGGTGCGGAGCGCGACCCCGCTCCGTCCGCCCCCTCAGGGCAACGAATTCGCCCTCTCGATGTCGATGCGGATCGCGCGGTCGATGGGCGTGGGCTGCCACTGGAGCGGCCAATAGCGCAGGTGGCCGTAGCCCCCGGCCAGGTGGAGCCACTTCACCATACCCGGCTCCAGGTCCATGGGGCCGCGCCAGCCGCGGAACATGTAGGGCTCCCAGCCGTTGTACACGATTACCTGCCCGGGCATGACATTGGGCGCAACCTTGGCGGGAACGAAGAACTCGCCCATGTCGTTCCAGACCCGGATCTCGTCCCCGTCTTCGATCCCGCGTTCGCGCGCGTCCCCGGTGTTGATCACCGCGTGCGGTCGGCCGCGATGGGTGTGGAGCAGGAGGCGATTGGTGATGTTGATCGAGTGGATGCTCCAGCGGTTGTGGCCGCTCGTCAGCACGAACGGGTGGTCGCCCCCCATCTTGGGGTTTTCCTTGTGCGTCGGAAACGCTTCCCCCGCCTCCAGGAACCAGGGGTGGTCCAGATAGAACTGCGCACGCCGCGTGAGCGTCGGATACGGCAGCTTCTTCTCGGTGTGCCAGCGCGAGTGGTTCATCGTCTCGTCGGGCCGGAGGTCGCTGGCCATGTTGACGCCGTAGGGACTGACCCCCCAGTCGATGAAGCGCACGTAGCCCTTCTCGCGCATCGCGGCGAGGTCCGTGTCCGCCGGAATCGTCCCGGCCAGGACCGTGTCCTGGAGCATCTCCTCACAGGCCTGCTCCTCGGTCACGATTTCACCGCCCAGCGTGAAGGCGTCGGGCAGGGTCGAGAGCTGCCTCGGCGCGCCCGTGGCGTCGAGATACGAGTCGAGCCCCCGGGCCGCGGCTCGCTCGGCCAGCTTCCGGGCCAGCAAGAGGGAGATCTCCCATTCGCTCTTGGCTTCGCCGGCGGGCTCGGCGGCGCGGTCGCAGTAGTTGAGCACGAGGGTATGGGGGCTCGGGATGTGGAAGCGCGGCGTCTCGTACTGGTTCGTCACGGGGAGGACCACGTCGGAGAAGAGCGCCGTGGTGCTCATCCTCCAATCGAGCGTGACGACCTTGTCGAGCTTGGGCCAGAGATGCTCGAGCAACATGTTCTGACCGCCGCGGACCCGGCGCAGGGTGTTGCCACCCAAATTGAACAACACGCGGGGCGGCACGTCTTCGGCGGGCTGGTCCACGCCGTCCCACCAGCCCTTCTCCATGGCCTCCCGCATGTAGTCGTCGAACGGGCGCTTCATGCTCGGATCGTTCCACTCGGCGCGGTTCCAGTTCTCGGCGTAGCCGCAGTGGCGGTACCAGAGGAAGGCCGGCGGCGTCATCCCGGCGTTCGGGCCCAGCCGCGCGGCCAGCTCGATGCGCGTCATCTCGTCGGTGAGGGTGGGGTCCTCGGCCCGGACGGCGGCGCGCACCTGGTCCTGCAGCGCGAGAATCTCGCGGGTGTGCTCCGCTCCGGCGCGCTCCTTGCGTGGGAAGAGCATGAGACCGTCGAACATCCCCGTGGACCAGGCCCCGTTCCCCGTCCCCTTGCGCCCCCAGTTTCCGGTGAGAGCCAGCAGCAGCATGCTGGAGCGGACCATCAGGTCGCCGTGGAAGTACTTGAACGACGTTCCCCCACCGATCACGTACGTCCGCTTCGAGGCCACCTTGCGCGCCACCATGCGGATCGCATCCGGGTGGACCCCGCAGATCCGTGACGCTTGCTCCGGGGTGAAGTTCTCGAGGTGTTCCCGGAGCCGGGCGAAGACGGGGGTCACCGTCACCCGCTCGCCCCCCTTCAGCGTCACCTCGTGGCTTCCCTCCAGCGCCGGCGAGACGTCGCCGAGGGCCAGCGTTTCGCGCGGGGCCGGCACCACCCGCCGCGTGCGCTCGTCGAAGAGGTAGAACTGCTCCGCACCGCCGCCCTCCTCGAGGTCCTCTGCCCGGAGGAAGTGGGCCGTGTCGGTGCGAACCAGCAGCGGAAGATCGGTCTGCTCCGCGACGAAGTCCGCGTTGTAGATCCCCTCGTCGATGATGACCTTGCACATCGCCAGCGCCCAGGCCGCGTCCGTGCCGGTCCGCACGGGCAGGTGGTAGTCGGCGAACTGGGTGGAGGGGCTGGCATCGGGCGCGAACATCACCAGCTCCGCCCCGTTGTAGCGGGCCTCCACGGTGTAGTGGTGGGAGGCGGTCATGGTGTAGATGGGATTGCACTGGAAGATCAGGAACAGCTCGCCGTGGAAGAAGTCGTCGAGACTGCTGCAGACGTTGAACTTGCCGAGCGTGAGGTAGATCCCCGGGCTGAAGTCGTTGATCTCGGCGTTGACGTCGGTGCTGACACCGCCGAGCTTGGTGATCAGGCGGACGAATCCCACCAGCCCCCAGGTTCCGAGCTCGGCCCCGACCATGTTGACGATGGACTGCGGCCCCTTGTCCTCGATCGCGTCCAGCATCGCATCGGCGACTTCGGTGATGGCCTCGTCCCAGCCGACGCGCTCCCAGCGGCCCTCGCCCCGCTCTCCCACCCGACGCAGCGGGTGGCGGACGCGATCCTCGCCGTTGAGCGTCTGGCTCCAGCAGGCCCCCTTCTGGCAGCCCATCGGATTCGCATCGGGCACGCCCGGCTCGATGACGGGGATGTCGCCGGACGGCTCCTCGCGAACGACGACGCCGTCGCGCACGTAGACGCGCATGGGGCAGTTGCCCGGATAGCAATCGATGCAGTGGGTCCCGCGCGCGGTGCGGTCCCAGCGCCACTGCTGGCGATAATGGTCCTCGGAGGCGGCGTGGGGTGATTCGGTGCGGGCTCTCTCGTAGGACTGGACGAGGCTCGTGGCATCCATGGGTCCTCTCTCGAGTCGATCAATCCCAGGCGATCTCGGCGGGATCGGCGCTGAAGGGGCCGAGCAGCTCCTTCCACTCGTAGGCGATGAGCGTGTCCAGGAGCTCGGAGGGCTCCCCTCGCTTGCGACGCGCGAGCTCGCCCTCGAGCGTGTGGAGTGCGCCGCGGACTTCCGTTCCGAACAGGGATTCGAGGTACGAAATCGGCAGCCGCCTCTCCGACTCGTCGACCGATCGGTCTTCGCGCAGCTTGAAGGGAGAAAGCGGTGGGACGTAGAAGACGTTGGGCCGGGTGTTCCACTCCGGGTGGAGCGGCAGCGCCACCCGCCAGTCTTCGACGAGCCGGTGAACCGCGGAGTCCGCGTCGTCGAGGAACCCGATGAACACGCCGCGCCCGGGGCACTGGCGGACGCACGCCGGAGCGACGCCCTTCTCGAGCCGCGGAAAGCATCCGATGCAGTGTTGGGCGACGCCGCGCTGGGCGTTGAAGTAGATCTTCTTGTAGGGGCAGCCCCGCATGCACTGCTGGTGCCCCTCGCAGCGCGCCTCGTCGCGCAGCACCAGGCCGTCGCTGGGGCGCTTGTAGATGGCTTGTTCCGGGCACGCGTCGAGGCAGGCGGGTCTGGAACAGTGGTTGCACAGACGGGGAAGGTAGAAGAAGTAGGCGTTCGGATATTCTCCGGCGCCCTGGTCTTCGTCCCAGTTCATGCCCCAGCTCGGCCCTCCGTTCGTGGGGCCGAGAAAGGTCTCGCGGCCCTTTCCGCCGTAATAGACTTCCTTCCAGTTGAAGTCCCAGGCGCCTCCGAATTCTTCCAACGTGGGGAGCTGGCCGAGCCGGAGGTTTCCCGCACTGTCGTAGCCCCCACCCATCTCCTCGTAGTCCCGCGGCGTTCCCCGACCGGGCTGGGTGTTGACGGTGCACCACCACATCGCGTCGGTGTCCGACTCCGCGTTCCAGTGAACCTTGCACGCGACGGAGCAGGTCTGACATCCGGAGCACTTGTTGAGATCGAAGACCCACGCGATCTGGTGAGGGGGGATCGGGTCGTTGCCGCTCATGGGAGGCCTCCCGGAGCATTGCCGACGGCAGGGAGGATCTCCGCGGGCCGACGAGGTGGCGGGCTCTCCGGAACGGCGCGCGCACTCCTCCTGCGGGCACCGCCGAGCTTCGAGGCGCGCCGCGGCGAGCGTTATGACGGCGGTCATATCTGGGCGCGAAAGGTCTCGGGGACGCGGATTCAGCTCCGGTAGCGCTCGTCCTCGGCGTAGCGCGCCTCGACGGCGGCGCGGATCTTGGCCGCGTGCTCCTCGGCGGCGATCACCGCCGTGCCGCGCATGTGTCCGCAGCGCTTCGGCCAGCGCTGGTCCTCGAGGATCACGCCCCGCGCGCCCATCGCCACGAGCTCGCGCACGAGGCGCTGCACGTTGAGCGGTCCCCCGTAACCGGTGTCGCCGTCGACGATCCCGGATTTCGGGCCGATTGAAAAGAGAGTTCTCCTCGACCAGGCGGGTCCACCGAATCCGGCTCCGCTCGGTGAGCGAGTTTCCGAGCCTGTGTGGGTCCGCGCCTACGGCTTCGGGTAGTAGCGGCTCACGGTGTCGACGACGCAGGCGGGGCGCTCGCTGTCCTCGATCTCGACGGTGACGCGGATCGTGGCCTGGACGCCGCCCTTCACCGCTTCGGCCTGGATCAGCTCGCCGCCGCCGCGGATCCGCGAGCCCACCGGAACCGGCGCGGGAAAGCGCAGCTTGTCGGCGCCGTAGTTGACGCCCATCGAGATGCCGCGCACCTCGACGATCTGCGGCAGGAAGAGGTTCACGAGCGACAGCGTCAGGTAGCCGTGCGCGATGCACGCACCGAAGGGGCCGTCCTTGGCGCGCTCGGGGTCGACGTGGATCCACTGGTGGTCGCCGGTGGCGTCGGCGAACCGGTCGATCCGATCCTGTGTGATCTCGAGCCAGTCGCTGTAGCCGAGGTGCCGGCCGACGGCCGTCTCCAGGTCTTGCGGAGCTTCGAACACGGTCGTCATGACGTCACGCTTCCCCTTCCGACGTGGTCTTGGCGGCGTCCAGGAAGGCCGGCCGCTCGCCGCCGCCGTGCATCAGGATGTTGGCGCCGCTGATGTAGCTCGCGAGCGGTGACGCCAGGAACAGGCAGACATCGCCGACGTCGCGCGGCTCTCCCATGCGCCCCAGCGGCACCGTGGCGGAGACGGCGGCGATGCCGGCCTCGTCGCCGTAGTGCAGGTGCGCAAGCTCGGTGCGGATCATTCCCGCGGTGACGGCGTTCACGCGCACCCTGGGCGCCCACTCGACGGCCAGCGTCTGCGTGAGGCTCAGGATGCCGGCCTTGGCCGCGCCGTAGGCCGCGGTGCCCGGCGAAGGCCGCAGCGCGCTCACGCTCGAGATGTTGATGATCGCACCGCCCGCGTCCTGCGCCTGCATCACCGCGTTGGCGCGCTGCGCGAAGTTGAGCGGCGCGATCAGGTTGAGGCGGATGATCGACTCGGAGAAGCGCGGCGAGGCCGTGGCCGCCTCGGCCACGGGCGCGCCGCCGGCGTTGTTCACGAGCACGTCGAGACGGCCGAAGCGCTCCGTGGTGAAGGCGACGACGCGATCGATCTGCTCGACGTCGCGGACATCGGCGGGCGTGAAGAGCGCCTCCCGCCCGGCGGCGGACGGGAGCGTCTCCGGCTGCGTGCGGCCGCAGATCACCACCTCGGCCCCCGCCTCGAGAAAGCGCTCGCTGATGCCGCGCCCCACGCCGCGGCCGCCGCCCGTGACGACGACCGCGCGGCCCGACATGTCGACGGGGTTTCGCACGCGCGTTCCTAGAGGCCGATCTTCTGCGCCAGTCGCTCGCGGTGATAGATGGCGTCTCCGAGAAAGGTCTCGGTCGACTTGGCGCGCTTGAAGTAGAGGTGGACGTCGTACTCCCAGGTGAAGCCCACCCCGCCGTGGATCTGGATGGCGTCGGCGGCGCAGCGGAAGTAGGCGTCCGAGCAGTAGGCCTTCGCGAGCGCGGCCACCAGCGGCAGGTCCGCGCCGTCCTCGGCCGCGACGCAGCCCGCGTAATAGCTGGCGGAGCGGGCCGACTCGACCTCCACCATCATGTCCGCGCACTTGTGCTTGATGGCCTGGAAGGAGCCGATCGGCCGGCCGAACTGGACGCGCTCCTTGGCGTAGGCGACGGACATGTCGAGGCACTTCTGGGCCCCGCCCACCTGCTCCGCCGCGAGCGCGACGCAGGCCAGGTCGAGCGTCTTCGAGAGCGCGGGCCAGCCGCCGCCCGCCTCGCCGAGACGCGCTTCGGCGGGCACGCGCACGTCGCTCAGCTCGACGTCGGCCAGTCTCCGGGTCGGGTCCAGCGTGGGCAGCGCGCGCCGCAGGAGCCCCTGCGCGTCGGCGGGGACGAGGAACAGCTCGATGCCCTCTTCGCCGCGGCTGCCCTCCGCACGGGCCGCCACCACCAGCAGGTCGGCGCAGTGGCCGTCGAGCACGAAGCTCTTCCGGCCGCTGAGCACGAAATCGCCGCCGTCGGACCGGGCCTGCGCCTCGATCCCGGAGGCGTCCCAGGCGCCGCCCGCTTCGGTGAAGGCGAGCGTCGCGCGCGTCTGGCCCTCGGCGATGCCCGGCAGGTGCTCCTGCTTCTGCGACTCGCTGCCCGCCACGAGCAGCGCGTTGCTCGCCAGGCACACGCTCGAGAAGAAGGGGGCGCACAGCAGCGACTCGCCCATCACCTCGAGGAGCGCGATCAGCTCGACGTACGTGAGACCGAGTCCGCCGTACGCCTCGGGAATGGTGACTGCGGTCCAGCCGAGCTCCGACCCGATCTGCTTCCACACCTGCGGGTCGTAGCCGAGCTGGCTCTCCATGGCCGTTCGAACCTGCTCGGAGCCCGAGTGCTCGGCGAGAAAGCTGCGTGCGGTGGAGCGGAGCTCCTCCTGCTCCTCGGTGAATGCGAAGTCCATTCCGATGAAAACTCCCTGCGGCCTCGCGGCGCGCCGGCTCGGATCAGGTGCCGTACACCTTCTGCGGGGCGGGTGCCTTGCGGAGCAGCTCGTGCACCGCGGCGCCGACCTCGTCGGGCGCCCAGCGCGCCTTCTTGTCGATCGTCGGACCGTCACGCCAGCCGTCCGAGACGCCGATCATCCCGCCCTTGACCTCGAAGATGCGCCCGGTCACGTCGCGCGACTCCGGGCTGCCGAGCCACACGACCAGCGGCGAGATGTTCTCGGGCGCCGCCTCGTCGAAGGCGTCGCCCTCGGGCTTCGCCATGTCCGTGAAGATCGCCTCGGTCATGCGCGTGCGCGCCGCCGGCGCGATGGCGTTGGCCGTCACGCCGTAGCGACCCAGCTCCGCGGCCTGGACCAGCGTGAGCGTCGCGATCCCGCCCTTGGCCGCCGAGTAGGCGGATTGACCGACGCTGCCCTGCAGTCCCGCGCCGGAGCTCGTGTTGATGATGCGCGCGTCCACCGGCGCGCCGGCCTTCGACTGCGCGCGCCAGTGCTCGCAGGCGTGGCGCGAGACGCAGAAGTGACCCTTCAAGTGCACGCGCAGCACGGCGTCCCACTCGTCCTCGGTGGCGCTCACGAACATGCGGTCGCGCAGGAAGCCGGCGTTGTTCACCACGATGTCGAGCTGCCCGAAGGCGTCGAGCGCGGTCTTCACCAGGCGGGCCGCGCCGTTCCAGTCGGCCACGTCGTCGCCGTTGGCGACCGCCTCGCCGCCCATGCCGCGGATGGCCTCGACGACCTCGCCCGCCGGGCCGGCCGACTGGCCGCGCCCGTCGAGCTCGGCGCCCAGGTCGTTGACCACGACCTTCGCGCCCTCGCGCGCGAACGCGAGCGCGTGCGCGCGCCCGATGCCGCGGCCGGCGCCCGTCACGAGGACCACGCGTCCCTCGCAGATCCCGCTCACGACAGTCGCTCCAGGATGGTGACGTTGGCCTGGCCGCCGCCCTCGCACATGGTCTGGAGACCGTAGCGCCCGCCCGTGCGCTCGAGCTCGGAGAGCAGCGTCGTCATCAGCCGCGCGCCCGTCGCGCCGAGCGGGTGACCCAGCGCGATGGCGCCGCCGTTCGCGTTCACCTTCTCCGGATCGGCGCCGGTCTCCTTCTGCCAGGCCAGCACCACGGACGCGAAGGCCTCGTTGATCTCGACCCGGTCGATGGCGTCGAGCGTGAGACCGCTGCGCTCCAGTGCGTAGGCGGTGGCGGGGATCGGCGCGGTCAGCATCCAGACCGGATCCGCGCCGCGCACCGAGAGGTGGTGTACGCGCGCCCGCGGCCGCAGCCCGTACTGCTTCACGGCGCCTTCCGAGGCGACGAGCAGCGCCGCCGCCGCGTCGCTGATCTGGCTCGATACGGCCGCGGTGAGCCGGCCGCCCTCCTGCAGGGTCTTGAGCGACGCCATCTTCTCGAGCGAGGTGTCGCGCCGCGCGGTCTCGTCGGCCGCGAAGTCGCCGTAGGGGGCGATCTCGTCGGCGAAGCGCCCCTCGTCGATGGCCCGCACCGCGCGGCGGTGGCTCTCGAGCGCGAAGCGCTCCATGTCCTCGCGCGAGATGTCCCACTTCTCGGCGATCATCTCGGCCGAGCGGAACTGCGACACCTCCTGCGTGCCGTAGCGATCCACCCAGCCCTTCGAGCGCGAGAAGGGATCCGTGAAGCCGTACTGCTCCCCGACCAGCATCGCGGCCGAGATCGGGATCAGGCTCATGTTCTGCACGCCGCCCGCCACGACCACGTCGTTCGTGCCGCTCATCACCGCCTGCGCGGCGAAGTGCACCGCCTGCTGCGAGGAGCCGCACTGCCGGTCCACCGTCGTGCCCGGCACCTCGTCGGGCAATCCGGCCGCCAGCCAGCAGGTGCGCGCGATGTCGCCGGCCTGGGGGCCGATCGTGTCGACGCAGCCGAAGATCACATCCTCGACGACCCGCGGGTCGATGCCGGTGCGCTCGACGAGGGCCCGGAGCACGTGCGCGCCCAGGTCGGCCGGGTGCTCCTGACTCAGGCTGCCGTTTCGCCGGCCCACCGGAGTGCGGACCGCATCGATGATGTACGCCTCTGCCATGTCCCGTTCTCCCGACGCGTTCTACTTCTTGACGAGGATCGACGATCCATGCCCGAACAGGCCCTGGTTCACGGTCAGCCCCACGCGCGCCCCCTCCACCTGCCGCTCGCCCGCCGCGCCGCGCAGCTGCCAGGTGAGCTCGCAGACCTGGGCGATGGCCTGGGCCGGAACCGCCTCGCCGAAACACGCGAGGCCGCCGCTCGGGTTCACCGGGACCTTGCCGCCGAGGGTCGTCTCCCCGGCGTTCAGCAGCCGCTCCGCCTCGCCGGGCTTGCACAGTCCGATGTTCTCGTACCAGTCGAGCTCGAGCGCGGCCGAGAGGTCGTAGACCTCGGCGAGGTTCAGGTCCTCGGGGCCGAGACCGGCCTCCTCGTAGGCCGCGGCCGCGATCGAGTCGCGGAACGGCGCCTTCGGCAGACCGACGCTGTGCGCGGAATCCGTGCCGAAGTTCGGCATCTCGATGACGGTGTTGGGATAGGTCGGCGTCACGGTGGAGATCGCCGCGATCCGGACCGGGTCGCTCGTGCGTTTGCGCGCGTACTCGAGGCTCGAGAGCACCACCGCCGCGGCGCCGTCGCTCGTGGCGCAGATCTCGAGCAGCCGCAGCGGGTCGGCGACGATCGGCGAGTTCAGCACGTCCTCCTCGCTGAACGCCTTGCGGTAGCGCGCATTCGGGTTCGTGAGCCCGTGCCGGCTGTTCTTCACCTTGACCTTCGCGAAGTCCTTCTCCGTGGCGCCGTACAGGTCCATCCGGCGCCGGGCGTAGAGGCCGAAGTAGGTGGGATTGGTCGCGCCGAGCAGCCGGAAGCGCAGCCAGTCGGGATCGTCGGGCCGGTCGCCGGAGGTCGGCGCCAGGAACCCCTTGGGCGTCGTGTCGGCGCCCACGACGAGGGCCACGTCGCAGATCCCCGCCAGGATGTGCGCGCGGGCCGTGCTCATCGCGGTGGCGCCCGACGCGCACGCGGAGTACGCGCTCGAGACGCGCGCCCCGGACCAGCCGAGCGCCTGCGCGAACGTGGCGCCCGACACGAAGCCGGGATAGCCGTTGCGGATCGTCTCGGCCCCCGAGACGAAGTCCACGTCCTTCCACTCGAGCCCCGCGTCCGCCAGCGCGTCGCGGCAGGCCCGGATGCCGTACTCGACGAAGTTCTTGCCCCACTTGCCCCACGGGTGCATGCCCACACCGAGGATCGCGACGTCCTTTGCCATGCTTCGACTCCTATCGCGCGGGGATCGCTAGTGGGCGACCGGCTTCCACTTCCAGACCAGGTACTCCGAGGCGTCGTCCTCGTAGAGGGTCTCGAGGACCAGCTCCACCTCCATGCCGACCGAGAGATCCTCGACGCCGGTGCCCGCTGCGACCTGACCGAGCACCACCATCCGCTCCTCTTCGAGCTCCACGGCGGCGATCGCGAAGGGGACGAAGGGGTCGGCCGGAACGTAGGGCGGCGGCGGCTGGTAGCCGGCGTTGGTGAACGACCAGATGCGGCCGGTCCGGGACAGCGGCACCTCGGCGAACTCCGTCCCCGCGCAGGCCGGATTCCGGCAGTAGAGCGACTCCTTCGGGAAGAAGTAGCTCTGGCAGCTCGTGCACCGGGTGCCCAGGAGCTGCGGCTTCTCCGGGTCGAGCGTGAACCAGCCCTCGACGGCCGGCACGCGCTTCTTCTCCGCACTCATGTCCGTGATCCTCCGACTGCGGCTGCCGAGGGCGATTGGTACCCGAACGTCTCGACGGGCGCCGCGCCGTCGAGCAGGGCGGCCGCCACGCGCGCGCGGTGCCACGCGGCGCTGCCCCAGGACCGCTCCAGCGACCAGGCCCGGCGCATCCAGACGTGCAGGTCCTGCTCCCAGGTGTAGCCGATCGCGCCGTGTACCTGGAGCGCCGTCTTGGCGGCAGCGAGCGCGGCCTCGTCGGCCGCGGCCTTGGCCATCGAGACGTCCACCGCGCGGCCGCGGCCGTCGCGCGCCACCGAGTGGGCGGCCCGGTACACGACGGGGCGGGCGTACTCGAGCTTGACCGCCAGGTCGGCGAGCTGATGCTTGATGGCATGGAACGAGCCGATCG
>CP070734.1:3013264-3018467 GCA_020347605.1 Deltaproteobacteria bacterium | reverse complement strand
CGGTTCAAGGGGTCCACGTCGACGGCGTCGGCGCGAGACTCCGCCCGCGGCGGGCGCGCACCGCGCGCCTCGAGGGCGCGCAGCAGCGGCGCGACGCGCTCGCCGGCGATCGCGCGCGGATCGCGCTCGTTCGGATCGCGGCCGAGCTCGTAGGCTGCGACCCGCGGCGCACCGGTCGCCTCCACCTGCAGGATCAGCTTGTCGGTTCCCCGCAGCGCTGCGCGCTGCTCCGGTCCGCTGAGCATCGTTTCCGCGAACAGTACCCGAACCGTGGACGCGTCCGGCGGCCGCGACGCGTCGAGCAGGTTCCAGCCGCGGAACGCGTCCGGGGCGTCGATCCCGAGCGCGCCCAGGATCGTGGGCGCCAGGTCCACGAGCGAGACCGGGTCCGCGCGGCGCGTGCCGGCCAGACGGGATCCCGGCAGCTTCACGATCAGGGGAACGCGCAACAGCTCGTCGAAGAGGGTGTGGCCGTGTCGGGTCCGCAGCGGTGCGACGCGACCCTCGAGCAGCTCCTCGCCGTGGTCGGCGGTGAAGACGATCAGCATGCGGTCGTACTCGCCCCGCGTCCGCAGCGCGTCGAGCAGCTCTCCCAGGGCGTGGTCGAGGTGACGGACCTCGGCCCGATACGCATCGCGCACCGTCGGCGGCGCGGCTCCGGCCTCGTGGAACCGACGCGGCGCGATGTACGGCTCGTGCGCGTCCATGTACTGCGCCAGCACGAAATACGGCCGTCCCGTCTCGCGAAGCGTGTCGATCGCGTCCAGGATCCGCGCCGTCTGATGTTCCGCGGAGAGGTACGCCTGGCGATAGCGCGGCCCGAATCCGGCGAGCCGCTGGGCTTCGAGCCAGTGTGCGACCGGGTGATAGCGCGGGACGGCGCGCTGGTTCCGGTACTCGTGGAACCCCTTCCCGAGGCCGTAGCCCCGAAACAGGAATGCGTTGGAGAGAACCGCGGCGCTCCGATAGCCGTGCGCTCCGAGCACCTCGGCCAACGTCGGCAGGGAGGGGTCCATGCCGCGCCGGCGCAGGTGTCGGCCGGTGCGCTCGCCCGCGCGGTGCTCGGACGGATAGCGGGACGTCAGGATCGAGGCGAAGGACGGCGTGGTCCACGACGCCGCAGCGCGCGCGTTCTCGAACACGATCCCGTCGCGGGCCAGCGCGCCGATCCGGGGCGTGGCGCCGTCCGGACCGCCGAAGCCCGAGACGAAATCGGCGCGCAGCGTGTCCGCGACGATCAGCAGCACCGCAGGGCGGCGCGCCTCGCGGACCGCGACGCCGCGCGCGGCCGCGGGTGCCTCGGCGGCGACGGCGACGGCGAGCAGGGCGAGCAGCGCGACCAGAGCCCCGCCGAGCGGAGCGGCGACGCTCCGCTGGTGCGCCCGCCAGAGCGCAACCCAGAGCGGTAGCGAGAGCGCTCCGGCAGCGACCGCGACGCGCGCCAGCGCCCGGAGATCGCCGGGCCCGCCCGCGGGTATGCGCTCCGTTCCAGCGGCGCCGCTGGCGAAGTGGACGAAGCCGTGCAGGCACACGAGCGCGACCGCGAGGATCCCCAGCGCCGCCCGCCCCGCGCGGACGTTTCCGCGCAGCGCCGCGCGCGCGAGCGCGGCGAGGGCCAGGGCCAGGGCCGCCGCGCACACCCCGGCGCCGCGCGAGGCGCCGAGGGTCGACACGAGCGGCATGGCGTGGCCGAGCGTCGCGGCGTAGAGCAGCGTCGGCGCCGCGAGCGCGGCAAGGCACAGCCCGAGCGCCGACCCGCGCCGCAGGGCGCCGGCGCGCACCGCGACGCTCAGCGGCACGGATGCGACCAGACCGCAGGTGGCGAACACGGCGGCGTAGCGCAGCCAGAGCGTCGCGGCGGTCCCGCCGGTGCGCAGCACCACACCGTAGCCCGGCAGGTTGAGGCGCAACGCGACCACTTCGAGCGCGAGCAGCGCCGTCGCGATGCACAGCGCGAGGAGCACGCCCTCGCGCAGCTGCCATGTCGGGACGCGCATCGCTCTCCGGGGCCTCCGGCCTGCCCGTCGCGCTTTCTAGCGTACCCGCGCGGAACGCGCGCGGCGGCTGCGCGCCCCGCGACCGGTCGCGCTTTATCCGCGCATCGTTCCGGGCGATACTGCCGGGATGGCCTCGGCGTCCCCCCCGAGCTCACGCTGGCTGTTTGGACCGGTTCCGGATCTCCTGCTCGGCTGCGGCGTGGGCTACGTGATCGTGTTCGCGATCCTGGCCGTCGCGGGACCGGAGGTGCGCCGCATCGCACCGATCGGACTGCTGCCGCTGGTCGCCCTGGTCACGGGCACGCCGCACTACGGCGCGACGCTGCTGCGCGTCTACGAGCGGCGCGAAGACCGGCGCGCGTACGCCTTCTTCTCCGTCTACGCCACCGCCGCCGTGTGGCTCACGTTCGTCGGGGGGCTGTACCACGCGGCGCTCGGGTCGTGGTTCGTCACCCTCTACCTGACCTGGAGCCCGTGGCACTACACCGGCCAGAACTACGGCCTGGCGCTCATGTTCCTGCGCCGGCGCGGGATCCGCGTGACGCCGACGGCCAAGCGTCACCTCTACGCGTCGTTCTTCTCCTGCTTCCTCATCACGGTCATCGCCATCCACGGCTCCGCGCCCTCCGCGGCCTACGCGCCGGCGAGCACCGAGGCCACGGTCTTCCAGTTCATCTCGCTCGGCATTCCCGCGCCGATCGCCGGACCGCTGCTCGTGCTGGCGCTCGCGGTGTACCTGTACACGACCGTCGTGGCCGGCATGCTGCTGCGGCGCGAGGCCGCGTTTCGCGACCTGCTGCCGTCCGCGGTGCTGGTCCTGACGCAGTCCCTGTGGTTCGCGATTCCCGTGCTGACGCGCGCCACGCAGGTGCTCGAACACGTCGAGCCGCTCTCGGTGCGCTACGCCGACTACGCATTTCTGTGGGTCGCGTACGCGCATTCGGTCCAGTACCTCTGGGTCACGACCTACTACGCGACCACCTCGAAGGCGTCGACCTCGCGCGCCGGCTATCTGGTGAAGACGCTCCTGGCGGGCGCCGCGATCTGGGTGGTGCCGGCGCTCGTGTTCGCACCCGGCGCGCTCGGCCGTGTGCCCTACGACGCCGGCCTGCTGCTGCTGGTCGCGTCGGCCGTGAACCTGCACCACTTCATCCTCGACGGCGCCATCTGGAAGCTGCGCGACGGCCGGATCGCACGCGTCCTGATCCGCAGCGCCGGGGCGTCGGGCGCCGTCGAACCGGCACTCCCGCCGCGCTTCCCGTGGCGGTCGCGCGCGATCTTCGCCGTCGGTGCGGCCTGCGTGGCGATCTCGGTGTTCGGCACGCTGGAATCCGAGTTCGGTGTGCGGCGCGCGGTCGAGTCGGCCGACGTGTCGCGGCTCGGCACGGCGGCCCGGCGGCTCGCCTGGATCGGCCGAGACGACCCCGAAGTGCAGCTGCAGCTGGGGGTGCTGGCCGCGCGCGAGGGCCGGCCCGAGACGGGCCTGCGGGCGCTCGAGCGGAGCCTGGCGCTCCAGCCCACGAGCCGGGCGTGGGTCGCGATCGGCTCGATCCACGCCTCGGCACATCGCCACGAGCAGGCCCTCGCCGCCTACGAGTCGGCGCTGGCGCTCGAGCCGGACGACCTGGCGGCCCTGTACGGTTCCGGACTCGCCTGGCTCGAGCTCGGGGAGCGGGAGCGGGCGCGCAAAGCCCTGCGGCGCGCCCTCGCGATCGCCCCGGAGGACTCGGAGGTCCGCCCGAGCCTGCGACGCGCACTGCGCGCCTCGCGCCGTCCCGCGCTGCGCGCGCGGCGCGAGGACGAGATCGGCGCGCGCTAGCCAGCGGCGCGCGCGGGGGCGGCATGCGGGACACATCGGGCGAAGCGAGCCGGGCCGGGCGCCGGGAGCTGTGGCTCGGGTTGGCTCCCGTCGCCGCGGCCGGCGCCGTCTACGCCCCGCTGGTCGGATACCCGTTCTTCGCCGACCACTTCCTGCACCTCTACCACGCGGCGAACGACGGCCTGGCGCGCTTCCTGGTGCGACCCCACACGCATCACGTGTTGATCACCTACCGCGCCGTCTTCTACGCCTTCGAAACGCTCTTCGGTCTGCGCTCGCAGCTCTGGTTCCTGGCCGTTCTGCTCACCCATCTCGCCAACGTCTTCCTGCTGTTTCGCGTGATCCAGAAGCTCACCGCGAAGCCGGTGCTGGCCGCGCTCGGCGCGGCGCTGTGGGGCGCCGCGCCGGTGCACATCGGCTCGCTCGGCTGGCTGGCGGTGTACTCGCACGTGCTGGTGGCCCCGTGTCTGCTCTGGATCCTGCTCGACGTCGCCCGCGTCGCGAGCGGCGCGCTGCGCCTCTCGAACGGCGTCCTGGCGCGCTGGTGCCTGCTGCTCCTCGCGGCCAGCACCAGCTTCGGGGTGGGGCTCGCCGTGGCGATGGCGGCGCCGGGCTTCGTGCTGCTGCTGCTGCCGGCCGCGGAGCGGCGCGGCCGCGCCGCGCTGGCGCTCGGCGCGCTCTTGGTCGTGATCCCGCTGCTCTACTTCTCGCTGCACGGCCTGCACGCCTGGCTCTCGGCGCCCGGCGACGCCCCGGGCGCGGGCCCGAAGCTCGCGATGCTGCAGGGCGTCTTGTCGCCCGCCCGGTGGGGCCGGCTGCTCTCGGTGCTGGCGGGCTTGCTCGCCTACGGCGTCTCCAGCCTGCTGCTCGGACCGTTCATCGTCGCCTTCCCGGAGATGGCGCCCGGCGACCCGCGCGTGCTCCTGGCCGGGGCGCTGCCGGCCCCGCTCGCGCTGCGAATCTCGGTGTGGATCGGAGTGAGCTTCGCGCTGCTGTGGGCCGTGTGCCTGTGGATCGCGCGGCCCACGCGGCGTCGACAGCTACTGGCGTTCGCGCTGATCGCGCTCGCCAGCTACGGGATCATCGCCCTCGGCGTGGCGCACGCGCTGATCGTGTATCGACAGGGACTCGCGGGGCTGGCACTCGAGCCCCGCTACCAGTATGTCGGCGGAATCGCGATCTGCGTGAGCCTGTGCCTGATGCTCGACCTCGCCGCGCGGCATCGGCCCGCGGTGCGCCGGGTCTCCGCCGGGATTCTCGCCGCGTGGATCGCCTGCATGCTGCCCTTCTCGCTGGGCTGGAGCCTCACTCAAGGGCGTTCCGATCTACGCGCAGGACGGACGGCGTTCGCGGAGGTGGTGGCGCGGATCGAGCAGCGCGTCGACGG
>CP070734.1:3002517-3013164 GCA_020347605.1 Deltaproteobacteria bacterium | reverse complement strand
TCGACGTCGACGGCGACGCGCGCAAGGACATCCTCGCGGCCAGTCGCCGGGAGCTGCGGCTGTTCCGCCAGCGCGCGGACGGCAGCTTCCCCGCACGCGCGGACCGCACGCTGGTACCGGTGCCCGCGTCCGAGCAGGACTACATACGCGGCACCGGTCAGTTCCGCGTCGGGGCGGCCGACCTCGACGGCGATGCGAAGGCCGACCTCATCGCCTCGCGCTCGAGCGGCGGACTGATGCAGGCGCAGGCCCACGCATCGGTGCACCACAATCGCGACGGATGGTGGGACCTCGAGCAACCCGAGCAGGTGCTGGGCGAGACGCGGGGCTGGGGCGGAGATCAGCTCGCCGATCTCGACGGCGACGGACGGCTCGAACTCCTGCACCTTCGCATACCGATGAGCGCGATCGAGCTGATCGAGTTTCTCGTGACGCGATCGCTCGACCTCGAGTTCACGATCCACCGCGGTCGACCCGGAGGCCTGTTCGCGCCGGAGCCCTGGATCGAGCGCAAGCTCCAGGTTCCCATCGACTTCGAAACGCTGCGTCCCGCTGGCTTCCTGCCCTCGTTTGCCGCGGATCTCAACCTCGATGGCTACCGCGATCTCGTGACCTCGGGCCGCGGGGACTCGATCGACGTCTACCTGGGTGGGCCCGACCACCGCTTCCGCCGGCGGCTGCGCCAGCCCGCCGACACGCGGGGCCGGCTGCGCATCGCCGACTTCGACGGCGACGGCTGGAGCGACCTCCTGATCTACGAGCCGACGCGTGCGGACGTGCCGATCCGCATCGCGCGCAACCGCGGGGCGCTGCCGGGGCCGTCGCGACCGTCGGTCGAGGCGGGCGAAAGCGCCGATGTCGCGCCGTAGACGGCGCTGGGCGCGCGTCGGCGCTCGGAGGGCTCACACACGCGCGCGTCGCACGCGTCGAATTCTGTTACAATCGCGAAACACGTTGCGGACTCCGATGTCCGGCGCCTCACCGGCATACGGAGCCGCACGAGAGCATCGGGGTCCACAGTGAAGACAGTTCGGCAGCTACTCGGCGAGAAGGGTCACACGGTCTACACCATTGCGCCCGGGGCGACGGTCTTCGAGGCGCTCGAGCGGATGGCGGACTGCAACGTGGGCGCGCTGGTCGTCATCGATGACGGCGAGGTCGTGGGCCTGATCTCCGAGCGGGAATACGCGCGGGGCGTGATCCTGAAGGGCCGGTTCTCCAAGGACACGCCCGTCCGCGAGATCATGAAGCACCAGGTGGTGTGCGTGGGCTCGAGGCAGAAGGTGGACGGCTGCATGGCCCTCATGACCGACAATCGCGTGCGTCACCTTCCGGTGCTCGAGAACGGTCAGCTCGCCGGCATCATCTCGATCGGCGACGTCGTGAAGGCCATCATCGAGGACCAGCAGTTCACGATCGAGCAGCTCGAGCACTACATCCGGGGCAGCGGCTGATCCACGCGAGCGCCGATCCACGTCTGTGCCACCTCCACGACGGGCTCCGCCCCCTCCGATCGACGGGATTCGCCTCGTTCACCTGTCTCCAAACCCCCACGCTGCTGGTCGGATCCCACGAGCGCGGCGCTCGCCCCGGTCTGCAACCCCGATCGGTGTAGGATCTCCAATCTGTGCTTGCAGCGGCGTCGGCGCAGGCAGAGAATCGGGATCAACCTGCCACGAGGAGATCCCCCCATGATCGTATCGAGTGTACGAGCCCGGATCGTCAAGGACACGCCCGGCGCGTTGGCGTGGGCCAACGAGGTCGCCGAGTACGTCAAGAAGAAGACCGGCAACGAGATCGAGGTTCTGGTGCGCATCGGAGCGACGCAGGACGTCGTGTGGCTGCAGCGATTTCCGGATCTTTCGGCCTACGAGAAGTCGTCCGAGACGGTGCAGTCGGACCCCGACTACCACGCGCGCGTCAAGAAGGCTCAGGACAAGGGGTTCTTCGACAGCCCCAGCGTCGAAGCGGGAATCTGGCGCAGTCTCTGATACGGATGCGATCGTCGGATGCGGCGCCCCGGCCCACGCCGGGGCGTCCGCGTCCGGACGCGGTGCAGGCGATCGCAGCTCGATCCCCCACGCGCGCCGACGTCTCGGAACGCGCGTCGCCTCCGAGCGCCGCGGCTCTGCCGCTCGACCCCTGCGCTCAAGCCGTCCGAGCCGGGCACCGATCCGAGCACTCGGGAGAGAGCCGTGGCCGAGCTGCCGAAGATCCTCCTCGTCGAGGCCGACCGCGACCCGATGCCGGGAATCGCGACGCGACTCGTCGCGCTCGGCACCGACGTGGTGCGCGTGGCGAGCGTCGAGGACGCGATCCAGAAGCTCGACGAGCACGCCCCGACGACATGCGTGGTGTTCTTTCCGACACAGCGCCCGGCGGCCGAGCTGAAGAAGCTCCTGAAGACGGTGCGCCGCGCGCGTCGCCGCACCCGCGCCGCGTTCGTGGGCGTCGGGGAACGGCCGAATGTCGAGCAGCGCAAGCTGCTCGAGTCCGCCGGTGTGGAGACGTGTCTGGCCGAGCCGATCGGCGACACACAGCTCCGCTTCGCGCTCAACCAGGCCGGCTTCGAACCGGACAAGACGAGGGCTCGGCGGGGTGTCCGTGCACCCACGGCGATCGTGGCCCGCATCGTCACCGCGACCGGCGAGCGGGAGGCACTCGTCTACAGCCTCTCGGCGGGAGGCGCGTACCTCGAGACGGATCGGCCGACGATGGCCGGCGGTCGCCTGCAGATCGATCTCCCGCTGCCCGGCGGAACCGTCACCGCAAAGGCGCGCGCGCTGTATCACAACGTCCTGGGAAACCTGCGCCAGGAGAATCTCGCCGTCGGCATGGGTGTCGAGTTCGTGGACATGGACGCGGGGACGCGCGCCGTGATCGCCGACTACGTGGATGCGTGCCTCGAATCCCAGACCGGCCGCAAGCCGAAGAAGCGGCCGCGGCCGACGGCCGCCGACGCCCCGCCTGCGAAGGAGCGCAGGCGCTTCCCCCGGCTCGACTTCCTCATGCGCGACGGTCGACCCCGGGCGCGCGAGAAGCCCGAGAAAGCCGCGGCGAGCGAGAAGCCGCGCGTGGAGCGGGCGCGCACGCCGAGCCGGCCGGAGCCGGTGCGTAGCGCCGCCGAAGACGTGCTACCGGATAGCGAGCCGCCGGCGGCGCCGAGGCCGGCGCCGAGCCCGGCGGACAAGGAGAACAAGGTCGTGGTCCGCTGCCGGGACGGCCGCCTGATCAAGGGACACACGTTCGACTTCATGCCCAACAAGGACATGTTCCACGTCGTCAATCCGGACGACCCGAGCGACGTCATCGAGCTCTCGTCCTCGGAGCCGAAGGCGATCTTCTTCGTCAAGAGCTTCGACGGAGACGGCAAGCGCGGCGCGCCGAAGACGTTCGGCAAGGACGACCTTCGCGGCGTTCCCGGGCTGAAGATCAAGGTCTGCTTCCAGGACGGCGAGGTGCTGTACGGGACGACGCACGGCTACCAGCCCCGCCGGAAGGGCTTCTTCGTGTTTCCCGCCGACGGGACGAGCAACAACGAGCGCGTCTACGTCAATGCGGCCTCCACCGATTCGGTGGAGACCTGGACGTAGGCGACCGGGCGGGCACTCATGCGATCGATTCCCGAGTGGGCGCGCCGCGGTCGCTCCGGCTGGCGCTACGTGGGCCAGGAGCGCCCGCCGTTCGCGGTCGCGCCGGCGGCCGGTCAGGAGTCGGTGTGGGACTACCCGCGCCCGCCCCGCGTCGAGCCCGACGCGCGCGAGGTGGTGGTGCGCGTCGGCGCGACCGAGATCGCGCGCACGCGCCGCAGCGTGCGCGTGCTCGAGACGGCCAGTCCCCCGACCTTCTACATCCCGCGGGAGGACGTCCGCTCGGAGCTCCTGGAGCCCAGCGCCGGGAGCTCGCGCTGCGAGTGGAAGGGCGAGGCCCGCTACTGGAACGTCATCCTTCCGGACCAGCGGCTGGGACGGGTGGCGTGGTCGTACCCGGACCCGTTCCCCGGCTTCGAGGCGATCCGCGACCACCTCTCGTTCTATCCGGCCCGCGTCGAGTGCGGCGTCGGTTCCATCCGGGTCGAGCCCCAGCCCGGACGCTTCTACGGCGGCTGGGTGACACCCGAAATTGTCGGACCCTTCAAGGGCGAGCCGGGCTCCGAGGGTTGGTGAGCGCCGGCCGAACCATTCCGGCCCGTTGAACATCGTTGGCGATCGATGGCGATTTCCTGGCGCGCCCAGCACGACTCGAACGTGCGACACCCGGTTTAGGAAACCGGTGCTCTATCCACCTGAGCTACGGGGGCTTCGAAGCCGGGAACGTACCCCATCCGCCCGGCCGTGAAATGCGGGGCGGCGGGCGGTACTAGGAATCGAGGCGCTCGACGAACTTCTCCGCGTTGATCGCGATGTCGTCCGCCCCGACCTGGTCGAAGGGATTCTCCAGGTGGTCCTGGATGTTGTCCAGCGAGACCAGGATCGCGGTGAACAGGATCGGCATCAGATATTCGAGCCCGTGCGTGTACTGCCGCGCCACGGCTGCGAAGTACGGGCCGTAGACGACGGGCAGCAGGAAGATGAAGAGCTTGCTGTAGGCGCGCAGCGTGCGGGGCGTCCGGTACTGGTAGATGTGCTTCATGGTCTCGAACGCGACGAGGACCTTGCTCAGGTACTGGTTGCAGCGCGACACCTCGCCCGTCGCGAGCCCGGCTCCGCGGTAGCTCCGCACGGTGACCGACAGCTGGGCGAACGCCGCGTAGACCCGCGCTTCGCGCTCCTCCATCTCGTCGCGGGGCGACTGGAAGAGCTCGCGAACGACCACGAAGAGGCCGAGCAGGCGCTCCCGCACCTGCTTCAGGAGCAGCGGGTCGGGCTCCTCGATCCAATCGCGCGCGGCGAAGTAGAGGACCCGGCTGTGCGCCTTCATCGAGCCATAGGCGTCGAGGGCGCTCTCGCGCCGTTTGTACGCCCCGCCGATCGAAAAGACGATCGGGAAGATGACCGCCGTGGCGATCAGCGTCAGGGGCAGTTCGGCCTCCACCTCGAAGCGCAGGCAGAGGTGGGTCGCGGCGACCGCCAGCGCCGTCACGAACAGGGCTTCGAGGTTCAGGATCTGTCGCAGACTTCGCAGCGTCACGGCTGGCCCTCCGGCTCCCCGGCGGTCGTCCCGCTTCGGCCGACCTCTGCCCGGGGCGGCCTCGTACGGACTCTTCGGCAGCGCGCGGGACACGATGAAGCCGGCCCGCCGGGAGACGAAGCCCTGCTAAGCTCCGATGCGGCGATCGAACGCAAATGGCGCGGCCCCACCGCGGGGCCGGCGAAGGAGCGATTCCGGCAGGTCGCCGAGCGACGGCCGCTGGTATCGGCGCCGGGTGGGCATGTCCCGTCGCAGATGGCTCGTGTGGACCGCAGTGGTGCTGGGCGCCGTGGCGGTCCTCGCGCGCTTCACCTGGCTCGCGCCGGAGGTGGTCCCGGTGCGGGCGGTGCGCGCCGAGCCGGGCCGTGTCGAGTCGACCATCGCCAACACCAAGGCGGGCACGATCCGGGCCCGGCGGCGCGCCCAGATGTCGTCGGAGACGGGCGGCCGGGTGGTGGAGATCGCGCATCGCGAAGGCGAGCGGGTCGAGGCCGGCGCCTCGCTGCTGCGGCTCAACGACGCGACCCACCGCGCCGAGCTCACGCTCGCGCAGGAGAGCCTGCGCGCAGCCGAGGCGTCCCAGAACCAGGCCTGCATCGAGCGCGATCACGCGCGCCGCGACCTCGCGCGCGCGCGAAAGCTCGCCGAGAAGTCGGTCGTGTCCGAGGAGGTGCTGGATGGGCTCGCAACCGCATACGAGGTGGCCTCCGCCGCCTGCACCGCGGTCGGCGCCGAAGTCAGCAAGGCGCGCGCGCGCATCGCGGTGGTGGAGGCCGAGCTCGAGAAGCTGACGCTGCGCGCGCCCTTCGACGGCGTGATCGCAGAGGTGGCGGTCGAGGTGGGCGAGTGGATCACGCCCTCGCCGCCCCTGCTGGTCGCACCCCCCGTCATCGACCTCATCGATCCCTCCTCGCTGTACGTCAGCGCACCCATGGACGAGGTCGACTCGGCGGCGGTGGAGGCGGGCCAGATCGCGCGCGTCACCGTCGACTCCCATCCCGGCGCGGAGTTCGCGGGCCGCGTGGTGCGCGTGGCGCCCTACGTGCTGGACGTCGAAGCGCAGAACCGCACCGTCGAGATCGAGGTCGAGCTCGACGACCGGCAGTTCTCGTCGAAGCTCCTGCCCGGCACCTCGGCCGACGTCGAGGTCATCCTGGAGGTTCGCGAGGACGTGCTGCGCGTTCCGGCCTCGGCGCTGCTCGAGGGTGACCGCGTGCTGCTCGTCGAGGACGGCACGCTCACCGAGCGGAGCGTCGAGGTCGGCATCAAGAACTGGGACTACGCGGAGGTGCGCGAGGGCCTCCGCGCCGACGCGCTGGTCGTCGTCTCCCTGGACCGCGCCGAGGTGAAGGCCGGCGCGCGCGTTCGCGTCGAGGAGACCGACGGCCGTCCATGATCGAGCTCGAGCGCGTCTCCAAGATCTACACGATCGGAGGTCGTCCCCTCCACGCGCTCGACGCGGTCACGGAGAACGTCGAGACCGGCGACTACGTGGCGCTCATGGGCCCCTCGGGCTCCGGCAAGTCCACCCTGCTCAACATCCTCGGCTGCCTCGACCGGCCCACCTCGGGCAGCTACCACCTCGACGGCGAGGAGGTGGGATCGCTTCCGGAGGCGGAGCTCTCCCGGATCCGCAGCGGGAAGATCGGCTTCGTGTTCCAGGTCTTCCATCTCGTGCCGCGTCTCAGCGCGGCGGAGAACGTCGGGTTCCCGATGGTCTTCGCGGGCATCCCGCGCGCCGAGCGGCGCGAGCGCGTCGCATCGGCGCTGCAGGCCGTCGGACTCGCAGACCGCGCGGAGCACCGCCCGGCGGAGCTGTCGGGAGGAGAGCGCCAACGCGTGGCCATCGCCCGCGCGACCGTGATGCGCCCGCAGATCCTGCTGGCCGACGAGCCCACCGGAAATCTCGACAGCGCTGCCGGGCGCCAGGTGATGGCGCTGCTCGAGGACATGCACGCAGGCGGCTTGACGCTGGTCGTGGTCACGCACGACCCCGGCATCGCGCGCCGCGCGAGGCGCGTGCTGGTGATGCGCGACGGGCGCATCGTGGAGCGGATCCGGGGCGCGGACCTCAACGAGAGCCTGGCGCGTCCCGTCCCGGCGGAGCCGTCGGCGTGAACGCCGTCGACCTCGGATCCTTCGCGGTCACCGCGCTGGTCCGCCATCGCCTGCGCACCGGCTTGAGCCTGCTCGGTGTGGCGATCGGCGTGGCCGCCGTCGTGGCGCTCACCGCCCTCGGCGAGGGCGCGCGCCGCTACGTCACGGGGCAGTTCGCTTCCCTCGGGAGCAATCTCCTGATCGTGATCCCCGGCAAGAACGAGACCACGGGAAGCCTTCCCGGCGTGGGCGGCGTACCCAACGACCTGACCCTCGAAGACGCGCGCGCGCTGCAGCGCAGTCTGCCCCAGGCGCAGCTCCTGGCACCCATCGCCACCGGGAACGAGACCGTCTCGTACCGCGAGCGCAGTCGCCAGGTGCCGGTCCTCGGCGCCACCTACGAACTGCTCGAGATCCGCGAGCTGAGCGTCGCGGCCGGCCGCTTCCTGCCGCCCGGCGAGATGGAACGCGGCGGGCCCGTCATCGTGCTCGGCGCCAAGCTCGCCGACGAGCTCTTCCCGGGCGAATCGCCCGTCGGCCGGCCCATCCGGATCGGCGACTGGCGCATGCGCGTGATCGGCGTGCTCGCGCACCGCGGCACCCAGCTCGGCCTCGACATCGACGACGTCGCCATCGTGCCCGCGGTCACCGCCATGCGCATGTTCAACCGCACCTCGCTGTTCCGGATCGTGATGAAGATCCACGCGCACAGCGAGCTGGATGCCACCTGCGACCGCGTCGTGGAGATCCTGACCGAGCGGCACCAGGAGGAGGACGTCACCTGCATCACCCAGGACTCGGTGGTGTCCGCACTGTCTTCGATCCTGACCGCGCTGACGCTCGCCCTGGGCGGAATCGCGGCGATCTCGCTGTCCGTGGCGGGCATCGGGATCATGAATCTGATGCTCGTGTCGGTCTCGGAGCGCACCCGCGAAGTGGGCCTGCTCAAGGCGGTCGGCGCAGCCAACGGCCAGATCCTCGCCGTCTTCCTCACCGAGGCGATCCTGCTCGCCACGGCGGGCGGCCTGCTGGGGCTGCTGCTGGGCCAGGCGGCCATCGCGATCCTGGTCGCGATCTATCCGGCCTTCCCGGCGGCGACGCCGCTCTGGGCGCTTTCCGCGGCCCTGGGGCTCTCCGTCGGCGTCGGCGCGCTGTTCGGCGTCCTGCCCGCGCGGCGGGCCGCGCGGCTGGACCCGGTGGCGGCGCTGTCGGGGAGGTAGCCGATGGATCCCTCCGATCTCGGACTCGTCGCGCTCGGCGCCCTGCGCAGCCATCGACTGCGCTCCTTCCTGTCGATGCTGGGCATCGCGATCGGCATCGCAGCCGTGGTGCTGCTCACCTCGATCGGCGAGGGCACGCGCCGCTACATGATCGCGGAGTTCACCCAGTTCGGAACCAACGTCCTGGCCGTGAATCCCGGCAAGACGGACACGGTGGGCATTCCCGGCGTGTTCGGCGGAACCACCCAGAAGCTGACCATCGACGACGCCGAGTCGATCGAGCGCCTGCCCGGCGTACTCAAGGTCGTGCCCGTGGCCATGGGCCAGGCCCGCGTCGAGGGGGCCGGCCGCGGCCGTAGCGTGTTCGTCTACGGCGTGACGTCGGACGTGCCCGATGTCTGGAAGTTCGAGGTGCGGCGCGGCGCGTTCCTGCCCGCCGGCGACCCGCGGCGCGGGACCAGCATGGCGGTGCTGGGCCCCAAGCTGAAGCGCGAGCTCTTCGGCGAGCGCAACGCGCTCGGCGAGTTCGTGCGCATCGCCGGCTTCCGCCTGCGCGTGATCGGCGTGATGGCGCCCAAGGGCCAGATCCTCGGCATCGACATCGACGACTCCGCGTACGTCTCGGTGGCGACCGCCATGCAGATGTTCAACCTCGACGAGCTGATGGAGATCGACGTCCTGTTCTCCCACGAGGGCCTCACGGCGGGCGTGGAAGAGGCGGTCCGGCGGCGGCTCACCGAGCGCCACAACGGCCGCGAGGACTTCACCATCACCACCCAGACGGCGATGCTGGAGGTGTTCGACAACGTGATGAACGTGATCACCATCGCCGTAGCGGCCATCGCGGGCATCTCACTGCTGGTCGGCGCGATCGGCGTGCTGACGATGATGTGGATCAGCGTCGGGGAGCGCGTCAACGAGATCGGGTTGATGCGCGCGCTGGGCGCGACGCGCGAGCAGATCCAGCGGCTGTTCCTGCTCGAAGCGGTGATCCTCACGGTGATCGGGGGTGCGTTCGGCATCGCGCTGGGACTCGTGGTCGCCGAGCTGCTCCGCACCACGGTGCCCGGCATGCCGGTCTACACGCCCCCGCAGTACATGGTCGCGGCGCTGGTCGTGAGCGGCGTCGCCGGCGTGCTCTCGGGCCTCGTGCCCGCGCGCCGCGCCGCATCGCTCGACCCCGTGGAGGCCCTGCGCGGCGAGTGATTCGGCGCCACGGCGAGGGCGCCGCCTCACTTGTCGCGCAGCAGCAGCAGCGACAGCTCGATCTGCCGGCGGTCGTCTCCGGGCGACGGCGCCCGCTCGATGAGCTCGCGCGCGCGCCCGAGCGCCGCCCGCGCCCGATCGTACTGCTCCCGCTCGACGTAGAGCTCGGCCAGTCGCATGTGGGCCCGGTATACGTCGAGGCCCTGCTTCCGCGCCGCGGAGCCGAGCCACAGCTCGGCCTCGGCGAGCTCGCCCTCCCGCAGCGCGCGCACGCCGCGGTAGTAGTCCAGGCGAAAGTCCAGGGGCCGCAGACGCGCCAGTCGCGCGAAGACCTCGAGCGCCTCCGCCTCGCGCCCCCGCGCCCACAGCACGCTGCCGAGATTGCCGAGCGAGTGGGTCGCCTCCGGATTCACCGACGTCGCGTGGGCGAAGAGCGTCGGCTCGTCGCGCCAGGCTTCCACCTGTCGGTGGCTCAGCGCGGCGAGCATCGGGATCAGGACCGCCACTCCGGCGACGGCCGCGGCGCGCGGCAGGCGCACGACGACCGGCACGAGCAGCAGGGGCACCAGCCACACGAGCGCGAGCTGCGCGTAGCGGTCCGCCACCGCCGGATGGGTCGGCAGCAGGTTCATCACCGGGATCAGCGCTGCGACGTACCCCAGCGCCAGAAGCCAGCCGAGCGAGCGCGCGCGACGCCCCCGGACGACGATCGCGACGAACGCGATCCCCAACGCGAGCGTCGCCGCAGCGAGCGGGAGCGGATGCTCGCGGAAGCCCTGGAGCGAATACTCGATCGTCAGCCGCGCGGGCCACAGGAACTTCAGCAGGTAGAACTCGGGGACGAAGGCGATCTTCGGCGCTCGCTGCAGCAACCCCTGCGCCGTCACGGATTGCCGCAGGACGTTCGAGCCCTGCGCCATCAGGAGATGCACGGCCGTGGCCGCAGCGGCCGCCGCGAAATGGGGGATGAGGCTTCGCGCGGCGCGGAGCACGG
>CP070734.1:2999932-3002417 GCA_020347605.1 Deltaproteobacteria bacterium | reverse complement strand
CCAGGCCCGCCATCGCCTCGAGCGTCTCGGCCCACTCGAGCACGTAGCGCTGCACCCGGAAGGGCGTGCCCGCGTTCGGAATCGACGACACGATGAAGTCGCCGCCGACGATCACCCTGCGCTCGGGGATCCACACCCAGGTGTGGTCGTCGGTCTCGCCGAGCCCGTGGTGACACTGCAGCGTCAGATCGCCGAGGCCGAGCGCGATGCGGTCGTGGTACTCGAGCGTGGGCGGGTGGTAGCGGGCGCGCCGCACGACGTCGCCGCCGTCCCCGCCGCCCAGCACCCCGGCCCGCGTCCAGCTCGCGAACTGCAGGCTGTAGGTCTGCGCCAGATGGCCGGCGGTCTTCCGGTAGCGCGCGAAGCGCTTCGCCACGTTCGCGTGACCCACGATGCCGGGCGCCGCGTGGCCGCGCGCCTGCGCGTCTTCGAGGATGGCGGGCGTGCCGAACGCGTGGTCGTAGTGGCCGTGGGTGTAGAGGACGTAGCGAACCGGCGCGTCGGAGAGCGCGCGCAGCTCGCGCACGACGCGCGGGCCGTTGGCGTAGAGGCCGGGGTCGATCACCGCGATCCCGTCGCGGCCGACCACGAGCGTGCAGTTGCCGAAGCCGGGCAGGAGGTAGACCCCGTCGGCCACCTCCTGCAGCTCGCCCGAGGTGGTCTTCGCGAAGGCCTCGCTGATGGATTCACGTTTGCGGGCGGCCATGGGGTCCTCCTCGTGGCGAGCGCCGGGGCCGGTGCGCGCGCGCGGGCGGCGCCGCGACCGATCGCCGGCCGGCGCCGCGGGAGGCCCACTCTCGCACAGACCGGGCCCCCGGGTCAGCACCGGGCTGCGAAACCGGAACGGATCCGACCGCGACGCTGTATGATGGCCGGAGATGCCCCCCGCCCGCCCACGCCGCCGTCCCCGCGCGGTCCACGTGCTGCGCACGCTGCTCGCCGTGTCGGCGATCCTGCCGGGGCTGCTGGCCGGCGCCGCACTGCTCGTGGTTACGCGCAACCGGCGCCGGGCGATCAACGGAGCGGTGTCGCTGTGGGGGACGCTCGGGACGCTCGCCGCCGGCATCCGTCTCGAGGTGGAGGGCGCCGAACATCTCGAACGCCACCGGCCCGTCGTCTTCATCCTGAACCACCAGAGCGGCATCGACCCGATCCTCGCGTGCGCGCTCATCCGGCACGACTTCGTGGCGGTCGCCAAGCAGGAGGTGCGGCGCAATCCGGTGCTGGGGCCGGCCTTCGCCTTCGCGGGCGTGGCGTTCGTGGATCGCGCCGACCGCGCGCAGGCGCTGCGCGCGCTGTCGCCGGCGCTGGACGTGCTGGCCTCGGGCCTCTCGATCGCAGTGGCGCCGGAGGGCACGCGCGGCGACGGCGACGTGCTCGGCCCCTTCAAGAAAGGCGCCTTCCGCATCGCGATGGCGGCGGGCGTGCCGATCGTTCCGATCGTGATCCACAACGCCGGCGACGTGCTGCCGCGGGGCGCGTGGATCATGACGCCCGCCACGGTGCGCGTGGCGGTGCTGCCGCCGATCCCGACCTACGACTGGAAGCTCGAGCGGCTCGACGCGCACATCGAAGCCGTGCACGAGCGCTACCGGCAGGTGCTGGCGGCCTGAGCGGATCCCCGCGCGCATCCTCGCGGACGGACGCGATGGGGTAGGATGCGGGGGACGACGCCCGAGGAAAGAGGAGATGCCCCCCCGTCTTCGGCTCTCGGCACCGCTCCTGATCGCGTTCCTGGGCTGCGCCCCCGAGGCGCTCTGCGCATCCCTGATCTACGACGTGGACTTCAGCTCGCCGACGCACCTCGTCGGGGAGCCGCCGGCGCTGGGCGCCGGCCCGCTTCCCAGGGCTACGCCGACGAGCCTCTCGACGAATACGTCCACCGCGACGGTCGTTGCCGGCTTCGGAGCGCTCTCGGATCAGCCCCTCCTGCTCGAGGGGACCTCCGGCATAACGCTCACCACGGTCCGGTTCGTGCTGAACGACGTCGAGACCGGGATCTTCGACTACCACACGATCGAGCTCGATGTGCTCGTCGACGCACTCTCGAGCCTGAGCACCTTCTCCGTGTTCGTCGATTCGACCCAGATCAACCGGCTCACGTTCAGCCCGTTCAACGAAATCAGCGGCACGGGAGCGATCTCGGTGACCAATTCGATCCACGGCATCCAGACCATCGGTTCGTATCAGGCCGGCGACGTGGTGTCGGTCGCGATCGACTTCGACGAAGTCGCGCAGACCTGGTCCATTCGTCTCGATGGAACTCCGGTGTTCAGCGACGACGCCGTCGTGACGGGCCAGCCGGCGGTTCGCCTCGTCCTGCAGCGGTCGGCCGCGACGGCCGCAGACCACCGCGCCGCGGTGGACAACTTCTCGATCACGTCGGTTCCGGAACCGGGACGGGGCGCGCTCACTCTCTCGGCCCTCGCGGCACTCGGCGCGTGCGTGGCGGCGCGGAAGAAGCCGGAGGCAGCCACGGGGTAGC
>CP070734.1:2997075-2999832 GCA_020347605.1 Deltaproteobacteria bacterium | reverse complement strand
CAGGTCGTTCACCAGCCGCTGCAGGTCCGGCACGCCGCCCGGGATGCTGCGTCGCAGCATTTCGTCGAAGATGCGCGCCGAGGTGTACAGGCTGACCGACGGGTTGATCAGGAGGATCTTCTCGAAGCCGAATGCGCCTTCGCGCGCGTCGAGTCGACCGAGGAAGGCGGACTGCGTACCGCCGAGGCTGTAGCCCGCCAGGTAGAACGCCGAGACGTCGACCTTCTCCTCGATCTGCGCGCGGATCCGCCGCATCGCCTCGTACAGGTCGCGCACGTCCGCGTCCATGAAGCCCGGGACGGACGAGCTGGATGCGGTGGTGATGAAGTCGACCTGGGTCGGCGAGGTGATGTTCACGACGCTCAGGCCCGCCTGGTAGAGAGCCTTCTGGAGGAACACCATCTTCTCGCTGTCGTAGCGCGCGCCGGTTCCGGCGATCAGGAACACGAGCGGCGCGCGTTCCGCTTGCGCGGCGACGGAGTAGTGGAACGTGCGCTCGTGCCAGAAGATGGACGGGATCTTCCGGTCCGCGTGGAGCTCGAGCGAGCGCACCCGGACGGGAATCCGCTCGGGGACCGGGGCGCGCAGCGCGGGCGGCGTGCCGATCACCGTCGCGAGATACGCGTCGGTGATGGGAAAGGCGTACTCCGCGGCCGACGGAGCGGCGCCGACGAGTGCGAGCGCGCACGCGGCGCCGCACAGGGCCTGTGCGATCCGGCTCGGGGTCGGCGGCATCCGGGGGGAATCGCGCGCGACCGGGGCCCGTCGAGCCCCGGGCACGCGCGGCATCCGGTCTCGAACCCGCCTACCGCGGCGTGACGGGGCGCAGTCGGATCTCGATCCGTCGATTCTGCGCACGGCCTTCCGGCGTCTCGTTCGAGGCGTAGGGACGGTTGGCGCCGAACGAGACGACCGCCAGCTGATCGGGGGGAATTCCGGCGTCCTCGAGCAGGCGCACCACGCTGGCCGAGCGCGCCGCGGCGAGCTCCCAGTTGGAGGGGAACCGCTCCGCGAGTCGGCGGCCGACGGGAACGTTGTCCGTATGGCCGAGCACCGCGATCTGATACGGGAAGTCCTGGAAGTCATCCGCCACCGATGTGAGCACCGCCCGGCCCTGCTCGCTCAGCTCGGCCGAGGCCGTCGGAAACAGGATCTCGTGCGACAGGACGACGTGCAGCCCGTCGCGCATCAGCTTGATGCGGACCAGGCCCGCCACGATCAGGGTGTCGAGCTCGGCCTCGAGGTCTGCCTGCGTCGCCTCGAGCTTCGCGATCTCCTGGTCGCGTAGATTCAGCTCCTCCTCGAGGCCCGCGGCCACGTCGGCCAGCGCCTCGGTCTCCAGCGTCAGCGTCTCGGACTGACTGGCGAAGATGTCGCGCTCGCGCTTCATCTCCTCGTACCGCGACCGGGTGACGCAGCCACTGGCCACGGCCAGGAGCACCGCCGTCGTGAGCGTCAGCCCGACGGCGCGACGAAGGCGAAGGGGGTTCGATCGGAGCATCTCGGGTTCTCCTCGTCTCGTTCCGGGTTGAATGAGCTGGCGAGTCTGCCAGAGTAGCCGCTCGTCGGAAACTGTCAGATCGTACAGCCTGCGCCGGGTGGCGGATGCGGGCCACGCGCCTCGACGGCTCCGCCGGCTTCTTGACGCGGAGTCAGGACAGGCTGCGCACCAGCTCGAGAATGGGACGCAGAAACGCCTCCTGCGAGATGGCGTCGCGGATCCCGTCCACGATGAACTGGACACCGACGCAGGTGAGCAGGAAGCCCATGATGCGGCTCAACGCGTTCATGCCCGTCACGCCCAGGAAGTGCACGATGCTGCGGGCGCTGCGCAGGACGAGCCACGACACCGCGGCCACCAGCACGATTCCGACTCCGATCGCGGCGTATTCCCCGCCACCCACCTGGAGGTCCGCGGCCATGCCGATGGTGACCGCAATCGAGCCGGGTCCGCTCAGCATCGGCACCGCGAGGGGCGTGAAGGCCACGTCGCGCATGTGCAACGCCTCGTCCTTCGCTTCATCGGAGACCTCCTCGGCGGCTTCCGGAGCGAGCATGCCGAACCCGATGCGGGCGACGATCAAGCCGCCGGCGATGCGGAGACCCGGCAGGGAGATTCCGAAGAAGCGCATGATGAGCGCACCCGCGACGAGGAACACGATCAGCACCGCCGCCATGTAGACGCACGCCATCCGCGCCTGCTGCTCCCGCTTCGCCCGGGAGAAGCGCTTCGTGATGGCGAGGAAGACGACCGCGGTACTGAACGGATTCGCGATCGGCAGCAGGCTCACGAAGGTGCCGAGCGCGATCGTCAGCCAGTCGATGATCATCCCGAACCTCGGCGGCGGTCCGCCGCGCGCAGATCCCCCGGTCTATAGCACGGGCAGACACCCGCCGAAGCTGCGCGGCCGGGCGCGCGCGCCGTGCCGGGTGCCGCCGCGGCCGCAGCGAGCGCCGACTCGAGAACGCGAGCTGCTACGTTGACCGTCGAGCGGAGGTGGAATCCATGCTCGCGTTCGCCCGCTTCGTGCTCGTGCTCGCGGCGGCGCTGTCCTGCGCCCGGGCGAAGCACGTCGGCAGTGAAGCGGCCTGGGAGCTCTTCCCGTTCGGCTCGCGCGACGTGTCCGTGGTCCAGGTCGAGGTGGTGGGGCCGTACCTGCTGGCGGCGCTCCACGGCCCGCGCATCGATCTCCGCTTCCTGGCACCGGCGACGCCGGTCTGCGGGCGGGTGCTCGCCCCCGAAGCGCGCCTCACCTA
>CP070734.1:2975863-2996975 GCA_020347605.1 Deltaproteobacteria bacterium | reverse complement strand
GAAGAGCTCCGCCAGGTCGTCCGGCGGGCGGTCGATCACCACGTGCTCGAGGTTGAGAATCGCCGCCTCGTGACCGATCTGCGCCGCGCGACCCGCTTCGTGGAAGCGGTGATGGATCGGCTCGATGTGGGGGCGCTGGCGGTGGACGCCGCCGGAGTGGTCCAGCAGGCGAACCGGCTCGCGCGCGACTACCTCGGGTTCGACGGGGATCCGCGGGGACGGCTGCTCGGCGAGCTGCTCGCGTCGCACGGAATCGAAGCGCTCGCGAGCGCCGCGGTCCGGATCGCCGCGGACCCGGAGCACCGGACCGAGGAGCTCGACGTGGCGCGCGACGACGGCGTTCTGCGCATCCGGATGGGCGTCGAATCGCTGGGCGAGGACGAGGGCGTCGAGCTCGGGCGGGTCCTGTTGTTCCGCGAGATCTCGCACGAGCCGATGCGCCGGCGCGTGGACGAGCTCTTGAGCGAGCTGGCCGGCGAGACCGGCGAGCTGCGTGCCCGGATCGAGAAGGCGATGCCCGAGCTTCGGACGCTCGCCGAGCCGGCGGAGCGCCGGCGCACGGAATCGCCCGGCATGCTCGAGCTCAGCGAGCGGACGTCGCGCAGCTTGACGGCGCTCGAGAACTGGCTGGCGGTGGACGACGCCATCTCACGCGAGGACTACCCGGACGCGCAGAAGTTGCGCGACCGGATGCGCGTCGCGGCCATGCGCTGGCCGCTTCCGGATCGGCTGCCCGACCGCGTTCGCGAGCTCGCGCAGCGCGTCGAGGCGTACTACGAGTCCGGCGAGAACCGGAAGGAACGCGTCCTCTGAGCGCTTCGCGCGCGCTGGCCGGCCACGCGCCGTCGCCGTTGCGGCGGCTGGAGCACCGCAGTGCGCGGCTGCGCACCGCGGTCCGCTTCACCTACGCCTTCCACGCGCGCGAGATCCGCTTCGAGCGGGACGCGGGCGACGGATTTCGGCGCGTGTTCCCCGAGACCTTCTCGTTCCACGCCGATCGTCACGACCTCGCCGAGCTGTACCTCCAGTTCGAGGACCTGTGGGCCAACCCCCGGCTGTTCGCGGAAGGCGCGAGCCGCCGCGACGCCGAGCGCCTGATGCTGCGTTTGTGCGCCGCTCTGCCCCGCTACCTCGAGGGCGTGCTCGACGATCTCGAGCGCGGCGAACGTATCCAGCCGCACATGCTCGCCAGTGTTCACGAGGACGTGGCGCTGATCGGCCTGATCGTGGCTCGCTTCATGCGCGATCACGGGCTCGGCGAGCGGGAGGACCTGCGGCTGGCCTCGGTCCACCTGCGCAAGCTCGCGCTGCGCTCGGGCCTGGCGCTCATCGAGCTGCGCGTGACTCCGGAGTACCTCGCGCGCTACGTCGCCGGAGAAGCGGATCCGTTCGATCGCGGCGAGGCCGTCTCGGCTTCCGATTTCTTCCAGGTGCTCGCGCGGGGCGGGCCGGGGGAGGTCGACCGCTGGATCGTCGGCATGACCGAGCGCGCCTTCTACCGCTGGGTCGAGGACGTCTGTCTCGACGAGTCGAACCCGGTCTTCGAGCGCGAGGATTCGCCCTTCGACACCCGCGAGACGGAGGTGTTGTGCGCGGTGAGCGCGCGCGGGAGCGGTCGCATCGTGCGCGGACGCGAGCTGTCTCCCTTCCTGCGTCGCCCGGGAAACAAGGACTGCATGCGGTTGCTGCGGCGCCTGGAAGGCTGGTTCCTGCGGCAGTACGACGTCCACCACGCCGCCGCCGTGATCACGCATGCCGACCACCTGGGGCGCGGCATCGACGATGCCGACCGGACGCTGTCGCGCCATTCCGCGCGGTACTATCTGCTCCTGCTTCTGATCCTGGCCTCGCCGTTTCTCGGCGCGATCTTCGCCTACTCGCGCGCGCCGCGCGTCTTCGACGCGCTGTGCACGGCGGAGGTCGTCGCCGTCACCGCCGGCGTGCTCTGGTTCCTGCTCTACCGCTTCTGCTGGAAGCGCAACCTGACGTTCTTCCGCGCGTCCGTGCCGCGGATCGGCGCGGGGATCATCGTCGGATATCTGCCCGTGTTCCTGATCGACGAGGTATGGGACCTGGCGCGCGCATCCTGGTTCACGCTGGGCACCTTGATGGTGCTGCTCGGCTTCTCGACGCTCCTCTACCTGTACGTCGAAGTGCAACGGCGTCTGGGCGACCCGAGCGAGGCCTTCCAGCGCGCGCGCTCCATCTTCCTGCTCGGCGTGTTCGAGGCGTTCGCGCTGGGCCTCATCCTGACGAGTCTGTTCGGCCGCTTCATGGTGCTGCGCAACTGGACGGATGCGGAGGGTGCGCAGGCGCTGGTCGGCCTGCAGTCGTCCATGCCCCCCCTGCTCGGCGAGCTGCCGCGGATCCTGGGCTTCGAGCCGTTCCTCGCCTTTCCGAGCGCCGTCCTGCTGATGACGTTCCTGTCGTTCTTCATCGGCACGTTCCTCCAGCTGATGTGGGAGGACCTGCCCATCACCGAGCCGCTGTAGGCGGGCCTGCGCCGGGGCGGCGCGCCGCCCGCCGGGGACGCCTTCTGGCATCTGCGGCACCCGAGTGGGTACCTTCCGGCGGCGCGCGCCGCGCATGCGGTCGCCGCCGGTGGAGCAAGGAGCCCCCGGAGCCGAGAAGAGGGCATCCGATGGATCACGTGCGCGTCCTGATCGTGGGCAGCGGCCCGGCCGGCTACACGGCCGGCATCTACGCCTCTCGTGCGGAGCTCGGGCCCGTGCTCCTTGCGGGCCTCCAGTTCGGCGGCCAGCTGATGCTCACGACCGACGTCGAGAACTACCCGGGCTTTCCGGAGGGGATCACCGGCCCGGAGATGATGGAGCGATTCCAGAAGCAGGCGGAGCGCTTCGGGACGCGCGTCATCATGGAGGATGCGACGGAGATCGACCTCTCCGAGCGACCTTTCCGGGTGCGGACGGCGGAACGCGCCTTCCGCGCCGACGCGCTGATCCTGGCGACCGGCGCCGAGGCGAGATGGCTGGGCCTGCCCTCCGAGAAGCGGCTGCAGAACCTCGGCGTCTCGGCGTGTGCGACGTGCGACGGCGCGCTCTACCGGGGCAAGCCGATGGCGGTCGTCGGGGGCGGAGATACCGCGATGGAGGAGGCGCTGTTCCTGACGCGCTACGCCACCCAGGTGACCGTGGTGCACCGCCGGGACCAGCTGCGCGCCTCGAAGATCATGCAGGAGCGGGCCCTCGACCACCCCAAGATCGAGTTCGCCTGGAACTCGGTCGTGGACGAGATCCTGGGCGCGGACTACGTGACCGGTCTGCGCCTGCGCGACGTGAATACGCAGGAGACGCGCGAGCTGCCGGTCGAAGCGGCATTCATCGCCATCGGACACAAGCCCAACACCGACCTCGTGCGGGGCCAGATCGAGCTCGACGAGGTCGGCTACGTGGTGGTCCGTCCGAACAGCTCCTACACCTCGGTGGAGGGCGTCTTCGCCTGTGGCGACGCGATGGACCCGACGTACCGCCAGGCCGTGACCGCGGCGGGCACCGGCTGCATGGCGGCGATCGACGCCGAGCGCTGGCTCGCGGCGCAGGGGATCGAATAGGTCGATCGGCGACGCCCGCGGCGCCCCGCCGCGGGCCTCCTGCCCGCGGCGTGCGCGGTGCTTGCCCGGGCACCGGGGAGGGCTAGCCTCAAGCCGCAATGCCTCTCGAGCCGGAGCGCTTCGAGCACCTCGTCGCCCGGTCGACCGACATCGTGGTCGCGACCGCCCGGAGCGGCCACGTCATCTATTACAACGACGGGGCCAAGCGCAGCCTGGGCTACACCCAGGACGAGATCCTCGGACGGTACGTGGCGCAGCTCTACCCCAGCCTCGACGAGGCCAAGCGCGTCATGCGGGCGATGCGCAGCCTCGACTACGGAGGTCGCGGGGTCGTCGATTCCTTCCAGACCACGTACGTGGCGAAGAGCGGGGAGCAGATCCCCGTCGCGATCTCGGGCACGCTCATCTTCACGGAGAGCGGTGAAGAAGACGGCACGATCGGCTTCGCCAAGGATCTGCGCGAGATCCTGCGCAAGGACCAGCTCGCCACCCTCGGCGAAGTCGCGGTCGGGCTGTCCCACGAGGTCAACAATCCGCTGGCGGTGATCGTGAACCAGGTCGAGCTGCTGGAGCGCGAGCTGCTGCGGCTGGTCGGGGAGGGCGACGCGTCGGTCGAGCTGGAGCGCGTCGACGCGATTCGTCGAGAGGTCGGACGGATCACCGAAATCGTCGCGCGGCTGGGCGAGATGGCCGAGCAGGAGAGCTACGAGACGATCGACTACGTGGGGCCCGCGCGCATGATCGACCTGCGGCGCCGGCCGCAGCGGTCCCTCGAGCCCGACCCGCGCATGCGGGGGCTGCGGGTATTGGTCGTCGACGACGATCTGGGCATCTGTCGAAGCCTCGACGAGATCCTGCAGGCCGAGGGCTGCGTCGTGGAGACCGCCGGCGACGGCGAAGAGGCCATGCGGCGCCTCGAGGCGTGCAGCTTCGACGTCGTGCTGTCGGACGTGGTGATGCCGAACATGGACGGCTACGAGCTCTTCCGCGAGGTGCACAAGCGCTACCCGGAAGTATCGGTCCTGATGATGACCGCCTTTCACTTCGACAAGGATCACATCATCAAGCGCAGTCGCGTCGAGGGGCTCGGCGGCGTGGTCTTCAAGAAGCCGGTCGATCCCGCGCGGCTGCGCCGCGCGATCCTCGAGGCCGTCGGGTCGAAGGAGAGCTGAAGGGCGCTGCGGAGCGGCGCGGCGTGCGCGCGACGCAGATGCCGACCACCTCGCGCGCGCCGGCCCGACGCAGCGCCCGCGCCGCCTCTTCGAGCGTGCTGCCCGTCGTGACGACGTCGTCGACGAGCCAGATGCGGGCAGGCAGTCGCCGGGCGCTGCGCGCCCGGAACGCCCCGGCGACGTTGCGTCGCCGCGCCCGACGGGACAGGCCGGTCTGGCTGGGGGTGTCCCGGATCCGCTCGAGAGCGGCGGGTGCGCACCGGATCCCGTGCTCCCGCGCCAGCGCGCGCGCGAGCTGTGCCGCCGGGTTGAAGCCGCGCTCGCGCAGGCGCCGCGGGTGGAGCGGCACCGGGACGACCAGAGCGGGTTCGGCGCCCGGCGCCCGGCGCGCGGCCTCGCGAATCAGCGCCGCGAGGACGGCGCCGGGCGCCGGATCGAGTCCGGCGGGTCCCGGCGACGGGTACTTGAACCGATGGATCCAGCGCTCGATCTCACCCTCGAACGCGACGCTCGCGACGCAGGCGAGCAGCGCCGACTCGCGGCCCTCACACGGCGCGCAGCGCAGCCATCGGCTGTGGAGCCGCGCGGGCGCCTCGCCGCAGCGCCGGCAGGCGCTGGCGGGCAGACGTGACAGCGCGGCGTCGCAGCGCGCACAGAGGGCGGCCGCGCGGGGCACGGGGGCGCGGCAGCGACCGCAGGCCGGCGGCAGCAGCAGGTCCAACAGGTCGCCGAGGAACGCGCGCACGCGGAACCCGGTCGGGACCGGGGCGGTCGGGGCCAGCTAGTCGATGAGCGATCGACCCTTCATCTCGGGCGGCACGGGCAGCTCCAGCAGCTCGAGCACCGTCGGCGCCAGGTCCGCGAGGCCGCCGTCGCGCAGGCGGCGGCGGCGGGCGTCGCGCGTCACCCAGAAGATCGGCACCGGATTGGTGGTGTGCGCCGTATGGGGCCCGCCCGTGGTCGGATCGATCATCCGCTCGCAGTTGCCGTGGTCGGCCGTGATCAGCGCCGCTCCACCCTGTGCGAGGATGGCGTTCACCGCCCGATCCAGGCAGGCGTCGATGGTCTCGACGGCCTTCACCGCCGCCGGCAGCACGCCGGTGTGACCCACCATGTCGGGATTCGCGAAGTTGAGCAGCACGAACGCGTGTTCGCGCCGATCGATCCGCGCGATCAGCTCCTCCGTCACCTGGAGTGCGCTCATCTCGGGCTTGTGGTCGTAGGTCGGCACGTCGCGGGGCGATGGGATCAGGATGCGGTCCTCGCCTGCGAAGGGCGTCTCGATGCCGTTGTTGAAGAAGAAGGTGACGTGCGCGTACTTCTCGGTCTCGGCGATCCGCAGCTGCCGAAGATCGTGTTCGCAGAGAACCTGCGGGAGGATCTGCACCGGTTCGAGCGGGGGGAACGCGACGGGAAGGCCGAAGGCGGCGTCGTACTCGGTCAAGCACACGAAGCTTCGCGGCGCGACGACGGCTGCGCGCTCGAGCGCGCCCTCGAAGCGCTCGGGGCAGACCCCGGTGATCGCGTTGGTGAGCTCGCGCGCGCGGTCGGCGCGAAAGTTGAAGAAGATGACCGCGTCCCCGTCGCGCAGCGGCGCGCCCCGGTCGATCACCGCGGGCTGCACGAACTCGTCGGTCTCGCCGCGGTCGTAGGCGTCGCGCACCGCGGCCTCGGCATCGGCGGCGCGCAGGCCCTCGCGGCACACGATGGCGTCGTAGGCGCGGCCCACGCGATCCCAGCGATTGTCCCGGTCCATCGCGTAGTAGCGGCCGATCACGGTGGCCACGTGCGCCCCGGCCGCGGCCACGTGCGGCGCGAGTCGGCGCAGGTACTCGGCGCCCGATCGCGGCGCGGTGTCGCGACCGTCGAGGAAGGCGTGCACCGCCGTCGCGATGCGCTGGCGCCCGCACAGCTCGAGCAGTGCGTGGAGGTGGTTCTGATGGCTGTGCACGCCGCCGTCCGAGACCAGGCCCATGAGGTGCAGGGTTCCGCCGCCCTCGCGCGCGGCCGCGAGGGCGGCGGCGATCGCGGGGTTGCCCTCCAGCTCACCGCCCGCGATGGCCCGGTCGATGCGGGTCATGTCCTGGTCGATGATGCGACCGGCTCCGAGGGTCATGTGCCCGACCTCGGAGTTGCCCATCTGGCCCTCGGGCAGGCCGACGGCCCGGCCCGAGGTCAGGATGCGGGCGCTCGGGTAGCGCTGACGGGCGCGCTCGAGGAAGGGCGCGTGCGCCTGCCGGGTCGCATCTCCGGCGCCGCCGTCGCCGATGCCGAAGCCGTCGAGCACCACCAGCAGCAGCGGCTGCGTCATCGCGTGGCGCTCTGCGGCTCCGCGCCGCCGAAGTGGAGCACGGGCGCATCGCTCCACAGGCGTTCGAGCTGGTAATGCTCCCGAACGTCCGGCAGGAAGACGTGAACGATCACGTCGTTGAGATCGATCAGCACCCAACGGCCTTCGGTGTAGCCCTCGATCCCGAGCGGCTTCTCGCCCAGCTCGACCGCCGCCTCGCAGATCGCGTCGACGATCGAACGCAGGTGGCGGTCCGAGGTGCCCGTGGCGAGAATGAAGGTCTCGGTCACCGAGCTGAGCTCACGGACGTCGAGCGCGAGGACGTCCTGTGCCTTGCTCGAGAGCGCTGCTTCGACCACGCGCCGCGCCTTCGCGAACGGGGGGACCGGCTCGGTCAAGAATCCTCCGCGGCTCCATAGACGCCGCTGCGAATGACGGCCTCGCGCACGCCCTCGGGCAGGAGATAGCGCACCGATCGCCCCTCCCGCAGCCGGGCCCGGATGTCGGAGGCCGAGATGTCGAGGGCCGCGATGTCGAGCGCGAGGATCCGCGTTCCCGCCGTGCGGTGCCGCCCCGAGCGGCCGTCCGCGGACAGCTCGACGTGCGGCGCGATGCACCGGGGAAGCGAGGCGCGGAGCGAAGCGGCGCGCGCGGGCGGCCGGCTGATCACCACGAAGTGCGCCAGCGTGAACAGGGCCGAGGGCTCCCTCCAGCTCTCGATCTCCTCGAATGCATCGCGGCCGATCACGAACGCCGGCAGCTCGCCGCCCAGCCTGGGTCGGAGCGCGCGCAGCGTGTCCACCATGTAGGAGGCGCCCTCCCGCTCCACCTCGATCGGGTCCACCTCGAAGCGCGGATTGCCCGCGATCGCAGTCCGCACCCAGGCGAGTCGATCGAGCGGCTTGGCGAGGATCTCGCCCTCGCGCGGCGGCTTGTGGGGCGGCTGCGCGCTCGGCACGAAGATCATGCGCTCGAGGTCGAGCGCCTCGACGACCTCCTCCGCGGCGCGCAGGTGGCCCGAGTGGATCGGATTGAACGTACCCCCGAAGACACCGACGCGCGTCGGGAGAGCGCGCGTCATTCGATCGTCTGACCCGTTCCGTAGACGACGAACTTCTGCGTCGTGAGACCTTCGAGGCCCATCGGCCCGTAGGCGTGCAGCCTGGACGTGGAGATGCCGATCCTCGGCGCCGAGGCCGAGCTGGTAGCCGTCTGCGAAGCCGGTGGCGCAGTTCACGCCCACCGTCGAGGAGTTCACGCGTCGGACGAACTCCTGGGCGGTGGAGTAGCTATCGGTGACGATCACCTCCGTGTGGTCCGAACCGAACGTTCGGATGTGATCGACCGCCTGGTCGAGTCCGTCGACGATGCGCACCGCCAGGATCGGCGCCAGGAACTCGGTGCGCCAGTCGGCCTCTTCGGCGACCCGCGCGTCGCCGAAGATCTCGCGGGTTCGTTCGCAGCCCCGAAGCTCGACGCCCTCCTCGTGCAGCGCCTTGAGCACCCGCGGCAACAGGGCGCGCGCGCCGTCCCGATGCACGAGCAGGGTCTCGAGGCCGTTGCAGACCGCCATCTGCCGCAGCTTCGATTCGAGCACGATCCGCGTCGCCATCTCCGGATCGGCGCCGGCATCGAGATACACGTGACACACGCCTGCGTCGTGTTTGATCACCGGGATCCGCGACGTCTCGGAGACCTTCTGGATCAGGCCGGGTCCACCGCGGGGAATGATGAGGTCGACGTACGCATCGGCGCGCAGCAGCACGTCGATCGCGGCGCGATCGGTGATCGGCACCACGGCGATCGCGTCCTCCGGCACGCCCGTCTCGCGCGCGGCGCTGCGCAGCTCGTCCGCCAGCGCCAGGTTCGCGCGCAGCGCTTCCGAGCCGCCGCGCAGGATGACCGCGTTGCCCGCCTTCACGCACAGCGCGGCGGCGTCGACGGTGACGTTGGGACGGGACTCGTAGATCATGCCGATCACGCCCAGCGGGATCCGCATCCGCCCCACCCGAACGCCCGACGGGCGCAGGCGGAGCTCGTCGATCGCACCCACCGGATCGGGGAGGGCTGCCACGTCGCGCAGCCCCGCCACCATGTTGCGCCAGCGCCCCTCCGTGAGGGCCAGGCGGCCGAGCAGCGGCTTCGCAACGCCCTTCCGCTCGGCCTCGTCGACGTCGGCGGCATTGGCCTCGAGAATCGCCGGCTTCGCGGCTTCGAGTCGCTCGGCCGCGCGCAGGCACCACTGGTTCTTGGCGGTCGTGGAGAGTTCCTGCGTGCGCTGCGCCGCCGTCTTCGCGCGGCGCGCCAGCTCCAGGATCTGGGCTTCGACGTTCATGCGCTCCGTTCCCCCGCCGTGCCCCCGCCGCAGCGGCCTACAGGATGGCGAGATCGTCCCGGTGGATGACCTCGGCTCCGTTCGAATATCCTAGCACCTGCGCGATTCGCTTCGTCGCCGCGCCCATGATCCGCTGCGTCTCATCGGCCGAATACGCCACCAGGCCGCGCGCGATCTCGCGGCCGTCTGCGTCCACGCACGAGACGGTCTCCCCGATCGAGAAGTCGCCCGTCACCGACACGATGCCCGCCGGCAAGAGGCTGCGCCCCTTCTCCCGCACCGCCGCGACGGCGCCGGCGTCGAGCTCGAGCTTGCCGCGCGGCTGCGTGGTGAAGGCGAGCCAGTGCTTGCGGCTCGTCAGGCGCGCGCCGGCGAGGAACAGCGTGCCGACCGGCTCGCCGTTCGCGATGCGCAGCAGCACGTCCTGCGTGCGCCCGTTGCAGATCACGGTCGCGGCGCCCGAGCGCGCCGCGCTCCGGACCGCCTGCAGCTTGCTGATCATGCCCCCGCGGCCGAAGGCGGTCGACGATCCCTGGGCGGCCCGCTCGATCTCCGGCGTGATGGATTCCACCACGGTATGCAGCGCGGGCTTGGGCCGGCCGGGCGTGGGAGGCTCCACGTAGAGGCCGTCCACGTCGGTCAGGATCACGAGCAGATCCGCATCGACGAGGCTCGCGATCGTCGCCGCCAGGTTGTCGTTGTCGCCGAAGCGGATCTCCTCCGTCGCGACGGTGTCGTTCTCGTTCACGACCGGCACGGCTCCCAGTCGCAGCAGCGTCGCGAGGGTGTGCCGGGCATTCAGATAGCGCACGCGATTCTCGAGGCCGCTGCGCGTCACGAGCACCTGCCCGACGTACTTCCCGTGGCGCGCGAAGCGCCGTTGGTAGATTTCGGAGAGCGTGATCTGCCCGATCGCCGCCGCCGCCTGCAGCTCCGGGATCGAGCGCCGCGGACCCCGCCAACCGAGCGCGCGGCTGCCCAGCGCGATGGCGCCGGAGCTCACGATCACCACCTGGCGGCCCTGCTGGATCAGCTCGGACGCCTGGCGGGCAATGGCGCCGAACACGCCGCGGCGCAGCGTTCCGTCGCGGGTCAGGACGGCGCTTCCCACCTTCACGACGATGCGGCGCGCGCGCCGCGCCGGCTCTCGCGATTCCCGAGCGCTCACGACGCGGCGCTCGCGCTCGCCACGGCGTCGCGGTCGCGCGCCGCCGACAGCGCCCGCGCGACGCCGCGCAAGAGCTCTCGCGTGCCCTCGCCGGTCGCCGCCGAGACCGGGTAGACGTCCCGGCCGCGCTGCTGAAACGCCTCCACCAGGGTCTCGAGCTGCCGTCGATCGGCGCACAGGTCGATCTTGTTGAGGGCGACCAGCTCGGTGCGCTCGACGAGCGGGGCGTGGTAGGCCTCGAGCTCGCGGCGCAGCCGCGCGTAGTCGTCGAGCGGATCGCGCTCGCCGAGCTGCCACGCGCCGAGGTCGAGCAGGTGGACGAGCACGCGCGTGCGCTCGACGTGCCGCAGGAAGCGGATGCCCAGCCCCGCGCCCTCGCTGGCGCCCGGGATCAGCCCGGGAATGTCCGCCACCACGAAGCGCTGCGCGTCCACCTCGGCCACCCCGAGCATGGGGACCAGCGTGGTGAACGGATACGGCGCCGTGCGCGGCCGAGCCGCCGAGATGCGGCGCAGGAGCGTGGACTTGCCCGCGTTCGGGAACCCCATCAGGCCCACGTCGGCGAGCAGCTTGAGCGCGAGCCGCAGCCGGCGCGTCTCGCCGGGCTGTCCCTCCTCGGCGAAGCGCGGCGCCTGCCGGGTAGACGTCGCGAAACGCGCGTTGCCCCGCCCGCCGCGTCCACCCCGTGCGATCCGCACGCGCTGTTCGTGGTTCGTGAGATCCGCGATCGGAGCGGACGACGCGTCGGCGTCGGCGTCGAACACCAGCGTGCCGAGCGGCACGCGGATCTCCACGGCGCCTCCATCGCGGCCGCAGCGATCGTGTCCCTGTCCGTGCGCGCCGCGACCCGCCTCGAACACGCGCCGCAACTTGGGATCGAGGAGCGTGCCGAGGTTGCGATCGCCCACCAACACCACGTCCCCGCCGCGACCGCCATCGCCTCCGTTGGGACCGCCCCGCGGCACGAATTTCTCGCGCCGGAAGCTCACGCACCCGTTGCCGCCCCGGCCTGCAGTGACCGAGATGGTGGCCTCGTCGACGAAGAGATGCGTGGACTTCATGGATACCTGGCACGGCCGTGTGTCGGCCGGCTCCTAGCGTAGCGTCCGTCGCGCGGAGCTTCCCCGGTACGCGCGGGCCGCAGCCGCGGAATCCGAGGGGGCCGCTTCTGCGGGGCGTTGCCCGGGCCGCCGAAGCGGGCGCGCCGACCGCGCGCGTGGGAGCTAGGGGTTGGGTCGAGCGGCGGGATCGACGGTCGCGACGGTGCGGCCCCGCGATCGGCGGTAGTCGACGACCCCGTTGCAGAGGGCGAAGAGCGTGAAATCCCGGCCCAGGCCGACGTTCCGCCCGGGGTAGATCCGGGTGCCCAGCTGGCGGACCAGGATCGAGCCGGCCGCTACCGACTGTCCGGCGAAGACCTTTACGCCGCGCCGCTGCCCCTGGCTGTCGCGCCCGTTTCGCGAGCTGCCCTGTCCCTTCTTGTGTGCCATCAGTCGTCTCCGCCGGCCGGGCGCGCAGCGCCGCGCTTCCCGCCGCTCTCGATCTTCTCGATCTTGAGCTCGGTGTAGTCCTGCCGGTGACCCTGCTTGCGCCGGTAGTTCTTGCGCCGCTTGAACTTGAAGACCGTGATCTTCTCACCGCGGCCGTGCGCCGTGATCGTGCCGATCACCCGGGCGCCGTCGACCCGCGGCGTTCCGATCCGGCGGTCGCCCTCCCCGCCGATCAGGAGCACGTCGGAGAGCTCCACCTGCTTCCCCACGGCGCCGTCGAGCTTCTCGACCCGGACCGAGTCGCCGGGGCGGACGCGAAGCTGCTTTCCACCAGTGCGTACGACCGCGTACATCACGAACTCTCTCTTTCGTCGGGATCCCCCAGTATCCGGGATTCGCCCTCGTCGTCAACCCGTTCCGGGCTCGCCTCGGCCGCAGCGGCGCCTTCCGGAGCCATCGGCGGGGCCGCGACGAGCGGCTCGGAGGGGGGCGCCGCGAGCGCCGCAGCGCCGGCCCCGGACGGCGCGGCGCCCGCATCCTCGCACGCGCCCACGGCGGCCGGCTCCGGCGTTCCCGCCTCGGCCTCGGCCGGCGTTCCCGCCTCGGCCTCGCGCGCGGCCCCATTGGCCCCCAGCCAGCCGATCGAGACGGGCACCTCCGGACCCTCGTCGAGGGCCACGACCTCGAACTGCTCCTGGTGGAGACCCGGCCGCGCCCGGACCTCGATCTCGCGCCCGAGCTCGCGTTCCAGATCTCCGAGCGCCGCATGCGTCGGCTCGAGCAGGTGCGACGCCACCAGCGGGTTCACCGTTACGGCGATGCGCCGCCCGCGGAAGCGCGGCAGGTCCTTGCGCACCTCGCGCAGAACCTTGAACACGACGCTCCGCTGCGACAGCAAGTAGCCGCGACCCTCGCAATAGGCGCACGGCTCGCAGAGCTGCTGGACCAGGTTCTCCCGCGTCCGCTTGCGGGTCATCTCCACGAGACCCAGCTCGGAGATCTTGAGGATGTTGGTGCGAGCCTTGTCCTGGCGCAGCGCCTCCTGGAACGCGCGATACACCTTCTCGCGATTCGAAGCCGACTCCATGTCGATCAGGTCGACGATGATGAGCCCGCCGATGTTGCGGAATCGCAGCTGGTGCACCACCTCCTTGACGGCCTCGAGGTTCGTCTTGAGCACCGTCTCCTCGAGGTCGCTCTTGCCGACGTAGCGGCCGGTGTTGACGTCGATCGCGGTGAGCGCCTCGCTCTGATCGACGATCAGGTAGCCGCCCGACTTGAGCCAGACCTTGCGGCCGAGATTGGCGTCGATCTGCGACTCGAGCCCCCAGTGGTCGAAGATCGGTTCGTTGCCGTCGTAGTGCTCGATCCGCGGCTTCGGGTCCGCGACGAAGCGCGACACGAAGTTCTTGAGCCGCTCGTAGACCTCCTGGGAATCGACCACGACGCGCCGCGTGTCGCTGTTCGTGAAGTCGCGGATCATGCGCACCGGCAGCGGCGGCTCCGAATAGAGCACGCTCGGCGCCGCGACCTGATCCTTCTTGATCTGGATGTCGTCCCACACCGTCGTCAGGTACTTGATGTCGGCCTCGAGGTCGGCCTCGCGTGCGCCCCCGCCGGCGGTGCGGATGATGAAGCCGAGGTCCTTGGGCCGGAGCCGCTCGACGATCTCACGCAGTCGCCGGCGCTCGCGGTCCGTATCGATGCGCCGCGAGACGCCGACCCGGTCGCCCGGCGTGAGCACCAGGTGGCGGCCGGGGATCGAGAGGTGCGACGTGATGCGTGCTCCCTTGGTCCCGATGGGCTCCTTGGCGACCTGGACGACGATCTCCTGGCCCTCGCGCAGCAGCGTGTCGATCTTGGGGGGCGGCACGCGGCCTCCGCTCGCCCCGCGCCGGCGGGGTCGCGCCTCGTCTTCCCCGTTCACGCGCTCGCTCTCGTCGATGTAGTCCCCCGCGTAGAGGAACGCGGCCTTCTCCATGCCGACGTCCACGAACGCCGCCTGCATCCCGGGCAGCACGCGGTTGACGACGCCCTTCACCACGCAACCGACCATGCTCCGATCGGTGTCCCGCTCGATGTGAAGGTCGACGAAGGCGCCCTTCTCGATGATGGCCACCCGGGTCTCGCCGGACTGGGCGTTGATCACGATCTCGTTCTGCATCCAGTGCCTTCTGGCGCGCCCCACGGACCGGGCGCGAGGCCCGACCGCCCGAGGCGTGTTCGCCCTGGCGAGTCGATCGAGAGCGGGATGTCAGTGCCGCGCGCCCCGATCGGATGGGGGCGCGGCCTCGTGGGCGGGGTCTAGATCGCGGACCTGCGCGGCCTGGGGCGCGCTGCAGACGGACGGTGTACGCTCTCTCATTCCCGAGACAATCACTCGAAAAACGTTGACTCGTTCAGGGTCTCAATTTACGGTCCCGGTCGGATCGTTCGACCAACGAGCCCCGTGCAGCACCCCGCCGCTCGTCCTGCCCGCGTCGAACGACCCTGGATCCGCCCATCCCGGAGCGCGACACTCGCACGCGGGGGCTATACCCAGCCCAGGCCGTTCAAATTCGACTATCTAGGCTAGAACGATCATGGATCACGGACAACCGGTCAAGTCGGGGCCCCGCAGCGGCGCGCAGCGCGCTCGGGACCCCCGCAGGGAACTGCCGGCCGTGAGCCGCCTGATCGACGCCGTCCGGGCCCGGCAGCCCGCGCTCCCGACCTGGGCCGCCGCAGAGGGCGCTCGGCTGGCCCTGGAGCGCGCCCGTGGCGCCCTCGCCGGGGGCGCCGGGGGCGAGGCTGCCGATCGGGACGCCCTCGCGGCGCAGGCCGCCGCCCTCGCGGCCGGACTCGCGACGCCCCACCCCCGGCGGGTCGTGAACGCCACCGGCGTGATCCTCCACACCAACCTGGGCCGCGCGGTGCTGGCCGAGGGTGCCGCGCGCGCGGCCTTCGAGGCCGCCTCGGCGTACTCGGACCTGGAGCTGGATCTGCGGGACGGCGATCGCGGCGACCGACTGGCCCCCACCGCGCGCAAGCTCGTGTCGATCTCGGGCGCCGAGGCCGCCCACGCGGTGAACAACAACGCCGCCGCCGTGCTGCTGGCCCTTGGCAGCCTGGCGGCGGGCCGCGAGGTGCTGGTCTCGCGGGGCGAGCTGGTGGAGATCGGCGGCTCGTTCCGGGTGCCCGAGATCGTGAAGTCCGCCGGCGTGCGGCTCGTCGAGGTGGGCACGACGAACCGGACGCACCCCGAGGACTACCGCCGCGCGATCGGTCCCCAGACCGCGCTGCTGTTCAAGGTGCATCGGAGCAACTTCGAGCAGCGCGGGTTCGTGGCCGAGGTGGACCTGCCCGAGCTCGCGGCGATCGGACGCGAGCGCGGTCTCCCGGTGGTGGAGGACCTGGGTAGCGGAACGCTGGTGGAGCTCGCGGGCACGCCCCTGCCGCACGAGGTGTTCGCGCCCGACCGGCTGCGGCGCGGCGCGGATCTGGTCTGCTTCTCGGGGGACAAGCTGCTCGGCGGACCGCAGGCCGGGATCGTGCTGGGCCGGCGGGATCTGATCGAGCGGATGCGCAAGAACCCGCTGGCGCGCGCGCTGCGCCTGGACAAGATGACGCTGGCTGCGCTCGACTGGACACTCGCGGCGCTGCTCGAGGGGCGCGCCGAGCGCGACCTGCCGGCGGTGCGCGCGCTCGCGGAGCCCGTCGCGAGCGTCGAAGCGCGCGCGCGCAGACTCGCCGCGCAACTGGCGGAGGTCGCGGGCGACGCGGCCGCGATCGCAGTCGAGCCGGATGCCTCGGCGGTGGGTGGCGGCGCCGCGCCCGGCGTCGTGCTCGACACCTGGGTGGTCACCGTCCGCAGCCGCTCGGGTCCGGACCGGCTTGCCGCCCGCCTGCGCGGGGCGCCGCTGCCCGTGCTCGGGCGGATTCGCGACGACGCCCTCGCGCTCGACGCGCGGACGCTGCGCGAAGACGAACTGGGCGCCGTGGCGGACGCGCTCGCCGGGGCGCTCGCCGCTTCGAGTCGTTGAAGTAACGGTCCGCTTCCACTACGTTTTTGCGCCAATCGCATGTTGAATTCCAGCGTTCTCGTCCTGAATCGCTCCTATCTGCCGATCCACATCACCTCGGCGCGGCGGGCCTTCACGCTGATCTATCGGGGAACGGCACGCGCCCTCGGGATCGACCACCAGACGTTCGACTTCGAGCGCTGGACCGCGCTCTCCGGCGAGAACGGGGATACCATCGGAACCAGCCAGGGGCCGATCCGCGTGCCAAGAGTGATCGTCCTCGAGACGTTCGATCGGATTCCGCGGCGCTATGTGCGCTTCAGCCGTATCAACGTCTTCGCGCGCGATGCCTTCACGTGTCAATATTGCGCGCAGCGGTTGCCGCGCTCCGATCTGAACCTGGACCACGTCGTGCCGCGGTCGCTGGGCGGCAAGAGCACCTGGGAGAACGTCGTCTGCTGCTGCGTGGACTGCAATCGCCGCAAGGGCGGACGCACGCCCGTGCAGGCCGGGCTCAAGCTGTTGCGCTTCCCGAGCAAGCCGCGCTGGACGCCGTTCGCAAACTTGATGATGTCGAAGGCGCGCTACGATGAGTGGCGTCCCTTCCTGCACATTGCGGAGACTCGGCACGCGGCGAGAAACCTCGTAGACTGACCGCAGCGCATCGAAGGGGGGAGGTGCGGCTGTGACCTTTGCGCAGACGTATGGCAGTGCGTCCGGGGCCGAGCTGCCCGGCGCGCGCGTGATCGCGGTCGGCGGCGGCAAGGGCGGCGTCGGGAAGACCTTCTTCGTCGCCAACGTAGCCGCTGCGATCGCGAAGCAGGGCGCCCAGGTCGTGGTCGTGGACGGTGACCTCGAAGGGGCGAATCTGCACACCTGCCTGGGCGTGCGACCCCCGCGCCACGGCCTCGCCGACTACGTCGCGCAGCGCGAGGTCGATCTGCCGAAGCTGCTGGTCGATACCTGCGTGCCCGGGCTGCGCCTCATCGCGGGCACGCACGGGAACCTGTCGGACGCCCAGCCGACGCACGAAGAGCGCTTGCGCCTGCTCGCACGACTGCGCGAGCTTCCCGTACACCTGGTGCTGATCGATCTGGGCGCGGGCACCCACGACTCGGTGATGGATTACTTCCTGGCGAGCGACGACGGCATCGTGGTGCTGAATCCCGAGCCGACGTCGATCGAGAACGCCTACTCGTTCCTGCGCGCCGCGTTCTACCGGCGCATGCGCCTCGCGATGGTCTCCCACGCGGTGCGCGCCCTCGTCACGGAGGCGATGGACCAGTGCAACGAGCGCGGCATCCGAACGCCGCTCGACCTGCTGCGCGAGGTGCAGGCCCGCGACCCGTCGGAGGGCGGGCGGTTCTCCGAGGCGGTGCGCCGCTTCCGGCCCCGACTCGTCGTGAACGAGGTGGGAACCGCGCAGGACATCAAGCTGGGCTTCGGCGTCCGCAGCGTTTGCCGCAAGTACTTCGGCATCGACGCGGAGTACCTGGGATACGTCAACCACGATCCGGCGGTGCGAGAATCGGTGATGGCGCGGAGTCCCGTGGTCTACGCGCACCCGAACTCGAACGCCGCCATCTACCTGGACCGCATCGCGCGCAAGCTCGCCTCGGAGACGCTGTCCTCCGGGGCGGTCGCGCTCGACCTCAGAAGGACATAGACGGGACGTGAAGCCGCTCGACGAACAGGACCACTACGAAGTGCTCGAGGTCGCGGAGGACGCCAGTCCGGACGACATCGAGCGTGCCTACCGCATCATCTCCTCGACCTATTCGCAGGGCTCGGGGGCGGTCTACTCGATGCTGGACGGAGTCGACCTGGAGTCGGTCCGCGTGCGGATCGACGAGGCCTATGGCGTGCTCTCGGACGTGGCCGCGCGCCGCCACTACGACGCCGTCCGGCTCGGTCGTGCGGAGCCCGCGGCCGAGGCCGTCCAGCTCTCGATCGCACTCCCGACCCCCCCCGAGCACGACGAAGGCGGCCTCGAGGGCTTCGAAGACGTCGATCCCGGAGGCGATTCGGGTGTCTACGACGGCGCGAGGCTGCGGCGCTCGCGGCTGCGCCGGGGCCTCGAGATCGACGAGATCGCCCGGATTACCAAGGTGAGCCCGACCTACCTACACTTCCTGGAAGAGGACTACCTGGACGGCCTGCCGGCGCCGGTCTACGTGCGGGGGTTCGTGAAGGCCTTCGCGCGCTGCGTGGGGATCGACGTCGATGCGGCGGCGCGTGGCTACATGGAGCACTGCGCCGCCCTGCGCGGCACGCATTCGTCGAGGTGGTTCCGGGGGAAGGGGTAGATGGAGAAGCTCGTCGAGCCGGCGCGCGCCGAGCGGCTCGCCCGCGCGATCCTGTCCGATCTGGCGGCCTACAACATCGAGAGCGTGCGCGCCGGGATCGAGAACGACGACCTCTTCGAGCGGCTCGCCGAAGAGCTGGATCGCGCCCGCAGCTTCTTCGAGGAACGCGTCGACTCCGAGACGGCGCGCAAGACGAACGCCTTCGATCGCGCGGTCGTCGACATCCTCGTGTTCGGGAGTCGAAGGATCGCTTCGCGCATATGGTGAGATTCGTCGTGGGTGAGGACGAGGCCGGTTCGCGGCTCGACCTCGCCCTGGCCAGCGCATCCGGTGTCTCGCGTGCGCAGGTGCGCCGTTGGATCGAGGGCGGCCGCGTGCGGATCAACTCCCGCACCGGGCGGCCCGCGCAGCGCGTGCGCGCCGGGGACCGCCTCGAAGCGGATCCCCCGCAGCCGCTGACCGCGGCGGCGGTGCCCGAGGCGATTCCCATCCAGGTCCTGTACGAGGACGAGGATCTGGTGGTGGTGGACAAGCCGGCCGGCCTGGTCGTGCACCCGGCGCCGGGCCACCCGCGCGGGACGCTCGTGAACGCCCTGCTTCACCACTGTGCCGACCTCGCGGGCGTCGGCGGGGTGCTCCGACCGGGCATCGTGCACCGGCTGGATCGCGGCACCTCCGGCGTGATGGTGATCGCGAAGCGCGACGCGGCCCACCACGCCCTCGCCGCGCAGTTCCAGGCGCACACGGTGGAGCGGGTCTACGAAGCCATCGTGCGGGGGGTGCCGGGCGCCGACGCGGGACGGGTCGACCGTCCGATCGGGCGTCATCCGCGGGACCGCAAACGCATGTCGGTCCGCACCCGCTCGGGGCGGGAGGCGCACACCGCGTGGCGGATCCGGGAACGCTTTCCGGTTTCCGGCTACAGCTGGCTTGCGGCGCGCCCCGAGACCGGCCGGACCCACCAGATCCGGGTCCACCTGGCGTGCGCGGGCCTGCCGATCGCGGGGGACGCGGTCTACGGTCGCGGCGGACGCGGACGCCTGGGACTCGACCGCCCTGCGCTCCACGCCGCGCTGCTGGGCTTCGAGCACCCGGCTTCCGGCGAGCGGTTGCGCTTCGAGGCCCCGCTCGCGGAGGATTTCGCGGCTGCGCTCGAGCGGCTCCGGAGCCGCGAGCCGCGCCGATGAGCCCGCGGCTCACGCACGCGCTGCTCCGCGAGTGGGCGGTGGAGCACGGCTTCGGGCAGCGCGGGTCCGTGCCTCCGGACGGGCTTCTGCGGCCGCGGCAGGTCCACGGCGCGTGCGTCGAGCTCGTCGGGGAGAGCGGCTGGGAGGAGCCCCCCGAGGCCGATGCGGTCGTCTCGACCCTGCCCGGCCGCCCGGTCGGGGTCGTCACCGCGGACTGCGTGCCGGTGCTCGCGGCCAGCCGCTGCGGCTCCGCCGTGGCTGCGATCCACGCGGGCTGGCGCGGACTCGCACACGGCGTGGTCCGGCGGGGCCTCGACGCGCTCCGGGCGGCCGCTCCCGCCGGCGCCGAGCTGCGGGCCGTGATGGGGCCCCACATCGGTCCATGCTGCTACGAGATCGATGCACCCGTGGGGGAGGCGCTCTACCGGCGCTTCGGGACGAAGCTCTCGGCGGCGCTGCGGCCGTCGCGTCCGGGGCATCACTGGCTGGATCTCGGCCGGCTGGTGCGACACGAGATCGAATCCGCGGAGCTCGATCCGGAGTGCATCGGCTCGCTGCCCGCGTCGTGCACGCGTTGCGACGCCGCGCGCTTCCACTCGTATCGCCGCGACGGTGTGCGCGCCGGTCGACTCGTTCACTACATCTGCGCGCACGCCGATGGCGGTCTTGCACGCCCTCTTGACACGTCGTGCGGGTCGTCTTAGCCTTCGAGCTGCGGTTTGCCGCTTCGGCAGATCGGTCACCTCCCAAACGCGAGCGGGATCAGGCACCAGGTCGACGACGTGCCCCGACAAAATTTCCATCAACTTCATTGGCGGATGTTCCGAACGAAGGACTGAAGACGCATCCACCAATCTCGCTCGCGTACCCCGGGGGCCCGGTGCCGCCGGCTGGCGGCGCGAGCCGCGGATCCCTTCCCGCGTACCCTCCAACGCGAGTCAGCCACGAACCGACGGATCCAGGAAATCCCACGCAGAGTCCAACTCGACACAACCGGATTCGAACGAGCCGCAGCGCAACGCAAACACACGAAGAGGTATCGACGTGGCGCAAGGAAATCCCGCCTCCCGACGTTCCGACCGGAACAAGGGTCGCCGCTCGCGCGGCGGCCGGCGCGACTACCGGAATTCGGGCAACTCGCGCGACATGGCCCCGCCGCGGATGGAGGATCTCTCGGACGAGGAGCTGGAGGCCGAAGCCGCCCTCTACAACGGATCCGGTGAACGCATGAACGTCACGGAGCTCAAGCAGAAGACGATGCAGGAGCTCACCGAACTGGCGGAGGGGATGAACGTCGAGAACGCCGCCGGTCTCCGGAAGCAGGACCTGATCTTCGCGCTGCTCAAGGCGCAGACCGAGAAGGAGGGGAAGATCTTCGCGGAGGGCGTGCTCGAAACCCTCCCCGACGGCTTCGGTTTCCTGCGCGCCCCGGACCAGAACTACCTGCCGGGACCGGACGACATCTACGTCTCGCCCTCGCAGATCCGCCGCTTCAATCTGCGCACGGGAGACACGGTTTCGGGGCAGATCCGGCCCCCCAAGGAGACCGAGCGCTACTTCGCGCTGCTCAAGGTCGAGTCGATCAACTTCGA
>CP070734.1:2961926-2975763 GCA_020347605.1 Deltaproteobacteria bacterium | reverse complement strand
AGCACGCCGCCAGCGTTCGTTCTGAGCCAGGATCAAACTCTCCAGTTTGATTCTTGGCGAGAACGGTGCGCGCCGAAGCACACACCGACTCGTGTTCGGAACGCGGTCCCGGACGCCCGAGAGCGTCCGAGCCCGCATGATCGCAGGCCCGTCACCGTCTCTGCGAACCGCGCCAGCGGCGCGATCCACAGATCCGCACGACATTCAGTTTTCAAAGATCCGACGAGGCCCCCGGCGCACCTGTTGCGGGTCCGCGGGACGTATCGATCACTCGAGAAAGTGACCGCCAGAGGCATACCACCCCCGGCGGAGGAATGAAGATACGCGAGTCTCCGGGTCCGGTCAAGGCAGCAGGCGCGTCCCTAAGCCACCGACCCCGAGGGGGATTCCTCCCCGGCAGACCCGCGGATTCTCACCAGCGCCGCTTCCGTCACCACGGCGTCGACGCCGCGGTCGTGCGGACCGCTCGGAAGCGCGTCGACGAGCTGGAAATCGAACGCCAGTCCGAAGAGCGCCGGCTGGCCCGCACCCGCGGGGACGAACGTGCGGTCGTAATATCCCCCGCCCCGCCCGAGGCGGTGCCCCGCCCGGTCAAAGGCCACCCCCGGAACGAGGACCAGGTCGCGGGGATCGAGTGCCACGGCGGTCGACCCGGGCGGGGGCTCGAGGACTCCGAGCTCACCGGGCACCAGCTCGGTCCACGTCTCGACGGGAACGAAGCAGAGCGCCGAACCGCTTCGCGCGCGTGGAAACAGTCGGAGCTTCCCGGCGGCGGCATCGAAGATCGGGCGCGTGTCGAGCTCACCACCGCACGCGGCGTACAGGGCGACGCGCGGAGCGGTTCGGAACTCCGGCGTCGCCACGACGCGCTCGGAAACGCGCAGCGCTGCGCGACGCGCGCTTTCGACGTCGACCGCGCGGCGCAGCGCGATGAACTCGCGGCGCAGCGCCCGCTTCCGTTCCGGAAGATCCACCGGTTGGCGCTCAGTGCGCGGCAGCGACGTCGGCGCGCAGCGCCGTCTCGATCTGCTCGATCAGATCCCGCACGCGCTCGGGCTCGACCTGTGTCGCACGAGCCTCGGACTGCTGCTCGCGCAGCGCGATGAGTCGATTCGCGATGTTGAGCGCGGCCAGCACGGCGAGGTCGAGCGAATCGACCCGCCCCGTGCGTTGCCGGATCTTGCCCATCGTGTCATCGACCACGGCCGCCGCGCGCTCGACGCCCGCCGCATCGACCGCCTCGTTGCGGATCCGGTATTCCTTGCCCAGGATCCGAACCGTAATCGGCCGCTTCTCCGTCATCTACCGCTCCGCCGACTCGAGCTTCGCATCCAGCAGCTCGACGTGCGCAATCAGGTCCTCGATGCGTTTTGCTACATCGGTGCGCAACTGATTGATCTCCAGGATCCGCTCTTCGAGCGTGCGAATCTTGACTTCGCGATCCGCGAGATCGCGCCGGAGCATTGCGTTCTCGCGGCGAAGCTTCTGGAACTCCTCGACGAGCTCGCCGACGACACTCGAGAGTCTCTGGAAGTCGTTCGGAATGACGCGCCCCCCCGGCCGTGACCCCGATGCTACCTACCGACGGCGAACGCCGTCAAGCGGCACCCGACGCAAGCCCCTGCAAAACCGGATTTCAGAAGCTGGAATCGCGCGCGGGAAGCCGCGCGCGACCCGTCAGATACCGATCGACGGCGCGGGCGCACTCACGACCCTCCCAGATCGCCCAGACCACGAGAGACTGGCCGCGCCGGCAATCGCCCGCCGCGAAGATTCCGGGTTCGCTGGTCGCAAATTCGCGCGTGTCCGCCGCCACGTTGCCGCGCGGGTCGAGGCGCACCTCGAGGTCCTCGATCAGACCCTCGTGCGAAGGATGCACGAAACCCATCGCCAGCAGCACGAGATCGGCGGGAATCTCGAATTCGCTGCCCGGGATCTCCTCCATCGGGCGTCGGCCCTGGGCATCCGGCTCTCCGAAGCGCACGCGCACCGCGTGGAGCTTCTGCACGCGCCCATTGCTCCCCGAAAAGCGTTTCGTCGATACGGCGAAATGCCGTTCGCCTCCCTCGGCGTGCGAACTCGAGACCCGGTAGAGCAAGCGGGGATACAGCGGCCACGGCTCGCTCGGATCCCGGCTGTCCCCGGGCTTCTCGAGCAGCTCGAAGGAGGTCACCGTCTTGGCGCCCTGGCGGTGCGAGGTGCCCACGCAGTCCGAGCCGGTATCACCGCCACCCAGCACGACGACGTGCCGGCCGCTGGCGAGTATCTCCCGGCTCGGGTCCACGGCGTCACCCGCGACGCGCTTGTTCTGTTGCTCGAGGAAGTCCATGGCGAAGTGGACACCGTCGAGATCGCGGCCGGGCACGGGAAGGTCGCGCGGGTCCTCCGCGCCGGTGGCGATCACCACCGCGTCGTAGCCCTTGCGCAGGTCGCGCGCCGAGAGATCCTTGCCCACGTGCACGCCCGTCTGGAAGTGCACGCCCTCCGCGCGCATCTGATCGAGCCGCCGCTCGACGACGGCCTTCTCGAGCTTGAAATCGGGAATTCCGTAGCGCAGCAGACCTCCGATGCGATCGCTCTTCTCGAAGACCGTGACGGTGTGTCCGGCGCGGTTGAGCTGCTGCGCGCACGCGAGCCCGGCCGGTCCGGATCCGATCACGGCCACGGAGCGCCCCGTGCGCCGCTCCGGCTTCTCGGCGCGCACCCAGCCCTGCTCGAAGCCGTGGCGGATGATCTCCCACTCGATTTGCTTGATGGTGACGGGCTCCTGGTTGATCCCCAGGACACACGCCGCCTCGCACGGCGCGGGACACACGAGACCCGTGAACTCCGGGAAGTTGTTCGTGGAATGGAGCCGGGCAAGCGCCGTTCGCCACTTGTCCCGGTACACGAAGTCGTTCCAGTCCGGGATGATGTTGCCGAGCGGACAGCCCTGGTTGCAGAACGGAATCCCGCAGTCCATGCAGCGGGCCGCCTGGACTTCGATGTCGGCCTCCGGAAAGTCGATCTGCACGAGCTTCCAGTCGCCGACGCGCTGGTCCACCGGGCGGTAGTGCGTGTCCGCGCGCTCGTGCTCGAGGAATCCCGTGGGCTTAGCCATCGCCGGTGTGTGCCTGGAGGCGCGCGTCGAGCGCCATCTTGAGGTCCCGCGGGAACACCTTCACGAACAGCGGCGCATACGTGTTCCACTTCCGGAGCACCTCGTCCGCCCGCTTGCTGCGCGTGTACTGGAAGTGGCGGCGCACCATCCGCTGGATCACCTCCTCGTCTTCCGGCGTGATCGCCTCGAGGTCGATCCGCTCCGGGTTGGCGCGTCCCGGAAAGGTCCCGTCGACGTCGAGCACGTAGGCGAAGCCACCGCACATGCCGGCCCCGAAGTTTCGACCGGTCCGGCCGAGCACGACGACGCGCCCACCCGTCATGTACTCGCAGCCGTGGTCGCCGACGCCTTCCACGACGGCGTCCGCCCCGCTGTTGCGCACGCAGAAGCGCTCGCCCGCCAGGCCGTGGAAGTACGCCTCGCCACCGGTCGCGCCATACAACACCACGTTGCCCGTCACGATGTTCGCCGCGGGATCGAAGGTGGAGCGTTCGGGCACCCGGACGATGATCTTTCCGCCCGAGAGGCCCTTGCCGCAGTAGTCGTTCGCGTCGCCGTCCACCCGGAGCGTCATCCCCTTCGGCGCGAAGGCGCCGAAGCTCTGCCCCGCCGAGCCCTCGAAGTGGATCTCGATGGTGTCTTCCGGTAGACCCTGCTCGCCGTACTTGCGCGACACCTCCGACCCGAGGATGGTGCCCACCGTGCGATCGGTGTTGCGGATCGGAAGCTCGATCCGAACGCGCTCCGCGCGTTCGAGGGCCGGTTTCGCGAGCTCGAGCAGCTTCATGTCGAGCACGCTGTCCAGCCCGTGCTCCTGCCCCTCGCAGTTGTAGATCGCGAAGGGCACATCGGGCTTGTGGAGGAGCTCCGAGAAGTCCAGGCCCCGGGCCTTCCAGTGGTTGATCGCCGGATCCACGTCGAGCCGATCGACCTGACCGATCATCTCGTCCAACGTCCGGAAGCCGAGCCGGGCCATGTACTCGCGGACCTCCTCCGCGACGAACAGCAGGTAGCGGACCACGTGCTCCGGGAGCCCGGCGAACCGCTCGCGCAGCCGGGGATCCTGTGTGGCGATCCCGACGGGACAGGTATTGAGATGGCAGACGCGCATCAGGATGCAGCCCATCGCCACCAGCGGCGCAGTCGCGAAGCCGAATTCGTCGGCGCCCAGCAGCGCGGCGACGGCCACGTCGCGCCCGGTCTTGAGGCCCCCGTCCGTCTGCACGCGGATCCGGCCCCGCAGGTCGTTCAGGAGCAGCGTCTGCTGCGTCTCCGCGAGGCCGATCTCCCAGGGGACACCGGCGTACTTGATCGACGCCTGCGGCGACGCGCCGGTCCCGCCGTCGTGGCCCGAGATGAGGACTCCGTCGGCCTTCCCCTTGGACACGCCGGCCGCGATCGTTCCGACGCCCGTCTCCGCCACCAGCTTCACGCTCACGCGCGCGTAGCGGTTGGCATTCTTGAGGTCGTAGATGAGCTGTGCGAGGTCCTCGATCGAGTAGATGTCGTGGTGCGGCGGCGGCGAGATCAGCCCCACGCCCGGTGTCGAATGGCGGGTCCGGGCGATGGTCTCGTTGACCTTGTGGCCCGGCAGCTCGCCGCCCTCACCGGGCTTCGCCCCCTGCGCGATCTTGATCTGGATCTCGTCTGCGTTCACGAGATAGAAGCTCGTGACGCCGAACCGGCCCGACGCAACCTGCTTGATCGCGCTGCGACGCGAGTCGCCGTTCGGCTCCGGCGTGAAGCGCTGCGGATCCTCGCCGCCCTCCCCGGTGTTGCTCTTGCCGCCCAGGCGATTCATCGCGATGGCGAGTGTCTGGTGCGCCTCGAGCGAGATCGATCCGTAGGACATGGCGCCCGTGCAGAAGCGCTTGGCGATCTCCGCGGCCGGCTCCACCTCTTCGAGCGGAAGCGGCTCGGCGGCGTATTTGAAGCGGAACAGGCCGCGCAGGGTGCACAGGCGCTGGGCGTCGTCGTCGGCGGCCTTCGCAAACTCCTTGTAGGTGTCGTAGGCGTCGCTGCGAACCGCGTGTTGGAGCTTGGCCACCGAATCGGGGTTGAACGTGTGCCGCTCGCCGCGCCGCCGCCACTGGTAGAGCCCGCCCGGATCGAGCTCCCCATGCCCGTAGCCGTCGATCGCGAAGGCGTGGGCGTGCCGCATCGCGGCCTCCTGCGCGATCACGTCGTAGCTCACGCCCGAGACGCGTGACGCCGTACCGGTGAAACAGCGGGCGACCAGGTCGCGATCGAGGCCGATCGCCTCGAAGATCTGTGCGCCGCGATAGCTCTGCAGCGTCGAGATCCCCATCTTCGCCATCGTCTTGAGCAGGCCCTTGTCGCAGGCCTTGAGGTAGTTCCGGATGCCGGTGTCGACGTCGATCGATTCGGGAACGAACGCGTGCTCTTCGACGAGCTGCTCGATGGTCTGGAAGGCCAGATAGGGATTGATCGCACCCGCCCCGTAGCCGATCAGGAGCGCGAACTGCGGAACGTCGCGCGCCTCGCCCGTCTCGCACACGATCCCGCACTGGGTGCGGAGCTCCTCGCGCACCAGGTGGTGGTGCACGGCCCCGGTGGCGAGCAGCATCGGGATCGGCGCGAGGTCGGGCCCCACGCCGCGATCGGAGAGGATGATCAGGTTCACGCCTTCGGCGATCGCCGCAGAGGCCTCGCGGCACAGCTCGCCGAGCGCCGCGCGCATGCCCTCGCCTCCCTCGGCGACCTTGAAGAGCGTCGACAACGTGCGCGCCCGGAAGCCCGGCAGGGAGATGCCCCGGATCCGCTCGAGCTCGTCGTCGGTGAGGATCGGCCGGTCGCAGCGCAGCATCCGCGCGTGCTCGGCCGTCTCCTCCAGCAGGTTCTTCTCCGCGCCGAGGGTCGAGTACAGGGACATCACCGGGCCCTCGTTGATCGAGTCCATGGCCGGGTTCGTCACCTGCGCGAAGAGCTGCTTGAAGTAGTGATAGAGCATGCGCGGACGGTCCGATAGACACGCCAGCGCCGCGTCTTCACCCATCGAGCCGATCGCCCACTTGCCGTCGGCGACCATTGGCGCGATCAGGAACTTGAGATCCTCGTCCGTGTACCCGAAGACCTGCTGCAGGCGCAGGCGCAGCTCGGGATCGGCGGGATCGGCCGGGGCCTCGGCGCGGGGCAGATCGCGGACCCGGACGCGCTGCGTATCCACCCATTCGCGGTAGGGGCGGCGCGCCTCGTACTTCGCCTTGATCTCCTCGTCCTCGATGATGCGCCCCTGCTCGAGGTCGACGACGAAGATCTTGCCCGGGTGGAGGCGCTCCTTGATCTGCACGTTCTCCGGGGGCACCTCGAGAACGCCCACCTCCGAGGCCATGACCACGAAGCCGTCCTTCGTCACGACGTAGCGCGAGGGCCGCAGGCCGTTGCGATCGAGCACGGCGCCGATCATGCGTCCGTCCGTGAATGCGATCGACGCGGGACCGTCCCACGGCTCCATCAGGAACGAGTGGTACTCGTAATAGGCCCGTCGCTCGTCGCTCATCTCCTCGTGATTCTCCCAGGCCTCGGGAATCATCATGAGGATGGCCTCGGGCAGCTCCCGGCCGGACAGGCACAGGAACTCGAGCGCGTTGTCGAACTGGGCCGAGTCGCTGGCCGAGGCGGGTCGCATCACCGGGTAGATCTTCTCGAGATCCTCGCCGAACAGATCGGAGCGCAGCGTCCCCTCGCGGGCGCGCATGTAGTTGCGATTGCCCTTCAGGGTGTTGATCTCGCCGTTGTGGCCGAGGTAGCGGAAGGGCTGGGCGAGATCCCAGGCGGCGAACGTGTTCGTGCTGTAGCGCGAGTGCACGAGCGCGAGGGCGGATTCCATGTCGGGGTCGGTCAGATCCGGATAGAAGGGCTCGATCTGGCCCGACATGAGCATGCCCGTGAAGGCGAAGGTGCGGCTCGAGAGGCTGGGTACGTAGCAGAAGCCCCGGCGCTGGAGGGCCCCGTTCTCGAAGATGCGGCGGATCACGTACAGCTTGCGCTCGAACGCGTCCGGGGCGAGACCCGCGGCCGCACCGACGAAGATCTGGCGGATCACCGGCATGGCGTTTCGGGCCAGCCGGCCGATCGCAGAGGGATCGTGGGGCACGTCCCTCCATCCCAGCACGCGTTGACCCTCGCCTCCGATGGCCCGCTCGAGGGCCGCCATCTCCCAGTCGCGCTCCGGCGGGTTCTGGGAGAGGAAGACCATGCCCGAGGCGTAGGACCCCACCGGCGGGAGCTGGATGCCCAGCTTGTCGGCCTCGCGGCGCAGGAAGCGATCGGGAAGCTGGATGAGGACGCCGGCCCCGTCGCCGCTCTCCGGATCGCAGCCACAGGCGCCGCGGTGCTCGAGATTGACGAGCACCTCGATCCCCTTGTGGATCAGATCGTGCGACTTCTCGCCCCGGATGTTCGCGACGAACCCGACGCCGCACGCGTCGCGCTCCAGGGAGGGATCGTACAGGCCCTGCCTGCGCGGCAAGCCAACCGCGGGTCGATCCGGCATCGGACTTCGGGACGACGCCATGCGCTAGGCCCGCCGCAGCGTGCGCCGGGGACGCGCCTGTGTCCCGCGACGACCGCGCTCCGCGGGTGCCCCTTCCGGTACCGGCAGCGCGATCTGCGAGCGCTCGGCCTGGGTCGACAGCACCACCATGGTCTCGGTGCGGGTCACCCCGGCGACCGCCCGAATCCGATCGATGAGCCGCTCGAGCTCGGCGGTGTTCGCCACCTTGACCTTCAGCATCAGCGTATACCCGCCGGTTACGTGATGGCACTCGAGCACGTCGGGAAACCGGACCACCTCGCGCTCGAAGGCGTCGATCTGCGTGGGATGGCCCACCGACACGCCGATGAACGCGGCGACGTCCTTGCCGACGCGCCGGGCGTTCAGCTGTGCCGTGTAGCCCGCGATCACGCCCGCCTCCTCCAGCTTGTGGATCCGCTCCACGACGGACGGCGCCGAAAGCCCGACCTCGTTTCCGAGCGCGGCCATCGGTCGCTTGCAGTTCTCCTGCAGCAGGGTCAGCAGGGCCAGGTCGATCGCGTCGAGATCGACTTCGGATCGATCGATTTTCATTAGGATGACTCCGGCGTCGGCCTACGATTACAATAGCTGAAGGTCGATCGTCAAGCGTTTTGAGTACTCGCTTTGCCGTTCGACCGTGTTCTATTCGGATCGAGCTCCATTCCCCTCGGGGGTTCGAGCCGCTCACACGGGTGCGTCGCAAGGCCCGAGAAGGGCGCGCAGCCGCGCCGGGTAGTTCGTGAACAAACCGTCGACGCCCAGCTCCAGGAAACGCCGCATCGCGTCCGGATCGTCGACGGTGAAGACGTACACCGCCAGCCCGGCCTCGTGGGCGGCCTCGATCAGCTCGGGGGTCGCCACCTCGGCTTCGGGGTGCAGGGCCTGCGCGCCCAGTGCTCGCGCGCGCGCGACGCATTCGTGGGGGAAGCGCCGCGAGATCAGCAGTCCGATCCGTGCGTCCTCCGCGAGGCCGCGCAGGCGTTCCAGCACCGGATCGTAGAACGACGAGAACAGGGTCCGCGGCAGGAGTCCGCGCGCGCGGACGGCTTCGAGGGCCTGCGCCTCGAGGCCTTCGTAGAGCGCGCCGTTGGCCCGCTTGATTTCGAGATTGAACGCGATGCGCGCCCCGTACCCGTCGAGCACCTCGGCGAGCGTGGGGACCCGCTGGCCGTCGCCGGCGTCGAGGGCGCGCACCTCGGCGAGCGAGGCCTTCGAGATCTCGCCGCGACCGCCGAGCGCCTCGAGCTCGGCATCGTGGGTGATGACGATCTCCCCGTCGCGGGTGCGGTGGAGGTCGATCTCGATCATGTCGGCGCGCTGCTCGACCGCCAGCGCGTAGGCGGAGGGCGTGTTCTCCGGGCGCTCCGCCGAGGCGCCGCGGTGCGCGATGACGAGCGGCGCGCGGCTCACCCGGACTCCCAGTCTCGCGAGCGCTCGACGGCGCGCTTGAAGCCGGCGTACAGGGCCTCGCGCCGCGCCTCGCTGATCGAGGGGGCAAACTCGGTGCCCTCCCCCGTCGCGGCCTCGAGCTCCGCGCGGTCGCGCCAGAAGCCGACCGCGAGACCCGCGAGCGCGGCCGCGCCGAGCGCGGTCACCTCGAGCACGGCCGGGCGTCGCACCGGGGTGCCGAGCACGTCGGCCTGGAACTGCATCAGGAAGTCGTTGCGACACGCGCCGCCGTCGACGCGCAGCACCGCGGGCCGCAGGCCCGCGTCCGCCGCAATGCACTCGACGACGTCGCGCGTCTGGTAGGCGATCGATTCGAGCGTGGCGCGAATCAGGTGCTCGCGCGTCGTGCCGCGCGTGAGCCCCACGATCGTGCCGCGCGCCCGCTCGTCCCAGTAGGGTGCGCCGAGCCCGACGAAGGCCGGCACCACGTACACGCCGCCGGTGTCGGGAACCGAGCGCGCGGCCGCTTCGGTCTCGCTCGCATCCCGGACCAGACCCAGCCCGTCGCGCAGCCACTGCACCGCCGCTCCCGCCACGAAGATGCTGCCCTCGAGCGCGTACTCCACGCGGCCGTCCAGGCCCCACGCGATGGTCGTGACCAGGCCCGTCTTCGAGGTCGGAGCCTCCGATCCCGTGTTCATGAGGAGGAAGCAGCCGGTTCCATACGTGTTCTTGGCCCGACCCGGCTCGAAGCAGCCCTGTCCGAAGAGGGCGGCCTGCTGATCGCCCGCGGCACCGCCGATGGGAATCTCGGCCCCGAGCCACTCCGCATCGGCCGTGCCGAGCACCGAGCTCGAGTCGCGGACGGCCGGCAGCATCTCGCGCGGAATCCGCAGCTCCGCGAGCAGCCGGTCGTCCCAGTCGCGCTCGCGGATGTTGTAGAGCAGCGTGCGCGAGGCGTTGGAGTACTCGGTCGCGTGCACCCGCCCGCGGCTGAGCTTGTGGAGCAGCCACGCGTCGATCGTGCCGAACGCCAGCTCGCCACGCTCCGCGCGCGCCTGGGCGCCCTCGACCGCATCGAGGATGAAGCGGATCTTGCTGGCGGAGAAATACGCGTCGATCACCAGGCCGGTGCGCGCGCGCACCTCCTCCTCCAATCCGCGAGCGCGGAGCTCCTCGCAGATCGGGGCGGTCTGGCGGGACTGCCACACGATCGCCGGATGGATCGCCCGGCCGGTCGCGCGGTCCCACACCACGGTGGTCTCGCGCTGGTTCGTGATGCCGATCGCGGCCACGTCGCCCGCACCGGCGTTCGCCCTGGCGAGCGCGCCGCGCGCGGCGCGCAGCTGACTCTCCCAGATCTCTTCGGGATCGTGCTCGACCCATCCCGGCTTCGGGTAGTGCTGGGGAAACTCGTGCTGATCGCTCGCCACCACAGCGCCGTCGCGGTCGAACAGGATCGCCCGAGACGAGGTGGTGCCCTGGTCGAGGGCCATGACGTAGCGCATCGCGACTCCTATCCCGGCTGCGCCCCGACCTCGAAGAGCGCGTCGACGAACTCCGCGGCGGAGAAGCTGCGCAGATCCTCGATCGACTCGCCGACGCCGACGAACCTCACCGGGATGCCCAGCGCGTCGGCCAACCCGATCAGCACGCCGCCCTTGGCGGTGCCGTCGAGCTTCGTCAGGACCAGACCGGAGACCGGGGCCGCCTCGGTGAACATGCGCGCCTGGGAGATCGCGTTCTGGCCGGTGTTCGCGTCCAACACGAGCAGCGTCTCGTGGGGCGCACCCTCCCGCTCGCGACCGATCACCCGCGCGATCTTGCTGAGCTCATCCATCAGCGGCTTCTTGGTCTGGAGCCGCCCGGCGGTGTCGATGATCGCCACGTCGGCCCCGCGGGCGACGGCCGCCTTCACGGTGTCGAACGCGACGGCGGCGGGATCTCCCCCCTCGCGGCTGGCGATCACCTCGCAGCCGACGCGGGCGCCCCAGCTCTGGAGCTGCTCGATGGCCGCCGCGCGGAACGTGTCGCCCGCACCCAGGATCACCGTGCGGCCGCGCGCCACGTGCTGCGCGGCGAGCTTGCCGATCGTGGTGGTCTTGCCCGAGCCGTTCACGCCCAGTACCAGGATCACGTGCGGTCGGTCGGCGGTCGTGAGCGCGGCGTCGGGGGGCGGCTCGACCTTGCGGAGCTTCTCGAGGATCGCGTCGCGCAGAGCCGCGCGAACCCCCGCCGGATCGCCGCCCTGCGCCGTGCGGCGCACCGTCTCGAGCAGGCTCTCGGCCGTCTGTACGCCGAGGTCCGCGGAGAAGAGCAGCGCCTCGAGCTCCTCGAGTGTGTCGGCGTCGACCGCGCGCCCGGTGAAGATCCGGTCGAGACCGCCCACCAGCGCCTCGCTCGTCCGGCGCAACCGGTCGGCGAGCCGAAGCGGTGCCGGCGCGGCCTCCGGCTCGCGCGCGGGCGGCGCTTCGGCCGCAACCCGCCGCGCCGAGCGGCGGCGCAGCCCGAGCGCGCTCGCCAGCAGCAGCAACAGCAGTGCCGCCGCGACGCCGAGCGCGGCAAACGGGTGGGCGTTCGCCCAATCGAGAAGCGGTGTGAGCCGTTCGGAGAAACCAGTCGGATCCATCGCGGTGCGGAGCATACCACCGCGCGCGGGAGGCGCGGGACCCGGGGCCCGGCCTCTCGGCCCGAAGCGGCGCGCGGCGGCGCGCAGCGCGGCGACCGAACGGCCGCGCTCGAGGCGCCGGGATCAGTGGAGCTCGACCGAGACGAGCTTGGAGACGCCCTTCTCCTCCATGGTGACGCCGTACAGGACGTCGGAGACCTCGATCGTGCGCTTGTTGTGGGTGATGACCAGGAACTGCGAGTCCTTCGACATCTCCCGCACGATGTCGTTGAAGCGGCCGACGTTGGCGTCGTCGAGCGCCGCGTCGACTTCGTCGAGCAGGAAGAACGGCGAGGTGCGCACCTGGAACAGCGACATCAGGAGCGCGATGGCAGTCAGCGTCTTCTCGCCGCCCGACAGCAGATTCACGTTCTGGAGCCGCTTGCCGGGCGGCTGGGCGACGATGTCGATGCCCGCCTCGAGCACGTCGTCGTCGCCCTCGGTCAGCGAGAGGTGCGCCTTGCCACCCAGGAAGAGCCGCGGGAAGATTTCGACGAAGCGCGCGTTCACCGCATCGAACGTCTCGCGGAAGCGGCGGCGGCTGGTACGGTTGATGCGCTGGATCGCCTCCCGCAGCGATGCGACGGTGCTCTCCAGGTCGGTCTTCTGCTCGCCCAGGAAGCGGAACCGCTCGCCGAGCTCCTCGTGCTCCTCGATCGCACCCAGGTTGACGTCGCCCAGCGCCTCGAGCTTGCGGCGGGTCTCGGCGAGTCGCCGTTCGCGCTCGTCTCGCGGAAGCTCGAGCAGATTCCGCCCGCGCAGCGCCGCCCGCGCGCGGTCGGCCGCGTCACCGGCAGCGACGGCGTCGCCCGGCGCGCCTTCGAACGGGGCCTGCGCATCGCCCGTCCCCTCGTCGCCGGCTTCGTCCTCCGGATCCGGCGCGAGCGGCAGCTCGGACGGGGTCCAGGTCGCGATGTCGACGTTCCACTTCTCGAGGATGGCCGTCTCGAGGTGCTGCAGTCGGAGCTCCGTCTCCCGCGCCGCGAGCTCCGCGGCCTGCGCCGCCTCGCGCCGCGCCGTGACCTCGGCGCGCAGCTCGCGCACCGCGGCTTCGAGCTCGCGCACCGCCGCGTTCTCCCGCTCGTACGCGTCGCGCTTCTCGTCGTAGGTGCGCCGGGCGGATTCCTCGTCGCGCAGCCGCAGCGCCAGCTGCTCCTCGGCCTCGCTCGTGGAGCGGCCGAGCGCGGCGCATCGCGCGTCTGCGGCCTCGATCTCGGCCTGGCGGCGTTCGATCCATTCCTGTGTCTCCCGTGCGCTGGCATGCGCCCGTTCGATCGCCACGCGCAACGCGTCGCACTTCTCGACCCGGTTCTGGTGGGCGACCCGGCGCTCCGTGACGACCGCCTCGTGTCGCGAGAGCTCGCGCGTGGCCGAGCCGATCTTCAGCATCAGCGCGTCGAGCTGCCGCTGGCGTTCGCCCTTCTCGACCTGCGCCGCGTCGAGCGACGCCGCGAGGCGCCGCAGCTCGCTCGCGATCGTCTCGGCTTCCCGCATCAGCTCCGAGTGCTCGGCGGCTCGACCCTCGCGCGCCTCGCCGACGGCCTTGTGGCGCTCGCGCGTCCGCTCCAGGTCCTTCTCGTGATTGGCTACGGCCAGCGCCGCCGTGTGATTCCGGTTGCGGAGGTTCTCGCGGTCGTCGCGCGCCCGTACGCGCGTCGCCTCGGCCGCCTCGTGCTCGGCCTCCAGGCGGGCGACGTCCGCGTCGAGCCGCTGCACCTCGGCCTCGAGCTCCCGGACTTCGCGCACCCGACCCAGCGCGCCGGTGCCCGCGGCGTCGCCGCCGCCCGCGAATAGACCCTCGCGCGAGAGCACGTCGCCGGCGGGCGTCACGAAGGTGCAGGGCAGCCGCTCCACGCCGTAGACCCGCACGGCCTCCTGCAGGTCGTCGACCAGGTTGATGCCGGCGAGAAGCGCACCCGCGACCGCCTCGTAGCCGCGGCGCGCCCGGACGCGCCCGAGCAGCGGCTCGCCGAGCGGTACGAATCCGTCGGGCGCCGAGTCGCGCGGAGTCAGGAACAGCCCGCGACCCGCGCCCTCGGATCTCAGCGCCCGCAGCGCCGAGAGCGCCCCCTCCGGGCGCTCGACGACGATCGCCTCGGCGCGCTCGGCGAGCACCGCCTCCACGGCGCGCTCGACGTCCGCC
>CP070734.1:2946309-2961826 GCA_020347605.1 Deltaproteobacteria bacterium | reverse complement strand
CGCGGCCTCGCGCGCCTGGTTCGCATCGACCAACTCGATGGTGCGGTACAGGAGCGCGCGCACCGCCTCGATGTTCACCGCCATCTTGGCGAGCATCGTCTTCACCAGCGGCTGCTCGACGATCGGCTTGCCGAACTGCTGGCGCTGGCGCGCGTACGCGAGCGCATCGTGGAAGGCTGCCTGGGAGAGACCGAGCGCCTGGGCGGCCACGCCCAGCCGCGAGGCGTTCATCAGATCGAGCATCGCCTTGAAGCCCTTGCCCTTCTCTCCCAGCCGGATGCCGATGGCGCCCTCGAACACGACCTCGCAGGTCGGCGAGCCGTGGATGCCGGGCTTCTTCTCGAGGCGCGGGACGCGGACTCCGTTCCGCGAGCCGTCCTCGAGGTGCCGCGGCACGAGCACGAGCGAGAGTCCGTTCGTGGTGCCCTTCGACTCCTCGAAGTGGTCGTCGTCGCGGGCCAGGACCAGGTGCACCTCGGCGCCGCCGTTGGTGATGTAGATCTTCTGCCCGTCCACGCGAACGCGCCCGTCGGGCAGCTCGGTGGCGCGCGTGACGATCCCACCCAGGTCGCTGCCCGCCTGCGGCTCGGTGAGGTCCATGCAGCCCTGCACCTCACCCGCAGCGAAGCGCGGCAGGAACGCCTGCTTGACCTCCTCGCTGCCGTACTTCTGGATGTCCTGTGCGATGCCCGTCTGCAGGGCCCAGACGGTCATCAGGCTCGGGTCGGCGCGCGCGATCAGCTCCGTGACCATGATGTTCACGAGTGCGGGCATACCGACCCCGCCGTACGCCTCCTCGACGAGGAGACTCACGAGACCCGTCTCGCGCAGCTTGTCGTACGCCGCGCGCATGTGCGCCGGCGGCTGTGCGCCGCCGTCCTCCGTCAGCTCGGCCTCGTCGATCCAGTGCTCGCGCGCCGCCGCCTCGAAGGTTGCGGCCAGCGACGCGGCCGTTTCGACCAACGTGCGGTAGGCGCCCACCTCGGCGTCGACGTCGACGCCGGGGCCGCGCAGCATGTTGAGCTGAACTTCCCAGTCCACGATCCGATCCAGATAGATTCGGATGCCGGGCACGAGGTAGTCGGCCATCGGGATTCCTCCTGGAGCGGTCGGCAGGCGGGCACGGCTTCGAAGCCGGTTCGCGACCTCGGCGGGTTCGGGAAGTGGATACTCGCCGCAGTTGTTCCGACCGTGTAGGGATCTTTAGCGGCCCGGTGCCGGGCCGCAACCTGACCGGGAGTCAGCGTCGGTGCGGTGCGATTCGGGTCTCGTCGACGCGTCGGAGCGAGTGGAGCGGAGCGATGTCGGAGCTCGAGGAGATCCGCGCGATCGAAGCGCGTGCAGCCGACGCGTGGCCCGCGGAGCCCGCCGAGTCGCTGGACGGCTGGCAGCCGCGCTCCAGCGGCGGGGGCTCCCGCCGACGCGATTCCGCTGCGACCCCCGCGGCGGCCGGCACGCAGCCGGTCGAGCCGAAGCTCGACCGGGCACGCGTCGACGTCCGGGCGCGCGCCGAACGGCGGCTCGAGGCGGCCAACGCGCGGCGCGCGCGCTCGACCGGGCGGCCGCCTTCGCGCCCCTCGATGCCGACCCCGATCGGTGCCGCGGGGACGGCGCGGCGCTCGAGGCGGACTCCCCGGCCCCAGACCTGATAAGATCGGCGTCGAGCTGAACGGGGGGGAGCCCATGGGCATCGACCTGAGTGTGCTGCGGAGGCAGTGCGAGCAGACGCTCGGCCGGACCGAGTTCGCGGAGTTCGGCGACCGGGAGGAGGGCAAGGTCCGCGACAACTACGTCCGCGGCGGACGCCGCGCCATCGTGGTGACGGACCGCGTCAGCGCCTTCGACGTCGTGGTCGGCACCGTGCCGTTCAAGGGACAGGTTTTGAACCAGATCGCGGCCTTCTGGTTCGAGAAGACGCGGGACGTCGCGCGCAACCACCTGGTCTCGGTGCCGGACCCCAACGTCTCGATCGTCGAGGAGTGCAGGCCGCTGCCGGTGGAGTTCGTGTATCGCGCGTACCTGACCGGGGTCTCCTCGACCGCCATCTGGACGGCCTACGAGCGGGGCGAGCGCCGCTTCTGTGGGCACGCGCTCCCCGACGGCCTGCGCAAGCACGAGCGCCTGCGCGAGCCCATCCTGACGCCGACCACCAAGGCGGCCCGGGGCGACCACGACCAGAACGCGTCGCGCGAGGAGCTGATCGAGCGCGGGCTGATCGGCGAGGAGACCTTCGACCGCGCGGCCCGGCTGACGCGCGAGCTCTTCACGGCGGGCCAGGCGTTCGCCGAGACGCGCGGTCTGATCCTGGTCGACACGAAGTACGAGATCGGCACCGACGCGGAGGGGAACCTCGTCGTCATCGACGAGATCCACACGCCCGACTCGTCGCGCTACTGGTATCGCGAGGCGTACGAAACGGCGCTGGCCGAGGGGCGCGATCCGGTGGCGCTCGACAAGGAATACGTCCGGCGCTGGCTCGTCGAAGAGCGCGGCTACCGCGGCGAGGGTCCGCCGCCGACGCTGCCCGACGAGGTCCGCTGCGAGGCCGCCCGCCGCTACATCGAGGCCTACGAGCTCGTCACCGGGCTCGCCTTCGAGCCGGACACCGAGGAGCCGACCGAGCGCATCCGCCGCAACCTGCGCGCGGCGATCTGAGCCCGCCCGCGCGCCGCGACGCGCTGCGCGAACCCGCGCGGTTCGGCGCACGCGGAACGCCGCCCGCGCGGGCGCAGCCGCTCGGCCGACGGAGGTTTCGATGCAGCGCTACGGCATGACGGTGCCGCTGGACGGCGTGCCGCTCCACGCGCAGCGCGACTGGATCCGCGAGCTGGCGGACCTGGGCTACACCGACCTGTGGTCGAGCGAGGCGAACGGCGCGGACGGCTTCACCCCGCTCGCACTGGCGTCGGCCTGGGTGCCGGATCTGCGCCTGGGCTCCGCGATCGTGCCGACCTTCACGCGCGGCCCGGCCTGCCTGGCGATGTGCGCGGCCTCGATGGCGGAGGCGGCGCCGGGACGCTTCGTGCTCGGCGTCGGGACATCCTCCGACGTGATCGTCGAGCGCTGGAACGACATCCGCTTCGACAAGCCGTACCAGAAGACGCGCGACACGGTGCGCTTTCTGCGCGCGGCGCTGTCGGGCGAGAAGGTCACCGAGACCTACGAGACGTTCGCGGTGCGCGGCTTCCGACTCGGCCGGGTCCCCGAGGCGCCGCCGAAGATCATGATCGCGGCGCTGCGCCCGGGGATGCTGCGGCTCGCCGGGCGCGAGGGCGACGGCGCCATCCTCAACTGGCTGTCCGCCGACGATGTGCGCACGGTGGCGCCGTACGTGCACGCGGGCGGCCCTGGCAAGGAGATCGTGGCGCGCATCTTCGTGGCGCCGTCCGAAGACGCGGAAAAGGTCCGCGCCATGGGGCGATTTGCGATCGCGAGCTACCTGAACGTGCCGGTCTACGCGGCGTTCCACGAGTGGCTCGGCCGCGGCCGCGAGCTGGCGGGCATGTGGGAGGCGTGGCGCGCGGGGGACCGCAAGGCCGCGCTGGCGGCGATACCGGACGCGGTCGTCGACGCCCTGATCGTGCACGGTTCACCGGCCGCGTGCCGCGCGCACATCCGCCGCTACGTCGAGGCGGGCGTCACGACGCCGGCCCTGGCGATCCTCCCGTTCGGTGTCGACCCGCGTCGGGCGTCGCGCGACCTGTCGCCGGCGGCCGCGGCAGCGAGGGAGGGGTAGCGATGGTGTCCGGCGAGCTCAAAGAGCTGCTTCGCGCGCTCCAGATCACCCAGCGGATCCTCTGGTTCGCGCTCACCGCCTCGATCCCGATGTACATCGTGGTTGGCTACGCGCTGGTCGGCGCGGGCGCGGTGGGCGGTGCCGCACTCCCCGACGCCGTGCGGATCGGCCTGCTCGCGGCCGCGCTGGTCGCGGGCGTCCTCGCGCTCGTGGTCCCGCGCCGCCTGCTCTCCGACGAGCGTCTCGGCGAGCGCGTCGCGCGCGAGCCCGACCTGCCGAGCCTCGCGACCGACACGCGCGCCGGTGGCGTCGATGCGGGCCTGCTGGGCCGGATCCAGCAGCTCTCGCCGCTCGAGCAGCGGCTGTTCGCGACCGCCACCGGATCGACCGTTCCGCTTCTCGCAGGTCTCGCGCTGAGCGAAGCCGTGGCGGTGATCGGGCTCGTGCTGTGTCTTCTGTTCGGCGACCTCGGCAGCCTGCTCGCGCTCTCGGTCGTCGCGCTCGTGATCAACGCGTCGCTCTACCCGAACGTCGACCGCCTGCTGGAGCGCGCGTCGCGCCTGGTTCGAACCTACTGACCGCAGCCCGTGGGACCATGCCGATCTACACCGGCTTCATCCTCCAGCCGACCTACCGCGTTCGCGAGGGACAGCCGGTGGTCCAGCTGTTCGGCCGCCTCGAGAGCGGCGAGGCGTTCCTGGTCGAGGACGATCGCTTCCGGCCGTACTTCTTCACCCCGCGCGAGCACGCCGACCGGATCGCCGCGGCGCCGGACGTGGAGATCGAGGACACCGCCCTGTGCGACCTCGAGGGTCGGCCGGTCGTGCGCGTCGTCGTGCCGATTCCCGCCGCGGTGCCCCGCCTGCGCGAAGCGCTCGCGGCCGCGGGCGGGGAGGCCCTCTCGGCAGACATCCGCTTCCCGTACCTCTACCGGATCGACCGCGGGATCCGCGCCGGCGTCGCCATCGACGGCACGCCGGAGACGCTGCCCTCGGGACTGTTGCGCTTCCACGATCCCGGCCTCGAGCCGGCGGAGTGCCGGCCCGCGCTGCGCATCCTCTCGCTCGACCTCGAGACCACGCCCGACGCGAGCCAGATCTACTCCGTCGCGCTGGTCGGCGCGGGCGCCGAGGAGGTCCACCTGGTCGCGCGCGAACGCGTACCGGGAGCGTTCGTGTACGACGACGAGAGGCGGCTGCTCGCGGCCGCGGAGACGCGCATTCGCGAGCTCGATCCGGATCTGCTGGTCGGCTGGAACGTCGTCGATTTCGACCTGGCGGTCTGGTCGCGGCGGGCGGACGCGCTGCGGCTCCCGGCTCACCTGGGACGCGTCGAGGGCACGACGCGCTTCCAGCAGGACCGCGGCTTCACGCGCCAGTCGCGCGCCGAGATCCCGGGGCGCGTGGTGCTGGATGGGATCGCGCTGGTCCGCGACGCCCTGCGCCTCGAGGACTATCGGCTCGACACGGTCGCGCGCGCGGTCCTGGGCCACGGCAAGCTGATCGACCACGACGCGCCCGACGCGGCCGCGGAGATCAGCCGGCTGTACCGCGAGGATCCGAAGGCGCTCGTCGAGTACAACAAGGAGGACGCGCGCCTCGTGCTCCAGATCCTGGAGCACGAGGGACTCGTCGATCTCGCGATCGAGCGGAGCCTCCTGTCGGGGATGCCGCTCGACCGGGTGGGCGCGAGCATCGCGTCGTTCGACATGCTCTACCTCCCCGAGCTGCACCGGCGCGGCATCGTGGCGCCCAGCGTGCACTCCGATCGCAAGACCGAGCTCGTGACGGGCGGTGCGCTGCTCGAGCCACAGCCCGGGGTCTACGCGAACGTCGCGGTGTTCGACTTCAAGAGCCTGTATCCGAGCCTGATCCGCACCTTCAACCTCGACCCGCTGGCACACGCGCGCGCCGACGGCGACGCGATCACCGCGCCCAACGGCGCGCGCTTCGCGCGCCACGACGCGATCCTCCCGCAGCTGATCGAGCGGTTCATGGAGAGCCGCAACGAGGCGCGGCGGCGCGGCGACCGTCACGCGGACCAGGCCATCAAGATCATGATGAACGCCTTCTTCGGCGTGCTCGGCGCTGCGTCCTGCCGCTTCTTCGATCCGGAGATCGCCAACGCCATCACCGGATTCGGTCAGCAGATCCTGCACTGGACGCGCGACATCTTCGAGGCGGACGGCGTCCGCGTGCTCTACGGCGACACCGATTCGATCTTCGCGAAGCTCTCGACCGACGCTGCGAGCGCCGCCGCCGAGGCGGAGGCCGCGCAGCTGCGCGCGCGCGCCGAGCAGACGCTCAGCGAGCGGATCCGCACGGAGTACGGGGTCGAGCCGCGGCTCGAGCTGGAGCTGGAGCGGATCTTCGATCGCATCCTGTTGCCACAGGTGCGCGGCGGTCCGCGCGGCAGCAAGAAGCGCTACGCGGGCTGGTCCGACGGAAAGCTCGAGATCGTGGGCCTCGAGTCCGTGCGCCGCGACTGGCCCGCCATCGCCCGGAGACTCCAGGAGGGCATGCTCGAGCGGCTGTTCAGCGACCGCGACATCCTCCCCTTCGTGCGCGAGCTGGTGCAGCGCCTGCGCGCGGGCGAGCTCGACCGGGAGCTCGTCTACGCGAAGCGCGTGCGCAAGGGATCGCTGGATCGCTACACGGCCACGACGCCGCCGCACATCCAGGCTGCGCGCAAGCTCGCGGGCGTCGTGCCCCCGGTCGTCCGCTACGTGATCACGCGGGTGGGGCCCGAGCCGGTCGTGCCGGGTCGCGCACTGCCGGCGCAGATCGACCACGCGTACTACGTCGAGCACGTCCTGCGGCCGATCGCGGATGCCATCCTCCCGCACACCGGCCGCGACTTCGACGAGGCCATCGGCAAGCCCCACCAGCTCGGGCTGTTCTGATCCGGGACGAACCGGCGCCGCGCGAGGAGGTGACATGAGACACGGGATTCGACGCGCGGCGCGACTGGCGCTGGCGCTGGCGTTCACGCTGGCCGGGGCCCCGCACGCGCGTGCCGAGCTCGACGCGACCGAGCGCTCGATCCGCGACGCGCTCTTCGCGCGGCGCGATGCGATGCTCGAGACGCTCGCCGCGTGGGTCGATCTCAACACCGGCTCGCGCAACCGGTCCGGGCTCCAGGCGTTCGCCGGGCAGCTGGCGTCCCGGCTCGAACGGCTGGGCTTCGAGGTGGCGCTCACGGACGGCGCCCTGCTGGAGCTGCCGGGCAGCGAGCCCTTCCGCACGGGTCCGCTCGTGGTGGCGGAGCGGGCGGCGGGCGACCCGGACGCCCCGCGCTTCCTGCTCCAGGGTCACCTCGACACCGTCTTCGAGCCGGTGTCGCCGTTCCAGGCGTTCGAGCGCGCACCCGACGGGCGGACCGCGACCGGTCCGGGCGTCACCGACATGAAGGGCGGACTCGTCGTGCTGTTCTTCGCGCTCGAGCTGCTCCGCGAGCGCGGCGAGCTCGACGCCGCGGCGTGGACGGTGCTGCTCAACTCCGACGAGGAGCTCGGATCGCTGGGCTCGCGCCGGCGTATCGAGGAGGCGGCGCGCAGCGCAACCTACGGCTTCGTCTTCGAGGCCGCGCACCAAGGCTCCGCCATGGTGCGCTCGAGGCGCGGGCTCGGCCAGTTCCACCTCGCCGTGCGCGGCGTCGCCGCGCACGCGGGAAGCGCACACGAGCAGGGGCGCAGCGCCATCCGCGAGCTCGCCGAGAAGGTGCTGCGAATCGAAGCGCTTACCGACTACGCGCGCGGCATCACGCTGAACGTCGGGACGATCGAGGGCGGCGCGAAGCGCAACATCGTGCCCGAGCGCGCATCGGCCTGGGTCGACCTGCGCTACGACGACGTCGCGAGCGGTGAAGCGATGCGGCGTCGCATCGAGGCGATCGCGGGAGAGACCTTCGTCGAGGGAACCGAGACCCGGGTGTGGGGAACCCTGCATCGCCCGCCGAAGCCGCGGAGCGACGCCACGGAGCGACTGCTGGCGCTCCACGCGCAGGCGGCTCGCGATCTCGGCGTCGAGAGCCCGGAGCCGCTTCACGCGGGTGGCGGCACCGACGGCTCCCTCATGCAGGCGGTCGGGCTGCCGACGCTCGACACGATGGGCGTCGTCGGGGGACACGCGCACACCGACCGCGAGTTCGTCGAGCTCGCGAGCCTCCCGGAGCGCGCGGCGCTGGCGGCCATCTATCTGCGCCGCCTGGCCCGCGCCGCGCCGCGCTAGCCGCCGTCCTGCCCGGCTAGCGGCGGCGCAGGAACTCGGAGAGGCCGTAACCGACGCGATCGCCCAGTCGCCACTCGGTCATGCCCTCGCCGATGTGGGTCGTGGTGCCGTCGCGGCGGTGGCGCAGGGGAATGAAGCTCTTCACCTCCCCCTCGATGTCGAGCGCCTCGCCGCGGGCGGTCTTCACGCGGGCGCGCACGTGCGTGTGGTAGAGGCCGTTGTCCTCGTAGTCGGCGTCGATCTCCGCTTCCGTCACGAGGTCGAGCGCATCACCGCGCACCACGACGCCGCCCGTGCGAACCTCGCCAGGACCGCGCCGGATGACGGAGATCATCGCACCGAGCTCCGCGCCGAAGTTGAGCGTGAGCCACTCGTAGCGCTCGATCGCCTGCCAGCTGCGCGGCCCCCAGGAGTGGTCGCGCAGCCCGTAGCCGTCGAGCTCGAAGCGCTGCCCCTCGAGCTCGATCGTACCCGTCACGTGCATGTGTTGCTCGTAGTGGGCGCGCGCGAACTGTTCCTCGGCCGGGCGCTCGGCCTCGTTGCCGCTGCCCGCGCTGCCGTACATGGGACCCACCGCGTCGTGCACGAGGTCGATGCGCAGCTGCCGGGTCGGATTGTTCCGGAACGCCTCGCGCGGCTCGGCCATCTGCCGGGGCTCGGCCATGTCGATCACCGGACCCGCGTACGTGGTTCGCAGCTTCTGGCTCGGCTCCATGACCTCGAAGCGCACGCCGCCGGCCTCGAAGGCGTCGTTGCCGTCGATCCGCGCCCGCTCGAACCCGAACAGCACGTGTCCGTCCGGCAGGAAGACCGTGACGGTGCGCTCGGCGTGACCCTCGTTGGCCCGATTCCCGAGGCGCAGGAACCCGCCGATCCGCCGCTCGCGATCGAAGAAGTTGAAGTACATGCTCTCGTTGAAGTTGGGCTCGGGGCCGAGGGCGTGCGTGTAGTCGTCCGCGGGCTCGAGGTTGCCGATGATCTTCGCCATGGGACCGCCCCTGTCCGCCGGGCCTCGTCCTCGCTACCCGCTCGGACTCGGGCTGCCGGCCTTCGCTCGCCTACGCGCCCGGCGGGCGCCCGCTCCGTTCGCCTTCGGCTCACGGCGCGCCGTCCTGCGGACGGCTTGCGCTGCGCGTCGGCCGACTCCCGTCGGCCGACTTGAACGCGCGGCGCAGCTCGCCGGACGCCTGCTCGAGTGCCGCCTTCGCACCGTCGAGCATGTCGGTCATTGCGAAGAAGCCGTGGATCATGCCGCGGTAGCGCGTGTGCACGGTGGCCACGCCGGCCTCGCGGAGACGCTCCGCGTAGGCCTCGCCCTCGTCGCGCAGCGGGTCGTACTCGGCCGTCAGCACCGTCGCCGGCGGCAGGCCCGAGAGGTCTGCGGCGCGCAGCGGCGAGGCCTTCGGATGCGCTCCGTCCGACGCGTCGGCGAGATAGTGGTTCCAGAACCACTGCATCGTCTCGCGCTCGAGCAGATAGCCCTCGGCGTTCTCGGTGTAGGACGCCGTGTCGAAGCCGTGGTTCGTGACCGGGTAGATCAGCAGCTGGTGCAGCAGCGCCGGCTGCCCGCGCTCCCGCGCCAGCTGCGCAACGACCGCGGCCAGGTTGCCTCCGGCGCTGTCGCCGCCCACCGCCACCCGTCGGGAGTCGACGCCGATCTCGGCGGCGTTCTGCGCCACCCAGCGCGTCGCCGCATAGCAGTCCTCGGGCGCCGCCGGGAAGGGGTGCTCGGGCGCGAGCCGGTAGCCGACGGAGACGACGACGCAGCGCGCCGCGTTGGTGAGGGCGCGGCAGGTCGCGTCGTGCGTGTCGACGCTCCCGATCACGAAGCCGCCGCCGTGGAAGAAGACCAGCGCCGGATGCGGCGCGGCCCCGACCGGCGTGTAGATGCGAACCGGAACGTCGCCGGCCGGTCCCGGCAGCGCGCGATCCTCGACGGCGGCGACGTCCTCGCCGGCACCGGCCGGGGTCGCGGCCTCGAACAGGCGGCGCGCCTCGCTGGGCGACGCCTGGGTGAAGTTCTTGAGCCCAAGCTGCTCGATCTGCGCGAGAACGAGCGCCACCTGGGGATCGACGGGCATGTCTTCCTCCGCGGCTACCGATCGCGCAGTCTACCAGAGCGGGGGCCGCGAGAACCCGTCGCCCCGCGCGCGCGCCGGCGTTCGCGCGCGAGGCGCGCCTTCGGCGCCGCCCAGGAGCAGATCGGGCAGGCGTCGGCGTCGTGACCGCGTGCGGGACAGTAGCCGCGGCCGAAGTAGATGATCTGCAGGTGCAGGCGGTTCCACTCGGCGCGCGGAAAGACGCGCTTCAGGTCGCGCTCGGTTCGCGCCACGCTCGTGCCGTTCGAGAGCCCCCAGCGGGCCGCCAGCCGGTGGATGTGGGTGTCCACCGGGAAGGTGGCTTCACCGAACGCCTGGGCCATCACGACGCTGGCCGTCTTGTGCCCCACGCCGGGCAGCGCCTCGAGCGCCTCCATGGACCTCGGCACCCGGCCGCCGTGCGACTCGATCAGGATCTTCGAGAGCGCGCGGATGTTCCGGGCCTTGGAGGGTGCCAGTCCGCAGGGTCGGATGATGGCGCGGATCTGCGGCACGCTGAGCGCGACCATCTCGTCCGGCGTCGCGGCGCGGGCGAACAGCCGCGGCGTCACCTCGTTGACGCGCCGGTCGGTGCACTGCGCCGACAGCACCACGGCGATCAGCAGCGTGTAGGGGTCCTCGTGGCGCAGCGGAATCGCCGGCAGCTCGTACATCTGCTGCAGGATCTTCTGGATGCGCTCGGCCTTCTCCGCCCGCGTCACGGCGTGCGCAGCATACCCGCCGGGGTACACTGCCCGCCATGTCCGTGTTCGAGCTGGGATCGCTGCGCTTCGCGGTGGAACACCGCAGCGTCGGGGACGACGGCGGCCCGACCGTGCGCGTGCGCGCGCCCGCCAAGGGCGACCGCGAGCTCCTGCGCTTCGACTGCTTCGAGAGGGGCGCGCACTTCCACGTCGATCCGTCCGGCGCCGACGCGATCACGCCGCTGGCCGCACACGTCGACGCGATCGCGTGGTGTCTTTCGGAGCTGCGACGCGACCTCGCGGGCTACCTCGAGCGCGCGGGCTACGCGCTGCCGGAGTCGCCCGCGCGCGATGCGCTCGACGCGACGCTCGCTCGCGTCGAGGCGGAGATGCGCAACCCGCCGATCGACTTCGACGACCTCGATGTCGCCGCGTTGCGCGAGAGTCCGGGTGAGAAGTGGGCGCTCTACCCCGCGGACGTGCTGCCGGCGTGGGTCGCCGACATGGACCTGCCGGTCGCGGCACCGATCCGACGGGTGCTGCGGCGGAGCGTGGACCGCTCGTATCTGGGCTATCCCGTGAACCCCCGCCCGCAGGACCTGCCCACGTTGTTCGCGGCCCGGGCCCGCGAGCGGTACGGCTGGAAGCTCCGCCCGGGGCGCGTCGAGGTGATCACGGATGTGGTGCAGGGCATCTACGTGGCGCTGCAGCAGTTCGCGCAGCGGGGGGAGGGCGTCGTATTCCAGACGCCCATCTACCCGCCGTTCTTCGACGCGGTGCGCGAGACGCAGCGGCGCGCGGTGGAGAGTCCGCTCGTGGCCGGTGCCGCGGGCTACGAGATCGACTTCGACGAGCTGCGCGCCTCCCTCGACCCCGGTACGCGAATCCTGCTGCTCAGCCACCCGCACAATCCCACCGGCCGCGTCTTCACGCGCAGCGAGCTCGAGGCTCTCGCAGAGCTGGCGGTCGAGCGCGATCTGCTCATCGTGAGCGACGAGATCCACGCCGACCTCGTGTTCTCCGGCCACACGCACATCCCGATCGCGACGCTCGGACCGGAGGTGGAGCAGCGCACGCTCACGCTGATGTCGGCGTCGAAGGCGTTCAACAGCGCGGGCCTACGCTGTGCCGTCGCCGCCTGCGGGAGCGACGCCCTGGCGCGCCGCTTCAACGAGCTCCCGCGGCATACGCGCGGCGGCATCAACGCGCTCGGCCTCGCCGCGACGGATGCCGCCTGGCGCCACGCGCAGCCGTGGCTGGATCGCGCGCTCCGGCATCTGGAGGCGAACCGCGACTTCGCGGCGGCGTTCCTGGCCGAGCGGCTGCCGCAGGTCCGCTGCTTCCCGCCCGAGGCGACCTACCTGGCCTGGCTGGATTGCCGCGCGCTCGGGCTGTCGCCGTCGCCGTACGAGTTCTTTCTCGAGCACGCCCGGGTGGCGCTGTCCGACGGGCGCCGCTTCGGGAAGACCGGGGAGGGCTTCGTGCGGCTCAACTTCGCCACCTCGCGCGCGATCCTCACCGACGCGCTCGAACGGATGGCGCGCGCCGTAGACGCGCGCGCGTGAGCCGAGCCGCGCGCCGGCATCACGGCGCGAAGATCGCGGGGTCGACGTCCACGCCCACCGGCGCGTGGTCCGAGCCGCGCGCGTCGCGTTCGATGAAGGCCCCGCGCACGTACCGCATCGCCGCCGGCGAGGCCAGCACGTAGTCGATGCGCCAGCCGATGTTCCGGTCGCGCACGCCCTGGCGTTGACTCCACCACGAATAGTGACCGGGGCCCGGCTCGAAGTGGCGGAACGTGTCGACCCAGCCGGCCGAGATCCAGCGGTCGAGCTCGGCGCGCTCCTCGGGCAGGAAGCCGCTGTTGTGGACGTTCTGGCGGGGACGCGCCAGGTCGATCTCGCGGTGCGCCGTGTTGAAGTCGCCCATCACGAGCACGCGGAGTCCGCCGCGGCGCAGGCGCTGCACGCGCTCGAAGAGCGCGCGGTAGAAATCCAGCTTGTAGGGCACGCGGCTGTTGTCGCGGTCGCTGCCGCTCCCCTTCGGAAAGTAGACGTTGGCGACCACCAGCCGTCCGAAGCGCGCGATCTGCAGGCGCCCCTCGCGGTCGAAGCGCGGGGCGCCGAGCGCCCCCTCGATCCGGTCGAACGGACGTCGGGCGTAGAGGCCCACGCCGCTGTAGCCGCGCCGCTCTGCCGGGCGAAAGTCGACCGCGAATCCCCGCGGACGGCGCACGCTCTCGGGGAGCTCCGCCGGCAATGCGCGAACCTCCTGGATACCGACGATCGTGGCGCGCGACCGGGCGAGCCACGACGCGAACCCCTTGCGCGCACAGGCGCGCAGCCCGTTCACGTTCCAGGTGAAGATGCGCTGGGATCTGACGGTCTGGCGCGGCATGTCCGACGAGCGCAGAGGATGGCACGCCGGCGCCGCGCGGTCAGGGGTCGGCGGTCTCCGCTCCGTTGGTGTCGATCGGGAGCGTCACCCGAAAGCAGCTCCCACGCCCCGGCTCGGACTCGACCTGGAGCTCGCCCCCGTGGTTGCGAACGATCTGGTAGGAGATGGCGAGACCGAGGCCCGTACCCTCGCCGACCGTCTTGGTGGTGAAGAAGGGATCGAAGACCCGATCGATCACCGCCTCCGGGATCCCGCAGCCGTCGTCCTCGATCTCGATCACGGCGTGGTCACGCTCCACGTAGGTGGCGACGCGGATCGCACCGGAATCCCCGACGGCGTGCGCCGCGTTCACGATCAGATTGAGGAACACCTGCTTGAGCTGCTGCGGGTTGCACGACACCAGCGGAATCTCACCGAACTCCCGCTTCAGTGTGGCGTGCTGGCGGAATTGCGGGGATGCGAGGCGCAGGGTGCTGTCCAGGAGTTCGTTCAGATCGGCGATCTCCCGTTCCCTGTGGCCGGCGTGCGAGAACCCGCGCACGTCCCGAACGATGGCGGCCACCCGCTCGACGCCGTCCAGCGACTCGTCCACCAGCTCCTCCGCCTCGCTCAGGATGTCGGTGAGGCGCGCGTCCTGGGCCGGGCCCGCGTGGAGCTTCTCCACGGTGTGCCAGTGCTCCCTCAGCTGCAGGAGGTTCGACTGGATGAAGGCGATCGGATTGTTGATCTCGTGTGCGATGCCCGCCGCGAGCTCGCCGACCGCCGCCATGCGGCCCGAGATCGCCAGGTTCCGGCGCAGGGCCGCGACCTCGCGCAGGTCGCGGACGACGGCGACCCAGCCGACGCGGTTTCCCTGCCGGTCGCGCACCGGAGACGACGAAACGGCCACCGGCACCGGACGGCCCGCGGCCGTCGTGATCTCGCACTCGCGCTCCTGGATCTCCTCGACCCCCAGTGTGCGGAGCGCCGGGATCAGGTCGGTGAGCGATCGACCCGTGAGCTCCTTGGGTCGGCAGCCGACCAGGCGCCCGAGTCCACCGTTCGCGACGCGGATCACGCCGTCGTAGCGGAGCAGCGCGACGCCCTCGCGCAGCGTCGCCAGGATCTCGTTCGCCAGCGAGCCGGGCGCGACGATCGAGTATCCGTAGCGAAGCACGCTCCAGGCCACCGAGGCCCCGATCAGCGTCAGGCTCGCGCTGCCGAGTCGCGGCATCTGGATGCCGTTGAGCGGCAGCAGCGCGTCGCTCAGGAAGGCCACGACCGTCGGAATCGAGATGGCGGCAAACGCGAAGTAGCCCTGGCGGCGCTCGCTCGGCGGCGCGCCGCGCGGGTAGACCCGGCGCCAGAGCACCGCCAGCGTCACCACGACCGACACCGTCGTCAGCGTGAGGACGAACGGAAAGATCGGACCGAACTCGAGGCCCCAGCCCCAGTTGGTTCGCACCACGCCCGCGACACCCCACGGTGTTGCGATGTAGAGCGCCGAGCAGACCCCCGCGAGCGCGTAGAGCGCGGGTACGAGCCGGCGCATCCGGGCGCTCGGACGACCGATCAGCTCGACGAAGAGGTGGAAGCAGAGCGCGCCGAGCGGCATCCAGCCGAGCGACGAGGCGCGGACCAACCAGGTGACCACGCGCGGGTCGTCCTGCGTATTCCAGATCACCTCGAGAAAGCACCAGTAGGCGGCGCAGCCGAGGATGGTCGCGACCAGCCGGTCGGCGCGTTGCGCGGTGTTGCGCGCCAGCACCGCGCTGGCGATCACCGAGGCGGCGACGCCCGCGAAAAACGGAATCAGAACGAAGGGATGCACCCGGCGCCGCCTCCGCTCCCCCAATCGACCGATTCGCGGGAGAGCTTGATTCGCGAAGTTGCACACGCGTGATGGGTCGCAGCGCGGGCTCGATCTCCGATCCCCGCGGCGCGCTGGGGTAGGATGCGGTCATGGCGATCGCGATCCGCGGCGTGCGCGTCTGGGACGGCTTCGCGGACGCCGTGCCGTCTGAGACGCAGACCATCCGGATCGAGACGGGCCGCATCGCCGCGATCGGCCCGGCCGCGGAGCTCTCGGCCGGCGCCGACGTCGTCGCGTTCGACGCGGCGCCGACGGAGTCCGCGGCCGCCACGGCGATCCCAACCGTCATTCCGGGCCTGATCGACGCGCACGTCCACCTGACGCTCGACCCCGCGATCGCCGATCCGAAGCGACAGCTCGCGGTGTCGCCAGACGCGCTCGAGACCGCGATGCGCGCGCGCGCCCAGGCGATGCTGCGGGCGGGGATCACCACCGCGCGCGATCTCGGCGGGGGCGGGTGGCACGAGCTCTCGCTGCGCGATCGCATCGGGAGCGGCGAAACCCCCGGGCCGCGGCTCCTG
>CP070734.1:2935271-2946209 GCA_020347605.1 Deltaproteobacteria bacterium | reverse complement strand
GACGCGCTGTTCCGCCGCGCGGTGCTCGAGTTCGGCGGCCTCGACACGCTCTTCTACAGCGCCGGGCTGGCGCCGCGCTTCGCCAGCATCGAAGAGATCCGCAGCCAGGACCTCCGCGAGCAGCTCGAGGTGCACTACGTCGGCGCCGTGCTGGCCATGCGCGGCGCCGCCCGCGTGATGAAGCGGCAGGGAATCGGGGGCTCGATCCTGTGCTCGGTCTCGAAGGCCGCCGTGTCGCCCGGCAAGGAGGCCGTCGCCTACGGCGGCAGCAAGGCCGCCCTGCAGCAGGCGCTGCGCGTCGCCGCGCTCGAGCTCGGGCCGGACTCCATCCGCGTCAACGCGATCAACGCCGACCAGGTGGACACGCCGCTCTTCCGGCGCTTCGTGGAGGAGCGCGCAAAGAGCCGCGGCAACACCTTCGAGGAGCAGATCGCGGCCTACCGCGAGCGCAACGCCATGCGCGTCTCGCTGATCCCGGCCGACGCCGTCGCGGAGATCGCCGTGCTCCTGGCCAGCGATCGCTTCCGCTACACGAGCGGCGACATCCTGACCATCGACGGCGGTCTGCCGGACGCGTTTCCGCGCTGACGGCGCGCGCGACCCGCCCCGCCCGGAGAAACGAGATGAGCGACGCACCGCAGCTCCTGCGCTGGGAGACGCTGACCAAGAAGCAGTTCGATCGGATCGATCCGGCGCGCGCGGTCGTGATGGTCACGTCGTCGCCCATGGAGGTGCACGGCCCGCACCTCCCCCTCGGCGCGGACGCGCTCGAGGGCGAGGGGCTCGCCGAGCGCGTGCTGCGCTTCCTGCCCGACGTCCACCGCGACCGCACCTTCTTGAAGCTGCCCTTCGTGTACGCCGCGACCGACGTCGTGCCGCAGCGCGGCTCGCTCCACTTCCGGCCCTCGACCAACGTGCGCCTGCTCACCGACCTGGGCCACACGCTCGCGATGCAGGGCTTTCATCACATCTTCGTGTCGAACTTCCACGGCGGACCGCGCCACTTCCTCTCGATCGAGAAGGCGTGCCGGCGCGTGAACCGGCGGCACGGCATCGGGATGGTGTCGCTCTTCTCGCTCCTGATCCGCCGCCTCACGAACGGCACCTCGGAGCTCGACGACGTGCTCGGCTCGCTGCCGGGCGTGAACCGCACCGACCTCGAGGGCGACACGCACGGCGGTCTGGTCGAGACCTCTCAGCTCCTGGCGCTGCACGGCGACTGGGTGGATCCCGAGCACAAGCACCTGCCGCGCCAGACCGTGAGCACCTGGCTCGAGAGCAACGGCGAGGCGCCGCGCGGATCGGCGCAGGACGGGCCGCGCAGCGTCCTCCGGGTGCTGCGCCACTACCGCGGCGCCATGCGTTTCTTCAACGAGCAGACCTACTCGGGCGCTCCCGCCGGCGCCTCCGCCGAGCTCGGCGAGCGCATCCTCGACACGCTGGCCGGCAAGGCCGCCGAGGCCTGTGCGGAGCTGCTCGATGGGAAGATCGGTCCCGGCGACTGCCACTCTCCCATCTGGAAGTACCGCTTCCTGTTCCTCAACCCCGTGATGATGCGCCTCTCGGAGTGGGCGATCGGCCATCGCAACTCGATCGGGTGACCGGCGGCGCGGTCGTGTAGACCGCCAGCGGCGGCTTGCGATCCCGGATTCCCAACGAAAAAGTCAGGGCGTCCGGCGCCACGCCCGTGCAGCGCACGCGTCCGACGTGGACGCCCCGGAGGTGGTGCCAGGCGCACAGCGTCGTGCGGTTGCCCAACTCGTCCGAGCCCCCCGCGGAACGGAAAATGATGTGGTGATCCTGCAGGTTACGGTACGAGGAGCAGACCGGTACGGTGCAGCGCCAGCCATCGCGCTCGAAGACCCGGTGAGCTTTACGAACGCGTTCGCGTTCTGCGCCGGACGCACTCGCACCACCCCAGACCTCGAAGACGTGCTCCAGCATCGCCTCCAGCGCCTCTCCGTCCGTGGCCGAAGCGCCGTCCGGGCCGCGATGTCGCTCGATGTGCCGACGAACGGTACAGAGGGTGGCGCGAAACAGGCGCGCGACGTCGCGCGGCGCGCTGAAGAAGATCCGTGCGGTCTCTCTGGAGCGCGTGGGGCGCGCACCCGTTTGCCGGTTTTGCGGCCCGTCGCAACCGGGGAGGCCGCCAGTTCTGCACCAGGTATCGGGGTCGGTGTCAAACAGGACGAGCGCCCGCTCGACATCCTCTTCCAGACGCCGCACGGGGACACGTCGCGCCCAGTCGATCCACGCGTCGCGCCAACGCCCCGCGCGGTCCACGATCAATACGGCAACCAGCGCATGCGCCCGGACCCACGAAAGCTGCCCGCTCCGATACGCGCGCATCAGGGCGGGACAGTGATGGCCTGCGCGCTCGAGTCGCAATAGCGCGCGCGCCTTGCGCGGCGAGATCCCGAGACGCTCGCGAACGTACGCTTCGAACGTCGCAAACCCGTGTGAGCGGTAGAGTCGCGCGTCGCGCACGCGGAGAAGCAGCGGCGCCAGCTCTGCCTCCAGCCGCTGCTCGAGCGCGACCACCGCGCGCAGGCGCGCGTCGAGCTCGAACGCATCGGCCGCGTCGAGTGATTCGACCCGGGAACGCAGGAAGATGGGAAGCTCGGCGCGCGGTGGCGAACTGGGATCACGGACACCCGGACCACGGCTCACTGGCAAGCCGTGTGGCGCCCACCCGTTTGCCGCTCTCGATGCATCCGCGATCGGTCGTAGTCGCGAGCGTGCAGTTGAGTCGTCGAAGCCGACCTCGAGCGGAATCGACGACAGCACTTCGGCGCCGATCGCCTCCATGCACCCCCAGACCGGAAGCGCTTCACCGGCGACGCGCCGCGCGAGCTGCCTCGCTGCATACCACTTCGCTCGGACGACCGGCGTGCAGCGGATTCGAACCGTGTCGCGGTCCTCTTCGACTGCACCGTCCTCGTCGGTTTCGGCCGCGCCGGCCTCGATCGAGCCCGGATCCGCCCCGCGCACGTCGCGCGCGAGCTCACGCGCCGTGACCTCGACGGCGTGCACCAGCCAGGCGTGCTCGTCGGCCGCTGTCGCGACCCGTGCGATCAGACGCGCCTTCGTCCAGGTGATCGACCCCGAGACGAGCGCCCCCTCGAGCTGCGGAAGCTCGGCCAGCCTCGCATCGACGCAGGCGAGATCCTGCACCGAACGCGCCGAGAGCCCGACGCGCTCGACGGCGTAATCGCGGAGCCGCGCAAAGCCGAGCCGCTCCCATGCGCGCGTGGCCACCAGCCGCCCAGCGACCCCGGCGAGCGCGCGCCGCACCGGGCCCCGCGCGCGCACCCAGGCCGCCAGCTCCGCGTCCAGATCGAGAGGCGCGCCTACGACACGGGAGGCGCGGAGACCAGAGCTCTCGACCGCGTGTGCGGCCGAATCCTGCATGACGTCTCCGGTCGGGACCGGAGAAGGGTGACATTCCCAAGAATAGCGAACAAAACACGAAAGTAAACCCAACCCGGACGGGATCGAGCGTTCGACATCGAAACCTCGACGACGTCCCCGCCGCGGGGCCTAGACTCGCATCCGTGTCTCCCGACGACGACTCGCCGTTCGGCCCGGAGCCGGTGGTCGTGCCGATCGAGGACGCGCTCGACCTGCACCCCTTTGCGCCGCGCGAGATCCCGGAGGTGGTGGCGGACTACCTCGACGCCGCGGCCGCGGCGGGCTTCCGCGAGGTGCGCCTCATCCACGGGCGCGGCAAGGGGGTGCAGCGTCAGCGCGTGCAGCAGGTGCTCGCGGCGCACCCGCGCGTGGAGCGCTTCCGCGACGCGCCGCCCGACCGCGGCGGCTTCGGCGCCACCATCGCGTGGCTGCGCTGAGCCGGCCGGACCGGTGCGGCGCGGCACCGCTTCTCCCGCGGAGGCGGGAGTCGCGGCCCGCACGCGCGCGGTCGTGAGGTGAACGTTCACATCGTCCCCGCAGCGGGTATCGTGCCGGCATGGCGCCGGCCGTGACCGAGCCCGCCGCAGCGCGCGCAGTCGTGGCGACGGGCATGTGGACCTATTCCGTCTCGCGGGAGCGCCCCGCGCGGCTCGCGCTGCTGGCCGTCGGGCTCGGGCTCGCGTTCGTGCTCGCCTGGCTGGCGTTCAACGCGCTGGCCGGTCCCGGCTTCGACCCGGGACGCATCGCGCAGCTCCGCTTCTGGGGCACGAACGGCTGGTTCGAGGCCGCGCTGCGCGCGGTGCTGCTCGGCTACACGCTGATCCTGACACCGCTCGTCCTGCGCAGCGCGAGGCGCCGGATCGCGCAGCTGCGGCCGATCCTGCGCGGCGGTCCAGCGGCGGTCGAGGCCGCGGTCGTCGTCGTGTTGGCGCCGCCCCGCCTGGGGCGGCTGGTGGCCGGCCTGGTTGGCGCCGCCGTTCTGCTGCTCCTGGGGTTCGACATCGCGATCGAGGGGCTGGGGCCCTTCCCGCCGATCGCCATTCTGTGGCTTTCGCTGTTCGGCTGGCTGATCGGGCGGGCGCTCTTCGCAAACCTTCACGTGGCGCGTTCGCTGTCGCGGCTGGGCGAGCGCGAGCTGGCGATCGACCTGCTCGACCTGCGGCCGCTCGCGCCGCTCGTGCAGTGGGGCCTGCGCACCGTCCTGTGCTGGACCATCTGGTTCGCGCTGATGGCGCTCTTCTGGATCGGTCCGGGTCCGAAGTACTGGCTCAACGCGCTGGGACTCCTGCCGCTGTTCGCGATCGCGTTCGGAGCGCTGTTCGTCCCCGTGCGCGGCGTCCACCGGCGGATCGCGGAGGCCAAGAACCGCCAGCTCGAGCGCCTGCGCGAGGAGATCCGCTCCGCGCTCGACGCACCCAGCAGCGCCGACGACCCGGCCCGGCTGGCCAACCTGGTGGCCTACCAGTCGCTCGTGGAGCGCGTGCGCGAGTGGCCGTTCGACGTCTCGACACTCGTGCGTTTCGGCCTCTACATGACGCTCGGAGTGGGCTCGTGGGTGGGCGCCGCGCTGGTCGAGAAGCTGCTCGGCGCCGCGCTCGACTGACGGCGCCGCGGCTCAGGCGCCCGGCATGCCGTCGGGGAACGGGGCCGGCCCGCTGCCCTCGAAGGTCTCGCCCTTCTCGAGCGCTTCCGCGAGCGCGTTCAGGTCGTCCGCCACGTCGCCGAAGGCGTCGCCCTTCCGCAGCGCGATGCGGTGGGCGTAGTCGCCGCGCTTGATGGCCGCGATCTGGCGCCGGAAGGCCACCGTGGGGCCGATCATCTTGTGCGCGTAGAGGGCGCACACCACCATCACGACCACGACGTAGACGATCGAGATCGCAACCGACGCGGTCAGGAAGTCGAGCGTCTGGAACCAGAGCACGTTCTTGAGGCTCTCTGCGGCGACCGTGTGCTCGAGCGCGCTCGTGAGCAGGCGCTCGTAGGCGACATAGCCCTGCAGGCCCCAGACGAACGCGAACCCCAGCGTCACCAGCACCACGTAGACCGGGAGCTTCAGCTGCAGCGCCGGACGCAGCAGCAGGTTGAACGGCCTTCGCCTCGACCGGAACAGTCCCGTCCAGCTGACGCCCGACATCGCGTGACCCTCCCGCCCGCTTTTCGGCCGCCCGACCGGGTCAATGAAGCCGGGGGCGCCGAGGGGCGGGGCGCGCTCTAGGCGCGGGCGGGGCGCAGGCGGTAGCGAATCGGCATGTGCTTGACGCCGCCCAGGAAGCTCGATCGCAGGCGTTCGACCGGACCGACCCGCTCGACCTCCACGAGGCGCTCCGCCAGCTGGCGGAACAGGATGCGCAGCTCGAGCCGCGCGAGATTGGCGCCGAGGCAGAAGTGCTCGCCGATCCCGAACGCGAGGTGGGGGTTGGGCGCGCGGTCCACCCGGAACGCGAAGGGGTCGTCGAATACGTCCTCGTCGCGATTGGCCGACGGATAGAACAGGCACATCGACTCGCCCGCCGGGATCTTCTGACCGCGCAGCTCGAAGTCCTCGACGGGCGTGCGGCAGAACTGGATCACCGGGGTGGTCCAGCGGACGATCTCCTCGACGGCCGTGTCGACCAACGACGGCTCGCGGCGCAGCTTTTCGAGCTCGCCGGGGTTCTCGATCAGGGCCAGCAGCCCGCCGCTCATGGCGTTGCGCGTGGTCTCGTTTCCCGCCACCACCAGCAGGAAGTAGTAGGAGAGCAGCTCGAAGGGCGGCACGTCCTTCCCGTCGATCTTGGCGTTCGCCAGGATGCTCACGATGTCGTCGGTCGGCCGCGCCCGCCGCTCCTCCGCCATCTTCCAGAAGTACTCGAAGAGCGCCGTGCGGGCGGCGGTGGCCGATGCTTCGGCCGTCTCGCCGTGCTGGTACTCCGGGTCCTCCGCGCCCACGATCGCGTTGGTCCAGCGGAACATCAGCTCCCAGTCCTCGCGCGGCACGCCCAGCATGTCGGCGAGCACGGCCAGCGGCAGCCGCGCCGAGATGGCCGTCACGAAGTCGATCTCGGAGGTCTCCCCGCCGTTCGTGTGTTCGTCGAGGAGATCGCGCGCGATCTGCTCGATGCCCTCCCGGAAGCGGCGGATCGTGCGGGGCGTGAAATGCGGAGCGGTCAGCTTGCGATACGGACCGTGGTCGGGCGCGTCCATCACCAGCAGGTGCCGCGCGATCCGCTCGTCCTCCTCCGGCGGGCCGAACTCGGGGAAGACCGCCAGCCGCGGCGCGTTCAGGAAGCGGCGCGGCTGGCGCGAGATCTTGATGATGTCCTCGTGCTTGGTGATCGCCCAGAAGGGGACCTTCACGTTGCGGTCGTAGCGGTAGACCGGCGCCTCGCGCCGCAGGAGCGCCCAGGCCTCGTGCGGGTAGCCGTTCCGGGCGTAGGTGTCGTTGCTGATGATGTCGATCGTGTCGAGCGAGAGCTCCGCTTCGGCCATGGCTTCCGGCTCCTGTCCCCCGCGCCGAGTGTACCGCCTGCGACTACAGCTTCCCGTCACCAGCGCCGATCCAGACCCACGTGGAGGGGACCACCATGGCCGGCATCCCGCGCGCCTGGCTCGCGCTCGTCACGCTCCTTTGCATCGCGGCTCCGGCCCGGGCCGCGGAGTGGTTTCCGCTCCGGCCCGGCGTGCGCTGGAGCTACGACGTGCGCGGCGAGGCGTCTCGGACCTTCGCCGGTCTGACCCAGTCCGAGCGTCTCCAGGGAACGCGCGAGATGCAGGTGCGCGGCGCCTCGCCGCACTTCCCAGACCGGCCCTACGAGGTGCTCGAGGCCCACCGCGTCCACGTGGAGAGCGACATGGGCGCGCGCCACACGAAATCCGAGATGCACAGCGCCTACCTGAAGCCCGCCGCGAGCGGACTGCTGCTGTACGGCGAGGAGATCGCCAACCCGCTCCAGGGGGGCGCCCGCAAGCTCGTGCGCCACGCCAAGCCGATCCAGCTGCTGCCCGCCGAGCCGAAGCGCGGTCAGCGCTGGAACGTCGGGACGACCGAGCTCGACGGGCTGCGGCTCGATCTCGCCGGGGAGGTGGTCGGCATCCAGGACGCGCAGACGCCCGCCGGGACCTACCGCGGCTGCCTCAAGGTGCAGATCCACGGGACCTTCTCGGGGCAGTTCTCGCTGGACGGCCTCCACGCCCGCGTGACCGACGGCCGCTACCGGGCCACCGAGTGGTATGCGCCGGGCGTCGGGCTGGTGCTCGTCGAGGAGCAGAAGGAGCTCCGCCTGGCGCTCCCGGCCGGCCAGACGGTGAGCGCCTCGGAGCACGTCTGGCGGACCCTGCGCGAGACGAACGTCGCGCCGGCGGCTCCCGCCAGCCCGGACACGAACCGCTAGCGGCGTTCCCGCTCAGGGCTGCAGCCGCGTCACCGACCAGCTCCCGCCGGCGAAGCCCTCGCCGGCGGGCGCGAGCGCGCGCGTCCAGAGCGCGCGGTCGTGGGCGCGCCCGTCGGCGCCGACCCACAGCTCGATGCGCTCGATGTGCAGGCGGTAGCCGCCCCAGTGCGGCGGCCGCGGCACCGGCGCGCCCTCGGCGCCGAAGCGCCGCTCGGCCGCGTGCAGCCGTTCGAGCAGCGCCGCGCGCGACGCGATCGGCTGGCTCTGGTCGCTGGCCCAGGCCGCGATCTGGGCGGCGCGGGGTCGCGACGCGAAGTAGGCGTCGGACTCGGCGTCGGGCGAGCGCCGGATCGGACCCTCGATCCGCACCTGGCGACCGAGGGCGTCCCAGTGCAGCACCGCCGCCGCGTGCGCGTGGTGCGCGAGGTGCTCGCCCTTGCGGCTCTGGCGATTGGTGTAGAAGACGAGGAAGCCCTGCTCCGCGTCGTAGCCGCGGCACAGGACCACGCGCGCCGACAGCGCGCCGTCGCGGTCGCGCGTGGCGACGGTCATGGCGGTCGGGTTGCGCTGCGCGCCGCGCTCGCGCGCCTCGTCGAGCCAGCGCTGCAGCAGGTCGAGCGGCGCCGCGGGCAGCGGATCGGCGAGTGACGCGTCCTCCGGCGCACGCGCAAACAGCGTCGGGCCCGAGCCGCTCAACGGATGCCCTGCATGCGTTCCGAGTAGTCCCAGCTCACGATCCGCGCGGGCTCGATGCGAATCGCCACCTCGCGGTCGGCGCGCGCGAGCAGCCAGCGCGCCAGCGGCACGTCTTCGCTCCCGAGGTAGCGGTCGACGAGCGCGCGCAGGATCTCCTCGCCGCGCGCCTCGACGAGTTGCGCGTGGCCGACGCCGCGCACACCGCGGTAGGGCGGCGCGTCCCGCGCCACCTCGAAGCCGCAGCGCGCGTCGCGGCGCAGAAAGCGCGCGATCGCGGCGTCGCGCCGTGTGGCGCACCACAGCGCGTCGTCGCGATGCAGGTACCAGAGCGAGACCAGCAGCGGAAACCCGGACGGATTCTGGCAGGAGAGGCGGATCGGGATCCGCGTCTCGTCGAGGTGGCGCCGAACCTGTTCGAGCGACCAGGGACCCTTGAGCGTCGCGTCCACGGCGTGCCTCAGCAGTGATTGCGGAGCATCAGCTCCTTCGGGTGGGGCTCCAGGTAGTGCTGGTCCTGGAGATATGCGATGTCGAACTCGGCCACGTAGTGCCGGACCAGCGTCAGCGGCACCACCAGCGGCACGAGACCACTCCGGTAGTCCTCGATCAGCCCGAGCAGCTCCTGCTTGGCGCGCCCCGCCAGGCTCTTCTTGAAGTAGCCCATGATGTGGTGGAGCGTGTTCACGTTCCGCCGCACGGTGGCGTGCGCGGACAGCGCCGTCATGAAGCCTTCCTCGTAGCGCGCGCGCAGCTCGTCCCGCGGCAGCTTCTTGCCCTCGCCCACCAGGCGCCCGAGCTCGGTGTACGCCTTGGGCGAGTGCGACATGATCTGCAGCTTGTGCGCGGCGTGGAAGGCGACGACCTCGCCCAGCGTCCAGCGCCCCTGGAACCGGTCGCGCAGCCTGCGGTACGCGAAGATCCGCTCGATGAAGTTCTCGCGCAGCACGGGATCGTTGAGCCGCCCCTCGTCCTCGACGGGCAGGTGCGGAAACGCGTCCACCAGCTCGGCGGCGAAGAGGCCGCGGCCCTTCTTCTCGGGCATGCCCTTCGCGCCGTAGACGCGCACCCGCGTGAAGCCGCAGCTCGGCGAGTCCTTCTTCAGCACGTAGCCGGAGAGCTCGAGCTTCGGGAGCGCGCGCACGCGCCGCTGCGCGTAGCGGTTCATGCGGTCGGTCCAGTCGACCTCGCTCTTCGGCGCCACCATGCGCACGTCGTCACCCTGGCGCACCAGGCGCACGGTCTCGCGGGGAATGCCCATCCCCACCTCGACCTCGGGACAGATCGGCACCCACTCGACGAACGGGCCGAGGATGTCGGTGAGGAAGCGGCTGCGCTTGTGGCCGCCGTCGAAGCGCACCTCCTGGCCGAGCAGACACGAGGAGATGCCCAGCCGGATCGGGGCTTCTCGACTCACGACACCGACGCTCGGGGCGGGGATTCCAGGCGCTCGAGCGCCGCCGTGAGCAGGGCGCGCGCGTTCACGCGTCCGCCCAGGCGCACGCAGAGCAGGAAGGTGCCGCCGAGCTTGCGCTGCAGGAACAGGGTCTCGGGGGGCGGCGGACGCCAGAAGCCGTGCTCGAACACGAGCGCCATCGAGGCGTCGCGCGCGCGGGCCGGAAGGTCCGTGGCTCCGAAGTCGTAGACCCCGTCGTGTCGGAAGGGCTCGGTCACCGTGAGGATCAGATCGAGCACGGCCGCGCGGCTCGCGCCCGGATCGTCGGCGCGGATGAAGCCGATCCCCTCGGCGACCTCGCCGAGACGCTCGCGGTCGGCGTCGATCGCGGCGCGGAACAGGCGCGCGTAGGCCTGGCACAGCGTCGGCGGCGCCGCGTAGCCGGCGCCGAGATCGATGAGACCGATGCGCCCGTCGCGCAGCAACAGGTAGTTGGCGAAGTTGGGATCCGACTGGATGAAGTTGAACTCGAAGAACTCGCGCAGCACCAGGCGCAACAGCAGCGCCGCCGCGTGGTCGCGCTTCGCCTGCGGGTGGTCGGCGCCGCACAGGTCTTCGAGCGGCACGCCGTACAGGCGGTCCATCGCCAGCACCGTCGGGGTCGTGAGGTCGTCGTGCACGCGCGGCACGACCACGTCGGGCTCGTCTCCGAGCAGGCGCCCGTAACGGCGCAGGTGGCCCGCCTCGGTGGCGTAGTCCGCCTCGTCGCGGAGCTGGTGCTTCGCGGCCTGGATCAGCGGCGAGAAGTCCACGTCGCCGGGCAGGATCTTCGCCAGGCGCAGCGCCGCCGCCAGGTTGTCCACATCGCTGTCGATGCTGCGGGCGACGCCCGGGTACTGGATCTTGAGCGCCAGCTCGCGGCCGTCGGCCGTCTGCGCCGCGTGCACCTGACCGATCGAGGCGGCGGCGATGGGCTCGTAGTCGAAGTGACCGAAGCGCTGCTGCCAGTCCCGGCCCCACGCCGCGCGCAGCACGCTCTCGAGCTGCGCGGGCGGCATGGCGTCGCCC
>CP070734.1:2920650-2935171 GCA_020347605.1 Deltaproteobacteria bacterium | reverse complement strand
CCGTCGTGCCGGACGTGTAGTAGACGAGCGCGGGGTCGCTGGCGCGCGTGCTGCGCGTCGCCCCGTCGTCGTCGGGCTCGCGCGCGAGCGCCGCGCGGAAGTCGGTCCAGCCGTCGGGCGCCGGCTTTCCCGGGGCGCCCAGCGACAGGAAGTGGTGCACGCCGGAGAGCTCCTGGCGCACCGCGTCGACAGCGGTCGTCTGGTCGCCGATCGACACGATGACCTTCGCCCCGCTGTGCTGCGCGCGGTACGCGATGTCCTTGGGACGCAGGATCGTGGAGCTGGGAATGACCAGGGCCCCGGCCTTGAGCGCGCCGACCAGGGTCTGCTGCCACTCCGGAACCCGCGGCAGCATCACGATCACCGGATCCCCGGGCTGGATGCCGAGTCCGCCCAGCAGATGGGCCACCCGGTTGGAGCGGCTGCGAATCGCGCCGAAGCCGAGGCGCTGCTCGCTGCCCGCGGCGTCGCGCCACACGAGCGCCGGCCGCGAGGCCTCCTGCGCGAAGTGATCGACGACGTCGCGGCCGAAGTTGAAGGTGTCGGGGATCTCCCACCGGAACCGCTCGACGCGGCGCCGATAGGTGTCCAGGCTCTTCTGCAGGTCGGACATCGCGGGTACTCCCGTTCCGATCGTACACCCCCGATCGGGTCATCGGCGAAACGCTGCTGTATTCTGCACCCCCGGGCCGGGCGTCGGGCCGCGCGCCGCGACTCAAGGATCGATCGCGGGGTGTCGATGCCACCGCGGGGAGGTTCTGGGCGCCGGATCCGCGCCGCGGACGCGACGGGCCGGCCCGAAGCCGGGCCGGGCGGGAGCGGTCCGCGCTACCTGGGGGGCCAGATGATCCGCGAGCCGCGGCGCGCCCGCATCGTGGTCGTCGACGACAACCGGTTCGACCGCGAGCTGGTGCGAGACGCGCTCGAGACCGAGCTCGGCTCGAGCGCGCTCCTGGAGGAGCTCAGCGTGGAGTGTTGCGAGAGCGGCGAGACCGCACTCGCGTCGCTCGACGTGGAGCCGGCGGACCTCGTCATTTCGGATCTCACGATGCCCGGCCTGTCCGGACTCGAGCTGCTCGAGCGGATCAACCGCGAACATCCCGAGACCGACTTCGTGCTGCTCACCGCCAACGCCTCTCTCGACAGCGCCGTCGCAGCGCTGCGCCGGCGCGCCTTCGACTACCTGCGCAAGCCCATCCAGCCCGGGGAGCTGGCGCACGCCGTCCAGCGCACGCTGACCCAGCGCTGGCTGGTGCGCGAGAACGATCGCCTGGCCCGCGCCGTCGAGCGTCTGCGCCTGCTGCGCGAGACGGCGGACGAGTGCCTCGCGCTGACCGGATGTCTCGAGGCCGGCGAGGTCTACCCCAAGGCGCTTCAGATCCTGCTGGACGCCATGACGCGCCGGCGCGCGCTGGCGCTGTTCCGCCGTTCGTCCGAGCTCTTGTCCGACGGGATCGCCCTTCGCGGCTTCGCGGAGCGCGAGGCGCACCAGCTGCGCCGCCTTCTGGTCGAGGAGAAGCGCGTCCCCATCGAGCGGTCGCCCGACATCGAAATCGAGGCGGCGGGCCCGATTCACGAGGTGCTGCGGGAAGCCGGGATCGACACGGCTCGGGTGCTCGCCATTCCCGTTCGGGGACTGGAGGCGGAGGCCGGGGTGCTGTGGATCCTCGAGGACGGTCGGCCGTTCGATCGCTCCCGGGATCCCGAGCGCGCCGAGATCGTCGCCGAGCACGCCAACCTGGCGCTCGTCAACTGCGAGCGATACGTGCGCGCGAAGGAGAGGGCGTTCATCGACGACGTGACCGAGCTGTACAACGCGCGCTACCTCCACGAAGCCATGCAGCGCGAGCTCCAGCGCGCGGCGCGCTACGGCTCGAACCTCTCGGTGCTGTTCCTGGACCTCGACCGCTTCAAGCGGGTGAACGACCGCCACGGACATCTGGTCGGATCGCGCGCGCTGCACCAGCTCGGTCATGTCCTCGCGGACTGCGTGCGACAAATCGACACGCTCTCGCGTTACGGCGGTGATGAGTTCACGATCCTCCTCGTGGACACGGGTCTCGAGTCGGCCGTCCAGGTCGCCGAGCGGATCCGCAAGACGGTGGAAGACCACGTCTTCGAGGCGGGCCGCGACGGGACGCTCCACCTCACGGTCAGCATCGGCGTCGCGACGTACCCGATCCACGGACGCTCGCGCGAGGCCCTCCTCGACCTGTCGGACAAGGCGATGTACCGGGCCAAGTCGATCGGCCGCAATCGGGTCTGCACCGCGACGGAGCTCGAACTATGAGTCCCCGCGCGGCGCCGCGCGATTGACAGCCCGCGCTTCGCTCTGCTACTCAGCCCACGAACCTCGGATTCCAGGCCTGGAGACCCGAATGATCCTGCGGCGGCGGGTCCTACCGCTGATCGTAATGGTCGGGGCTCTCACCTCCGTGCCCGCTCGCGCTGAACAGAAGACGCGCGTCCACGAGGTCGAGCCGGGTGAGACCCTGTGGACCATCGCCGCCGATGCCATGGGAGACGCAAGACTGTGGCCGGCCATCTATCGGGCCAACAGAGATCAGATCAAGGATCCGGCTCTCGTCTACCCGGGGCAGCGCCTCTCCATACCCGCCATCGATCCCGCGATGCGCGAGGCGCTGCGCAGCGAGGCCGCCTCGCAGCCGGCGCGCTGAGCCGCGCGCGACCTCGGATGGCGTGGCTATGGAGGATCGGGTAAACGGTGCAGCCATGTCCAACTACGAGAAGCTCGAGCCCCCGCGGGAGGGGGAGAAGATCCAGCGCGACCCGCAGGGTCGCCGCATCGTACCGGACCATCCGATCATCCCGTTCATCGAGGGTGATGGGATCGGCCCGGACATCTGGCGGGCCTCCGTACGCGTGTTCGACGCGGCGGTCGCCCGGGCCTACGGGGGCCGCCGCAAGATCGCGTGGTACGAGATCTATGCGGGAGAGAAGGCCAACGAGGTGTACGGGCCGAACACCTGGCTGCCCGAGGACACGATCAAGGCGATCTCGGAGTACGGGATCGCGATCAAGGGCCCGCTCACGACGCCCGTGGGCGGGGGCATCCGCTCGATCAACGTCCGGCTTCGCCAGGTGCTCGACCTGTACGCGTGCGTGCGACCGGTGCGCTGGTACCAGGGTGTGCCGTCTCCGGTCAAGGAGCCGGGCAAGCTCAACGTCGTGATCTACCGCGAGAACACCGAGGACGTCTACTCGGGCATCGAGTTCCAGCAGGGAACCGACGAGGCCGCGCGGGTGATCCAATTCCTGAACGACGAGATGGGGAAGTCGGTGCGGCCGGACTCGGGGATCGGCATCAAGCCGATCAGCGTCACGGGAACCGAGCGGCTCGTGCGCATGGCGATCCAGTATGCCCTCGAGCACGGGCGCAAGAGCGTGACGCTCGTCCACAAGGGCAACATCATGAAGTTCACGGAAGGCGCCTTCCGCGATTGGGGCTACGCCCTCGCCAAGCGCGAGTTCCGCGATCGGATCGTGACCGAGGACGAGCTCTGGGACCGCCACGACGGGAAGCTTCCCAAGGGCAGGATCCTGATCAAGGACCGGATCGCGGACGCCATGTTCCAGCAGGTCCTGCTGCGGCCCGACGAGTACGAAGTCATCGCGCTCCCGAACCTCAATGGCGACTACCTCTCCGACGCCTGCGCCGCCCAGGTGGGTGGACTCGGCATCGCACCCGGCGCCAACATCGGAGACCACGCGGCCCTGTTCGAGGCCACCCACGGGACGGCCCCCAAGTACGCCGGTCAGGACAAGGTGAATCCGGGCTCGGTGATGCTGTCGGGCGTGATGATGCTCGAGTACCTGGGCTGGAACGAAGCCGGGCAGGCCATCGAAAGCGCCATGGAGCGAACGATCGCGCAGAAGCGCGTGACCTACGACTTCCACCGACAGATGGAGGGGGCCACGAAGGTCTCCACCAGCGGCTTTGGCGACGCCATCATCGAGAACCTGGAATCCCCCTGAAATCGGAGACCCCCACATGCGCAAGAAGATCGCCCTGATCGGAGGCGGAAACATCGGAGGCGTGCTCGCGGAGCAGTTCGCGTACCGCGAGCTCGGCGACGTGGTGCTGTTCGACGTGATCGACGGCATGCCGCAGGGCAAGGCGCTCGACATGGCCGAGGGCGCCCCGTTGGCGCACGCGGACGCGAGCCTGCGCGGCACGTGCGACTACGCCGACATCTCCGGTGCGGACCTGGTGATCATCACCGCCGGCCTCGCGCGCAAGCCCGGCATGTCGCGCGACGATCTGCTCAAGACCCACCTCGGGATCATGAAGAGCGTCGCGGAGGGCGTGAAGGCCAACGCGCCCGACGCGTACGTGATCGTGATCTCGAATCCGCTCGACGCGATGGTCTACACCTTCAAGGAGATCTCGGGCTTCCCGAAGAACCGCGTGGTCGGCATGGCGGGCGTGCTCGATTCGGCCCGCTTCCGCGCCTTCGTGGCCTGGGAGCTCGGCGTCTCCGTCGAGGATGTGACGGCCCTCGTGCTGGGTGGACACGGCGACACGATGGTCCCGCTCACGCGCTACTGCACGGTGGCGGGAATCCCCGTCACGACGCTCATCGCCCAGGACCGCCTGGACGCGATCGTGGAGCGCACCAAGGGCGCCGGCGGCGAGGTGGTGGGCTTGCTCAAGACCGGCTCCGCATTCGTCTCCCCCGCGCTTGCGGCGCTGGAGATGGCCGAGGCCATCCTCAAGGACAAGAAGCGGGTGCTGGCCTGCGCGTGCTACCTCGAGGGCGAGTACGGGGTGCAGGGCTACTACGTCGGCGTGCCGTGCATTCTCGGCGCCGGCGGCGTCGAGAGGGTGCTCGAGGTCGAGATGACCGCCGACGAGCGCAAGCTGTTCGACGCGTCCGTCGAGCACGTCCGCACGCTCGTCGGTCAGATCCAGCTCTGAACCACGGCCGGATACCCGGGTGCTGCGGTGAACGTCCACGAATACCAGGCCAAGGAGCTGCTTCGGAGCTACGGCGTCGCGGTGCCGCAGGGCCGGCTGGCCACCACGCCGGCGGAGGCGGAGAAGGCGGCGCGCGCGCTCGCCGCCGACGTCGTCGTCGTGAAGGCGCAGGTGCACGCGGGCGGGCGCGGCAAGGCGGGCGGAATCAAGCTCGCGCGCTCGCCCGCGGAGGCCAAGCAGGCCGCGAGTGACATCCTCGGCATGACGCTTCGGACGCACCAGACGGGCGCCGAGGGCAAGGTCGTGCGCAAGGTCTACGTCGAGGCGGGCTGCGATATCGATCGAGAGCTGTACCTCGGGATCGTGCTCGACCGATCCGCCGAGAAGCTGGCGGTGATCGCGTCGACGCAGGGCGGCGTCGACATCGAGGAGGTGGCCGACAAGAGCCCCGACAAGATCCTGACCGCCCACATCGACCCGCGCGTCGGCCTGAAGCCGTATCAGATCCGACAGGTGGGCTTCGGATTGGGCCTCGACGCCGAGCAGGTGCGCAAGCTCGAGGTGTTCCTGGGCGGCCTCTACCGCCTCATCACCGAGAAGGACGGCTCCCTGGCCGAGATCAATCCGCTGGTCGTGACGCGGCAGGGCGAGCTGCTGGCGCTGGACTGCAAGCTCAACTTCGACGACAACGCCTTGGCGCGCCATCCCGACGTTCGATCGCTGCGCGATCCGGAGGAAGAGGACCCGCGCGAGCGCGACGCCGCCGAGCTGGGGCTCTCCTACGTCGGGCTCGATGGCGACATCGGCTGCATGGTGAACGGCGCCGGTCTGGCGATGGCCACGATGGACATGATCGACGTGTGCGGCGGGCGGCCGGCGAACTTCCTGGACGTGGGCGGCGGTACCGACCGCGAAAAGGTCGCCAGCGCCTTCAAGCTGATCCTGCGCGATCCGAACGTGAAGGCGATCCTCGTGAACATCTTTGGCGGCATCGTGCGCTGCGATTTGATCGCCGAAGGGATCGTGGCCGCGGCGCGGGAGCTGCGGGTGTCCGTCCCGCTCGTGGTCCGGCTGCAGGGCACCAATTCCGCCGAGGGCCGCGCGATCCTCGAGACCTCCGGCCTCGCCCTCACGCCCGCCGAGACCCTCGCGGAGGCCGGCGAGAAGGCCGTCGCCGCGGCCCGGGGAGCCTGATCGATGGCGATTCTCTGCGGTCGGGAGACGAAGCTGTTGATCCAGGGCGTCGGGCGGATGGGGACCTACCACGCCCAGCTCTCGCTCGACTACGGAACCCGGGTGGTCGGCGGCGTGGCGCCGGGCAAGGGCGGCAGCCGCGTACTGGACCTTCCCGTCTTCGACACGGTGCGCGAAGCCGTCGCGGAGACGGGCGCCGACGCGAGCGCGATCTTCGTGCCGCCGGCGGGCGCCGCGGATGCCGTCCTCGAAGCGGCGGATGCGGGCCTCGCGGTCGCGGTGTGCGTCACCGAACACATTCCCGTGTTGGACATGCTGGAGGCGAAGACCGCCCTGCGCGGCTCGAGGACGCGCCTGGTCGGACCCAACTGCCCGGGGATCGTGGTGCCCGAGCAGTGCCGGCTCGGCATCATGCCCGCGGCGATCACGAAGCCCGGTCCGGTCGGCGTCGTGTCCCGCTCCGGGACGCTGACGTACGAGGCCGTCGACCAGCTGTCGCGGCTCGGCATCGGGCAGTCGACGTGCCTGGGGATCGGGGGTGACCCCATCATCGGCACCACCTTCATCGACGCCCTCGAGCTCTTCGAGGCCGATCCGGAAACCCGGGCGGTCGTCCTGATCGGGGAGATCGGCGGCTCTGCCGAGGAGGAGGCGGCGGAGTTCATCCGCTCGGAGATGAAGACCCCGGTGGCCGCCTTCATCGCCGGCCAGAAGGCGCCTCCCGGCAAGCGCATGGGGCACGCCGGCGCGATCATCGCAGGGGGCAAGGGCAAGGCGAGCGACAAGATCGCGGCGCTGGAGCGCGCCGGCATCGCGGTGGCGCCATCGCCCGCCGAGATCGGTCGCACCCTGGTCGAGCACGTCCCGAGTCTGCGCAGCTGACGCGCGCCGCAGCGCGCCTCAACATTCCACCATCCGCAGCCGATACCTCCAGTGCGAGTTGCCGGTTCACGCCGTTCCTGCAGGTCGCTCACACCGCGGGGGTCGTTTGGGTCATCGGGACGCAAAGCCGGTTCGGAAGCGTGCGCACCCCACGCGAAACCGCGCGCTCGGCGGCGGCGCGCTCGCCGCCCTGGGCGCGTTGCTCCTGGTCGGCGTCGTGAGCGCGCGGTCCCAGCCCCCCAACGTGATCCTGGTGGTGATCGACACGCTGCGCGCCGACCACCTGAGCCACTTCGGCTACGCGCTGCCGACCGCCACCGGGCTGGATGCATTCGCCGGCCACGCGACGCGCTTCACGCGCGCCTACCCCCCGTCCTCCTGGACGGGGCCGAGCACCGCCTCGATCTTCACCGGGCTCTTCTCGGCGCGTCACCGCGTCGATCGCGCGGGCACGCGTCTCTCGGACGAGTTCGACACCCTGGCCGAGGTGCTGGCGCGCAATGGCTGGCACACGGTCGGATACTCGCTCAATCACAACGTCTCCACGAAGACGGGCTACCACCAGGGCTTCGACCGGTTCGATGACTTCCTGGGCGGCTCCACCGCCTATCCGCACATCGAGGAGATGATCGGGGATCTCGCGCAATGGCTCGAGCGAGGTCCGCGCCAGCCCTTCTTCCTCTATCTGCATCCGATGAACACGCACGGGCCGTATCGCGTGCCGCCCGATCGCCAGACGGCGCTCCTGGGACGCCGACCGAGTCGAGCGTTCAGCTACTACCGCGGCCACATGGGCGGGATCACCAGCGGACGGGAGCTCGAGCGCCGCGCGCGCGTCTCGGACGCATACGTGGCGAGCCTCGTGGAGCAATACGACACCGCGATTCGCTACACCACCGACGAGCTGGGCCGGCTGTTCGAGATGCTCAAGCGCCAGGGCCTGTACGACGACTCCCTCATCATCGTGACGTCCGACCACGGCGAAGAGCTGTTCGATCACGGGGGCTTCAGCCACGGCTACTCGTTGCACGAGGAGGTGCTGCGGGTTCCGCTCTACGTGAAGCTTCCCCGGCAGCGGGAGACGCGTACGGTGCGGGCGCGCGTCTCGGTGATGGACCTGTATCCCACCGTCCTCGAGGCGCTCGGAATTCCGGTGGAGGGCACGCTGGATGGCGTGTCCCTGCTCCCGCTGCTGCGTGGGAGCGCGGAGGCCGCCGCGCGGGCCGCGGATCGGACGCTTCTCTACCAGATCAACTGGCCGAAGCGCTGCATCGCGCGCTCGATCGTCTCGCAACAGTACAAGCTGATCGAGATCGACTGGAACTACGAGGGAGCGGGGGGCCAGACGCGCCTCTACGACCTGGCGGCGGACCCGCGCGAGTCCGTGGATCTGTCGGGCGCGAGGCCCGAGCTGTTGGCGCGGCTGCGGGGCGAGCTCGATGCCGCGTTCCGCGCCTTCGAGGACGCCGACGCCCCTGTGCCGGCCAACGTGCTCGACGAGCTCGACGCCAAGCGACTCGAGGCCCTGGGCTACTTCTGACGGATCCCGGTCGGCTCTAGCGCTACGCCTCGACCGTCCAGGTGTCGCCGGACGTGAGCAGCGAGTGCAGGGCGCCGCGCCCGCGCTGCCGGATCGCCACCTCGACCTGCTCCTGGAGCAGACCTTCGTAGGTGGGCCGCTCCACGGCGCGGAACACGCCCACCGGGATCGGGAAGTCGGGACGCGCGAGCGAGGCGAGTGCGAACGCGTAGGCGGGGCTCTCGTGGCGCTCGTTGTGCACGGCCACGCCCTCCGCGACCGCGTCGGCATCGTCGGCGAGGGAGATCACCGCGGGGACGCCGTTCTCGATCCGGATGCCCCGACGGGCTCCCTTGGGCCCGAACACGAGGGGCTCTCCGTCCACGATCGGCAGCGCCGCCTCGAGCTTCGTCTTGCGGTCCTCCACCTCGATCCACTCGTCGTCGTTGTACACCGGGCAGTTCTGGAGGATCTCGACGAACGCCGTCCCCGGGTGCTCGTACGCGCGGCGCAGGACCTGCTGCAGGTGCCGGGCGTCGTTGTCGATCGAGCGCGCGGCGAACGTCGCGCCGGAGCCGAGCGCGAATCGGATCGGGTCGAGCGGGTAGTCGATCGAACCGGTCGGCGTCGAGGGCGTCACCATGTCGAGGCGCGAGGTCGGCGAATACTGACCCTTGGTGAGGCCGTAGACCCGGTTGTTGAACAGCAGGATCTGCAGGTCGAGGTTGCGCCGGATCGTGTGGAGCAGGTGGTTGCCGCCGATCGACAGGCCGTCGCCATCCCCGGTCACCACCCACACGGAGAGCTCGGGGCGGCTGGTCTTGATTCCCGTCGCGAAGGACGGGGCGCGTCCGTGGATCGTGTGGAAGCCGTAGGTGTTCATGTAGTAGGGAAAGCGGCTCGAGCAGCCGATCCCCGACACGAACACGACGTCCTCGCGGGGGATGCCGAGCTCCGGCATCAGTCGCTGCATGTTCGCGAGGATGGAGTAGTCCCCGCAGCCCGGACACCAGCGGACGTCCTGGTCCGATTCGAAGTCCTTCTTGGTCAGCTTCGCGGCCGGCGCCGTCATTCGGATCCCCCTCCGGCCGCGATCGCCTCGATCCGGCCGCGGATCTCCTCGACCCGGAAGGGCTGTCCCTCCACCTTGGTGAGACTCTCCACGGGGAGCAGGTACTCCGCGCGGAGCAGGCGCGAGAGCTGTCCGAGGTTCAGCTCCGGCACGAGCACGTGCTCGAAGCGCTCCAGCGCTGCGCGCAGATCGGCCGGAAGCGGGTTCAGGTAGCGCAGATGGATGCTGGACACGGATGTCCCGTCGCGCCGCGCTTCGTCGACGGCTGCCTCGATCGCACCGCGCGTGCCGCCCCAGCCGACGACGACCAGCTTGCCGCCATCCGGCCCGTTCACCTCTACGGGCGGAAGGTCGTTCGCGATGCGGGCGACCTTCTCCGCGCGCTGCCGCACCATCCGGTCGTGATTGCGCGGGTCGTAGGACACGTTGCCGGTGAGCTCCTCGGACTCGAGCCCTCCGATGCGGTGCTCGAGGCCCGGCGTCCCCGGAATGGCCCAGGGGCGCGCCAGGGTCTCCGCGTCGCGCGCGTAGGGCGCGAAGCCCTTCGCGTCGGTGCGGAACCGGATCGGATGCCGGCTCAGCGTCTCGACGTCGGGAATCCGCCAGGGCTCGGCGGCGTTCGCCAGGTAGCCGTCGGAAAGCACCGCGACGGGCGTCATGTACTTGACCGCCAGGTGGAAGGCCTCGAGCATGGTGTAGAAGCAGTCGCCCGGCGTCGACGGCGCGAGGACCGGCATCGGGCTCTCCGAGCTACGCCCGTACAGCGTGACGAGGAGGTCCGCCTGTTCGGTCTTGGTCGGCATTCCCGTCGAGGGGCCCGCCCGCTGCACGTTCAGCACGACCAGCGGGAGCTCGACCATCACCGCCAGGCCCAGTGCCTCCTGCTTGAGAACGAAGCCCGGCCCGCTGGTCGCGGTCGCGCCGAGCATGCCGGCATACGAGGCGCCGATCGCGGATGCGACGGCCGCGATCTCGTCTTCGGCCTGGAACGTCTTGACGCCGAAGTGGCGGTAGCGCGAGACCTCGTGAAGCACGCTGCTGGCGGGCGTGATGGGATACGCCCCGAGAAACACCGGCCGCTCCATCAGCTCGCTCGCCGCGATCATGCCCCAGGCGAGCGCCTGGTTTCCCGTGATGTTGCGGTAGACCCCGGGCTCCAGCTTCGCACGTGGCACGAAGAACGAAACCGGGAAGAGCTCCGTGGTCTCACCGTAGGCGTGGCCCGCCTGTAGTGCGCGAAGATTGCCCTCGCGCAGCGTCTCGTTCTTCTTGAAGCGGGACTCGATCCAGCGCTCCGTGGGCTCCGTCGGCCGGTTGTACAGCCAGCACACGAGCCCGAGCGCGAAGAAGTTCTTGCTCCGCTCCGCCTCCCGGGAACGGAGTCCCACCGACTCGACCGCCTTCCGGGTCAGGGTCGAGAGCTGGATCTCGACCACCTGGAAGCGCTCCTGGAGCGCCGGCAGCGGGTCGTCGTCGTAGCCGGCCTGCTTGAGGTTGCGCGGCGTGAATGCGTCGGAGTTGACGATCAGCATGCCGCCGCGGCGCACGTCGTCGACGTTCGCGCGGAGCGCCGCCGGGTTCATCGCGAACAGCACGTCGGGATGGTCGGCGGGCGTGCGGATGTCCCTCGACGCGAAGTGGATCTGGAAGGCCGAGACGCCCGCCAGGGTTCCGGCCGGAGCGCGAATCTCGGCCGGGAAGTCCGGGAGGGTGGAGAGGTCGTTGCCCACCAGGGCGGTCGCCTCGGTGAACTTGGTGCCCGTGAGCTGCATGCCGTCGCCGGAGTCGCCCGCGAAGCGGATGGCGACCTGATCGACCTCCTCGACCGGCTTGCGCGCTGCCATGCCCGAATACCTCGTCCGAACGGACCGCAGACCGGAGTCTATCCAGCCGTCGCGGGTGCGAAAGGGCGAACCGCGCGGCGATCGGCGCCCGCGCCCGAGAAAAGGCTCCCGGTGGCAGGGGGTTCGGCATGGGGATGCGCCTCGGGGATCCTCAAGCCAGCCGCCCCCCGCGCCGATATCCGGGCCATGTTCTTCCCGAGGAAGGGACCGCCCGCGATCCGCCCGGAGACCCTGCACGGCATCCGGTTCTCGCTCAATACCCCCGTCATCCAGAGCCGCGGCGTCCCGAGTGGTCCCGCCCGCGCCGCGATCGCGGTCCACGCGGCCGATTCGAGCGGCCGGGCGCTCACCGTCGCGATCCGCTCCCTGCGCACCTCGACCGTGACCGTGTTGGGCTTCGACGGCGATCTCGACTCGTCGGACGGACTGTTCCACGCCATCGAGGCTGCGCTCACCTACTGCGAGACCATGGGCTTCCTGTTCGACGAGGACGAGATCGAGGTCGGGGAGCCCGGGGTCGAGAAGCCGGCCCTGCAGCGCTGGGAGGCGCTCGTCGGGAGCGTCGAGGGCGACGCGGCGGAGGATGGCCCCGCCGAGGACGAAGCGCCGAGCCCGCTGCCGGAGCGCCTCGGGGCCGCCGAGGCGGGCCCCGCGGGCGCGGACCGCGATCCGGCCCGGCGCGCCGACGTGGAGGGCTCGAGCCCGTCGCCGGCCGCCCCCGACAAGAGCCCCCCGGACCCGTCGCTGTCGAAGTTCCGAATGCGCCCGCCGAGCCCGCCCGCGGCGGAGCCTGCGGATCTGCCCCCGTCGGCCCTCGGGCGAATCCCCCTCAAGAAACGCCGCGCGAGCGAGTCGGCCGGCGAACGACCGAGCTTTCTGCTCCGGATCCTGAGTGGATTCTGAGTCCTGTCCATGGAGGGAGTTCCCATGTCCAACCATCTCATCCGTGTCGGCGCGCCCGGCGCCGTGGCCCTGGCCGTCGCGCTGTGCGTCGGCTGCTCGACGCCGAACCCGCCCAGCACCGAGAGTGCCGCCAAGAAGGCCCTGGCCCACCACGACATCGGCGTCGAGTACATGTCCCAGGGTCGTATCGCGCTCGCCATCCGGGAGCTCCGGGCGGCCAAGGAGGCGAGTCCCGAGGATCCGTGGATCGCGCTCGCGCTGGCCGAGGCGTATCGGCGGCGCGGGAAGGCAGAAGAGGCGGAGGCCGAGTTCCTGCGTGCGCTCGAGCGGGATCCCGAGCTGCACCGGGCCCGGCTCAACCTGGCCGGCATGTACATCCAGCTGGAGAGGTACGCGGAGGCGGTTCCCCACCTCGCGCAGCTGGTCGACGACGCCACCTTTCCGGCCCCGTGGAGGGCGCTCACGAACCTGGGCTGGGCGCAGTACCGGCTCGGTCACCGGGACGAGGCGCGCCGCAACCTGCGCATCGCGATCGAGTACCGCGAGGACTACTGGCCCGCGCTGCTCAATCTCGGCATCTTGGAGCAGGAGGACGGCAGCACCCTCGAGGCGATGCGGCTCTTCGAACGGGTGACCGAGGCGCGCGCGTATCCGGATGCGCACGCGGAGGCCAACTATCGGATGGCCGAGATCCACGTATCGCTCGGACAGCGCCGGCAGGCGCTCGAACGCCTCCAGGCCGCGGCGTCGACCCCGGCGCAGGGCCTGTGGAGCCGGCGTTCCGAGGAGTACCTGCAGCTGCTTCGCTGAGCGCTACGCTGCGCAGGCCGTGAGGGTCGGTGCCGTCCGCAATGCCGGGACCGGTGTCTCGGCAGGGGACGTCGCCATGTCCTCGCACGGAGAACAGAAGCCGCCGGACGGGCCCGCGAGCGACGCGAGCGAGCGCGAGCCCTCGATCGGCACCTATCTGGCGCGCCAGCGCCGGCTGCGCGGCATTTCGCTCGAGGAGCTCCAGCAGGCGACCCGCGTACCGCTTCGCTCTCTCGAACGGCTCGAACGCGGCGCCTTCGACGAGGGCATCGACGGCTTCACGCGCGGCTTCGTGAAGACCGTGGCCAGCGCGCTGGGACTGGACCCCGACGCAACGCTCGCCCGGATGCTGGTCGAGCCGGACGCGCGCGCGGACGGCTTTCCGCGCGTCTCGGGCCGCACCCTCTTGTTCGGGCTGGCGCTGGCGGCAGGGGTCGCGGGGGCCAGTGGACTCGTCTGGTTGGTTCGCAGCGATCCGAACGAGGGGCCGGCGCCGGAGCCCGCCAGTGTCGAGAGCGAGCTCGTGTACCGACGGGATCCCGTCCGGGAGCTCGCCGAGTCCGAGCTGCCCGAGGGTTCGGACGCGCTCGCGTCGCCGCTCGAAGCCGCCCCGTCCGACCCCTGAGCGGGGCGCGCGGAAGGCGCGTCACCGGGTGCGCGGCGCGTTGCTACGCTCGCGGGGTGGCGCACCGCATCGAGGAGGCGCTGGTTCTTCGCGCGATCGACTTCGGCGAGTCGGATCGGATCGTGCATCTGCTCACGCCGGATTCGGGTCGCATCAGCGCGATCGCCAAGGGCGCCAAGCGCAGCGTGCGCCGCTTTCCGGGCACGCTCGACCTCTTCAACCACCTCCGCGTCCAGATCGCGCGCAGCCGCGCAGCGACGCTTGCGCGCCTCGAGCACACGGCGCTGCTCGCGTCCTTCCCCGGCCTGCGCGTACATCCGGCGCGCTTCGCCCTCGCGTGCTACGTGGTCGAGCTCCTGGATCGGCTGGCGCCCGAGGGCGGGGGCCGTGGGGAGGCGCGCGCGGTGTTCGCGTTCGGTCGCGCTGCGCTCGAGGCGGTGGCATCGCGGACGCCGGATGAACGGCTGCGCATCTTCCTCGAGCTGCGCGCACTCGACGCGCTCGGCCTGCGGCCCGAGCTGCGCCGCTGCACCCGCTGCGGCGAAGCGGTCGCGGGCGACTCCGGCGCCGGCTTCCACGTCTCCGACGGCGGGCCCGTCTGCGGGCGTTGCCGCGTGCCGTCCGAGGAGCTGCTACCGGTTCACCTGGGCACGCTGCGCGCCCTCGAGCAGGGCCTTCGGTTCGATCTCGACCGGCTGGACCGACTCGCCCTGGGCCGCGAGGCGCTCGCCGA
>CP070734.1:2918495-2920550 GCA_020347605.1 Deltaproteobacteria bacterium | reverse complement strand
CACGCCCGCGGGCGTGCGCAGTCGGACCGCCGCGAGCGGGCGCGCCGACCAGCCGCGCAGCTCGACGCGCTCCCCGGGCGCACCCAGCACGTCGAGCGCGAGGCCGCGCCGCACCGAGCGGATCCCGCGCAGGCGGCGGTCGCCCGCCGTGGCGTAGCGGGTGACGTCGCCGAACAGTGTCAGGTCGCCGGGCAAGAGCGGGCACAGCACGCGGTAGTCCCAGTCGCCGTGCGCGAGCTCGACCTCGAAGCCGCCGTCGGGCTCCAGGCGCTCGCAGCGGCCGCGGCGCCAGTCCCAGGCGATGACCGGCCCTGCCGGGCGTAGATCCCCGAGGTCCGCCAGCGCGAAGCGATACGGGATGGGACGCGTCTCGCGCCAGGCGTGCAGGCCCACCACGTAGTGCCAGCGCCCGGCGGGATGCGCGGAGTGCGTCTCGCCCACCAGCGGCGTCGGCTCGAGGTGCACGTGCCCGTGGAAGCAGCGCTCGAGCGCGGCGATGGGAACGTCCGGCTTGACGAGCACTCCGTCGGCGCGGCAGGTGCGCAGGATGACGTCGGGATCGCTGCGGCCCGCGCGATCGCCGATCCCGACCGGACCCGACGAGAGCGCGGCGAGCAGCGCCTCGACCTCGGCGTGCGGATCGCCGTCCCAGCCGCGGCCGTCGCGCCGCGAGAAGAACACGTCCTTGAACGGATGCAGGCGCAGCGCGCGGGCCAGTGCGTTCGTGTACAGGAACCACGCCCAGAGCGCCTGGTTGGGAACGGCGTAGCGGTAGTCGCCGCTGGTGCGCACCGACGCGACGTTGCGCAGTGTCACGGTCTGGAACAGGTCGGCGGGCGACGGCATGCACCACTGCAGCGAGAGCCCGTGCGCGCCGGCGGCGCGGTCGAGCCCCTCCTGCCAGTCGCGCGCGCGATCCGGTCGCGCGCGGAGCCCGCGAACGCCGAGGAAGCACTCGATCAGCCAGTCCTGCTCGTAGGTGACGGCACCCCAGTCGGCGCTCTGCGAGACCCTGGTGGCGCAGAGCGCGGCGGTGCGGGGATGCGCGCGTTCGCCGTCGGTCCAGGCCTCGTGCAGCTCGAAGTACGGTGACGCGCTCGCGAAGTGGCGCGTGTGCAGGATGAGGGGAGGGTCGCCGAGCCGGCGGCGCAGGTCGGCGATGCCGTCGGGCAGACAGTCGGCGCGCGCCTCCCAGGCGACGAGGCCGGTGGGCGGCACCACCTGGCTCTCGTCGGTGTTGATCGGCCGCGTGACCGCGTGCCGGTAGAACCACGAATCGAGCTGGAAGGCGCGCACGGGCACACCCTGCTCGCGCAGGCCGCGCGCGACGCGCTCCAGCGTGGTGGGTACGTCGCAATCCGGCTCGCTGCGATACCAGTAGGCGGCGCCGTTGTCGGTCCAGTAGGAGAGCCGCGCCAGGTGGTCGTCGTGGTAGCGCGACGGGCGCTGCGTGGCGTGGCGCCGGCGCACGAGCGTCCCCCAGGCCTCGAGCACGCGGCGCGGGCCGTCGCCCGCCAGCAGCGCCAGCTCGCTGGCGAAGCCGCGCGGCACCGCCTCGAGGTCGCCGTGCCAACCGCAGCGCACGCCGTCGGAAGCGCGCTCGGGGCGCTCCGGCACCGCGATCACCTGCTCGTGGAAGCGGTCGAGCGGCGCGAGCAGCAGGCTCGCGCCGTCGGGCGCGATCAGCCACAACGGCTCGACCACCGGTGGCCGGATCGGCAGCAGGAAGAAGCTCGCGAGCGACGCGTCCGAGAAGGTCGGGAGCCCGAACTCGGTGTACTGGTGGCCGAAGCCGCGGGTGCCCGCCGGCGGCCCGTCCGCTCGCGCGGCGGGCGCGAGCCATGGCCAGGCGACGCTCGGCTCCGCGAACGTGCCGGTCGCGAGGTCTGCGAGGTCGCCGTCGGCCTCGCTGCGGAAGACCACGAGCGCGCGCTCGCGGTAGGCGCGCACGCTGGTGCGAATCGCCAGCGGAGAGCCGCTCCACGCGATGCGTACGCCGCGGAAGGCGCCGAGGTCGTCCTCGCCCTCGAAGGCCTCGAGCGCGGCGCGCAGCGT
>CP070734.1:2894472-2918395 GCA_020347605.1 Deltaproteobacteria bacterium | reverse complement strand
GCAGACCGAGCCGGCGGGACAGGACGCGCGCCACGTTTCCGTCGACGACGGGCTCCGGACGGTCGAAGGCGATCGAGGCCACGGCGCCGGCCGTGTAGGCACCCACGCCCGGAAGGGATCGCAGCGACTCGACGTCGTCGGGTACGCGCCCCGCGAAGCGTTCGACGACGTGCCGCGCAGCGGCCTGCAGGTTGCGCGCGCGCGAGTAGTAGCCGAGGCCGGCCCACTCCCCGAGCACCGCGTCGAGATCCGCGCGGGCGAGCACGCCAACGTCGGGAAAACGCGCCAGGAAGCGCTCGTAGTAGGGAACGACCGTGTCCACGCGCGTCTGCTGCAGCATCGTCTCGGAGATCCAGATCGCGTAGGGGTCGCGGGTGCGCCGCCACGGGAGGTCGCGGCGGTTGGCGCGGTACCAGCGGAGCAGCGCCGCGCGCTCCGTCTCGACGCGTGCGCCCGACGCCGCGGACGTGCGGCGGACCGGCGCGCCATCGCGGCGCGGCGTCCGCGCGCGGCTCACGGCGTCGGCGGCTCGAGCCGCGCGTCGATGTGTTCGCGGACCCACTTCGGATCCCACCACTCGACCGGGTCGACGTAGGTGCCGCCCACGAGGATCGCGAAGTGCAGGTGGTCCCCGCCGGCGAGTCCCGTCTGGCCCGTCAGACCGATCGTCTGGCCGCGCTCGACGCGATCGCCCGGCGCAACGTCGACGCGGGACAGATGTCCGTAGAGCGAGCTCACGCCCAGGCCGTGGTCGATCAGGACGCAGTTGCCGTAGATGCCCAGATCGTCCGCAAACACCACGCGGCCCGCGTTCGAGGCTCCGACCGGCGCCCGTGCCGTCGACGCGAGATCGTAGCCGTAATGGGTGGCGTGGGAGAGCGCCTTGCCGTCGATCTGGTAGGCGCGGCGCTCGGCGAAGCGACTCGTGACCGCCGAGCCCCGAAGCTGTTCGAAGGCGCCCGCGAACTGGCGCTCGGTCGGCGCGCCGGCCAGGACCTGTCGGATGCGCGCCTCGTTCGCCTCGCGCAGTCGCGTGTTGATCTGCTGAAAGGCCGCCGCCGGATCGCTGGCGTCGATCTGGTTGGCCTCCGCGAGCGTCGGCACCTTGCTCGCCAGGAAGCCGCCGGGCAGGCGCACGGAGACGTCCTCGAAGCTCCGCTCCTGCACGCGCGCGTCGAAGCTGGCCATGCCCCGGTTGCCGACCGCGTCGAAGGCCACGACGCGGATGGGCGGATTCTGCGGGGCGTCGGCGGGCAGCGCGAAGATCGCGACCCGGCGCGCCGCGTCCGGCTCCGCAGCCGACAGGCTTGCGCCGGCGTAGAAGTGATCGCCGACTTCGACCCCGTCGCGCAGGACGGGCTCGCTCAGGCGGTAGACGACGGCCGCCGCGCCCCCGCGCTGCACGTAGGTGAGGCCGGTCTCGACCTCGACGCGGGGCGGCCGCACGTCGATCGTCACCGGCAGCTCGACGCGAACCTCGTTCCCCTCGAGCCCGTTGCGGAGCGACCAGTCGCGTGCCGTGACGCGCAGGATCCCGTCGCCGTCGCGCAGGTCGAGGGCCTTCGGGTCGATCGCGAGCTCCACGCGCTCCGGAACGTCGCGCGCGGCGCCGCCCCGCAGCCAGCTACCCGGATAGCTGCGCTCGAGCAGGGTCGCCTCGCCCCGCGCGTGCGTGAAGACGACGCCGACGCTGCGCAGGCCCGAGCCCGCGTCGAGCAGCTCCAGGGACACCCGGGCGCCGCTACGAGCGACCTGGATCGGCGCGTCCGCGCGCACCTCGGGCGCAGACCCCTCGCAGCGCAACCAGCCGAAACCGGCGCCGGCGCCGGCCCCGACCAGCACGAGAACCCAGAACACGAGCGATCGGAATCTCAAGACACACCCCCACTCGAGACGTCGGCATCAGTCTACCCGGCTTTTCGCGGCCTCTCCGCATTGACGAAGCCGCGGGCCTTGCCGATCCTCCCGGCCTGCTCGCGGCGCGCTCTGGAGGTCCCATGCAAACGCTTCGCCGGATCGTCCTCGTCCGTCACGGCGAGACCGTCGGAAACTCGAGCATCCGCTTCTACGGGAGCACCGACGTGGAACTCTCGGCCGAGGGGCGGGAGCAGGCGGAGGCGGTCGCTCGGGACCTGCGACGGCAGTCCTTCGATCTGGTGGTCGCGAGCCCGCTGCGCCGATCCTGGCAGTCCGCCTGGATCGCCGCTGGGGGGCAGACGGTTCGCATCGAGCCGGGCTTCCGGGAGATCCACTTCGGGCGCTTCGAGGGGCTCACCCGGGAGGAGATCCAGGCGCAGGACCCGATCTCCTACGCCGACTGGCAGTCGGGTGCGGAGGGCTTCGAGTTCCCGCACGGCGAGGCGCGCGACGCCTTCGCCGCACGCGTCGCGGAGACGACGCAGCGACTGCTGGCGTCACCGGCCCGCGCCGCACTGCTCGTCATACACAAGGGCGTGATCCGCAGGATCGTGGAACAGCTCACGGGCGAACCGGTCGCGCCCGACGGCCCCGCGCTCGGCGAATGCATCGTCCTGACGCGCCGTCCCGACGGCCGCTGGTTCCGGGGCTCGACGTCGAGCGATCCGGTCGGGGTCGACGCGGCCGCGGCCTGAAGCCGACGCGGCGCCGGCCTCAGCTCTCCTCCGACTCGCGGAGCCGCGCGATCACGCTGTAGTCCTCCAGCGTGGTCGTGTCCCCCACGCTCTCCTTGCCCGACGCGATGTCGCGCAGCAGGCGGCGCATGATCTTGCCCGAGCGCGTCTTCGGCAGGGCATCGGTGAAGCGGATCTCGGCGGGCCGCGCGATGGCGCCGATCTCCCGGGTCACGTGCTTGCGCAGCGCGTCGCGCAGGGAATCGTCCACTTCCGCGTCCCCCTTGGGTGTCACGAATGCGACGATCGCCGTGCCCGTGATCTCGTCGGGGCGCCCGACCACGGCCGCTTCCGCCACCTGCGCGTGGGACACGAGCGCGCTCTCGACCTCCATCGTTCCGATCCGGTGACCCGATACGTTCATCACGTCGTCGACGCGCCCCATCACCCAGAAGTAGCCGTCGCGGTCCCGGTGCGCGCCGTCGCCCGTGAAGTAGGTGTTCTTGTACTTGCTCCAGTACTGTTCGCGGAAGCGCTTCGGATCGCCCCAGATCCCGCGCAGCATTCCGGGCCAGGGCTTGCGCAGCACCAGGAACCCGCCGTTCGGCGGCTTCACCGGCTTCCCGTCCTCGTCGTAGACCTCGGCGTCGATGCCGGGGAACGCCTTCGTGGCCGAGCCGGGCTTGGTCGGCACGCCGCCCGGCAGCGGCGTGATCAGGATCCCACCCGTCTCCGTCTGCCACCAGGTGTCGACGATCGGGCAGCGCTTGCCGCCGATCACGCGGTGATACCACATCCAGGCCTCGGGGTTGATGGGCTCACCGACGGTGCCGAGCAGTCGCAGCGACGACAGGTCGTGCTTCTTGGGGTGCTCCTCGCCCCAGCGGATGAAGGTGCGGATCGCGGTCGGGGCCGTGTAGAAGACGGTGACCCGGTACTTCTCGATGATCTCCCAGAACCGGTCGAGGCCGGGATGATTCGGCGCTCCCTCGTACATGAGCGTCGTGACGCCGTTCGCGAGAATTCCGTAGACGATGTAGGAGTGCCCGGTCACCCAACCGATGTCGGCCGTGCACCAGTACGTGTCGTCTTCGCGCAGATCGAAGATCGCCTTCGCCGTCGCGGTGACGTGCGTCAGGTAGCCGCCGGTCGTGTGCAGGATGCCCTTCGGCTTGCCGGTCGTTCCACTGGTGTACAGGATGAAGAGCGGGTGCTCGGCGTCCAGCCGGGCCGGCGGGCACTGCGAGCTGGCCTCGGCCATCAGCGTGTGCCACCAGTGGTCGCGACCGGGCCGCATGTCGACGGGATTCTCGGTGCGGCGCACGACGACGACGTGCTCGACGCTCGGGGCGTTCTCGACCGCCTCGTCCACCGCCTGCTTGAGCTTGATCACGCCGCCGCGCCGGAAGCCGCCGTCCGCGGTGATCACCGCCCTGGCGCCCGCGTCGTTGATGCGATCGCGAAGCGACTCCGCGGAGAACCCCGCAAACACGATGCTGTGCGGGGCTCCGATGCGCGTGCAGGCGAGCATGGCGATCGCGAGCTCGGGGACCATCGGCATGTAGATCGCGACGCGGTCGCCCTTCCGGATCCCGAGCTTCTTGAGCACGTTGGCGAACTTCGAAACCTCGCGGTGCAGATCGGCATAGGTGAGCACGCGCGAGTCGCCGGGCTCGCCCTCCCACACGATCGCAGCCTTGTTCCGGCGCCACGCGTGCTCGCCCGTCAGGTGACGATCGAGGCAGTTGTAGGAGACGTTGGTCTTGCCGCCGACGAACCACTTCGCGAACGGCGGCTTCCACTTGAGAATCGTGTGCCACGGGGTGAACCAGGAGACGTGCTCCTTGGCCATCCGGGCCCAGAAGCGTTCCGGATTCCGTTCGCCGAGGCGACGCATCTCCTCGACCCGCTTGCGGTTCCAGTAGGCGCTCCGCGCGAACTCCGGCGCGGGCTTGAAGACGCGCGTTTCCTTCAACAGGGACTCGATGTCGGGCATGTCTCGAGGTCTCCTCCTGCGGTGTCTGTCAGGCGGCGTGGAGCGCGCAGTCTAACCCAGCGCCGTGCTCGGGTTCGCCTCCGGTGCCACGCGGGGGAGCGCCCGGGGGAGGGATCGCCCCGGTTCGGGCGCGCGCGCCGGAACCGCGCCGGGCAGACCGGGGTCCGCCGAGGTTCCGAGGCCGGCCTGCCAACAAAGGATGCGCTGCTTCATCCGGCGGCATCCTTCAAAAGCGCTTGATTTAATTATCGAAATCAGTTCCTTCGCGATTCGTACCCGCCGTCTTGCGCGGAACGACTGCCGCACCGAGTGGCATCTGCCTCGCGTCGGTCTCTCAAATAGTTCTTCTCTCTCGGGGGCTTGTGCGAAGGGCGCCGCGAGCGTGCGCTGGCATGCGTCGTGCAAACGGGAGGGGCAGGGCAACGATCTGGAACGGGATTCCCGGCTGAACGGGGCGCGATCGACCGGGGATCACGGGCTTCGGAGGCTGCGAGGCACAAACGAGAAGGCGCTTTCCCCAATACACGGTACCCCGCCTATCAACCTCGCGTCTTCGGGGAACCAGGTCGAACGGCCCCCCAGCTCCGGTGGAGCTGGGGGGCCACTTTTTTCGGGAGAACCGGATCCGAACCGTGTCTCGACCGGGACGCGCGCGGCGGACGTTCCGCGCGGGCCCCCGCTAGGGCGCGGAAGATCCCTCCGGGTCCGGTTCCGCTTCTGCGAGCGTCTGGAGCACCTCGGCTCCGAAATCCCGGCGAAACCAGCCCTTCAGCTCCAGCTCGGAGAGCTCCCGCGCGTTCTGCGGGTGGCGCCCGGCGATCGCCTCGAGTGCGGAGTTGGGGCAGAAGACACCCGGATCGAGCGCGAGCTCGGCTGCACGCGTCGCGCGCCAGCGCTTGAGCACCGCGAGCCGCCGCTCGGTCGCGCGATCCATGCGGCGCTTGCCGCTGCCCGGCGCCTTGGGGAGCGGTCCATGCCGCTTCTTGCCGCCGCGCGCCAACGCCGCCATCACGTCGCGCCCCAGCCTGCGCAGGATCAGGTCCGTGACGCCCTTGATCTTCCGCAGCTGCTCGAGCGTGTCGGGCTGCTGCTCGGCGATCTCGATCATGGTCCGGTTGCCGAGCACCTTGAAGGCGGGCCGATCGGCTTCACGGGCGCGCTTGTCGCGCATCAGATACAGCTCGCGCAGAATCGAGAGGGCCTGCGGGTCGAGACTCCGCGCGCCCTTGATCCGCAGATAGCCGAGCTTGTCGAACTCGCGCGGCGGCCACTCGCGCCGGCAGACGGCGGCGAACTCCTCTTCCGCCCAGGCCATCCGCCCCGCCCGGTCGAGCTCCCGCTCGAGCTTCTCGGCGAGCGGAATCAGGTACACGACGTCGGCCACGGCGTAGCGAAGTTGTTGCTCGGTGAGCGGGCGTCTCGACCAGTCCGAGCGCTGCTCGTCCTTCGGCAGCATCACCTCGAAGTGGCGCTGCCCCAGCGCCGCGAGCCCGATCGACGGATAGCCGAGGAGCTGGGCGCAGATCGCCGTGTCGAACAGGTTCGCGAAGCGAAAGCTGCACTCGCGCTTGAGCACGTAGATGTCGTACTCGGCGGCGTGGAAGATCTTTCGAATGTTCTTCGCCGCGAACACCGCCCCCAGCGGCCGGAGTCCCTTCGGATCGTCGAGCGCCAGCGGATCGATCAGGTAGACGTGCTTGCGCGTGGCGATCTGGAGCAGGCAGACCTTGTCGAAGTAGTGGTAGAAGCTGTCCGCCTCGGTGTCGAAGGCGACCACCTTCTCGGTGAGCAGGATTGCAGCCAGCTCCTTCAGCGCCGCGCTGCTGTCGATCAGCGTGTAGTCGGACAAGCCGGAGCCTCGGTGTCTCGAACCGCTCATCGGGGGGAGTTCGCCGCCGACGCGGGGCGAACCAGATGAGTGGAGCATGCTAGCGGACGGCCCCCGCCGCAGCTAGATCGATCAGTTGCGGGGTTCGAAAGCCCCATCGACATCCCCCTCGGGAGACGAGATCTCGCGCTCGGTATACTCGGCTCGTGCTGCGGGCAGGCGCCGGCTCATCGACCGAGACGAACGCTTCCGCGGCGGCGGAGGAGGCGGCGCGATCGGCCCTCGAGGCCGCCGGACTCGAGCGCTTCGACGCCGCACTCCTGTTTGCCACGCCGCACTTCGCCGACGCGCTGCCCGCGCTCCTCGAGGCCGCCACGGGACGGCTCGGCACCGAGGCCGTGGTCGGCGCCACGGCCGCGGGTGTGCTCGCCGGCGGCTGGGAGCTCGAGGACCGGCCCGCGGTGGCCCTGCTCGGAATCCACGGCGTCCCGTGCCACGCCTTCCTGATTCCGGACCTGCGCAGCGAGGCGGCGCACGTCGGCGAGGAGATCGCGGCGCGGCTCGGCGGCCCGCCGAGCGCCCGCGATCTGGTGGTCGTGCTGCCGGACCCGCAGGCGCTCGACCCGGACCCGCTCCTCGCCGGCCTCCGCCGCGAGCTCGGTCCGGCGCGGATCGTGGGCGCCGGCGCCGCCGAGGCGGCCTCCGCGCCGGCGCTGCAGTGGTGCGGGACCGAGGTCGCCTCGGGCGCCCTGGCCGGTATCGCGCTGCGCTGCGGGTCCGAGCCGCGCATCGGAGTCACTCAGGCGTGCCGCCCCGCCACGGAACCGCTCGTCGTGACGCGCGTCGCGGGAAACTGGCTGCTCGAGCTCGACGGGCGCCCCGCGCTCGAGGTGTTCCGCGAAGTGGCGCGCGGGCCACTGGCCGACGACCTGCCCCGCGCCGCCCGGGTCGTCCTGGCGGGCATTCCCTGCGACCCGGCGGCGACGCTCGAGCCGGGAACCTACCGGGTGCGCAACATCGTCGGGTTCGAGGAATCCCGGCAGGCCTTCGCGATGGCGCAGCGGGTCCGCCCCGGTGACCGCATCGCACTCGTCCTCCGGGAGCCGGGGGGTGCGAAGGCGGACCTCGTGGAGATGCTCGAGCGGATGGGCTCGCGGCCGGCCGCGCTGGGCGCGTACTTCAACTGCTGCGCCCGCGGCTCGTCGCTGTTTCGCGTTCCCGGACTCGAAGTCGCCTACCTCGAGCGCGCCTTCCCCGGCACCCCCCTCGTGGGCATGCTCGGGTCGTGCGAGTTCGGTCCGATCGGCTCGGAGACGCAGCTCCTGACCTACACCGGGGTCCTCGCCCTGCTCGACGCCTGAGCGCCTTTCTCGACCCGTCCGCAGCCGTTCGTTAGCTTCGGAAATCACGAGGGGGCTGTATGCGCTGGTCGAACGCCTTCATTCCGACGCTCCGCGACGACCCCGCGGATGCGGAGGCGGCGAGCCACAAGCTGCTCGTGCGCGGCGGGTTCATGCGCCAGCTGATGGCGGGCTCCTATTCCGTGCTGCCGCTGGGCGTTCGCGTCTGCGCGAAGATCACCGCGATCGTGCGCCAGGAGATGGAGCGGATCGGAGGCCAGGAGTTCTTCCTGCCGGCGCTCCATCCCGCCGAGGTGTGGCAGCAGAGCGGCCGTTGGGACCTCGTGGGCGAGGAGCTGTTTCGGCTGCGCGACCGCAAGGACACCGAGCTGTGTCTCGGCATGACGCACGAGGAGGTCTTCACGCGGCTCGCCTCCGAGCTGCGCTCGTATCGGCAGCTCCCCCAGATCTGGTTCCAGTTCCAGACGAAGTTCCGCGACGAGCCGCGACCGAAGTCCGGCCTGTTGCGCGTGCGCGAGTTCACCATGAAGGATTCGTATTCCTTCGACCTCGACGCAGCCGGCCTCGACGAGTCCTTCCGCAGACACTTCGAGGCGTATCGCAGGATCTTCGAGCGCTGCGGCGTCGAGACCGTCGCGGTCGAGGCTTCGTCCGGCTCCATGGGCGGCAGCGAATCGGTCGAGTTCATGGTGGAGAGCGATGCGGGCGAGGACTGGGTCGCCGTCTGTGGCCGCTGTGGCTACGCGGCGAATCTCGAGAAGGCGACCTCGACGCTCGCGCCCGTGCAAGACGCGCCGGGCCCCGACGCTCCCGAGACGTTCCCGACTCCGGGAATCCGGACCATCGAGGAGCTGGCCGCCTTCGAGGGCGGCGCGCCGCCCGAGCGCCAGATCAAGACGCTGGTCTACGTGTTGGACGGCAAGACCGTGCTCGTGCTGCTCCGAGGTGACCACGCGCTCAGCGAACAGAAGCTCCTCGACGGCACGACCTCGGCGGCGTGCCGTCCCGCGACGGATGCGGAGATCCGGTCGGCGCTGGGCGCTTCGGCGGGGAGCCTCGGCGCGGTCGGCGTCGAGGGCATCCCGGTGATCGCCGACGCCGCGCTCGAGGGTCGAACCAACATGACGACCGGCGCGAACGAGGACGGCTTTCACCTGCGCGGCGTCGACGTGGGTCGGCATCTCCGGGTGCGGGGCTTCCTCGACCTGCGCGAGATCGCAGAAGGCGAGGCGTGTCCCGCGTGCGAGGCGCCGCTCGCGATCCGCAAGACCATCGAGCTCGGGCACATCTTCAAGCTCGGAACCCGTTACAGCGAGAGCCTGGGCGCGACCGTGCTTGCAGAATCGGGCGGACCCACCCCGCTTTTGATGGGCTCCTACGGAATCGGGATCGGGCGCTGCATGGCGGCCATCGTCGAACGCTGGCACGACGAGCGCGGCATCATCTGGCCCGTTTCCGTGGCCCCCTACGAGGTGGTGGTCACGTGCCTCAACGTCAAGGAGGTGGAGGTGCAGGAAGCGGGCGCGCAGCTCTACGAAGCGCTGCGCGAGAGCGGTGTCGACGCGCTGCTCGACGATCGGGACGCGAGCCCGGGCGTGAAGTTCAAGGACGCGGAGCTGATCGGGATTCCGTACCGCATCACCGTGGGCCCGCGCGGCCTCGCGAACGAGGAGGTCGAGGTCGTCCGGCGCCGCGACGGACGCAAGCGCTCGCTCGACCTGCACAAGGCGGCCGGGGACGTCGCCGAGAGCATCGCGGAGGAACGCCGATGAAGCCCCGGCCCCCGGTGACCGAGCTCTCCGAGGAGGAGCAGATCTTCCGCGACTCCGTCCGCGAGTTCGCCGAGGAGGTGGTTCGCCCGCGCGTGGCGGAGATGGAGGCGGATCGCAAGCAGCCCGCCGACCTGCTCGCGAAGCTCTTCGAGATGGGCCTCATGGGGATCGAGATCCCCGAGGCGTACGGCGGCGCCGGCGCCAGCTTCTTCATGTCCATCCTCGCGATCGAGGAGCTGTCCCGCGTCGATCCGGCGCTCGCGATCCCGGTGGACGTGCAGAACACGCTCGTGATCAATCAATTCCTCAAGTACGGCAGCGAGGATCAGAAGCAGCGCTACCTGCCGCGCATCGCGCGGGACACGGTGAGCTCCTACGCGCTCTCCGAAGCCGGTTCGGGGAGCGACGCGTTCGCGCTCGCCTGCGCCGCCGTGCCGGACGGCGACGACTACCGCCTCTCGGGTCGCAAGCTCTGGATCTCGAACGCAGCCGAGGCGGGAATCTTCATCGTATTCGCCAACGCGGATCCCGCAGCGGGGTATCGCGGCATCACGGCGTTCATCGTCGAACGCGACATGCCCGGCTTCCAGGTGGGTCGCAAGGAGGACAAGCTCGGCGTGCGCGCCTCGAGCACCTGCGAGCTGATTCTCGAAGACGTGCGCGTGCCGCGCGCGAACGTGCTCGGCGCCGTCGGTCAGGGGTACAAGATCGCGATCCAGACGCTGAACGAAGGGCGCATCGGAATCGGCGCGCAGATGCTCGGGCTGGCGCGCGGCGCGCTGGAAGGCGCACTCGCGTATTCGAAGGAGCGCAAGGCGTTCGGCCAGCCGATCGGGGAATTCCAGGCGGTGCAGCACCTGCTCGCCGAGTGCGCCACGGACATCGAGACCGTTCGGCTCCACGTCTACAACGCGGCGCGTCTCCGGGAGCTGGGTCGCTCCTGCCTCCGCGAAGGCGCGATGGCGAAGCTGGTGGCGAGTCGCGTCGCCGAGAGCGTCGCGAGCCGCGCGCTCGACGTCTACGGCGGCCTCGGCGTGACGTCCGAATGTCCGGCCGAGAAGTACCTGCGGGACGCCAAGGTGGCCCAGATCTACGAGGGGACCACCTTCATGCAGCTCAACACGATCGCGAAGTCGCTCCAGAAGGACGGACTCTAGACGCGGTGTCCGACGCCCCGGTCGTACACCTCGTCGACGCGCACGTCTACATCTTCCGCGCCTACCACTCGCTGCCGTCGATGTCTGCGCGCGACGGCCGCGAGGTCGCGGCGGCCTACGGCTTCGCCAGCACGCTCTGCACGTACGTTGCGAAACGCCAGCCGACCCACGTGGCGCTGTGCTTCGACCACGCGCTGACGAGCTTCCGCAACGAGCTCGAGCCCGGCTACAAGGAGGGCCGGACCGAGGCGCCGGCCGATCTCGAGCCCCAGTTCGCGCTGTGCGTGGAGCTCGGCCATGCGCTCGGGTTCGCGAGCTTCGAGAAGGCGCGCTACGAGGCGGACGATGTGATCGCGACCCTGGCGACCGCGGTCACGGCCCAGGCGGCCCGGGCGGTCGTCGTGACCTCCGACAAGGATCTCGCGCAGCTCGTCACCGAGGACGGGCGCGTCGTGCTCCACGACCTGGCGCGCGACGCGACGCTCGACGCGGACGGCGTGCGCGCCCGCTTCGGCGTCTCTCCCGCACAGATCCCGGACTACCTGGGACTCGTGGGCGATGCGGTCGACAATCTCCCGGGCGTGCCCGGCGTGGGGCCCAAGGGCGCGGTCGCGGCCCTGACCGCCTTCGGTTCCATCGACGCGATTCCGGCCGATCCCGCGGCGTGGCGCGGGGTCGCGGTGCGGGGTCCGGCGCGGCTGGCGGCCAAGATCGACGAGCACCGCGCGCGGGCCCTGCGCACGCGCGAGCTCGCGACCGTGGTCCGCGGCGTTCCCGAGCTCGAGGTGCGCGTCCCCGATCTCGCCTATCGCGGTGCCCGATCCGCGGAAACCCGCGCGCTCTTCGAACGGCTGGGCTGGCAGCGGCTGTTGCAGCGGATCCCGCGCTGGCGCTGAACCGCGCCGTCGCGCGCCGTTCGCGTACGCCGCCCGAAAGGGTTTCGCACCGGGCGGGATTGCCGATAGAATGGCGCCCCGCGCCTGCCGGGCCGGCCCGATCGGGGTCGGCGCTCGTTGCGCGCGCTCAGGGGGAAACGACACATGGAGATCATCACCACCAGCGACGGGTGGCTGTTCCTGCTTCGCTGGCTCCACTTCCTGGCCGGCATCACCTGGATCGGGATCCTCTACTACTTCAACTTCGTGCAGACGCCCTTTCTCGCGACCGACCTCGGCGGTCAGGCGCGTAGCCCGCTGACCCGCGGCCTCGTCCCGAACGCGCTCTGGTGGTTCCGTTGGGGCGCCATGTTCACGTTCCTGGCGGGCTGGTTGATCGTCTTCGTGAAGCTGCACCAGGGCATCCCGCTGGGCGGCTCGTACATGACCAAGATCCTGACCGGGGGCCTGATGGGGACCTTCATGTGGGCGAACGTATGGTTCGTGATCTGGCCCGCCCAGCAGGTCGTGATCGCCAACGCGGAGACCGTCGCAGGGGGCGGCGAGGCGAACCCGGCCGCCGCGGCGCGCGGGGCGCGCGCCGGGATGGCCTCCCGCACGAACACGCTGTTCTCGATCCCGATGCTCTTCTTCATGGCCTCCGCGAGTCACGCGGGCTGGTTTGCCGGCGCCGCGGACGCGGGCGGCGGCGTCGCGGGGTACTGGATCGCGGCGCTCGTGATCATCGTGCTGGTCGAGTGCAATGCGCTGATCGGGCCCGGCGCGGCCACGCAGAAGCCGCTCACCAGCGTGTCGGGCACGATCCACGGCGGCCTCGCGCTCTCGGTGGTCCTCTACCTGCTGGGCGTGATTCTCATCTAGCGGCCGGGTGCGGCGATCCGGCCAGCGGGCCGAGGGAAGGCGGTTGGGCGCCGGGGCGGGCGGGCTCAGCCCTCCTTCACCTCGTCGAGGTACGCCGTCAGCGCGTCGATCTTTCCCTCCAGATGCGGGAGCGGGACCATCGCGCGCGACGTGCGCTTGGGCGTGTAGCCCGGCGGGTACTCGCCGCGCAGCACCCGGGCTTCGACGAGCTCGCGCGAGGACCCCGCGATGTCGGGACCGACCGGCCCCGGAAGATTGGGATCCGTGTTGTGGCAGGCGATGCAGGTCGCGAGGTAGACGGTCCTCCCCTCGCGGGCCGCAGGCGACAGTCCGGGGCCGGAGACGCCCTCTCCCGAACAGGCGCCGAGCGGTAGCAGCAGCGCACACGCGAGTGCGAGAGCTCCGCGCTGCGCGCTTCGCTCGCAATCGGCCGTCCGGAACGCGTTCACACCCCTCACGACGAAACGAACATAGCCGGCTTTGGTATCGTGTCGAACGCGATGCGCGCGGCGCACACGCTCGATCGGACACGGGTCGTCACCTGGGCGAACGGACTCACGCTCGGGCGGATGATCAGCGCGCCGGCACTCGCAGCAGCGATCACCGCACCCGCGCCGAGGCTCGCGGCTCTGTTGTTCGCGCTCGCCGTCGCGTCCGATTTCCTCGACGGCGCGCTGGCTCGACGGCGCGGTGAGACCTCCGCGCTCGGCGGTCTCCTGGATCACGCGGCCGACGCGGTGCTGGTGACGTCGGGGCTCGCGGGGCTGGCGTACGCCGGCTCCGTGCCGCTGCTGCTCCCGCCGCTGATCCTGCTCGCCTTCGCCCAGTACGCGCTCGACTCGCGCGCCCTCGCCGGCCGCGCGCTTCGGCCCAGCTCGCTCGGTCGCTGGAACGGAATCGCGTACTACGCGTTGCTGGGCACGCCGGTGGTGCGCGACGCGCTGGGCCTGTCCTTCCCCGCGGACGCCAGCGTCCGCGGGCTCGGCTGGCTGCTGGTCGCGTCGACCCTGCTGTCGATCGCAGATCGCGCGCGGGCGCTGCTCCGCGCGCGGCGGGGCGGCTAGGCGGGCTTCGCCCCGAACAGCTCGCGATTCGCGCGGCGCACGAAGAGCAGGCCGATCGCCGCGTTGAAGAAGATGAAGAAGTTGTGCTGCACGAAGCCGAAGGCCGTCATCTGCCCCTCGTAGGCGGGAAACAGCAAGACCCAGAGCAGGATCGCGACGGAGCGCATCGGGCCCGGCGTGGCGGCTCCGAAGAACACCACCGGCAGATACGCGAGCATGTCGCCGAACTCGGCCGGCACCCCGAACAGGCGCAGGCACAGCGTGTAGACCGCGACTGCGGCGAGCAGTGCCGGCGAGCGCAGCACCAGGATCACGAGGTAGTTCCACGCATTTGCCGAGCGGAAGGCATGCAGCAGCGGGCGGTCGCGCAGGCGATGGTTGGGCAGGATCGCGCCGCGGAAGTAGAGCAGGACCAGCGCGAAGATCACGGCCGCGCCGAGCGTGATCCACGGAATCCAGTGGAACACCGGCGCGATGGTGGCGAAGCGTTCCCAGCGCAGGGCGACGCCGATCGTGGCCCAGCTCGACAGATAGAGGAACTCGCAGAACATGATGAAGAGCATGCTCGAGCCGAGCTGCCAGCCGGGCACGCCCTCGCGGCGGTACAGGTAGAGCGCCATGGCGCCCTTGCCGACCTGTTCGTTCAGGATGGAGAGGATGTAGGTGCTGCCCCGAATCGGAAGGATGTCGGTGTATCGCACCCGCGCGTTGAACCAGTTGATCACGCGCCACACCACCAGCGAGTCGATCAGGAAGAAGAACAGCGAGTATGGGACCATCAGCGCCAGCCAACGGTCCCAGGGCACGCCGGTGAACACGGCGGCGAGGTACGCGACCACCGACTTCCCCTCGCGCGCCGCGGCGCCGTCGAGGCGGGTGTAGAGGTACGCGAAACAGGCCGCGGTGATCAGCCAGGGCAGCAGGCGCAACCAGCCGGCGGGGCGGGTGAGCGCGCGGCGCGTCGGTTCGGTGGGGAGGATCTCGCGCGCGTCGCTCATTGCGGCCCCCGCGCGGCCGCGACCGTGCGGCGCAGCGTGGTGTCGAGCGGTGTGAGCGAGATGCCGAGGCGCTTGCAGGCGGGCAGCGGATCGATCCGGTCGTCGTGTTCGAGCACGCCGAGCATGTCGGGCGTGAGCGGAGGGTTCGCGAGCAGCCGCTCGAGGACGCGCGCCGCGAGGCGCACCAGGCCGGCGGGGACGGGCAGCACGACGGGGCGCCGGCCGCACAGCGCCGCGGCCCGCTCGAGGAGGGCGCGCTGCGGCAGCGACTCCGGTCCCGCCAGGTCGAGCGCCTCGCCGGCGAGGTCGTCGCGCGCCAGCGCGGAGAGGATCGCCTCGACCACGTCGGCGGCGTCGATCGGCTGCTCGAGCGAGGCGCCGCCGCGTACCAGCGGGACCCAGCGCGCGCGCGCGCGCGCCGCGAGCGCCCGCGCGGCGTAGTCGTCCGAGCCGAGCACCATGGGCACGCGCAGCACGGTGCCGGCGGCCGCGTCGTCGAGCACCATGCGCTCGGCGCGTGCCTTGGAGGCGAGACACCGGTTGTCGGAATCGGGACGCGCGCCGAGGATGCTCAAGTACACGACGCGTCGGCACCCGGCCCGGTTCGCGGCCGCGAGCAGCACGCGCGTGACGTTCTCGTGCGCCTCGACGTAGCGCGTCTGCGGCGTCTCCTTGAGGATCCCGACCAGGTGGACGATCCCGGCGCAGCCCTGGGCGGCACGCTCCATCGCTTCCGCGTCGCGGTAGTCCACGATCCGGATCTCGGGCGCGCAGTGCGGCGGGAGCGCGCGCAGCGTCGCGGCGGCGCGCTCCGAGCGCACCAGCGCCCGGACCGGCGCCGACGGCGCCTCGGCATCCGCCAGACGCTCGATCAGCCGCCGTCCGAGGTTCCCGTTGGCACCGGTCACCAGGATGCGTCCCAGCGCAGAAGGCATGCCGCACGATAGCACCCGCGCGTCGGCGCGCGTCCGGCGCCGGACGGCGCGCGGATGCCCGGACCGGTGCGCCGTCTCGCGCGTCAGCGTGGAGCGACGCGATCCAGGAAGCGACGGATCCGCTCCAGGTAGGGACGTCCTCCGACGAGGACCGTATCGTTGTGGCCGGCGCCGGCGAGCACCTCGAAGACCTTGGGGTCGGGCGCGATCTCGAACAGCCGGCGCCCGAGCTCGATCGGAATCACCCGGTCGCGGTCGCCGTGCAAGAAGAGCAGCGGGCAGCGAACCCGCCCGATCTTCGCCGCCGAGTCGAAGCGCCCCCGGACCAGCGCGCCGAGCGGGAGCCCTCCGAAGATCGAGGCGGCCACGTCGCCGATCGAGCTGAAGGTGCTCTCCAGCACCAGGCCGGCCAGCGCCCGGCCCTGGGCGAGGTCGACCGCGACGGCGCCCCCGATCGAGCGCCCGAACGCGACGATGCGTCGCTCGTCGAAGCCGCGGGCGTCGACGAGGTGCGCCAGTCCCGCGCGCGCGTCCGCGTACACGCCGGCCTCGCTCGGCGATCCCTCGCTGCGGCCATAGCCGCGGTAGTCGAGCAGCAGCACGTGGGTTCCGAGCTCGGCGAGCGCCGCGGCGTTGGGCAGGCGGTGGGAGGCGTTGCCCGCGTTGCCGTGCAGGAACAGCAGCGCGCGCGTCTCACCCGGCGCGGGCAGGTAGAAGGCGTGGATCCGCACGCCGTCCGCGGTCCGGAGGAACACCTCCTCTGCGGGGACGCCCAGCTCCGCGGGCGTGAGGTCCACGCCCGGCGTCGGGTAGAAGATCATCCGGTCTACGAAGCGACTCAACACGGCGATGCCCAGGCAGAGCGCCACGACGGTCGCGCCCAGGCGAGCGAGCCCGCGGCCGCGGCGGGCCATGGGTCGGGCGCCGCGCCGGCGCGCACCCCGCGCCGACCTACGTCATGCCCAGCTCGAGCCGGGCCGCTTCGGACATCCGACTCGGGTCCCAGGGCGGATCCCAGACCACTTCCACGTTTGCCGCGGTCACGCCCGGAGTGGCCCGGACCTTCGCCTCGACTTCGGGCGGCAGCGTCTCGGCCACGGGGCACATGGGAGATGTGAGCGTCATCCGGATCTGGACGGCGCCCGACGGCTCCACCTCGATGTCGTAGATCAAGCCGAGCGCGTAGATGTTGACCGGGATCTCGGGGTCGTAGCACGTCTCGATCGCTGCGATCACCTGCGCGCGCAACGCATCCACGTCGACCGCCGCCTCGATCTCTCCTCCGCCCGGCTCCATGGCGTCTCCCCGCCCGCCCGCCGCGTGCGGCGGGCACGGCGCTACTCGGTGGTCACCTCGCCGCCGTCGTGCTCGAGCGCGTGCACGAGCGTGTGCCAGACGAGCGTCGCGCACTTGACGCGCACGGGAAACTCGCGCACCCCGGCGAACACCTCGAGCTTTCCGAGCTCGGGGGCGTCTGCGCCGCTCGTCGACTCGCCGCCGGTGACGAGCGCGTGAAAGCGATCGAACAGCGCGGCCACCGCCTGCGTGGTCCGGCCCTTGATGGCCTGCGTGAGCATCGAGGCCGAGGCCGTGGAGATCGCGCAGCCCGAGCCCTCGAAACGGACGTCCCGCACGACGTCGTCTTCCACGCGCAGGTAGAGCGTGAGCTTGTCCCCGCACAGCGGGTTGTTGCCGCTCGCCCGACGGTTCGCGTCCGCGAGCTTCCCGAAGTTTCGCGGCGATTTGCCGTGGTCGAGGATCAACTCCTGATAGAGGCTGCGCAGGTCGCTCATCCGCGGAACACCCGAAGCACCTGTGCGATGCCCGCCACGAGGGCGTCCACGTCCTCGCGCGTGTTGTAGACGCTGAGCGACGCGCGGATCGTCGCGGGCACGCCGAAACGCTCCATCACGGGCTGGGCGCAGTGGTGGCCGACGCGGACTGCGATGCCCTCGTGATCGAGGATGGTTCCCGCGTCGTGCGGGTGCACGCCCTCGAGCACGAACGAGAGCACCCCCGCCTTGTGTCGCGCGGTTCCGATCAGACGCACCTCGGGAATCGCCTCCAGGGCGGCCGTGGCGTGGGCGAGCAGCTCCGCTTCGTGCGTCGCGATCGCGTCGTGCCCGAGCTCGGTCATCCAGTCCAGCGCCGCGCCGAGGCCGATCGTCCCGGCGATGTTGGGCGTGCCGGCTTCGAACCGCTCCGGGATGTCGCGATAGGTGCTCTTCTCGAAGCTGACGGACTCGATCATCTCGCCGCCCGACTGGTACGGCGGCAACGCCTCGAGCAGCGATTCGCGCGCGTACAGCACGCCGACGCCCGTGGGTCCGAACACCTTGTGGCTGGAGAAGGCGTAGAAGTCGCAGTCGAGGTCGCGCACGTCGATGGGGAGATGGGGCGCCGCCTGCGCGCCGTCCAGCAGCACGACCGCACCGCAGCGGTGCGCCTGTCGGGTGAGCTCCCGGACCGGATTGATCGTGCCGAGCGCGTTCGATACGTGCACCAGCGCCACGATCCGCGTGCGCGGCGACAGGCACTTCTCGAACTCCTCGACGATCAACTCGCCGCGATCGTCGATCGGCGCCACGCGCAACGCGAGGCCCCGCTCCTCGCACAGGAGCTGCCAGGGCACGATGTTCGAGTGGTGCTCCATCGCCGAGATCAGGATCTCGTCGCCCTTCTCCAGGTTGGCCCGGCCATGGGTCGCGGCGACCAGGTTGATGGCCTCCGTGGTGCCGCGCACGAACACGATCTCGCGCGTCGAAGCCGCGTTCAGGAAGCGGCGGGCCGTCTCGCGGGCCGCTTCGTAGCGCGCCGTCGCGCGCTCCGAGAGCTCGTAGACGCCGCGGTGGATGTTTGCGTATTCTTTCTCGTAGAAGTTCCGGAGCGTCTCGATCACGCGGCGCGGCTTCTGGGCCGAGACCGCGCTGTCGAGGTAGACGAGCGGCTTGCCGCGCATCGTCGTGTTCAGGACCGGGAACTCGTCGCGGATCCGCTCGACGTCGAACGCCGCGGGCGTGGCCGCGTTCACGGAGGCGTCCTTCATGCGATCTCCAGCGGTGCGCCGCGCGCGAGCCGGGCCGTCACCAGCTCATCCACGCGCGTGCGGACCGGCGCGGAGCCGATCGCGCGCGTCACCTCGGAGGCGAAGGCGCGCATCATGAACTCGCGGGCTTCGACGGCGGAGATCCCGCGCGAGCGCAGATAGAAGAGCGCCGACTCGTCGAGATAGCCGATCGTCGAGCCGTGGGAGCACTTCACGTCGTCCGCGTGGATCATGAGCTCGGGCTTCGAGTTGATCCTCGCGTCCTCCGACATCAGCAGGTTGTCGTTCGCCTGCTGCGCATGGGTGTTCTGAGCGTCGGGCCGTACGATGATCTTGCCGTTGAACACGCCGTGGGCGCGGCCCGCGAGGATCCCCTTGTACAGCTCGCGGCTCTGGCTGTGGGGCTTCGCGTGGTCGATCTCGGTGTGATTGTCCACGTGCTGGGCGGCGCTGGCCACGAACAGACCGTTCAGCACGGCTTCGGCCCCGGCGTCGTCGATCCGCGCGTTCACGTCGTTGCGCGCCAGGGCCGCGCCGAGCGAGATCGCGTGCGAGGCGAAGCGGCTGTCGCGCGACTGTTGCGCCTGCAGCGCCGAGACGTGGAACGCCGAACCGCTCTCACACTGCAGCTTCACGTGATCGATCGAGGCGCCCGCGCCGACCACGACCTCGGTGACGGCGTTCGTCAGATACGCGTCGGGGCCGCAGCCGGCGTAGCTCTCGACGATCGTCGCCCGGCTGCCGGCCTCGGCGACGATCAGGATCCGCGGTTGCGAGATCGGCGCGGCGCCGTTCCGCAGGCCCAGGAACACCAGTCCGATCGGCGCCTCGACCACCGCGCCGCGCGGCAGGTACACGAACGCCCCGTCGCCCAGGAAGGCGGTGTTGAGCGCGACGAAGGCGTCCTCCGGCGCGTCCCACGTCGCCACGCGACCCAGGTGAGGCTCGATGCACGCCGGGCGCCCCGCGAGTGCGGTTGCCAGGCTCTCCGCGATCACGCCTTCGGGAAGTGCCTCGATCGTCGAGAGCTCGGGCGCGTAGCGGCCGTCCGCGAACGCGAGGATCCGGCCGTGGAAATCGCCGCCCAGGCTGAAGGCCACGTCGCGCTTCGAGAAAGGGTTCCGCGCGGGCGGTGCGCCGCCGAAATCGGACGTCGCGATGCTCCGCACGCTCGTGTACTTCCAGTCCTCGAGTCGGGGGCTCGGAAAGCCGAACTCCGCGAAGCGCTCGATGGCCGCGTCGCGCATGCCGTGCAGCCAGGTGGGCTCTGCCGCGCTCGGCTCGAGGCGCCGGAAGCGTTCGAGGTACGGTTGCGTTTCGGCGCGGCTCATGCGGCGGCGTGCTCCTCGATCCAGGCGTAGCCCTTCTCCTCGAGCTCGAGCGCCAGCTCCTTGCCGCCCGAACGGACGATGCGTCCGTCCGACAGCACGTGCACGAAGTCCGGCACGATGTACTCGAGCAGGCGCTGGTAGTGCGTGATCAGCAGCATCGCGCGCTCGGGACTGCGCAGCGCGTTCACGCCGGAGGCGACCACGCGCAGCGCGTCGATGTCGAGACCGGAGTCCGTCTCGTCCAGCACGCAGAGCGTGGGCTCCAGCACGGCCATCTGGAAGATCTCGTTGCGCTTCTTCTCGCCTCCCGAGAAGCCCTCGTTGATCGGCCGGTTCGCGAGCTCCTCGTTCATCTCGACCAGCTTGAGCTTGCGCCGCGCAAATTCGAGGAAGTCGACCGCGTCGAGCTCGTCCTCGCCGCGGTGCCGGAGAATCGCGTTCTTCGCGGCTTTCAGGAAGTACATGTTCGACACGCCCGGGATCTCGACCGGATACTGGAAGGCGAGGAAGATCCCGTCGCGCGCGCGGTCCTCGGGCGACAGGCCCGCCAGGTTCTCGCCCCGGTAGAGGATCTCGCCCCCGGTCACCTCGTAGTCTTCGCGTCCGGCGATGACGTTGGCGAGCGTGCTCTTGCCCGAGCCGTTCGGGCCCATCACCGCGTGCACCTCGCCCGGCCGGACTTCCAGGTCCAGGCCCTTGAGGATCTCGCGTCCCTCTACCTTCGCGTGGAGATTCGTGATCTTCAGCATGTCGAATCCGGGACTCCTCGTCGCGTCAGCCGACGCTTCCCTCCAGGCTCACTCCGAGCAGGTTCTGCGCTTCCACCGCGAACTCCATGGGCAGCTCGCGCAGCACCTCCTTGCAGAAGCCGTTCACGATCATCGAGATGGCGTCCTCTTCGGAGATGCCGCGCTGGCGGCAGTAGAAGAGCTGGTCCTCGCCGATCTTCGAGGTCGTCGCCTCGTGCTCCACCGTCGCGCTGGGGTTCATCACCTCGAGGTACGGGAAGGTGTGGGCGCCGCACCGGTCGCCGAGCAGCAGCGAGTCGCACTGCGAATAGTTGCGCGCTCCCGCCGCTCCCTTGTTGATCCGCACCAGGCCCCGGTACGAGTTCTGTCCGTGACCCGCCGAGATCCCCTTCGAGATGATCGTGCTCTTGGTGTTCTTCCCGATGTGGTACATCTTGGTACCCGTGTCGGCCTGCTGTCGTCGGGCGGTCAGCGCCACCGAGTAGAACGCGCCGATCGATCCGTCTCCCAGCAGGATGCAGCTCGGGTACTTCCAGGTGATCGCGGAGCCCGTTTCGACCTGCGTCCACGAGATCTTCGAGCGCGCGCCCGCGCACTTGCCGCGCTTCGTCACGAAGTTGTAGATCCCGCCGCGCCCCTCTTCGTCCCCGGGGTACCAGTTCTGGACGGTCGAGTACTTGATCTCCGCGTCGCCCAGCGCGACGAGCTCCACGACCGCCGCGTGGAGCTGGTTCTCGTCCCGCATCGGAGCGGTGCATCCCTCCAGGTAGCTCACGTACGAGCCCTCGTCCGCGACGATCAGGGTGCGCTCGAACTGACCGGTGTTCTCGGCGTTGATCCGGAAGTAGGTCGAGAGCTCCATCGGGCAGCGCACGCCCTTCGGGATGTACACGAAGGACCCATCGCTGAAGACCGCCGAGTTGAGCGTGGCGAAGAAGTTGTCGGCGTAGGGGACCACCGAGCCCAGGTAGCTTCGCACCAGCTCGGGGTGACGCTGCACCGCCTCCGAAAAGGCACAGAAGATGATGCCGTGCTTCTCGAGCTCCTTCTTGAAGGTGGTCGCGACCGAGACGCTGTCGAATACCGCGTCGACCGCGACGCCGGTCAGGCGTTTCTGTTCGGCCAGCGAGATGCCGAGCTTCTCGTAGGTCGCGAGCAGCTCGGGGTCCACCTCGTCGAGGCTCTCGAGCTTCTTCTTCGGCCGGGGCGCCGAGTAGTAGACGATCTTCTGGTAGTCGATCGGATCGTAGTGGACGTTCGCCCAGGTCGGCTCTGCGTCCGCCAGCGTCAGCCAGTGACGATACGCCTTGAGCCGCCACGCGAGCAGCCAGTCGGGCTCGTTCTTCTTCTTCGAGATCGTGCGAATCACGTCTTCCGACAATCCGGGCGGGACGCTGTCGCTCTCGATGTCGGTGACGAACCCGTACTCGTACTCGCGGTTGGCGAGACGCTCGAGCGCGCTGCTGGTTCGAGACATGGGGTCTCCTGGCCTGTGGCCGGTTCGTCGGTGCTCGGGTCGCTCAGCGGCGCCGGTCGCCGGACGCCACGCGCAGCGGAATCAGCTCGCCGTCTCCGCCCGGGGTCGGCAGCAGTTCCGAAATGGTGATCCGCTCCAGCGACGCGCGGATCTCGTCGTTCACGCGCTGCCACGGGCCGCGGATCGTGCAGGTCGACTCGTGCGAGCACTGGCCCAGGTGGACGCTGCACTCCATCAGCCCGATGGGTCCCTCGAGCGCGGTGATGGCGTCGGCGAGCGTGATCTCGGCGGGGCTCCGGGCCAGCGCGTAGCCGCCCTTCGCGCCGCGGTGCGATTCCAGGATGCCGGCGCGCGCGAGCCGCTTGAGCGTCTTGCTGACCACCGGCAGCGGCAGCCGCGCCTCCGCCGCGATCTCTCGCGCGCTCTGCGTCGAGCCGTCCGGCTCGCTCGCGAGATTCGACAAGATGACGATGCCGTGATCGGTGATCTTGCTGACGCGGAGCACGGGACCCTCCCTTCCGCTGGCACCCGAACGGGGTCAAGGATATCGGACCCGTACGGTACTGTAAATAGGGGACCAGATTTGTACCCGTTCTCCCACCCAGCTCCGCATGAATGGATAACTATCTGAATATATTTATTTTTATTGATTTCCCGCCGGGAGCCTGCACGTGCCTACGGACCCGCCTCGAAGCCCGCCAGGCGGGCCATGGGGAGCAGGACCGGACGGCCGTCGTGCCGCCAGTCGAGCGGGGGGGCCTGCATGGCCCCCACCGGGCACACGCGCGAGGCCCCCAGGTCCGCCAGCGCGCGGGCCAGCGTCGGGGCCCGGGGTCCGAAGCCCGAGACTCCGACGCAGGCGAGGTGGGCCGCGAGAGGCTGCAGAGCGCGGCACAGCTCCGCCGCGTCCGACACCGGGTGCACCCGCACGAAGCGGTGCAGGGGCGCCGGGCGCGCGCGCGCGTCTTCCTCGCAGACCACCGTCCACGCGAGGTCGGCGCCGGCATGCAGCGCAACCGGCCGCCCGGCTGCGGCTCGCAGCTCGGCTTCGGCGCGCTCGCGCACCAGCGCCGCGCCGGCCACGGGCGGGATCCGGCCGTGCGGCAGGCGCGCCGCCGTGCGCTCGAGTGCGGCCGCCAGGAGCGACGCGAACCGCTCCGCCGCTTCGCGACCGCCGCGGACCGCGTAGACCGCCACGGGTGACAGGCAACCCTGCTGGTCCCAGAGCGATACGTCGAGGGCGAGCGCCCGCGCCGCGTCGTCCAGCGCGGTTGCGTCGGGGGTGCCGGCGTCGACGGCGGCGACGGACAGACGGTGGCCGTAGGTGATGAGCCGGCGCGGACCCCGCACGCGCGCGGCGATCCCCGCGACCGTCTCGTCCGAGCCCGTCGCGACGATGCAGTCGGCCGTGAGCAGCGCCGCGGCGCTGGCCTCGTCCGCGCTCGGAAACGAACGCGCGACGATGCAGTCGCCGAGCCCGGGGTCCTCTGCGGCGATCGAGCGCGCGAAGAGCGGCGCGGTCACCGCATCGTGCGACGACGTCTTCGCCAGCACCGGCGAGCGCACCAGGAGGGGCGCCAGCAGTGCGATCAGCGTCGGCGTCGGCAGCGATCCCGCCAGCAGCACCGCGGTGCAGCCGAAGCCCGTGAGCATCACGGGTCCGGGCGCATCGAGCCGGTCGACCGCGCCCAGCTCGTTCGCGACGAGCCGGTGGAGCGCCTCGCCGTTCCAGTCCGCGAGGGCACGGGCGAGACCCTCGCGAACCACTTCGGGCGAGAACCCCGTGGCGGCGGGCAGCTCCTGCTCCAGGCGCTGACGGAAATCCGAGGTCGGATCGGACCAGCGGTCCAGCACGCGGGCG
>CP070734.1:2892536-2894372 GCA_020347605.1 Deltaproteobacteria bacterium | reverse complement strand
GGCCCTCCCCAGCGGCCGTCCCCCGCGCGACGTCAGGCGGGCGTACAGCGGCGCACCGACCGTCCGCCACAGCGACCACGCCAGGGCAGCGGCCAGGGGCAGCGCGAAGCCCGCCACGACTGCGACCTCCAGCCACTCCGGCCAGCCCATGAAGAACGGTCCCACCAGTCCGATGGTCCAGTCGCGGACCACGAGGCTGATCAGCTTGTCCGAAGCGCTCTGTGCGATCCACGGGTCGGGCGCGCTCTCCAGGCCGAAGACCTGGAGGACACGGCCGAGGCCGACGAAGCCGCGCGTGGTGTTGTAGGAGAGCCAGGGAACGAGTCCGAGGATGCCACCGCCGATCGCCCAGGCGAGCTCGCGAAGCCGGGGCATGCGCTCGAGCAGCAGCCACGCGAGCCCGCAGGCCAGCAGGGACAGCCCCGACGTGTAGCAGAACCACAGCCCCAGACCGGAGACGAGCCCGAAGGCCAGCCAGCCGACCGGGCGCCGCCAGGTGCCGTCGAGCAGGCCGAAGAACAGCAGCAGCTGGGCCAGGCTGAACGCGATGGACTCGCCGTGGCTGCCCATCACGACGACGCCCCAATAGGCGACCAGCGGCGGCCCCGCGAGGTACGCCGCCGACGCGCAAACCGCGGTGGCGCGACCGAAGACCTTCCTGCCCAGGACGTAGAGCAGCGTGAGCGTGGTGCTCGACACGAGGATCGCGGCGAGCTTCATGACGGCGGGGCTCTCGCCGAAGACCCGCATGAATCCCGCGGCGAGCAGGATCATGACGACTGAACCGCCCTGTTAGTGGTCCGCCTGATAGGAGAACAGGGGCGCCGTCGTTCCGTGGAGGATCTCTCGCGCGGCGACCCAACGGTATTCCTCCTCCCAGTAGGTGGTGGCGCCGAGGTTCCACGACACCGCGACGAAGCGCGACGCGACGAAGAGCAGGAGGAAGCCTCCCAGGATCCAGAGATCCGGCAGCCGCATGGGGAGCAGAAGGTCTCGCGCGGGCCGCCCGCCCTCGCGTTCCGGCGCGACCGTCGTCTCGGCGCGGACTTCCTTCATGCGTCCGTCGGGCGCACGCGGCGTCGGATGGGACACCGATCGCGCCCATCCCTACACTCCGCCGGGGCGCGCCGTCCCGCCGGCGAGAGGAGTGCATGAGACGGGATCGCGGCATACGCAGACGGCCGTACCGCCGCCCGGTCCCCGCTCCTAGGCGGCAACCCCGCCTCGCGTTCCGCGTGCTCGTTCTGGCAGCCTGCCTGGTGCTGGCCGGCACGGCCTGCGCGCGCCGCCCCGTCTGCCCGAATCTCGTGCTGATCGTCGTCGACGCGCTCCGGGCCGACCATCTGGGCGCCTACGGGTACGGTCGCCCCACGTCGCCCAACATCGACCGCCTCGCGCGAGAGGGTGTCGTCTTCGACAGCGCCGTCGCGACGAGCTCGTGGACCCGACCCTCCGTGGGCTCGCTCTTCACGTCGCGGCTTCCCTCGGAGCACGGGGCGGACAGCTACACGACGGGTCTGTCGCCCGATCTCCCGACGCTGGCCGAGTCTCTTCGGGAGGCCGCATACCATACCGTGGGAGTATCCGGGAACTTCATCCATGTCAACGAAGGCGGCTTCGAGCGCGGCTTCGAGCGATGGCGCCCGCTCGGAAAGCGGGTGGACAGGGGCGGCGAAGACGTCCTGTGGTCGGTCCGGCGTGAGAACGAGAAGCCCGTCGAGCTGCGCGCGCCCAGGGCGCAGGAGGTCAACGACGAGGTTTTCGAGGCGCTGGGCGACTCACCGGCACAGCCGATGTTCCTCTACGTCCACTACATGGATCCGCACACCGGCTACA
>CP070734.1:2885483-2892436 GCA_020347605.1 Deltaproteobacteria bacterium | reverse complement strand
GGTCTCCCGCGCGCACCCGCGCCAGCTCCTCGGGCCAGCTGCGTTCGATCTCGCGCCGCGTCCGACCCGACCAGCTCCCGACGTTGCGCTCACGCAGGCGCGGCTCGATCTCCGGTTCGAGCGACAGGGCCTCCCCCAGGATGGCTGCGGTCTCGCGGGCGCGCGCCAGGTCGCTGCTGAGCAGCGCGTCGAAGCGCGCGCGGGCGGCCGCCAGCGCGCCCGCCAGCGCGCGGGCCTGGCGTCGGCCGGCGTCCGAGAGCGGCGGGTCGCCCTGGCCCTGCCACCGACCCGCGGCGTTCCAGGTCGATTGGCCGTGTCGGATCAGCAGCGCGTCCATCGCGCGGCAAGGCTAGCGGAGCCGCCGGGCGCAGCCCGGCTCAGCGCGGCTTCCCGCCGAGCCGCTCGCGGAGCGCGCGGTAGCCGCGGTGCGCCCGAACCTTGAGGGCGCCGGGGGTCACGCCCGCGCGCAGCGCCGCCTCGGCGACCGACAGCCCCTGCAGCTGGAGCAGCTCCACCGCTTCGCGCTGCGCCGGCGGCAGATCGGCGAGCGCCTGCTCCACGGCGGGGGGCAGCGCCCGACCGTGCGCCGGCGGCTCGGCCAGATCCGGCCACGCTTCGTCGCGGGGCAGCAGGAGCTCGCGCTCGGCGCGGCGCGTGTGACGGCGCCCCCAGTCGACCACGGCGTTTCGCGCGATGGCGCGTAGCCAAGGCCCGAAGGGCCGCTCGGGGCGGTAGGTGTGGCGCGCGCGGTGCAGAGACAGGAGCACGTTCTGCGCCACGTCTTCCGCGGTTGCCTCGTCGCGGATCCGACGCCGCACCAGACCGCGCACGACCGGGAGGAGCTCCACGAGCAGCTGCTCGTACGCGACTGCGTCGCCGCCCTGGGCCGCCATCATGCGCTCCCGCCAGCGCTTCTCGGGCTCGCGCGCCGCCGGATCGTTCATCGGCGCGGCGGCCGCGCGTTCGGACTGGGGAGCATGACGTCATCCTCGCCGGCTCATCGTATCTCACGGGACGCGACACAGAAGAGTCGCATCGCACGCGCGAAATCCCGGCCGTCGCACGCGCACGTCGCCTCCAACGAAACGCGGGATCCCGACCGCGGGTCTCGGGGACGAGCCTCTGATATGCTGCGCGCGTGCCTGCGGATGTCGAGCCCACCTGGCTGTCGCTGCTGCCCGCCCTGGTGACGATCGTTCTCGCATTCGCCACGCGGCAGGTCCTCGTCGCGCTCTTCGCCGGAATCCTCACCGGCGCACTGGTGCTGTACGCGCAGACGGGCATGCCGTCCGACCTCAATTTCATCCATCGTTTCCTGCTTCCGGCGCTCGGATCGGAGGGCTACGCGCGGATCCTGCTCATCTACCTGTGGAGCCTCGGCGGCCTGATCGGTCTCTGGGAGAAGACCGGGGGGGCGCGCCACTTCGCCGAATCGGTCGGCGGTCGGTTGGCGCGCGGACCGCGATCCGCCCTGCTGTTCAGCTGGGTGCTCGGCTGCGTCTTCCACCAGGGCGGGACGGTCAGCACCGTGCTCACGGGCACGACCGTGAAGCCGGTGGCCGACCGGCACCGGGTGAGCCACGAAGAGCTCGCCTACGTGGTGGATTCCACGGCGTCGCCCATCGCGACGATCCTGCCCTTCAACGCGTGGCCGGCCTATGTCGCGGGCCTCGTGGCGGGCACGATCGAGTTGCTTCCGGACACCCGGGCCGGCATCGGCTTCTTCGTGGCGTCCCTGCGCTTCAACTTCTACGGAATGTTCGCCGTGGTCGCGACGCTCCTGTTCGCGCTCGACCTGCTTCCGTGGGTCGGCGGGACGATGGCGCGGGCCCGCGACCGGGCGCGCGCGAGCGGCGCGCTCGACGCGCCCAACGCGGAGCCGCTGCTCCCCGCCCCGCCCGAGGTGCACGCGCACACGCGCGGCTACGCGCCGAGCCTGCTCGACTTCGCGGTCCCGATCGGCGTGCTGCTCGGCGTGGCGGTCCTTCCGTACCTGCTCTTTCGCAGCAACTGGATCGACGAGGCCTTCATCGGCTGCGCTCTCTCCGCCATGCTGGTCGCCAAGGCGCGCGGCATGCGGCTGGCGGACGTGCTCGACGGCTTCGTGAGGGGCTGCCAGAGCATGACGATCGGCGCGATCATTCTCGGGCTGGCGGTCACGCTGGGCTACGTGGCGAAGGAGCTCGACACGGCGCAGTACCTGGTGACGAGCATCGGCGGCCTGGTGCCCGCGGCGGCGCTGCCGGCCCTGCTCACGGCGGTGTGCATGGGCATCGCCTTCGCGACGGGCACCTCGTGGGGGACCTACGCCGTGGTGTTCCCCGTGGCGATTCCCCTGGCCTTCGCCCTGAACCCCGATCCGATCTACATCCAGATCTGCTTCGGCGCGATTCTCGGCGGCGCCGTGTTCGGCGACCAGGCGTCGCCGATCTCGGACACGACGATCCTGTCGAGCATGTTCACGGGCTGCGACCTGATGGACCACGTGAAGACGCAGCTTCCCCTCGCGCTCGCCGCAGCGGGGCTGGGTGCAGTGCTCTCGACGGCGATGGTCGCACTGAACGGCTGAACGCCGCCGGCCGCGCGCCGCGATCAGCGCGTCGCGAGTCGCTCGATGTCCGCCGCCAGCCCGCGCAATGCGCGGGCGCGATGTGAGATCCGGTTCTTGTCGGCGGGCGAGAGCTGCGCCATCGAGCCGTCCCGTTCGTGAGGCTGGAACACGGGGTCGTAGCCGAAGCCGCCTTCGCCGCGCGGCTCGAGCAGAATCGACCCGGCGCACTCACCGCGCGCGGTGACCACCTCGTCCGCGGGGCTGGCGAGCGCCGCGACGCACACGAAGCGCGCGCCGCGCTGGCCGGCCGGGGCGGCGCGGAGTGCGTCGAGCAGCTTCCGCGCGCGCTCCCCGTCCGAGAGTCCCGGACCGCCGTAGCGCGCCGAGTGGGGGCCGGGCGCCCCGTCCAACGCGTCGACCTCGATGCCGGAATCGTCGCCGAGCGCCAGCCGCCCGGTCGTGCGCGCCACGGTGCGCGCCTTGGCGATCGCATTCGCCTCGTAGTCGTCCGATTCCTCCGGAAGCGCCACGCCCGGAAAGTCCGCGAGCGTCCGGAACGACACCGGCAGGTCCGCCAGGATGGCGCGAATCTCGCGCAGCTTCCCCGGGTTCGAGGTCGCGACCACGACCTCGGGGCGCTCGGCGGCCCCTGGCTTCACGAGGCGCGAACGCCCTCGAGCGCGGCGTTCTGGTGATCGACCAGGCGGCGAATCCCCTTCTGTGCCAGCGCGATCATGGCGTCGAGCTGCTCGCGCGAGAAGGTCATCTCCTCGCCCGTGCCCTGGATCTCGACGAAGCGACCGGTTCCCGTGCCGACCACGTTCATGTCGACCTCGGCGCGCGCATCTTCCTCGTAGGGCAGGTCCAGCACGGCGTCGCCGTCCACGACGCCGACCGAGATCGCCGCGACGGCATCGGAGAGCGGTACGCGGGTGAGCACGCCCTGCTCCACCATCCGGCGCAGCCCGAGCGCCAGGGCCGCATACGCGCCGGTAATCGCGGCGGTCCGCGTCCCCCCGTCGGCCTGCAGCACGTCGCAGTCGACCCACAGCGTGCGCTCGCCCAGCGCCCCGAGGTCGGCGACCGCGCGCAGGCTGCGCCCGATCAAGCGCTGGATCTCCTGCGTGCGCCCCGACGGACGGCCGCGCGCCGCCTCCCGCTCGGTGCGACGATCGGTCGAGCCCGGAAGCATCGAGTACTCCGCCGTGATCCAGCCCCGCCCGGTCCCGTGCAGGAAGCGCGGCACCGAGGCTTCTTCGCTGACGGTGCAGAGCACCTTCGTGCGCCCCATCTCACACAGGACCGAAGCCAGCGGAGCGTCCGTGAAATCCAGTGTCAGTCGGACCGGACGCAGCTCGTCCGGGGCGCGGCCGTCCGTGCGCATCAGCCACCCCGCCGGACGATGGATTGCTCGTCGCTCACGCCGCGCCGCGCGTCGAAACGCCGGCCGAACTCCAGCACGGCCGCGGCAATCGCCGCCGCGATCCGATCGCGCTGCGCCTCGCTCCGCAACGTCCGCTCCTCCGACGCGTTCGACAGGAAGCCGATCTCGATCAGGGATGCCGGCATCTGGACTCCCATCAACACCACGAAGGGCGCCTGCTTGACGCCGCGCGACGGGGAGCCGCTGCCATTCGCCAGCGCTTTCTCGGCCAGCCGCGCGAACTCATTCGACTCCTTCAGGTGCTCGGTCGCGATCAGGTCTGCGAGGATCTCGAAGAGCGGATCGCGGGCGCCGTCCGCCGTCCTCGCGAGCATTCCGAACGCCTCGTTCTCGCGCTGCGCGACGAGCTCCGCCTGGTCGTCGGTCGCCTCGAGCGACACGAAGTAGATCTCGGCGCCGCGTGCACTCGACACGTGCGCGGAGTTCGCGTGAATCGACAGGAAGAGATCGGCTCGGGCGTCGTTCGCGATCGAGGTGCGCTGCTCCAGCGACAAGGTGCGATCGCTGTTGCGGGTGAGCACGACGTCGAGGCCCGCGGCCTGCAGGCGCGCGCCGAGTCGGCGCGCCACGGCCAGCACGACCTCCTTCTCGTTGAGGCCACCGGGCCCTTGCGCGCCGCGGTCTTCGCCGCCGTGACCCGGGTCGATCACGACGGTGTCGAAGCGTTCGCTCTCCGCGGCCGCGTGCGCACCGATCACGAGCCCCAGCGCCGCGAGCGCGAGACACAGCCGCTCCTTCACGAGCCGCCACCCCCCGAAGCGGGACGGTACCACGCGAGCGCGGGCGCGCCCGCGCGTCTCGCGAGACGCCGCGGCCGGGGATATGGTGACGGCATGCGGGTGGAGCTGGCCTACGGACGACACGCGCTCGAGATCGCGCTTCCCGACGCGCTGCACGTCGACGTGCTCGAGAAGTCGACGGCCGCGCCGCTCGCGGATCCCGCGGCCGAGCTGCGCGCGGGCCTGGCGCGGCCGATCGGCGCGCAGCCGCTCGCGGAACTCGCGCGCGGGCGGCGCGATGCCGTGATCGTCGTGTCGGACCGCACGCGCCCGGTTCCCAACGCCCGGATCCTGCCTCCGATCCTCGAGGCGCTGTCCACGGCGGGACTTCCGCCCGCTTCGATCTTCGTGCAGGTGGCTACCGGACTGCATCGCCCCCTCGCGCCGGCCGAGCTGGACGAGATCCTCGGGCCCGCGCTCGCGCGCGAGCTGCAGATCGTCCAGCACGACGCCCGATCCGCCGCCTCGCACACCGACCTGGGGCGCACGCGCGGCGGCGTACCGATCCTTATCGACCGATTCTTCCTCGAACGCGACCTCCGCGTGGTGACGGGCTTGATCGAGCCGCACCTGATGGCGGGCTACTCGGGCGGGCGCAAGGCCGTCTGTCCGGGCCTCGCCGCGGTGGATACGATCCGCGTCGCCCACGGCCCCGCCCTGCTCGAAGGCCACGTGGGCCCCGGAATTCTGGAGGGGAACCCACTGCACGAGGCGCTCCTCGAGATCGTGCGGCGCGTCGGCGTCGACTTTCTCGTGAACGTGGCGCTCGACCGCGAGCGCCGCGTGGCGGGCGTCTTCTGCGGCGACGTGGAAGCCGCGCACGCAGAGGGCATGCGCTTCGTGGAGGCGGAAGCGAGCGTGTCGCTCGAGCGCGCCGCCGACCTCGTGATCGTGTCGGGCGGCGGCGAACCGCTCGACGCCACCTTCTACCAGGCCATCAAGGGGATCTCGGCCGCGGCCGGCATCGTGCGACCCGGCGGGGTGATCCTGCTCTGCGCCGCGCTCGGGGAGGGAATCGGCAGCGCCTCCTTCGAGAAGCTCTTGCGCGGGTGCCCGAGCGCCGAGGCGTTCGAGCTGCAGCTCGCGGACGCCGAATTCTTCGCGATCGATCAATGGATGGTACAGGCCCTGTGCCAGGCGATGCGGCGCGCGCGCGTGCTGCTCTACACCGACGGCATCCCGCTGCAGACCGCCCGCGAACTGTTCGTCGAGCCGGTCGACTCCCCCGAGGCCGGAGTCGCGCGCGCCCTGTCGCTGCTGCCGCCGCATCCCCGCTGCGCCGTCCTGCCCCAGGGTCCGTACGTGCTGGCGACCGTGCGTGGAGAGCGGCGTCCCCTGGCCGGCTCCACGCCCGCAGCGTCGGATCTCCACGCCCACCTCCGCTGACGCTCAGCGCGGCGCGGCCGCCAGCCGCTTGCGCGCCCGCGCGGTCGGCATCGCGCAGAAGTCGAGGAGCTCGCCGAGCGTCTCGAGGCCGGCCCGCCCGCGCGCGAGGCGCAGCAGCTCGCACAGCACGCCGGCCGCCGCTTCCGCGTCGCCGAGGGCCCGGTGGCGGGCGCGGTTCCGGATCCCGAAGCGAAGCGACAGCGCGTCCAGGCTGGCACTGCGCTGATCGGGCAGGAGACGCCGCGCCAGGCGCGCCGTGCACAGCACCGGAGCGGACGGCGGCGGCCAGCCGAGGCGCGCGAATTCGGTCCGCACGAAGCCGGCATCGAACGGGGCGTTGTGCGCGACGAAGGGCGCGTCGGGCAGACACGCGAGCCAGCGCCGGAACCGACCGAGCGCCTCGGCCGGCCGGGGCGCGCCGGCCAGCATCTCGGCGTCGATGCCGGTGAGCGCCGTGATCGATGCGGGTATCGGAACACCCGGGTCGACCCGCGTCTCGAAGCGCTCCACGACCCGCAGCCCCGCGACCCGCACCGCGCCGATCTCGATGATGCGCGAGTGGAGCGGCGCGAGACCCGTCGTCTCGAGGTCGACGACCGCGAAATCCGCGAGCTCGATCGCCAGGCGCCGATCCGGCTGCGGATCCGCCGGCTGGAGCAGCGACACCCCGATGGGGTCCGGAATCTCCTCGAGCCTGCGCCCCAGGATTGCCGCCACGAGTCGGCGCGCGACGACCGCGTCGGGAGGCTCGGTCAGGGAGAGCAGACGACCCGCGAGATCCGCGACGGGCACC
>CP070734.1:2873466-2885383 GCA_020347605.1 Deltaproteobacteria bacterium | reverse complement strand
TCGTCGAGCGGCTGGAGCGAGCGCAGGTCGACCACCTCGGCGCCGATCCCGTCGCGCTCCAGCAGCTCGGCGGCCTGCAGCGCCACGCCCACGGTGCGCCCGAACCCCACCAGCGACACGTCTCTCCCCTCGCGCACCACCGACGCTTCGCCCAGCGGCACTTCGTAATCGCCCTCGGGCACCTCGCCCACCTGGTTCAAGACGCCCTTCGCCTCGCAGAAGATCACCGGGCTGTCGTCGCGAATCGACGCCAGCAGCAGGCCCTTCGCGTCGGCGGGGTTGGAGGGAATCACCGTCTTCAGCCCCGGAATGCCCGCCGTGATCCAATACAGCGACTGCGAGTGCTGCGCCGCCGCCCGCATCCCGGCCCCCGTCATGGTGCGCACGGTGAGCGGCACGCGCGATTTTCCGCCGAACATGTAGCGGAGCTTGGCCGCCTGGTTGAGCAGCGGATCCAGGCAGACGCCGATGAAGTCCATGAACATGAGCTCGGCGACCGGCCGCAGCCCGGTGGCCGCCGCGCCCACCGCGGTGCCGAGCAGGCCCATCTCGCTGATGGGCGTGTCGAGCACGCGCTCGGGCCCGAACTCCTTGATCAGTCCCCGGGTGATGCCGACGATCCCGCCCATCTCGTCGACGTCGTCGCCCTCGAGCGTGCCACCGCCGGCGACGTCCTCGCCCATCACGATCACGTCGGGATCCGCTCGCATGGCGATGGCGAGCGCCTCGTTGATGGCTTGTGCGGTCGACAGGGTTCTCGTCATGTTCGTCACTCGCTCGCGTAGACGTCCGAGAGAACGTCTTCGGGTTCGGGGAGCGGAGCCGCCTCGGCCGCGTCCACGGCGGCCGCGAGCTCCTCCAGCACCTCGGCGTCGATGCGGCGCAGGTCGTCCGGATCGACCAGGCCCGCCTCGACCGCCTTCGTCTCGAAGAGGTCGAGCGGATCGCGGTGCTGCTTCCAGTCTTCGGCCTCCTGCTTCGAGCGGTAGCGCAGCGGATCGCCGACGAAGTGGCCGTAGAAGCGGTAGGTCTTGCACTCGAGCAGCGTCGGGCCGTCCCCCTTGCGCGCGGCCTCGACCGCCTCGCCCGCCTTCTCGTATACGTCGAAGAAGTCCATGCCGTTGGCCACCGCGCTGCGCATGGCGTACGACTGCGCCCGGACGGCCAGATCCTTCACCGGCGTCACGAACTCCATGGGCGTGAACTCGCCGTAGCCGTTGTTCTCGACCACGAAGATGGCGGGCAGCTTCCAGTTGGCCGCCATGTTGAGCGACTCGTGGAACTGGCCCTGGTTCGTGGCGCCGTCGCCGAAGAAGGCCACCGCGACGGCGCCGGTCTTCTTGAGCTTGGCGGTGAGCGCGGCGCCGGTCGTGAGCGGAATCCCGGCTCCGACGATGCCGTTGGCGCCCAGCATGCCCTTCTCGATGTCGGCGATGTGCATCGAGCCGCCCTTGCCCTTGCAAAGCCCCGTGCGCTTGCCGAAGAGCTCGGCCATCATGCCCCGCACGTCCACGCCCTTGGCGATGCAGTGCCCGTGGCCGCGGTGCGTGGACGCCACCATGTCGCGCTCACCCAGGTGCGCGCAGACGCCGGCGGCCACGGCTTCCTCTCCGGCGTACAGGTGCAGGAAGCCCCCGAGGCGGCCGGCGGTGACCAGCTCGGCGAGCCGTTCCTCGAAGCTTCGGATCATCCGCATGCGGCGGTAGGCGTCGAGTAGCCGTTCGCGGGACAGCGCCATGCTCCACTCCCTCCTGCTTCGGACCCACCCGGAGCTTCTACCCCATCGGCGCCGGCTCGGGTAGTCGGCGGGCGCCCGGCCCGCCGAATCCCGGCGCAACCGGCAACTTCCGCGGGAAGCCGCCGGATCCGGGACGGAATGACCCGGGTAGAGAAGCATTCCGGACAGAAGTGTATACTTGTCGGTCCGCTCGGAGCGGACCGGAGACCGGATGCGCGTACTGCTGCTCAACCCCCCGTTCACCCAGGGAATCATCCGGGACAACTACTGCTGCCACACGGTCAAGGCCGACTACGTGTGGGCGCCCTCCGACCTGCTCTACATCTCGGGAATCCTGCGCGGAGACGCCTTCGAGCTGGCGGTCAAGGACGCGGTGATGGAGCCCGAGAGCTGGGAGCGGCTGCTCGACTTCTGCCGCGACTGGCGGCCCGAGGTGATCATCTCGCTCACCTCCTCCGCCAGCTATGCCGAGGATTTCGCCGGCCTCGAGCGCCTCAAGGCGGGCTGCGGCGCGAAGGTCTTCGTGATCGGGAACCTGCCGTCCTTCGAGCCGCGGCGGGTCCTCGAGGCGTGCGCCTGGCTGGACGGAATCCTCCACAACTTCCTCGACGTGAAGCTCGCGGACTTCCTGCTCGATCCCGAGCGTCCGCCGCGCACCATCTCGTGCCGCACGGCCGACGGCGACATCCACATCGGAGACGTGAACGGCATCGACCGCGCGGACTGCCCGCTGGACGTCCCGGCCCCCCAGCACCACCTGTTCCCGCACGCGAAGTACACGACGCCGCTCGCGCTGGCGCGTCCGCAGACCACCGTGCTGACCGCGACCGGCTGCCCCTACACGTGCAGCTTCTGCATCTACAGCCCGCTCAAGCTCTTCACGCGCAGCCTCGACAGCCTGCGCCGGGAGTTCGACTCGTGCCGTGACAACGGCATCAAGGAGCTCTACGTCGTCGATCCCACCTTCAACGCCGACCTGCGCTTCATGCGCCAGATCTGCGAGCTCCTGATCGAGGAAAAGCACGAGCTGTCGTGGGCGTGCCGGATCCATCCGGACCGCGTCTCGCTCGAAGACTTCAAGCTCCTGAAGGCCGCCGGCTGCCACACCGTCCAGATCGGGGTGGAGTCGCGCAACCCGGACACGCTCGAGGTGTTCGCTCCGAGCAAGCAGGAGCAGCAGATCCGCCGCTGCTTCGCGCTGGCCAAGGAGGCCGGACTGCGCACGCTCGGCTACTTCATCATCGGCTTCCCGGACGAGACGCGCGAGCAGACCCTGAACACGATCGACTACGCGATCGAGCTCGACCCCTTCTTCGCCTCGTTCTCGAACTTCATGCCGCTGAACGGAACGGCCTCGAACCGCGCGGCGGTGGAATCGGGCCGCATCGCGGACGCCTTCCAGACCTTCGACCTGAACGGCATTCCCGTCGAGTTCTCCGGCTCCGCGCTGAACGGAAACTCGCGCGAGGAGCTCCTGCGGGTCGCCTACCGGCGCTTCTACGTGCGTCCGCGCCAGGTCCTCAAATACGTGCGCGACTACAAGAACCTTCCGCTCTACGTCAAGAACGGCCTCCACGTCCTTTGGCATCAAGTCATCAACTAGTCCCCTCCCCGAATGGCCATCGGGTCGAAGCGCCGCCGAGGACGTCTCCGCGGGCGACGCTCTTTCTCTTGCTTCTGTTCGCGCTGTTCTTCGGATCGGGCGTGTGCGCGCTCGTCTACGAGGTCGTCTGGATACGGCTCCTGTCGCTCACGCTCTCGGTCACCGTCTACGCGCTCGCGACGGTCCTCTGCGCATTCATGGCGGGGCTCGGACTCGGTGCCGCGATTGCGGCGCGGATCGTCGACCGGCTCGAGCGCCCGCTCGTCGCCTTCGGCGTCGCGGAGCTGGTGATCGCTGCGAGCGGCCTCGTCGTTCCAGCGATCCTCTACCGGCTCGGACCGGCGTACGTATGGATCCACGATCTCTTCGGCGGCAGCGGCGTCCTGTTCGTCGCCGGCCGCTTCCTCCTCGCGTTCCTGGTGCTGGTGGTCCCGGCGACCTTCATGGGCATGACCCTCATCTTCCTGAGTCGCGTCGTCATCGACCGTCCGGAGCTGGTGGGCCGCGGCGCCGGGGCGCTCTACGCGATCAACACCGTGGGCGCGGTCGTGGGCTGCGTCATCGCCGGCTTCGTCCTCGTCCCCGAGCTCGGGCTTCGGCTGACCAGTGCGGGCGCCGCGAGCCTGAACCTCGCGATCGGGCTCCTCGCGATCGCGACGGGCTGGCGCCGAACCGCCCGCGTACGAGCGCCGGCGGCGGAGCCGATCCCGGAAGCCCCGGCGTCCAGCACCGCGTATCTGGCCGCGGGCGCCTATGCGCTCTCGGGCTTCACGGCGATGGGCTACGAGCTGCTCTGGACCCGCGCGCTCGAGCCCTACGCGCACAACTCCACCTACGCCTACACGGCGATGCTCGCGATGTTCCTGCTCGGACTCGGTATCGGCAGTGCAATCGCCGCGGGACCTGCGGATCGCCTGCGCCGACCCCTGTTCGCGCTCGGCGTGGTCGAGATCGGCATCGGAGCCACCGTCGTCGGCGCCCTGATCCTCTACGGCACCTTCGAATGGCTGGTCCCCGCCACGGCTCGGGCGATGGGGGGCCTGACCTCCTGGCCGCGGGTGATCGCACTGATCTTCTCGCAGGCGACGGTCACCTTGTTCGCGACGACGCTCCTGTTCGGGGCCACGTTTCCCATCGTCGCGCGCGGTGTCGTCGAGTCGATCCAACGCGTCGGAAGCCGCATCGGCGTGGCCTACACGCTCAACACGCTGGGCTCGATCGCGGGCGCGCTCGCGGTCGGCTTCTGGGTGCTACCGGCGCTCGGCGTGCGCAACACGTTCTTCCTCCTCATCATCACGAACGTGATGCTCGGCGCGGCACTCGTGCTCGCGGCCGCGCCGCGCCGCGCGGGGATCGCGGCGGCCGTCGCATCTGCGCTGCTCGTCGCGCTGGCATTCCAGCTCGTCCCGCCCCGCCTGTTCGAGGGAAAATTCATCGAGCGCTTCGGAACGGTCGTGTACTACCGCGAAGAGGTCACCGACACCGTCATGGTGACGGAGGACGAACGGGGTGGGCGCGTGATCCGCTATGGCGACGGCCGCGGCACGGCCGGAACCATCACGTACGTCGAAGATCGGATGTACGCGCACCTCCCGATGCTGCTGCACCCCGACCCGCGCAGCGTGCTCCAGATCGGGTACGGAGTCGGGAACACGCTCTCTGCGGTCGCTCAACATCCGGTCGAGCGCATCGACTGCGTCGAGCTCTCCCCGGGCGTGATCGAGGCGTCGCCCTTCTTCGAGACCACCAATCGCGACGTGCTTGCAGACCCGCGTGTCCGGCTCGTGATCAACGACGGTCGAAACTTCCTCATGGCCGCCAAGGACCGTTACGACGTGATTCGCCTCGATCCTCCGGAGCTGCACACGCGCGGCGTCGTGAACCTCTACACGCGCGAGTTCTACGAGATGGCGCGCGATCACCTCGCGGATGGAGGCATCTTCAGCATCTGGGTGAACATCGCAATGACGCCGATGGACGATCTGCGTATGCTGGTTCGCACGATCGCGGACGTCTTTCCGCACGTCTCGGTCTGGCACACGCCGCAGTTCTATTCATGGGTCATCAACGGCAGCCTGGTTCCACGCCCGCCGGACCTGAAGCTCATCGCCCAGCGCTTCGGGCAACCGATGATTCGCGCCGACCTCGAGTCGATGCACATCGACGACCCCATCTACTTCCTCAAGTATTTCATGTTCGGCGGCGACGAGGTGGCGGAGTTCGCGGGCCGAGGACCGCTCGTGACGGACGACCACACCTACCTCGACTTCACGGTCCCGCGCTCCAAGGACTCCTTCTACGGAATCGCGAACATGAATACGGGGAACTACCTCGTGCAGCTGATGGACCCCGGCGCCAGGCAGGATGTTGCGAGCCGGGTCTTCCTGCGCAAAGTGGCCGAGGCGCTCACCTTCAAGCAGCCGGTAGTCCCCCACGTGGTGAACATCGAAGCGGCCGGCTTCGATCGCGCCGAGGTGTCGGCCGGGGTCGCCGCGCCCTTCGAGCCGATACGACCCTAGGAGGCGCATTCCGCGCCCGGCTCGACGGGAACCAGGCCGCGGCACGCCAGCTCGCGGGCGATCGCGTCCGCCGCAGCACGGTGGCCGGCCGCCGTCGGATGCCAGACGTCGAGAAACAACGGCTCCGAGGTTCTCCGCGCAGCATCTCGAAACGCGGCGAGGAGATCGATCGTCTCCCAGTCTTCCTCGGCACCGATGCGCGCGAGCTCGGGCTGTGCGAGGCGCGCGGTCTCGTCCCGGATCTGGGTCTGGTAGGGAAACGCGAGCACGACGAGGCGTCCGCCCTCGGCCGCGGCGGCCCGCGCGATCTCGCGGTAGCGATCGCGCAGCCAGCGCCACTCGACGACGTTCTCGGGGCCGTCGTGCGGAGCAAAGGTCGCCTTCCAGGCCGCAGCGTCCGCGGGCGCATTCGCGGCGTCTCCGAAGAGCAGGCGCAGCCGCGTGCACAACGCGAGACCATCGCAGACCGTCGAGAGGGACGCGCGGGGCGGAAGTGGCGGCTGGCGGGCGTCGGGATTCGGAAAGGCGAGACTCGGAATGGACTCGAGCACCCGGTTGGTGGACGAATCGAAGTGCAGGGTCGGATCGTTGAGGTCGTTGACGCAGAACTGTACCAGCACGAGATCCGGCTCGAAGGCGGGCGCCAGTTCTTCGAAGAGCGCGGCCTCGTTGTATGCGTTGTAGGCATTGACCCCGAAGTTCACGACTTCGATTCGATCCGCGCCATGGTGCGCGGCGAAGGCGCGCTCGACCCGCTCGGGAAACGAGTCGCGTTCCGCGACGCCGTAGCCGAAGGCGATCGAGTCGCCCAGGACCGCGATGCGGAACACGCCGGCTGGCTTGGGCCGGGCGTAGACGCGGTCTCGAAATCCGTCGGCGTTGATGCGATAGAGCACGTCCCCGGAGACGTCGAGGCGCGCCTCGGCGCCGGGCCGAAGCCCGTACAACCAGGGTCGATCCGGCTGGACTTCGTGAAGAGTTCGAAGGTCGCGATGCCCGCCAGCGCCCCGGGCGCGCAGCAGCAGCTCCGCCGCGACCAGCACGATCGCCACGCTGCAGATGGCCAGGAGCAGATTGGAGCGGAGTAAAGGGACCGTCGTCTTCATCGGTGGGCGGCGGTCAGCCCGAAGGACCCAGCCCGGCCGCGGCGCGCGCCGCCGCCATCACGGGCTCCGCGGTCGCGCGGGCCCGCTGCGCGCCGTCCGCGAGGATCGCCTCGACGTCGTCGGGGCGTTTCTCGAACTCGGCGCGCCGAGCGCGCATCGGCTCGAAGTAGGCGAGCAGGCGCCCGAGCAGGTCCTTCTTGACCTCGCCGTAGCCGAGGCCCCCCGCGGCGCAGCGCTTCTTCATGTCCTCGCACTCGGGGGCGTCGGCGAAGAGCCTCCAGAGCTGGAAGAGGTTGGCGTCGAACTCCTTCGGGTCCTCGACGGGCTTCGAGTCGGTCACGATCGACATCACGGCCTTCTTGATCTTCTTGTCGGGATCGAACATGCGGATCGTGTTGCCGTAGGTCTTGCTCATCTTGCGCCCGTCGACCCCGGGTACGACCGCCACCCCCTCCTCGATCTGCGGCTCGGGCAGCGTGAACACCTCGCCGTAGGTGTTGTTGAAGCGCTGCGCCATGTCGCGCGTCATCTCGACGTGCTGCTTCTGGTCCTGCCCGACGGGCACGACGTCCGCGTTGTGGATCAGGATGTCGGCGGCCATCAGCACCGGGTAGGCGAAGAGCCCGTGATCCGCGGACAGGCCCTGCGCCACCTTGTCCTTGTAGGCGTGCGCGCGCTCCAGGAGCCCCATCGGCGTGAGCGTCGAGAGGATCCACGAGAGCTCGCAGACCTCCGGCAGATCCGACTGCCGGTAGAGGATGGAGCGCTCCGGGTCGAGGCCGCAGGCCAGGTAGTCGAGCGCGATCTCGCGCGCCAGCCGCCGGCGCTCGGCGGCGTCGCGGATCGAGGTCATCGAGTGGTAGTCGGCCAGGAAGTAGATCGCCTCGCCCGTGTCCTGGAACGCGACGTGCTGGCGCATGGCCCCGAAGTAGTTGCCGATGTGGAGCTCGCCCGAGGTCTGGATGCCCGACAGGATGCGCATCGCGTCTCCGACTACGCAGCGCCCACGTAGGTGAGCCAGTGGTCGAAGTCCGCGTCGCGGCCCGAGCTGATCGCCTCGAAGCGCTCGCGCAGCGCCTGGCTGACGGGCCCGATATCGCCCGATCCCACCGGCCGGCCGTCCACCGAGGTGACGGGCCAGACGCCCGCGGTGGTGCCCGTGAGGAACACCTCGGCCGCCTCGAACAGGGCCTCGGGCGCGATCGGCGCCTCGGACACCGCGCGCCCGTCGTGCTTGGCGATCGCCAGGATCGAGGCGCGGGTGATGCCCTCGAGGATCGAGCCGGTGGGCGGCGTGCACAGCCGCCCGTCCTTCCCGACCAGGAACACGTTGGTGGTCGGCCCCTCGGCGAGGTGGCCGTCCGCGTCGATCAGCAGGATCTCGTCGTAGCCCGCGCGGCGCGCCTTCCACTTGGCGATCATCGGCGACGTGTAGTTGGCGGCCACCTTCGCCTGCGGCGGGATGATGTCGCGGCGCATCTTGCGGGTGTCCCGCTCGAGGCGGACGCGCAGCACGCGCGCGAAGTGGGGCTTGGCGGCGCTCTTCGCGATGATGTCCGCGAGCGGGTCGTAGGCGGCGATCGCGATCGTGACGCGCTCGTCCGCGGGCACCACGTCGATCTCGATCGAGGGCAGGTAGGCGCTCACCTTGACGGCGCTGGCGCCGGGGTTGGCGCGCACCGTCTCGACGATCGCGGCGCCGATCGCGTCGGCCGTGCGCGGCAGCTCGAAGCCGATCAGCTCCGCCGAGCGCAGGAAGCGCTGCACGTGGTCGACCATGCGGAAGACCGCGGGGCCGCGCGGCGTCTCGTGCACGCTCATGTAGTCGAAGATCAGCGAGCCGCGCTGGTGGCTGTGCGAGAGCACGTGCACCGTGGCGGACGCCCACGGCACGAGCTCGCCGTTGATCCAGATCGTGCGGCCGGGCGGAGGAGCGCTCTCGTTCGGCATGGCGGGGACTGTATCGGCCCCGGGCGGCCGGAGCACGGCCGGGGCGGGTCCGGGAGGCCGAACCGCCATCCGGCGCGGACGGCCGCGGCGGGATGCCGGCGGCGCCGCAGCCGCCTCGGCTGGAGTCAGCGCCGGGCGCTGTTGCCGGGGCGCCGCGGGTCGCGATCCGGCGGCGGCACGACCTCCAGCCCGCCCGCGCCGTGGTCGACCTCGCGCGGCGGGCTGCCCGCCCGCCACTCGGACTCCTGCCGCGCCTCGTTCGACTTCACCCACACCCGCGCCGCCAGCGCCAGGGCGAACAGCAGGCAGATTCCCGTGCCGAGCAGGAAGTCGGGGGGCGCCAGGCCGAAGAGATGGGGCCGGTAGGTGGTCGTGACCCAGATCGCCTTCAGGCCGACCCCGATCATGAGGCTCGTCCAGGCCCCGAAGATGAGGAGATCGATGATCGGCAGGATCGGCATGGGACACCTCGGCTTCGCCCGCGCCGCCCCCGGGCGGGATACACCATGCTACACCCATCCGGGGCCGGCGGGGCCCCACAGGGAGCGGCGACCTCTGGCGGCCAGCCGGCACGCGCGCGGCATGGCGGCCGCGCGTCCGGGCGTTAGAATCGCGGCCGCCCATCCGCAGACCGTTCCTGGGCCGACGTAGCTCAGTTGGTAGAGCAGCTGATTCGTAATCAGCAGGTCGCCGGTTCGAGTCCGGCCGTCGGCTCCATCCTTCCGCCGATCTCCCGGTTCATCGACCCGAGCCGCTGACGCCGCGCGCCCAGGCGAGGGGCGGCGTGGCGGCGGACGAGATGTCGATCGCGAGCCAGAGGCAATCTGCGGAAGGACACCGATCAACACAAGATCGTGGTCCCTCGTGCCGCGTGCTGCGAGGCTGACGAGCGATCGTCACGTCACAGCACGCGCGCGCCGATTCGCGGGAGGGGAGGAACACGACATCTGGCGCGCGAGCACGAGTCGACCATTCGACCGCTTCGGCGTTGCGATCGCCGGCGGGATCGCACTTCTGGCAACCGGCGTCGCGAACGCGGCGATTCCCGACCGCAATGGGGGCATCCAATCCTGCTACATCACCCGCACCGGCAAGATGCGCGTGATCGACATGGAAGGCGCCGACCTCGAGAACCGCAGTGAGAACCACAGACACACGGTCGACCCCTCGAACACGGGGACGAGCACGGCGGGAAACCGCTCCTACACCATCGACCCGCCAAACACGACGACGAGCTCGCGCGGCAGCAGCCTCCAGAACGTCCACGGCATCCCGGATTCTCCACGGAACCAATCGCGCCTCGAGTGTGCGACCCCAGCGGTGTCGACACGGGGGACGCGTTCGAGCCTCGCCGGGTGGATCTGATAGGATCGCCGCGCGATGTCGAACTTCGTCGAGCGTCACGGATCGCGCGCGTGGCCGCGACGGTGCGTGCTGAGACTGGTGCCGCTCCTTCTTCTCACGGTGTTTCTCGCGTGCTCGAGAGCGCCCGAGCCCGTAGGGCGCGTCCTGCTGGTGGGCATCGACGGTGCCGCACCAGAGCTCATGCGCTCGCTCGGCGAAAGGGGCCGGATTCCCAACCTCCGCGGCATTGCGGACGCCGGCCTCTTCGTGCCGCTCAGGTCCTCTCCACCCTATCTGTCCCCGAGACTCTGGAATACGATCGCGACCGGCAAGGTTCCCGCCAAGCACGGGATCCACGCCTTCACGCGCTTCGAGGGCGATCGACAGGTGCTCCTGCTGAGCTCCGACCGCAAGGTGCACGCGCTCTGGAACATCGCCTCGGACGCTGGGCTCCGGGTCGCCGTCATCAACTGGTGGAACACGTTCCCCCCGGAGCGGATCAACGGCGTCATGGTCTCTGACCACGCCCTTTCGGGCCGTAGAGACAGACTGCGGTCCTTGACGGGCGCCACGGACGAGACATCTGGACCGACGGTCCACCCCGAAGCGTGGTCCACGCGCCTCGCGGAGCTCGTCGACGACGACACGTCACCCGTGGAGTTCGCAGACCCGTTCTCGATCGCGGAGGGATTCCCCGACTACGTGGAAACCAGCAGGCTTTCCGAGTTCTTTCGAGAAGATGCCGCTATTGCGCGCATCGCACTCGCCGCGGAAGAAGAGTACCGACCCGACCTTCTCATGGTGCTGTTCCCGGGCATCGACCGCGTCTCGCACTGGCTCTGGGGAAGCCTCGAGCCGGCCGAACTCTACGCGGAGCGTCTGCGTCCGACGGCTGCGCAGCTGAAGAGATCTTCGGCCGCACTCGAGGCCTACTACGAATACACCGACGCTCTGATCGGCGCGTTGATGCGCAGCTTCTCGGACGAAGACCTGGTACTCGTCGTTTCGGACCACGGTTTCGAGCGCGCGTCCGCGGAGTCCGTGCTATCGGGAGTGCACTGGTCGAATGAGGCGCGCGACGGGGTCCTCTTCGCACGCGGTCGCGGAATCACGAGGCGCGCCAGCGAGGTCCGGGTGACGATCGTCGACGTCACGCCGACGGTCCTGTCGTGGCTTCGCCTACCACGTGCACTGGACATGGACGGTGCCGCTGCCCCCTTTCTCGTCGCCGAGGCGCGCGAACCCGTCGCGACGTACGACACGAAGACGATCCACCGGATCGGGTCTTCGAGGTCCGCAGCCGAGGAAACGATCCTCGAGAACCTTCGCGCTCTCGGCTACATCGAATAGAGGCACGCCCCTTCCCTCCCGATCGGCGCGCCGACGCAGCGGGTGGGCGGATCCCCGACCCGGTCATCCCGGACGTGCGGACGGGAGTCGATCCGCCGGCGCCGCATGGTAGGCTGTGCCGATGGCCCGCAGCCCGAAGTGCGTCCGCGCCGAGATCGAGATCGATGCCCCGATCGAGCGCGTCTGGCGGATCCTGACGGACCTCGACCGCTACGCGGACTGGAACCCGTTCACGCCACGGGTCGAGTCGACGCTCCGGATCGGCGCTCCGGTCCACCTCTACGTGCGGCTCGTCGGGGAGCGGCCG
>CP070734.1:2861680-2873366 GCA_020347605.1 Deltaproteobacteria bacterium | reverse complement strand
GGCGCGCCGATCGCATCCTGCGCCGCCTGGAGGCGATGCTGTTGGTCGGGGACGCCGAGAGTCTGCTCGTGGTGTCCGGCAACGGGGACGTGATCGAGCCCGACGACGGCATCGCGGGGATCGGGTCGGGGGGCGCCTACGCGGTCGCCGCGGCGCGCGCGCTGGCCGGGCACACGGAGCTCGGCGCGAAGGAGATCGCCACGGAGTCGATCCGGATCGCCGCGGGCCTGTGCATCTACACGAACGATTCGCTGTGCGTGGTGGAGCTGCCATGAGTGCGCCGAGAAGCTTCACGCCGCGCGAGATCGTCTCGGAGCTCGACCGCTACATCGTCGGTCAGCGGGAGGCGAAGCGCGCGGTCGCAATCGCCCTGCGCAATCGCTGGCGACGCCGCCAGGTCCCCGCCGAGCTGCGCGACGAGATCGCGCCGAAGAACATCGTCATGATCGGTCCCACCGGTGTCGGGAAGACCGAGATCGCGCGCCGCCTGGCGAAGCTCTCCGAAGCGCCGTTCATCAAGGTCGAGGCGTCCAAGTTCACCGAGGTCGGCTACGTGGGACGCGACGTCGAGTCGATCATTCGCGATCTCGCCGACCTCTCCGCGAACCTCGTCACCGAGGAGGAGCGGCGGACCGTCCGCGCCCGGGCGGAGGAGCTCGCCGAGGAGCGGATCCTCGACGCCCTCCTGCAGGAGTCGGCGGCGCCGGCGGGCGCGGAGGCGCCGGATCGCAGCGAGACCCGCGAGAAGTTCCGGCGGATGCTGCGCCGGGGCGAGCTCGACGCGCGCGAGATCGACGCCGAGATCGCGGACACGTCCGGGGGGCCGAGCCTCTCGCTCTTCACGCCGCAGGGCGTCGAAGAGATGGGGGTCAACTTCAAGGACCTGCTCGGAAACCTGATGCCGAGTCGCACCAAGCGCCGCCGCCTCGCGATTCCGGCGGCACGCGAGGCGTTTGTCGCCGAGGAGTCGGCGCGCCTCGTCGACGCGGATCGCGTGCGCGAGCTCGCGGTCGAGCGGGTGGAGCAGGCCGGCATCGTGTTCCTCGACGAGCTCGACAAGATCGCGGCGGGCACGCCGTCGAAGGCGGGGCCCGACGTGTCGCGCGAGGGCGTGCAGCGCGACCTCCTGCCGATCGTCGAGGGCTCGACGGTGCAGACCAAGCACGGCCCGGTGCGCACGGATCACATCCTGTTCATCGCGGCCGGTGCCTTCCACGTCGCGAAGCCCTCCGACCTGATTCCGGAGCTGCAGGGCCGTTTTCCGATCCGCGTGGAGCTCTCGAGCCTGTCGCGCGAGGACTTCGTGCGGATCCTGCAGGAGCCCCGCAACTCGCTGGTCCTGCAGTACCGGGCGCTGCTCGCGACCGAGGGCGTGGAGCTGGAGTTCAAGGAGGACGGCGTCCGGGCGATCGCCGAGATCGCCGCATTCGTGAACGAGCGCACCGACAACATCGGCGCGAGGCGCCTGCACACGGTCATGGAGAAGCTGCTCGAGGAGGTGAGCTTCGAGGCGCCCGACCTCGGCGCGACGCGGGTGGTGGTCGACGAGGCCCTCGTCCGCGACCGTCTCGGCGAGCTGGCGCGCGACGAAGACCTCTCGCGGTTCATCTTGTAGCGGAACCCCGAAACGTCGCAGAATGGGTCACCGTGCCTGAAGCCAGCCGAGTCCTGATCGTCGAAGCCGAGTCGTTCTACCGCGACGCCATCCGCGGCGTGCTGTGCGACGCGGGGTTCGCCTGCGAGACGGCCTCGAACGGGGCCGAGGCGCTCGGCCAGATCGAGGACGACGACTTCGAGGCGGCGATCCTCGGCATGACGCTTCCCGACGACGGCGAGCTGGAGCTCTTGAAGCGCCTGCGCGCGGACCATCGGCACCTTCCGGTGATCGCGGTCGCCTCACATGCGGAACAGGAACGCGTCCTGGCCGCGCTGCGCCTCGGAGCCTTCGACTACCTCGCCAAGCCGATCCACGACGAGGAGTTGACGCTGGCCGTGCGGCGGGCCGTCGAGTACCGCGCGACCGCCGCCGCGGCCGAGCGGGTGCGGGAGCGATTGCGGACGCTGGAGACGCGCCTCGCGGCGCTCGTCGAGCTGGCGCGTCGCTCGCGTGAGGAGGAAGGGGCCTCGGCCCTGCGCAGCGGTCTCGCCGACGCGGTGGCCGACGTGCTGAAGGCCACCAAGACGAGTTTGATGCTGCTCGACGACAGCGGCCATCTGCTGCGCGTCGCCGCCGCGACCGGGCGCAAGCTCGCGGTCGAGGAGTTCGATCCGGTGCCCGTCGGCGAGGGCCCGGCCGGCCGCGCGCTCTCCGAATCGATCCTGGTGCGCGAGGCCGAGGCGGAGGACGGCGCGCGGAGCCGCCACCCGGGTGAGCGCTACGCGTCGCGCTCGTTCGCGATTGCGCCGCTCGCGGCCGGCGCACGGAAGCTCGGGGTCCTGTGCGCGGCGGATCCGGCCGGGGGGACTTCCTTCGATGAGGAGGATGGGGCCCTGCTCCGCATCCTGGCGCTTCAGGCGGCATGGCTGCTCGAATCGGGGGGCGGCGGCACCCCCGAGGCCGCCGTGGAGGTCCCAGCGGGCGGCAGCGATCCGGACGCCGAGCTGGCGCGCAGCGTGTGCGACGCCGTCACGGCGGAGGTCGAGCCGACCCGGCTGCTCGAGGCGGCCCTCCGGCCCGTGGCACAGGCGCTCTCGGCCGCGCCGGTTTCCCTGTACCTGCTCGACCCCGCCAGCGGGGATCTCCTGCGGGAGGGTCAGTGCGACGGCGAGCTCCGGCCGGATCGGCCGCGCATCGCGCGCGGCGGGGGACTCACGGGCACCGTGCTCGAAACCGGGCGCCTGGTGGCCAGCGCGGAGCCGGCCGCCGATCCGCGTTTCGACGCCGAGATCGACACGCCGGAGGACGGGCGCGCGGGTCCGCTCCTGTGTATTCCGCTGCGCTTCCGCGGCAAGGTGCTCGGCGTGTTTCGCGCCTTCCCTCCGGAAGGCTCCGACGTATCCGCGCGGACCGGCGAGGTGCTGGCCGCCGCGCTGTCGGCGGCGGTTCGCAACGTCCTCCTGTACCGTAGCCTGGTGGAGACGATCGAAGAGGTGGCGCGCGCCCGTCGCGAGGCGAAGGAGGTGGCCTCGTGATCCGCGGCCGGTCCTCCCGCGACCGTGCCGAGCGCCGTGCGCGCCGACCCTGAGACGCAACCATGCAGAAGCTGATCGAAAAAGCGGCGGTGCTGATCGAGGCGCTTCCGTACATTCGCCGGTTCAGCGACAAGACCATCGTGATCAAGTACGGCGGACACGCGATGAGCGACGCCGAGCTGCGCCGCTCGTTTGCCGTCGACGTCGTGCTGCTCAAATACATCGGTCTCAAGCCGGTCATCGTGCACGGCGGCGGACCGCAGATCGGCCAGGCGCTGGAGCGGATGGGCCGCACGTCCAGCTTCGTCCGCGGGATGCGCGTCACCGACGATGCCACCATGGAGGTGGTCGAGATGGTGCTCGGCGGCAAGGTGAACCAGGACATCGTGGAGCTCGTGAATCGCGGCGGCGGCCGCGCGCTCGGCCTCACCGGAGTCGATGGCCGGATGCTCCGCGTGCGGCGCAAGACGGTGCAGGGCGAGGACATCGGGCGCGTGGGCGAGGTCGTGGACGTCGATCCGCGGCCGATCGCGGCTGCGACGGACGCCGGCTTCGTACCCGTCATCGCGCCGATCGGCGTCGACGACGAGGGCACCACCTACAACGTGAACGCCGATGAGGCGGCCGGAGAGCTGGCCAGTGCTCTGCGCGCCGAGAAGCTGATCCTGCTGACCGACGTCGAGGGCGTGAAGGACGCGGGCGGGCACTTCCTGCGCGTGCTCACCCGCGAAGAGGCGGCGAAGCACATCGAAGAGGGTACGATCCGCGAGGGCATGATTCCCAAGGTCGAGTGCTGCATCGGGGCCCTGCGCGACGGCGTGCCGCGTGCGCACATCATCGATGGGCGGATCCAGCACGCGCTGCTCCTGGAGATCTTCACGGACAGCGGTGTCGGTACACTGCTCTCGCACTGAGTCGATGCCGAAGGATTTCCTGAGCGTTGCCGATTGGTCCGCGGACGAGCTCCGCGGCATGCTCGCGCGCGCGCGAGAGCTCAAGGACTTGCTGAAGCGCGGTGAGCGCCCGCAGACGCTCGAGGGCCGCACGCTGGTCATGTACTTCGAGCACCCCTCGCTGCGCACGCGCGTGACGTTCGAGGCCGGCATGACCCAGCTCGGCGGCCACGCCATCCTGCTCCGGCCCGAGGAGGTCGGGATCGGGACGCGCGAGCCGGCCAGCGACGTCGCGCGCAACCTCTCGCGCTGGGTGGACGGGCTCATGGCCCGTGCGCCGAGTCACGCGCTGCTCGAGGAGCTGGCCCGCGTCGCGACGATTCCGATCGTGAACGGCCTGACGGACCTGTTGCACCCGTGCCAGGTGATGGCCGACCTGCTCACGATCTCCGAGCGCGCCGATCCGGAGCGGGTCGAGATCGCCTACGTGGGCGACGGCAACAACGTGGCGAACTCGCTGCTCCTCGCGTGCTCCGTTCTCGGGCTCCGGCTGCGGCTCGGGACGCCGGCCAGTCACCGACCGGCGGTCCGGGTCCGGCGGCAGGCGGAGGAGCGCGCGGCGCGGAGCGGGGCGCGGATCCTCTGGACGGAGGACCCGGTCGAGGCGGTCCGGGGGGCCGATTTCGTCTACACCGACGTCTGGGCGAGCATGGGCCAGGAGACCGAGGCGCAGACGCGGCGAAAGATCTTTCGGCCCTACCAGGTGAACGCTCGGCTGCTGCAGCACGCGCCCGACGCGCTGGTCATGCACGACCTGCCGGCCCATCGCGGCGAGGAGATCACGGACGAGGTGCTCGACGGCCCGCGGAGCATCGTGTTCGACCAGGCCGAGAACCGGCTCCACGCCCAGAAGGCGATCCTCGAGCGCCTGCTCTCACGCCGCCGCTAGACCCCCTCGGGCGAAGCCGCGCGCCACCCCTGCCGGGCCCCCCGCAGCCCTCCGCCGCGGCCCCCCGGCCGAGGCCCCGGCCGCCGGCAAGCCCCGCGCGGGACCGCCCGGAAAGGCGCGCCGGGCCCTCAGCTTCTTTCCTGCACATGCCGATGGAAGGGCAACGCAGCAGGTCCTCCGGACCCGCCGTGGGGGGTCGATGAACGCGCGCGCCGACAGGGCAGCCGCAGGGGAATCCGTGCCCCGGCTCGCACCGGGGTGCGATCCGACGTCGCTGCCGCTTACGCCCGCCGAGGCCTATCTCCTGACGCGGGTGGATGGATCCACGCCCTTCAGTCAGCTGATCCAGATCGGAGGCCTTCCGCCCGAGGAAGCGGAGCAGTGCCTGCAGAGCTGGCTGGAGGCGGGCGTGCTCGTCGTGGGCGACGCGCCGTGCGCTCCGCCGCCGGGCGCCGACACGTCTGCACCCGATCCGCCGCCGGGGCCCGAAGCGGTACCCGAGGCCGAAGCCGAGCCGGATCGCGAGAGCGCGCCGCCCGGGGAGAGCGGACCCCCGGAGCCGCCGCTCGAGATCGATCCCGCGCTGGAGATCGCGGCCGAGGACCAGCAGCGGATCATCGACTTCGGGTCGCGCCTCGAACGGTCCTACTACGATGTGCTCGGCGTCGCGCCGGGCGCCGATGCCAAGGCCATCAAGCGCGCCTACTTCAAGCTCTCCCGGGAGTTCCATCCCGATCGGTACTTCCGGCGCGAGATCGGCCCGTACGAAGCGCGGCTCCACCGCATCTTCAAGAAGATCGTCGAGGCCTACGAGCTGCTCTCGGACCCGGCGACCCGGGCCGAGCTCGACCGCTCGCTCGCGGAGGACCCGCAGGCGGCCCCTTCGCGGAAGCGGCACGCGCGGGGCCCCCGACCGTTCGGCGTGATGGCCAAGATGCTTCGCGAACGGAAGAAAAAGGCGAAGCGCTTCTACGAGGCGGGCAAGGCGGCCTTCAAGGCCGAGCGCTGGCTCGAGGCCTCCGCGAGCGTGCGGCTCGCGATTGCCTTCGACCCGCAGAACGAGGCGTACAAGGAAGGCTTCTCGGAAGTCGTGGTCAAGGCGAACGCGATCCGCTCCGCCCAGATCCTGACCGAGGCCGAAGCCGCCCTCGACATGCGGCGACCGGACGAGGCGTTGGCGCTCTACGAAGAGGCCCTCCACCTGCGACCCCACGATCCCGAGGTCAACCACACGGCTGCGCGCCTGGCGCTCGTCGTCGGAACGGATCTGCGAAAGGCGAAGGAGTACGCCGCGACGGCCTGTGAGGTGGAACCGGACAAGGCCAGCCATCACCGCCTGCTCGGCCAGATCTACAAGGCGGCCAACCTGACGGCAAACGCGCGCCGGGAGATCGAGACCGCGCTGCGCCTCGACCCGAAGGACAAGGAAGCGAAGGCGGAACTCAAGAGACTGAAGCGCTGGTAGCGCAGCGCCGGGGGGAAGAAACATGGCCCACGTGATTGGCATCGATCTCGGGACCACGAATTCGTGCGTGGCCGTCCTCGAAGGCGGACAACCGACCGTGATCCCGAATGCGGGTGGCTACAAGACCACACCCTCGATGTTCGCGATCTCCCAGGACGGCAAGCGGCTCGTGGGCCACCTCGCCAAGCGGCAGGCAATCACCAACTCGGCGAACACCGTCTACGCGTCGAAGCGACTGATCGGACGCCGCTTCGATTCGACCGAGGTGCAGCGGTCGATCGACCTGTGCACCTACGAGATCGTTCGCGGGCCGAACGACGATCCGCGCATCGTGATCGCCGGCAAGACCTTCACGTGCCCCGAGATCGCCGGGATCATCCTGCGGGAGATGAAGCGCGTCGCCGAAGAGTACCTCGGCGAGCGCGTGTCGGACGCGGTCATCACCGTGCCCGCGCACTTCAACGATACGCAGCGCCAGTGCACGAAGGACGCCGGCAAGATCGCCGGCCTCGAGGTGCTCCGCATCATCAACGAGCCGACCGCCGCGGCGCTCTCCTACGGACTCGGTCGCAAGGGAGAGGAGAAGGTCGCGATCTACGACCTGGGGGGCGGCACGTTCGACATCTCGATCGTCGAGATGGGCGAGGGCGTCGTCGAGGTCCTGGCCACCGACGGCAACACCTTCCTGGGCGGCGAGGACTTCGACCGCCGCCTGGTCACGCACCTGATCGAGCACTTCCAGCAGTCCGAGGGGATCGATCTGCGCGAGGACACGATGGCGCTGCAGCGGCTCAAGGACGCCGCTGAGAAGGCCAAGTGCGATCTCTCGAGCGCGCAGAGCACCGAGGTCAACCTACCGTTCGTGGCCAACGACGCGAGCGGCCCGCATCACCTGAATCTGCCCATCACTCGCGACGTGCTCGAAGGGCTCGTCGACGACATGGCTCGGCAGACGATCAAGATCGTGGAGGGCTGCGTCAACGCGGCAAACGTCTCGCCCGAGGACATCTCGCGCGTCGTGATGGTCGGCGGGCAGTCGCGGATGCCGCTCATCCACCAGGCGATCGCGGAGTTCTTCGGGAAGGCGGCGCACAAGGGCGTCAATCCCGACGAGGCCGTGGCGATCGGCGCCTGCATCCAGGGTCAGATGCTGATGGAAGAGGACAAGGACATGCTGCTGCTCGACGTGACGCCGATGTCGCTCGGAATCGCGACGTTCGGCGGGCATTTCGCGCAGCTGATCGAGCGCAATACCACCGTTCCGGTGCGCAAGTCCCACGTGTTCACGACCACGCGGGACAACCAGACCGCGGTGAAGATCCGCGTCCTGCAGGGCGAGAGCGAGGTGGCTGCCGACAACGACCTGCTGGGTGAGTTCGTGTTGAACGGCATTCGCACGGCGCCGAAGGGCGAGCCCGAGGTCGACGTGTCGTTCGACATCGATGCGAACGGGATCGTGAGCGTGTCGGCGCGCGACCGGCACACCGGCAAGGAGCAATCGATCACGGTGAATGCCACCAGCACGCTCAGTCCGGACGAGATCGAACGCATCATCGAGGAGAACGATCTCTACGAGGTCGAGATGAAGGAGTAGGCCTCACGGTGGCCGCGTCGAACAGCGAAGAGATCGACCGCCTTCTGCGCGAGGGCCTGAACCACTACGGGACGGGCGACACCGCCGAGGCGGCCCGTTGCTGGCGGGCGGTGCTCGAGCTCGAGCCGGACCAGGCAGAGGCCCGGGATTATCTCGAGACGGCGGGCATGCTCGAACCGGAGGGTGCGGGTGCGGCAGCTCCCTCGGAGGCGGCACCCGCATCGCCGCCGCCCGAGTTCAGCGCGCCCGGGTTCGACTTCGAGGCGCCGCGCGGGGAGTCGGGCGAAGCGGAGCCCGCGCCCGGGCCCCCCGCTGCGGACGCCGCGGGGCCGGCCCCCGACGCGCAGGTCGACGACCTGCTGCGGCCCGACGCGACCGGCGACGCGCTGTTCCGCGAGGCGAAGAAGCTGTTCGAGGCGGGGGAGCTCGAGGCGGCTCTCGACCTGTTCGAATCGGTGGTGCGCAGCGACGCTGCGAAGATCGAGGTGCAGAGCTACGTGGAGATGCTTCGCAGTCAGCTCCTCAAGCGTTACCGGGAGCGGATCGGGACGCAGGACGGGACCCCGCGCCTGCTCATCGAGCCCGATGCGGTGATGAAGTTCAACCTGCCCACCACCGCGGGGTTCGTGCTCTCGCTGGTGGATGGTGCCACGCGCGTGAGAGACCTCATGTCGCTGTCCGGGCTCGACGCCTTCGACACGCTGCGCATCCTGACCGGCCTGATGGACGCCGGAATCGTCGAGATCGAGCCGTGAGCTACGACCCGCGTTCCCTGCTCGCATTCCTGGATTCGCCGGTGGTGGTCGGGGATCCGGAGGGCCGGGCGGTCTACGCGAACCCCGCCTTCCTCGAGAGCTTCGCGGAACGGCCGGACCCGATTACCGGCCGGCCGCTGTCGGAGTTCTTCGAAGGCGGCGGTCGGGAATCCGTGCTCGCGGCGGTGGCCGAGGTGTGCTCGGGCGGGCGCACGATCCGCTTCCGGGTGCGACAGGGCGACATCGGATACGCCGGCCTGGCGTCGCCCATCACGGCCGACGGATCTCAGGTCGGCGTCCTGATCCTGCTGACCGAGGAGGCGGTCGGGGAGGAGCGCCTGCTGGCCTTCCACCGCGAGATCCAGGGCCCTCTCGACGAGGTCGAGCACTGCCTGATGGCGATCCTGGAGCAGACCGGTGGGCGGCGATCGGAGCAGTACCGGTTGCTCCTCGAGGAGGGCCTGCGCGCGCACGCGCGCCTTCGAAAGTGGAGCGAGCAGCTCCACGCGCTTCTGTCGGGCTTCGAAGCGACCCCCGCGACCGAGCTCTCGCTCGATCCGGTGCAGACCGTGCGGGCCGCCGTCGCGGACCTGCGCGTGGACCCGGATGCGTCGGGCGTCCGTGTGGAGCTGCTGCTGCCCGCCCGCCTGCCCCGCGCGAAGGGAGACCCCGATCGCTTCGGGGACGCGCTGGTCGGGCTGCTGCGCGAGTGCATCGCACACGCGCCCTACGGCGCGGCGTACACGATCGCGGCGCGGGCCGTCGGCTCCGGATCGGGCAGCCGCGTGCTCATTTCGATCGTCGAACCGGCCGGCGCCGCCGCCGGAACGGCGGTGAAGGACCGCGCGGAGGCGCTCCGGGAGACCGTCGCCGCCAGCGGGGGCTCGCTCGTGACGACCGAGGACGAACGCGTCGGGCGCACGACCGCCATCCAGCTGCCCGTCGCCTCGTAGCTCCGCCGGGCCTCGTCCTCGCTCCGCGCTCGGGCTACCGGTCTACGCTCGCCTCCGGAGGCGGCTCTCCCGACCGCTCCGCCAGGAACTGCACCAGATACGGGGTGCACAGGCGCATCAGGTCCACGTCGGGGGCGAGCTCCGCGCCCAGGCCGAACAGGTACGAGAGCGTCTTCGCATAGAGGAGCAGGTCGTTGGGAAGCCGCACGCCCTCGATTTCCTGGAGCAGCGCCTTGGCCCGGTCCTTCAGCGACACGACCTCTGCATCCGCGAGCGACAGCGCCTCGCCGCCGCCGAGACCCTCGAACAGGGTCGACACGGATGCGCGCACGCTGGGCTCGGCGCCCGGGGCGATCATCTCGAGGCGCTGCATGCCGCCGACGAAGGCTTCGAGGTCGCGCTGCAGGAGCGCGTAGATCCCGCGGCGGATCTCACGGCGCAACCCGGGGTCGAGGCGCCGCGCGAGGCCGAAGTCGACGAACAGCACGCGAGGCCGGCGCGCGGCACCGGGCTCGTCCAGTACGAAGAGGTTTCCGGGGTGCGGGTCGGCGTGGAAGAGGCCGTCCACGAAGACCTGCTTCGCGTACGCGCGGGCGATGACCGCGAGCACGTCGGATGCCGCGACGCCGAGCCGCCGGAGGCCGTCGCGGTCGCGGATCGACACGGCCGCGTGATAGGTCATCGTGAGAACGCGCCCGGTCGAGCGCTGCGCGACCACGCGCGGCACGACGATCTGCGGATCGGCCGCGAGGTTGCGTCCGATCGAGTCGGCCACCTGCGCCTCGCGCCGGAAGTCGAGCTCTTCGCGCACGCCGTCCGCGAATTCGCGGAACAGCCGGTCGCGATCGAGCGCCGTACCCGCGCGCCGGCGCAGCGCGAGCGCGAGCACGGCGCGGAGCAGGAAGAGGTCCGCCCGCAGCGAGTGCCGCAGCCACGGGTACTGCACCTTGACCGCCACCGCCTCGCCGCTGTGGAGGGTGGCGCGGTGGACCTGGGCGATCGAGGCCGCGCCGAGCGGCTCGGCCTCGAAGTGCGCGAACAGCCGCTCGAGGGGCGCTCCGAGCTCCGCCTCGACGAGCGCGCGCACCGCGCGTAGCGGCAGCGGCGGAACCCGGTCTCGGAGCGACGCCAGCGGCGCCCGGGCGGCCTCGGGAAGCACGTCGTAGCGCAGCGCCCCGAACTGCCCGGCCTTTGCAAACGGGCCCTTCAGCGCGCCGAGCGTCTGCGCCACGCGCCGTGCGCCGCGCGTCTGTCGGCGGGCGCGCCGTTCGGCCCGGCGCTCGGGGCCGGAGACGAGGTCGACGAGCGCGTCCGCCACGCGCGCCGCCAGAAGGGCGGCGAGACATCCGAGCAGGCGCAGCCCCTGCTCGATGCCGAGCGCTCGAAGTCCGAACCGCAGGGGTGGTCGTCGCGGTCCGAGCGCGGCCGGCGGAGCGGGGGCCGGCGCGGCGGTGTCGCTGAGGCGGCTGGATTCCATGCGTCCCCGGTGTGTCCCGTACGGGAAGCCGCGGCGACCCGTCGTCCAACCCTAGCGCCGGGTCCGAGGGGCGGGCACCCGAGACGCGTCGCGCGCGACCCGGCGCCGGCGCGGCCCGCGTTCGCCCCCTCGGGTTGACAATTCGCAGCGCCGTAGACTAGACAGGGACGCTGTCCCGAGGCCGCTCGCACGCGCGGCGGATCGAGCCGCGCGCGCCGTGCCGGGGGGCGGGAAATCCGCAGTCGCGTCGAATTGGAGCCGACGATGCCGAAGCGAATTGCGCGTGCCGCGCTGGCCGTCCTCTGGATCGCGGGCGCCGGTTGTCACGAGGTGCACTTCGAGCCCCGGGTCACCCGTGGCGAGATCGGCGTCTTCGACGACCTGTTCTCGGTGGCCGTGATCGACCCGCAGCGGGTGATCGCCGTTGGGTACTTCGGGGCCATCTACACCACCGAGGACGGCGGCAAC
>CP070734.1:2851418-2861580 GCA_020347605.1 Deltaproteobacteria bacterium | reverse complement strand
AGCGTCCCGTCTCGGAGCCCGCGTGGCGAAGCTCCCCCTGCCCCAGGTTCGCCACGAGCCGCCGCGGGAACTGCAGATTCGCAAAGGCGCGGTCCACGGCTTCCCGGAGGCCCTCGAAGGTGACGAAGGTCCAGCCGCGGGCGGCGGGCCGCAGCACGTACCGGTCCACGCGCTCGTTGAACCCGAACACCGGTCGGTTCACGCGCTGCCACGGGTCCTTCGACGCGCTGGCGCACCCCGAAAGGGCCGCGCAGCCGAGGGCCAGTCCGATCGCGAGGGTCCGCCCGCGCGTCACTCGGATCCGTCCGCGCCGAGGTTCTGCACGAGCCGTCCGATCAGGCGTTCGAGCACGACGGCGCTCTGCGTGTAGTCGATCTCGTCCCCCGGACCCATGGCATCTTCCTCGGCGCCGGGCTCGAGCTCGACGTACTGATCGCCGAGCACGCCGGAGGTCAGGATCGAGGCCGACGTGTCGCTCGGCAGCGCGAGCGTGCGGTCGATGTCGAGCGTGACGCGCGCGCGCAGATCCTCGTCGAGTGCGATCCCGGTCACCTGCCCCACCTTCACGCCCCCGATCACGACCTGCGAGCGCGGCTTGAGGCCCCCGATCTGGTCGAACGTGGCGTGGATCTCGAGTCCCCCGGGCCCGCGGTAGGTGGTTCCGCCCAGCGAGACGGACAAGTAGGCGAGTGCGAGGAAGCCGGCCAGCACGAACAGGCCGACGACGAGATCGCGAACCGGTGAGTCGGTCATGGGATCACACCCCCCAGAGTGCGGTGATGAGGTAGTCCACGATGAGCGTGGAGACGGACGCGACGACGACGGTGGACGTGGTGGCGGCGCTCACGCCGGCGGCGCTCGGGGCCGCCGTGAAGCCGCGGTAGGTGGCGACGAGCGCCACCAGGATCCCGAACACGAACGCCTTGATCAGGCTGCCCAGCACGTCCTCCGAGAACTCGACCGCCTCCTCCAGGCCCGTCAGGTAGCTGCCCGGGTCGACGCCCAGGAAGACGACACCCACCAGGTAGCCGCCGAACAGCCCGAGCACGATGAACAGACTCGAGAGCAGCGGCATGCACGCGATCATCGCCAGCACCTTGGGCGCCACGACGAAGTCGATCGGGTGGATCGACATCATGCGCAGCCCGTCGAGCTGCTCGGTCACCACCATCGAGCCGATCTCGGCGGCGATCGCCGACCCGGCGCGCCCCGCGACGAGCAGCGCGGTGAGCACCGGGCCGAGCTCCCGCACCAGCGACAGCCCCACGACGGCGCCGAGGCTCTCCTCGGCGCCGAAGCGCACCAGGGTGTTGTAGCCCTGGAGTCCGAGCACCATGCCGACGGCGACGCCGGAGACGCCGATCACGGCCAGCGACAGCACGCCGATGTCGTACATCTCGTCGATGAGCCGGCGCAGCCGGAACGGTCGCCGGCGCGACCAGTTCGCGACGCTCATGCCGAACGCCGTCAGGCGGCCGAGATCGTGGACGAAGTCGACGGCGCGTCGACCCGTGCGCGCGAGCGCGCGGCTCGCCATCACGCCGGGTTCCCACCCGGACCGGAGGCGTCCGGCGGCGGCTGCTCGGCATCCGGCGCGAAGGCCTCCTCGACGAAGAACTCGGCCACGCGCGGGTGCGTGGCGCGGCGGACCGCCTCGGGCGTTCCGGACACCGCACTGCCGTCGACGAGGACGACGACGTGGTCCGCCATGCGCAGCGTGGACGCGATGTGGTGGGAGGCGATGATCATCGTGATCTGGAGCTCGCGGTTCAGGTCGACGAGCAGCGATTCCACGCGCCGCACGGTGTTCGGATCCAGGCCGGAGAACGGTTCGTCGCACAGCAGGATCTGCGGCTGGGTGATCAGGGCGCGCGCGAGGGCCGCCCGCCGGAGCATTCCACCCGAGAGCTGGCCGGGCAGGAGCGCGTCGACCTGTTCGAGACCCACCGACTCGAACACGCCGTGGACCTCGCGCTCGATCTCGGCCCGACTGCGGCGCGTGCGCTCGCGAAGCGGCAGCGCGACGTTGTCGAAGACCGTCATCGAATCGAGCAGCGCGCCGCCCTGGAACATCATGCCGACCCGTTCGCGATAGCTGCGCACGCGGCGTTCGCTCATGCCGCAGAGCTGCGTGTCCTCGCCGAGCCAGATCTCGCCCGAATCGGGTCGGAGCAGGCAGGCGAGGGCGCGCAGCAGGGTGCTCTTGCCCGACCCGCTGCCGCCCAGCACGACGGAGATCTTGCCCAGCGGGAAGCGGCAGGAGAGCCCGCGGAACACCGGACGGCTGCCGCGGACGACCGTCAGATCGCGGACGTCCACGCAATCGGAGGGGATGGCGTCCTGTTTCCGAGCGGCCGATTGCATGGCTCCCCCCGCGTTGCGGGCCCAGCATAGCCGCGCGGCCGGCGTTCGCGCACAAGAGAGCGTCAGCTTCGACCCGCGAGCCGCAGCTCCTGCTTCGCGACGACGCCCAGCATGATCTCGGAGGTGCCCCCGCCGATCGTCTCCCACATGGACTGACGCCAGAGGAACTCGACCGGGTTTCCCGCGACGAGCGATTCGGGAGCACCGAAGTCGAGCGCCGCCCGGGCGATCTTCTGGCACAGAAGCGTCTGGAACACCTTGTTGGCCGCCGCCTCGACCACGCCCGAGCGGCCCTTCACGAGGGTCTCGAGCACGCGAAGGCCGAGGACCTCCGCCTCTCTCACACCGACCGCGAGGTCGGCCAGCGTGCGGCGCACCCGGGGGTCGCGCTCGAGGCCGTGGCGTCGCGCCCACGCCACGACGTCGTCGAGGTCACGGCGCAGCCGCGCCGGCGGAAACTGCACGTGACGCTCGTCGGCCAACGCCTCCGCCATCAAGGTCCAGGCGCCGTTCTCGGGGCCGACCCGCTGCTCGACCGGCACGGACACGTCGTCGAGCAGCACCTCGTGAAGCGCCTCGCCGTCCAGCGTCGGCAGCAGACCGACCTTCACGCCGGGCGCGTGCAGGTCGACGATCAGGATCGACAGCCCTCGGCCCCGGCTGCCCGGCTCGCCGGTCCGGCACAGGCACCACAGGTAGTCGGAGTGGCGGGCGTACGAGGTCCAGCACTTCTCGCCCGAAACGCGGTAGGTGTCCCCGTGCCGCTCCGCCCGCGTGCGCACGCTGGCGAGGTCGGAGCCGGCCTCGGGCTCCGAATAGCCCAGCGAGAAGTGGAGCTCGCCCGAACGGATCCCCGGCAGCCAGCGCGCCTTCTGCGCCGCGCTGCCGTAGCGGATCAGCGTCTTGGCGACGACGCCGGCGCCGAGCGGTGGCCGCGCGGCGCGGGCGTAGGCGCACTCGTCCCACAGGATGTACTCGTGGATCGGCGATCGGCCGAGTCCGCCGACCGCCTCGGGCCAAGCGAGCGAGAGCCAGCCGCGCTCCCCGAGCGCCCGGAAGAACGCCTTGACGGCGTCCCAGCGGCTGTCCTGCACGAAGAATCCGTCGAGATCGCGATGCGCCTCGAGGAAGCGGCGCACCTCGTCGCGAAACGCCTCTTCCGCGTCGCCGAAGCGGGCGTTCACGTCTTCTCTCCGGACCGGGCGCCGGGGTCGGGATTCCAGCGCGGCTCGCGCTTCTCGGCGAACGCGCGCGGCCCTTCCGTGAAGTCCGGGTGTCCCCAGTGCAGGCGCAGCAGCGCCCACGCCGATTCGAGCGCGTCCCGGTAGCCGTGCTCGATCGCTCCCCAGACGGCCTGCTTGGAGAGCGACATCGCCTGCGGCGAGTTCTGCAACATGGCCTGCGCCATCTCGCGCGCCAGGGGCAGCAGCTCGGCGGGGGTGTCCACCAGCTCGTCGACCAGGCCGAGCTGGTGCGCCCGCCCGGCGGGCATCCGGTAGTGCCGACCCATGAGCGTCATGCGGAGTGCGGCGCCGAGCGGCAGGCGCTTGGCCAGCCCGACGTTCTCGAGCGCGCCGACCATCCCGACGTTCACGTGTGTATCCATGAACGCCGCGTTCGCCGAGGCGAGCACGATGTCGGAGTCGACCACGAAGTGCAGCCCGCCGCCGACGCAGAGCCCGTTGACCGCGCAGATGACGGGCTTGGTGACGCGGTTCTGGTGCGGGGACCAGAACACGGCGTCGGCCAGCGGCCGATTCGCGAAGACGGAGTCCGCGTCGTCGGACTCGGCCTCCGACACGTCGAATCCCGTCGAGAAGTGGCGCTCCCCCGCCGCCGTCAGGATCGCGACGCGGATCTCCGGGTCGTCGCGCACCTCGGACCAGATGGCGCGAAAGATCGGCTGCATGCGCGGGTTGAGCGAGTTGCCGCGCTTCGGACGATCGATGGTGATGGTCGCAATCCCGTCCTGTCGCTCGTAGACGACGCCTTCGAGCGGGCGGCGAAGATCGACGGCTTCGTGCGCGGGCCGCTTCTGCATGGTTCGGCTCCCTTCACAGGCCGTAGCGCGCGAGCACGGCGTCGCGCGCGGTTTCCTCGCTCGGTGGAGGCGACGCGAGCTGCCGGATCCGCCGCGATACGTGGAACGCGGGCCCCTCGAGGGTGATCCCGACGGCGCCGAACACCTGGTGGCAGGTGTAGACCGACGCGAGCGACGCCGCGCAGGCCGACAGCCGAGCGGCCGCGGCGACCGCGCGGGCTTCGGCGTCGCCCGCGTCGAAGCGGAAGGCCGCGACGCGCGCGAGCGTCGAGGCCGCGGAGAGCCCGATGGCGCAGTCGGCCAGCGGGTGGGCGACGGCCTGGAACTCGCCGATCGACCGGCCGAACTGGCGCCGCGTACGGGCGTGGTGGCTGGCGTCGTCGACGAGCCTGCGCGCCGCGGCGGCCAGGTAGGCCGCACGGGCGACGTCCGACAGGGCGTGCGCGCGGGCCGTGTCGCCGAGGTCCGCGCCGCACGCGAGATCGACGCGCCCCCACGGCTCGCCGCCCAGCGTCTGCACGGGCTCGACCGGGCCGCGCGGCTCCGCGAGGAACGCGCGATCGCCGCGGACCTCGATGAACAGACTCGCCGCGGGCGCGAAGGGCATGAGCGGGGGCTCTCCGAGCGAGACGATCGCCTCGCCGCGCGCGACCCGGGCACGCTCCGCAGGGGGCAGCACCTGCGTCGCAAAGAAGCTGGCGACGAGGGGTCCCGGGAACAGCGCGGCGCCCAGCGCCTCGACCGCAGCGCACAGCTCGAGCGCACGGCCGTCTCCCTCGGGTGTCGCGAGCGCGAGCACTCCGAGGTCGGCGAGGTCGCGCCACAGCTTGAAGGGGAACTCGTGCGCCGCCGCCTTCACCACCTCGTCCGCGCAGCGGTCCCGGCAGAACTGGGCGATGGCGTCGGCGATCGCCTTCCCCGCGTCGTCGAATTCGAGATCCAGGCTCACGCTGTCGTCCAGCGCGACCGGGTGAGGGCTCGCTGGTGCCCGCCGACGCCATCCAGCTCGAGGCGGAGCGCCTGCAGGCGCATGCTGAATACGTGCAGGTCGTGCTCCCGCGTGAATCCGATCGAGCCGGAGAGCTGATGCGTCTCGGAGAAGACGCGATGGGCCGCGGCGAGGGCGTAGGCGGCGGCCGTCGCGCTGGCCTCGGCGGTCGCGCCCCGCCAGGCCGCCTCGTAGGTGAGCCAACGGCTGCCCTCGACCAGCACGGCGCACTCGGCGAGCCGGTGCTGAACCGCCTGGAACGATCCGATCGGATGTCCGAACTGGCGCCGCTGCTTCAGGTACTCGACGGTGATGTGGAGCGCGGACCGCATCGTGCCGGTGGCTTCGGCGGCCAGGGCCAGGCGCCAGGCGCTCCGCAAGCGCGCGCCGGAGCCGGCGCCGAGCGACTCGCCGCCGTCGGTGCGCACGCGCCCCATCGGGTAGCCGAAGTTCGAGGCCACGGTCTCCGCGTCGCCCGGCTGGACCCGGACCGCGCGCGCCTCGTCCGCGGCCGCCACCAGCAGGGTGCGCGCGTGCGCACCGAAGCGAACCGGCCCCCGCTCGCCCGCGCTCGCCAGCGCGATCGGGCCCGGCAGCGCGCGCCCCGCGCAGTGCGGCGCCACCAGCGCCGCCGCGCCGATGGCCGCCAGACCGCCGGCCCGGGCGACCGCCTCCACGACGAGCGCCGCCTCGAGCAGGCCGGTTTCCTCGGAGAGCGCCATGTCGGTGAACCCCGCGTTCGCGAGGGCCGCTTCGAGCTCCGCGTCGTAGTCGCCCTTCGACGCCAGGGCGACGGCGCGCGCGGCGCCCGCCCGCTGCTCGAGGAGCGTCTCGACGGCCTCGAGGATGGCGCGCTGGTCGTCGTTGAGTTCGAAGTCCACCTCGGATTCCCCGCTACGCCCGCGGCAGTCCCAGGAACCGCGTGGCGATCAGGTTGAGCTGGATCTCGGTCGCTCCGACGGCCACGCCCGCGGTCATCGCCATCCGGAACTGGGCGTCGCCGAAGGTGCCGTACTCCAGCGATTCGGGGCCGAACAGCTCGAGCGCCAGCTCGGCCACCGCGCGGTCGGCCATCGTTCCCGCGACGCGCGCCACGTTCGAGTCGGCGGTCGGCGGCTGGTTCCGGGCGCGCTGATCGATCACCCGATAGGTGAGCGCGCGCGCCGCTTCGCACAGCGCGCGCGCCTGGCCGAGCTTCTCCTGGACCCCGGCATCGTCGAGCACGCCCTGGGACCGCGCGAGCTCGGCGAGCTGATCGAGGGTGAGCGCCGCTCGCGCGTAGCGCGGCGACCCGACGCGCTCGTACTGCAGGGCGTAGGTCACGACGGACCAGCCCTCGTGCTCGGGTCCCAGCCGGCACGAGACGGGCACCCGCGCGTCGGTGAGGAAGACCTCGTGGAAGTAGCGCTCTCCGACGACGGCCGGGATCTCGCGGATCTCGACGCCCGGCGTGTCCATCGGCATCAGCAGTACCGAGATGCCCCGGTGGCGCTTCGAGTCCGGATCGGTTCGCACGAGCAGGAAGCAGAACTCCGCGTGATTGGCGTACGAGGTCCAGATCTTGCCGCCGTTCACGACGTACTGGTCGCCGTCGCGGATCGCCAGCGTGCGGAGCGCGGCGAGGTCCGACCCGGCCTCGGGCTCCGAGAATCCCTGACACCAGAGCGCGTCGCCCCTCGAAATCCGCTCGAGGTGGAGGCGTTTCTGCTCCTCGGTTCCGAACTTCATGATGGCCGGACCGATCCAGTTCACGTTCATGTACTGCGGACCCCGCGGCTCGCCGCGCGACCACATCTCCTCGCTCAAGATGGCGTGGCGCCAGGGAGACGCGTCGGAGCCGCCGTACTCGCGCGGCCAGTGCTGCGTGAGCCATCCCCGCGCGGCCAGGCGCGCCGCGAAATCGCGCGAGAAGCGCGCCTGCGCTTCGCTGCCGGGGCCGTCCTTCGACAGCTCGGCCCAGTCGTCGGGAAGCTCCGCGGCCAGAAAGGCGCGGAGCTCGCGCCGGTAGGCGAGATCCTCGTCCGACCAACCGAACTCCACGGTTTTTTCTCCCGGCCCTGGCTCGTCTGCGAGCCTTCGACTCTACCTCAGGAGCCGGTTGCGGTGTCAAGTCCGATCCGGGCCGTAACTATCTGCCATGGCTCACGTTTCGAATCCGGTGCCGGCCGTGGCCGCAGGTGGCGCGCGCGCCGGCGCCGCGGGCCGACCTCCCGCAGGTCCCGCTCCCGCATTCCTCGCGAACGGCGTTTCGCGCATGCGCTCCGTTCGAACCGGACCACGGCCGACCCGTTCGCGTTCGGCGCGATGCGCTTCGCCGACTGCGCGCGAGGCCGTCCACAGCGGCTGCGTCCGCCGGGTGCCGTGCGGCGCGCAGGAAGTCGGGATCAAAGGGAAAAACTGCGTTTGTTGGCGTTGACACTGTGTCGCGCCGGGGGTAGTAATGAACGGCGGGGGGCCTTCCTTCTCCTGCTGCGCGGAAGCCCGGGATCTCAGCAACCGAAGCTGCTGGAGGGTGCCCGAGGGTTTATAGCCATGCCGCGCTTGATCGCCTTCATCAACGAAAAGGGTGGAAGCGCCAAGACGACGCTCGTCGCAAACCTCGGCGCGTACGCGGCATTGCGCCGAGGCCATCGGGTGCTCGGCATCGACATGGATCCGCAGGGACACCTGGGCCGCGTGCTCGGCGTCCCGCTGCGGTCCCCGAAGCGCACGGCGATCGACCTGCTGCTCGACGCCGCGCTCGATCGCGACCCCGTTCTGGATCGGGTCAACGGCGATTCGACCGCGTGCCGGGAATCGGTGCCGATCGTATCCACGCGCGTGCCGAACTTCGACCTGGTCGTCGCCGACAAGTCGCTGGGGTTGTTCGCCAGCCTGGCCGGCAACGGCGAGGACGTAACGGCGCGCCTGCAACAGTCGCTCCGCTGGGCACCCGAGATCGCGCCGTACGACTGGATCCTGATCGACTCGCCGCCCTCCTTCGGTCCGCTCACGTTGAACGTGTTGCGGGCCGTCGAGGAGATCGTGATTCCCGTGCCGCTGACGTATCTGGGCGTGAACGGATGCGCCCAGCTGACGCGCACGATCGAGATGGTGCGCAAACGCTACCAGCGTTCGGCGCTGCGGATCTCGATGGTGATCCCCACGTTCTTCCGCCGCACGAATCTGGCGCACGAACTGCTCGACCGCCTGAAGCAACGGTTCCCCAAGGAGATGGGGCAGACGGTCGTCGGCTATCACGTGCGCATCGACGAGGCGCAGTCGTACGGTCTTTCGATCTTCGAGTACGCGCCCGGCAGTTCCGGCGCGGTCGCCATGGCGGCGCTCGCCGAGGAGCTGGATCTGCGGGGAGCGTCTCTAGACGGCGAAGCGCCGTGAGTGAGTCGCTCGACGCGACCGGACGGGAGCCGCCTTCCAGCAAGACGCGCTCCCCGGGCCGGGGTGTGCTCGGCGCGGATCCCTTCGCCGATCCGACCGAGACCGACCTCGCGTTCGACCCCGTCGAGGCACTCGAGGCGCGGCAGCAGACGACCGCGACGCGGCGGCCCGTGGAAGGCGCCCCGTCGGGGGGTGCGCCGCCGACGGTCGAAAGCGGCGCTGAGGCTGCGCGGCAGGCGGGCGTCGTGCCGAAGACGGTGCGGCGCCGGGCCTCTGCGCGGACGCCGAGGCTGCGCGAGATCGAGCCGCCGGATCCGGCGAACGTCTTCGAGCGATTCCTGAGCGACGACGAGCGGCGACGACTCGCCGCGCTCGAGCACCTCGTCGACGAGGACGCGCCCTACGACGCGCTGGGCTTCTCGCCGCAGGTGGCGCGCACGGCGTTCCCGTTCTTCTACGGCCTGTATCGCTTCTACTTCCGGGTGGAGAGCGAAGGGCACGCACAGATCCCGGGCCGCGGCCCCGTCATCCTCGCCGGCAACCACGGGGGTCTCTTGCCGCTGGACGGGGCCATGACGGTTCTCGACGTGCTGCTGCACACCGATCCGCCGCGCCTGCCCCGCGCCATCGTCGAGCACTGGGCGGGTACACTGCCGTGGGTCAACGTCTTCTACGCGCGCGTGGGCCAGGTCATCGGGACCCGTGAGAACTTCGCCGACCTGCTCGACCACGGCCAACTCGTTCTGGTGTATCCGGAAGGAGTCGATGGAATTCGGAAGCCGGTCTCTCAGCGCTACCGGCTCCAGAAGTTTCACATGGGGTTCGTCGAAGAAGCGCTGCGCGCGCGGGCCCCGATCATTCCCGTCGCGACGATCGGCAGCGACGATCAGACCCCCATCCTGTACGACCTGAAGTCGATCGCGCGCTGGCTCGGGCTGCCCGCGCTGCCGATCACACCGACCTTTCCCTGGTTCGGGCCGCTGGGCCTGCTGCCGTATCCCGTGCGCTACCGAATCGTGTACGGCGAGCCGCTCGACTTCACCGAACGACACGGGCCCGAGGACGCCAAGGATCCGCGCCTCGTGCGATATCTGGCCAATCAGGTGCGCCGCGCGCTGCAGCGACTCGTCGATCGGAGCCGCTGATGCGGAACGTGCTCGTCACCCACGCGGACGAGCCGATCGGGCGTCGCATCATCAAGACCCTGTTCCACGACGCCCGCGTGGGCGCGATCCTCGCCGTCGGAGAGGGGCCGCCGCCGCGCGCCTTCGACGCGTTCTTCTCGCACGATCCCGTGCGCGTGCACTACCAGCGCACCGACCTGGTGCGCTACCGGACCGTGTCGCTGCTGTTCCGCTCGCCGCTGATCCGGACCCTGTCGATCGACGCCG
>CP070734.1:2846172-2851318 GCA_020347605.1 Deltaproteobacteria bacterium | reverse complement strand
CAAGCGGCGCTCGAGGATCATCTGGAGCTGATCCGAGACGAGCTCAACGTCCACGCCGTGCACTTCGTGCCGAAGGCGGACGAGATGGTCCGCTACCGCGTGACGCCGAACTTCCGGGCGCTCGGACCGCGTCTCGGAAAGCGGATGCCGCAGCTCAAGCGGCGGCTCGGCGACGCCGACGGTGCCGCACTGCTTCGCGAGCTCGACGCGAGCGGTCGCCTGACGCTCGACGTCGACGGGGAGCGGTTCGAGCTCTCCCGCGACGAGGTCCAGGTCTCGCTGGACGCGCTGCCCGGATTCGCCGCCGCCAGCGGCCCCGCCGGCGTCGTGGTGCTGCGCACGACGATCACGCCCGAGCTCGCCGCCGAGGGATCCTTCCGCGAGGTGCTGAACCGGATCCAGAGCTTCCGCAAGGAGCTCGACCTCGAATACACCGGTCGCATCCGGCTCACGCTGGCGGGCGCCGAGCGCTTGCTCGACGCGGTTCGGCCGCGGGCCGACGCGCTGGCGAGCGAGACCCTCGCCGTCGACGTCCAGATCGGCGCGCAGCCCGCCCGCGGCGCCCACGTGCGCGCCGTCCAGATCGACGGCGACCGCCTCGAGATCGGTCTCACGCTCGCCTGAGGTGCGTTCCCGCGCGCGGCGGGCTGCCGATGCGCCGCGGGCTGCGGCGCTCTACGAATCCTGCTCGAGGTGGATCACGTCGCGGTCGACGAGGTCCAGGAAGACGCGCGCACAGTCCGGGTCGAACTGGGTGCCGGAGCAGCGGCGCACTTCCTCGAGCGCCTCGGAGATCGGCACCGGCATCCGGTAGCCGCTGGGGCTCGTCATCGAGTCGAACGCCTCCGCGATGCCGATGATGCGCGACTCGAGCGGGATGTCTTCACCGGTGAGACCCTCGGGGTACCCCTCGCCGTTCCACCACTCGTGATGGTGCAGAACGATGGGCGCGACCTCTTCCCAGAGCCGGATGCGCACCAGCATGCGGTGTCCGAGCTGCGGGTGCTTCTGACACGCCTTCTTGTTCTCGCGAAGGTTGCTGTCGATCTTCAGCATGCCCACGTCGTGCAGCAGCGCGGCGAAGTGGAGCTTCTCGAGCCCCTTTTCGTCGAGCCCCATCTCGCGTCCCATCACGGTCGCGAAGTGGGCCACGCGCCGCGAGTGGCCCGACTGCAGGTCGAGCTGTGCGTCGAGCGCGGTCACCAGGATGTCCGTCATGTGGGCGAAGAAGTTCTTCTGCGCCTCCTGCAGGTCGACCTTGTGGACCGCCACCGACGAGAGGCCGGCGAGCGTCGAGAGGGCGCCGGCTTCGGCCGTGTCGAAGCTGCGACCCCGGTCGATGTGGACCACCACCACCGCGCCGATCACGTCGGTCTCGTTTCGCAGCGGCACCGCCGCGGCGGACGCGAGCCCCGCGTGGGACGACGACGGATTGTCGGGGTCGTCGTTCACCAGCGCCGGTCGCCCGCGCGAAGCGCAGAGCTTGGCCAGGGCGTCGACGGGTGTGCGCAGCGTCTCGTAAAGCGTCGCGGCGTCCGCACCGCCGGACGCCGCCAGCTCCGGCGCCGACTCCGCGTCCTTGAAGCGGACGACGAACGCGGCGTGCGCTTCGGTCAGCTTCTGCGCACAGCGCGCCACCACACCCAGGAGCGCGTCCGTGTGTGGAGCTTCGGACAGGGCGCCCGACACCTCGAGCAGCGTCTCGAGCCGGTGATTGTCGGCGTTCATACGCTGCAGGGTCTGGCGGGTGACGCGCCGCAGCGTGAGAAACGATCCCAGCGAGAGCACCGCGACGCCGACGAGCCCCGTCACGAGCCCCTTCGCGCCCGCCGCCGAGGCCTCCATCGCCGGGATCACGTACTGCTGCGCCGCCAGCGCCAGGCAGGCGAGCGGGATCACGGCTCCGAGGAAATAGGCGATGAAGGCGACGCGATCGAGCGTCTGCGAGAAGATCGAGAGGCGATGTACCTTGCGCGCCATGGTCCTCTGCCGGCTGCCTCGGGTGGGAGACGCGGCACGTATCGGCAACTTGCCGCTGCATCTGAAGGCGCCTCCGGCGACTCGTGCGGTCGGCACGCGCGCGGCTTTGTTCGGGGCCCCGGCCCGGAAGCCGAGGGCGACGATTCTCGTAAGTATCTATGAAACCAAGTGAATTTCGATTCGGTCCCGCGCGGGTGCGAGGCCCACCGGGGGCGTCGGGACGCTCGGGGGCGGCGCATGCGACACGGCGTGGGGCTCGACTTCGGGACCACCAACAGCGCGATCGCCGTGGCGGACGAGCGCGGGCGGACCGCCCTGGCCCGCTTCGGGGCGCCCGGGGGCGCGACGCACGCCTTCCGTTCGCGGCTCTACTTCTTCCTCGAGGATCCGCCGGCGCCCGACCGGCCCGCCTCGTGGGCCGGACCCGCCGGCATCGCCCGCTACCTGCGGGACGAAGAGCCGGGACGGCTGATCCAGCCGATGGAGTCGTTTCTCGCCAGTCGCCCCTTCCACTCGACGCGGGTCTTCGAGGCCACCTTCACGCTGGAAGATCTCGTCTCGCGCGTGGTCGACGGGCTTCGGCAGGCCGCGGAGGCCGAGTTCGGCGAGCTCGGGGGCACGCTCGTGGTCGGCCGGCCGGTGCGGTTCGTGCACGCGCGCGCCGACAAGGACGACCGCGTCTTCCGGACCGGCGGATCGTCGTTCGTGCCCGCCGTGCGCCGGCTCTTTCAGGAGCGCTTCGGCGACGATCGGATCCGCTGCGGTGAAGAGCTGACCTCGGTCGCGAGCGGCCTCGCGCTGCGCGGGCTCGAGTGACGCGCGGGGCGCCGCAGCGCCACGCGTCGTCCACCCTTGCGGCACGGCGCACGGCACCGCCATCCTGGGTTCCGCCGTGCGCTCGCTGCTCTTCATGCTGGCACTCTGCGCCCTGCTCGGGCTCGCCCTGGCCCGACTGGCGCAGCAGCGCCGGCGGCGCGCGCGGCGCGAGTTCGCGCAGGTGCTTCGCGCGGCCGTCGACGGAAGACTCGCGCGCTACGCGTGGCTCGACTTCCTGGCCGCGGATCTCGCGGACCCGGAGCTGCTCGAGATCCGCTCCCACATCGCCGAGCTACCGGCGCGCTATCCGCCGGAGGGACCCGATCGGATCTGCGGACCGGAGGGCACCCGGATCCTGGAGCACTACCTGTCGACGCTCACCGGCGGCCGGAGCTCGAAGGCGTCCCGCAGCACGATCGGCCGATAGATCTCGAGATCGGCGTACAGCGCTTCTGCGCTCGCCGAATTGCAGACGTAGGTGATCACGACCGGCGTGGCGCCGCGTCCGGCCGCGCGAAAGGCGGCGTGCTCCTTGGCGGCGTAGCACAGGGCCTGGGGATCGAAGCGCGCGTCGCTGTGCGTGATCCGCGGGATCGCGTAGAGCGTCTCGGGCGCGGACCAGGGACCGACCAGCCGGGGCGCCGTGCGGTAGACGATCTCGCCGGCTCCGTGCGGCGGGAGCGCGCTGTAGATCGCGACCCAGTGCCCGATGGCGGGGTGGAAACGCACGCTCATCTCGGTCGCCGAGTCGTCCATCAGGATCTCGGCCTCGCCTGGCGAAAGCCCCTCCGTCCAGTGGCCCCCGCCGGAGTAGGTCGCGAACGCGCTCTCGAGCGAGGCGCCGGCGTCTACGCGCGCGGCGATCGCGTCGAGCGGAAGACGCGTCAGCACGCGGCGGCGCGGCTCGCGGCCGCGCACGATCGACGCGAACAGGTACACGTGCGGCTCGTCCACGACCATCGCGAAGCCCGGGAAGAGATCGGGCTGCTCGCTCATGCGCACGTACTCGACGTGCCAGCGCTCGGGTGGATCGCGCGGGTTCGGGACCCGCGCCAGCGCGGTTCCGTGCAGGCTCCAGTCCGCGGAGACCTCGAGCAGACCGACGTGCAGCGCACCGTCGTGGAGGAACGCGTCGAGCGGCCAGTAGAAGTGACCGTCGGGGCGGAAGGGCGGGTCGAAGAACGCCTTCGGTGCGCCGCGCGGCCGCGCGGCGCCGAAGTGGTACTCGATCTGCCAGGTCCCGTCGCGGCCGCAGCGCGAGATCGCGATGCTGTTTCCGAACACCAGCCCCGCGGCGGAACGCCGGAGCGCCGGCGCGGCCTCGGGCTCCGCCGCGCCGTCGCCGGGTCGCGTCGCCGCAAAGCTGTCGCCGAACAGCCAGACGCTGCGCTCCGCGTCGAGGGGTACCGAGTACGCCGCGTCGCCGCCGAGCCAGCCGTCCCGATAGGGAAAGTCGGGCACGCACGGGACGGGCCGCGGCGTCGGGGCGAGCGGCGCACAGCCCGCCAGGAAGAGCGCTGCGGCGAGTCCGCGGATCGCGGCTCGGTCGGGCCGGAAGCGGCTGGATGTGGTGCGATCCCTCAGTCCTGGAGAGCCTTCACCAGCCGGTCGAGCACCTGCTGCTCCTGCGCCGACACCTTGGAGCCGAGCCCCAGGACGCCGCCCGACGCCCGGGCGACCTCGCGCGCGCGGCCGACGAGCTCCTCGGAGAGCACCTCGCGACCCTCGCCGCGCAGCGAGCCGCCGAGCTGCTTCGCGTACTCGATCCAGGCGTCGAGCAGCTTCGGACTCGGGCGCTTTGCGAGCCAGCCCTCGAGCAACGCGAAGTTCGGACTCTCGGGCGCGATGCCGATGTCGCTGGCCGCGGACAGGATCGCCGAGCGCTCGCGATCGTCGAGCGCCCCGTCCGCCCAGGCCACCGCGACGAGCGGAACCAGGACCAGCGCCGACAGCGTCTCTGCGGAGAGGCCGTGCTCGAGGAGCTCGCGCACCAGCGCCTCGTCGCGGATCCCGGTCTGCTGGGCCAGCGCCTCGGCGTTCTGCTTCGCCTCCTGCTCGGCGCGCAGCTTCTGCCTGAGCCTCTCGTTCTCCTTGCGGAAGAATTCCTCCTCGAGGGCCTTGCGTCGATCTTCGAGCGGCTTGTCCGCCATCGCTCACCTCCCCCGCGTTCTTAGCACGATCCGCGCGCGCGCGAGCCGCCGTCGGCCCGGACGGGTCGCGTGTACCACCACGCCCAGGCGATCAACACGCCCTGAAACGGTAGCCGCACCCAGTTCCAGACGCCGAGCCCCTCGGCGGCGCCGCCGAGCGGCACGTCGAGGAGCGCCACGTGAACGTTCGCGGGAAACAC
>CP070734.1:2815082-2846072 GCA_020347605.1 Deltaproteobacteria bacterium | reverse complement strand
CGTGAGCGCGGAGGTCATCGTGGACGCGACGGGTCCGGACGCGCAGCGCGCGGCAGCGCGCAGTCGCGCGTATCAGCTCTTCACCGAGGCCTTCCGCTACCCGCAAGGCGATCTCCTGGCGGCGATCGCGTCGGGAGATCTCGCCGAGGCCCTGCACAAGGCCCTGAGCGCCCTCGATCCGGGCCTCGCCACGGGCGTGGACACCGCGGCGCTGGCCGACACGGGGCAGGACGACGACCTGGCGGTCGAGTACACGCGGCTGTTCGACGTCGGCGTCTCGGGTCCGCCGTGTCCGCTCTACGGCGGGCTGTACGGCGGGGCGCGGATGAAGACGATGGAGGAGGCCGTTCGCTTCTACAATCACTTCGGCCTGACGCTCTCCGACGATCCGCGCGAGCTCCCGGATCACATCACCACCGAGCTCGAGTTCCTGCACTACCTGGCCTTCAAGGAGGCCGAGGCGCTCGGCGGCGGGGAGGACCCGGGGGCGTTCCGGAGGGCGCAGCGCGACTTCCTGGAGCGGCACCCGGGGCGCTTCGTCCCCAAGCTGCGGGAGCGCCTCGAGCAGCAGAGCCCGATGCGCTTCTTCCTCGAGCTGACCCGTCAGCTCGAGCGCCTGCTGGCGCACGAGCTCGAGAGCCTGATCGCCGAGGTGGGCGCGGCGCCGCCCGCTAGTTCCCAGCGACGATGATCTGCCCGTCGAGGCGGGTGGGCACCGAGCGTCCCTGCTCGCCGAGCTCGCGGACCACCTTGTACCGGTAGCGTCCGGGCTTGAAGTCGCAGAAGCTCACGAACTCGCCCGCGTGCACCGGCTCCGAGCGCAGCTCGTCCTCCTTCAGCGAGAAGTTCACCGCGCGGCGGCAGACGATCGACTTCGCCACCTCCCGCTCGAACACGATGACGGAGGCCACCCGTGCGTAGCTCACCCACGCCACCCGCTGGTCGGACCCCAGGTTCACCACGCGTGGACTCAGGCGGTCGTCCAGGATCGTGACGACCTCGTGGTTCGCGCGACGGTAATCCGGGGCGAGCATGGGAATCTCACCCGCTGTGTCGTACGGCATCTCGCGCGGGCGTTCGTCTCCCCCGCCCGCCGCCCCGGGCGCGATCACCAGCAGCCCCAGCAGCGCCAGGCCGAGGCCCTTCGCGGTCCCGTTCCGGAATCTCGAAAGAGTGCGTCGCATCGTCATCCGGCTCATACCCCCCCCAACGGGGGCCGAGCGCAGCCGGACTGCGCGCAAACCCCCACACGATCAAATTACCCGCCAGCCGGGTGCGGGTGTATGACCGCGGTCATAGCCGCAGCCCTCGAGGGCCGGTCGGCGGCGCATCGGCCGCCCCAAGGCGGCCGCCGCGCGGGGCGTTCGGTACTCTGGATCGCGATGTTCCTGGCACCCGGCCCGGCGGCCCCGGGGGTGCACGACGACGGAGAGCCCGCTTGAGCCGCGACGTCTTCTCGATCGATCTCGAGCACGCCGAAGCGATCCTGCCGCGCTACGTGGAGGCCGGGCCCCGCTACACGAGCTATCCGACGGCGCCGGTCTGGAAGGAGACCTACGACGCGGAGCGCTTCCGCGCCGATCTGGGGCGCTCCGACGTCGCTCCCGGAGACGGCCTTTCGCTCTACGTCCACGTTCCGTTCTGCCGCAGTCTCTGCCACTTCTGCGCCTGCAACCGGGTCATCACCCGGAAGGAGGAGCTGCCCGCACGCTACCTGGACAGCATCGAGCGGGAGGTGGTCGCGGTGCGCGAGGCGATGGCGGTGCCGCGCACGGCCACGCAGCAGCACTGGGGCGGAGGCACGCCGACCCATCTGAGCCCGTTCCAGGTGCGCCGGCTGTTCCGAGCCGTCTGCGACGCCTTCCCGATGCGCGAGGGCGCGGAGGTCTCCATCGAGGTGGATCCGCGGGTGACCACGGAGGCGCACGTGGAAGCGCTGCGCGCGTGCGGCATGAACCGCATCTCGCTCGGCGTCCAGGACTTCGAAGCGCGCGTCCAGGATGCGATCCACCGCGAGCAGTCCGTCGAGCAGACCGCCGCACTCGTGGAGCAGGCGCGGCGGGCCGGCTTCGAGGGCGTGAATTTCGACCTGATCTACGGCCTGCCGTTCCAGACGGTGGATTCGTTCGCGCGCACCGTGGACACCGTGCTGGCGATCGCTCCGGATCGGATCGCCCTCTACTCGTACGCGCACGTGACCTGGGTCGCGAAGCAGCAGCGGGGCTTCGAGCGCACCGATCTGCCGGATCCGCACGCAAAGCTGCGCATCATGCTGATGGCGATCCGCCGCTTCCTGGACGCCGGCTACGTCTACATCGGCATGGACCACTTCGCGCGGCCCGACGACGAGCTCGCGCGCGCGCTGCGCGACCGCACGCTTCGGCGCAACTTCATGGGCTACACGACCCAGGCCGGCGTCGACCTGATCGGCTTTGGACCGAGCGCGATCAGCGAGCTGCGCGACGCCTACGCCCAATCCGAACGCAGTCTCGATGCGTGGGAGGCCGCCGTGCTCGAGCGGGGCCTCGCCACGATGCGGGGCCACCAGCTGACCGACGACGACCGCGCGCGCCGCTGGGTGATCACGCGCATCATGTGCCACGGGGAAGTCCGCGCGCCCGAGTACCGCGAGGCCTTCGGCGCCGATTTCGCGAGCGCCTACGCCGCGGAGCTCGAGCGTCTGGACGCGATGGTGGACGACGGACTGGTGGAGCGGGATTCCGACGGGAGCCTGCGGGTCACCAGCCTGGGGCGCCTGCTGCTCCGCAACGTGGCGATGACGTTCGACGCCTACCTGCCGCAGCAGCGCCGCTCGGGCGCCCAGCTGTTCAGCAAGACCGTGTAGTCCGCGCTCCGGCGTCGTCGCCGCAGATCCGAGAGGTGCAACATGGGCGAGCCGTTGCGGCCCCGCTTGTTCGGCCATCCGATCTCGCGGCGCGGCTTCCTGGTTCGCAGCGGCGGCGCCGCCGCCGCGCTGGCGCTGGCCGGCTGCTTCGGGGACGGGGGGGAGGGCTACTACCGGAGCCTCCTGCCGGCGGACGACGCGCCGCTCGCGCTGCCGCTGCGCGAGTACGCGGTGCTGCAGGCCGCCGCACGTCGGATCGTTCCCGGCGGCGTGGAGCACCCGAGCACGGGTGAGGTGCGCGTGGCGGCGCGGGTGGACCGCGAGCTCGGCTTCCACTCCGAACGGCTGCGCCGCGACGTGCGCGACGCCCTGCGCCTGATCGAGTGGAGTCCCCTGCTCACGCACTTCGCGCGCTTCACGCAGCTGCGCGCCGACGAGCAGGACGCGGTGCTGCGCGCCATGCAGCAGAGCCGGCTCGCCATCCGGCGCTCGGCGTTCGCGGGGATCAAGCTGCTGGTCGTCTTCATGTACTACACGGCCGAGCCGGCCTGGCCCAGCATCGGCTACGACGGGCCGTGGGTGCCGCGCGGCCCGGACGTCACCTGGGTCTGAGCCCACCCGGCGCGCGGAGGAGGGATCGCGTGGACATCCTGGAAGGGACGACGGTCGGCGCCGATCGGCGCGAGGAGACCGACGCCCTCGTGATCGGCTCCGGAGCCGGTGGCGCCAGCGTGGCGATGCGACTTTCCGAGGCCGGGCAGCGCGTCCTCCTCCTGGAGCGCGGCGGCTACTACACCGGCCTCGCCGACCCGCTGGATCCGACGCGCCCCGGTCGGCGCACGTTGAACCAGCGAGAGGACGACATGCTCGCGCGCATCGACGGCGGGCGCGGGCTCACGACGACCGAAGACGGGCTGGTGAACCTCACCTACGGAAACTGCGTGGGCGGCGCGACGGTTCACTACTGGGCGGACAGCTATCGGACACCCGAGGACCGCCTCGAGCGCTGGGAGCGCGACTTCGGCGTCGAGGGGCACAGCGCCGACGTGCTGCGTCCGTACTTCGATGCGATCGAGCGCGATCTCGAGGTGCACGCCGCCGCCGAGCCCTACTACAACGGGAACAATCTCCGCTTCCGCCGCGGCGTCGAGGCACTCGGCTGGGAGAGCGAGCCCGTTCCGCAGGCGCGCAAGGGCTGTGTGCAGAGCGGCTACTGCATGCAGGGGTGCTCGTACGACGCCAAGCAGAGCATGCTCGTCACCTACGTTCCGCGGGCGCTGCGCGCCGGCGCGATCCTGTACGCGGACTGCCGCGTCGACGGCATCACGGTCGAGAACGGACGCGCGACCGGCGCGGTCGCGTCGTTCATCGACCGGGCGACGGGGCGACCCAACGGCGCGCGTCTCGAGGTGACCTCCAAGGTCGTGATCCTGGCCGCGGGCGGCTACGGGTCCGCCCCGATCCTGCTGCGCTCGAAGCTCGCGAACGCGAGCGGCCAGCTGGGTCGGAACCTCCACGCGAATCCGTGCTCGATGGTCTTCGCGCTCTTCGACGAGGACGTCGTGATGTGGCGGAACATCCCGGCGGCGCACGGCTGCCTCGAGTGGCGCCTCGCGCGCGAGCGCGACGGCCGCTACGCCGAGGGGGGCTATCTGCTCATGCCCAACCAGCTCGGCCCGGCCGGGCTCGCGGCGTTTCTCCCCGGCTTCGGGGCGGAGCACCGGCGCTGGATGGAGGCGCTCCCGCGGATCGGCGGAACGATCGCCTGGATCGACGATCACGAGGCCGGCGACATACGACTCGGCGCGGACGGGACACCCCGCTACCGACTGCCCATCGCCGGCCGCAACGCCGCGATGCTGCGCGATTCGATGAAGAAGGGGGCGCGGCTCCTGCTGGCGGCCGGCGCACGCGAGGTGTTCCTGGGCGATCCCGCGGGCACGCGGATTCGGGACGAGCGCGAGGTCGCGAAGATCGACGCGCTCCCGCTGGCCCCGGGCGTGGTGTCCCTGCCGGCGCCGCACCCCGCCGGCGCGTGTCGGATGGGTCGCGATCCGGAGACCTCCGTCGTGGGCTCGACGGGCGAGGCGCACGACGTCCGCGGGCTCTACGTGGCGGATCCGAGCGTGTTCCCCACGGCCGTCTCGGTGGATCCCTCGGAGACGATCATCGCCTTCTCGCTGCGACTCGCGGATGGCCTGCTGGAGCGCGGGATCGCCTGAGCTGCGGCGCGGGTCACCGGCCGCGTGCCCGGCGGCTCAGCCGCTGCGCTCGGCGGCGGAGCCGGCGCGGAGCTGATCGAGCAGGCGCGCTTCCGCCTCCTCGTGGAGGCGGAAGCGCTCCAGGAGCTGCTCGAGCGCGCCGCGCGCCGCAGGCAGATCCCCGCCGCCGAGGGCGCTCCGGACCGCGTCGAGGTCCTCGCGGAGCTCGACGTGCGCGGCCCGCGCGCGGCGGATCGCGTCGGCCTGATCCGGGCCGTAGCGCTCGATGAGCGGGAAGTAGACGGCCTCTTCCTCGCGCGCGTGTGCGTCCATCGCGCCGAACAGATCCTCGGCCGCGGCGCGCGCGGCATCCGAATCGCGTCCCTCGATGGCTTCGACGAGCGTCTCGACCATTCCGTCGAGCGCGCTGTGCTCCTGCCACCAGCGCAGGGCCGCGAGGGTCTCCGAGGGGTCCGTCACGCGTACACTCCCGAGCCGCCGACTCTAGTCGGGGGCGCGTCCCCGCGCCACGACCGCCGCGGCGCGGCGTCCCGGGCGGGTCCGGGCATCGGCTCGGGACACGCGGAGCGCTGGCGCGGCGACGTATGACCCGTGTCATACCCGCCGGGGGAGTTCGAGCCGTAGGCTCGGCACGAGACGTTTCCGGGAGGGCTTGACCATGCCGTTGGTCGACATCGAGGTGGGACTCGACGAGTCGGAGCGGGCGATCCAGGACACGGCGCACAAATTCGCCGAGGAGGTTCTGCGGCCCGCCGGGCGCGAGCTCGACCAACTGGCGGATCCGTCGGCGGTGAGCGCGGCGGGTTCACCCCTGTGGAAGGTGTTCGAGAAGCACCGCGAGCTGGGGCTCGCGGAGCTCGACACCGTGGGCGGCGACCTCTCCCCGGTGCAGCGCGCCCGGGTGCGCGCGATCCTGAACGAGGAGCTCGGCTGGGGAGATTCCGGTCTGGCGATCAGCCTGGGGGTCGCGGGCTTTCATCGCCTGTTCGCGCAGATGTCGGGACGCCCCGCCCTGATCGAGCGGTTCGGCGGAGCCGACAACGTCGACATCGGCTGCTGGGCGGTCACGGAGCCCGACCACGGCAGCGATACGCTCGCGGTCACCGAGCCGCATTTCCGGAGCCCGGAGCTGCGCGCCAACTGCATCGCGACGCCCGACGGGGACGCGTACGTGATCCGGGGCCAGAAGTCCGCGTGGGTGTCGAACGGCACCATCGCGACGGTCGCCGCGCTCTTCTGCACGATCGATCCGGCCGAGGGCTTCAAGGGGGGCGGCGTGTGCCTCGTGCCGCTCGACCTGCCCGGCGTGTCGCGCGGCAAGCCGCTCGACAAGCTCGGGCAGCGCGCGCTGAACCAGGGCGAGATCTTCTTCGACGACGTGCGCGTGCCGGCCGACTACATGGTGATCGGCAAGGAGGCCTACGCGACGGTGGTGGAGACCGTCCTCACGATGGCCAACGCGGCGATGGGCACCATCTTCGTCGGCGTCGCCCGGGCTGCGCTCGAGCACGCGATCGACTACGCCAAGCAGCGCGTGCAGGGTGGCGTGCCGATCTTCGAGCATCAGAGCGTCAAGGCGCGGCTGTTCCGGATGTTCGCGCAGGTCGAGGCGGCCCGTTCGCTGGCGCGCCGCGTCCTATCGTACAACAGCACCTCGCCTCCGCTCGTCCAGTACTCGATCGCGTCGAAGGTGTTCTGTACGAACACGGCCTTCGAGGTTGCGAGCGGTGCGGTGCAGACGCTCGGCGGCAATGGTCTCAGCCGGGAGTATCCGGTCGAGAAGCTGCTCCGCGACGCGCGGGCGTCCATGATCGAAGACGGCTGCAACGACCTTTTGAGCCTGGTCGGCGCCTCGAAGCTCTGAACGGACGGGAGGGTCGAAATGGAACTCCGAGAGGCGATTGGTCGCAGGCGTTCGATCCGCTTCCTGCTGCCCCACCGTCCGGTGGAGCCGGAGAAGATCCAGCGCATGCTGGAGGCCGCGCGGATCGCATCGCACTGGGGCAACGTGCAGAGCCTGCGCGCGGTGGTCGTGTTTCGCGACAGCGCGCCGCCCGAGGTGCGCGATGCGATCACCGCGCCGATCGCCGGCTACCAGATCCGCCTCGCACCGGTCGTGATCGTCTGGTACCTCGAGACGGCCGCGATCGACGAGCAGGCCGACCGGCTGCGCGAGCTGGTCAAGGGCGGCGCGCTCGGCTTCGGCGAGGAGAAGGAGAAGGCGCTCGAGGAGCAGCTGATCCCGATCTTCCAGTCGATCGGCGACAAGCTGAAGGAGCCCGGGCTCAGCGAGGTCGACTGCGGCCAGGGCATCGCGCAGGCGACCCTGATGGCATTCGAGCAGGGGCTCGGCACCTGCTGCCTGGGATCGCCCAATACGGACGAGATCCGCCAGCGGCTCGGACTGCCCGACTCGTGTCGGATCCTCGTGCTCCAGACCGTGGGCTATCCGGCGGAGAGTCCCGAGGCCGGTGGCCAGCGTCCGCGGCAGCCGTTCGAGAAGCTCTTCCACATGAACGGGTATGGAAATCCGTTCCCGCGCTCGGAGACCGTCGTCGAAGAGCTGCGAAGCGACCAGCTGCTACAGGATCCGATGCCGCTGCCCTGGCGCGAGGCGGAGCTGGCGTACCTGAAACGCGCGCTCGGCATCAAGGGACACGGCCTCCTCTGAGCGCGACCGGGCCAACCGAGGAGACAAGGCCATGGAGCTGGACGCGGTCGTCGCGGGCGTCGGCATGACGCGCTTCGCGAAGCACATGGACACCGGGCTCAAGAAGCTCGGCTCGATGGCGGTCCGCGACGCGCTGGCCGACGCGGGCCTCGAGGCCCAGGCGATCCAGGCGGCATACGTCGGGAACGCCGCGGCGGGTCTCGTCACGGGACAGGAGTGCATTCGGGGCCAGGTGATCCTGCGCTCGATGGGAATCGGGCGGATTCCCGTCATCAACGTCGAGAACGCGTGCGCCAGCGCCTCGACGGCCCTGCATCAGGCGAGCGCCATGATCTCGGCGGGGCTCTACGACGTCGTGCTCGCGCTCGGGGTGGAGAAGCTCTACCACCCGGACAAGACGAAGTCGTTCGCCGCCTTCAGCGGCGCCGTCGACGTCGAGGCGATGGCCGAGGTGATGGAGCGGCTGCGCCGCGCGCCGCGGCCGGCCGAGGCGCGGACGTCGGATTCGGGCGCCGGAACGAAACGGTCGATGTTCATGGACATCTACGCCGCCGTGGCGCGATCGCACATGCAGCGCTACGGGACGACCGCGGAGCAGTTCGCGCGCATTGCGGCCAAGAACTCGGTTCACGGCAGCATGAATCCGCGCGCACAGTTCCGGGAGGTGCTGAGCGTGGAGGACGTGCTCTCGGCGCCCATGATCGCGGAGCCCCTGACCCGCCCGATGTGCTCGCCGATCGGCGACGGCGCGGCGGCGGTCGTGCTCGTGAGCGGGCGCAAGGCGCGGGAGCTGGGCATCGGGAGCACGGTGCGGGTCGTCGCGAGCGTCCTCCACTCCGGCTGGGATCACGATCCGGCGGAGCCGGGAACCGTCGAGGTGTGTGCGCGCGAGGCGTACGAGGCGGCGGGCGTCGGACCCTCCGAGATCGACGTGATCGAGTGTCACGACGCATCGGCTCCGGCGGAGCTGATGGCGTACGAGTCGCTCGGCCTGTGCGCGCCGGGAGAGGGCGGGAAGCTGATCGACGCGGACGAGACGCGGCTCGGGGGGCGGATTCCCGTGAACACGTCGGGCGGCCTGCTGCGCAAGGGGCATCCGGTCGGAGCCACCGGCATCGCCCAGATCGTGGAGCTCACCGAGCAGCTCCAGCAACGCTCGGGTCCGCGTCAGGTCGACGATGCGATGGTGGCGCTGGCGCAGAACGGCGGTGGCGCCATCGGCAGCGACGCCGCGGCCATGTGCGTCACGATCCTGGCCCGCTGAGGGGAATTCGTGCGAGAACGCAGCGAGGCGGTTCTCGCGGACCTCGTCCGCATCCGCGCCGAGCAGCGCCCCGATCTGGACGTGCTCACCTTCGAGCGCCTGAGTCTGGACGACGGCGCGACGCCGGACGAGGTCCGCACCTATTCCGAGCTGGCGAGCCGCGGCAACCGAATCGCCGCCGCGCTGATCGAACGCGGCCTGGAACGGGGCGCGCGCTTCGGCCTGATGATGCGCAACCACCCGGAGTTCGTGGAGGCGATGATCGGCGCATCGATTTCCGGGTGCGTGTTCGTGCCGATCGACCCCCGCACCCGGGCGGACAAGCTGGCCTTCATGCTGCGCAACTCCGGCTGCCGCGGAATCATCTGCGCCGACTACTGCCTGGCCGAGGTGGATTCCGTCCGCGACCGGACGCCGGGCCTCGAGTGGGTGCTGGCGCTCGAGACGGGGGAGGGCGCCGATGCGATTCCCATCGCGGGCGTCGCGTACGCGGACTCCCTGCGCGAGGTGCTCGCGAAGCCCGCGGCCACGGTCGACGTGCGGCTCGAGTCGTCCGCGGACCCGCTGCAGATCATCTACACGTCGGGTACGACGGGGGATCCCAAGGGCGTCGTGTTTCCGAACGCCCGCTTCGGCGCCTTCGCGATGCTCGGGCTGCTGCTCGGCTACCGCCCCGACGACCGGCCGTACACCGGGCTCTCGCTGACCCACGGCAACGCGCAGGCGGTGACGCTCGGGCCGTCGCTCCACATGGGTCTGCGCGCGGTGATGAGCCGCCGGTTCACGAAATCCAGGATCTGGGACGTCTGCCGGCGTCACGGCTGCACGACGTTCTCGCTGCTCGGCGGCATGACCACGGCCATCTACAGCGAGGTTCCGCGCGAAGACGACGGCGACAACCCGGTCCGCTTCGTCGTCAGCGCCGGAATGCCGGCGGCGATCTGGGAGGCCTTCGAGCGGCGCTTCGACGTGCAGGTCTTCGAGTGGTACGGGGCCGTCGAGGGAGGGCTCGCCTTCAAGCCGATCGGACAGGGCCCGGTCGGTTCGTTCGGCAAGCCGGTTCCGGGCCTGGAGATGAAGATCGTCGACGACGCCGGCGACGAGTGCGCGCCCGGCGAGGTCGGCGAGATCGTCTCGCGCCCCGCGAGCGGCGAGCCGGCCGAGGTCGAGTACTTCGAGAACCCCGAGGCGTCGCGCGACAAGACGCGGGGCGGCTGGCTTCGCAGCGGCGACATGGGCCACCGCGACGCAGACGGCTGGTTCTTCTTCGACTATCGCAAGGGCGGCGGCATCCGGCGCAGCGGTGACTTCATCAACCCGGGCTTCGTGGAGAAGGCGATCGCGGAAATTCCCGAGGTGTCGGACGTCTTCGTCTACGGCATACCGGCCGCATCGGGCGCGCCCGGAGAGAAGGACGTGGTGGCCGCGATCGTACCGAAGCCGGGCGCCGCGTTCGCGGCCGACGCGATCTTCGCCGCCTGCCGCCGGAGCCTCGAGTCGAACTTCGTGCCCAGCTACCTCCAGGTGCTGGACGAGATCCCGAAGACGGTGTCGGAGAAGCCGCAGGAGCGGTTCCTGCTGGAGGCGTTCGCGCCCGAAGCACCCAACGTCTTCACCGAGAAGCGGAGCTGACGCGCGCGCCGGGGCTCAGGCGAGGCGGGCTCGGAGCCGATATTCCGAGGCGCGCCGCGTGGCGGGTATGGGGCGCTTGCGGTACGCATGCTCCGCAGGAGGCCGCGGCGCCGTCCGCGCGCGTGAACCCGCTCGGCGAACGCGCGCCCGGGCCTCGACACGGAGGTTGCGTTGACGGGACGAACCTCTCGACGGCGCATCGCGGCTTCGCTGCTGGCGGCGAGCGTCTTCTCCGTCCCCGGCCTGGTCCTGCTCCATGGACACGGGACCGCGGTGATGGGGCCGGCGCCCCGCGACGCGGCCGTCGACGTCGCCGCAGAGCGCGCCATCGGCTCGGCACCGACCGTCTGCCCCGTCTGCGAGACGGCGTCCCAGAGCCGCCTGGCGTTGCGGGCGCAGACCTGCGCGGGGCTGGTCTGCCCGCGCGGGGTGGCGGAGCCGCGACCGCCCGTTGCCCCGGGCAAGGGCACGCTCGAACGCGACGCGCGACGGCCGCGCGGCCCGCCCCACCTCTCCTGATCCGACTTCGTTGGAGACACGCGCGCCTGTGGCGCGCGGCGTCGCGCGTGCGGCAGCGGACCGTGCGTCCGCCACACGCGCAGGTCCTCGCAGCGGGGAGCCGCGGCGTGAGGGAGAGGAGACGACATGCGCACCAGTATCTCGGGACGGCACCTCCTGGCGGGCGTCGTGGGGACGGCGTTCATCGCCACGTCGGGCGCCGTGTGGGCCCAGGAGGCCGGCGCGGAGACGGCGGAGCTGCAGCAGATGGTCGAGGAGGTGCTGCGCCAGAACGCGGCGATGCAGGAGAAGATCCAGAACCTCGAGCACGAGCTCGCGCGCGCGCGCGACGACGCGCGTGCCGCGCGCGACCTCGCGCAGGCGAGCGCGGCGCGGCCGGCCGCCGGCTACGAGGCGGGCGGCGCTCCGCTCGCGTCGCGGCCGCTGGGCGGCGCGAAGGCCCAGCTGCTGGACGTCTCGCTCGATGTGATGACCGCCGCGGGCAGCTCGACGGCCACCGACGAGCAGCTGCAGGACCTGCAGGGCGGCGGCCACGACCCGCGCCAGCGCGGCTTCACGCTGCAGCAGGTCGAGCTCTCCTTCCTGGGCGCGGTCGATCCGTACTTCACGGGCGAGGCGCACGTGATCTACGTCCTGGATGCGGAGGGCGAGTCCCGCGTCGAGCTCGAGGAGGCGTTCGCGACCACGCAGCGACTGCCGTTCGGGTTGGAGGGGCAGGGCGTGCAGCTCGAGACCGGGACGTTCTTCACGGAGTACGGGCGCCTCAATCCGACGCACGCGCACGCGTGGGACTGGCAGGATCAGCCGGTGGTCAATACGCGCTTCTTCGGTGAGGACGGCATGCGCGGGCCGGGTCTGCGCGTGGGCTGGCTCACGCCGCTACCGTGGTTCTCGGAGCTCCACCTCGGCGTGCAGAACGGCAAGGGCGAGACGATGGTGAGCTTTCTGGCGAACGACGAGGTGTTCGAGGAGCGACCGATCGGCGGCCGCCCATCCGTGGAACGGTCGGTGTCGGGCTTCCAGGACCTCGTGTACCTGGCGCGCTGGGTGAACGGCTTCGACGTCTCGGACACGCTCAGCGCTCAGCTCGGCGTTTCCGGGCTCTACGGCCCCAACACCACGGGCAGCGACGGCTGGACCGCGATCTACGGCGCCGACCTGGTGGCGAAGTGGCGGCCGCTCACCAGCGACCGCGGCTGGCCCTTCGTCACCTTCCAGACCGAGTTCTCCGGTCGCAGCTATCACGCGGACCGCTTCTTCGGCTGCGTCGGCGAACCGGCGCCGTGCGCCAACCCGGTTTCGGCCGACAGCGACACGCTGGAGGACTGGGGATTCTACTCGCAGATCCTCTGGGGGTTCCGGCGCAACTGGGCGGCGGGCTTCCGCGTCGAGTACGCGAGCGGGAGCGGCGACGGCTTCGACCCCGAGACGGGAACGTTCGTCTCGCGCGACGAAGACCCGTACCGCGACGACCGCCTGCGCCTCTCGCCGCTGCTGGTCTTCCACCCGTCCGAGTTCTCGCGGCTCCGGCTCCAGTTCAACTACGACGATGCGAAACACCTCCCGAAGCGCGATGCGTACTCGGTCTGGGCGGGTCTCGAGTTCCTGTTCGGCGCGCACGCCGCTCACGCCTACTAGGAGACACGCATGCGACGTCCCCAGCTCGTCGATTGCCGCCGGCCCGTGTGCCTCGGCCTCATCGCGCTCGCGCTCGTGATCCCCGGCGCGCGCGCGGCGGGGGCTGCGGAGCTGCGCGTCGCGGCGACCATCACGGATCTCGGCAGCCTCGCGGAGGCGGTGGGCGGGGACGAGGTCTCGGTCACGGTCTTCGCAAAGGGTCCGCAGGACGCCCACTTCATCGAGCCGCGACCGAGCTTCATCCGCGCGCTCCACGACGCAGATCTGTTCATCCAGGTGGGCATGGACCTCGAGATCGGCTGGGCACCCGTCCTGCTGCGCAGCGCGCGAAACGCGGACGTGATGCCCGGCGCGCGGGGCCATCTCGACGCGTCGGTGGCGATCCGGCCGCTCGAGGTCCCGACGGGCGTGGTCGACCGCTCGATGGGAGACGTCCACCTGTTCGGAAATCCGCACTACCTGACGGATCCCGTAAACGGGCTGCGCGTGGCGCGGCGGATTCGCGACCGGCTGATCGAGCTGCGCCCGGCGGGCGCCGACGGCTTTCGCGAGCGCTATGCGCGCTTCGAGCGGGAGCTCGCCGCGGCGCTGCTGGGCGATGCGTTGCTCACGCGGCACGCCGCGGAGACGCTCGTGCGCCACGCCGAGGACGGCACGCTCGAGGCGTTCCTGGAGGCGCAGGGAGAGTCCGACCGGCTGGCGGGCTGGCTGGGCGCGATGCGCGCGCACGCCGGTACCGAGGCCGTCCAGGATCACAAGCTCTGGCCGTACTTCGCGCGGCGCTTCGGGCTCTCGCTCGTGGCCACGCTCGAGCCGCGGCCGGGAATCGCACCCACGACGCGCCACCTGGGTGCGGTGGTGGAGCAGATCCGGGAGCGGGGCATTCCGCTGATCCTCTCCAGTCCCTACTTCGATCCCCGCCACGCGCGCTGGGTGGCGGAGCGGACCGGCGCCCACGTCGTGCCGATGGCGCCGCAGGTGAAGGCGCGCGAGGGCGCGGACGACTATCGCAGTACCATCGACTACAACGTGCGAGAGGTGCTGCGTGGCCTGTGAGGCGGGGCGCGGCCGGGTCGCGCGTGGGCGACGCCAGAGCGGGGGGATGCGGTGCACGCGGATGCGGTGATCTCGGGGCGCGGGCTCGAGCTCGGCTATCCGGGGCGGAAGGTCCTGCGCGGCGTCGACCTCGACGTGCGCAGCGGCGAGTTCTGGTTCCTGCTGGGGCCGAACGGCACCGGGAAGACCACGCTGGTGCGGGCGATCCTGGGGCTCCTGCCGCCGCTGCGCGGGCGGATCGATCTGCATCCCGAGCGCGCGCGCCGGGATCGGCTGGGATTCGTGCCGCAGCGCTGCGAGCTGAATCCGGCGCTCTCGACCCGGGTCCGCGAGTTCGTGTCGCTGGGCTTCGTCGGCACGCGGGTTCCCGCCGCGCAGCGCGCCGAGCGTCTTCGCTGGGCGCTGCTCCACTCCGGTCTCGAGGGACTCGAGCGCGCCGACTACTGGTCGCTCTCGGGGGGCCAGCGCCAGCGCGCGCTGGTGGCGCGCGCGCTGGTGCGCCGGCCCGGGGTGATCCTGCTCGACGAGCCGATCGGGGGTCTCGACGTCGCCTCCGAAGAGGTCCTGCTGCGCGCGCTGTCGCACCTGAACCGCGAGCACGGGGTGACCATCGTGTTCGTCACCCACCAGCTCGCGATCGCCGCGCGCTACGGAACGCACGTCGCGCTGTTCCACGCGGGCACCGTCGAGGCCGGCCCGCGCGAGACCATCTTGCAGAGCGCCGCGGTCGAGCGGGTGTTCGGCGTGCCCGTCGACCTGCGCGTCGAGGGCGCCGCTGCCGCGACCGCCGCAGTCCCGCAGGAGGCCCCGTGATCGACGCGTTGCAGGCCTCGTGGGCGCTGTTCCACACCACCTACATCGCCGGCGGCCTGATCGCGCTGCTCCTGGCCGTGATCGGCGTCTGGGTCGTGGCGCGCGACCAGATCTTCCTGGGGCTCGCGGTCTCGCAGGCCTCCACGCTCGGGATCGCGGTCGCGCTGTGGCTGGGGGGGCTCGGCACGGGCGCGCTGCTCGACTGGCTGGGAACGGACGAGGTGGCGGCGGGTCTGGCCGTGCTCGCCTCCGTCGCGACGGCGCTGCTGACCGCGCGCGCGGGGGGCGCGGGTCGCGAGAGTCCGGAGGCGATCACCGGCTGGGTCTACCTGGTCGCCGCCAGCGTCGCGGTCCTGCTCGTCGCGAACAGTCCCCACGGGCTCGAGGAGGTGCACCGGCTCGTCTTCTCGACGCTCCTGGCGGCCTCGACGCAGGATCTCTGGGTGTTCGGGGCGCTCGCGGTCGTGACGCTCGCCGCCGCCGCACGTTGGCGCTCGGAGCTGGTCCTGTTCGCGATGGACCCCGAGATGGCCGCGGCCGTCGGGCTGCGCACCCGCACCTGGAACGCCGCCATCGCGATCTGGCTGGGCCTGGGCGTGGGTCTGTCGATCCGCGTCTCCGGGATGCTGTATACGGTCGGCTGCCTCGTGCTGCCCGCGCTGATCGCCAAGAACCTGTGCCGCGAGGTCCGGCCGCTGCTGGCGGTCGCGCCCCTGCTCGCCCTGGCGGCGAGCCTGCTGGGCTTCGCGTTCGCGCACGTGTTCGACCTCCCGCCGGCCCACACGACGGTGGCCCTGCTCTGCGGCGGGCTGGCGTTCGCCTGGGGGCTGCGGCGGCTCGTCATCCGCTAGGCGACGGCCGCAGCGGCCACGAGCGGCGCTTCGCCGAGCGCTCTCAAGTGGTCCTCCGCAGCGTCCGATCCACGCTCGCATGAGGGCCCACGCCCGATCCCAGGAGGCCCCGGTCGTCGCGGCCGAGCGGACGGTGCTGATCATCGACGACGACGAGTCCATCCACCCGCTGACCGACGCCGCGCTCGAGGGCGTCGCCAGCCGCGTGCTGCACGCGACGCGGCCCGAGGACGGCATCCGCATCGCGATGGAGTCTCCCCCCAGCGCCATCCTGCTCGACATCAACCTGCCCACCATGAGCGGGCTGCAGGTGTGCCGACATCTCAAGGAGTTCGCCGGGACGCGCGACGTCCCGGTCGTGTTCCTCACCGTGTCCAAGGGGACCCGGCAGGTGGCGCGGGCACTCGATTGCGGCGGAGCCGACTACATCACCAAGCCGTTCGAGATCATCGAGCTCCAGGCGCGCGTGCGCGCCGCCCTTCGGACCAAGCGCCTGATCGACATGCTGAAGGAGCAGGCGCGCATCGACGCACTCACGGGACTCGGCAACCGAGCGGCGATGGAGAACGCGCTCGCGGCGGCCAGCGCCGCCTACGAGCGCAACAAGCAACCGCTCGCGCTGCTGCTGCTCGACCTCGATCGCTTCAAGGACGTCAACGACGAGTACGGGCACGGGGTCGGCGACGAAGTGCTGCGGCGGGTGGGCGCCGTGATCCGCGCCGGATGCCGCCCGTACGACGTCGCCTGCCGCTACGGGGGCGACGAGTTCGCGATCATCCTGCACCAGGCCGAGGAGAAGCACGTCGAGCGCGCCGCAAAGCGCCTGCTCGCGTCGATCCAGCAGCTCGTCGTTCCCGCCGGTGACGCCATGCTTCGGTTGACCTGCAGCGGCGGACTGGTGTACGCGTCGGGCGGCCCGCGCGACGTCGATACCGACACGCTGATCCGCGCAGCCGACGCGGCGCTCTACCGGGCGAAGGAGGCGGGACGCGACCGCCTCGAGATCACCGGGACGCGCGCGACCGCCCGATCCGCCTGACGCCGACCGGCCGCACATCGTTCGCCCGACCTCGAGACCCCGTGGCGCGGGGTTAGAATGGGCCGCGGCGACGCCTACGCGCGCCGTGAGGAGGGACGGCGATGCTTCCCGAGCGCATCGAGGAATGGCAGGGCCGCACGGTGGTGTGCTTCGGGGCCCATCCCGACGATGACCTGCACGCCGCCGGCACGTTCGCGCGGCTCGTCGACCGCGGCAACGCGGTTCACCTGGTGATGTACACGAACGACGACAAGGGCTCGATGGATCGCAGCATCACGAGCGAGCGGCTGGCGGCGATTCGCAAGGCGGAGCAGGAAGCCGCGGCCGCGCGCATCGGTGTGCCGCGCGAGCACCTGCACTGGCTCGGCCATCGCGACGGCGAGCTCGAGTACGTCGACCGTCGGCTGCTGTGCCGGCAGGTCACCGCGATCCTGCGGCGGCTGCGCCCCGACGCCGTCTTCTCCTTCGACCCGGGTGCCCGCTTCGAGCAGTGGCACAAGAGCGACCACCGCAGCGCGGCGCTCGCGACCGTGGACGCCATCCGGGCCGCCCACTGGCACCTGTATTTCCCCGAGCTCTTGACCGAGGGTCTCGAGCCGCACGAGGTTCCGGTCTGCTTCTTCTACGACAGCCGCGAGCCCAACTACTTCGTGGACATCAGCGACACGATCGAGCGCAAGGTCGCGGCCTTCTGCTGCCACGTGTCGCAGTTCGGCCGGCGCCTGCACCGCTACGAGTCGGAGCTCCATCCCGAAGACCGGGCGCGCTTCGAGGCGGCCATTCCCGCCTACTGCGCGAGCGTGGGCGAGCCGCACGGCCTCGCCTATGCGGAGGCGTTCCGCCGCTCCACCGAGCACTGAGGGCGCGCGAGCCGTGCCGCGCGGCGTCAAGTCGCGCTGTGCGGCGGCCGACGGAAGGGGCATGGGCCGGATCCTCGATCTCAGCCCGGACGCCTTCGCGCGCGCGCTTCGCGAAGCGGACCCGCCGCGCGGCCATCTCGTCTACCGGCGGGACGAGGCCCGCGTCGAGGCATCGCACCCGATGCTCGACGAGCTCGCCGGCTGGCTCTGCACCGAAAGCCGCGACTTCCGCCAACACGAGGCGATCTTCCTCGCCGTGGGCCCCGAGACGGGTGCTCTGTTCGGCGCCTTTCTGTATCGCACGCTCCGCGGGCAGGCCCAGGGCGGGCTGCGCCGCTGGGGCTACGCGACGGTCGAGGACTGGCTGCGGGACGGCCTGCGTCTCTCCGTCGCGATGGGACGCAAGAACGCGCTCGCCGGCCTCTGGTGGGGCGGCGGCAAGGGTCTGATCGCGGACCCCGCGGACGGGCGCGCCGCGGATGCCGGCTTCCGCCGCACGCTCTACCGCGAATACGGCGCATTCGTGAGCTCCCTGCGCGGCTGCTACGTGACGGCCGAGGACGTCGGCACGACCCCGGACGACGTGGCGCAGGTGTTCCGGCGCACGCGCTTCGTCACGTGCATCCCGCCCGCCTTCGGCGGCTCGGGCAATCCCTCGCCCGCGACCGCAGCCGGTGTCGTGTGCGCGATGGAGGCGGCCCTGGCGTTCCAGGGGGCGGGCGAGCTCGGGGGCAAGCGCGTCGCCATGCAGGGCGCGGGACAGGTCGGCGCCGCCATGATCGAGATGTTGCTCGCGAAGGGCGTGGCGACCGTGGTCGCCAGCGAGATCTCGCCGGAACGCTGCGGCCGGCTGCGCGAAACGTTCGCGCATCGGGCGGTCGAGGTCCGCGAGGTGCCGCCCGGCGACGTCGGGATCCTGGCGGAGCCGTGCGACGTCCTCGCGCCGAATGCGCTGGGCGGCGTGATCGGTCCCGCGACGATTCCGACGCTGCAGACGCGCCTCGTCTGCGGAGCGTCCAACAATCCGCTCGTGGACGAGGACCGCGACGACAAGGCGCTCGCGGATCGCGGCATCCTGTACGTGCCGGACTTCGTGTGCAACCGCATGGGGATCGTGTCGTGCGCGAACGAGGCGTACGGGAACCTGCCCGACGATCCGGACGTGCTGCGCCACCTGCGGCGCGATGCCGAGGGCTCGATCTGGCGCACCACCGGCCGCATCCTCGAGCACGCCCGCGCCCAGGGGATCACGCCGGTCGCGGCCGCGAATCAGCTCGCCGATCGGCTCGTGGAGGAGCGGCACCCCATCTGGGGCGAGCGGACGCGCGCCATCATCGAATCGCTTTTGGCCGGGGACCGGCGGACGCCCGGCGCCTAGGAGCGCGCCGCCCGGCCGCGGCCGGCCCGCTCGGCGCGGCGCGCCTGGGGCACGGCGCGCAGCGCGTCGGGCAGCAGCGGGAGCGTTCGCCGCAGCAGCGCGCGGGCCGCGTCGAAGGCCCGGGCGTGCGCGCGATTCCAGGCGAAGCCGTAGCGCTCGCGCAGCTCTGCGGGCAGCAGGCCCAGCGTGAGGACGCCGGTCGCGTCTCCGATCCAGCGCGGGACCCAGGCGATGGGCGGGTGCAGTACCGCGTCGGCCAGCTGTCGCGCCGTGGGCGTGATCTCGAGCATGGGGCCCTCGAGCATGTCCCGGAGGTAGTGGCGGAAGGCCTCGAAGGTGGGCGGAAGCTGCGCCTCGGGGACGCCGAAGATGCGGCCGAGCCAGCCGATCTGGGCGTAGAACGCCTGCCGCTGGCGAAGCGAGAGCCGCGCCACGTACGTCTGGTAGGTGGCGAGCGCCGAATCGACGAGGCTGGCGTGCACCCAGAGCAGCAGCTCGGGGTCGGTCGCCCGGTACGCGGTCCCGGCTGGAAACGCAGCCGTTCCGTGCTGCAGCGTGCCGCGCACGCGCTCGTGGGCGCGCCGCACGGCGCGCGCGGTGCGGCGCACCGACGCGGGATCCGCGAACAGCACGGTGTAGGTGGCGTCGAGCGTGGAGCGCAGGCGGCCGAGCGGTGCGCGGAGAAAGTCGCTGTGGTCTGCGACGCCCTGCGCGACCAGGGGATGCGCGAGCTGGAGCAGGAGCGCGCGGGCACCGCCCAGCAGCAGCACCGATTCGCGATTCACCGTCCAGGCCAGATCGCCGACGCCGAACGGTCGCTCGCCGACGCGGGCTGCGACGCGTCGCGGCGAACCGCTCAGCGGCGCCGCCAGAAGCGGTGGAAGCGGCCGCACTCGAGGTCGGGGAGCGCTTCCCGCGGCGCGGCGACCGGCGAGACCAGTGTGCGCGGCTGGCCGTCCTCGAAGCGGAGATCGATCGTGCCGTCGAAGTCGCGGTCCTCGTCCTGGCGGTGAACGGCGCCGTCCCGGTAGGTCTGCACCACGTCGATCAGGCGGTCGCCGTTGGTGTCGACCCCGAGCCGGACCAGGACGCCGCCCTCGTAGTCCTCGCGGCGGTCGGCGCGCCCCGTTCCATCGGTATCGACATACGTCGTCGTGATCATCCCGCCTTCCACGACGGCGCGCGTATCGAGTGCGCCGTTTCCGGTCGTGTCGAGACACTGCGCCGTCACCTGGCCGGCCGCGTCGAGGAACAGCTTCTTGTCGGGCCGGCGCTTGCCGTTGCTCGCGATCTCCTGCGTCGTCGGCCGGCCCTGCGCGTTGAACGCGACCAGCAGGTCGGCCTGTCCGTCGCCCGACCGGTCCTGCGCCTGCGCCACGAGCACGCCGCCCCGCTGCAGGGTCCACAGGTCGATCGTGCAGTTGCCGCTCGAGTCCTTGCGCTCTTCTTCGACGTTGCCCGCCGCGTCGTAGGTCTGCATGAAGTTGACCCGACCACAGCCGGCCGTGTCCTGCTCGACGCGGACGACCTTGCCGGCCTTCAGGAAGGCGGTGAAGTCGGCCTGGCCGTCGCCGGAGCGGTCCTCCTCGATCTTGACCACGTTTCCATCGGCATCGAGCGTGTTCCAGGTGTCGATCGCACCGTCGCCGTTCTTGTCGAGCTCCTGGATGCGGCTGCCGTCGGCCGCGGCGATCTGGCGGGTGTCGATCACGCCGTCGTAATCGGAGTCCTGCTCCTGACGGACGATCTCGCCGCCCTGGTAGTAGGCGAAGACGTCCGGGCGGCCGTCGGCGTTCGAGTCGGTCTCGGTGCGCGTCAGCGCGCCCGCCTGGAAGTAGGCGACCGTGTCGAACAGCCCGTCACCCGTTCCGTCGGTCTCGACGCGCGCGGGTTTCTCGTCGTCGCCGAAGTGGGTGACGGCGTCCACGCGCCCGTCGAGATCCTTGTCCTCGCGCTGGAGCCGCTTCTTGCCGTCGACGTACTCCGCGACCACGTCCGCCGTGCCGTTGCCGTCGAGATCCGCCTCGGAGCGACTGGGCTGCTCCCCGACGTAGTGGGTGACGAGCTCGAAGCGCCCGTCGAAGTCGCGGTCGCTCTCCTGGCGCTCGAGCGACCCCGCCACGTAGTGCTTCAACACGTCGGGTTTCTGGTCGTCGTTCGTGTCGATCTCCTCGACGCTGGGGCGGCCCTGGTCGTCGAAGCGCACCACGAGGTCGATCTCGCCGTCGTCGTCCGTGTCGCGCCGCTGACTCGACTGGCGCTCGCCGTCGAAGACGAGAATGGAATCGAAGCGACCGTCGCCGGTCGTGTCGCGCTCCTGTCGGAGCTGTCGACCGTCCTCGAAGACCGTGACCACGTCGAAGCGACCGTCGGCGTCGGTGTCGCGCTCCTCGCGGCTCTTCTGGCCGTTCGCGAAGCGGATCCGCAGGTCCCACTGTGCGTCCCCGGTGGTGTCGCGCTCCTCGCTGACCGTCGCGCCCGACGCGTCGAGCGTTCCGCGCAGGTCCACCCGCCCGTCGCGGGCCGTGGACTCCTCGAAGCGCACCGGCTTGCCGTTCTCGTAATGGACGACGCGATCCTTCTTGCCGTCGGCGTTCTGGTCCTGCTCGAGCTTCACGGTGCGGCCGTCCGGATCGTTCCAGCGCCACGAGTCGATCGTCCCGTCGCCGCTGGTATCGCGGAACACGCGCGTTTCGTTGCCGGTCTCGAGATCGAGCGTGACCCAGGTGTCGACGTCTCCGTCGTAGTCGCGGTCCTGCTCCTGCTTCTCGAGCCCGCCTTCGGGCGCGTAGAAGTTCCAGAGGTCGATCTGGCCGTCGCCGTTCTCGTCCGCCTCGACGCGGAGCAGGCGGCCCTCGCCGTGGTGCTCCACGCGGGTCGGTCGACCGCTGCCGGAGGCGTCGATCGAGCGCCGCCGCAGGGCGCCCTCCACCCACTCCGTCTCCAGCTCGAAGCGGCCGTCGAAGTCCTCGTCGAAGCGTTCGGCCGCGAGCTGCTCGTCGGCGTCGAAGGTGTAGACGGCGTCGATGCGCGTGTCGGCGTTGCGATCCTCTTCCTGACGCGCCTTGCGACCCGCGCGGTATGCGATGAAGGTGTCCATCTGCCCGTCGCCCGAGGTGTCGGCTTCGCTGCGGACCGGGTTCTCGCCCTCGTACTCCGTCACGAGCTCGGGCCGACCGTCCGCGTCGGCGTCCTGCTCCTCACGGACCTTGCGGCCCGCCTCGTACCGTCGGACGAGATCGCGCTTCCCGTCTCCGGTCGTGTCGATCTCCTCGCGCTCTCGCTGGCCGTCCCGATCGAACTCGACGACGACGTCGGGGCTCCCGTCGATCTCGGCGTCGCGCACCTGGCGGCGCAGCTTGCCGTCCGCATACGTGTCGACGGTGTCGAGCCGACCGTCGCCCGTCGTGTCGGCCTCGCGGCGAAGAATCCGGTCGCCGTCGTAGTGCGAGACGATCTCGGCGCGCCCGTCTCCGTCCGCATCTTCGTCGACGCGGACACGGACGTCGTTCTCGTAGCGGATGTCGATGTCGAAGTGGCCCCCGCCCTGGGTGCTCTGCTGCTCGCGGCGCTTGCTGCCATCGGGGTTGTACTCGGCGCGGATGTCGACCCGGCCGTCGTGCGTCTGGTCCTCTTCCACGACCGCCGGCTCGCCGTCGCGGTACACGACGGTGCGATCCACCGTGCCGTCGTAGTTGGTGTCCTGCTCGTGACGGCTGGCGACGCCGGCTTCGTAGCGGACGGTGGAGTCGACCCGGCCGTCCCCGTTCTGGTCGTCGCGCTGCTCCACGGGCTGGCCGCCGTCGAGATCGACCCACTGGTCGGCGACGCCGTCCGGCACGTGGACGTCCGTCTCCTGACGGATGGCGTTGCCCTGCGCGTCGAAGAAGATCCAGTGGTCGATCGCGCCGTCGTAATCCGCGTCGCGCTCGGCGCGCTCGGGGACCCCGTCTTTGTAGTAGACGATCTCGTCGTGCCGGCCGTCGCCGTCGGTGTCCGAACGCTTTTCCGCGAGCTTTTCGTTGTCGTCGTAGATCAGGACGACGGGCGAGGCCCAGACGAGGTACGAAGTCGTCAGCGCGAGGGCGAGACCGGCAGCGAGGCTTCGGGCGTGCAAGATGGTCTCGCGCTAGCCCCCGAGAGACGCGCTGTCCGCGCGGGGATTCCGGAAGGTGGCCTTGAACGGGACCCGCGCGAGGCAGCGGACCCGGTCGGACATCGGCGGGAAGGGCGACGCGGCGCGGAAGGCCTCCAGCGCGCTCTGGCCCAGCAGCGGGTGGTCGCTCTGGAGCAGCTCCACCACCGACGTCGAGCCTCCCGGGTCGAGCTGCACGCGGAGCTGCACCGACTGCTGCGCCGGCACGTTGGGCGGCAGGATCCAGCGGGACTTGACCCGCTGCTTGATGCCTTCCCAGTAGGCCTGGACTTCGGAGCGGGCGAAGCACTCGTCTTCCCCGATCCCGAGCCCGCCGGTCCCGTCCCCGGCCAGGTAGCCGTCGCCGACCCGCGTGTTCACGTCGGCCACGCGGTTGCCGTGGACGGAGCCGGCCACGTCGCGCAGCGAGCTGATGCCTTCGCGCACGGACGTGCCGCGGATCTCGGTCGAGACGCTGCCCACCGTGTCGCCGGCCGAGACGATCTGCCGCGGTCCGACCGACTGGCCCATCGGAATCGCCTCGACCGTGCGCAGCGCAGCGGCCTCGGGCGCGTCGATCACGCTCTGGGCGACGACCGTGTCGGCGGCGACGGCCGTCACGGTGCGCGCGACCACGTCGGCCTGGGCGAGATCCGTGGGCGCGGCGATCGAGTGGACCGGATTGATCTCGACGGCCTCCGCGTGCACCGTCTGCGGCACGATCTGCGGATTGACCACCTGCGGCATCACGGCCGCGGCGCGCGGATTGAACTCCACCGGCCGGCGCTCCGCGATCGCGCGGGGCTTGGGGGCGGGCTCGTCGGGCGCCTCCTGGAGCACCTGGACGGGGATGATCTGCTCGACCAGCTCGGGCTTGAGCCAGACCGTGACCAGCAGGCCCAGCAGCAGCCCGGCGTGGACCAGCACTGCGATCCAGCCGGTGACGATCGTGGTGCGGGACTTCCGGGGCTCGGGGATCTCGATGCCGGGAAACGCCGCGAGCGGATGTCCGGCGGCAGCGCGGAAGGCCGCCCCCAACCGGAGGTTGTGCATCGGTCCGCGATGGCGGCGGCCGCGCAGGATGGCGATCGATTCGCTCATGGTGTGGCGCCGTGCGTCCCCGTCCGGCGGACGCACGACTCCCGCCGCGCCCGCCGCATCTCCCCGTTCCGATCGGCCGACCCGGCGTCGCAGTAAAGCCCCGCACGCGGGGGGCCTCCGCGGCCGCTCGCGCGCGCCGCCGGAGCCTTCGGCCCGATGCCGGCAGTGGTGTGCAAGTCCGGTCCGCCCATGGGAAAACGCCGCCCCGCAAAAAGCGTAAGAAAGGGCCCAGAGGGTGTCAACGAAGCGCGCCGCGGGCCGCGCGCGCGGTGCCGCCCGGGCGCCGATTCGATATCCTGCCGCGTTCCGGGCGGGCTCAGTCCCCGCTCGCGACGTGCCGATAGGAACCGGCATTCATCGCCCGGCAGTCGAGACGCAAGACGAGGCGCAACAGGGAGGCAGCCCAGGTGGACGCCGAAACCATTCTCCGATACCTCTGGGACGGACGCATCACCACGATCCCCCTGGGTGTCTTGTCCGTGATCGTGCTCGCGATCCTGCTCGAGCGCCTGTGGTCCTACCGCAGCCTCGACCGCGGGGCCCGCAAGGTGGCGCGAGAGGTCGTGGACGCGCTGGTTCGGCGCGATCTCTCCAGCGCCCGGCGCGTCTGCGAGCACACCAAGAACCCGATCGGCGGGATCTTTCTGGACGGACTGCGCTGGCGGAACATCGCGCTCGAAGACCTCGAGCGCGTGCTCGCGACCTCGCGCATGGAGGCCGTCACCGAGCTGCGCCGACGGCTCTGGGTGATCGGCACGACGGGCTCCCTGGCGCCCTACATCGGCCTGTTCGGCACCGTGATCGGCATCATGCGCGCCTTCTATCAGATCGGCATCACCGGCGACACCGGCTTCGAAGTGGTGTCCTCGGGAATCTCGGAGGCGCTGATCGCCACCGCGGTGGGCCTGCTGGTGGCGATCATCGCGCTGTTCTTCTTCAACTACCTGCAGGTGCGCGTGGGTGCGATCGCGGCCACGTACGGCCGCACCAGCGAGCGGTTCGTACAGGCGCTCCTGTTCGTGGAGACCGGCGGCAGCGTCGAGCGCAGCGGCGCGTCCGGCGGCTCGGAGGTGGGTCATGGCGCTGTCCCTGCCTGAGGGTGACGGCGACGAGGGCATCGTCGCCGAGATCAACATCACGCCGCTCACCGACGTCTTCCTGGTGCTGCTCATCATCTTCATGGTGACCTCGTCGGTGATCCAGAATCAGGGCAAGAAGGTGGATCTGCCCGAGGCGGCCGTCTCGGAAGTCACGCCCAAGGGCGTCAGCGTCACCGTCACCGACCGCGGCGAGATCCAGGTCAACGACAAGGTGGTGAACGAGGCGATGCTCGCCGAGGAATTGCGCGTCGCGATCGAGCAGGCGGAGGAGAAGCTCATCATCCTGCGCGGCGACAAGGCGATGCTCTACGGCAAGGCGGTGAACATCCTCGACCTCGCCAACCAGGTCGGCGCCAAGCACATCGCGCTGGCCACGACCAAGTCGAGCGGCATCACCGGCGGCGACTAGCGTTCTCGTCAGGCGCTGCGCCGGCGCAGCCAGATGACGCCACCCCCGATCAACAGCAGCTCGGGCAGTAGCAGCCCCACGGCGTACAGCATCTCGAGGGTCTGCTGGGGGGTCAGCGGGCGCTGATCCGGCGTCCACGGTTTCGGAAGGAGCGAGGCCTCGACGTCGCGGTGGCTCGCCCACTTCGCCGCGTTCAGCATCAGGTCCATGTTGTAGAGGGCGCGCAGGTACTGGTTGCTCGCGAAGTCGCTGTCTCCGAACACGACGATGCGCGCCTCGACCTCGCCCCGTGGATAGCGTCCGACCGAGACGAGCGGGTAGCGCCGTTCGAGCTCGCCTTCGCGGCGTTCGGGGGCAAAGCCGCGCAGCACCGCCTCCACGTTGCTGGCGAGCCAGGCGCCGGGGCTGGTGAACACGAGGTCGCGCAGCTCGTCGTCGCGCTCGGGCTTGCGCACCGCGGACACCGGCCGGGCCGTCAGGAACAGTGCCATGCGCGTCGCATCGAGCCCGCGGGTCACCGCGTGGTCGGCGTACGACTCGACCAGCGGATTCACGCCGGGGCGCGCACCCGCCACGGGACCCGACGCCGGGTCGACCACCAGGCCGTCCGAAAGCCCGAAGCCGAACTCGCCGAGCAGTGCCTCGACCCCGGTCACCGGTCCCGGCTCGAGCAGCGCGACCAGGCTGCCGCCTCCCTCCAGGTACGCGCGCAGCGCGTCGATCGACTCCGGCCGCAGCGCCCGCCGCGGCGCGACCAGCAGCACCGCGGAGGCCTCCTCCGGGATCGCGTCGACGGAGGCCAGGACCAGGTCGCGCAGGCGATAGCCCTGGAGCTGCAGTGCGCTCGCGAGTCCCGAGAAGCCGAGTTCGCCGGTGCTGCGGAAGTTCGCCTCGCCCTCGCCGCGCGCCACGTACAGGACCCCGGACGCGTTCTGCTCGAGTCGAAGCAGGCCTTCGAGGAAGGATCCCTCGGTGGGCCGCTCGACGATCTCGAAGCGATCGGCCAGCTCCAGCACGATCGAGTTGGACGCGGCCAGGTCGAATCGCTCGACCTCCAGCACCGCGTCGTCCATGCGCCGCTCGCGGACGCGGACGTCGCCGGCCTGGGCGATCGTCTCGAGCAGAACGCGCGTGTGACGCACGCGCGGGTCGCCCTCGTCGTAGTAGAGCGTGGCGGTGAGCGGCGCCGGCAGCTCGGCCAGCGCGGCTCGGGTGGCCGAGGACAGATCGAACTGGCGCGCGGCGGTGAGGTCGAACTGGACCTTCGACCAGCTGGCGGCGCGCTCGAGCGCGACCGCCACCAGCAGCGCGGCCGCGATTGCGAAGAGCCGCGGCAGGAGCACGCGTCGCGACGCCGGCGCGCCGAGCCCCCGCCGCAGGCGACGCGATCCCCCGACCAGGGCGACGGACAGGAGCGCCGCGCCGGCGAACAGGTTCGCGAGGGTGAAGCGTCCCAGCTCGTCGGTGGCGTAGTAGGCACCGAGGCCGAAGCCGATGGTGACGAGGCCGGCGAAGGCGAGCTCGCGCACGGCCTAGCGAACCCTCGTGAGCTCGAGCGAGAGGCGCGCCAGCGACATGGCGACCAGCGTGATGCCGGCGAAGTAGGCGAGGTCGGCGAGCGACACGAGCCCCTCGGCGAAGCCCCCGAAGCGCTGGTGCAGGGACAGCGCGTCGAGAAACTCGACCACGGTCTCGCCGACGAAGTCGCTGGTCCAGGTGAAGTCGTAGAGCACGAAGGCGACCGCGTAGGCGGAGATCGCCGCGACCAGCTGGCTCTTCGAGAACGCCGAGCAGATCAGGCCGATCGAGCCCAGTGCGACGCCGAGCGCGAACAGGCCCACGTACACCGAGACCAGGTGCCGGAGCCCGAGCTGCGCCGTCAGCAGCGACGTCGCGGGGTAGACGAAGCTCACGGCCAGCATCAGCCCGACGAACAGGATCGTCGAGCAGAACTTCCCGAGCACGATCTGGTTGGGCGAGAGCTGGGTGGAGAGCAGCAGCTCGTCCGTCCCGTTCGCGCGCTCCTCCGAGAAGACGCGCATGGTGGCGAGGGGCACGAGCCCGATCAGCATCAATGCGAGCTGTTCCATGACCGGCAGGAACACCTGGTCGCGGAGGTTCACGTACGGCGGGATCGTCGCGGTATCGAAGCCGCCCATCGTCGTGGTCGAGTACAGGAACAGGATCTGGTTGTAGACGCGCAGGTGGTCGAAGTACACGAGCGCCGTGATCAGCCCCACCATCGTGAGCGTCAGGTAGGCGACCGGCGAGCCGAACAGCACCGTGAGCTCCTTGCGCACCAGGGCGAGGAAGGGGGTCACGCCGGAGCCGCCTCGGCGTCGCTGCGAAACAGCGCGAGCGACGCGTCGCCGTCCAGTACCTCCTCGGTGGGCCCCAGCGCCGCCAGCCGTCCCCGGTTCATGACGGCGACGCGCGTGCACAGGGCACGCGCCTCGGCGAGGTCGTGGGTGCAGAGAAGCACCGTGCGCTCGCCGCGCAGCCGCGCCAGCACGTCTCGGACCTCCTCCTGCTGGAGCGGGTCGAGCCCGCCGGTCGGCTCATCGGCGATCAGCAGGGTCGGCTCGTCGAGGAACGCCTGCGCCAGCGAGACGCGCTGCTGGTAGCCCTTGGACAGGTTTCCGACCATGCGCCGGGCCACCGGTTCGAGCGCGAACCGCTCGAGCGCGTGCTCGACGCGCGTGGCGAGCGCCTTGCCGCGCAGTCCGCGCGCGCCGCCGACGAAGCGAAGGAAGCCCTCCACGCGCAGATCGGGATACAGCCTCGAGGTCTCGGCGACGAACCCGAGGCGCGCGCGCACCTGCGCGGCCTCCGTCACGGGTGAGAAGCCGTCCACCCGCACCTCGCCCGCGGTCGGCAGCAGGTAGCCGGTGATCAGCCGGATGAAGGTGGTCTTGCCCGCGCCGTTGGCGCCGAGCAGCCCGAACGACTCGCCGGGCTCGATGGTGAGGCTCACGCGGTCGACCGCGACGTGGCTTCGAAAGCGCCGCGTCAGCTCGACGGTCTCGACCTTGCTGCCTCTGGCTCCCACCGATCGCCTCGCTTCGCGCAGCAACCGCTTGCCCGCGGCGCCGTCAGCGCCTACGTTGCTGCGCCGTGGTCGATTATCGCCCCGCTACGGGCTCCTGCCCGCGCTGCCAGGCGGCCCTCGGGCTGGCCGCGGTAAAGGAGGACGGCCGCTGGTACTGCAGCCCGGCCTGCGCGCAGGGTCGACCCCGCGCCGAGCCGCGGGTGCCGGCTGTCCCGGAGCCGCGGCTGTATCCGCGCCCGATGCGCTTCCTGCGCAAGCGGGGCCCCAAGGAACTCAAGTCCACCCGGCCCGGCAGCTAGCGGTACGACGCGCGGCATCCGTCCGTTACAGACGCTCGAGCGCCTCGAAGAAATCCGGCCAGGTCTTGCGGACGCAGCCGGGGTCGCGGATCACCACCCCCGGCACCTGGAGTCCCGCGAGCGCGAACGACATCGCCATGCGGTGATCGTCGTAGGTCTCGATCTCGGCGCCGCGCAGGGGTCCCGGCTCGATCGTGAGCGAGTCCTGGGTGGCGCAGGCCTGCGCGCCGAGCTTGCGGATCTCCGCCTCGAGCGCCGCGAGCCGATCGGTCTCCTTGATGCGCAGGTTCGCGACGTTCCGGATCACGGTCGGACCCTTCGCGAACAGCGCCACCACGGCGAGCGCGAGCGCCGCGTCGGGCAGGGCGTTCATGTCCACGTCCACCCCGTGCAGCGAGCCCGGCTGGCCGCGGACGGCGACGTCGCCGTCCTCGTTGCGCGTCACCTCGCAGCCCATCTTCTCGAGCACGTCGAGGAAGCGCACGTCGGGCTGGCGCGAGTCGGCCGGCAGGCCCTCGACCACGACGGTGCCGCCGGCGATGGCGGCGGCCGCGAAGCCGTACGCGGCCGAGGACGCGTCGGGCTCGATGCGGTAGCGGCGCGGCCCGTAGTGGCGACCCGCCTCGACGTGCAGGCCGCCCTCCGCGTTCCAACCGGCGCAGGCGCCGAAGGCGTCCATCACGGCCAGCGTCAGCTCCACGTAGGGTCGCGAGACGCAGATCCCCTCTTCGAGCGACAGCGTGACGTCGCGCGACGCGTACGGCGCGACCATCAGCAGGGCCGATACGTACTGGCTCGAGCGTCGGGCATCCACGAGGGCAGCCCCGCCGCGCAGCCCACCACCGCCGGTGCGCACGGGCGGGCAGCCCGCCTCGCCCAGGACCTCGACGCGCGCACCGAGCGCGCTGAGGGCGAGGGTCAGGTCCTCGATGGGTCGCTCGCGCATGCGCGGCGTCCCGTCGATCACTGCGGAGCCGCGCGCCAGCGTGGCGAGCGCGGTGAGAAAACGCGCCGTGGTCCCCGAGGCGCGCGCGTCGAGCGGTCGCGTCGGGGTGCGCAGGCGGCCGTCGGTTCCCGAAACCGACCACGTGTCGCCGTCGACGTCGATGGTCGCGCCGAGCGCGACGAGTCCCTCGCGCATCGCCTGGGTGTCGTCGCTGTCGAGCGCACCTTCGAGCTGGCTCTGCCCGGCGGCCAGCGCGGCCACCTCGAGCGCTCGGTTGGTGATGCTGCGCGAGCCCGGCACGCGCAGCCGCGCATCCAGCGGGCCGCGCGGGCGAATCGTCACGCTGTCGGAGACCTGGCGCACCTCCGGAGCCTCTCCTGACGGTCACAGAGCGGCGAGCCTACGGCGAAACGGGAACGTTGACACCCCCGACCGCCTCCGGCACACTCCCACCTCGGCGACAAGTCGCGATTTCTGTATTGATCTCCGCAGGTTACCACGATTCACGCAGGGAATCACGCCCCGGCACGCGCCTCGGGCAAGCGGTTTGCGGGGACGGGGTCGCGCGCGGATCCTGCCCGAATCACAACGAATAGGGAGAGCGCCGTGCCCAAAGTGCTCGTGAGTGACAAGCTCGCTCCGCAAGGGCTCGAGATCCTGGAGAAGACGCCGGAGCTCGAGGTCTCCTACCAGCCCGGGATCGAACCGAAGGCGCTGCTCGACGCGATCGCCGACGCGGAGGGCCTCGTGATCCGCAGCGGCACCAAGGTCACGGCGGACGTGCTCGAGGCCGCCAAGAAGCTGCGCGTGATCGGGCGCGCCGGCATCGGCGTGGACAACGTCGACGTGCCCGCGGCGACCGAGCGCGGCGTCGCCGTGCTGAACACGCCCGAGGGCAACAACATCACCACCGCGGAGCACGCGCTGGCATTGCTGGTGGCGCTCGCGCGTCACATCCCGCAGGCCGATGCGTCGATGAAGGCGGGGCGCTGGGACAAGGGCAAGTTCACGGGGACCGAGCTCTACAACCGCACGCTCGGCATCGTGGGCATCGGCAACATCGGCCGCATCGTGGCGCAGCGCGCCCGCGGGCTCCAGATGAAGGTGGTCGCGTGCGATCCCCACATCGCGCGCGACGCCGTCGCGAAGCTCGACGTCGAGCT
>CP070734.1:2804712-2814982 GCA_020347605.1 Deltaproteobacteria bacterium | reverse complement strand
CGGAAGCCCCAGCTCGTCCTCGCCGTGGTAGCCGTCGAAGCGGCGGATCTCGTCCGCCGGGTCCGGACGGCAGACCGCACCCGACTCGAGGTCGAAGAACCAGGCGAGACGACCGTCGCCGGCGTCGAGCGCGTAGAAGCCGCCCTTGCCACCCGTGCGGTCGTTCACGTCCATCCCGAAGAACACCGTTCCGTCCGCCACGAGCGGCGACGACTCGATCTCGTTGCGCTCGCCGTCGAAGTCGCACAGACCCGGCGGATCCAGACAGCCGGTTCCCGCGTCGAAGCGCCAGATCTCCGCTCCGGTGATCGCGTCGAGCGCGTAGAACGTCTGGCCCGCTCCCACGAAGACGCGCTCCTCGCCCAGGACGCGCTCGACGTGCACCGACCCCGTGTTCGGATACGAGACGCCCGGGCGATCGTCGGTCGCGAAGCGCCACAGCTCGCTGCCGTCGCGAATACGGATCGCGTAGACGTTCGCGTCCCACGATTGGATGTACGCGATCGCGATGCGGCCCTCGCCCGGCACGGGAACGCGCGCCACGCTCGGTGAACCGGTGATCACCGCATCGGTGGGAAAGCGCCACTTCTCCTGCAGCGCGCTCACGTTGGCGGCGGTGATGCTCGCCTCGGCCGGGTTGAAGAAGCGGCGGCTGTTCCCACCCGCATAGCTCCGCCACTCCTGCGGCTCGAGCTCGCCCGGTAGCACGGCGACGCCGTCGGGAAACGCCAGTCCGTCGCGCACGATCTCCGGCGCCAGCGGCTCGTCGTTCTCGTCGAACCGGATGCGCCAGACCTTTCCGTTCGGCCCGGGTCCGAGGTCGGGAAACTCGCCGACGAGATCGAGGTCCGCGTAGTAGACGCTGCCGTCCGCGGCGACCGCGATCCCCTGCGGCGTGCCGGTGGCGTGTGGCGGGAAGTCGCCGGGCGGGTCGAGGATCCTGCGAACCAGCTGACCGGCGAGACTCAGCTCGTAGATCTCACCGGTCACGACGCTGGCGGCGTACAGATTGCCGTTGCGGGACAGCGCGAGACCGGTGAAGGTCGAGAGCGTGCCGACCGTGTTCGTGCCGGCGAAGATCTCCCGCTGCACGCTGTCCGCCATCGGCGACCCGAGCGCGTCCGTCGCGCCGCAGCCGCCCGCAGCGTCGGGGGAGGTGGGGAACGGCGGCGAGAAGCGGTGCACCGACAGGTCGCTCGATCCCGACACGTAGACGCGACCTTCGCGGTCCACCGCAACGCCGGTCGCGGTCCCGATGTCGGTCGCGATCTTGCAGAAGTTCGCGCTCGACGCGTCGGTCGCTGGGTAGGCGCCGGGCGGGCCCGGGAAGCGGTCGAAGGGCGGGAACCACAGGATGAGCTGGCCGTTCTTCGCCGTGAAGCCGGGGTCGCCGACCGACGTCGTGAACAGATTCCCGGTCGCATCGAACGCGCAGCCGAACGGCTCCGGCTGCCGCGCGTAGTAGGTCGCGGTGAGCTTGCCGATCTGCTCTCCGGCCGGGGAGAACACGCCCCAGCCCGCGGGAGGCGACGGCTGGCCGGTGTCCTCCCCCATGATCAGACGACCGCTGCCGTCGGGGATCGCGCAGACCATCCCGTTCACGTCGCGGAAGTCGCCGACGGCCACACCGCCGGTCTCCGAGGCGCTCGCGCGGTCGATCAGGACGTCCTCGACCTGCGGATCCGCGCCGATCGTATCGACGTCCACCCGGCGCAGCCGATTTCCCTCGGTCGCGTACACGAGGGAGGACGGATCCGCGCTCGCGGGCAGCGGCCCGAACCCCACCGAAGCCGCGGCCAGCAGCGCGATCCGGAGCCCGCGGCGGGGGCGGCAAAAGCTTCGTAGACTCTTCGTGTGCACGGCGAAATCTCCGCAGTCGAGCAGTACCCGGCGCGTGGAAACCTCCACGCAAGCGGGCATTCTGCGCAGTGGGGAGCTCGGGCGTCAACGCCGATGTGGCCGCGGGCGACCGCCGTGCCGATGCGCGTCGCGGCAGCGATCCTCGGGTGCGCGGCCCTTGCGATCGCGATCTGCGGGCTGGCCTCGCCCGCGCGCGGCCAAACCCAGCCGCGCGGAGGTTCCGCTATGTCCCTCGGCATCGATTCTCCGGCCTTCTCCGACGGCGGCGAGATTCCCCGCCGCTTCACCTGCGAGGGCGAGGACGTCTCGCCGCCGCTCTCGTTCTCCGGGATTCCCGACGGAACCCGGAGTCTGGTCCTGATCGTGGACGATCCCGACGCGCCCGATCCCAAGGCGCCGCGCATGACCTGGGTCCACTGGATCCTCTACGACCTGCCCCCGTCGACGGAGGGACTGGCCGACGGTGCGGCGGACGCCGCGCTCCCGGCGGGCGCGAAGAGCGGCACGAACGACTGGAAGCGGACGGGCTACGGGGGCCCCTGCCCCCCGATCGGACGGCATCGGTACTTCCACAAGCTCTACGCGCTCGACACCGTCCTGCCGAACCTGCACGAGCCGACCCGAGCCGAGCTCGAGAAGGCGATGGAGGGCCACGTGATCGAGCAGGCGCAGCTGATCGGGACCTACCAGAAGGTTGCACCCTGACGGCTTGGCGCGTGGCAGCGCCTGCGGCGCGGCCGTAAGCTCATCCCGTGCGCACTGTCGTCCGTAGACGTCGTGTCGCGGCGGCGGTCGCGCTCGTCGCAATCGCCCTCGCGATCACCGCGGTGCTCGACCGCCAGGTCGAGTCGCGGTTCCGGGGACGATTGTTCGACGTGCCCGCCGCCGTCTACTCGCGCGGCTTCGAGCTGCGTCGCGGCCTCGAAGTGCACCGCGGGGAGCTGCTCGACCACCTCGAGCGCATCGACTACCGCAGGGTCGAGCACAGCCGCGTCGGGCCCGGCGAGTACGCGGTGCGCAGCGGCGAGATCCGCGTCGGTCGGCGACCGTTCCAGCATCCCGCGGGCGCGGACCCCGGCGGCCTGCTGGTCGTGCGAACGCGCCGATCCGGTGAGATCCTGGAGCTTCGGGACGCGCGTTCGCGCCGGATCGAATCCGTCGCGCTCGAGCCCGAACGCCTGGGGTCGTTCTACGCGGACCACTGGGAAGAGCGCCGGCTCGTCGAGCTCGACGAGGTCCCGGACCATCTGATCGAGACGCTGCTCACCATCGAGGACCAGCACTTCCGCGAGCACTGGGGTCTCGACGTGCGTCGCATCGGCGGGGCGGTCCTCGCCAACGCGCGCGAGCGCCGGCTCGCGCAGGGCGGCAGCACGCTGACGCAGCAGCTCGTGAAGAACCTCTACCTGTCTTCCGATCGTTCGATCCTGCGCAAGCTGCGTGAGGCGCCGATGGCGCTGCTGCTGGAGCGGCGCCACGACAAGGACGAGATCCTTCGCGCCTATCTGAATGCGATCTACCTGGGCCAGCGCGGGCCGGTCGCGATCCACGGCGTCGGCGCGGCTGCGCGGCACTACTTCGCGAAGGACATCGACGAGCTCGGTCTGGCGGAGTCCGCGCTGCTCGTCGGTCTGATCCGCGGGCCCGGCCTGTATTCGCCGCACACCGATCCCGTCGTCGCCCTCGAGCGGCGCAACTTCGTGCTCGAGATCCTGGTCGAGCGGGAGAAGATCTCGCGCGAGACGTACGAGCGGGCCGCCGCGTCACCACTCGGCGTCGTGCCGCTCCGATCCGACGACCGCCCGGCCCTCTACTTCCTCGCCTGGCTGCGACAGGAGCTGGAGCCGAGCTACGGCGCACGCGCGCTCGAGTCCGAGGGCTACTCGATCTTCACGACGCTCGACCCGCGGCTCCAGCGGCTGGCGCAACGCTCCGTCGATCGCGGCGTCCGGCATCTGGAGTGGGCGTATCCCGAGCTGGTGCGCGAAGACGTCCCCTTGCAGGCGGCGCTCGTGGCGCTCGAGCCGCAGAGCGGCGACGTCCTGGCGATGGTCGGGGGGCGCGACTTCCAGCAGAGCCAGTGGAACCGCGCGGTCCAGTCGCTTCGGCAACCGGGGAGCGCCTTCAAATCCATCGTCGCACTCGCGGCGCTGCAGCGCGACGACGACGACGCCGAGGCGGCCCCCTACACGCTCGTCACGGGGCTCGACGACGAGCCGCTCACGGTTCCGGTTCCAAACGGGGAATGGGTGCCGGAGAACTACGCGGGGGAGTTCGAGGGCCGGGTCACGCTGCGCGAGGCCATCGAGCGCTCGCTCAACGTGCCGATCGCGCGGCTGGGTATCGCACTCGGTTTCGACCGCATCATCGAGACGGCCCGCCGGCTGGGAATCGAGAGTCCGCTGGCCGCGGTTCCGAGTCTCGCGCTCGGCTCCTCCGAGGTGACGCTGCTCGAGCTGACCCGAGCCTACGCCGTGCTGGCGGCGGAGGGGCGGCGCGCGGAGACCCGCACGGTCCGAGCCATCGTCGACGGCGCCGGAACCGTCCTCGAAGAGCGGCCGAGCGTCTCGCTGCGCGTCTTCCAGCCGGACGAGACGTATCTCGTGACCGAGGCACTGCGCGGCGTGGTCGAAGAGGGGACGGGCAGAAGCCTCCGGAAGCTGGGCTATCGGGGTGCCGTGGCCGGCAAGACCGGGACCACGAACGAGTATCGCGACGGCTGGTTCGTCGGGTACACGCCACACCTCGTGGTCGGCGTCTGGGTGGGGTTCGACGACAACCAGAGCATCGGGGTCGAGGGTGCGATCGCGGCGCTACCGATCTTCGCGGACTTCCTGGTCGCCGCCATCGGACCGGAGGGAGAGAGCGACTTCGAGCGACCGAGTGGCATCGAGCGGGTCCGCGTGAACGCCGAGCGCGGCGTGCGCGCCGGATGGGGCTGCCGCGGACGGTCCGAGTACTTCCGGGTCGGAACGGCGCCCACCGAGTTCTGCGGGCGCCGCCAGCTCAACCCCTTCTCGACCGATCCCTTCGAGTGGCTCTCCGATCTGCTGCGCGGCCAGGTCCGCGTGGAGATCGAGCCCCCGCCGGCGGCGCCGCAGAGCCGATATCGCTAACGCGCCGCGAGGCGCGGCGTGGCGCGTTCGAGGATCGCGCCGAACGCGCTGCCCGCGGGAAGCGTCCCGAACACCCGGCCCGCGTCGCCGTCAAGACGCGCCGAGCAGAACGCGTCCGAGACGTGGCTCGGTGCGTGGCGCACGAGGAGCGCCGCCTGGAGCGCGAGGGCCATGCGCTCGACGACGCGGCGCGCGCGCAGCTCGGCCTCCTTCGTATCGGCCAGCTCGGACTCGAGGGCCGCAAGCCAGGCGTCGAGACGGCGGTCCGCGCCGCGCGCCAGCCGAAGCTCGTCGAGAAACGCGGCCACGCTCTCCGGCTCGCGGACCGCGGCGCGCAGCACGTCCAGGCAGATCACGTTCCCGGAGCCCTCCCAGATGGCGTTCACGGGCGCTTCGCGGTAGAGCCGCGGCAGGATCGATTCCTCGACGTAGCCGTTCCCGCCCAGACACTCCATGGCCTCGTAGACCATGTGGGGAGCGCGCTTGCAGATCCAGAATTTCGCGACCGCGGTCGCGATGCGCGCGAAGGCCCGCTGACTCGCGTCGGCCACCGCCTCGTCGTAGGCGCGCGCGAGGCGGAGCATCAGCGCGGTGGCGGCCTCCGACTCGACCGCCAGATCGGCGAGCACGTTCTGCATGAGGGGCTGCTCGGCGAGCCGCCGCCCGAACGCCTCCCGCTGTTCCGCGTGGTGGATCGCCTGCGCGACGGCCTGGCGCATCAGCCCCGCGCTGCCGCCCACGCAGTCGAGGCGCGTGTGCTGGACCATCTCGATGATCGTGCGAATGCCCCGGCCTTCCTCGCCCACCATCCGCGCGAACGTGCCGGGGTACTCGACCTCGCTCGAGGCGTTCGAGCGGTTGCCGAGCTTGTCCTTCAGCCGCTGGATGTGGATGGGGTTGCGCGTCCCGTCGGGACGAAAGCGCGGCACCAGGAAGCAGGAGAGGCCGCGGTCGGTCTGCGCCAGCGTGAGGAACGCATCGGACATGGGCGCCGAGCAGAACCACTTGTGACCGACGAGCTCGTAGTCGGCGCCGGGGCCCGAGTCGCCCAGCGCGTGCGCGCGCGTCGTGTTGGTGCGCAGGTCGCTGCCGCCCTGCTTCTCGGTCATCGCCATGCCGAGGATCACGGCGCTCTTCTCCGGCGCCGGCGCCACGCGCGGGTCGTACTCGGTCCCGAGGATCCGCGGCTCCCACTCGGCTGCGATCTCCTTCTGGTGTCGCAGCACCGGAACACTGGCGTACGTCATGGTGAGAGGGCAGACCGATCCGCTCTCGACTTGCGACAGCATCGAGAGCATCGCCATGCGCGCCGCGTTCGAGCCCGGCTTCGGATGGCGCCAGGGCAGATTGTGCACCTCGTGCGCCATCGCCAGCCGCATCACCTCGTGCCAGGCCGGGTGGTACTCGACCTCGTCGGCGCGGTGACCGAAGCGGTCGTGGGTGCGCAGTTCGGGCGCGTGAAGGTTCGCGAGCCGGCCGAGCGCGAGCGTGTCCCGCGCTCCGAGTGTGCGACCGAAATCCCGAACCCGCGCTTCCAGCGGGCCGCCGCCTTCGCGCTGCAAGCCCTCGACGAGCGCGACATCCGAGTCGTAGAGGTTGTAGTCCTCGAGCGCCGTGGGCTGGTTGGTCACCTCGTGCGTGCTGGCCATGGGCCGTCGCCCTTCGCGCGTCGCCATGGAGCCTCCCTCGCCGGGCCGCGACCCCGCTCGAGTGCGCCGTCACAAGATAGGCGTCGCCGGAACCGGCGCCACGCCGACTCCGCTCGTGCGCGGTGTGGATCTACGTCAGATCTCGATGTCGTCGAAGCTGAGGGCCACCCGGTAGCTCTTGAAGGCGACCGTTCCGGCCACCGCGGCGGCCGTGTAGCGGAGGCTCTCGGGCGCCTCGTCCAGTACGACGATGCCCCGGACCTCCTTCCGGTCCTGCACCAGGTGCTTCCGCACCCAGCCCATCCGCTGGAGGATCTCGCCGACGATCTCGTCACCGGCCGCGCGGTCGGGGACCATCACGACCACGAAGCCGCCGCTCGCGTCCCGGGCGAGCACGTCGATCTCGCCGACGTCGGCCGCCGCATAGCCCGCGCCGACGGGCTTGCCCTTCTTGTCCGTGAAGGTCGCGAGGCCCTCTTCGAGGAGCTCGGGGTGCTCCGCGAGAAGCACGCGCACCTCTTCCGGCTGGAGGTCGAACACCGGAGACGCCGTCGGGGGGGATGAGCCGCGAGGCCCCGGGTGCTTCGCGCGCTCGCTGGAGGGGCTCCGGGGCTTCGGCGCCTCGGCCGGCGGAGCCGGCTCCGGCTCCGGATCCGGCGCGTCGGCCCCGGCGGCGGGGGTCTGCTTTCGCGAGGCGTCGTCCTTGGGCGCGGGGGCGTCCTTCGGCGCGGCGTCGGCCTTGGGCGCGGCCTCGGCCTTGGGCTGCGACGTGAGCTCCCCGATGTCCGACGACGTGGAGCCGGGCTTGAGACTGCCGGTCATGTGCCCGCAGTGAGGACAGATCCCCTTGGTGTTGTCGAAGCGTGTCGTACAGCGTTTGCAGATCATCGGTGCCTCGAAGCGGTCCGGGACGGCTGGGGCGGACCCTCCTCCCCGGGCTCATCGGCCGGACGCCGCGTCCGGCTTAGGGTCCGCGCGACGCGGCCCGTGCCGCGCGATCCGCATTGCCGACCCGGTCTGGCTGCGCCAAGCTGCGGCCGGCGTCCGCCGCACGGAGGTGAGCAACCCGATGAGCCCCCCGGCCTCGCGCGACGAGGCGAACCGGCGACCGGTCCAGCCGAAGATCGACGAGCGCCTCTTCGACGCGCGGATCATCCTGATCCACGGCGAGATCACGCCGAAGCTCGCGGAGGCGGTCACCGCGAAGCTCCTGGCGATGTCGTCGGTGTCGGACGACGACATCACGATCTTCGTCCACTCCGAGGGCGGCCACGTGGAGTCCGCCGACGCGATTCACGACATGATCGCGTTCATCCGCCCGCGCGTGAAGATGGTTGGAACGGGCTGGGTCGCGAGCGGTGGCGCGCACGTGTATCTGTCCGTGCCCCGGAAGGACCGCTTCTGCCTGCCGAACACGCGATTCATGCTGCATCAGCCCCTGGGAGGCGTGGCGGGGCAGGCATCGGACGTCCGGATCGAGGCGACCGAGCTGCTCAAGGCGCGGGAACGCTTGAACCGCATCATCGCGGAGCAGACGGGCCAGCCGATCGAGCGCGTGGCCAAGGACACCGATCGGAACTTCTGGATGTCCGCCGAAGAGGCGCGCGACTACGGGATGGTCGGGAAGATCATCGCGTCGATCGGAGAACTCTGAGCCGCCGGGCGGGGTGCGCGGGCTGCGCGGTGAGCGAGCGGAAGACGACGCCCGCGCGGAGGCCCGTGACGTCGGGCCTCCGCACGGGCACCCGGCGGAGTCGCTCGGAACCTAGTAGCGGCCCCGGCCGCCACCGCCGCCGCCGCCGCGATAGCCGCCGCCACCACCGCCGCCGCCGCCGCCGCGCCGCTCGTGCGCCTCGTTGACCCGGAGGGAGCGTCCGCCGATCTCCCGGCCGTCGAGCGCCTGCATCGCCGTATCGGCGTCCGCGGCATCCATCTCCACGAAGGCGAAGCCGCGCGAGCGCCCCGTCTCGCGGTCGGTGATGACACTGACCGATGTGACGGTACCGTGTTGCTCGAACAGGTCCTTCAGTTCAGCCTCGGTCGTCGACCAAGGTAGGTTTCCGACGTATAACTTCTTGCTCAACTCTTCTTCCTCGCCGCGCCCGTAGAGCGAAGCTCCGCGAACGCGACACTCGCCGAAATCCAGGTCGGACCGTCCGACAACGAGATCCCGAACGAAATGGACACCGGGGCGACCGGCCACTCCGTGGTGCCCGGCCCGCTACGGCGGGAAGGACAGAATCCGGACTTCATGGGAAACACGAGCAGGTGGGATGATTCCTAGCACTGTGAAACGATCGGAAGTTCCTTCCGCGCGGCACCATAACACAATTCGATCACCGCTCGGCAGCGAACTGCGAAGCCCGCGAGCGCGCGCGCCGCGCGGCGATCGCGAAGCTCCGTCGGGCCGCGTGCTCCCCACGGGGAGACTGCGCCCGGTCTCGTCGAACGCGGCGCGTCGGCCGCGCTCGCGCCCGTCACGAGAGCCGGTAGAAGCGCGCGGCGTTGCCACCCAGGATTGCCGCGCGCGAGGCCTCGTCCACGTCGCCGCGCTCGCGCAGCGGCTTGCTGCTCTCGGGGAACTCCCCGTCCCAGTGCGGGTAGTCGCTGGCGTACATGATGAAGTCGGAGCCCAGCACCTCGATCACCCCCGGCAGGATCGGCTCGGCCGACTCGCAGGAGACGTAGATCTGACCGCGATCGAGGTATTCGCGCGGCTCGCGCTTCCAGCCGTCCGCGATCCAGGACCCGCGCTTCTCGTAGTGCTCGTGCAGGCGATCCAGGAAGTACGGGACCCATCCGACGCCCGACTCGAGAAAGGCGACGCGCAGGCGCGGGTGCCGCTCGAACACGCCGCCGGTCACGGTGGCCGTCATGGCCGTCATCATGTCGAACGGAAAGCTGATGCAGTGCACCTGGATGTAGTTGTCGAAGCGGTCGACGCCGATCTTCGGCAGGTGGACGCCCGGCGCTCCGTGCACGCCGACGGCCATGTCGAGATCCTGCGCGGCGGCCCAGAAGCGGTCGAGATCGCGGTGATCGAGGTTGCGTTCGCGCAGCGCCGGCGGCACGCAGACGCCCACCAGGCCGGCCTCTCGCGCCCGGGTCAGGAGTCCGACCGATGCGTCGACGTCCTCGATGGGCACGACGGCCATGCCGTACAGGCGCCCGCCCGACTGCTTGCACCAGTCCGCGATGTAGTCGTTGTAGAGTCCGGCGAACCCCGCGGCGAACGTCAGGTCGGTGAAGCTGGGAACCGCCAACCCGAGACTCGGGAACAGCACCATCTTCTCGATGCCCTCGCGGTCCGCGTCGGCCAGCATGCCATCGACGCTGTGCGGATGGATCTCCGTTGCGGTCGTCATGCCGTGCTCGGGTGGACAGCCGGCCCCGGGTCCCTCGAACTCGGGATAGCGCCGCCCCTCGATGAAGAAGCCCCCGCGGCCGCCCTCCTCGGCGCGAAACGCCATCTTGTCCGGCCAGCGCTTGAGCGCCTCGCCGGCGATCGAAGCACCCTCGACGACATGCGCATCCGCATCGATCACCCTGCTCATGAGCCCTCCTCCTGGTAGCTGCTCCCGCCCGGCACCTCGACCGTGCACGTATCGCGTCCCGATCGCAGGACCGTGCCCGGCGCCGATCCCG
>CP070734.1:2798120-2804612 GCA_020347605.1 Deltaproteobacteria bacterium | reverse complement strand
GCTGGCGAGCCCGAGCAGCGCGATCCGGCTGGCCCAGTTGGCGGTCTCGCGCGCGTCGGGAACCGCGATCGCCTCGGGCCGCACCAGCGCGATGCTCCGCGTCACCTCTGCGAGGCCGCCGGCCCCGGCCACCAGCCAACCGGCCAGCGCGGTCAGTCCCAGCATCATCAGGATCCCCTGTGCCGCATCCGTCCAGGCGACCGCCCGCATGCCTCCCAGCGTCTCGTAGAGCAGGATCACGAGCGCGGAGCCCAGCACGCCGATGCCATAGGGGATGACGCCGCCGGTGACCTGACTGGTCACGTGCCCCGCCGCGGTGAGCTGGGCGAGGAGGAAGTTTCCGAGCGCGATCGTCATCAACGTCCCCACCGCCAGGGCGAGGGGTCGCGCGGCGGGTTCGCCCGAGAAGCGGTAGCGCACCCAATCGCCCGGTGTGATGAAGCCTTCGGACACCGAGATGCGACGCAGCCGCGGCGCCAGCGCGTGGAACACGACGATGATGCTCATCATGAAACCGGTGGCCACGATGAACCGGAAGCCGAGCCGATAGGCCTCGCCGGGATAGCCGAGCAGCGAGTTGCCGCTGTAGGCCGTCGCGTACAGCGTCAGGAACAGCACGAACACGCCCAGGTCCCGGGCGGCGAGAAAGTGATCACTCGGGGTCTCGTCGCGACGGGCCCGTCGCGCCGCCACCGCGACGAACGCGAGGGCGACCAGGTAGATCCCGAGTGCGACGAGCCCGAGGCCCGCGAGGCTCACGGCTCGCGCTCGGATTCGCCCGGCTCCGGGTCGGAAACGTCGGTCAAGAGCCAGGCGATGGCGTTCAGCACGGCGATCAGCACGTAACAGACGAGGGCGACGAACACCCAGTCGGGCAGCCCCAGGACCATGCTCGGCACCGCGCCGGTCGGGCGGTACCAGGGGATCGACACCAGGTACAGCACGCCGATCAGCCCGAGCAGAACCCCTCTTGCGCGGCGGGCCGTGCGGCCCGCGCGACGCTGCGGCGTCCGGGCGAAGCTCACAGCGGGTTCATAGCACGCGCGCGCGCCGACTCAGAAGAGGGAACCCTGCAACTCGGCGGTGGGTTCGATGCAGGACGGCGCGTCCCAGGTCGGGTCGTTGACCCGCGGACTGACGGGGTGCAGCTCGAGCCAGTCGTCGGGGCACGGCGCCAGGAGCGGGGCGAGACGCTCTGCCGCGTCGACGGCGGGATCGAGCCAGAGCGCGAAGGCCGCGGGGTCGAGGATCACCGGCATCCGCTCGTGCACCGCGCGGATGCGCGCGTTGGCATCGGTCGTGATCACCGTGCAGGAATCCACGCACGCGCCCTCCGGCCCCTCCCAGTGCTCGTAGAGTCCCGCAAACGCGAACGGTCCGTTGGAAACCCTCCGGATGTAGTACGGCTGCGCGACGCCGCCCCGGCGGCGCCACTCGAAGAACCCGTCGGCGGGCACCAGGCAGCGGCGCTTCCGGAAGGCGTCGCGAAACGCCCGCCGCTCGTGCAGCGTCTCGCTGCGCGCGTTGATCATCCGGTTGCCGATGCGCGGATCGCGGGCAAAGCGGGGCACCAGGCCCCAGCGGCGCAGCTCGAGCAGCCGCCCTGCCGTTCCGGCCGGCTGCCGCACGATCGCCACGTCCTGGCTCGGCGCGATGTTGAAGCGGGGTGCGAGCGTCGGCACCTCGCCCAGCTCGAAGCGCTGCGCGAGCTCCTGTCCGCTGGAGGTCAAGGTGAAGCGCCCGCACATGGCCGACCGTCTCCGCGCCCCGGCGTTCCGGCATCCGGGTCGGCTGCTACAGTAGCCGGTCGAGGCGCGCGGAGGATCCCATGGACATCACGATCAGCTACTGCGTTCAGTGAAACTACCTTCCCGAGGCCACCAGTCTGGCGGCCCGCATCCGGGAGGCGTTCGGCGTGGAGGCTCGGCTGATTCGCGGGGACCGCGGCATCTTCGACGTCGCGGTGGACGGCACGATCATCTACTCGAAGCACGCGACGGGTCGCTTCCCGGAGCCCGAGGAAGTGCTGAGCGCGCTGCGGGAGCGACGTTGAGCGAAGCGGCACCGCACGCGATTCGCGCGCCGGATCCGGACGCGGCGCCCACCACCGGGCTCGCCGTGCGCGGCTCGATCGGCGGCGTCCTGATGGGTCTCGCCAATCTGGTCCCGGGCATCAGCGGCGGCACGATGCTGCTCGCGACCGGGGTGTATCCCGGCTTCATCGCCGGGATCGCCGAGATCACGACGCTCCGCTTCCGCACGCGGTCGATCGTCCTGCTCGGCGCGGTCGGCGCCAGCGCCGCCGCCGCGATCCTGTTGCTCGCGGGTCCGACCAAGGCCCTGGTCGTCGACTACCGCTGGGCGATGTACAGCCTCTTCATCGGTCTCACCCTGGGCGGGGTTCCGATCGTCTGGCGCCTCGCGCGTCCGGCCTCGCCGGCCGTGATCCTCGGCGCGATCGCCGGCTTCGCGGTGATGCTCGCGATGCCCTTCCGCGCCGGGGAACGCGGGTCGAGCGACGGTCACGCCTACGGACTGCTGTTCCTGTCCGGTCTGGCGGGCGCGGCGGCGATGATCCTGCCCGGCATCAGCGGGGGATATCTGCTCCTGCTGCTGGGCCAGTACCTGCCGATCCTGGGCGCGATCGACGACGTGAAGCGCGGCCTGCTCGCCGATCCGACCGAGCTCGGACTCGTGCTCGGTTCGCTGCACGTGCTCGTACCCGTCGGCATCGGCGTCGTGGCGGGTGTGGTCGGGGTCAGCAACCTGCTGCGCTGGCTGTTGCGACGCTTCGAGAAACCGACCCTCGGCGTGCTGCTCGGTCTGCTGCTCGGAGCCGTTCCGGGACTCTGGCCGTTCCAGGAGGGCGTGCCACCAAGGCCGGGCGAGATCCTCTCGGGTACGCCGGTCACCGCCGCGAACGCGGCGACGATTCCGGCCGAGAAGTGGCGCGTCGAGTACTTCCGGCCGAACGCCGGGGGCGTCGGCAGCGCCGTGCTGCTGGTGTTCGCGGGGCTCGCGACCACGACCCTGATCGGGCGACTCGACCGCGGCCCCGAGCGCCCCTGAGCTGCACCGGGCGCCGCGCAGGACGCGTGGCTGCAGGGCATTACCGCCGGGTTCCAGAATGGGAAGACCATTTCCCTCGCCGCGTCCGCACACGCGCGCGCAACCGCTGCGCAGGCGCGCCCGCAGTCCGCAGACGCGGCGGGCCTATTCCGCTGCGGGGCGGAAGCCCGGCGAATGCGCACGGATCTTGCACCGTCCTACCCCCGGAGAAATCTGCACTGGGGGGTCCCATGCCTGTGTGCTTCCGCACGATTCGCTTCGCGCCCGCACTCGCCGGCGCGAGCCTCGCGTTGGCGTGCGCGGGGGTCTCGAACGTGAATCGGGACGTCGACCGCACGCCGATCGTGAACACCGGCGTCGGCGCGACGATCCTGATGCCGGGCGAGACGGCGCCGCCGCCGCAGTGGCCCGGCTCCGTGACCGGCGCGGGTGCGCCCGCGGCGAGCGCGGAAGGGCGCAGCGGCGCCGCCGCGCCGACGCCCGGCAGCAGTCCGGTGACCTTTCTCGGCGGCACCGAGGTCGACGAGGAGCGGCACGTCACCCAGAAGAGTCAGCCGCGCTGGCTCAAGTACGCGGCGCTTCCCTTCGCGGTCGCGGCGTATCCGTTCCAGAAGGCGATCGACGCCGTGCGCGGTGACTCCGAGCCCGGACCGCCCGTGCCCGATGGCCGTGTCCCGGTCCCGGCGAGCCCCGAGGATCGGGCGGATGCACAGGCCGCGCAGGAGCGCGCCGAGCTCGATCGACTGCAGAACGAGCTGGCGCAGCGCGGAGCCACGCCCGCGCAGCCGCAATTCGCGTCCCCCGCGGCCACCCGGGCCGCGCCACCCCGCGCCCCTCTGTCGATCGCAGAAGAGCTGGCCTTCCTGCGCGAAGGACGAACGCCGCCGAGCCGGACGCTCCCGGCGCCGAGCGAGCCGTCGCGCACGGCCCCGCGCCGTCCCGTGCCGAGTGCGACGCCCGGTGCGCAACCCGGCGAAACGGGTCGAGCCCTCGACCGCGACGGCGACGGACACCCCGATCAGTGGGCGTACCGCGCCGGCGGCGCGCTGGTCCGCGAGCTATCGGACGAGGACGGCGACGGCACGGCCGATCGCAGCGTACGCTACGACCCCCACTCGGGTGCCATCGCCTCCGTCGAGGAGGACATGAACCGCGACGGCACCTTCGACTCGTGGTCGCAATACGCGGACGGAACGCTGGCGCGCCGTCGCTCCGACGCGGACTTCGACGGGACCATCGACACCTGGACCTTCTACGAGGCCGGGAGCATCGCGCGTCACGAACAGGACACGAACGCCGACGGCTTCCGCGATCGGATCGGCTACTACGAGAACGGTCAGCTGGCCCGCGAGGAGGTCGATCGCAGCGGCCGCGGCCATCCCGACCTGGTGCTGTACTACGACGAGAAGGGTCGGGTGCGCGTCAGCGAGGAGGACGTCGACGGGGACGGCGTCCCGGACGTGCGCGCGCACTACCGCAAGGGCAAGCTCAAGCGCCGCGAGATCCTGACGGATGCCGCGCTCGATGCGACGCTCGAGAGTCACGCGGCGCCGGGCAACGCGCCGGGCCGACCGTGACGCTGCCGTCGCGAGCGCGCGAGGCCGCGGGTCTGATCCTCGGCTTCTGGCTGGCCCTCACGATCATGGGCCCGCTCGGCAATCCGCGTGCCGATGCCGTGCAGACCCCGAGCGACACGGCGCGCTACGCGCCGCTCGAGGCGCGCATGCACGCCGCGATCAACGGGTCGCGTCGCAAGCACCACCTCGTCGAGCTGCGCCGTGAATCGCTCCTCGACGCGATCGCGCGCGCCCACAGCGAGGACATGGCCGCCCGCAGCTACTTGAGTCACGACACGCCGGAGGGACTCAGCCCGGTGGACCGTCTCGAGCGCGGGGGTGCGGACGGGTTCACGCTCGCCGGAGAGAACGTAGGCAAGACCGGCGTCGCCGAGCCGCACGACGAAATCTACGAGGCGTGGCTGGCCTCCCCCGTGCATCGACACAACCTGCTCGCGCCGGCCTTCAACGCGACCGGCATCGGTGTCGCGCGCGCCCTCAACGGAACCTACTACTACAGCCAGGTCTTCGTCACCTACCCCCGCTGATCCCCGGCCCAACGGCCGGCTTCGAATGGAAGCGCTGCGGCGAGGGGTTGGCCCCGCGACGCCTGGAGGGCGCGCAATACCGACGTGACGAGCACGAGAGCGCCGTGCGCCCGACTGGAAGGAGCGGGGCCATCCCCCGCCGCGGGCGCTCCCCGGCAATGCGAAGCGGAGTCTGCCAGGGCTTCTACGACGCCGGGGAGAAGGTCGCGGTGGTGCGGCGGTCGTTCCAGTACACGTCGGCGGGCGCCGCAAAGTCCACGTCCCGGGGCACGACCACGTAGCCCAGCAGCGTCTCGCCGTGCGAGAGCGGACCGAAGCGACCGTGCAGAACACCCATCTGCCTCGGATCCTCGCGATCGGGCTGGAAGGCGAAGTGCCCCTGCGTGAAGGTGAAGTTTCCGAAGAAGGATTCCTGTGCCTGCGCGACGACGGTGAACAGGAGCACCCGGCCCTGCATCGATCCCGCACCCGCGCCCCAGCTCGCGGCGACGCGGTCCTCGAAGGACTGCGAGTGGGCCAGCGAGACGCGCATCCGCTCCAGACCGTCGGCCGTCTCCTTCACGAAGTTGGCGGGCGCGCGCTCCTGGGAGAGCTCGACGATCAGGAACAGATCGCGGAGCTCGCCGTCGCTGAGCCCGAGCGTTTCGGGCTCGAGCGAGCGCGGCGCCCGCTGCGCGCGCGTGACGGGCGGCGGCGGCGCGCCGACCTGCGGAAGCGCGGCCTCCGGCGGCGGTCCGCCACCCTGCTGGAGCGCCCGCACCTTCCGCGCGGAGTCGATCATGTTGTAGGGATTGTTGGGATCGACCGACTCGCCGTACACCTGCCACGTGTACGGCTTCGGGAGGTAGTCCGGCCGGAGGGGCGGAACCTCGTGCGGCTCGACGCGCTTCGCGCGCTCGCAGGGGATCGACGCCTCCGACTGCACGATGAAGACGCTACCGTCGGGACACACGCCGGTGATACTCGCGCCCGCGGGAGCCGCCAGGACGGAGATCAGTGCCAGCGACGCGACGCGGAGACACCCGCGGCGGCTTCGGGGAAGACCCGGAGAGAGACTGCGCAACATGCTTCCGCTCCACCCAGTATGGACCCGGAAGATAGCGCAAAAAACGTCATCTCTTCAAGTACTTAGCCGTTCATCCGAGAGGATGCTTCAAGGCCGGACCGGCCGATTCCGGAGGGGTCTCAGGCCTCTTCGGAGCGCGCCTGCGCGCGCGCGAGGCGGGCGCGCCGCACAGCCGCCCGGAGGCGAGCCGGGCACGTCCCCGAGCCGGGTCCCGCGGACTGCTGCGCGAAGGGCTCATTTCGGTGTAGCGCGG
>CP070734.1:2792681-2798020 GCA_020347605.1 Deltaproteobacteria bacterium | reverse complement strand
ACTCCACTCCTCGCCCACGGGCGAGCTGTTCCTCGAGGACGTGCGGGCCGAGGCCGATCGGCTGCTCGGCGAGACGGAGGCGGCGCCGGCGCGCTCCGGCGCCAAGGCCACCTTCTCGCTGGAGCGCACCGGTGTGGCCGCCATGGCGCTGGGAATCGTCGAGCGCTGTCTCGAGCTGTCGCTCCAACACGCGCGCGACCGCGTTCAGTTCGGTCGCCCGATCGGCGAGTTCCAGCTGATCCAGGACAAGCTCGCGCGCATGGAGGTGGCGCGGATGAACCTCCAGAACCTCGTGTTCCGCCAGATCGAGCTGGCGGGTCGGGGCCGCGCGCCGACGTTTGCGGAGGCCTCCGCGATGAAGCTCTACGCGGCGCGCGCCGCCACGGAGGTCGCCCTGGAAGCCGTCCAGGTGTTCGGCGGAAACGGCTACATGGCGGAGTATCAGGTGGAGCAGCTGGCGCGCGACGCGAAGGTGCTCCAGATCTACGCGGGCACCGACGAGATCCAGATCTCCGCGATCGCGCGCGATCTCCTGGCGCGCTGAGGAGCGCGCGCCCGCGCGCGCCGCTACGCCTTGGCGGGGTCCGTAGAGAGGTTCGCGAGGACGGAGTCCTCCTGCGTCGCGGCGTCGTCGCCGCCGCCGCCCAGGGTCGCGAGCAGGCCCCCGTCCACGGGGTAGGCGGCGCCCGTGATGAACGACGCCCGGTCGCTCGCCAGGTACACGACGAGGTTCGCGATCTCCTCCGGGCGACCCACACGGCCGATCGGGTGGATCTTCGCCAGCACGCCCTCGGTGAACTCCGGAACCCCGTGCACCGGTCCCAGGATCGGCGTGTCGATCACTCCGGGACACACCGCGTTGACGCGGATTCCCCGCGTGGCGAACTCCGCAGCCGCCGCCTTGACCAGCCCGATCACACCGTGTTTCGAGGCGTAGTAGGAGGGCATCCCCCGCCCCCCGATCAGGCCGGCGACGGAGGCGGTCGCGACGATCGCACCCGATCCGGACGCGACCATCGGCTTCGACGACGCGCGCATACCGAGGAATACGCCGCGCAGGTTCACCGCCATCACCCGATCCCAGTCTTCGAGGCTCCCCTCGTGAACGCTGGACGCCACCGCGATGCCGGCATTCAGCACCGCGATCCCGAGTCCGCCGTAGCGCGAGACGGTCGCGCGCACCATCTCCTCGTTTTCCTCGGGCGACGTCACGTCGACGCTGAACGCGAAGGCCTCGCCGCCCGCCGCCCCGATCTCCTTCACGACGTCTTCCGCGCCGGGACCGTTCAGGTCGGCGACGCAGACGCGCGCGCCCTCGGCCGCCAGGGCCCGCGCGCTGGCGCGGCCGATCCCCGACGCGCCACCCGTGACGAGCGCGCTCCGCCCGGTCAGCCATCCCTCCGGCATCCAGAACCCTCCGAGCTCCGTTGGACCCGACACCGTACCACGAGCCGGTGGCATACTCGGCTCGAAAGGACGCTCCGGATGCGGTTCCAGGGTTGGGTCCTCGTCCCCGTCGTCAGCGCTGCGGCGCTCTTCATGCTGGCCTGCATCCTGGTCTTCGAGGGCGTCGAGGAGGCGGGCATTCGCACCTGCGTGCGCGCAAGCGCACGGGCCTCGGGGCTGCTGTTCCTCTTGCCGTTCCTCGCGTCGAGCCTGCGCAGGCTCTGGAAGCACGGGATCACCGCGTGGCTGCTCGCGAACCGCCGCTACCTGGGCGTCTCGTTCGCGGCCGTCCAGTTCATCCACCTGGGCACGCTCGTCGCACTGACCGCGCTGTCCGGTTCGGTCTTCGAGTTCACCGGTAGCCTCGCCGCGGGCGGGCTCGCGTACGGCTTCGTGGCGGCGATGGCGTTGACCTCCACGGACCGCACCGCCGCCTGGCTGAAGCCGGCTCGCTGGCGGCTCCTGCACACGACCGGCCTGTACTACCTCTGGATCGCGTTCGCGACGACCTGGGCGCGCGACGCCGCGCGCGATCCGATCGCGGCGGCCTACACGGCGCTCTTCGTCCTGGCGCTGCTGGTGCGGCTGGGCGTTGGCGGACCGCTCAGTCGCAGCCGGCGTCGGAGCCGAAGCGGGTCGTGAGCCGCACCTGACCGTCGTTGTTCAGGAAGCCGGTTCCCTCGACGTCGACCGTGGCCAACGCCTCTCCGCTGGTATCGCAGGCGATCCCGATCGCCTGCTCGGCGCCGCCGGAGTCGTCGCGGCCGTCGTCCAGCTCCGAGACCTGCCAGCTCATCTTGACCTCGGCGCTCTCGCCGCAGGGGAGCTTCGTCGAGAAGAGCTCCTGATCGAGCGCGCGCTCGGCCCCCGTCCCGAGATCCGCGACTTCCACCTGCGGAATCGGCTGCGGCTCGGCGGTCCCGGGCAGGCGGACCTGACCGCCCACCTGCCAGTCGTCGTCGCCGGTGAAGTTCGGCTCGGTGTCGTCGAGCACCTCGAGCTTCACCAGGGTGCCCGTGACCGTGCACTGGCGCGGCTCGCCGACCAACGGGGCGGCGCCGGGCAGCGACCGCCAGCTCTCCATGACGGTGCCTTGGCAGCCGGAGACCAGGGACGCCAGCGCCCAGCCGAGCGCGACGCACAGCGCAAGCCTGCCCGTGACCATGTCGGGTTCCTCCTATGCGGCCGCGCCCGGGGGCCCGGCACGTGCGCTCGTGTGGGGGGTGACGCGTATCTTATTGCCGAACGCGGCGCGATGCGACCCGGTATTCGCGGTGCCGACCGCTTCGCGCCGTCGCGCCGGGTATCGGGCGTCCCGATTCCCGTTGCCCCCCGCGCCGCGATCCCTGATATGCTGCCCGCTTGTCCGACCAGAGGAGGTCCACGATGCCCGAGCGAACGATCCGCTCGACCCTCATCGCCCTGGCCGCGCTGGCCGCCGCGGTGCTGACCAGCGCCGCCCTCGCGCAGACCGAGCCGGCGGCGGAGGCCGCGCCGCAGGCCGAGACGATGGAATGGGATCAGGTGCAGGCGACGAGCATAGCGAGGCAGCTCGCGGACGCGGTGAAGGACCTCCGCGCCGCGTTTCGGCGGGAAGGCCCGCCGGGCCGCGAGCAGATGCAATCCCGCGCGCATCATCAGATGCGGGACGACCTGCGGATGATCCGGAACGAGACGGCGTTCCTGGCGCGCGAGCTCGAGGCGGGCAAGGGGCGCGACGAGACCACCCCGGCGTTCCGGCGCATCGGAATGCTGGTTCGCGACGCGCAGCGGCTCGCTCCGCGGCTCTTCATCCAGGAGCCCGTCCAGCAGAAGATCGACGTGGCGCGCACGTACTGGGACCAGCTGCAGCCCTACTACGGCGAGACGCCGCCCGAGTAGCCCGCGCTGCGCCGCGCCACGGCTGTGCGTACCGGGCACCATGCGCTCGCGCACCGCGCGCGGGGTGCGTGGCCGCTCGTGCTCGTCGTACTTCTCGCACTGGTGGGCGCGCCGCGGACGAGCCGGGCCTCGGAGGCCGCGGTCGGTGAGGCACCCGCTCCGACCACGGTCGAAGAGGTCGCGGGCGAGACCGCGAAGGCCTGGGTGGAACCCGTTCGCGAGCGGGCGCTCTTCCCGCGGCTCAAGCAGGCGCTCCGCGAGCTGCCGCCCTTCTTCCGCGACGCCGAGATCGGCATCCGACCCCGCACCTATTACCTCTACGCGGACGACGACATCGACGGCGAGACCCGGGCGGCCTGGGCGATCGGCGGCTCCATCGACGTTCGATCCGGCTGGTGGCGCGACACGCTCCGGGTCGAGGCCGAGTTCTTCTCGTCGAATCGCTTGACGGGCGACAAGGATCGCGGCGGAACCGAGCTCCTGAAGCCCGTTCAGCGCAGCTTCCACAAGCTCGGTCAGGCCAATCTGAAGCTGCGGCGCGGCGACCACAAGCTGACGCTCTACCGACAGCGGATCGACCTGCCGTACGTGAACGGCAACGACTCCCGCATGGTGCCCAACACCTTCGAGGGCTACTCGTTCGAGTCCGTGGGCCCGACGCTCAGTGCGGGCGCGGGGTACCTGACCCGGATCAAGCGGCGCGACTCCGACCGCTTCATTCCGATGTCCGAGGCGGCGGGGGTCGACGCGAAGCGCGGCATGGCCGCGGTCGGCGCTCGTTACACGCCCGCCGAAACCATCGCGGCGGGTGTCTTCAACTACTACGTACCCGACGTGCTCAACATCCTCTACGCCGAGGCCGAGTGGCGGACGCGCATCGCGAAGCGCGTGGACGTCAAGCTGGGCGCGCAATTCACGGATCAGCGCAGCGTGGGGGACGACCTCCTGACGGGCTCCGCCTTCGACACCCGGGTCGGCGGCGCGCGGCTGGCGGTCGGCTACCGGGGTGGAATCGCGCAGGCCGCCTTCTCGATCACCTCCGACGAGGAGCGGATTCGCAGCCCCTACGGAGCGTATCCGGGCTACGTGAGCCTGATGCAGCGGGACTTCAATCGCGCGGGCGAGCTCGCGTGGCTGCTGGGCTTCACGTACGACCTCGCCCGGCTGGGGCTTCCCGGCGTGACGATCTTCACGAGCTACGCCGCCGGGGTCAGCGCCGAGGATCCGCTCACCGGAGCCTCGCTGCCCGACGAGCACGAGTTCGACCTCACCCTCGACATCCGTCCCAGGGAGGGCGTGCTGCGCGGATTCTGGCTGCGGCTGCGCGGATCGACGGTCGAGCAGGACGGCGCGAGCGGCTCGAGCCGGCAGTTTCGCGTCGTGCTCAACTACGACTTCTCCGCGCTCTAGGCCGGGCCTCGTCCTCGCTCCTCCCACGGGCTCGGGCTTCTGCGCCTCGCCGATGCGCCGCCGAGCGCAGGTGTTCGCGCGATGCGCTGCGGGTCTTGAATCGCGCGTTCGCACGGCGCAGACTGCCCCCGATGTCGCCGCATCTCGAAGCGCGGGGGGGGGTGCGGCAGAGCCGAGCCGGGCTGGAGGCTGCCGAGTTGATCCGTGTCGCACGCCGTACACGCGGCTCTTCGGGCTCCACGCTGCGCCTCGCCTCGCTCCTGCTGGCCTTGGTTCCCGCCTGCGCCGTCGGCCCCGACTACGTGGAGCCCGAGCCGGAAGCGCCGGACGTCTGGCAGAAGGATCTCCTGCGCGGCCTGAAGGCCGGTGAAGGCGACCTCCGGACCTGGTGGACCCAGCTCGACGACCCGGTGCTCGACGGGCTCGTCGCGCGGGCCTCGGAGGGAAGCCTCGACCTCCAGCAGGCCGTCGCGCGCGTGCAGGAGGCGCGCTCGGTCCTCGGGATCGCGAAGGGCGATTGGTTTCCCAGCGTCGACGCGATCGGCAGCGCGCAGCAGACCCGGCTCAGCAAGGCGGTGACCGACGTCGTCCCACCGCCCGCG
>CP070734.1:2788379-2792581 GCA_020347605.1 Deltaproteobacteria bacterium | reverse complement strand
CCGGTCGCGGTGATCAACTTCGGGGTGCCCGGCTACACGGCCTTCCAGGGCGAGAAGCTGTATCCGGCGCGCGTGCGGCCGCTCGCGCCCGACGTCGTCGTGCTGGCCTTTGGCGCCGTGAACGAGAACTCCGCGCGCGATCCCAGCGCCGCGGAGCGCTATCGCGTCACGAGCCGCACCCACCCCGCGGCGACCGCCGTCTCGAATGCGCTGATGCGCTTCCGCGGCTACCAGCTGCTGCGCTTCCTGGTGGCCGCGGCGCGCGGCGAGGACCGCGCGGCCGAGTCGGCGCGGCGGCGTTTCTTCGAGAACCTCGAGCGGCGCGAGCGCGGTCAGGCCTACACGCGCAACGTCGACGTGCCGCAGTTCCGCGAATCGCTCCGCGCGCTGATCCGGGCGGCGCGCGAAGACGACGCGCGCCCGCTGCTGGTGAGCCCGCCGCGCAGCCCGCAGGTCGAGGCCGCGCGACCCGAGCTGCTCGAGTACACGCGGGCCATCTTCGAGGTGGGCCGCGAGACCCGGACGCCGGTCTGCGACGTGCGGCGGGGCTTCCAGGTGCGCCGCGATGCGAGGCTGCTGCGCGATTCGGTACACCCGGGCGGTCGGGGGCATCGACTCTACGCGGAGCTGCTGCGCGACTGCTTCGTGCGGGAGGGAATCCTTTCGCAGTCCGGCGGCGCGTCGGGCCCGCCGTCACGGGAGCCAGCGCTCGACGAGGTCGGCGACCGCCTGCCCGATCAGGTGGTGACCGACCCGGTTCGGATGGCAGCCGTCGGGCAGGAGCACCCACTGCGTCGCCCGGCGCGCTTCGCTTCCGTGCCACCCGTAGCGTCGCCGCGTGCGCTCCACCTCCTCGGCCAGGAGCGCGCCGTCGCGCAGCTCCGGAATCCGCCGCACCATCGTGGCGTGGCCGTTCACGAAGGGAACGCCGGTCTGGCGCGCCGCCCGCTGCATCGCCTCTAGTCGGTCGCGGTCGAGGCAGTTGCTCACGAAGGCGAGCGGCAGCCCGCGCTGCTTCGCCAGCGAGGCCGCGGCCGCGAGATTCTGCGCGAACTCCTCGCGCGACACGTTCTCGCGGCCCCGCCGCTCCAGTCGCTCGCCCGCCGGCGCGGCGCGGCCGCGCAGCGCGCTCCACCCCGCCGCGAGCGTCTCGTAGGCGCGGCTGCGGCGAACGACGGCCTGGAGTGCGCCGACCCAGGAGGCGCGCCGCGCGTACACCTCGCGGTCCGAGATGCCCGTCGGCGTCTGATCGTTGGAGCCGAACGAGAACAGCAGGGCGTCGGGCTCGAGGCGGGGAGCGACCCGCTCGAGCATCACGAGGCCCTGGAAGCTCGAGTAGCCCGGAACGCCGAGATTGCGCACTTCGACGTCCAGACCCGGCCGGCGCGCGCGCAGGATCGCCTCCGCAACGGCGCCGTAGGTGCGGTCGGCGGGCACGCCCCAGCCGAACGTCGAGGAGTCGCCGAGGGCCAGCACGCGGAACGGGCGGGGCGCCGCTTCCGCGCCGGCGCGCGGCTCGAGCGGACCGTCGCGGAACCCCAGCGCGTTGGTCTCGACCGTCCACGCGGTGCGGGGAACGATCCGCGCGGGCGCGGCGTAGTCGAGCATCTCGAGCTGCAGCCGCGGTCTCAGGCGATAGAAGAGATAGCGGTCCCACTCGTACAGCTCGAAGTAGCGGGCCACGGCGCCGCTCTGGGCGAGCAACTCGATCCAGTGCGCCTCGCGGCGCAGCTGCCGGTCCTCGACCCAGGCGGGAACCGCGTTGCCGGACGGGGTCGGTCGCAGGTCCACGACGCGGGCGCAGGCTTCGGCGAGGCCGAGCGCGACCAGCAGGGCGGCCACGGACAGCGCGACGTTGCGCAGGATCTCCTTCACGCGCGTCTCTGCCGGCCCGCGCGGCACCCACGCCAGCGCGCGGGCGGCGCCGAGCTATCCTGCGCGGCTCGCCGATGTCGTCCCGCCGCATCACGCCGTCCGCCACGAGCCTGGCCCTGCTCGGGATCGCCGCGCTCGGTCTGTGCCTGCGGCTGCTCGGCGCGGAGCAGGTGTTCCGGGGCCAGAACGTCGTGTTCCAGGGCTACGACGCCTACTACCACGCGCGGCGCGCGCTCTACTCGCTCGTGCATTTTCCGGCGGTTCTCCAGCGCGACCCGCTGCTCAACCATCCGCACGGGTCGGCGGTTCCGTGGCCCCCACTGTACGACCTCCTCGTCGCAGCGGTAGCGAAGCTGCTGGGCGGGGACGAGCCGACACTCGAGCGGGTCGCCGCGCTCCTGCCTCCGCTGCTGGGCGTGGCGTCGCTGATCCCCGCCTACTGCATCGGGCGACGCCTCGCGGGGCGCTCCGTGGGGCTGTTCGCAGCGCTGCTGGTCGCGACGCTCGACGCGCACGTGGCGGCGTCGCGGGTCGGCTTCGCGGACCACCACGCCGCGGGCGGCCTGCTCGGCATGCTGCTGCTGCAGGCGACGCTCGCCGTCGCGGACCGTCGCGGCCCGAGCCCGGCGCGCGCCTGGCTCGGCCTCGTGGCGGCGCGCGTCGCCCTGGTCCTGACCATCCCGGGCTCGGTGCTGACGCTGGCGGTGACCGAGACCGGCCTCATGGCGGCAACCGTGCTGGAGCCGGAGCCGTCGCGCCGAGCCTGGCTGCGGCGCGCGGGCGCGGCGTCTGCCCTCGCGACCGCCGCGTTCCTGCTGCCCCTCGCCGCGAGCGCCGCCACGACCGCCGACTACGGCATCAACCCGAACTACTTCACCACCTTCCACCCGCTGCTGTTCGGCTGCATCGGCGTTCTGCACGTCCTGCTCGCGCTCCTCGAGCGCGGCTTCGGAGCGGGCCGCGCGTGGCGGCGCGCGACGTGGCTCGCGGCGTGCGGGGGCGGCCTCGCGCTGCTGCTCCTGGCGGTGTCGGACGACCTCCGCGGCGGCCTGGAGTACGGCCTGCGCTTCCTGTCGGGCACCCACGCCGCGGGCGACCGCGTGCTCGAGGAGCGGCCCCTGCTCGCCTACCACGGCGCGTTCGATCTCAACTTCGCCGTGCGGCTGTTCGGCTTCGCGGCGCTGCTGCTGCCGCTCGTCCCGCTCCAGCTGGCGCGAGCGCTGCGCGACGCGTCGCTCCGGCCGGCCCTCGGCATCTTCGCGGCCTTCTTCCTGTGCTTCGGCGGCCTGTCCCTGTCGGCCCTGCGCTTCGTGAACGATTTCGCCGGCGCGGCCGCGGTGGGCCTGGCCCTGCTCGGCGTCGCCGCATTGCGCGCCGCCGCCCCGCGCCTGGCGCGGCTGCCGCGCGCAGCGCGCGCGGCGCTCTGCGTCGCGGCGCTCGCGCTGCTGCTCGCCCCGACCGTGTCGGTGCACGCGTCGCGCGTCGCGCGACTGGCGCGCGCACACTCGGGCGCGCCGATCGCCGACAGCCTCGAGGCGTCGATGTTCCGCTTCGCGCGGGAGGTGCGCGCGGTGACGCCGGAGACGGCCGGCTTCTTCGATCCGGACGAACCGCCGGAGTACGGCATCTTCGCGTGGTCGGGCATCGGACATCACCTGCACTACGTGGCCCGGCGCGCGACGGCGGCGGACAACTTCGGACCCGTGATCGGGCTCGACGACCGGAACTTCCTGCTGTCGGACCGGGTCTTCCGCTACCGGGTGCCGTTCCGCGCCGTGCTCGCGCTGCGCCGGCTGAACACGCCCTACGTCGTGTCGACCGACTTCGACTGGCCGGACGCGGACGTGTTCCTGAACCGCCTGCATCGCGACGACGCGTCGGCGCGGGACGAACGCCCCGCGATCCCGCAGCTCCGGCTCCTCACGGAGTCGCTGCCGTCGGGGCGCGGCGGCAGCCGCTTCAAGCTGTTCGAGCTCGTGAAGGGCGCCGTGCTTCAGATCGAGGCGGCTCCCGAGACGAGCGTCGAGGCGCGCGTGCGGCTGCGCACGAACTCCGGACGCCGGTTCGTCTGGTCGAACCGGGGCGTCGCGGATGCGGAGGGCCGTGCGCGTCTGCGCGTTCCGTATTCGACCGGCGACCCGGTCGCGCCCACCTACGCGACCGGACCCGTGAAGGTCTTTCTGGAGCGGGGCGTCCGGACGGTGCACGTGCGCGAGGTCGACGTGCGCGAGGGACGGACGATCCCCGTCGGGCGCGACGACGACCCGCCGCGTTCGGACCGCTAGCCCTGCCGGGCCTCGTCCTCGCGGTTCGCTCGGACTCGGGCT
>CP070734.1:2776223-2788279 GCA_020347605.1 Deltaproteobacteria bacterium | reverse complement strand
CCGACGAACGTCGGCCGACGCGCAGCGAGCCGCAGGCGAGCGAAGGCCGGAAGCCCGAGTCCGAGCGAGGAGCGAGGACGAGGCCCGGCTAGGCCGGACTAACGCGCGCCGAGCGCGCCGCCGCGGGCGAGAAACTCGAGCGCCATCCGCACGTGTAGGGCGATGCCGCTCGCCATCGCCGACTCCTCCAGCACCATGCGGTTCGAGTGAATCGGAGCGGCATCGCCGCCGGGCGAAACGCCCAGGAACACCATCGCCCCCGGCACGCGATCCAGGATGTACGAGAAGTCCTCCGCACCCATGATCGGTGCAGGCATCTCGACCACCGCTCGCTCACCGAAGAGAGCGCCTGCGACGTCGCGCGTGAACGCCGCGAAGGCCGCGTCGTTGCAGGTCACCGGATAGCCCTCGAGGATGTTCACGTCCGCCTTCACATCGTGCGCCGCGGCGATTCCCCGCGTCACCCGCCGGATCCCGTCGTGGGCCGCCCGGCGCGCCCGCTCCGAGACCGAGCGCACCGTGCCCGCGAGGTGGGCCGTGGCCGGGATCACGTTGTGCGTGGTGCCGGCGTCGATGCGCGTCACGCTCACCACGACGGGGTCGAACGCGTCGACCCGGCGCGTCACGAAGGACTGCAGCGCCATCACCAGCTCGCAGGCCACCGGCACGGGATCGACCGCGTGATGCGGCATCGAGGCGTGCCCGCCGCGGCCGGCGATGTCGATGCCGAACACGTCGGCGGCGGCCAGGATCGGTCCGGGCCGGAGTGCCACCGCTCCCGGGGACAGCGTGGGGTCGACGTGAATCGCGAAGGCGGCGTCGACGCGCGGCGCGCGCTCGAGCAGGCCCTCCTCGATCAGGACCCGGGCGCCGCCGTAGCCCTCCTCACCGGGCTGGAACAGCAGCTTCACCGTACCCGCCACCGCGTCCCGGTGGCGCGACAGGATGCGGGCCGCCCCGACCAGCATCGCCGTGTGTGCGTCATGGCCGCAGGCGTGCATGGTCCCCTCGCGCTCGGAAGCGAACGGAAGCCCGGTCTCCTCGCGCAGGGGCAGCGCGTCGGTGTCGGCGCGCAGGAGGAGCGTCGGCCCGTCCCGCTCGCCCTCGAGCGTCGCGACGACCCCGGTGGTGGCGCGGCTGGTCTCGATCTCCAGGGGCAAGCCCTCGAGCGCACCCAGCACGGCGCGCTGCGTCTCGGGATTCTCGAGACCGAGCTCCGGGTTCGCGTGAATGCGTCGGCGCAGCGCGATCACGTCGGGCAGAACGTCTCGGGCTTCGGCGAGTAGCGCGTCGTCGTGCACGGGCACCTCGGGGTCTGCGCGTTCCAGTCTACGACGGCAGCCGTCGAACGGCGAGGCGGCGGTAGACTCCCCGAGCGTGGGCAAGCATCCCGTGGCGTGCATCGTATCCGGCGGTCAGACGGGCGTGGACCGCGCCGCTCTCGACGTGGCGCTCGAGCTGGGAGTGCGCTGCGCGGGGTTTTGCCCGCGCGGCCGCTGGGCGGAGGACGGTCCGATCGATGCCCGGTATCCGCTGCGCGAGACGGCCTCCGCGGAGCCCGCCGAGCGGACGCGGCGGAACGCGCAGGATACGGACGCGACGCTGGTGCTGTGCCGCGGTGCTCCCGCGGGCGGTACCGCGGTCGCGATCGAGGCGGCCGAGGCCGCCGGACATCCCGTGCTGATCCTCGACCTGGGTCGGGCCCCCGAAGCGGACGCGGCCGGCGCGTGGCTGCGAACACGGGGTGTTCGGACACTGAACGTGGCGGGGCCCCGCGAGAGCGAGGCGCCGGGCATCTACCACGAGGCGCGCGCGTTCCTGCGCAGCCTCCTCGAGACGGCGCCCGATGCGGAGGCGGGGCGCGCGTAAAGCCGGGCCGGCCGCATGCCGACCCGTGTTGCATGTCGGATCGCGCGGCCGCCATGCTCTTCGCGCCGCCTCAGCCGCCCATGCGGCTCACGCGGAGCGGCCCGGTCGTGATCGGCCGCAGCAGCCGCTGCGACCTCACGGTGGCCTCCGAGGCCGCCTCGCGGCGCCACGCCGAGGTGCGCTTCGAGGACGGCCACTTCGTGGTCTGCGATCTCGGCAGCACCAACGGCACCTTCCTGAACGGCGAGCTGCTCACGGCGACACGACCGCTCGCACCGGGCGATCGCATCGAGATCGGGGAGGTCGGAGTCACCTTCTGCCAGGTCGAAGCCGGCCTCGACGACGCGTCGACCGTGGAGGGCCAGACCCTGCTGCTGACGGAGCCGCGCGCGACCGACCGCGGCGGCGCGTTCGGCGGCGAGCTCGACGAGATCCCCGCATTTGCGGTGCTGCAGGTGCTCGAGATGGGCCGCAAGACGGGCCGGCTGTCGATCGAGTCGCCGGAACGGCCGGGCCGGATCTGGCTCGTCTCCGGCGCGCCGGTCCACGCCGAAACGGACAAGCATGCGGGCTTCGAGGCCGCCATCGCGGTGGTCCGGACGGGATCCGGACGCTTCTCCTTCGATCCGGGCGAAGCCGCGCCCGAGCAGACGATCGACGTGAACGTGACCGAGCTGCTCCTCGAGGCCAGCCGACGGGAAGACGAGGAGGCGTGCGAGCAGCCCTGAGCTCGCGCTCCCGCTGCGTCCGATCGCACGCGCCGCGCCGAGCGGATCCGCGGGCTCCGAGCCCCTACCCGGCCTCGCGAATCCCCGAACCCGCGGCGGAGCCTTCGGCGGGCGCGAGCTGCGGCAGGGTCGGGAACTCGGCGAGCACGGCGGCGCGCACCGCGGCGTCGAGCGCGTCGGTGTCGAGTCCGACCGCCTCGCGCAGGGCGTCATCCTCGCTGACGCCCGCGCCGAGCCGGGCCAGCAGGCGCGCGCGCTCGGCCGGCTCGGTGCGCCGCCGCAGCCAGTCCGCCGCGGCGGTCGCCTGGAGGTAGGCCGTCCGCGCCTCGGAATCGCTGAGACCGGCGAAGCCGGGCGACAGGCGGCGGAGCGGAATCCACTCGTCCGTCTGGATCCGGGTGCGCAGCGAGACGAGCTCGTCGCGGCGCAGCGGCCGCAGGCGGCGCGAGGTGCGCTCGGCGAGCTCGGCGAAGCCCTCGTTCAGCCAGTAGGGACGGTCGGCGCCGGTGCGCTCGCGGAACACGGCGTGCGCGTACTCGTGGAACAGCAGCGCGCGCAGCTCCCCGGCCGGATGCGCAGCCGACACGACGTGGATCTGTCCGTCGAAGAAGCCGACGGTCTGGAACGAGAAGCGATGCGCGTGCGCGCGGAGGTACGAGGCCTTCCCGTAGAGCACGACGCCCGTCGGCTCGGCCGGAGCGGTGCCGAAGCGCTCCGACATGTGCTCGTGCGCCTCCTCCAGGTAGCGCGCGATGGTGTGCGCGTAGCCGGGCGAGCCCGCGCCGAGTCGGGCGTCGTAGTGCACGCGGAAATGGGGACTGTCGAAGCCGAGCAGCTTCAGAGGCTCCTGTGCGGAGCCCGAATCCGCCAGCCGCCGCTCGTCCTCGAGCGCGGCGAGCCGACGGCGCGCCGACTCGCGCCACGGCTCGAGGTCGTCACCGGCGCGCGCCAGGAACGCCTCCAGGTGCGCCTCGGCCGAATCCAGCTGCCCGCGCTGCTGGGCAAGCAGCGCCGAGTAGAAATGGGCCTCCGCATTGCCGGGCTCGAGGCGCAAGACGTCGTGGAGCACCTCGGAGGCGCGGGCCGCATTGCCCCGCTGCAGATCCTGGATGGCGCCCCGGATCAGCCGGGAGACGCGGTCGTTGGCGCGGGGCGGCGGCACCGGGCCGGGCGGCAGGCTCTCCACGTCGCCCCAGAGGCGGCCCACCGGCCCGCCCTCCGGCACGGCGCGCGCTCCCTGATCGTCGGGAACCCCGTCGGGGTCGTCGGTGATGAAGGTGCGCCCCTCGCCGTCCACCCAGACGTAGACATCCGCACCGACGGACGTCGATAGAAGGCAGACCAGCGCGACCAGTCGAAGCACGCGTGGCTCATCGGATGGATTTCAGCGCGTCTTGACGGCCTCTGCGGCGAGATGCCCGAGCTCGGGAAGGACCAGCTTCTCGAGCGCCAGCCGCACCGCGCCTCGCGAGCCGGGCAGCACGAAGACCACGCGCCCCTTCGCGAGGCCGGCCAACGCCCTCGACAGCAGCGCTGCGGAGCCGATTTCGGCGTAGGAGAGCATCCGAAACAGCTCGCCGAAGCCCGGCACGACCCGGTCGAGCAGCGGCTCGACGGCCTCCGGCGTGCGGTCGCGCGGGGCGACGCCGGTGCCTCCCGTGAACACCACCGCGCGCACCTCGTCGCGCTTCAAGAGCGCCTCGAGCGCCGCTTCGATGGCCGCCGGCTCGTCGGGCACGATGCGCCGCTCGGCAACCGGGTGCCCGGCCGCTGCGAGGAGCTCCTCGACCAGGGCGCCGCCCGTATCCGTCTCCGGGGTGCGGGTGTCGCTGACCGTCACGATCGCGGTCGCGACCGCGGCCGCAGCGGTCCTCCGATGCGCGTGCAGGCCCGAGTCGTGGTGCGTCACGCGTGGTCCTCGACCCAGTACTCGCCGTCGGTCGCGACTTCCTTCTTCCAGATCGGAACCCGCTCCTTCAGCGTGTCGATCGCGTAGCGGCAGGCCTCGAAGGCCTCCGCCCGGTGCGGCGCCGCGGCCGCAACGACGACCGCGAGCTCGCCCACCTCGAGGTGGCCGACGCGGTGTGCAATGGCCACGCGCGCGCCGGGCCAGCGCCGCTCGGCCTCGTCCGCGATCGACTCCATCTCGCGCTCCGCCATCGGCGGATACGCCTCGTACTCGAGGTGGCGAATCGAACGCCCGCGCGCCGTATCCCGCACGGCTCCGACGAACGTGACGACGCCGCCCCTGCCGGCGCCGCGGACGCGCCGCACCACCGCGTCGACGTCGAGCGGGACCTCGCGCAGCGTGCAGCGCCCGCCGCCGCCCGAGACGGGCGGCAGGAAGGCGACCTCGTCCCCGTCCGCCAGCGCTCGATCCTCGCCTGCGAACTCGAGGTTGACGGACACGCGGAGGCGGTCGCCGTAGCGCTCGAAGATCGGGTGGTCGCGACCCAGGAGCGCGCGCAGCTCCGCGACCCGGGCCCCCTCCGGCAGCGACACCTCGAGCTCCTTGCGCCCGGTCGCCTCCCGCACCGAGCCGAACAGCTTGACCCGCACGTGCATTTCCGGAGGCTACCCCGCGCTTCGGGAATCCTCAACGAACACAGCTGCTTTGCCGATAAGGCCAGACGCCATGGAGATCTCTCGCGAGCTGCGCGGCCGCATCGAGGCGGCCCTCGATCGCCTGCGCCCGGCGTTGATCGCAGACGGTGGCAATGTCGAGCTGGTGGGCATCGACGAGTCTGGAAACGTGCGCGTCACGCTGCAGGGCGCGTGCGCCACGTGTCCCGCTCTGCACGCCACGCTGCGGATGGGCCTCGAGCCGGCGCTGTGCGAGGAGGTGCCGGAGGTCAAGTCCCTGATTCCCGTCTAGATCTGCGCGGCGGAACCCCGCACGCGACTCGAAACCGAACGGCGTTCGTCCATTTGTCGGCCCCGTCACCGACCCGGGGGTGGGCCCCGAAACCGACGGCGGGGATTGACCTGTGCTTTTGCCAGTGCCTAGAATCGCTGCATCCGACACCATGGGGGGGAATCCGATGGCCGTTTCCCGCAAGACCAAACGCAGCCCGCGCAAGGGGCGAACGGCGCGCGGGAAGCGCGCCGGCCGGTCCGCCGGCAAGAAGGCGCGCAAGACCTCCACGGGACGCCGCAAGAAGGCCGCCCGAAAGAAGGCCGCGCGCAAGAAGACGGCACGCCGGAAGCTGGGCCGCAAGAAGGCCGCGCGGAGAAAGAGCGCCCGCAAGAAGACGGCGCGCCGGAAGACCGCGCGCAAGAAGACGGCGCGTAAGAAGACCGCGCGGCGGAAGGTGGCGCGTCGCAAGGCGGCGGGGAAGAAGGCCGCCCGCAAGGGGCGAAAGAAGAGCACGGCGCGGCGCAAGCCGGCGCGAAAGCGCACCACCGCCCGGCCCGCGCGCAAGAAGACGGCGCGCAAGCCGGCGCCGAAGAAGGCAGCGCCGAAGAAGGCGACGCCGAAGAAGGCGACGCCGCCGCGCGTGACACCGCCCAAGCGGGCACCGGTGACACCCGTCACCGCGGCACCGCCGCGGCCGCAGCCGGTTCGACCGACGCCGACCGCGACACCGCCGCCCGCACCGACGGGGTTCCCGCGCACGGAGCCGGTCGCTCCGAAGCCGGCGGTTGCACCGGCACCGCCCGCGCGCACCGAGCCGGCTCGCGTGGCTGTGGGCGCGCCGCGCCGCATCGGCGTGGTCACCCACTTCTTCCCGCGGGTGAATGCGGCTGGGATCCAGCTCGAAAGCGGCACGCTGCGCGTCGGCGACCGGATCCACATCCAGGGTCACACGACGGACCTCTACCAGACGGTGCGCCGGCTGGAGGTCGAGCATCGGCCGACCGAGTTCGCCGGACCCGGCGCGCAGGTGGGCCTGCAGGTAGACGAGCGCGTGCGCGAGCACGACGTCGTGTACAAGATCACGAGCTAGCGGGCCCGCGCGGACGATTCCGTGCGGCCCGAGCGCGGCCGCGCGTCTACGCGGTCGCTGCGCCGGTCTTGGCTGGCTTGGTTTCGGCCTTCGCGGGATCGGAGCCGGCGTTCTTCGGTTCGACCTTGCCGTTCGCGGGCGGGGTGGGCCGGACCATCTTGACGGGGCCGTCGAGCACGGCGCCCTCTTCGACGATCAGCGAAGGCGTCTCGATGGCGCCCACCAGGCGTCCCGTCTTCTGGACCACGACCTGCCGGCCGGCGATCACGTCGCCCTCGACCTCGCCGCACACCACCACCGTCTGCGAGCGGATGGTGGCCTGCACGTCACCGCTCTCGCCCACGATCAAGGTGTTCTCGCTCTCGATCTCACCCCGAAACGAGCCATCGATCCGAACCGTGTCCTTGAACGAGAGCTTTCCCTCGAACGAGGAGCCGCGATCCATGAATGCCGTGAGCGAACCGGCTCCGGAAGCCTGGGACGCCGAGGCGGGACCCGCCTCACCGTCGCGGCCTCGATCGAACGGACTGAACGCCATGTGACTCCCCCTTCTTGCACGTGGCCGGACGAGAGGGCAATCGGCGTCCGCCGGCAAAGACTTGAGCGATCATCTGCGTCCCCGGGTGCTGCTAGACTCGCCCCGCCATGAGCGACGCCGCCGCCGAGCCCAACGTGCTGCTGCGCCGGGCCGTGGAACGCGACCGGGTGCATTCCGCCTATCTGCTGTCCGGACCCGGCGCGGCTCCGCGCGAGGCCGCGCTCGCCTTCGCCCGCGCCCTCGTCTGCAGCGGCGACGCGCCGCGGCCCTGCGAGGCGTGCCGCGACTGCCGGCGGTCGTCGGCCCCGAACGAGATCGCGATCGACGGCGCGGGCAAGAGCGGACCGCCGTACCGGCAGATCGGCGATCATCCCGATCTGCTGTGGGTCGAGCGCGGTCGTGCCGACACGCGCGTCCGCATCGCGCAGATTCGCGCCGTCCAGGGCGCCTTGCGCCTGCAGGCGAGCGGAGCCGGACGCCGCGCCGTCGTGATCGCGGACGCGGAATGGCTGAACCAGGAGGCGCAGAACGCGCTGCTGCGGCTGCTCGAGGAGCCGCCGCCGCGCACCACGCTGGTGCTGGTGGCGGCGAGCTCCGCGGGACTGCTGGCGACGGTGCGCTCGCGCTGCCAACGCGTTCCGTTTCCGGTTTCCCGCGCGCGCCTGCCCGAGGACCCCGACGCGGCCGACGCGTTCCGCGCGCACCTCGAGCGCCTCGCTGGGATCCGGTCGGCCGGTGCGCCGGAGCTGCTCGACTGGGCCGAGGCGTTTCGCGGCCCGCGCGGACCGGCCGCCGACGGTGTCGCCGCGTTCCTCGACGCGGCGTCGAGCTGGCTGCGGGATCGGGTGGTCGAGAGCATCGGCGGGGGCGGCGCCGAGGTCGGTCCCTGGCTCGACGCGTTTCGCGTGCTGTCGAGCTGCCGCAAGGCGCTCGTACAGCGCAACGCGAATCCCCAGATGGTGGCGGAGCGCGCGCTCTTCGCCCTGCGCGAGGCGACCGGGTGAACCGCTTCTACGTCACGACGCCCATCTACTACGTGAATGACGTGCCCCACATCGGGCATTGCTTCACGACGATCGTCGCCGACACCCTCGCCCGCTACCACCGGCTGGCGGGCGACGAGACGTTCTTCCTGACCGGCACCGACGAGCACGGCGAGAAGATCGCGGAAGCCGCGGCGCTGCGGGACACCACGCCGCAGGCCGTTGCCGACGAGTACTCGCAGCGGTTCCGCGCGACCTGGGAGGCGCTCGGCTTCTCCTTCGATCGCTTCATTCGCACCACCGACCCGGACCACGTGCGCAACGTGCAGGCCGTGTTGACGCGCGTGCACGAGGCGGGTGACATCGACTTTCGCGAATACGAGGGCCTCTACTGCGTCGGCTGCGAACGCTTCCTGACCGATCGCGACCTGGTCGACGGTCGGTGCGCGGACCACGAGCGCGCGCCGGAGCCGCGACGCGAAGGCAACTACTTCTTCCGGCTCACGCGCTACCGGGAGTGGCTCGCCGAGTACATCCGCGCGCATCCCGACTTCATCCGGCCCGAGCGGTACCGCAACGAAGCGCTGGCGATGCTGCGCGAGGACAGCGGACTCGAGGACTTCTCGATCTCGCGCCCGAAATCGCGGGTGACCTGGGGCATCGAGCTTCCCTTCGACCCGGACCACGTCTGCTACGTGTGGTTCGACGCGCTGATCAACTACCTGACCGGCATCGGCTATCCGGACGCGCCGGACTTCGACGCGCTGTGGGGCGCGACGCAGCACGTGATCGCGAAGGACATCCTGAAGCAGCACGCGCTGTTCTGGCCGGCGATGCTGCGCTCCATGGGGCTGCCGCCCTTTCGCCACCTGAACGTCCACGGCTACTGGAGCGTCGACGGCCGCAAGATCTCGAAGAGCCTCGGCAACGCGGTCGATCCGCTCCTCATGCGCGAGCGGTACGGCTTCGACGCGTTCCGCTACTTCCTGTTGCGCGAGATGGTCTTCGGCGTGGACGCGAACTTCACCGAGGAGGCGCTCGTGACGCGCGCCAACGCCGACCTCGCCAACAATCTCGGCAACCTGCTGAACCGCACGCTCAACATGACCGAGCGCTTCGCGGGCGGCGCCGTTCCGAGCGCGGTGGCGGTGGGGGCGCCCGAGGCGGAGGTCGAGGCCGGCGCGCGACGCGCCGCGACGGCCGTCCACGGCGCCGTCGCGGAGTTCAAGTTCCACGACGCGCTGGCCGCGATCGTGGCCTTTGCGAGCGACGTCAACCGCTACCTCGACGCCCGCGCGCCGTGGAAGCAGGCCAAGCGCGAGGGCGGAACGGCCGCGGTCCACACCACGCTCTACACGGCCGCCGAGTCGCTGCGCTGGATCGCGCTTCTGTTGGCCCCGTTCCTGCCGGAAGCCGCACCGCGGATCCTCGCGCAGCTCGGGCTGGCCGCCTCGGTCGCGCCCGGGAGCCTGCCGCGCGAGGACGCGCGCTGGGGCGCGTTGGCTGCCGGCGCACCCATCGCCCGGGGAGCGCCGCTGTTCCCCCGCATCGAGCGCGCGGATCCCCGCTAGCATGTGGCTCGACACGCATGCACACCTGACGGCGGAGCCCTTCGACGCCGATCGCGACGCCGTGATCGAGCGCGCGCAGCAGGCGGGTGTCGAGACCATCGTGGCGATCGGCGCGGGCTACGGAATCGACCACAACCGCAAGGCGCTGGAGCTCGCGGCGCGGGATCCGCGCGTGTTCGCGACCGTCGGCGTGCATCCGCACGACGCCAAGCAGCTCGACGACGCCGGACGGGAGGGCCTGCGCGCGTGGCTCGGCCACCCGCGCGTGGTGGCCGTCGGCGAGTGCGGACTCGACTACCACTACACCTACTCGCCGCGCGCGTCGCAGCGCGCCGTCTTCGCGGAGCAGGTGGCGTGGGCGCGCGAGACCGGACTGCCCGTCTCGATCCACGTTCGCGACGACGGCCCGGAGGCCTACGAGGAGGTGCTCGACATCCTGCGCGGCGAGGGACGCGGCGACGTGCAGGGCGTGCTGCATTGCTACACGGGTACGCTCGAGTTCGCGGAGCGCGCCATCCAGGCCGGCCTCTGGATCTCGTTCTCCGGCATCCTCACCTTCAAGAAGGACCGCGGCCTGCGCGAGGTGGCGCGCCGTCTGCCGCTGTCGCGGCTGCTCGTCGAGACCGACTGCCCGCTGCTCGCGCCGGAGGGCTACCGGGGTCGGCGCAACGAGCCCGCCCGCGTGGCGCTCGTCGGCGCGGCGCTCGCCGCCGCGCAGGGGTGCGACGTCGAAGCGGTCGCGCGCGCCACGACGCACAACGCGCGCAGCCTGTTCCGGCTGCCCGCGCCCGGCTCGGACGCCTCCTGAATGGCAGCCCAGAAGCCCATCGAGAGAGCTGTCGCGCGCGTGCTGGAGCTCGCGCGCGAGCTGGCCCGGGCCGCCGGCGAGATTCAGCGGTCGCGCTTCGAGACCGAGCATCGCATCGACACCAAGGGCGCCCCGATCAACCTCGTCACCGAGGTCGACCACGCCTGCGAGCGCCTGATCGTCGACGCGATCGCGTCGGAGCGACCGTCGGACGCCATCCTGGCGGAGGAGGGAGGCGGTGCGGACCGCCCGGACGCGGAGTGGCGCTGGATCGTCGATCCGCTCGACGGGACCACGAACTACGCGCACGGCTATCCGTGTTTCTGCGTCTCGATCGGCGTCGAGCGGCGGGGCGTGCGGACGGTGGGCGTCGTGTACGACCCCCTGCGCGACGAGCTCTACTGGTCGGTGCGCGGAGCCGGCGCCCATCGCAACGACGAGCCCGTGTCGGTGTCGAAGGAGTCGCAGCTCGGCAAGGCCCTGCTGGCGACCGGCTTCGCGTACGACGTGCACGAGAGCGATCGCGACAACCTGGCCGAGTTCGGCGCGTTCCTGAAGACGGCCCGCGCCGTGCGTCGGGACGGAAGCGCCGCCCTCGACCTGTGCTACGTCGCGAGCGGGCGCTTCGACGGCTACTGGGAGCTGAACCTGCGCCCGTGGGACGTGGCGGCGGGGCTGTTGATCGTGGAGGAGGCCGGCGGCCGCACCAGCGACTGCTCCGGCGGGCCGGCGGCGGCCGAGCAGATCGTGGCGAGCAACGGAGCACTGCACGCGGCGATGCTGGCGGTGTTCGCGCAGCTGGCGTGATCAGTCTTCGCGCAGCGGCTCTTCCGACGGGTCGGCAGCGGCGGCGTCCGCCGGTTCCGCCTCCGGCGGCTCCGTGACGAACCGGTTCCGATACGCCTCGAAGCTCAGCGGGATCACCTCGCCCACGTTGTCGGACAGGCGATAGACCGTCTCGCGGTCGGCCGCCCGGGCGGGAACGCCGCGTTTCGGGTCGAAGCGGCCGAGCTGCACCTCGGCGAGCACCGCGGGCTCACCCTCCTCCGGCGTCTCGCCGAACACGCGCAGCGTGACGCGCGGCGGCTTGAGGCCGAGCGCGGCCAGCTCCGCATCGCCCATCGACTCGGCCAGGATCTCGCGCGCGCGCAGCTTCGAGAGCTCCGAAATCATCCCGAACACCTGCCCGCCCTCGAGGGTGTCGGGCCGTGTCGTCCAGCCCGCGTCCTCGTTCTCGCCCGTCACGACGTACGGCGACGGTTCCGCTTCGGGATCCGTGAACACGATCTCGAAGCCCTGCGCCTGCGCGTCGTCGAAGGCCGCCAGCTCCTTCCACTGGTAGGCGACCACGCGTCGCGGCGGGAAGCCCGCGAGCGTGTTCGACGCCACCTCGTAGAGCGCGCCTTCCGCGCCGCGCGCCAGCTGCTTCCCGTCGCCGCGCGTCTCGCCGAGCTGGAGGCGGAGCGGCTCGGGGGCGTCGGCCTCGGCTCCGGCGGCGGGTGTCAAGGTCAACGTCAAGGCCGGCGGTGCGAGTCCCGCCTCCGCGGCCGAGAGCGCCTCGTCGACGAAGCCGGTCGCGCGCAGGCCGGCGATCGCGTCGAACAGCTCGTCG
>CP070734.1:2766015-2776123 GCA_020347605.1 Deltaproteobacteria bacterium | reverse complement strand
TCTTCATCGACGAGATCGACGCGGTGGGCCGGCACCGCGGCGCGGGCCTCGGCGGCGGACACGACGAGCGCGAGCAGACCCTGAACCAGCTTCTGGTCGAGATGGACGGCTTCGAGAGCAACGAAGGCGTCATCCTGATCGCGGCCACCAACCGTCCCGACGTGCTCGACCCGGCGCTGCTGCGGCCCGGCCGCTTCGATCGCCGGGTGGTCGTGCCGCGACCGGACCTGCGCGGCCGCCAGGAGATCCTGAAGGTGCACGTGCGCCGCGTGCCGCTGGCCAACGACGTGGACCTCGAGACGCTCGCCCGGGGTACGCCCGGCTTCGTGGGCGCCGATCTCCAGAACCTCGTGAACGAAGCCGCGCTGATCGCGGCGCGCCGCGACGCGCAGCGCGTCGCGAACCACGACTTCGAGCACGCCAAGGACAAGGTGCTGCTCGGCGCCGAGCGCAAGAGCATGATCATGAGCGAGGAGGACAAGCGCATCACCGCCTACCACGAAGGCGGGCACGCGCTCGTGGGCCTGCTCTCGCCCGATTCGGATCCGGTTCACAAGGTGACGATCATTCCGCGCGGGATGGCGCTCGGCGTGACCCAGATGCTGCCGGCGGAAGACCGCTACACGCTCACGAAGAAGCAGATCATCGCGATGATCCTGTACGCGATGGGCGGTCGCGCCGCCGAGGAGCTCGTCTTCGATCAGCTGACCACCGGTGCGGCCAACGATCTCACGAAGGCGACGGAGCTGGCGCACCAGATGGTCTGTCGGTACGGCATGAGCGAGAAGCTCGGGCCCGTGACGTTCGGCGACGACGATCACGACGTGTTCCTCGGCCGCGATTTCGTGATGCGCAAGGACTACAGCGAGAAGAAGGCGCAGGAGATCGACGAGGAGGTCTCCGCGCTGTTGCACCGCCTCTATGCGGAGGCGAAGAGCCTCCTCGAGCAGAACCGCGACCTGCTGGAGCGGATCGCGGAAGCGCTGCTGGAGCGCGAGACCCTCGACGGGGCCGAACTGAAGTTGATCATGGCTGGCGAGCCCCTCCCCCCGCTGCCCTCGCCGGTCGCGCCGACCGAGAAGGAGTCGGCGCCAGCGAAGCCGGAGCGGACCAAGGAGTTCCCGGGAGAGAACATTCCCGATCCCGAACCGCTCCCCAGCTAGGAGTTCTCGTGGGCGAGGGGACGATCTTTCCGCGCGATCGAACGACGATCGTGGCGGTTCTGAACGTCACGCCGGACTCCTTCTCGGACGGGGGACGGTTCGTGCGGCCCGACGCCCGGATCGACATCGCGGGCGCGGTCGCGACCGGATGCGCGCGGGTGCGCGACGGGGCGCACGTGATCGACGTCGGGGGCGAGTCGACGCGGCCGGGCGCACGCGCGGTGCCCGTCGAGACCGAGATCGCGCGCACCGTCCCCGTTCTGGAAGCGCTCGCCAAGCACACGCCGGCGCCCCTGTCGATCGACACGCGCAAGGCCGCCGTGGCGGACGCGGCGCTCACTGCGGGTGCGCGCATCGTGAACGACGTCTCCGGGCTGCGCTTCGATCCCGATCTGGCCGACGTGGTCGCGCGCCACGGGGCGACCCTGATCCTGGGACATCTGCGCGGCCGCCCGGAGACGATGCAGCGCGACATCCACTTCGACGCCGTGCTTCCCGAGGTGGCGAGCGAGCTGGCCGCGTCCGTGGAGACGGCGCGGCGCGCGGGCGTGCCGCGTGAGCGACTGGTGGTCGATCCGGGCCTCGGCTTCGGCAAGACGCTCGAGCAGAACCTGGCGCTCCTGGCGGGTCTTCGCTGGCTTCGGAAGCAGCTCGATCTCCCGGTTCTGGTGGGTCCCTCGCGCAAGTCCTTCCTGGGCGCGCTCACCGGCGACCCGGTGGAGGCGCGGGAGCCGGCGACCCTCGCGGCGTGCGCGGTCGCCGTGTTCCTGGGCGCGGACGCCGTGCGCGTGCACGAGGCCGCCGGCGCGGTCCGCGTCGCGGCGGTGTGCCGTGCCCTGCGGCGGGCGCACGACGAGGTCCCGGCGTCGTGATCGAGTACCTGTGGGCGTTGACGCGCGAGCTGTGGGAGTTCCTGCGCGCGAACTTCGACCCCGTCCGCGACACGGCCGAGATCCTGATCGTGGCGGCGGGCATCTACTGGCTGCTGCTCCTGATCCGCGGCACGCGCGCCACCCAGATCCTGATGGGCCTGTTCCTGCTGGTCGTCCTGAGCCTGCTGGCCGACCTGCTCCAGCTCGCGACCCTGTCCTGGATCCTGGGCGGCATCATCCAGCCCTACGCCGTGCTGATCGTCATCGTGCTCTTCCAGCACGACATCCGCCGCGGCCTGGCGCGCGTCGGGCGCGGCTTGTTCCGCAGCGTCGCGCAGCGCGAGGTGGCGTTCGCGGTCGAGGAGATCGTGCGCGCCACGCAGGTGCTCGCGCAGAAGCGCGTCGGCGCGCTGATCGTGATCGAGCGGGAGACGGGCCTCGACGACATGATCGAGCACGGCACGGCCGTCGATGCGTCCGTCAGCAAGGAGCTCCTGATCTCGCTGTTCCTGCCGTACTCCCCGCTTCACGACGGGGCCGTCGTGATCCAGAACGGGCGCCTGGCCTACGCCGGCTCGGTCCTGCCGCTGACGCTGCGCCAGGACCTTCCCGAGGGCGTGGGTACGCGACACCGCGCGGCGGTGGGGATCACCGAGGAGACCGACGCGCTGGTCGTGGTCGTGTCGGAGGAGACCGGCACCATCTCGGTGGTGTTGAGCGGCGAGATGGTGCGCGAGCTCGACGCGCCGCGCCTGCGCGTGATCCTGCGCGACGTGCTGTCCGGAACCCGCCAGGACCTGGCCGTCCCGGCCGAGGGCGGCCCGCAGCCGGCGGAGGAGAGCGGGCTACCCGCCAGCGCCGCCAGCGCCGCCGGCGCCTCGAGCGCGGTCGGGCCGCGCCCGGTCCAGTAGGGGGTGTGATCGTGCGCGGGGTGTCGAACCCGGGTCTGATGGTCCTGTCGATCCTGATCGCGGTCTTCCTGTGGGGCGTGGCCCATGGCTCGGCGTCGATCGAGCTCGGCTTCGACGTCCCCGTGGTCCTGCAGGGCGTGCCGGACGACCTGGTGTCGACCGGGCTGTCGTCCGACGAGATCAACATCCGCGTGTTGGGCACGCGGGCCGCACTGCGGAACGTCGAGCCCCAGCGACTCGAGTACACGATCGACGTGTCGGGGGTGAAGCCCGGCGTGGCCGAGTTCGAGGTCGACGTCTCCCGGATCGTGCTGCCGCGCGGTGCGCGGATCCTCTCGCGCTCGCCGGCCGAGATCGACCTGACCTTCGAGCGCCGCGGCAGCCGGACGGTGCGGGTCCGCCCCGAGCCGACCGGGGAGCCGGCCGTGGGCTTCGTGTTGGCCGGCATCCAGGTGGAGCCGCAGAAGGTCCGCATCACGGGCGCCCGGCGATCCGTGCAACGCATGAAGGAGATCGCCACCGAGCCGATCGATGTGACGGGTCTCTCGGCACCCGAAGAGCGCGAGGTGAAGCTCTCCCCGGATGCGAGCCACGTGTGGCTCGAGGACGACACGACGGTCAAGGTCCAGATCCAGATCGAGCCGGACCCCAAGCTGGCCTCCCAGGCCGCCGACAAGAACGGCAAGGGAGAGGGGACGTGAGCGACGACCGGCACGTGGAGCTGTTCGGTACCGACGGCGTGCGCGGACGCGCGAACGTCCATCCGATGACGGCCGAGATGGCGCTCGCGCTGGGCCGCGCGGTCGCGCACGTGTTCCGCGCGGACAGCCGCCGGGGAGAGCGGCACCGGATCATCATCGGAAAGGACACGCGCCTCTCGGGCTACATGTTCGAGGACGCCCTGGCGGCCGGCATCTGCTCGATGGGGGTCGACGTCCTGCAGGTGGGTCCGATGCCCACGCCGGGCATGGCCTTCCTGACCACCGACATGCGCTGCGACGCGGGTGTCATGATCTCCGCGAGCCACAATCCCTATCAGGACAACGGGATCAAGTTCTTCGGCCGCGACGGCCTCAAGCTGGCGGATGCGCTGGAGCGGAAGATCGAGATGCTGATCGGCTCCGAGCGGCTGGACCGGGCGCGGCCGGGTCCCGACGCGATCGGACGCGCGCGCCGCATCGACGACGCCGAGGGTCGCTACGTCGTGTTCTTGAAGAAGACCTTTCCGCTGAACCTCACCCTGGAGGGTCTGCGGCTGGTGCTCGACTGTGGCAACGGAGCCGCCTACAAGGTCGCGCCCACGGTTCTGGAGGAGCTGGGCGCCGAGGTGTTCCGGCTCGGTTGCGAGCCGAACGGCCGAAACATCAACAGCGACTGCGGCGCGCTCCATCCCGAGCACACGGCCGCCAAGGTGCGCGAGGTGCGCGCCGAGCTGGGCATCGCGCTGGACGGCGACGCCGACCGCGTCGTGCTCGTCACGGAGGCCGGACAGATCATCGACGGCGACGCGATCCTCGCAATCTGCGCGCGCGACATGAGCGAGCGGCAGCAGCTCAGCGGGGGCGCCGTGGTGGCCACCGTGATGAGCAACCTCGGTCTCGAGCGGGCGCTGGGCGCGATGGGCCTCAAGCTGGTGCGCACCCGGGTCGGCGACCGCTACGTGGTCGAGGCCATGCGCCAGGGCGGCTACAACCTGGGCGGGGAACAGTCCGGACACATCGTGTTCCTGGAGCACAACACCACGGGGGACGGGCTCATGACCGCCCTGCAGGTGCTCGCGATCATGCAGCGCACGGGACGCACGCTCTCGGAGCTCGCCGCCGTGATGACGCGCTTCCCTCAGGTTCTCGTGAACGTCGCGGTGTCCGCCAAGCCCCCGCTCGAGTCCGTGCCCGAGGTGTGTCGCGTCCTGAAGCGCGTCGAGAAGGAGCTGTCCGGCGAGGGCCGCGTCCTGGTCCGCTACAGCGGCACCGAGCCCAAGGCGCGCGTCATGGTGGAAGGGCGCGACGAATCGCGGATCCGCGCCTTCGCGGACGACATTGCGAGCTGTCTCGTGCGGTCGCTCGGGGATGTGGAGGCGAAGCCGTGAAGCGCCTGACGATTGCGCTCGATGCGCTGGCGACGCTCGGGATGCTGAGCCGGAGCGGCGAGTTCGGGATCACCGCGGCCGCGACCCTGGCGCAGCTGGCCGGCGCCGACGCGATCCGGCTGGGGCTGTTCGAGGGCGCGGGGCCGGAGCGCGAGCGCCAGGCCGTCGCACTCCGGCGCACCGCGCACACGCTCGAGCTGCGCATGCCGGGGTCGCCTTCGATCCTCAAGCACGCGCTGGAATTGCGTCCGGATCTCGTCGTGCTCACCGGCGAATTTCGCGGCAACGGCGCGTGGTCGGCGGCCCTCGACCCGGCCGCTCCGGGTCTCGCCTCGATCCTGCGCTCGCTGGCCGAGGCGGGCATCGAGACCGCGGCGCTGCTCTACCCCTCGGTCGAGACGGTCAAGGCCGCGCACGCGCTCGGCTTCCGGTCGATCGAGCTGTTCACCGCCCCGGCGCTCGACGCGCCCGAGTTGGAACGCGCGTTCCAGCCGCTCAGTGATGCGCTGCGCCTGGCCACGAAGCTCCGACTGGAGGTGGGCATCGGGGGCGGGCTCGACTACCGGAATCTGACGACGGCGCTGTCGGTCGCTCCGGGCGTCGAGCGCATCGTCGTGGGACGCGCCGTCATCGCGCGCGCGGCGCTCGTCGGGCTCGATCGCGCGGTTCGCGATCTGCGATCTCGCCTGGCCTGAACCCACGGCCGGGGATCGCGCCCGGAGGGGCGGCGCGACAGGGAGGAGCTCTCGTCATGCGTCGCGGCAGCTGGCCGCTCGTCACGGCGGACGCGATGCGGGCCCTCGATCGACACACGATCGAGACGCTCGGCGTGCCCGGCGACGTGCTGATGGAGAGCGCCGGGCGCGCCGTCGCCGCGGCCGCGCTCGAGAGGCTCCCGCGCGGCGGCTCCGTGATCGTCGTGTGCGGCTCCGGCAACAACGGGGGCGATGGACTGGTCGCCGCGCGCCAGCTTCACGGCCTCGGTGTGCCGGTCCGCGTGCTCTGTGTGGCCGAGCCGGAGGCGCTCGGCGGCGACGCGGCGCGGAATCTGGCGCGCGCGCGGGCGCTCGACGTTCCGGTCGAGGGTCCGCGCTGGCTCGGGGCGGCGGCCAATCCGTCCGCCGGGCGCGCCGCGGGCGGGGCTGTGATCGTCGACGCCATCTTCGGGACCGGGCTCACGCGTGCCGTGGACGGAGCCGCCGCGCGCGCGATCCAGGCGATCGACGGCTGGCGCGAGGGCGGCGGCTGCGTGGTCGCGGTCGATCTTCCGTCGGGACTGCACGCCGACACCGGAGCGGTGCTGGGCGTCGCCGTGCGCGCCGACGTCACCGTGACGATCAGTCTGCCGAAGCTGGGTCTGGCGCTGGAGCCCGGGCGCTCGCACGCCGGCCGGATCGTGGTGGCGCGGATCGGCATCGCGGACACCGCGCCCGACGCGCGCGCGGGCGCGGCGCTCTGGACGCGGGCCGCGGCGGGGTCGGTGCTCCCCGAGCGCCCTGCGGGCGGTCACAAGGGGACCTTCGGGCACGTGTTCGTGGTCGCGGGGTCTCCCGGCAAGACGGGCGCGGCCGCCCTGGCGGCGCGCGGTGCCGGCCGCGCCGGCGCTGGCCTCGTGACGCTCGGGTGCCCGGCCGGGATCGCGGACATCCTCGAGGTCAAGTGCACGGAGGCCATGACCGCCGCGCTGCCCGACACCGCGGAGCGTTGCCTGGCCGCCAGCGCCGAGAAGCCGATCCTGGCGCTCGGCGCCGAACGGCAGGCCGTTGCGCTGGGGCCGGGGCTGGGCGTCCACCCGGAGACGGTCGCGCTCGTGCGGTCCGTGGTCGCCGGGCTCGACGTGCCCCTCGTGATCGACGCCGACGGCCTGAACGCGCTGGCGGGCGCGGCCGCGGCGCTCCAGGGACGCCGGGCTCCCACCATCCTGACCCCGCACCCCGGTGAGGCGGCGCGGCTGCTCGGCACGACGGGGGAGGCGATCAACCGCGACCGCGTCGCGGCCGCCCGGCGACTGGCGCGCGAAAGCGGCGCCGTGGTGCTCCTCAAGGGCGCGGCCAGCGTCGTCGCCGAACCCGGCGGCGCCGCGCTCGTGAATCCGACGGGAGGCTCCGAGCTCGCGACGGGGGGCACGGGGGACGTGCTGACGGGTGTCGTCGCCGCGTTCGTTGCACAGGGCGCAGCGCCATTCGATGCCGCCGCTCTGGCGGCCTATCTTCACGGTCTCGCGGGCGACCGGATCGCCGCGCGCGAGGGTCCTGCCGGACTTCAGGCCTCGGATCTCGCGGACGCGCTTCCGGAAGCCGCGCGGGTCTTGCGCGAGGCGGCCTCGGAGCTGGCCGACCCGCTTGGAGCTGGTCTTGCAGTTTCGTTCCCAGAGCCCTGAGGCGACCCGCGCCGCGGCGCGCGCGCTCGGTTGCGCGATCGGGTCGGAGGGTCTCGTGGTGGCGCTGTGCGGGCCGCTCGGTGCCGGCAAGACCCTGTTCGTGAAGGGTCTGGCTGCCGGTCTGGGGATCGATGCGGGGCAGGTCGCGAGCCCGACCTTCGTGATCGCCAGCGCCTACGGCGCGGCCGGCTCCGGACGGCCGCTCGCACACGTGGATCTGTATCGCGTCGACAGCGTCGGGGAGCTCGACGCGGCGGGCTTTCTCGACCTGCTCGCGCCCGGCAGCGTCGTGGCCGTCGAGTGGGCCGACCGGCTGCCCGACGCGCTGCCCGCCGAGCGGCTCGAGGTTCGGATCGCGCGACCGGAGGCCGCGGACGCGCAGCCGGGTTGCGTGCGGACCGTCGAGGCCCGCGCACGGGGTGCCGCCGCCGAGGCCGCGCTGGCGCGCTGGCGGGCCGCGCTGTCGGAGGCGGAGAGCGTGGAGCTGTCGAGCGCGGCATGACGGTTCGAAGGAGAGGCACGTGGCGCTGATCGTCCAGAAGTTCGGCGGCACCAGCGTGGGCGACGTCGAGCGCATCCGGAACGTCGCGCGGCGCGTGGTCGCCACCGTCGACGCCGGCAATGAGGTCGCGGTCGTGGTCTCCGCCATGGCGGGCGAGACCAACGCCCTCGTGAAGCTGGCGCGCGAGGTCGCGGGCGGGCCGCCGCCTCCGCGCGAGTACGACGTGCTGGTCGCCACGGGTGAGCAGAAGACCAGCGCCCTCCTCAGCATGGCGATCCAGGCGCTGGGCCGCCGCGCGCGTTCGTTCAGCGGGGCGCAGATCGGCATGCGCACCGACGCGAGCCATACCCGCGCGCGCATCGAGTCGGTGGACGCGGCGAAGATCCGCAGCGTTCTGCGAGATGGGGTCGTGGCGGTGATCGCGGGCTTCCAGGGCATCGATGAGGAAGGCAACATCACGACCCTGGGCCGCGGCGCCTCGGACACCTCCGCGGTGGCCGTGGCCGCGGCGCTCGGCGCCGACGTCTGCGAGATCAACACGGACGTCGAGGGCGTCTTCACGTCGGACCCGAACCTGGTGCCCGCGGCCCGCAAGCTCGACCGCATCGCCTACGACGAGATGCTGGAGATGGCCAGCCTGGGCGCCAAGGTCCTGCAGCGTCGTTCCGTGCTGTTCGCGAAGCGATTCGGTATTCCCATCCACGTGCGCTCGTCCTTCTCCGAGGCCGAGGGCACCTGGGTGCTGGCGGAGGAGAACGTGATGGAGCGGCTGGTCGTCTCCGGAGTCACGTACGACCGCAACGAGGCAAAGGTCCGCGTGCGGGGCGTGAAGGATCAGCCCGGCGTGGCGGCGGCCGTGTTCGAGCTGCTCGCGCAGGCGGACATCGTGGTCGACATGATCGTCCAGAACCTCGGTCACGACGGCACCACGGACATGACGTTCACCGTGCCGCTCGGCGACTACGAGCGTGCCCTGGAGATCACCCGCGGCTGCATCTCGAAGATCGGGGCGGAGGCGATCGACGGCGACGACACGATCGCGAAGGTGTCGATCGTGGGGCTCGGGATGAAGGACCACGCCGGCGTCGCCGCCCGGATGTTCCGCGTGCTGGCCCAGGAGGGGATCAACATCCAGATGATCTCGACGAGCGAGATCAAGACCTCGGTCGTCGTCGACGAGAAGTACACGGACCTCGCCGTGCGCGCCCTGCACGCGGCCTTCGTCGAATCGGGTGCGAGCGAGCCCGTCCCCGAGTCCTAGCCGCCTCTTTCCGCACCGGTCCCGCGGAGCGTTTCGATTCGGATCCGACCCGGGCGCGATCGGGTGCCGCGCGGCGAACCGCGCCGGGCCGCGGGCGCCGGGCTTGCGCTCGCGCTGGCGATGTTCGCCGCCGGGCGGACGGGAGCGCCGGTCGACGCGACCCCGTGCGCGGAGCCGCGCGAGATCGGCGCGCGCAGTGGCCATAGCACCGTGGTCGCGTGCGACGGGCCCCGGCGCGGCGCCGCGCTGCGGGGACCTGCGCGGCGCCTGTTCGGCCTCGGTATCGACCCCAATCGGGCCGACGCGACGACGCTCGAGGTGCTGCCCGGAATCGGTCCCTCCCGCGCCGCCGCCATCGTGGAGGCCCGTTCGACCCGGCCCTTTGCACGGGTCGAGGACCTGACGCGGGTGCGGGGCATCGGGCCGGTGACGCTGGCGCGGATCCGCGCCCTGCTGTGGATCGCGTCCGGCCCCACCGCGTCCTGCGCGGCGCCTGCGGCGCCGCGTGCCGCGCTCGAATTCGAACCCGAGGTCGACTAGGATCCGCGACGTCATGTGAGTCCGGTTCGAGATTCCGGCGCGCGCCCGAGCGACGAACGCGGCGAGTCGCGCGCCCCGCAACACGTCTTGGAGGATATGCGGTGAGTTGGACACGGATCGTGTCGTGTGTCGTGGTGGCAGCCCTGCTGTCCGCGTGCGCGACCCAGAGGCAGACGAAGATGCTGTGCGCGGCCCTCGCAGGGACCGCGGGCGCCGGAGCCGGCGTCGCGATCGGCACCGACAACAACTCCGGTAACGACACCGGCGCGGCGATCGGGGGCGGCAGTGCCGGGCTCCTGGTCGGCGCCCTGGCGGGCTACGCACTGTGCTCCGTGCTCGTGAAGGAGGAGGTCGCTCAGGCCGAGCCGCCGCCGCCGCCGCCGCCGCCGA
>CP070734.1:2757969-2765915 GCA_020347605.1 Deltaproteobacteria bacterium | reverse complement strand
GACCGTCGCCCGCGAGCTGCGCCTCGAGCGCGCAGAAGGTCGCGAATTCGAGCAGCGCCGGTCCGCGGCGCGCGTGGAAGTCGGCGTAGGCGCGTCCGCGGGGCGTGTCGCGGCCGCGGTGCCGGGCGGCGAAGGCGCCGTGCAGCGCGCGCAGCAGGCGCTCCTGGAGTCGCGCCACGCGCGCGTAGTCGATGCGGTCGGCGTCGCGCAGCACCCGCAGCTCGTCGCGCACCGCGGGCGCGTCGAGGAGGGCCTGCGCCTCGGCGCTGTCGGCGAGCTCGGGCACGTCGAAGACGTCGAGGTAGATCGGGTTGCGAAAGAACCGGCTCGTGGGTGCGTACGGGCTGATCTCGTCGCCGCGATTGCGCGTCGCGTGGAGGGGGCTGATCCCGACGAAGGCGGCGCCGGCCGAGGCGGCCAGCTGCACCAGCGCGCGGAGGTCGCCGAGGTTTCCGACGCCCAGCCCGTCGGGCCCCCGCAGAGAGTAGAGGTTGGCAGTAACGCCGAAGCCGCGGCGGTCGCCGAGCGCCTCCTCGGGACCCGCGCAGCGCGGGAGCGGGCCGCTGCGCATGCGGCGCCCGCGGCGCGCCGTTGCGCGCAGGCGCTCGAGCGAATGCGCCGCCGCCGACTCGTCGCGCGCGTCGTAGCCGAGGGCGCCGGCGAGCGCCGCCCGGGTCGCGTCGGAGCTGCGCCGGATCGCGCCGCCCTTCGACCGCCGGTACCCGGGCAGGATCCCGAGACGCTCCGCGAGCGCACGCAGGCGCGGGCGCCCCATCAACCCTCCGGGATGAGGACGAGCCCTCCGAGCGGGGGAAGCCGCAGGCGCAGCGACGCATCCCGCCCGTGGCACGGGACGGGCTCGGTCTCCACCACGGCCGGCGTCTCGAATCGGCTGCCCCCGTAGCGCGGATCGTCGCTCGAGAAGCGTTCGCGATAGCGGCCCGCGTGCGGTGCGCCGATCCGGTAGTCCTCGCGCGGAACCGGGGTCAGGTTCAGCACCACGACGGCGCAGTCGTCGCCGTCGCGCCGCTCGTACGCGTAGACCGACTGCGCGGCGTCCGAGCAGTCGATCCAGGCGAAGCCCGCGGGATCGGGATCGCTCCGCCACAGGCACGGCGTGTCGCGGTAGAAGCGTCCGAGATCCGCCAGGAAGTGCGCGAAGGCCTCGCGCTCGGGGTCCTTCGCGAGGTGCCAGTCGAGGCTCTGGTCGTGGTTCCACTCGCACGACGGCGCCAGCTCGGTTCCCATGAAGAGCAGCGGTTTACCCGGGCGGGTGAACTGGTAGAGGAGCAGCGATCGCAGGTTGGCGAACTTCTGCCACGGGTCGCCTGGCATCTTCTCGAGCAGCGAGCGCTTTCCGTGCACGACCTCGTCGTGTGACAGCGGGTTGATGAAGCGCTCGCTGTATTCGTACACCATCGCGAACGAGAGCTCGCCCTGGTGGTGCCGACGGTGCACCGGCTCCCGACCGAAATAGGCGAGCGTGTCGTGCATCCAGCCCATGTTCCACTTGAACCGGAAGCCGAGGCCCTGCTCCGAGACGGGCTTCGTGACGCCGGGCCACGCCGTCGACTCCTCGGCCACGGTGAACGCACCCGGGACCTCCGCGTCGATCGTCGCGTTGAGCGCGCGCAGGAACTCGATCGCTTCGAGGTTCTCGCGGCCGCCGAAGCGGTTGGGGACCCACTCGCCGGGCGCGCGGCTGTAGTCGAGGTAGAGCATCGAGGCGACGGCGTCGACGCGCAGCGCGTCGAAGTGGAACTCGCGCAGCCAGTAGAGGGCATTCGCGATCAGGAAGCCCCGCACCTCGTTGCGCCCGTAGTTGAAGATCAGCGTGCCCCAGTCGGGGTGCGCGCCGCGCCGGGGATCCTCGTGCTCGTAGAGCGCGGTGCCGTCGAAGCGCCGCAGCGAGAAGTCGTCCGACGGGAAGTGCGCGGGCACCCAGTCGAGGATCACGCCGAGCCCGGCGGCGTGACAGGTGTCGACCAGGTAGCGCAGGTCGTCGGGCGAGCCGTAGCGCGAGGTGGGCGCGTAGTAGCCCGTGACCTGGTAGCCCCAGGAGCCGTAGAACGCGTGTTCCGAGACCGGCAGCAGCTCCAGGTGGGTGAACCCGAATCGCTTGGCGTGCTCGACGAGGCGCGGCGCGATCTCGCGATACCCGAGCGATCGGTCGCCCTCCTCGGGGACGCGCGCCCACGAGCCGAGGTGCACCTCGTAGACGGAGATCGGCTCGCGCTCGAACGCGCGTCCCGCGCGGCCGTGCATCCACGCGCCGTCCTTCCAGGCGTACTCGGACGCGGTGACCCGCGAGGCCGTCTCGGGCGGTCGCTCCATCGCGAACGCGAACGGGTCGGTCTTGAGCCGCAGCTTGCCCGCCCGCGTCATGATCTCGTATTTGTACAGGGCGCCGGGCTCGACCCCCGGAACGAACAGCTCGAAGACGCCCGCGCTGCCGAGGCTGCGCATCGGGAACAGGCGCCCGTCCCAGCGACAGAACTCGCCCACCACGCTCACGCGGCGCGCGTTCGGCGCCCAGACGGCGAACGCGGTGCCCGCGACGCCGTCGACCGTGCGCGGGTGCGCGCCCAGCACCTCCCACAGGCGGCGGTGCGTCCCTTCGCAGAACAGGTGCAGGTCGAGCTCGCCGATGCCGGGGAGGAAGCGATACGGGTCGTCGCGCTCGAAGACGTCGCCGGACGGAAAGCCGAAACGCACCCGGTAGCGGAGCGGCAGCTCGGCCTCGCGCAGGAAGCACGCGAACAGCCCGCCGCCGAGCGCGCGCATCGGCCGCGGGCGGCGGCCCTCCGGCAGGCAGGTGGCCTCCGTGGCGTCCGGATGGTGGACGCGCACCGCCACGCCGCGCCGCCCGCCCACGCGCGCCGGGTGGGCGCCGAGGATGCGGTGCGGATCGCTGGAGCGACCTTCGCGCAGGGCGGCCCGCTCGCCGGCGTCGACGTCCCGGAGCAGTGCCTCCGCGGCGGGAGCGGCGGCGCGTCGGGAGCGCGTCATCGCGGGGTCTCGTAGCCGAGCAGCACCAGCGAGTGCGCCCGCAGGTGGACGGCATCCGCGCGCGCCACCCGTTCACCGACGTGCGCCGTGTTGATCGTCTCGTGCCAGACGCCCGCTTCGGACATCCGCGGCAGCGCGAAGCGACACGAACGCGGGCCGCCGTTCAGGAGCAGCAGCAGCGTGTCGCCCCGGTTGAGTCGGCCGCGGTGGTCGACCTCGTCCGAGGCCTCCCCGCGGATCAGCATCCCCAGCACGCGGTTCTTCGGGTCGTGCCACTCGGCGTTCGACATCTCCTGGCCGTCGGGACGCAGCCAGGAGACGTCCTTGGCGCCCGCGTCGGTGACGGGGTTGCCGGCGAAGAAGCGGCGCCGGCGGAACACCGGGTTGGAGCGGCGGATCGCGAACACGCGGCGCGTGAACTCGAGCAGCTCCCGGCCGGCCTCGTCGAGCTCCCAGTGGATCCAGCTGAGCTCGTTGTCCTGGCAATACGCGTTGTTGTTGCCGCGCTGCGTGCGCCCGAGCTCGTCGCCGTGGGAGAGCATCGGAACGCCCTGCGCGAAGGCGAGCGTCGCCAGCAGGTTGCGCATCATGCGCGCGCGGGTTCGCTGGACCGACAGGGACTCCGTCTCGCCCTCGGCGCCCCAGTTCCGGCTCCAGTTGTCGTTCGCGCCGTCGCGATTTCCGTCGCAGTTGGCCTCGTTGTGCTTGCGCTCGTAGCTCACGAGGTCGCGCAGCGTGAAGCCGTCGTGGCAGGTCACGAAGTTCACGCTGGCGTGCGACGTCCGGTCGCTGGCCTGGAACAGGTCGCTCGAGCCGGACAGCCGCGAGGCCAGCTCGGGAACCTGGTTCTCGTCAGCGCGCCAGAAGCGGCGCACGGCGTCGCGGTAGCGGGCGTTCCACTCGGACCAGCCGGGCGGAAAGTTTCCGAGCTGGAAACCGTGCGGGCCGAGGTCCCAGGGCTCCGCGATGATCTTGACGCGCGACAGGACCGGGTCCTGCTGGACGGTCGCGAAGAAGCGGGCGAAGCGCGAGAACTCGACGGGGTCCCGGCCCAGCGTCGGTGCGAGGTCGAAGCGGAAGCCGTCGACGTGCATGTCGACGACCCAGTAGCGCAGGCTGTCCAGGATGAGCTGGAGTACCCGCGGATGCGTGGCGTCGAGGCTGTTGCCGCAGCCGGTGAAGTCGAGGTAGTGCCGGTAGTCGTCGGGGACCAGCCGGTAGTACGAGACGTTGTCGATTCCGCGGAAGCAGAGCGTCGGCCCCAACCGGTTGCCCTCGCCGGTGTGGTTGTAGACGACGTCGAGGATCACCTCGATCCCCACCCGGTGCAGCGACTTCACCATCGACTTGAACTCGGTGACCTGCTGCCCGAGGGCGCTGCTGGCGTAACGCGGATCGGGGGCGAAGAAGCCAATCGTGTTGTAGCCCCAGTAGTTCGTGAGCCCGTGCTCCACCAGGCTTCGCTCCACCACGAAGTGTTGCACGGGAAGCAGCTCGACCGCGGTCACGCCGAGCGACAGCAGGTGGTCGAGGATCGGGTCGGAGGCGAGACCGAGGTACGTGCCGCGCAGCGGATCGGGCACACCCGGATGGCGCGCCGTCATGCCCTTCACGTGGCACTCGTAGATGACGGTCTCGCTCCACGGCGTCGCCGGTGCGCGGTCTTCGCCCCAGCTGAAGGCCGTGTCGGTCACGACGCAGCGCGGGACCGCGTGTGCGCTGTCCTCGTCGCTCATCGTCAGGTCTTCGGCGGGGTCGCCGAACGTGTAGCCGAACTGCGCATCGCTCCACTGCACGCGGCCGCTCACCGCCTTGGCGTACGGGTCGAGCAGGAGCTTGTGGGGATTGAAGCGGTGGCCCTGTTGGGGCGCGTAGCGCCCGTGGACCCGGTAGCCGTAGAGCTGTCCCGGCCGCACGTCGGGCAGGTACGCGTGCCACACGTGATTGGTGCGCTCGGGCAGCGCGATGCGGTGCGACTCGCGCGGCGCGTCGGGGCCGTCGAACAGGCACAGCTCGACCGCCTCGGCGTGCTCGGAGAACAGCGCGAAGTTGACGCCCTCGCCGTCCCAGGTGGCGCCCAGCGGCTGGGGCGAGCCCGGCCAGATCCGCATCACGCCACCTCGCTCACACAGCGCAGCTCGGCCGCGGCGGGGCGGATCTGCGCGGGCGGCCGCCGCGCTGCGAGCCCTGCGCCGCGCGCCCGGTTTTCCACCGGGTCGCGATTCGGGACGCACACCGCGGAGCGGTCGCGCGGGACGTCTGTGGCGGGCGCACCGTGGCGACACCGCCGAAACGCCGAGTGCGTCCCGTCGTAGACGAACCGATCCGCATACGCCTTGGCGATCGCTTCCACCCCGCGGACGTCCGCATAGTAGCGCGTGCGCTCGCCGGGAGAGCTCGCCACCGGCATCCGCTCGATCGCGGTGATGCCGAGCGCGCGGAGCGCGTCGGTCCCGCCGTCACGCCGCAGATCGCGTTCGCTTCCGCCGGGCCCACGCTCATGGATTCGCCCGGGGTATGTGGGCGACCTCCAGCTTCAAGCCGTCGGGGTCGGCGAAGAACACCGCGAAGTAGCCGTCGTCGTACCCGGGCCGATCGCTGTAATCCGCGGGCGGGTCGAGCCGCGTGGCGCCGAGCTCGAGCATCGCCGCGTAGACGCGCTCGACGACCGCGCGGCTCTGCGCGTGCAAGGCCAGATGGTGCGGGCCGGGCTCGTAGCGATCGAACCTGCGATCGCGGCGTGCCGGCCGCGCCGGGCGCACCTCGACGTCGAAGCGCGCACCGCTCGAGTATTGGATGCCCCAGGTTGCCCGGCTGGGATTCGGCTCCTGCCACTCCGCGCTGCGGACCGTCCGGCGCCGATCGCCGAGCGCCTCGAGGAAGGCCGCGTAGAAGGGTATCGACCGGTCCGGATATCCGACCGAGATGTCGATGTGCGCCAGGGGACCCGTGACCGGCACTCTCCCTCCCTCGTCGCCCGCCCGCCGCCGCGTTCGGAGCGTTCGATGCCGCTACTCGGTCGGCGCGGCCGGCACGCACAAGAGCTGTGCCCCTCCGCTGGCCAGGAGCCGGCCGTCGCGGCTCCAGATGTGCCCCGTGGCGCCCATCAGGCCGTCACCGGCCACCGGACTCACGTGGTCGGCCAGCAGCCAATCCGATTCCGGGGCGAGCGCGTGGAACCAGGCCGTGACGTCCAGGTTCGGCGCCTGGAAGCCCGAGTCCGGCGGGTGTGGCAGGCAGGCGGCGGGCCACGAGAGCGTGTCGAGCAGCAGGAGCATCCGGCCCGCGTCCACGAAGGGATTCTCGAAGGTGGCGCGCGGGGTGAAGCGGTACCACTCGAGCCACGTCGGGTCGCGCGGCTGCCAGGCATCCGCGAAGCGCTCGGGCCGCACCACCCGGGACTCGAGGTTGTTCCAGAAGGGGTAGGAGGGACCGTCGCCCGGGCGCAGCGACGCGGGGTCTGGAAGGAGATCGGGGGCCGGCACGTCGGGGGGCGTCGCGTGGACGTGCGCGAGCCCCGGCCCCGCGGCGGCCGTGCGCACGAGGGCCTCGAGCACCGGCCGGCCGTTCTGGGCGATCGAAACGCGCAGGGACTCCGAGCGGCGACCCAGACGCAGAGGCACCACCGCGACGTCGACGGGCGCGAACGCGGCCACGCGCAGGAAGTGACCGCTGAAGCTGGCCGGCCGGGGGATCCGGCCGACGCAGCCGGCTGCGCGCAGGGCGATGGCGGCCAGGTAGCCGCCGTTCGGCCCCCAGATCTCCCAGTCGCGTGAGAGATGTGCCCGGAAGCGGCCCGCTTCCGGGTCCACCCCCTCGAGTCGGGTGTCGAGCTCGAAGTCGCCCACGAACGCCTCAAGACGCGAGCGGTCCACCCTACACCATCGGATGCCCTCGGGGCGCGCTGCGGCGGCGTGGTCGTGTCAGGAGGCGGGCTCGGTGCGGGCCGATCTGGCGGAAACGCGGTACGCGAGACGGCCGGAGATGAACGAGAGCGCGAGGAAGGGCACGCCGAGCAGGGCAAGTTCGCGGTAGTAGGGAAGCTGCAGGCCCCAGAGGATGACGAAGCCGCCCACGAAGAGGCCCACCAGAGTCAGCCCGATCCAGAGCCCCCGCGCCGACCCCAGCAGCCCCGAGGAAACGGCCTGGTACCGCGCGCTCTGCTGAAGGGTGGCGACGATGGCCCCGACCATGGGCTCGCAGCGCCCCGTGCACGCCAGACCGCCGTCGAGCTCGGCGGCGCACCGGCGGCACAGCCCGCGCAGGCAGGCGCGGCACGAGCCGACGGCAGCGGTGTGTTCGTGGTAGAAGCAGTCCACGAACAACGGTGTCGGCGCAGCGGGGTTCGTCCTTTAGGCGCCTGAAGACGGTCGCCGTGTATCGCCCGGCTACCCGGCGGATCGGACGCTCGGGTGGCGGCCGCCTATCGACGGTGCGTGAGACGGCCCCAGAGGTAGGGCAACAGCGGTTCGCGGAGTTGGCGCCCGCCCTTCACGTGCATGTGTAGGTGATAGACCGTCTGAGCGCCCTGCGGATTGGTGTTGATGACGATTCGGAACCCCGATTCGGCGATGCCCTGCTGGCGTGCCGCACTGCGCGCCAGATCGAGCATCTCGCCGAGGACCTCGGGTGCGGGCTCGAGAACGGACGTGTAGCGCGCCTTGGGAACGACGAGGAGGTGAACCGGGGCGCTGGGCGCGTACAGATCCTCGAGAACGTACGCGTGCTCGGATTCGGCGATCCACGTCGAGGGCGGCATCTGTTCGAACGGGCTCGGTGCTGCGAGCGATTGCTCTTTGACGCGCGGCAGGTGCGGCTCGAGCACCTGCCACGCCACCCACCCGATCGGGTCGAGTTCGCCGACGACGAGGCCCGCGAGAAAGAAGAGCAGTGCCCGCTTCATGGTTGCCTCCTCGGGCGAAGGGTCCCTTCGCGTT
>CP070734.1:2752053-2757869 GCA_020347605.1 Deltaproteobacteria bacterium | reverse complement strand
TGCGCGCGGTCGATGCCGAGATGTACGGCGAACCGCGCACCCGGCTCGACCTCGCGCGCGAGGTCGTGACCCGCTTCGCGTTGCACCGCGTCGCGGCCGGGGACCGCGTCGGACTCGTGGTGTTCGGCGGCCGCGCCTACACGCAGCTGCCGCTCACGACCGACGGTCGGCTGCTCGAGTCGGCGCTCGCGCGCATCGCACCGGCAGGCCCCAACGAACCCACGGCTCTGGGGGATGGCCTGGCGCTGGCGGTGCGCCGCGTGTCCGCGGGCAGCGCGGGCCCGACGGCGACGGCCGAGCCGCTCGCGGGCCGGCTGGTCGTGTTGCTGACGGACGGCCGCAACAATGCGGGCGCGATTCCGATCGATGTCGCCGCCGGGATCGCGATCGCCAAGCGCATCCGCGTACACACCGTCGGTATCGGAGCCGAGCGAGGCAGCGGGGGCGGGCCTCCGGCCGCCGATGCGGACGGAGGACGTCCCACCGACCTGGACGCAGACACGCTCGAGCGCGTCGCAGAGCTCACGCGCGGGCGTTTCTTCCACGCGCGCAGCACGCGCGACCTCGGCGCGGTCTACGCGGAGATCGACGCGCTCGAGCGCGTCCCGCGCGCGACGCCCGATCCGATCCGCACGACGCCGCGGCCGGAGGGTCTGCTGCTGGCCGCCGGCACGCTGCTGCTCGTCGAGATCGCGGCGGCGCGGGTGCTGCTCCGGAGGATCCCGTGAGCCCCGCCGCGTTCGCCCATCCGGATTGGTGGCCGTACCTCGGAGGCGCGTTGGGCGTCGCGGCCGCGGCCCTCGTCCTGGCGGCGCTGCGCGCGCGCCGACGCGCGCGGCGGCTGCTGGGCGTCGGCGCGGGCGCAGCGGGGCGCGAGCTACTGCGCGACCTCTTGCTGTGGGGTGCACTCGCCGCGCTGGCGGTGGCACTGCTCGGCCCGCGCATCGCAGAGCGAACCGTTCGGGCGCCGCGTGCGGGCGTGGACGTGGTCCTCCTGTTCGACGTGTCGCTCAGCATGGACGCGCAGGACGTGCCGCCCAGCCGACTCGACCGCGCGCGCCGAGCCGCCCGCGACATCCTGCGCGCGCTTCGACCCGGTGACCGCGCGGCACTGGCGGCCTACGCCGGCATCGGCGCGCTGCTCGTTCCACTCACGCCGGACACGTCGGCGATCGCGGAGATGCTCGCCTCCCTCGACAGCGAGCTGATCCGCCAGCGCGGCTCGCGTCTCGAGGAGGGTGTTTCGGCCGCCGTCGAGGCGTTCGAGGCCGACGGCGACCGCCCGCGCGTACTCGTGGTGCTCTCGGACGGCGAGGATCCCGAGCGGCGCGGCGATGCGGGCGCGAACGCGGCGGCGCAGGCGGGCGTCCGGATCGTCGCGGCGGCGTTCGGCACCGAGCTTGGCACCACGGTGCCCGAACACGGCGTCCCGCACCGGGACGCAGCGGGACGCATCGTGGTGTCGCGACGCGACGCCGAACGGCTGGGCGAACTCGCGCGCGCGACGGGCGGCGCGCTCTTCGAGGCGGACGCCTGGGGGGTGATCGACGTCGCGGCCGCGGCCGCAGCCATCCGGCGCGACGCGGGCGGCGCGGATGCTGAGGCCGGCGAGCGCCGCGTACGCGTCGCGAACGCAGCTCCGTTCGCCGCGCTCGCGTTCGCACTGCTGGTCGCGGAGCTGGCTCCGTTCGCAGCTCTGCGCGCGGCGCGGCCCGGGGGCCGCGGGCGCCGCGCGGCCGCGCTCGTGCTGCTCTCGGCCGCGCTCGTCGCTGCGGCGGCCCCCGAACCTTCGCTCGAGGTACGCGGGCTCGAGTCGGCGGCCCGCGCGGCGCCAAACGACCCCGACGTGCTGCTGCAGCTCGGCTACGCGCGCGCCATGGACGGTCTGCTGGACGACAGCATCCACGCCTTCCACGCCGCGGCCCTCTACGCGCGCGATCCCGAGCTCGTCGCGCTGGCCTACTACGACCTGGGCGTCGTCGCGCTGGCGAACGGCGAGCTGCGGCTGGCGCGCGATGCCTTCTTCGACGTGCTCGCCCTGACTCCGGGTGACGCCGAAGCGCGTTACAACCTCGAGTGGGTGGTGCGGGAGCTCGCGAAGACGCCGGCCCCGCGACACACGCCACGCGACGAAGATCGAGGCGCGCCGGAGGACGGGAGCGCGGCTGCGGAGGGCGCCGCCTCGACACCCGACGCCGCGGCCTTCGGCGGAGCGCGCGCCGCAGACGCAGCCGGTTTCGATGCGCTCGCGCTGAGTCCTGCGGACGCGGAGCGCTGGCTCGAGACGCTGGACGACGATGCGTCCCGGGCGTTGCGCGCTGCGGCGCGAGCCGCGGGTGAGCGCGCGTCGCAGCGACCCGACGGAGCGCCGACGTGGTAGCGCCCGTGCGACCCGTCGTGCGCGCGGATCGCCGCGCTGCTCCTGGCCGGAACCGCGCACGCAGGAAGCAGCCGACCGGCCTGTATCGCGACGACGCGCGTCGAGCCCGAATCCGCCGTCGTGGGGCAGCAGGTACTCTTCGTCGCGCGGATCCTGCGCCGCGACGACGTGGCGAACGTGAGCTGGCTCGAGCCCCCCAGCTTTCCGGGCTTTCGCGCCGAGTGGCTTCCCGCGCGAGTCTCGGGCGAGCACGAGTCGCGCGGCGAGGTCGGCTATCTCGTGGTGGAAGAGCGCCGCGCCATCTTTCCGGCGCGCGCAGGCGTGCTCGAGATCCCGCCCGCACGCCTGCTCTGTGCGCCCGAAGAGCGCCCGCGGGAGCCGCTCCCCCCGCAGATCACCCGCGTCCCGGGTCTCGCGCTCCGCGTGGCGGCGCTGCCACAGTCCGGCCGGCCCGCTGACTTTCGCGGCGTGGTGGGATCCCTGGACATAGAGACCCACGTCGAACCGCGGCGCGTCGGGCTCGGCGAGACGGTGCGCGTGTCGGTGCGCGTGTGGGGTGACGCGGGCCTGTGGGATGTCGCGAACCCGATCGGAGCGTCCCCGCACGGCGCGGCCCTGGAGGTCTTCACGCGCCGGCCCGAGCTGGCGCTCGAGCCGGGTGCGAAGCTTCGCGTCCGCCGCTCGTTCGCGTACGACGTGGTCCCGCGCAGCGAGGGCGAGCTCGAGATCCCGGGGGCGCGGATCCCGTACTTCGATCCGGCGCGGGGTGTCTACGCGGTCGCCGCGACACCGGCCGTCCGCGTGCAGGTCGATCCTCGCACATCGCGCTCCGTCGTCGAGGTCGGCACGGACCGCGCGGCCCCGCCGACGGGCTCCCGCGGCGGCGCTTCGCGCGTGGCGCGGACGCTCGCGATCTCTCTGGCGCTGACTCTGCTCTGCGTGGTTTCGGCGGGGATCGCCTGGCAGCGCGCGGCGCGGCGGCGCTGGAGCGCGGTCGCGCGCGCCGCGGAACGCGCCCGCGCGGCGCGCGCCCGCGGCGATTCCGAGACCGATGCGCGCGAGCTCGCGAGCGCACTGCGCGCGGCCCTGGCGCTCGAGTTTCCCGAAGCGCGCGCGCTCGACGCCGAGGAGCTCTTCGAACGCGCCGCGGGCGACGACGACGCGGAGGCGGCGGCCCGTCGCTTGCTCGAGCTCGAGCGCGCGCGCTTCGAGCCGGGCTTCGCCAATCCGAATGCGGCGGCCGCGGAGAGTGCGCTCCGGCGCTTGCGACCCCGCGCGTGGTGGGTTCCGCCGCTGCGCGACGCGGCGCGGCGGATCCGGTCGCGGCGCGCAGCGCCCGATCCGGGACGCCCCGCGGCGCCCGCCGGACCCGGCTAGGAAGACTCGAGATATTCGCGGAAGCGCTGCTCGAGCTCGCGCACGCGCCGTTCGAGCTCTTCGAGGCGCTGCGCGTCGGGGGGCAGCCAACGCTCGAACCGCTCGCGCATCGAGTCCAGATCCTCGGCATGCCACCACGGACCGGGCTCGCCGGCGAGCTTCACGCTCACCCTCTGGGTGCGCTTGTCGCGCACCAGCTCGAGCTCGATGGCGGCGCCCGCCGGAGCGCGACCGACCGCACGCACCAGCGCGTGCGGCTCCGCGAGCGGTTCTCCATCGACGGCGATCAGGACGTCGCCCACCCGCACCCCGGCCGCGGCCGCGGGACCGTTCGACTGCACGCGCGTGACCAGGATCCCGCGGTCTCGGGGGGCGCCGAAGTAGTCCCGCAGCTCCGGCGTCATGGACTGTACGTGAAGCCCGGCGCGGGCCCGGCCGGGAGCCGTGGGTCGGGCCTGGCCCGCCTCGCCCCATGCCGGCGCGGCCGCGACGAGGGCCAGCGCCGCGGCCAGCGGAAGTGCGCGTCGCAGCGTCATGGGGAACCTCCCGATCGGGTCGAGCCCTTCCGATTCGACGCACGGGGCGCCGCCGGATTCGATCTCGACGCCCGGCCGCGCGCGGAGCCCGCCTCGGATGGGGCGCCGCCACGATCTCAGATGTGGATCTCCTGCCACGCCCCCGAGACGAAGCGCCAGACGAGAGCGCCGGCGAGCGCTGCGACGTAGAACGTCGCTCCCGCCCAGGCGGCGGTCAAACCGCCGCCGAGCTTCACCCCCAGCAGGTAGGCGAGCGGCACGAACACGAGCCAGGCGAGGGCGGTGTGCACCCAGAAGGGCCAGCGCGTGTCGCCCGCGCCGCGCAGCGCGCCGCCTGCGATGATCCCGACGGCGTCCAGCAGCTGGAACAGGGCGCCCAGCACCACCAGCGGAGCACCGAAGCGGAGCACGGCCGGATCGTCGGTGAACACGCGCAGCAGGGCATCGGGAAATCCGATGAACAGCGCTGCGATCGCACCGCCGACGAGAAGTACGAGCTTCAGCCCCGACCAGAAGCTGCGCCGCGCCGCCGCGAGATCGTCTGCGCCGATGTAGCGGCCGACGAGTGTGGAGGATGCGATCGAGATGCCGAAGGCCTGCATGAACGAGATCGACAGCAACATGATGAACGCCTGGCTCGCGGCCATCGAGGCGTCGCCCATCCGCGCGATCAGCGTGGTGAAGGCCGCGAAGGAGAGCATGTCGAGCACCCACTGTCCTCCGACCGGAGCCCCGGTGCGCAGGAAGCGGCGGACCTGCCGCGCGATCGGCCAGCGGGGCGCCGTCCCGAAGCGCGCGCTCATGCCGTGGCGCGAGAACACCGCGAAGAGAATGCCCGCGTTCACCCACTCGCCGATGGCGGTGGCCGCGCCGGCGCCCGCGACGCCCCACTCCGGCAGTCCGAGCCGGCCGAAGATCAAGCCGTAGTCGAGCACCGCATTCACCCCGACGGCGACCAGCGTCGCGTACAGCGGCGTGCGCGTGTTGCCCAGGCCCCGGAAGAAGGAGGCCAGGATCATCGTCACCGTCACGCCCACGCTTCCGGGTAGACGCGGAAGCATGTAGGACGCCGCGACCGATTGGAGCTCCGCCGAGGGTCCGAGCAGGCGCAGGAAGGGTTCGACGAGGAGCGCGAGCGTGCCGGCGCCGACCACGGACAGCGGCAGCAGCGACGCGAGCGCGTACCACACCCACGGCCCACAGTCCCGCGCGTTCCCGGCGCCGTGCGCCTGCGACACGAAGATCTGCACGCCGCTTGCGGCGCCGACGAAGACCACCACTGCGGTCCACAGCCAGATACCGCCGAGGCCGACCGCGGCGAGCTGCGTCGCGCCGAGCCGACCGACCATGGCCGAGTCGACGATCATCATTGCGGTCGTCGACATCTGCGTCAGGACCACGGGAAACGCGAGGATCCCCACCTCGCGCACGCCGCCCCGCGAGACGCTGGTGCCGAGCTGGGTCGTGATGGAGACGGGATTCGCCACGTCAGGCTCCCAATACGACCGGAGGCCGCGGTCGCA
>CP070734.1:2745535-2751953 GCA_020347605.1 Deltaproteobacteria bacterium | reverse complement strand
GCCGCTGGTTCAGGTGCACGACGTGCCGCGCGGCACCCCCCATGCCGTGGTCGGAGACGACGAGACACGGCGCGTCTTCGCCGAAGGCGGCGCGCAGCTCGCCGCAGGCCGCGTCGAGCGCCGCGTACACGGCCGCGACCGCGCCGCGCCGGCGCGTGCTCGCGCCGGGCTCGTGGCGGGGCGAGCGCGGGTCGTGGTCGCGCCAGAAGTGGTGCCCGACGGTGTCGCTCTCGGAGAACACGACGGTCGCGAGGTCGGGCGGCGTGCCGTTCGCGCGCAGCGCGTGGAGCGCCTCGCGCGCGAAGGCGGTCTTGCGTTCGACGCGCGCGAGCAGGGCGGCGAGCGCGCGCTCGTGCCACTCGTCCGCGTGGGCCGTCTCGTCCAGGTCCGGCCGCATCCACGGCCCGGCGCGCGCGGCAATCTGCGCGTACAGGTCCGGATCACTCGCCGAGCGCGCGTCCGTTCCGGTGGACACCGGCGCGTCGAAGCCACAGACCAGAAGGCCGGCGACGGGCTCCGGCGGAAACGTCGCCGGCATGCCCAGGACGAGCACCGTGCGGCCGGCGCGCGACGCCGTCGCGAACAGGGACTCCCCGGTCCGGTCGGTGGCGTTCACGAAGCGGATCCGATAGGCGCCGGGGACCTTCTCGGAGAAGTCGAAGATCCCGTGACGGCCCGGAGCCAGCCCGGTCATGAACGAGGACCAGGCCGGGAACGTCATCGGCGGCACGGTGCTGGCGAGCGGCCGGGCGCTCCCCTGCCGCATCCACGCGGACAGGTTCGGCAGGCGCCCCGCGGCCGCGAGGGGACGGATCACATCGAAGGTGGCGCCGTCGAGGGCGAGAACCAGAACACGCGAACGCTCGGACACCGGGATCCACTCCACACGCGCCGGCCCGCGACCCCGCCGGGGAGGCTCCGCGAGGCGGCTCGAGGGGCGGACGATAGGACGCCTCGCCGGCACGACCCAGTGTCGGGGCAGCGGCGGGCCGGCCGCCGGTCCTCGACACGCGCCCCCGGTGCTCCTATATTGCCGCTCCTCGCTTCCGCTCCCAGCCGCCAGCCAGCCGGAGAGACGACCGTGGCGATCGAACTGCTCTGCCGAAAGCTTGGAATGACGAGGGTGTACGCCGAGGACGGCGAGAGCATCGGGGTCACCGTGCTCGAGGCGGGTCCCAACACCGTGATCCAGAAGAAGACCCCGGAGCGCGACGGCTACGCCGCCCTTCAGCTCGGCTTCGGCGCGCGGCGGCCGATCCGCACCACGAAGCCCCTCGCGGGCCACTTCGAGAAGGCCGGGGTCGCGCCCACGCGCCACCTCGCGGAGAGCCGGATCGGCGCCGAGGAGCTCGAGCAGCACGAGGTCGGCGGCGAGATCCGGGTCGACATGTTCGAGAAGGGCCAGCGCGTCGACGTGATCGGGACCTCGCGCGGGCGCGGCACCACGGGCGTGGTGAAGCGACACGGCTTCAAGATCCACAGCCTCTCGCACGGCACGCACGAGTTCTTCCGCCACGGCGGCTCGATCGGCGCCGGCGCCTCGCCGGGCCGGGTGATCAAGGGCAAGAAGATGGCGGGTCGCTACGGCGACGGCCGCGTCACCACCCGCAACCTCGAGGTGGTCGGCGTGGATCCGGAGCGCAACCTGCTGCTCCTGCGCGGCGCGGTCCCGGGCCACAAGAACGGGCTCGTTCGCGTCTGCCACAGCGCCCAGCGGAGCGGGTAGCCCCGACGCCCTACGACCGCCGAGACTCCTTCCATCAGCGAGCCAAACGCGAGGGCTTCCGCTCGCGGGCGGCCTACAAGCTCCTCGAGATCCAGAAGGCGCGCCGGATCCTGCGCCGCGGGATGACGGTGGTGGACCTCGGCTGCTGGCCCGGCGGCTGGCTCCAGGTGGCGTCGCAGGCGGTCGGGCCCACGGGCCGGGTGATCGGCGTCGACGTGGCCGCGATCGATCCGCCCCTGGACCTTGCGAACGTGTTCTCTCTTTCGCTCGATTTCACCGAACCCGCGGTTTCCGAAGCGATTCTGGAGTGCGCGGGGAGGCGCGCCGACGTCCTTCTGTGCGACGCGGCGCCGAAGCTCAGCGGCGTCCGCGCGACCGATCGCGCCAACGAAGAGGCGCTGCTCGAGGCGGTCGACGGCCTCCTGCCGAAGCTGCTCGAGCCGGGCGGCACCCTGCTCGTGAAGCTACTCGAAAGCCCCGAGGCCGAGGCCATCGCCCGCCGTTGGAAACAGCAGTTCGAGCATGCAAAGACGGTGAAGACGTCCGCCACGCGCAAGGGCTCCAGCGAACGCTACCTCCTGGCACGCGGCTACCGCGGGCCCGAGGCGAGATAGTCCTGGCCAGATCCGGCGCCGTGCGCCCGGCAGACGGGCATCGGGGCGCTCCGTCGCGTTCCGGCGCTCGATCCGGGTAAGCCCCGGGCGCAGACCTCGCGCGCCTCCACAGGCGTCGCTCCCCGATGCCCGTCTGCCGGGTTCTGGCCGGGTGGCTAGTCGAGCGGCTCTGCTTCGAGGTCGAGGGCGCGGCGGGCGACGAGGCGGGCCTGCACGATCGAGCCGACCGGGGCCTCGCCCTTCAGCCAGACCACGCCATCGATGTCCGGCGCCTGGGAGGCCAGCCGGCCGCGGGCGCCGCCCGGAAACGCCGCGTCCACGAGCATCTGCACCTCCTGGCCAATCATCTGCTCGAGCTTCTCGGCCATGATCGCGCTCTGGATCGACGTGAGCTTCCGGTAGCGCTCGCGCGCCGTGGCGCGCGGCACCTTGCCGGGCAGGGCGTGGGCCGCGGTGTCCTCCTCGTCCGAGTAGCGGAACACGCCGGCGCGATCGAAGCGGCAATCGCGAACGAATTCGCATAGCCGCTCGAAGTCCTCTTCCGTCTCGCCCGGGAAGCCCACGATGAAGGTGGTGCGGAGCGTGAGCCCCGGGATCGCGCTCCGGAGCGTCTCGACCAGCGCGCGCTGCTTCGCCTCCGTGACCCCTCGCTTCATGGCGCGCAGGATCGGGTCGCTGGCGTGCTGCAGCGGCACGTCGACGTACGGGAGCAGGCGCCGGCCCGACGCCAGCACGTCGACGAGTTCGCCGGTCACGGCGGTGGGATAGACATAGAGGAGTCGGATCCACTCGAGGTCCGGGACGGCGTCGAGCGCGCGCAGCAGGTCGGGCAGGCGCTCGCGTCCCGCCCGGTCCGAGCCCCAGACCGTCGAGTCCTGCGCCACCAGGTTGATCTCCTTCACGCCGGCGGCGGCCAGGTCTCGCGCCTCGGCGACGATCGAGTCGAGCGGGCGGCTCTGGAAGCGGCCGCGGATGCCCGGGATCGCGCAGAAGGCGCAGGGCCGGTTGCAGCCCTCGGCGATCTTCACGTAGGCGGTATGCGTGGGGCCGACCAGGATGCGCGGGTCGCGCTCGCTGTAGAGATGGGTGCGCCCCGCCTCCAGATAGACGCCGCGCGAGCGGCCGGCCAGCGTCTCGTCCAGGATGCGCGCGATGTTCTGGAACTCGCCCGTGCCGACGAAGGCGTCCACCTCCGGGAGCTCCTTCGCCAGCTCGGCGCCGTAGCGCTGCGGCAGGCAGCCGGCGACCACGACCGCGCGCAGCCGGCCGCGCTCGCGCCGGTCGGCAACCTCGAGCACCGCCTCGATCGACTCCTCGCGGGCGCTCTCGATGAACGAGCAGGTGTTGACGATCGCGACGTCCGCGTCGTCGAGCGACTCGGCGATGGCGTACCGGTCGAGCGCCAGCGTCCCGAGCATCACCTCGCTGTCGACCTGGTTCTTCGGGCAGCCCAGCGAGCGGAGGTGGATCCTTGCCTTCGGAGTTGCCTTCGGAGCGGGATTGGCGCTGGAGGTCGGCACGGCGCAGGAGGGTAGTGCCCGGGCCGGGCGCGGGCGAGCGCGCCGCCGCTGCGGCTATCCTGCCGCCTCGCAGCGCTGGGAGGCCCCATGTCCGATCGCCCGTTCCGCGTCCTGGGTATTCAACAGATCGCCGTCGGCGGCCTCGACAAGCAGAAGCTGCGCCGGCTGTGGATCGACACGCTGGGCCTCGAGCCGCACGGCAGCTACACGAGCGAGTCCGAGAACGTCGACGAGGACGTGGCGGTGATGGGCGCCGGCGCCACGCAGGTCGAGGTGGATCTCATGCAGCCCGTCGATCCCGAGAAGCGCCCGCGCGTGCAGGACCCGCCGCTCAACCACGTAGGCCTGTGGATCGACGACCTGCGCGCGGCCGTCGACTGGCTCACGGAGCAGGGGATGCGCTTCACGCCGGGCGGCATCCGCACGGGAGCGGCCGGTCACGACGTCTGCTTCATCCACCCCAAGGGCAACGACGACTTCCCGCTCTCCGGCGAAGGCGTGCTGATCGAGCTGGTGCAGGCCCCGCCGGAGGTGATCGCGGCACATCGGGCGCCCGGATCGGCCTCGGGGTAGGCGTCCGCGGGCGCGCGGTCGGACGTCCCGCACCAGGGGCTGCCCGTGTCCGTCTCGGATCGATGCCCGCGTTCGGGAAGATCCAGCTTTCCGGTTCACGACGCAGGATCGTGTGCAGAGCCCGCCTCCCGCGCCTCCCGGCGGCGCAGCACGATGTTGCGGTAGTACACGAAGGCGTTCGGGAGGTATGCGAGCGTGAAGATCGGGTCCTTCCGATGGATGGCGTAGATCAACAGGATCAGCGATCCGACGATGCTGAGATACCAGAACGCCATGGGCACCACGCTGCGGTGCTTGCGTTCCGAGACGACCCACTGCAGCAGGAAGCGCGAGAAGAAGGCCGCGTTCCCGAGCAGGCCAAAGCAGAGCCAGAAGGGCGTGTCGCTCCAATCCATTTGGATTCCCCTGCCGCGTGTTCCCCGATCGTCGAACACCTGGACCTGGCGGGCAAGCGCCGGTCCGGCGGCCGGCGCAGGCCTCGCCGCGGCCCCAGCGACCGCGCGACGGAGCGTGCGCTAGACTCGCGCGTCCGCCTTCGGCGCCCCGGCGCGGGCGCATACGCGAGGAGCCACGAGATGGCCGAGCCCGTCACCGAGTCCGCCGTCCTCGAGGCGCTGCGTCCGATCGTCGACCCCGACTTCGGCAAGAGCATCGTCGAGCTGGGCTTCATCAAGGGGATCGCGATCGACGGCGGGCGGGTGTCGTTCCAGATCGAGCTCACCACGCCCGCCTGCCCGGTCAAGGCCGAGTTCGAACGACAGGCGCGCGAGCGGGTGGCGGCCCTGCCCGGCGTCGAAGAGGTCCACGTCGAGATGACCGCCCATACGCGGGGCCGCGCGGCGGCGCCGCCCGGCGCGGGCGAAGCGGTGCTGCCGGGTGTCAAGAACGTGGTCGCCGTGGCGTCCGGCAAGGGCGGTGTCGGCAAGAGCACCGTGGCGGTGAACCTCGCGCTCGCGCTGCGCGAGACCGGGGCCGCGGTCGGAGTGATGGATGCGGACGTGTACGGCCCGTCGCTGCCGCTCCTGCTGGGGGTGCACGGGCAGCCGCGCAGCGTCGGCAAGCGGATCCTGCCGCTCGAGAAGCACGATCTCCGGCTGATGTCGATGGGCTTCTTCCTGACCGACGACTCGCCCGTGATCTGGCGCGGCCCGATGGTGCACGGCCTGATTCGCCAGTTCCTGGCGGACGTCGAGTGGGGCGAGCTCGACTACCTGGTCATCGACCTTCCGCCCGGCACGGGCGACGCGGCCCTGACGCTCACGCAGCAGGCTCCGATCTCGGGCGCCGTGATCGTCACCACCGCCAACGACCTGTCCCTGGTCGACGCGCGCAAGGGGCTCCGGATGTTCGAGAAGGTGAACGTGCCCGTGCTGGGGATCGTGGAGAACATGTCGTACTTCACGCCCCCCGAGCTGCCCGACAAGAAGTACTACCTGTTCGGGCGCGGCGGGGCGAAGCGCGCCGCCGAAGAGCTGGGCGTGGACTTCCTGGGCGAGATCCCGATCGATCCGCGCGTGGTCGAGGGGGGCGACAAGGGCGAGCCGATCCTGATCGCGGCGCCCGACTCGCCGACCGCGGAGGCGTTGCGCCGCCTCGCGGGCGACGTCGCGCGCAAGCTCGCCGTGCTGGCCGAGGCGGCGCCGCCCGTCGCAGACGCGAACATCACCTGGGTCACGCGCTGAGGCCACGCACCCGAGACGCGGCCACCGCCGCGGTTCCGCTCAGCGCCGCTCGCCGTGCAGCAGATCGCCGAACAGCACCGGAACGGGACCGACGGCCTCGCGCGCGGAGCGCTCGACGTAGTCGTCATAGCTGACCCGCTCGAGCGTCAGGCGCGGATCGGGCTCGAAGAAGGAATCGGGCACGTCGAGGCGCCGGGTCCACTCGAGGTAGTCCGCGCGGGTGGTGTGACCCGACGCGCGATCGAAGATCTCGACGCGGATCGGTAGCTTCGGATCCTCCTGCGTCGCCCAGACCTGACGCCG
>CP070734.1:2736416-2745435 GCA_020347605.1 Deltaproteobacteria bacterium | reverse complement strand
GGCGGAATCACCGAGCACTTCTACGGCTGCACGCTCCGCGCCGCGATCGTCGAGGCGAACGCCGATCCGGCTCACGACGTCATCGTTCTGGATCGCTGCAACCTGTTTGGAGTCGACTGTGAGGACAACGATCCGCCGCCGCCGCCGATCTTCGGCGCCGTATTGCAGCGTGCGGATGCGAATGGGGGGGACGAGGACTCCGCGCAGAGCGGGGATCTCGACATCCTCGCGCCGCTGACGATCGTAGGCGAGGGCATCGGGGTCACGGCGATCGCATCCGGGGCACCCGCACCGGGCGAGCCGCGTGTGGGCCGGGTGTTCGAAATTCGCGGCGACGTCGAGGTGTCGTTCCAGGCCCTGGAAATCCTCGACGGAACCGTGTCCGGCGCCGAACGCGGCGGCGGCATCGAGATCTCGGGAGCGATCGTCGAGCTCGAAGGCGTGGGCGTCAGCCGTGGATTCTCCGAAGCCGGGGGCGGCGGAATCGCGAATGCGGACGGCGGAGAACTCACCCTGCGCAACAGCTTCCTGATCCGGAATACATCGGACGGCGCCGGGGGCGGGATCTACAACCTGGGGCCGGACTCCATCGTCACCGTCCAGAACTCGTCGGTGGGGTTCGTCCTGAACCAGGGTACTTTCGGCAACACCGCGCAGGCCGGTGGCGGAATCGCGAACAGCGAGGGCTCGGTCGTGCTCGAGAACAGCGTGATCGAGGTCAACGTGGCAGAGCCGCGGCTACCGACGGGCACCACGGGGGGCGGTGGCGTGTTCAACACCGGAGACGTGCAGCTGATCGCATCCGAGGTGAGAAACAACGACGCGCCCGAGGGCGGCGGCATCGAGTCGATCGGCGGATCCCTCAGGATCGCCGAGAGCACGATCCACGGAAACACGTCGAGCTCTTCCCGGGGTGGTGGAATCATCGTCGTCGCGACCGATGGGGATCCCGCGACGCTGACGGTCAGCAACTCCACGGTCAGCGGAAACCGGGCGCTCGGCCAGGATCTCGGCGGCGCGGGTGTCGCGCTCTTCGGCCCCGACGCAACCGCGGACCTCGAGCACGTCACGCTCTACGAGACCGACGCGCAGAATGGGGTCGCGGGCGGGGGCCTCGAGCTCAGCCTCGGGGCGACCGCCCGGATCGCGAACACGTTGATCGCGGGGAACGGGGCCGGGGGCGTGGAGAACGACGTATCCGTCGACGGCGCCTCCACCCTGACCTCACTCGGCGGCAACCTGATCGGGACCGACCGGGGACTCGGGGGCGGCTTCCAGCCGCAGGCGACCGACCGCGTCGGTACGGCCGCTCAGCCGATCGACCCGCTCCTCGGTGCACTTCTGGACAACGGCGGCCCGACCCGGACCCACGAGCCGGAGCCGGGCAGCCCCGCGGTCGACCTCGCCGTGACCGACACCTGCCTCGCGGTGGACCAGCGGGGCGTGCTGCGGCCACAGGGACCGCGCTGTGACACGGGTTCGGTCGAGCTCGTCCCGGAGCCCGCACGGGGGGTGCTGCTGGGCTCGGGCCTGGCCGTCGCCGCCGTCCTCGCGCGCTGCCGGCGCCGGTCGTCGCAGAGGACACGCACGGCGCCGAAGCCCTTTACGAGCCGGCCGCATCTGGTGTAGGAGATCGAGAGGCGCGCCGCGGCGGGCGCGGGATCGCGGGGCAACGAGACCTTCGATGGCCAGCTACGAGCGTCTGTCGGTGCTGGACCGGACGTTCCTCGACGTCGAGACGCCGCACTATCCCCAACACGTCGGCGTCACGCTGCTGTTCGAAGCGGCGCCCGTCACGCTTCCGGACGGCGGCGTCGACGCGGATCGGATCCGCGCCTACATCGGCTCCCGCCTGCACCGGATGCCGCGCTACCGGCAGAAGCTGTCGTGGATCCCCATCGAGAACCACCCGGTCTGGGTGGACGACGCCTCGTTCAACCTCGAGTACCACGTCCGCCATACGAGCCTCCCCCAACCGGGGGACGAGCGTCAGCTCAAGCGACTCTGCGCCCGGCTGATGTCGCAGCGGCTCGACCGCGACAAGCCGCTCTGGGAGGTGTGGATCGTCGAGGGGATCGCGCGCGGGCGATTCGCGCTGATCACCAAGACGCACCACTGCATGATCGACGGCATCGCGGGTCTCGACCTGCTCGCGATCCTGCTGTCGACCGACCCGGACGAAGATCTGGATGCGCCGGTCGAGTGGCTTCCCGAACGATCTCCGAGCCGGCTGATGCTCGGATTCGACGAGATCCTGCGACGCGCGACGATGCCGCTGCGGGGCGCCGGTGCGGTGGCGCGCGCGCTGCAGGACCCGGGCGAGCTGGCCGCGGCGGCGGCGGAGCGGATCGGGGCGCTGCGCCAGACCCTGGTCGCGGCGTTGACGCCGGCCTCCGACACGCCGCTCAATCGGCCGCTCGGTCCCCACCGCCGGTTCGACTGGACGAGCTTCGCGCTGGAACACGTGAAGGAGGTGAAGAACCGCCTCGGCGGGACCGTGAACGACGTGGTGCTCACCACGGTGACCGGTGCACTCGCGCGCTTCCTCGAGCAGCGCGGCGTGACCCGAGCGGCCCAGCGCGACCTGGATCTACGCGCGATGGTGCCGGTCAGCGTACGCAGTCCCTCGCAGCGCGGCGCGACGGGCAACAAGATCGCGCTCTGGGCGGTGCCCCTGCCGGTGGGCGAGACGGATCCCAAGCGGCGGTTGGCCGCGATCCGGGCCGTGACGGCGCGGCTCAAGGCGACGAACCAGGCGCTGGGCGCCGAGGTGCTCGCCGCCGTGAGCGAGTGGACGGTTCCCACGCTGCTCTCGATCGCGACGCGCATGGCGTATCGCTCGCGGGCGGCGAACCTGGTGGTCACCAACGTCCCCGGCCCGCAGGTGCCGCTCTACCTGATCGGCGCGCGGATGGTGGACGCCTATCCCATGTTGAACCTGCTGATCAACCAGAGTCTGGGCGTCGCACTGGTGAGCTACGCGGGACGCCTGGGCTGGGGCTTCATGGCGGACTGGGAGCTGATTCCCGACCTGCACGCATTCGTGCGCGCCGTCGAGGACTCGTTCCACGAGCTGTGCGATTCGGCCGAGCTGAAGCGGCCCGCGCGCGCGCGCTGAGCGGGGTCCGGACGGCGCGCGGCCGGGCTAGGGGCTGACCTCGCAGCGCAGCGTCCCGTCGTCCTGCTTCTCGCAGCGCGGATCCGAGCCCGGGTAGGCGGGCTCGATGTCGATCGTCTTCACGACCAGCGGGCAGACCAGAACGTCGCCCTGGACCCAGCAGCCGCGTCCGATCTCGGGGGTCGTCGCGCGAAACGCGCAATCGCACTGGCAGGGCGGCGCCTCGACGTTGACCACCGGGGGTGGCGTCGCACAGGCGAGCACCGCGCACGCCAGCGCGGCAAGGACAACGCGAATCTTCATGTCTACCTCTCTCGTGCGGGCGCCGCGCGTGCAGCGCCGGCTCCGTGCCGGGCGGAGCGATCCGATGCGGTCTCGGGTTCGTCCACCACCGGGTTCTCGATCTCGCCGATCCCGTCGATCGCAACGCGCACGACGTCACCGGCGACCAGGAATCGAGGGGGCTTCATCGCCGCGCCCACGCCACCGGGGGTGCCGGTCGACACGACCGTACCGGGTAGCAGCGTGAAGACCGTGGAGAGGGTCTCGACCTGCGTGAAGCAGTCGTAGACGAGGTGCTTCGTGTTCGAGTGCTGCCGGAGCTCGCCGTTCACGAACGTCCGGAGCTCGAGCGCGTGCGGGTCGCCGAGCTCGTCGGGCGTGACGATCCACGGACCGATGGGCCCGTGCGTATCGAACGACTTGCCGAGTGTCATCGTCGGGGCCTTCCACTGCCAGTCCCGGACACTGACGTCGTTCACGACCAGGTAGCCCGCGATCACTTCGTGCGCGCGCTCCCTCGGCACGTGGCGACAGCGCCGCCCGATCACGAAGCCGAGCTCGCCTTCGTAGTCGAGGGCCTCGGACACGCGGGGCCGTTGGATCGGACTCCGCGGACCCGTGACGCAGCTCGACTGCTTGTTGAAGAACACCGGAAACCCGGGCTGCGGGCGGCCCGACTCCGCGATGTGGTCGGCGTAATTGAGCCCGATGGCCAGGAACTCCGGAGGTCTCGGCACCGGCGCCTCGAGCGTCACGTCCGAGAGCGGGAGACGATGGCGGTCCGATTCCGCCGCTCGGCGCGCCGCCTCGAGCGCGCCGCCGCCGGCCGCGAGCAGGGCGCACATCTCCCGGGGCAGCTCGGGAACCGCGGCCGCCAGATCGACGATCTCCGCGTCCACCACGACACCGATCCGCGTGTCCCCTCCGGCGCTGAACGTGGCGAGCTTCATCCCCGATCCTCTCCCCTCCCGGCAGGCCGCACGGAGCCCGTGAGTATATGCGGATCGCCGTTCCGGAGAAACGCACGGCGCCGGGAGGCTGCGGACGCCGCGGTCGCGTGCCGCGCCGCCCGCGTCCGACGGGCCACCTTGACGCCCGAGAGGGCGCGTCCGATGGTTTCGGCGTGCGCTGCGGCGAATGCGGTACCGAGCGGATCCCGGGCAAGTCGTTCTGCCACGCCTGCGGTGCGCGCGCCGCGCTCCGGTGCACCGCCTGCGGCGGCGCGGTCGAAGCGCAGTTCCGCTTCTGCCCCGACTGCGGACAGGCGCTGGCCGCCCCGCCCGGCGCGAGCGGCCCCGCCGCGGACCCGTCGCACCCCGGCAGCCCGGCGCCGGAAGATCGCCTGACCCGTCTGTCCCGACACATTCCCGAGTCACTGGCGCGCAAGCTTCGAGTGTCGGGAACGGACGCGGGCGAGCGCAAGCGGGTGACGGTCCTGTTCTGCGATCTGGTCGGCTCGACCGCGATCGCGGAGGCCCTGGATCCGGAGGAGTACCGCGAGCTGCTCGAGCGATACCTGGAGGTCACCTTCGCGGAGATCTACCGCTTCGAGGGCATCGTGAATCAGCTGGCCGGCGACGGGCTGATGGCGCTGTTCGGCGCGCCCATCGCCCACGAGGACGCGCCCGAGCGAGCCGTTCGCGCGGCGCTCGCCGCGCGGGACGCGCTCGCGGCGCTGCGGCGGCCGCTCGAGACGCGCGACGTCGCGCTGCACGCCCGGTTCGGAATCCACACGGGCACGGTGGTCGTGGGCGCCGTCGGAAACGATTTGAAGATGGATTACACCGCGGTCGGCGACACCACGAACCTGGCGGCCCGGCTCCAGGCGGCCGCCCGGCCCGACGCGATCTTGATCAGCGACGCCACGGCGCGGCTCGTCGCCGGCCGCTTCCACACGCGCGAGGTGGGCCCCTTCGACGTCAAGGGCAAGGCCGAGCCGGTCACGGCGCACGAGGTGTTGGAGCTGGCGGAGGCGCTGACGCCCATGGCCATCGCGCAGGCGCGCGGCCTCACGCCGCTGGTCGGGCGCCAGGAGGAGCTGCAGCAGCTCGAGGCGTGTTACCGGCGCCTGCGCGGGGGGCTCGGCCAGGTGGTGAGCGTCGTGGGCGATGCGGGAACGGGCAAGTCGCGGCTGATCTACGAGTTCAAGGAGAGGATCGCGGACACGCACCCCACCCTCTTCGAGGCGCGCTGCTCCTCGCTGACGCGCGGCGCCCCCTACGCGCCGTGGGTGAGCATGCTGCGCGACTACTTCGGCCTCGCCCCCAACGAGCCCGACGAGGCGTCGCTCGCGAAGCTCGCCGAGGGGCTCGACGGCGGAAGCGACGATCCGATCTTTCCCTACTTGTGCGCGATCCTCTCGCTGCCCACACCCGGCCTCGAGCCCGCCCCCCTCGACGTCCGGAAGCGGCGCGCCTTCGACGCCGTCGACCAGCTCGTCAACCGCGCGACGGCGCGCGGCCCCACCGTGATGATCGTCGAAGACCTGCACTGGATCGACGACGCGTCGCGCGAGATGCTGGACCTCGCCGCGGGTCGCTTCGACGCCGGATCCATGCTGATCGTCACGCACCGGCCGCAGTACCGCCCCACCTGGCAGTCGAAAGCGGCGCTCACGCAGCTGCACCTGCAGCCGCTCTCCGATGCGGAGGGCAAGGCGGTGATCCGAGCGTGTGTCGGCGGTGGACTGCCGCTGCAGCTGGAGCGGCGCATCCTGCACAAGGGCGAGGGCAACCCGTTCTACCTCGAGGAGCTGACGCGTTCGCTGGTCGAGGGCGGCGCCCTCGTACCGAGTCCCGGCGGCGTCCGCGTGACGCGCCCCGTGGACGAGATCCGCATCCCCGAAACCGTGCAGGAGCTGCTCGGCGCGCGGATCGATCGGCTGCGGCCGGCCGCCAAGCGGGTCGCGCAGATCGCGGCGGTCGTCGGACGCCAGTTCCGGCGCGAGCAGCTCGAAGCGCTCCTGTCGGACGAGCGGCTCGACGTCGGCGCCGAGCTCGCCGAGCTCGAGCGGCTGGGCGTGATCCACCGCAAGGCGGCGCTCGCCGGCGACGAGTACCGCTTCGGTGAGAGCCTGACGCAGGAGGTGGCGTACGAGGGCCTGCTGCTCCGGGAGCGGCGCCGGCTTCACGAACGCATCGCACGGCTGCTGGAGTCGGCGGGCGGAACGCGCAACCTCGCCCAGGCGGCCGTGATCGCGCGGCACTACGCGCGCAGCGACGACCGAGAGGCCGGGCTGCGCGCATTGCTCGAGGCGGCCGCGGCGGCCGAGGCGCTGCCCTCCTACGGCGACGCGGAGCGACTGAACCGCGAAGCCTGGGAGCTGGCGGAGTCCGCGACCGCGGAGGAAGCGAGCGACGCGCTGCGCCGACTGACCGTGCAGGCGGCGATCGGGGTGCTGCGGGTGACGCTCCTGTACGGAAGCACGGACCTTCGCCACGACGAGCGGGTCGCACAGCACGCCGAGACGCTGGCCCGGGAGCTGGGCGACGACCACGGCCTGGCGATCCTCCTGTCGCTGCACGGTCTGTTGCTGTCCGGTGGGAGTCGCGAGCAGTTCGAGCGGGGACTGGCCCTGACGGAAGCCGGCGTCGAGGTCGCCGAGAAGGCCGGACTCGAGGACGCCGCCGCGGCCCTGCGCCGCGGTCTCGCGCTCGAGTACCTGATGGACGGTCGCTTCGAGGCGGGTCTTCGGATCCTGGACGACGCGATCGCCGCGCTCGTTCGGCTCGGACAGGCGGAGCCTCCCTCCGACACCTACATGGGTGCCCTCTGGTTCCGGGCCCGGGCGCTCTTCTACCGGGACGACTTCGCGGGCATGCGACGCGAGGCGCGGCGGATCCACGAGCTGGCGACGCGGGTCCACAACCGCACCATCGCGGGCGCCTCGGCGGGACTGATCGGGCTGGATCACTTCACGCGCGCCGAATACGCCGAGGCGGAGCGCTGGGGACGACGGGCGCTCGAAATCGGTCAGGAGATCGACAACGTGGCGTCCGTACGCACGGGTGGGCTGCTCGTGCTCGGTGCGCGCTGTGCGCGCGGAGAGCGATCTGCCACCGACGCGGAGATCGATGCGCTGGAGCGCGGGCTGCTTCCGGGCGGCGACCAGTCGGGAAACCTGGGTCTGGTCGTCGAGGTGCTGCTCGAGCTCGGCGAGCTGGAGCGCGCGGAACGCCTGGCCGAGGGGAGCGCGGCGCGGGCCGGCAGTCCCGTCCGGGAGGCGGGCAGCGCCCTGGCGCTGGGTGCGGTCTGCCTGAAGCTGGGTCCCGGTCACTGGCGCGATGCGGAGCAGCACTTCGCAAACGCCAGCGCGCTGGCGGAACGTCTCGGAATGCGGTCGACGTCGGCGCATGCGCTGTTGGGCCGCGCCGAGCTCGCCGCCGCGCGCTGTGACGCAGAGGCGGCGCGCGCCGACGCCGGGGCGGCGCACGCGATCTTCGACGCGCTCGGCATGCAGCGCTATGCGCTGCGCGCGGCGGAGGTCACAGCGAAGGTCTGCACGGCGCCTCCCGCGGACGCATAGGCACCCGCAGCGCGCGGAGAACGCGCGCAGATGAAGTGAAGGGTTTTCCCCCGTTTCGGGTGCCACACGGCATCGGTCCCGCGCGCGTTCCGGCCGGGGGCGGGACCCACGCGGCGGGCATGACGCGAACGCTGGCGGGGCGGCCAGCCCTGGGGCAGTGTGGCAATCGGTCGCATGTACGAGGTCACAGGTCACGCGGACGCTGCGCGCACGTCGCGCAGCCGGGGTCGCCCCTGCGAAGTCGAGGTGTTCGGGACCGCGGCCGGCGGCTTCTGGATCTTCCGCCGCGGCGACCTCCCCTAGCGTCCTTGCGCAGCGCGCTCCCCCGGACACCGCGGAGCCGACCACCACGGCCAGACACAGATCGATGATCAGGCGAATCGATTCCCGTTTCATCGACGACAGGTCGAAGTACATGCTGGCAGCCACGTGTTCCCGTCACGTTCGAGGATCGGCGCGGCGGTGTACGTGAGGTCGGTTCCCCGGGGCTCGCTCGAGCCCTTGCGCGAAGCCGCCGCGGGATGGACCTCGTCCCCGCCGAGACGGGAAAGGCGGACCTCGAGGTCGGCGCTGCCCTGGAAGCGATTCACGAGATCGGTCACGTCTTCGCCCTCGAGCATCGCGCGGCGGATCGCAATGTGAACGACGCTCGAGATCCGGTGCCCCTGCACGTTGGCGTGCCGTATGTCCCGCGCGTAGAGGCGCTACGGCAGGATCGCCAGCACGCCGAGCACGGCGACGCAGGCGATGCCGGAGAGCACCTGGATGAGGCGGAACTCGACGCTCGCGGTCTGCGGCATGGCGGCGGCACCTCCTCGGGCCGGCGGGAAGCCTCGAAGCGCGGGTCTAGGGCATGGCGCGCGGCCGCCGTCGCGATTCCCGCGGGCGTCGATCGGCCGCGGCGCGGTCTGGTATGCTGGCTGCGCCGCAGTCGAGAAGCCCGCGGCGCCCTCGCCGCGGAGGCACGACGGAGGCACGAACATGGGAATCCTGTCCTGGATCCTGCTCGGATTGATCGTCGGAGCGCTCGCCAAATGGATCATGCCCGGACCGGATCCGGGCGGAATCCTCATCACCATGCTGCTCGGCATCGC
>CP070734.1:2733179-2736316 GCA_020347605.1 Deltaproteobacteria bacterium | reverse complement strand
GGTGGATCCGCGGCCCGTAGAACCACCACTCGTCGCCGCCGAACAGCATGTGCTGCCCGGGGATCGTGCCCTGGATGGCGGGGCCGGCGCCGTGGCTCGTGTCGGTGCAGACCGCGAACGACTGGGGCGCGACGATCTGACCGAAGCGACTCTCCGCCGCGTAGGCGTCGTCGTAGAAGAGCGGATTGGGGTTCTGCATTCCCTGCGCCCAGCGGCGGATGTCGTTCACGTGGATCGGATCCTTGAACTCCCCGCCGCCCAGCGGGACCCCGATCCAGCGGTCGACGTCACTCGTGTCCAGGGTCGTCTTCTTCGGGTCGGTCACGATCTTCCTCGCCTTGGTTCTCGATCGCGTTTCGCGAAAGCCTCCACTCGAAGTGAAGCGGGTGTCTCGTCACGAATCGTCGCCCGGCTTCGAGCCGGGCTTCGGGGGCGGCGCCCAGTGGGGCTCGCGCTTCTCGACGAAGGCGCGCGCGCCCTCCTGAACGTCGGGATGGCTCCGGCTGTAGCCGGTGATCGCGTCCCAGCCCAGCTCGAGCGCCCGATCCAGGCCGTGGTTCAGGCTCTCCCAGATCGCCTGCCGCGTGTAGTGCACCGCGCTCGGGGAGTTCCGCGCAACCGCCAGGGCGAGCTCGATGGCGGTGTCGCGCAGCCGATCCGGCGCGACCACCTGGCTCACCAGGCCGATGTCGTAGGCCCGCGCGGCGGTGAGCCGCTCGGCACTCGCGAGCAGCACCAGTCGCAGCAGTGCCTCGATCGGGATCCGGCGCGCCAGACGCAGCGTCCCGTGGATCGAGATCTGACCGGCGCGCGTGCGCGCGTCGGTGAAGCTGGCGTTCTCCGAGCAGATGCAGATGTCGGAGTCCGCGACGAAGGCGAGGCCGCCCCCGGCGCACACGCCGTTCACGGCGCAGATCACGGGCTTTCCCACGTTGCAGTCCATCGACGTGATCTGGACCCGCGGGGCCGCGCCGCTCGCGTCGCGCGGCGCCTCGCGCGCGGCCACCTCGCGCAGGTCCATGCCCGCGCAGAAGGCGCGCTCCCCCGCGCCGGTCAGCACCACGACGCGGATCTCCGGATCGTCCGAGATCTCCTGCCACGCCAGCGGCAGCTCCGCGCGCATGGCGCTGTCGAAGGCGTTCATGCGCTCGGGTCGGTTCAGGGTGAGGACGGCGACGTGTCCCGTGCGCTCGAGAATCAGGGTGTCGTAGCTCATCGGCTCGTGTCCTCGAGGGACACCCCCTGCCAGCTGGGCGCGCGCTTCTCCGCGAAGGCCCGCGCGCCCTCCTGGATGTCGGGGTGACCGGCGTGTTGCTCGATCGCCGACCAGCCGTGCTCGAGGGCCGCGTCGAGACTCAGGTTCAGGCTCTCCCAGATCGCTCGCTTGGTCGCGACCAGCGCGGCCGGCGAGTTTCGCATGATCTCCCGCGCCAGCTCGAGCGCCCGCGGCAGGAGTCCGTCCTGCGGCGTCACCTCGCTGACGAGTCCGATGTCCAGCGCGCGCTTCGCATCCATGCGGTCGCCGCTGCCCGCAAGCGACAGGCGCATCACCGCCTCGAACGGGATCCGGCGCGTCAGGCCGATCGGCTCGTAGACGCCCAGCAGGCCCACGTTCACGTGCGTGTCGAAGAAGGTGGCGTTCTCCGAACAGATCACGATGTCGCTGTCCGCGACGAAGTGGAGTCCCCCACCGCACACCATGCCGTTCACCGCCGTGATCACCGGCTTGAAGCAGCCCGTCTGCAGCGCCGTCAGCCGGATCGACTGCATCGAGCCGCGTTCGGCCGCCTCCCCCACCTGCGCCGTGCCACTCGCGATGTCGGCGACGTCCATTCCGGTGCACAGCGCGCGCGGGCCGGCTCCCGTCACGATGGCCACGACGACGGCGGGGTCGCGCTTCACGTCGTCCCACACCCGCGGCAGCTCGCGCGACATCGCGCCGTTGATGGCGTTGTGCCGTTCCGGGCGGTTCAGCGTGATGATCGCCGCGCCGTCGCGCTTTTCGTACTGGAGGGTGCTGAGTTCCACTCGGTCTCCGCGCCGCGCCGCCGATCCGGCGCGACCCGCTACGGGAGCGTGATGACGTAGTTCCCCAACGCGTCGAGCTCCGCGCGCTGCCCCGGATAGATCACGATCGTGGTGAAGCGCTCCTCGACGATCGCGGGCCCGTCGATCGCGTGTCCCGCGCCCAGTCGCTCGCCGTCGTAGACCGGCGTGTCGACGAAGCGATCCTCGAAATAGACCGGGCGTCGGGCGCGCACCGCCTCGCTCGCAGGGCGCGCAGGGGGCGCGTGCTCGGGGGCGCGCGGCTTGTCGGTGATGCCCACGGTCTGCACGCGCACGCCGCGCAGGATCGGCTGCTCGTCCCGCATCGCGTAGGTGTGGAGCTCCTCGTGGCGATCGTGGAAGCGCTCGATCGTCGCGGTGAGGTCCGCGGCGCTGAGTCGCCCGCCGCTCCCGACCAGCTCGATCGGCATGTCGAAGGTCTGGCCCGGATAGCAGACCGTGAGGAACCGATGGAACACGAGGTCACGGCGCGCGAGACCGGCCACCTCGAGCTCGCGGGTCGCCTGCGCCTCCATCTCCTCGATCAGCGCGTGGATCCGATCGACGTCCGCCTCTCCCGCCGGCGTGATGTAGGAGCGCTGGGTGTCCACCAGGTAGTCGGCGATCAGGAGCCCGAGCGCCGAGAACGCGGGGGACGTCTTCGGCACGAGCAGCCGGCGGATGCCGAGGTCGTCGGCCTGCATGCCGGCGTGGACGGGACCGTTGCCGCCGTAGACCACCATCGTGAAGTCGCGCGGATCGAAGCCGGATTCCGACGAGACGCGCCGGATCGCGTTGGCCATGTTCGCGTTCACGATCCGGAAGATCCCGTGCGCGGCCTGTACCGCATCGAGACCCAGCGGAGTGCCGATCTTGTCGCGAATGGCCTCGTGCACGCCGTCGCGGCTGAGCTTGAAGTCGCCGCCGCAGAGCGCCTCGGGGTTGATGTATCCGAGCACCAGGTTGGCGTCGGTGACGGTCGGCTCGGTTCCGCCCCGGCCGTAGCAGATCGGTCCCGGGTCTGCCTTGGCGCTCTGCGGCCCGACCTTGAGCACGCCGGCCTCGACGCTGGCGATCGAGCCGCCGCCGGC
>CP070734.1:2690337-2733079 GCA_020347605.1 Deltaproteobacteria bacterium | reverse complement strand
TCGGCTAGTCGGCCGACGAGAGTCGGCCGACGCGGGTCGGAGCCCGAGCGGAGACGCGGCCCGGCGCGGCCAGCCGGTCAGACGGGAGCGGAGGGGTCGGCGCGTTCCGCGAGCACCTCGAGCCAGCGGCGCACCTGCGCGAAGACGAGGAACTGATCGTGGACGCGGAGCTGGGCGCTCTGGCCCCAGCGCGCGCGGGCGGGGAGGTCCTCCAGCATCTCGTCGAGCAGCTGCGCGAGCTCGTCGGGATCCTCGGCGTCCTGGACCAGCCGGCCGTCGATGCCGTCGCGGATCTGCTGTCGAATCCCGCAGGCGCGGCTGCCCAGAATGGCACCGTGCTTCCACATGCCCTCGGTGACGGTCAGCCCGAAGCCCTCGCGCAGCGAGTTCTGGACGATGACGCTCGAGCAGAGCTGCAGCGCGTTGACCATCAGCGCGTTTTGCTTGCGCGAGGCCATCGGAAGGCTGATCACCGCGACGTCCTGCATCAGCGACGGCGGCAGATCGCGATAGCTGTCGATCAGCTCGCGGAGCACCTCCTGCGCCTCGGGGTCATCCGCCACGGCCGCCGGATCCGGGCCGGCCAGCACCAGCCGGACCAGCTCGAGCCGGCGCCGGTGGCGATCGGCGATCCCCGCGCGCTTCGTGAAGCGCCCGCTCTTGAGGCGCACGAACGCGTCGAGCAGCGGCTTCCATCCCTTGAGGCGATCCCAGCGCGAGATCTGCGTCACGATGGGCCGGAACAGGAGTCCGATGTCGGTGCGCGCATCGATCGGGGCGAAGCTGCCGTCGGGTGCGAGTCGGGTCGCGGCTTCGGCGAACGAGAGCGGAACCACGGGCTCGCTCGACACCATCAGTCCCGCGTTGCACAGGATGCCGGCGAGCTTGGTGGCCGAGAGCGGCCGGTTCTTGAAGCTCATGGGATCGATGGCGGGATGGATCACGTCCGACTGGTCCGAGAGGAAGCCCGGCACGTACTCGGGCGCCGAGAAGATCGAATGGTCGCAGTCCTCCGCGAAGGGGCGCAGGAACCGCCAGGCCGCGCGGGTCTCGGGCGTCCGCTCGTCGAGCCCGATGTGGCAGCGGAACACGGTCGGGATGCCGAGCTCGCGCTTGAGCTGGGCGCCCATCCCGAGCGGCTGCGGGTCGTGGATCACGAGGATGTCGTCGCGCTCGAGCCGCCGCTTCATCGCCCCGGCGTTCTCCGCGCTGACCGCGGCGTAGAGCGAGTGCTCCTCCTCCGTCAGCAGGGGATCGCCGTGTCCGTGGATCAGGTTGTGGAGCCGCTTGGTCAGTACGAAGAACTCGGGCTCGCGGCTGCCCATCACGGCCCACTCGGTCGGCACGCCCAGCTCGCGCAGCAGGGCGACGACCTTGGGCAGCATCTCCGCCACGCCGCCGCCCCGGGCCGTGGAGTTGATCATCCAGACCCGGCGGCCGCGCAGCCGGGGCAGGAGCGCCGCCGCCTGCTCGCGGAGAAAGCGGACGGCCTCGGCGAGGTGCACGATCTGGGCGTGGTCTTCGAGGCTCAGGGGTTCGTCGATCTCGACCGTCTCGATCACGTCGCGTGGTCTCCCCGAGGTGTGTTCGGTCGCCGTCCGGTTCGAGTTGACGAGAACCTGAAATCGCGCCCGCGCGCAGCGGTCCGCGCGGGCCGGCCGGGACGATCTGCAGCAACCCCGCGGCGGCAGGAACCGCGGCGCCTCCCGGCCGGACCGCCCGAGACGTGTAGCGACTGAAACGCGGTTCGTCCCCTCCGGTCGGGGGCGGGACGCAGCCGCGCGGCTCGGGCGGCGCCTCTGGGGGGCTCCCGGCGGCCCCACACGCGGCCGGCCCGGAAACCTCGGCGCGGGCGTGCGAAGCTATGCCCGTGGGGCAGATCGGACGGCTTCTGGGCGCGCTCCTGTGCGGCGCCGGATTCGCCTGCGCGGAGCGCGCCGGGGAGCCCGTCGAGGTCCCGCTGACGGAGCTCGCGTCGCAGGCCCCCGGGGCAGCGCGGGTCGAGGGCGAGGGCGAGCTCCGCCGGCTCGTGCAGCCCGCCGGCGAGAGCATCGACCTCTACCTGCGGCTGCCTCGCGCGAGCCGGCTCCACTTCGAGATGGTTCCGGAGCTGCCGAGCCAGGCGTTCGCGATCCACGTGGCGACCGACGCGGACCGGCAGACCCTCGAACCGGAGCGCGCGGGCGCGAATCGCTGGGACGCGGATCTCTCCGAACTCGCTGGGCGCGCCGTTCGCCTCACGCTCGAAAACCGCTCCGGGGGGCCGATCGGCTGGATCCGGCCGCGCGTCGCCGGCCGTGCTCGGGCGCGTCCGGCCGCGCTCGGGGCGTCGGCGCGCCCGCCGGACCCGCCCATCAACGTGATCCTGTACGTGGTCGACACGCTGCGTCTCGACCGCATGTCCGTCTACGGGTACGCGCGTCCGACCACGCCCGAGCTCGCGCGGTGGGCGGAGCGCGGTGCGCTGTTCCGGTCCGCGTACGCGCCGGGGTCCAAGACGCCTCCCACCATCACGGCGCTCTTCGCGTCGCGCCACCCCGACGAGCTCGGCGCACGGCTGCGCCCGGACGGCCCCGCCCCGCACACCCTCGCGGAGCGGTTTCGAGAGGCGGGCTACGCGACGGCCGCATTCCAGGCCAACTTCACGCTGCGGCCGGCGCTGGGCTACGCGCGCGGCTTCGACGAGTACCGGATCCTGAAGCGGACGGACTCCGGGAAGCCGCGCAAGGTCGACGCCGCGGAGCTTCACGCACACGTCCTGGCCTGGCTCCGCGAACGCGGCGAGCAACCGTTCTTCGCGTACGTGCAGTCGATGGACGTCCACTATCCCTATGCGCCGCCGGATGCGTTCCGCGCCCGGTTCGCACCGCGCGACGCAGGCGACGCGCCGAAGCCGCCCGCGCCGGACGCGCCGCCCGACGCCCAGCTCGCGACGTGGTATCTGCCGAACCTCTACGACGCGAGCGTGGCGTACGCCGATCACGAGATCGGCGCGTTGCTCGACGCGCTGGCGGCGCTGCCGTTCGCCCACCGCACCGCCGTCGTGATCACGTCGGATCACGGCGAGCCGCTCGGGCAACGCGGTGACGTGTACCACGGCCACTCGCTGTACGAGGAGCTCGTCCACGTGCCGCTGCTCGTGCTCCTGCCCTGGCGCCGCGAGCCCGTCCGGGTCGAGGAGATCGTGAGCCTCCAGGATCTCGCGCCGACGCTGCTCGACCTCGCGGGCCTCGCGGTACCGGACGCATACGCGGGGCGCAGCCTGCTGCGACCGCCGGACCTGCTGGAGCCGCCCTCGGCCGTCGGGTCGAAGGACGCGGAGGCGTGGTACATCCGCGAGGGCCGCTGGAAGCTCCTGCTCGACGACGCCGGCGCGCGCTTGTTCGACCTCCGCGCCGACCCGCACGAGCTGCGCGATGTGAGCGCGCAGCATCCGGTGACGGCGGGCTACCTGACCGCGCGACTGATGCGCCGCACGCCGGCCTTTCTCGACACGTGGGAGGCCCCGGGGCCGATGGACAGCGGACTCGACGCGGAGGAACGCGCGTCGCTCGAGGAAGCGCTGCGGGCGCTCGGCTACATCGAATAGCGGAACGCCGTCAGGGGGCCGGAATCGCGGGCGCTCGCCGCAGCGCGGCCAGGAGCGCCAGGGTGCCGACCGCGTAGATGGCCGCGGCCGTGTAGGTCACCCCGGAGAAGCCGATCGCCATGCCCAGGATCACGGCCAGCACGGTGGCGACCACCGAGGCCACGCCGTTTACCGCCCAGGCCCAGGGAACCAGGCGCGGCTCGTGCCGGCGCACCAGCTCGACGCCGGTCGGGAAGTACATGCCGAGCACCAGGCCCAGCGGCAGCTGCAGCAGCACGGTGACACCGATCCGCGTTGGTAGGGCCGCGGCCAGCACCTGGTCCCGGACCCACGGCAGGATCTGGACCTCCACGAGCACCAACCCGAGCGTCACGGCCAAAAGCGTCGCGAGAAAGCGCTGCGGGTCGCTCCAGAAGCGGCGCGACCACGCAGCGCCCAGCGCGGCGAAGACGAGCAGCGAGAAGATCGTGACGGACAGCGAGTAGGTCGGATGGCCGAGCAGCAGTACGTATTTCTGCACGAAGCTGATCTCGATCAACAGGAAGCCGAGTCCCAGCGCCAGGAAGTAGAGCAGGAATCCCCCCATCGCGCCGCTGGGGAGCCGGCCCCGCGCGCCCCGCGCGAGCGGCAGCAGGATCAAGAGCGCGCCGAGCAGCAGCGCCTGGATCAGCATGATCAGGAGCACGAGCAGACCGGTGGTCGAGCCGGGCATGTACCAGAGGATCTTCTCCCCGCTGAGCAGACTCCTCCAGCGCAGCACGTGGTAGAAGAACGGGCGATCGTCGGTGACGGGCGCCAGGGCGAAGCGCTGCTCGTCGAGCTGCTGCTCGAGACGCGCCGCGTCCGCCGATACGAGCTCGACGAAGCTCGGGTTGCCCGCGACGCCGGGCGCGAGCTCGAGGCGGAAGCGGTTCTGCGACGCGAAGCGCTCGACGGCGGCCACCTCCTCGGCGCTGAACGGGGAGTCCTTGACGATCAGGTTCGCGAGCATGGTCCCCATCGTCGCCTTGCCGGCCGGATAGATCTGTGCGGTGACCAGCAGATGCGCCGCGGGATCCTCCACGCCGCGTCGCTCGAGCGCGGCGCGCGCCACCAGCAGGAGCCGGCTGACGAGCGGACTGGGCAGCTCGCGATCCGCGTAGATCGGGCTGCCGAGCACCACGGACACGAGACCGCCGTCGCGCAGGTCGTCCAGGTAGTCCTCGAACGCCTCGACGGTGTAGAGGTAGCTCTCGGCCAGCACGTAGGCGCCCGTCGTCTGTGCCGAGAAGGTATCGACCGCCGTGATCTGGATGACGTCGTACCGATCGTCGTGCGCGCGCACGAAGTGCCGACCCTCGCCGGCCACGAGCTCGACCTCGGGGCGCTGGAACCAGCCGCCGGTGAAGCCGGCGAGCGGACCGTTCAGGAGCTCGATGGTGATGGGCTGGAGCTCGAGCCCGGTCACGTGGGAGGCGCCCTGGTAGAGCGCGTTCAGCACGTCGACGCCGCCGCCCACGCCGATCACCAGCACGCGCGGTTTCTCGCGCAGGACGTACGGCGTCCGCAGCAGGTGGTGGTCGAGCATGCGCAGCGCCGCGCGGTTCGGCACCTGGTAGACGTTGGTGCCGTTGTGACCGTCGTACTGGATGGCGAGCGAGCGGGGCGCCGGGCTGGGATGCAGCGGCGAGCGACCGTACGCCCCCCACCAGCTCGCGCGCGTGTCGGCCATCTGGTAGAGGTCGACGCGATTCACGGGACTCCAGCGCGTGAAGAGCATGCGCGTCTCGGGCTGCTCCAGCGCGAAGCCGAGCGCCTTGGTGCCGGTCGGCCGGAAGTCGATCACGCGTTTCGCGAACGGAGCCGAGCCACCGAGCAGCAGCGCGAGGGCCGCGAGGCCCGCGGCGAGACGACTGGGCATCGCGTACACGGCCCCGGCGGCGACCAGCACGGCGGCGCACACGGCGACGGCCGCGGCGCCGTCGAGCAGCGACAGGGCCAGGACCGCACCGGCGCAGCCGAGCCCGGCGCCCAGCAGATCCGCCGCGTAGAGCCGGTTCACCCGCTCCGGAAACGCGCTGAGCGGTGCGGCCACCGCCAGGCCGGCCAGCAGGAACGGGACCGTCACCGCGCCGTAGTAGCCGAGCAGCCCCAGGAAGAACGTCCCGGGGGTGTGCAGCAGGGCGTGGGGCTCGAGGGGGCGCGGACCGAGCACGGCCATCGCGACCAGCAACGCGAGGCCGGCGCCGGCCGAGCCCCAGGCGGCCAGGCGCCGTCCGTCGGCGCCCAGGAGCCCCGGGAAGGCTGCCAGGATCGACCCGGCGGCGCCGAAGCCGAGCAGCGCGGTGCTGATGGTGAGGTAGGCGAGGTGGTACCAGATCGTGAACGAGAAGATCCGCGTCAGCAGGATCTCCTGCATCAGGACACCCGCCGAGCACAAAAGGATCGCCAGGTACAGCGGCCCGAAGCTCACGGGTCGCCGCGCAACGGGTTCCAATCCACCACCTCCGGCGCTCACCCCGCTCCGAGCCGGAGAACCATCGCCCAGACGGCTCGCACGGACAAGGCGCCGCGAGCGCGTGCGGCCCGGCGCCGCGCGGGTGCGCCTGGCTCGTCCACCGCGGCGATCCGGTATCGTTCCGATGTCCGCGCGGCGAGCCACGGTCCGCGGTCCAAGCATGTCCGGCGGGGATCCGATGACACCGACTGCAATCGACGGCCGCCGTGCGGGCGGGCCGCCGCCGAGCGGGGCCGGGCCGACGACGACGGCGCGACAGATCGCGGCAGGGCCGCGGACGCTCGGCGCCGCGGTGCGCCGCTTCTACCGGCACGCGAGCCCGCGCTTCCTGACGGCCGTGGTGCTGACCCTCCTCGCGGTGCGCATCGCGGTCGGGGGTGCGTCGCTCTGGGACGTGGTCGTCGTGGCGGCCATCGTCGCCTTCTGGCCCGTGCTCGAGTGGCTGATCCACGTCTTCGTGCTCCACAGCCGGCCCTTCGCGATCGGGGGGCGAACCATCGACCTCGCCGTGCCGCGCAAGCATCGCGCGCATCATCGCGACCCCTGGAACCTGAACATCCTGTTCATTCCGCTCCAGGGCTTCGCGTTCTCGATCCCCGTGCTGCTGCTGCTGTCGTTCGTCCTGTTGCCCACGCGGGAGCTGGCGCTGACCGCGGCGCTGGCCTTCCTCGCGATGGGCCTGCGCTACGAGTGGATCCACTTCCTGATCCACACCCCGTACCGCCCGCGCTCGCGCCGCTACGAACGCCTGTGGCGAAACCATCGCCTGCACCACTGCAAGAACGAGCACTACTGGTTCGGCGTCAGCATGCTGTCCGGGGACCGACTGCTCGGTACACAGCCCCGCGTTCGGGACGTCCCGACCTCGCCGACCTGTCGCGCGCTCGAGGAGGCGGGGCGCAGCGGCGCCTGACGCGCCGCCTGCAGCGGCTCAGGGCGGCGCGGAGCCCTCGCGATAGGAACGCAGGTGCTCGCGGATCCGCGCGGCGAGCGCGGGGTCGTCTGCGGCGCGTTCCAGGGCCTCGGCCGCGGTGCGCTCCGCCTCGGCCGGGCGACCCGCGGCCGCCTGGGCCGCGGCCAGCGTGTCGAGCACCGACGCGTCCTGGCGACCGCTGAGCTCGGCTGCGCGCTCGGCGAGCCGGACGGCCTCGTCGGCATCCCGCAGTGCGGCGTCCGCACTCGTCGCGAGCAGCCACGCGAGGTTGTTGAGCGCCGGCTTCGAGTCGGGCTGCCGTCGCAGCGCCTCGCGGTAGCGCGCGGCCGCCTCCGCATCGCGACCCGCGGCCTGCAGGGCGTCGCCCATCGCGAGCTGGAACTCGAACCGCTCCGGCTCGCGGCGCACCGCGATCTCGAGCTGCGCGAGGGCCGCGTCGGTCTGGCCCTCGCGCATCAGCGCGCCCGCGAGCGCGCCCCGCACGTCGTCGAGGTCGGGATCGAGCCGCAGCGCCTCGCGGTAGCTGGCGATGGCGGGGCCCATGCGGCCCTCCTGCGCCAAGGCCTGCCCCAGATAGGCGTGCGCCAGGGCCAGCTGGGGGTCGAGGCGGATCGCGGTCCGAAGGCGCTCGATCGCCGGGCCGGGTCGCCCGTCCAGGGCCAGGGCGTGGCCCAGATTCGCGAGGATTTCCGGTCGATTCGGAGCGATGCGCAGGAAATCGAAATAGTGTGCGATCGCGTTCGCGAACCTCTGCTGCTGGAGGGCTACGTAGCCCAGCCCGGCGTGCGCCTCCAGGAGGTCCGGATCGATGCGCAGCGCCCGGCGAAAGCGGCGGGTCGCCTCGTCCCAGCGCTCCCGCTGCGCCGCGATGTTCCCCAGCCCACTCTGCGCCAGGGCGCTGCGCGGCCAGATCTCGAGCGCGGCGTCGAAGTGCGCCTGCGCCTCTTCGAGCCGATCCGCGCGCAAGCGCTCCCCCCCGAGCGCGATGTGCGCGATCGCGTTGTCCGCGGTGACGCGCAGCGCGTGCTCGAACAGGCTCTCGGTGCTGCGCCAGATCGCGACCTGGCGCGCCGTGACCGTGGCCATCGCCAGCACGGCGGCGGCACCCAGCGCCGCGGCGACCGCGCGGCCCCGCGGCACGCGCCGCAGCACGGCGGGGGCCCCCCACGCCAGCGCGATCGCGAGCCCCACGAAGGGCAGGTAGGTGTAGCGGTCCGCCCGCGCCGCCGAGCCGACCTGTACCAGCCCGATCACCGGCACCAGCATTCCGAGGTACCAGAACCAGCCGACCGCGACGTACGGGGCGCGCCGCAGGAGCCGCAGCGCGGCGCCGGTCGCGAGCAGCAGCAGAACACCGCACAGGATCACCTCGGCGAGGGGCAGCGCCTCGCGCGGGTGGGGGTAGTAGACGGCGAGATCGCGGGGCCAGATGCCCTGCCAGAGGTAGGCCGCGTAGGAATGCAGCGCGTTCGCGATGCGCGCGCCGAGCGGAACCTTCTCCATCGACGCGAACGCGCCGCCGGCGTGCTGCGCGTACACCGTGGCGACGCTCGAGGCGACGACGAGCGGCAGGAGCCCGAGCTTCTCGAGCACTGCGCGGCGCAGCCGAAGCGGATCCAGCCGGCGGTCGCCGTCGCGCCTGCGGAGTCGGTCGAGTGGCCAGGCGTCGAGCAGCAGCAGCACGAACGGTACGGTCACCAGCATCGGCTTGGCCATGAGTCCCAGCGCCAGGGACACGCAGACCCCCGCGTACCGCACGGCGGACGGGCGCGACGCATAGCCCGCGTAGGCCAGCAGCGTCAGCATGAAGAAGAAGCCGGACAGCGCGTCCTTGCGCTCCGACGCCCAGGCGACCGATTCCACGTGGAGCGGGTGCAGTGCGAAGACCGCCGCCACGAAGCCGCTCTGCCACGGGGCGCGCGTCATGCGGGCAAACGCGGCGAACAGGAGCAGGCTTCCGAGCACGTGCAACGCGAGGTTCGTCGCGTGGTAGCCACGCGGATCCAGAGCGTGGAGCCGGTAGTCGGCGATCAGCGAGAGCCAGGTCAGCGGAATCCAGTTGGCCTCGTAGCCGCCGAAGAACGCCCAGGAGAGCCCCTCGCGAGAGAATCCCAGCGGGAGGTTCGGGTTCTCGGTGATGTAGATGTTGTCGTCGTACTGGACGAAGTCGTTGTGGCGCAGGGGCGCGTACGCGGCGACGGTCGCCGCGACGAGCGCGATCGCGATCAGGACCCGCGCGCGGCGACCTCTGCGTGCGTGCATCGGGGCGTCCACGGCCGAGGAGCCTAGTCGAAACGGCGGCGTCGACGCTTGCCGATCGGCCCGCCCCGCGCGGGGGGCCTTGCCGCGGGCGCGTCCGCTGCCGATCATGCCCGGAGCGTGCCGCCGAAGGAGAGCCCGCCGTGACGCTTCGTTCCGCCCTGCGCCGCTCGATCCGCGCCAGCCGGACGCGGAGCACGGCCGCGCTGTGGTCGAAGTCGCTGCTCAACGCCGTTCTCTTCTTCGCCGTCTTCATGGTCGCGCTGCCCGGGCTCGCTCACCGGCTCGTTCCCGTGGCGCTGCCCATTCCCGACGCGCTGCGCGTGTTCCCGGCCGGGGTCCTGTTCGGCGTCGGGATCCTGGCCTGGCTCGCCTGCCTGGACGTCTTCAGTCGCCGCGGCCGGGGCACGCCCCTGCCGATGGACGCCCCCCGCAACCTGGTCACGGGGGGGCTCTTCTCGGTGGTGCGGAATCCGATCATGGCGGCCGAGCTGCTGGTGATCTGGGCCGAGGCGCTCTACCTCGCGAATCTGGGCGTCCTGCTCTACGCCGCGTCGATCAGTGCGGCGGCGCACCTGCTGGTCGTCCACGTCGAGGAGCCCGAGCTGCGCGAGCGCTTCGGCGAGAGCTACGAACGCTATTGCCAGAAGGTGCCGCGCTGGCTTCCCCGGATGCGCCGTCCCGTGCGCGACGGCCACTGAGCCGCTCCGGCCCGACGTCGAAGCCGCGCGTGCGCTCGGCTCGCTGCGCCCGCTGTGTCATGATTGCGGCCGCCCGATAGCGAGGAAGCGGAAGCTGCCGAACGATTCGACCGCGCTCGAGCAACGCGTCCGGACGATCGCGCTCGTGGTCCTGGCCACCGTTGCGGTCGGGGTGGCGCTCTACCTGCTGCGGCCGGTGATGATCCCGTTCGTGCTCGCCGTGTTCTTCGCGCTGGCGCTGTCTCCGCTCGTGGACGTCCAGATGCGCTACCTGCGCGCGCCGCGGCTCGTGGCCGTCGTCGGAACGCTGGCGATCGGCCTCGTGGTGCTGGGCCTGCTCGCCACGCTGATGTCGACCTCGCTCAACCAGCTCGCGGCCAACGCGAGCGGCTATCAGCGACAGCTCGCCCAGCTCATGAGCCGGGTCGTCACCGCGCTGCCGCTCGAGGAACTGGGCTGGAGCGAGCAGGAGGTGCTGCGGCCCCTGTCCAAGGTGCCCGTGAGCGCGGTGGGCCGCATGCTGATGGGCACCACGAACGCGATCCTCGACACGCTCTCGCAATCCGTCCTGGTGCTGATCTTCATCGTGTACCTGCTGATCGGTGGTGCCGGCAGCCGCGCCGAGGACACCGGCACCTGGGGCATGCTCGAGTCGCGCGTCAAGCGCTATCTGGTCACGCAGGCGGTGATCTCGGCGGCGACCGGCGTCCTGGTGTGGCTGGTGCTCGAGCTTCTGGGCGTCGACCTCGCCATGGTGTTCGGGCTGTTCGCCTTTCTGCTGAACTTCATCCCGACGGTGGGATCGATCATCGCCACACTGCTTCCGCTGCCCGTCGTGCTGTTCAGCCCCGACATGACGGCGCTCTCCGCGGCCCTGGCCATCGCCATACCGGGATCGATCCAGTTCACGATCGGGAACATCATCGCCCCGAAGGTGATGGGCGATTCGTTCGAGATCCACCCGATCGCGATCCTGCTCGCGCTGATCCTGTGGGGCATGATCTGGGGCATCGTGGGGATGCTCCTCGCCACGCCGATCACCGCCGTGATGAAGATCCTGTTCGAGCGTCTCGACGGAACGCGCCCGCTGGCGAACATCCTGGCGGGGCGTCTCTGAGTCGAGCCGGGCGATTCGACGCGCGGGGCGCGAACTCGAAGCGCGCCGATGCGCCCCTCCCGCTCGCGACGATCGTCCTCTACGCCGCGCCGATCGGCGGCGCCGGCTTCATGTTCTTCCTCACCAGCTCCTACCTGATCAAGTTCTCCACCGACGTGCTCGGCATCACGCCGGCGGCGATGGGGGCGATCTTCCTCGCCTCGCGCATCTGGGACGCCATGTCGGATCCGCTGGCCGGCTATCTCTCCGACCGGACGCGAACCCGCATCGGCCGGCGGCGCCCGTGGATGCTCGCAGGCGCGGTGCCGGTCGGCGCCGTGTTCGCGCTCATGTGGAGCCCGCCGGAGACGCTCACGCCGCAGGCGCTGGTGCTCTGGACCGGAATCATGGTGGTGCTCTTCTACACGGGGATGACGGTGTTCATGATGCCGCACGACTCGCTCGGCGCGGAGCTCAGCACCGGCTACCACGATCGCAACCGCCTGTTCGGTGTGCGGCGCGCCTGCTTCGGAATCGGCGCGATCTCGGCGCTCGCGGCACTCGCCTGGCTGAGCTCCGCGGCCGATGCGCGAGGGGACGCCCGCGCCATCGCCGGCGGCGCCGCCGTGATCACGTCGCTGCTCATGATCTTCACGGCGTGGCGCATCCGCGAGCGGCCCGAGTATCAGGGGCGCGGCGCCCGCAATCCGCTGGGCGCGGTCTCGGACATCTGGCGCAACCCGCACGCGCGTCTCCTGCTGCTCGTCTTCTTCCTCCAGCAGATCGGCGTCGGCGCCGTGACCATCATGGCGGCCTACTTCTCCCAGTACGTCCTGGGCGCCCCGGGAGCCGTGGCGTGGATCCTCGGGACGTTCTTCGTCACGTCGCTCGTCGCCATTCCGCTGTGGGTGCGGCTGGGCCAGCGCTTCGAGAAGAAGTCGCTGTGCCTGGTCAGCATGTGCGTCGTGAGCCTCGCGATGGGTGCGCTCGGCTTCATGGGAGAGGGCGACCTCGTCGGCGTGACGCTGGTGGCGGGCCTCGCGGGCGGTGCGGGCGCCTGTCTCGACGTCCTGTTCCCCTCGATCCAGGCCGACGTCATCGACTACGACGAGCTCCGCACGGGGGAGCGAAAGGAGGGCATGTACTTCGCCGCCTGGAGCTTCGCGTTCAAGACCGCATCGGGGCTCGCGGGCATGCTGGTCGGCTTCCTGCTCGGCGCCAGCGGGTTCGAGCCGAACGTCGAGCAGACGCAGTCCACGAAGTGGGCGATCCGGGCGCTCATGTCGGGCATCCCCTTCTTTTGCTACAGCGCCGGGCTGCTGGTCTTCATGCGCTTCGGCTTGAGCCGCAGCCTCCACGCCGAGATCCGAAGCGCGATCGACGCGCGGGTTTCCTGATGCGGCCCCGCGGCTCGCGCCTGCGACACCGCGCCCGGGAGCGGGCGTCATGAGCGGCGTCCTCGCGCTCGCGCTCGGAATCGCGGCGGCGGTCCTCGCCGCCGGGCTCGCCGTCGAGTGCCTCGTGCGCCTGTACCTCGAGTGGCCGCTCGCGACGAGCTTCTACGGCTCGCTGCCGCGCGAACGGGTGCGCGACCGTCAGCGCGAGCACGGCGTGCAGGTGGTCGCCGGCGCCGGCTGGGTCCACCTCGGCTGGATCGCCGACCCGGAGCGCGAGCGCTACCGGGTCGAGTGGCGCGAGGCCGGCACCGGGCCCTGGCGGTCGCTCGCACGGACGACGTACGGATCGCTGCTGCACCGAGGCGCGGGGGGCGACTTCCGCGTGCTGGCGGTGCGGCGCGAGGGAGGCGGGCTCGTCGAAGTCGGCGCCGTGCGCGCCGAGCCGGCGCCGGGGACGCCGCCGCGCTTCACACCGCGCATCGCCGGTCCCTGGCAGACGCTGTTCCGCCCGGCGCGGCACGGGAGCTACGTGAACGACCACGCGGTGTTCCGCGATGCGCGCGGCGACTGGCGCCTGCTCGGAATCACGGGGCCCGGAGACGGAGACCTGAACCAGGAGCGGCACTTCGCCGTCGGTGTGAGCCGCTCGTTCCCGCCGGACGAAGGCATGCGGGAGGCCGAGCCCGTCGCCGACTTCGGGGAGCTGGCGTGGGCCCCCCACGTCGTCCGGAACGGCGACACGTACCATCTGTTCTGGTCGCCACACCGGCTCCACGAGATGACGTCCCGCGACGGCATCCGCTGGGAGGGGCACCGCATCGCGATGGCGGCGCCCGTCCACCGGTTCTTTCGCGACGCGATGGTCCTGAAGGTCGCGGAGCGCCAGTGGCTGCTCTACTGCACCGCGCGGGGCCGTTACTACTCGCGGGTGGACGTCTACCAGTCGTTCGACCTGCGCGACTGGCAGTACATCCGCGCGGCGCTCGCGACGGGCTGGGGCAGCGAGCGGAACTCGCCCTTCGCCTCGACGGAGTCGCCCTGCGTGACGCCGTACGCGGGGCGCTACTACCTCTCCCTGACCTACAACAACGACTCGTTCTTCTGGCCCGGCGTGCTGCTCCTGTGGAAGCGCTGGCCGAATCGGCGCAGCTACAACGAGACGCTCGTCTTCCACGCGGACAATCCCTACGACTTCGGCACCTACCGCGGCCGACGGAACGCGCCCACCCTGCTGACCGAACTCGAGGCGCACGCGCCGCGCCTGGTGCAGCGTCCCGAGGACGGCGCCTGGTACGTCACCACCGCCGGCTGGCCGTGGGCGGCGACGCTCACGTCCGGCGAAGTGGCGGTGGCGCCGCTCGCGTGGGACCCGCTCCAGCCGTCGGGGCCCGAGCCGCCGACCCACGCTTGAGCGCCGGCTGCGCTTGCCGCGCCGCGGCGGATCGAAGACGATCGGACGTGCGCGCGGGGAACGGGGGCGGCCCCCGCCGAGGGAGCGTCCGCGCGCGCACGCCGAGGGCGCGTCGCAGCGCAGGGAGTACGACGATGATTCTCGAGGCGGCGATGCTGAACGTCGTGCGCGGGCGCGAGGCCGAGTTCGAGAACACCTTCCGCCACGCCTCGCGCATCATCGCGTCGATGCCCGGGTATCTCTCGCACGAGCTCCAGCGCTGCCTCGAGGTCCCGGGCCGATACCTCCTGCTGGTCCGCTGGGAGCAGCTTTCGGACCACGTGGAGGGATTCCGGAAGTCCCCGCAGTACGCGGAGTGGCGACGGCTGCTGCACGGCTTCTACGACCCGTTCCCCAGCGTCGAACACTTCGAGGCCGTCGACCTCGAGCACGCAGAGTGAGTGCGGCGCTACGCGGACCCGCGTGGCGCGTTCGATCTGCGCGGCGGCAGGTTCTCGATCTCGAGCTCGGGTAGCGGGTCCGCGGGTTCGAAGCCGAAGATCCGCGCGTAGAACGCGAACTCGGCGTCGAGCGCGCGGCGGATGTTCTCGGCGCGGCGGAAGCCGTGCTGCTCGCCCTCGAACGCGAGATACGCGACCGGGAGGCCCTTGGCGCGGAGCGCCTCCACCATCCGCTGCGCCTGGTCCGGGGGCACCACGCGGTCCTCGAGTCCCTGGAAGAAGATCACCGGGCAGGTGAGGCGGTCCACGTGGTGGATCGGCGAGCGCTCCACGTAGAGGTCGCGGCGCTCGGGATAGGGAGCCACCAGTCGGTCCGTGTAGCGCGACTCGAACTTGTGGGTGTCGCGCGCCAGCGCTTCGAGGTCGCTGATCCCGTAATGGCTGGCGCCCGCCTCGAACACCTTTCGGAACGTGAGCGCGCACAGCGTCGTGTAGCCCCCGGCACTTCCGCCGGTGATCGCCAGCCGTTCCCCGTCCACGCGCCCCCGCGCGACCAGCGCCCGCGCGCCGTTCGCGCAGTCGTCCACGTCGACGACGCCCCACTGCCCGGCCAGCCGCTCGCGATAGGCGCGCCCGTACCCCGTGCTGCCGCCGTAGTTCACGTCGAGTACCGCGATGCCGCGGCTCGTCCAGTACTGCGTGCGCAGGGAGAGCGCGCTGGATGCCGCCGCCGTGGGTCCGCCGTGGCACTTCGTGAGGAGCGGCGGCGCCTCTCCGGGCGGCGCCTCGAAGTCGCGGTTCCGCGGCGGGTAGAAGAGCGCGTGCGCGGTGCGTCCACCCGTCGTCTCGAACGCGATCGGCTCGGGCAGCGACAGGTAGTCGGCGTCGACCTCGAACGCGCTGAAGCGGCGCAGCACGCGCAGACGACCGCTCGCCAGCTCCAGCTCGACGAGCGAGCTGGGCTCCCGGGCCGACGCGCCCGCGAAGATGACGCGCCCGTTCGACGCCCGGAGCCCGGTGATCTCCGTCCAGGGCGTCTCGATCGGGTCGAGCTCGTCGCGATCGGCGGCTGCGCGCGCCAGCTGCCACAGGCCGTCGCGCGTGTAGGCGCACACGATCTCTCGCTCCGAGACGAGCGCGTAGGTGGACATCCCGAACGCCCATTGCGGCAGGCCGAACTCGGCCTCCATGGGACAGAGCGGGCGCGCCTGCGCTGCGTCGAGTCGATACAGGTTCCAGTAGCCACTGCGATCCGAGACGAAGTGCAGCACGCCCGCGGGCGACCACTCCGGCTGGAAGATCGACTCGTTCGCGCCGCCCGCCACGCGCCGCGCGCGCGAGATGCGCCCGCGCGCGTCGAGCTCTCCGACGAAGAGCTCGCTGCCGTCCCAGGGCATGTTCGGGTGGTTCCAGCACAGCCAGGCGAGCGCCTTTCCGTCGCCGCGCAGGCGCGGCGCCGCATAGAAGTCGTAGCCGCTCGCGAGCGCCTCGGGCTCCGCCTCTCCTTCGAGACCGACGCCGACGAGCCGATTCACCGGCTCGTTCCCGCCGCCCGTGTGGTCCTCGCAGACGGCGACGAGCCGCTTGCGGCGCGCGTCGACGACGGCGTCCGCGTAGCGGCGCTCCGCGGCGTCTGCGAGCGGGCGCGGCGCGTGGCCGGGATCCAGCCGGTAGAGCCGCTGGTCGGCGAAGTTCGAGAAGAAGACGACGCCGTCGGCCACGGCGAAGGGCGCGCCGCCGTACTCGTGGACGCGCGTGCGCGCGTTCCAGGGCGCCGGCAGGACGTCGCGCGTCACGCCGTCCTTCCCGCGGCGCACGATTGCGCAGCGACCGTCCTCGGCGGGCCGCGTCTCCACCCAGTAGACGGCGTCTCCGTCGAGCGCGGTGTGACCGAGCGCGACGGCACCCGCGACCACCTGCTCGGAGCCGATCGGCGACGTCCAGGACCCGTAGGGTGCGCGCGTGACCATTCGAAGCGGCCGCCGGGTTCTAGAGCACCACCTCGAAGGGCTCCATCTGCGGGTGGCCGACCAGCGTACCCGCCGGCGAGCGGGCCTGCGCGTGCGCCTTGCGGAACGCCTCGGAACGCGTCCACGCCTCGAACGCCTCGCGCGAGTCCCACGACGAGTGCGACGCGTAGAGCGTGTACTCCTCGCTACTCGGACCGCGCAGCAGGTGGAACTCCCGGAAGCCCGGAACCTCGTCGAGGTACGACTCGCGCTCGCGCCACAGCTTCTCGAAGTCGGCCTCGGACCCGGGCCGGATCCGGAAGCGATTCATCGCGATGAACATGAAGGCCCTCCGTCGGCGAACCCGCGATGCGCGCGGGGAGGCGAGACGATAGCGTCTCCCGGGGGTGCGAGTTCCGCGTGAAGCTGCTCCTGATCGCCAATCCGGTCTCCGGGAGGCGGCGCGCGCTGCGCCGGCGCCAGCGGCTCGAAGCGATCCTCGCGGCGCGCGGCCACGAGGTCACGACGCGCATCACGCGCGCCGCGGGCGACGCGGCGCGCTTCGCCGCCCTGCGGCCCCCCGACCTGGACCGGATCGTGGTCGCCGGCGGGGACGGCACCCTGAACGAGGTGTTGAACGGACTCGGCGAGCGCCTGGGCCCGCCGATCGTGCAGCTCCCCAGCGGCACCGCGAACATCCTGGCGCACGAGTACGGCCTGCCCGGCGATCCGGAGGCGGTGGCGGACCTGGTCGAGGGGGGCGTCGTGCGCCACCTCGATCTCGGCGTGATCGGCGAGCGCCGCTTCCTGCTGCTCGCGAGCTGCGGCTTCGACGCCATGGTCACGCGCGCCATCCGGCGCCGTCGCTCCGGAGCCCTCGGCTACCGGGGCTACCTGCGGCCGATCTTCGAGACGCTGTGGCGCTACCGCGAGCCGCAGCTCTTCGTGCGCATCGACGCTGGGGAGGAGCTGCCGGCCGCGCTCGTCGTGGTCAGCAATACGCGCAACTACGGCGGGCTCTTCTGCGTGACCGACCGGGCGCGCGGCGACTCGGGGCAGCTCGACGTGTGCCTGTTCGCGCGTGCGTCGCGCCGGCATCTGGTCCGCTACGCGTGGGCGGGGTTCCGGGGACGCATCGCACGGCTCGACGGCGTCCTCTACCGGACCGGCCGGCGCATCGCGATCCGCTCCGCGGAGCCGGTGCCCGTCGAGGTCGACGGCGACGACTACGCGGATACGCCCGTGGAGATCCGCGTCGTGCCGCGCGCGGTGCCGATCGTCATGCCTCCGGCCCGAGGCTAGCGGCGCGGGGATCCGGAACGGCGAGCGCCTCGAGCAGCGCGCGCGCCTTGTCGAGCGTCTCCCGGTACTCGGCGTGCGGATCGGAGTCGAACACGATGCCACCCCCCACGTGGACGCCGGCGCGACCCTTGCGCAGGAAGATGCTGCGGATCGCGACGCACAGGTCGGCGCCGCCGCGCGCATCGAGGTACCCGATCGCGCCCGAGTAGATGCCGCGTCGCACCGGCTCGAGCCGCTCGAGCAGGCGGACGGCGGCGATCTTGGGTGCGCCCGTCATGGAGCCCGGCGGAAAGGTCGCGCGCAGCGCATCGACGACGTCACGGTCCGCGGCGAGGCGACCCGTCACCGTCGAGACGAGCTGGAAGACGCTCGCGTAGGTCTCGACGCACAGCAGCTCGGGGACCGCGATGCTGCCCGTCTCGCAGACCCGGCCCAGGTCGTTGCGCACGAGGTCCACGATCATCACGTTCTCCGCGCGCTCCTTCTCCGAGGCGAAGAGCTCGGCCGCGAGCGCGGCGTCCTCGTCCGGTGTCCGACCGCGTGGACGGGTGCCCTTGATCGGCCGGCTCTCCACGCGCCGTTCGCGGTCGATGCGCAGAAACCGCTCCGGCGAGCTGCCGGCGATGGCGAGCTCGGGCAGCGCGAAGAAGCAGGCGAACGGCGCCGGGTTCGCGCGGCGCAGCGATCGATAGAGCTGCCACGCGTCGCCCTCGAAGCGAACGTCGATGCGATGGGTCAGGTTCGCCTGGTACACGTTGCCGCGCGCGATCTCCTCCTTCACGATCTCGACCCGACGCGGATACGAGCTCGCGTCGAAGTGCTGCGAGGTCTCGAGCGGCGCGCGCGCAGGCGCGACGGCGGCGCGCGTGGGTCGCGGCGGGAGACGCGCGCAGCGCGCGCGCAGCGCCTCGACCCGCCGCTCCGCGCCCCGCCGCGCGTCGCTCGGACGCGCCCCGAACCCCAGTCCGATCGCGACCAGTCGTCGCGTGGACAGGTCGAACGCGAGGATCTGGTCCACGAACAGGAACGCCAGGTCGGCGATGCCGGGGTCCTCCGCGGCCTTGGCCCGGATCGGCAGGGTGTGCTGCGCCAGCTCGTAGCCGAGGTAGCCGACGGCGCCGCCGATGAACGGCGGAGTCGCGTCGAACCCCTCGACCGGAGGCGGCGGCAGCAGCGCCCGCAGCGCGTCGAGCGGATCGCCGTCCCAGACCGTGGGTCCCGCGGGCAGATCCGGGCGGACGTCGCGCCGACGCTCCAGCTCGATCCGTCGGCCGTAGGCGCGCAGCACCATGTAGGGATCGGAGCCCGCGAACCCGAAGCGACCGAGCGGCGGCGCCTCGAGCGCGCTGTCGAGCAGCCAGGGGTACGGGTCGTCGGTCAGCCCCGCGACGAGGTCGATCCACGCGTCGCCGCGCTCGAGAACGCCGATCTCGCGCTGTTGGCAGGCGGTGAACATGGGGCGCGTCGCTGCAGGTGGATCCGCAAGCTACCCCAGTCGACCGCCCGAGACAGCGTGACGGCCGGTATACTCGGCCGGCGATGCGGTCCGGGCCCGGGCCGCGCGGAGGGCGGTGCGGTGAGCGATTTCCCGAGCGCACGACGGGTCGCCCTCGCGCCGGCCGCGGGCCTCGGGCGCGACGCCGCGATCACGCTCTCCGTCCACGAGGTGGGCGAGGGGCCCGCCGTCGTCCTCTGCCACGGCTTTCCCGAGCTCGCCTACTCGTGGCGGCACCAGCTTCCGGCGCTGGCGCAGGCGGGCTTCCGGGCGATCGCGCCGGACCAGCGCGGCTACGGGGGCAGCAGCCGGCCCGACGCCATCGAGGCCTACGGGCTCGACGCGCTGACCGGTGACCTGGTCGGGCTGCTGGACGCGCTCGAGATCGAGACGGCGATCTTCGCGGGCCACGACTGGGGCGGCTTCGTCGTCTGGGCGATGCCGATCCTCCACCCGGAGCGGACCGCGGGGGTGATCGGCGTCAACACGCCCTACGTCGCGTTTCCCTCGACGGACATGCTGCGCGGCGCGGTGCCCGACGACGAGAAGATGTACATCCTGTGGTTCCAGACGCCCGGCCGCGCCGAGCGCGTCCTGGACGCGAACCCCCGCTCCGTGTTCGAGAAGCTGATGCGCGGCGGCGTCCCGCCGCACGCGCCCGACGCGCGGTCGACGACCGCTAGCCCGCGCGACATGAATCCGTTTCGCCACCTGGAGACGGTCGAAGCCCGCGGGCCGGAGATCCTCTCGGCCGCGGATCTCGAGCACTACACGCGCGTCTTCGAGGAGACCGGCTTCGGCGGCGGCATCCACTGGTACCGGAACATCGACCGCAACCGCGAGCGGTTTCCGCAGGTCGGCAGCGCGCCGGTCGACGTGCCGTGCTTGATGGTGACCGCCGAGTGGGACCCGGTGCTGCGCCCCGAGATGGCCGCGGGCATGGAGCGCCTCGTAGCCGATCTCGAGACGGTGATGATCGAGAAATGCGGACACTGGACCCAGCAGGACAAGCCCGCGGAGCTGAACCGCATCCTCGTCGACTGGCTCGGGCGCCGCTTCCGCTAGACGCACGGCCCGTCGAGGCGCGGTGCGAGGGCGGCGGCGGTACGAGAGCTCAGCAGCGTCCGCGTCGGCTTCCGTTCCGCATGATCCGCTCAGCGCAGCGTCCGCATCCCCCTTTTCCGCATCGGCGACAGCGCCGCCGCCCTCGAAGGGGGTCGTCCGTGAGTGCCACGGGTGCCCAAAAGGTGTCTCGCCCTCCGGCGCCGCGCTCACGCGTACGCAGATCAGCGGCAGGTCGCGTCTCTTGCGGGCGGCGTTTTCGGCGGCCCCTGAATCGCGGTAAGCTGCCGGCCATGCGTCGCCTGTGCTTCTTCCACGCCGGCTGCCCGGATGGCTTCGGCGCCGCCTGGGCGGTCTGGCGCGCCTGGGGCGACGCGGCGGATTACCTTCCCCGCGGCCACGACGATGCGCTCGATCTCGATCGGATCGCGGGCACCCACGTGGTGTTCGTGGACGTCGCCCTCCCGAACGCGCTGCTCGATCGGACCTGTGGCGTGGCGAAGCGCGTGACGCTGCTCGATCACCACGTCTCCGCGCGAGACCGCTACGAGGCCGATCCCAGCCTCGTGCAGGCGGTCGAGGCGCGCGGCCACCACGTGCGCTTCGACCTCGAACATTCGGGCGCGGTGCTCGCCTGGAATCACTTCCACCCCGGCGCGTCCGTGCCCGCCCTGCTCGAGTACGTCGAGGACATGGATCTGTGGAACTGGAAGCTCCCGGATTCGGAGGCGGTCAATGCGGCGATCGTCTCCTATCCGCGGACGTTCGAGGCCTGGAACGAGCTCCTCGAGCGGCCGATCGCGGAGCTGGTCCGGGAGGGGGAGCCGATCGCGCGCGCCAACCGGATCGACGTGGACCGCGCGGTGAGCACGGCGCACCCCGTTCGGGTCGGAGAGCTGCGGCTCGAGGCGGTGAACGAGCGCCGGCTGCGGAGTGCGATCGGGCACGCGCTGTCCGAGCGAGCCCGTTTCGGCGCGCCGTGCGGCGTCGTCTACCGGATGCTGGCCGACCGGGTGGACGTCTCGATCTACTCGATCGGCCCGTTCGACGTGGCGAAGATCGCCGCCCAGTACGGCGGCGGCGGACACCGCAACGCGTCGGGCTTCAGCGTCCCGCTCCGGGAGTGGCTCGAGCGCTTCGTCTAGGCGTCCTGACCCGACCGGGTGCGCGCCTCCCACTGCGCCGGCGTGAAGGTCTGCATCGAAAGCGCGTGGATGTCGCGCTGCATCTCCTCCGACAGGATCTCGTAGACCAGGCGCTGCGCCGCGAGCGGCGACAGGCCCTCGAAGCGGGCGGCGACGATCCGCGCCCGGAAGTGACCGCCGCCGGAGGCGGCGCCGGCGTGCCCGGCGTGCAGATGGCTCTCGTCGATCACCTCGACGTGCGTCGCGCAGAGCCGCTCGCGAAGCTTCGCCTCGATGCGTCCGCGGCGGTCGCCCGCTTCGTCCGGCATCAGTCCTTGGGGAGCCCGAGGATCCGCTCCGCGATGATGTTCCGCTGGATGTTGGGCGTGCCGCCGCCGATCACGACCTCGGGCCACGCCAGCGCGACGTGTTGCCAGTGCCCGTCGGCCTTCGCGGGGGACGCGCCGCGGGTGAGCGGTCCGGCGTGGCCCTGGAGCTCCACCGCCATGTCGCCGATCTCGATCTCCAGCGCGGCCCGCTGCAGCTTGTTGACCGACGTCTCGCTGGAGAGCGGCTCGCCCTTGAGCTGCTTCGTCAGGTAGCGCAGGCCGTTCGTGCGCATCGCCTCGATGCGGGTCTCGAGGCGCGCGAGGCGCCGCCGCACGGACGGGTCGTGCAGCGCCGGCCTGCCGTTGCGCGTGCATTCGCGCGCCAGCGCCACGAGCCCCTCGAGATGGCGCATCAGGCTCGCCACCTCGGCGATGCTGGAGCGCTCGTGCGCGAGCGCGGAGATGGTGACCTTCCAGCCCTGTCCCTCGGCCCCGAGCCGGTTCTCGACGGGGACCCGGACGTCGTCGAAGAACACCTCGGCGAACAGCGCACCGCCCGACATGTTCTTGATCGGGCGCACCGTGATGCCCTCGGAGTCCATCGGCACCAGCAGACAGGTGATGCCGTCGTGCTTGTCTCGCGGGTTCGTGGAGGTGCGCACCAGCAGGATGATCCATTTCGACCAGACGGCGATGGACGTCCAGATCTTCTGCCCGTTCACGACGTATGCGTCGCCCTCGCGCACCGCCTTGCACTGGAGGGAGGCCAGGTCGCTGCCGTAATCGGGCTCGGAGTAGCCCGTGCACCAGTGGTAGGCGCCGTCGAGGATGTCGGGAATGAAGCGCCGCTTCTGCTCCTCGGTGCCGTACTCGATGATCGCGGGTCCCACCCAGGCGAGCCCCATGAAGCAGGTGCCGAGCGGCGGCGCCTTCCGCTTCGCCATCTCCTCCTTGAGGATGGCCTGCTGCATGATCGACGCACCGCCGCCGCCGACGTCCCGCGGCCACGAGAAGCCCACCCAGCGCTTCTCGCGCACCCTCTTCTGCCAGGTCCCGTAGAACTCGGGCGTGCGCTCGGCTTCCGGCGGCAGGTTCTCGTCGAGGAACGCGCGCACCTCGTCGCGGAAGGCCTGCTCCTCGGGCGTGAGCGTGAAGTCCATCTCAGAGGCCTCCCAGCGCGGCGACGCGGTCGTAGTGGTAATCCGCGTCGCCGTACATCGGGCGCACCCACTTCGAACGCTTGAGGTAGAGGTGCGCGTCGAACTCCCAGGTGTAGCCGACCGCCCCGTGCAGCTGGATGACGTCGATGCCGATGCGCGCGAACGCCTCGCTGGCGTACGCCTTCGCCATCGAGACGTAGCGCGGCGCCTCGTCCGGGGACTCGTCGAGCGCCCAGGCCGCGTAGTAGCAGAGCGACTTCCACGACTCGATGTCGACGTACATCTCCGCGAGCGGGTGCTTCACCGCCTGGTAGCGGCCGATCGGAGACCCGAACTGGATGCGGTTCCGCGCGTATTCCGTCGTCAGCGCGAGCGCGCCCTCGGCCGCGCCGATCGCCTCCGCGGTGACGGCCGCGGTCGCGAAGTCGAGCGTCCTCGCGAGCGCGGGCCAGACGCGGCCGGGACGGCCCAGGATCGCGTCCGCCGGCACGCGCACGCCGTCGAGGGTCAGCCGGCCGATCCGCTTGGTGAGGTCCATGCCGGGGAAGTCCTCGGCCGCCACGCCCTCGGCGCCCCGCGGCACGACCGCCAGCGCGAGGTCTTCGGGCGCCGGGCCGGTGCGGAACGGCACGATGAACAGCGTCGCGGCGCCGGCGTCCGGCACGAAGCACTTCTCGCCGCGCAGCACGTACGCGTCGGCCTCCCGCTCGCCCGCGAGCTCGACGCCGGCCGCGTCCAGCCGATCCGCGGCCTCGAGGAACGCGAGCGTGCCGATCTCCGCGCCTTCCGCGAGGGCCGGCAGCCAGCGCGCGCGCTGCGCGTCGCTGCCGGCGGCCAGCAGCGCGGCCGCGGCGGTGGTGGTCGAGAGCAGCGGCGAGGGGTAGAGCGTGCGACCCGTCTCCTCGAGGAGCACGACCAGGTCCACCGCCCCGAGGCCGGCACCGCCGTGGCACTCCGGAACGATGAGGCCCGTCCAGCCGAGCTCGGCGATGCGGCGCCACTGCTCCGGCGAATGGCCGGCCGCGCTCTCCGAGATCTTGCGGACCTCGTCGAGCGGCGCGTTCTCGTCGAGGAACTTGCGCACCTCCGCGCGCAGCACGTCCTGCTCTTCCGTGAATCCGAAATTCATCTGCACTCCGCCGGGATGGGTGCGCGTCCCGCGTGCCCGCCCCGCTCGGGCGGAGATCGAGCTCACCGACGCGTGACGCTCGAGTATAGGGAAAACCGGATCGAATACGCGCCTGGGCGTCGCGTCCAACGGACAGTCGACTCGGGAGGACGCCGCATGGACCGGCACGCGCGAATCCGCTCACCGCACGCAGCGAGAACCCGCAGGGGCGCCGCATGGCTCGGCGCCCTGGCCGCGCTCGCGATCGGGGCTCCGGAGGTGGCCGCGGCGCACGAGGCCCGCGACGCGCGGAGTCCGGCGTACGGCCATGCCGCGCGTCATCACGACCGGCACCACGACCACGCGCGACCCCACGTCGCTGCGCACCTGCATGCGCATCGCGGCGCGCACCTCGGGTGCGCGTCGCGCGGCGGTCATCACGACGCGCACGAACACCGGGGCTCGAAGCACCGTGCGTCCCACCGCTACGACTGCGATGCGTGCCATCGATCCTTCGGCTCGCACCTGGCTCTGCGAAGCCACGTCCATCGGCACCATCGCGCGCCGTCGTGGGGCTTCGCGCGGCGCATCGGCTTCCGGACGGGCTTCGGGTACGGCTACGCGCACTGAGGGGGTGGGTTCGCTCTCGCGCCGCGCGAGGCGCTGGGGATGGCGCGGGAGCGGCTCGGGTTGGCGGCGCGCGGGTTTTCTGATTCCATCGGATCATGCCCGCGCGTCGCCGCCCTACCCCGGGCGCGCGTGCGGCGCGCGCCCCGGTGCGGGAGCGCATCGCCGCGCTGCCGTGGGATTCGATTCGCGCTTCGCTCGCGGAGCGGGGCTACGCCGTCACGCCGCGGCTGCTCGGCGTCGCGGAGTGTCGCGAGCTGATCGGGCTCTATGCGGATGCCTCGCGATTCCGCAGCCGGGTCGCGATGGGCCCGCGGCGCTTCGGCGAGGGCGAGTACCAGTACTTCGCGAATCCGCTTCCGCCGCTGGTTCGAGAGCTTCGGCAGCATCTCTACCCGCCGCTCGCCCGCATCGCGAACGACTGGCACGCACAGCTCGGAAGCCGCGAGCGCTACCCGCGCACGCTCGGCGGCTTCCTGCGCACCTGCCGGGCCGCCGGGCAGACGCGCCCGACCCCGCTGCTGCTTCGCTACACGAGCGGGGGGTACAACTGCCTGCACCGCGATCGCTACGGCGCCGTCGCGTTTCCGCTCCAGGTCGCCTTCGCGCTCAGCAACCGCGAGACCGACTACCGGGGCGGCGAGTTCCTGCTCGTCGAGCAGCGGCCGCGCGCGCAGTCGCGCGGCGTGGCCATTTCACTCGAGCGGGGCGAGGCGATCGTGTTTCCGAACGGCGCGCGGCCGGTGCGCGGCGCCCGCGGCTTCCACCGCGTACACACGCGCCACGGCGTCAGCACGCTGCACGCGGGTGAGCGCTACGCGCTCGGCATCATCTTCCACGAAGCCGCGTAGGGCGAGAGCGGGATCGGCGTTCAGATCACGCCGTCCTCGGCGAGCCGTTCGAGGTCGCCCGCCGTGAGGCCGATCTCGGCGTAGACCTCGCGGTTGTGCTCGCCGAGGGCGGGCGCGAGCGGCCGCGCGCGCGGCTCCGCGCCTTCGAAGCGCAGCGGATTGCCGTGGAACACGATCTCGCCGAGCTGCGGGTGCGGCTGCCGCTCGATCATGCCGCGCGCCAGGAGCTGCGGGTCGTCGAGCAGCTCGTCCGGAGCCGAGACGCGCGCACACGGCACGTCCGCGGCGCCGGGACCGAGCTCCGCCAGGACCTCGTCGCAGCTGCGCGCCCGGACCCAGTTCGCCACGATGGCGTTGAGCTCGGCGCGGTTCCGGGCGCGGTCGCGGTGACTGCGAAACCGCGCGTCCTTCGACAGCTCGGGACGCCCGATGGCTTCGCAGACGCGCCGGAACAGCTTGTTGCTCGCCGTCCCGATCACCACGAAGCCATCCCGGGCCGCGTAGCTGTCGTAGGGGGCCACGTAGGGGTGCTGGTTCCCGACGCGCTGCGCGCGCTCGCCCAGTCCCGCTGCGATCGTGGCCATCGAATCGGTGATGGCGAAGACCGCGTCCTGGTTCGAGAGGTCGCAGACCCGGGCGCGACCGGTTCGCTCGCGCTCGAGGAGCGCCGCCACCACCCCGATGCCCAGGTACAGACCGCCGACGAAGTCGCCGAGCGCGCCGCCGCCGCGCACGGGGGGGCCGTCCGCGAAGCCGGTCATCGCCAGGAGACCGCCGCTCGCCTGCGCCACGATGTCGTACGACGCGTGGCCGGCGCGCGGACCCGTCGCGCCGAAGCCCGACAGCGAGGCGACGACGCAGCGGGGATTGTGCGCCTGGATCACGTCGGGGCCGAGACCCTGTGCCGCCAGGAAGCCGGATCGGAAGTTCTCCACCACCGCGTCGGCAGCTTCGACGAGGCGCAGGAAGATCTCGCGGCCCTCGGGGCGGCGGACATCGAGCGTGATGGAACGCTTGCCGCGATTCGTGTTCTGGAAGGAGAGCGAGGTCTCGCCCTTGCGGGACGGGCCGTAGCGGTAGTCGTCGCCCGTCCGGGGTCGCTCGACCTTGATCACGTCGGCCCCGAGATCGGAGAGGATCGCGGTGGCGAACGGCCCGGCGACGACGCGGGTCAGGTCGAGAACGCGGAGCCCTTCGAGGAGGCGACCGGACACGGGCGTCAGCGCCTCGTCGGCCTCACGAACCGGAGCGCGTCGCCAGCTGGAGACCCATCCAGACGAACGCGATCACCTGCACGCCGAAGAAGCTGAAGCGGATCAAGACGGCGGTGTCGCTGCCCGACGCGATGTGCGTGAGCGACTGGCCGACCCGCGCGGCCAGCACCGCGCGCGCCAGGTTGTCCATGGTCGGCCCCGCGACGCCCGTGAACTGTGCGAGGAACACCAGGACGGCGAAGATCGGCAGGTTCTCGAGGCAGTTCAGGTGGGCGCGGTTGAGCCGCCAGTAGCGATCGGATCCGTGCGGAACGCCGGGGGTGAACTCGCTGGCCCGCGCGCGACCCTGCAGCACCGGGATCGTGCGGGCCGCGCCGATCGACAACAGCAGCGCGACGGTCCAGCCCGCGAAGCCCAGGAGACACCAGAACGGGATCGTCATCGGGGCGCTCCTCGCCGGCGGGGTGCGCCGGGTGCTAGAGGCGGATGATCGCGAAGAGGCCGGCCAGGCTTCCGAGCGCCGCCAGCCCGTACAGGACGGGCGCCACGACCGCGTCGCGCGCGTGTCCGCCGAACTCGATCGCCAGGTGGCGCAGGTGGTGGGCGCCCTTCCAGAGCGGCAGCGCGATGAGCGCCAGCAGCACGAGCCGGCCGATCGGGTGCGCGCCGAGCCGCAGGGCGCGCTCGTACGCCAGCGCATCCGCGGGGACGAGCCCGAGCGGCTCCAGCATCCCCACCACCAGCACCCAGCTCGTGAGCAGGATGGTGCCGATCAGGACGCCCTGCCCGAACAGCAGCCAGACGATCGGCTCGATGCGCAGCAGGAAGCGGTGCATCACAGGATCCCCCCGGCCAGGATCGCCGCGAACAGGACGCTCGCGCCGATCCAGACCGCGTAGAGCGCCGCGATGATCACGGGCGCCGGCGGCGGCCGCACGGGGCCCAAGCGCGGCGGCTGCGCCTTGGGGAACAGGCGGAAGAAGCGCACGCCGACGAAGATCACCGAGACGAACGAGATCGCGTGGATCGCGATCATGAACGGACTCGCCAGGCTGGCCTGGAAGCCCGACCAGGACGCGCTTCCGCCGCCCAGCGCCCAGACCGCCTCCAGCGCGAGCAGGCCCAGCAACAGGTAGACGAACCCCGTCGCGCCGAACAGCGTGTGCGACCGGTAGCGGCCCCCGAACGGCGCCTGGTCGGGTCGCTGCGGCGGCGCCGTACGCGTGCGTCCGGGTCGCGACGGTGCCATGGCCTGGGGGTGGGCGGGTACGGACATGGGACTACTCCGGGCCGCCGCGCGGCAGCACCAGGCCCTTCGCCCAGTCGAGAAGGGCGCCGATCTTCGCCTGGTTCACCGCAGCGGCCGGGTCGACCTTCTTGGGGCAGACCTCGCTGCACTCGTTGGCGTAGGAGCACGAGAAGACGGTCCCGTCCCCGCGGAACACCTGGTTGCGCGCGCCGTTTCCCTCGTCGCGCGAGTCGAGGTTGTAGCGGTGACCGAGCGCGATCGCGGCCGGCCCCAGGAACGCGGGCTCGTTCGACACCACGGGACACGCCGCGTAACACAGCATGCAGTTGATGCACATGCTGAAGTGCTGGAAATCCGCCAGCTGCTCGGGTGACTGGCGATGCGTGCCTTCCTCGACCGCCTTCTCCTTGGCGCGAAGGATCCACGGCTTCACCCGCTCGAACTTCTCCATGAAGCCGTCGAACTCGATGACCAGGTCGCGCACCACGGGGAAGTTCGCGAGGGGCGCGATGTGTACGGTGTCGCCGTACTGGCTCAGCACGTCCTTGCAGGTGAGCCGCGGCTCGCCGTTCACCATCATCCCGCAGCTTCCGCACACGGCCATGCGGCACGACCATCGGTAGGCGAGCGTCCCGTCGACGTGGTCCTTGATGAAGTTGAGCGCGTCGAGGGTCTTCCAGTCGGGCTGGACCGCGATCTCGTACTCGCGCGTCGTCGGCGCGTCGTCCCGATCCGGATCGAAGCGCGTGACGACGAACGTCTTCTTCTGCTCGCCCATCAGTACTTCCGCTCCTGGGGCTCCCAGCGGCCCAGCGTGACCGGCTTCTTGCCGATCCGCGGCCCTCCGGGATCGAAGCTGCACAGCGTGTGGTAGAGGAAGTTCTGGTCGTCGCGGTGCGGGTAGTCCTTGCGGGTGTGCGCGCCGCGCGACTCCTTGCGCGGCAGCGCCGAGTTGGCGACCGCCTCCGCGACGTCGAGCATGTTGCCGAGCTCGAGCGCCGCGACGAGCTCCGTGTTGAAGACCCGGCTCGCGTCTTCGAGCCCCAGGTCCGCGTAACGGCCGCGGAGCTGGGCGAGGGCCCGGCAGGCCTCCTCCAGCGAGCTCTCCTCGCGGTACACGCCGCAGCCGCGCTCGAGCGCGGCGGCCATCTGCTCGCGGATCACCGCCATCTTCTCGCCGCCCTTGCGCTTGCCGCGCAGCGCGTCGATCCGCGCGCCCTCCTCGGCGCCCTGCTGGCGCAGCACGTCTTCGCTCGCGTCGCTCGAGCCGCGCGCGAACTCCAGGGCCTTCTCGCCCGAGCGCGCGCCGAACACCAGGCACTCGGTCAGCGAGTTGGAGCCGAGACGATTGGCGCCGTTCATCGAGATGGAGGCCGTCTCGCCCGCCGCGTACAGTCCGGGCAGGTCGGTGGCCCCGTCGATGTCGACGTCCACGCCGCCCATCATGTAGTGGACCACCGGTCGGATCGGGATCATCTCGTGGACCGGATCCACCCCGACGTAGGTGCGCGCGAGCTCGCGCACGAACGGGAGCTTGGCCTCGATGTGGGCCTCGCCGAGGTGCGTGAGGTCGAGGTGCACGTACTCGCCGTAGGTGCCCTTGAGGCCGCGCCCGGCCTCGATCTCCTGGACGATGGCGCGCGAGATCATGTCGCGCGGGCCGAGCTCGGCCTTGGTGCCGACGCCGTAGTCGCGCTCGACCAGGAAGCGCTCGCCGTCGGCATTGCGAACGTAGCCGCCTTCGCCGCGCGCCGCTTCGGTGATGAGGATGCCGGTGCGCGGCAGTCCGGTCGGGTGGTACTGGACGAACTCCATGTCCTTGAGCGGCACGCCGGCCCGGTAGGCCAGCGCCATGCCGTCGCCGGTCTTGATGTTGCCGTTGGTCGTGAAGGGAAACGCGCGCCCGCCGCCCCCGGTGCAGAGGATCACGGCGCGCGCCGCGATGACGAAGAGCTCCCCGCTGCGCACGTCGAGCGCCGTCACCCCGCGCACGGCACCGCCGTCGACCAGGAGCTTCGTGACGAAGTACTCGTCGTAGCGGCGGATCTGCGCGTAGCGCATGGAGTGCTGGAACAGCGTGTGCAGCATGTGGAAGCCGACCTTGTCCCGCGCGAACCAGGTGCGCTTGGTCGTCATGCCGCCGAAGGCGCGCGTTGCGACGGTGCCGTCCTCGTTGCGGCTCCACGGACAGCCCCAGTGCTCGAGCAGGATCAGCTCGCGCGCCGCCTGCTCCACGAAGTACTGGATCACGTCCTGATCGCCGAGGAAGTCGGAGCCCTTGACGGTGTCGAAGGCGTGGTCCTCGAGCGAGTCGTCGGGCCGCGCGACCGCGGCGGCACCGCCCTCCGCGGAGACGGTGTGGCTCCGCATCGGGTAGACCTTCGAGACGAGGGCCACGTCGGCGGAGGGGTCCGCGTCCGCGATTGCGACGGCGGCGCGCAGACCCGCTGCGCCGCCGCCCACGATGATGACGTCGTGACGGCGGACTTCCATCGGATTCGACTCCGGCGGTTCGATAGGGTCATCAGGTGTTTAACGGATTCGCGCGCCGACGCAACGTGGTGGCCGCGCGAAACCGGCGACCCGCGCGGCGCCGGCCGGGCAAGCCATCGGAATCGCGGCGTTTGGCCGCGCCGCGGCCGCCCGATAGGATCTTCGCGGGCGCGCGCCAGGGGGTGACGGCAGATGGAACGCTGGTACCGCGGCGGCCTGCGCTTCGCGTGCACCGAGTGCGGCGCCTGCTGCACGGGGGGCGCGGGCTATACCTGGGTGGGCGAGGCGGATGCCGCGCGCCTGGCGGCGCAGCGGGGCCTCTCGCTCGACGCCTTCGGGCGGCGGTACCTGCGCCGCGTCGGGGAGCGCTACGCCCTCCTCGAGGACCGCCGGACGGGAGACTGCGTCTTCCTCGAGCGCGGACGCTGCTCGGTCTACGCGGCGCGCCCGGCGCAATGTCGCGCCTACCCGTTCTGGCCGCGCAACCTCGCGTCGCGCGAGGCCTGGAACGCGGCCGCGCGCGAGTGCGAGGGCATCCGCGACGACGCCCCGCTGATCCCCGCCGAACGGATCCGGACCTACCGTACGCAGTAGGCGGCGGTCTCGACCTTCGGGAAGTTGAGCGTCACGTAGTAGAGGCTGAACCAGGTGCCGCGATAGTCGACCTGGCTGAGCGCGAGGTCGCACGGGACGTCGAGAAGTTGGTAGCTCTCTGTCGGCTCCACGAAGGTGAGACCGGCCGTGTTGAATCCCGCCCCGAGTTCGAACCCCGATTCGCTCGTCTTGAGCGGACGGCCCTCGATGCGCTCGATCTCACCGACGAGCGTCTGGGAGTAGCGGATCGTGCAGCCGGATCCGCTCAGCGCGAACACGATGGCCGCGGCGAGCCAGGGGTGGAGAGCCGCGCGACGCCTCATTGCTCGCAGATTCCCTTCACGGAGACCTTCGGGATTCCGAACAGAACGAAGGAGAGTTCGCGGTAGTCCACCTGCACCTTGGTGAGACGCGAACAGGCGCCGATCAGCGCGCGGACCTGATCGTGGGCCGAATCCGGCTCGCTCAGGGTGATGTTGAGCAGCGAGAAGCCCGTGTCGTTCGACCGCACCTCCCGGCCGTCGGTCTGGGGCATGGCCGAGGCGAGGCTCTGCGAGTAGCGGATCGTACAGCCCGTCGTGAGCAGGGCCCCCACCAATAACGGAACGAGGAAGCGCGCGCGCATGGGAATCCCTCCCGGTTGGCGCGCTCATTATACGAGCCGCAAACCCGGCGTATGCAAGCGAAATCGAAGGCGACCGGGATCCGCGTGCGCTCGCGCCTACGTCCGTTACGCTCTCGCGGCGTGGGTCTGCGGTGGATGGGCCGGGTGAACCGCATGCACGCGGGTCGCGCGCTGGCAGCCGTTCTGGCGCTCACCGGTCCGCCTGGCTGCACCTCGGGTCCGCCGCGCAATCCGGACGACGTCTGCGACATCTTCGAGGAGCGGCGCAGCTGGTACCGGGCCTCCAAGCGGTCCGCCGAGCGCTGGGGCGTGCCGATCCCGGTGCAGATGGCGCTGGTGCATCAGGAGTCGCGCTTCCGTTCGGACGCGAAGGCGCCGCGCCGGCGCATCCTGTGGATCTTTCCCGGTCCCCGCGTCTCGTCGGCGTACGGCTACGCGCAAGCGCTCGAGGAGACCTGGTCCGAATACCAGCGCAATACGGGCAACGGCGGCGCGGACCGGGACGATTTCGGGGATTCGGTGGACTTCATCGGCTGGTACGCGGCACGCGGCGCGGCGCGCGGCAGCGCGCCGCCGAGCGACCCGTTCCGCTTCTACCTGGCCTATCACGAGGGTCACGGCGGATACCTGCGAAACACGCACAGCGGCAAGCCCTGGCTCCTGCGCGTGGCGCGCAAGGTCGAGCGGCGCGCCGGGACCTACTCCGCGCAGCTCACGACCTGTCAGGAGCGGCTCGACCGCCCCCGCTTCCGCCTCTGGCCGTTCTAGACGCCTCACGGGACGCGGCGGGGAGTGCCTGCGCGACGCCTGGAGGGCGCGCAACCGCGTGCGGATCCCGCGGCTTCGGCGCGCCCGACTCGAAGGAGCGCGGGCACTCCCCGCCGCGTCCCGTTCTCGACCTACGCGGCCGGCTCCTGCTGAGTCACGCAGTGGATCGCGCCGAGGCCGTACACCAGGTCGGTGCACTCGATCCCGATGACGTCGCGGCCCGGCAGAAGCTCGCGGAGCACCGCGAGCGCGCGCGCGTCGGAGGCCGCGCCGAAGGTCGGCACCAGCGCCACGCCGTTCGCGAGATAGAAGTTCGCGTAGCTCGCGGGCAGCCGGACGCCGTCGGCCTCGAGCCGCGGCGGCATGGGCAGCGTGACGACCGAGAGGGGCTTGCCCTCGGCGTCGCGCATCCCGCGCAGGCGGCGCAGATTGTCGGCCAGGGGCGCGTGGTTCCGGTCCGCGCGGTCGGGCTCGATCGCCGCCACCACGGTGTTCGCGTCGACGAAGCGCGCGACGTCGTCGACGTGCCCGTCGGTGTCGTCCCCCTCGATGCCGCCGCCGAGCCAGAGCGCACAGCGCACGCCGAGCAGCTCCGCCAGCGCCCGCTCCAGCGTCTCGCGGGTGCGGCCCCGGCCCCGGTTCGGATGCAGGAGGCACGACTCGGTGACGAGCGCGGTGCCGCGGCCGTTTCCGTCGATCGAGCCGCCCTCCAGCACCAGAGCGCTCTCGAAGCGCGGGAGCTGGAGCGCCGCGGCCAGGCGCCGCGGCAGTGCGTCGTCCCGATCCCACGGCGGGTACTTGCCGCCCCAGGCGTCGAACCGGAAGTCGAGCAGGGCGCGCTCGCGCGCGCCGGGCCGCTCGCGCACCACGAAGATCGGACCGCAGTCGCGCAGCCAGGCGTCGTCGCTCGGGTTGCGCAAGAAGGAGATGCCGCGCTCCGCGTCGACGCCGGCGGCGGCGAGGCAGCGCCGGGCGTCGGCCTCCATCGCCTCGTCCGCGACGTTGATGCAGACGCGCTCGTGGGCTTGGAGCGCGCGCGCGATCGCGGCGAAGGTGAGCCGGACGCGCGCCAGGCGATCCCCCGGCCACGTCTCGGCGTTGTGCGGCCACGAGAGCCAGGTGGCCGCGTGCGGCTCCCACTCGGCAGGCCAGCGGTAGCCGGCGGCGGCGGGACCGGCGGCCTCCGACACGGCGGCGCGCCGGCCGGCCGGGCCCGCGTCAGTCGTGCGTTCCGCCGTCATCCCGGAAACGGCGGGTGAGGTCGCCGTAGGCGTCGATGCGGCGGTCGCGCAGGAACGGCCAGGCCTGGCGCGTGCGACCGATCTGCGACAGGTCGCACTCCACCAGCAGCAGCTGCTCGTCGCTGGCGGAGGCGCGCCCCAGCACCCGCCCGAACGGGTCGGCCACGAACGACTGACCCCAGAAACGGATCCCGTCCTCGCGACCGACGCGGTTCACCGCGACGACGAACACGCCGTTGGCGATGGCGTGGCTGCGCTGGATGGTCTCCCACGCGTCGTGCTGCGAGGCGTCCTCCGCGTCCCCTTCGTCGAACTGCCAGCCGATCGCCGTCGGGTAGACCAGCAGCTGCGCGCCGGCCAACGCCGTCAAGCGGGCGGCTTCGGGAAACCACTGGTCCCAGCACACCAGCGCGCCCACCCGCGCGCCCGCGGTGTCGAAGGCGCGGAACCCGAGATCGCCCGGCGTGAAGTAGAACTTCTCGTAGTAGAGGGGGTCGTCGGGGATGTGCATCTTGCGGTACGCGCCGAGCAGTCGGCCGTCGCCGTCGAACACCACCGCGGTGTTGTGGTAGAGGCCCTCCGCGCGCCGCTCGAAGACCGATCCCACCACCGCGACACCGTGCTCGGCCGCGGCCTTGGCCAGCGACTCCGTGGTCGGCCCGGGGATCGCCTCGGCCGAGGCGAAGTTCCCGGCGTCCTCCGCCTGACACGGGTACCGCGTGCGGAACAGCTCCGGCAGGCATACGAGCCGCGCCCCGCTGCGCGCGGCCTCGCCGATGCGCGCCAGGGCGCAGGCGAGGTTGGCCTCCGCGCTCTCGGCGCAGCGCATCTGGACCAGCGCGACCGGGAAGCGCGGCTCGGCGGGGGCCGGATCGGGCATGTGATCTGGGTACGCCACGGCCTCGCGGGGCGCAAGGCGCGCCGCCCCCGCGGCGCCGCGGAGCGCGTGACCGGTGCTGTCACGATGCCGCGTCAGCCTGCTGAGGATGCGCGCGGGGAGGCGCGGGGAGGAGCGAGGCGTGAAGGGAGTGCGCATGAGGGGAATGACGCGCGGGCACGGCTACGGACACGGGCGCTGGGGATGGACGTGCGGAGCGCTCGAGACCGTCGCGATCGTGGTGGGATTCGTCGCCTTCGGCCTGGCCTGGGCCGCGCTCGAGGCCTGGGCCGCTCCGGGCGGGGCCCCCTATCCTACGCGCCCGATGGCGGTTCATGACGACTCCGGCGGACGCGCGCCGCTCGACGCCGAGCCCCGCGTGTTCCTGATCGACGGCTACAACGTGCTGCACGCGGGCGTGCTGCGCGGCCCGGACCGCGCGGGCTGGTGGACGGCGCCGATGCAGGCGCGGGTCGTCGAGCGGGTCGAGCGTTTCGCGCGGCCGGACGCGGAGCTCTGCGTCGTCTTCGATGCGGCCCGGCGCGACCCGGAGAGCGCCGAGCATCCCGCGCCGGATTCACCCGTTCGCGTGGTCTTCGCGGATTCGGCCGACGAGTGGCTGGTGCGGCGCGTCAAGAGCGCCGATGACGCAGCCCGAATCGCGGTCGTCACGGCGGATCGCAGGCTGGCCGACCGCGTCCGGCACCACGGTGCGCAGGTGGTTTCCCCGCGCGCCTTTCTGTCGCGCTGCCCGCTCTAGCGGCGGCGGGAGCGCGTGGCCGAGGCGGGCTGGACCTCCGGGTTCGCGCAGTGCGGAAGCGCCCGCGCAGCCAACCCGGCCAACACGTTCTCCACCGCCAGATCCGCCATGCGCACGCGCGTGGCAATGCTCGCGCTGCCGATGTGGGGTGTCAAAACCACATTCTCGAGTGCGAGCAGCGGGCTCGACGGCGCCAGCGGCTCGCTCTCGAACACGTCGATACCGGCACCGGCCAGGCGACCTGCGGCCAGCGCCTCGGCAAGGGCGGCTTCGTCCACGATCCCGCCGCGCGCCGTGTTGATCAGGAACGCCTCCGGCTTCATGCGCGCGAGCGCGCGCGCGTCGAGGAGCCCGCGCGTCTCGGGCGTCAGCGCGAGGTGGATCGTCACCGCGTCGGAGCCTGCGAGGAGATCTTCGAGAGCGACGCGCTCCACGCCGGCAACGCGCCGCCGCGACCGCGACCACCCGAGCACGCGCATGCCGAAGCCCGCTGCGCGCCGCGCCATCGCCCGGCCGATCTGTCCGAGGCCGACGCTGCCCAGCACGGCGCCGTGTACGTCGCGTCCGAGCAGGAGCTCGGGCTCCCAGCGGCGTTCGGGCGTCCAGCCTCCGGAGCGGACGAAGCGATCCGCCTCGGCCACGCGGCGCGCCGTGGCCAGCAGGAGCGCGAACGCGAGATCGGCGGTCGTCTCGGCGAGCACGCCGGGCGTGTGCCCGACGGGAATGCCACGCCGCGTGGCCTCTGCCAGGTCGACGTGGTCGAGGCCGACGGAGCAGCTCGACACGACGCGCAGCCGCGTGCAGGCCCCCAGCAGCGCCGCGTCGACGCGGTCGGTCAGCATGCAGAGCAGCGCGTCGGCGTCGCGCGCGCCGCGCACGAGCTCTGCGTAGCTCGGGCCCCCCGGGGCGGGCCAGACCTCCAGGTGCGTCCGCGCGGCAAGCCGCTCGAGCCCGGTGCCCGGAAGCGCGCGCGTGACGAACACCCGTGGGCGATGTGGCGCGCGCGAACGGATTTGCTTGACCACGAATCCCCTCCGGATTTAACGTGCGGCCGGGGGCGAAGACCCCGCGTCGGCATGAAGCCACCACGACTGCTGCCCTAGCCATGCCCGCTGCGCCCCCCGGGCCAGTCGTCGGAACCGCCAGGGCGCACCGCGAGGAATCCGAGCGTCCATGGCCGAACCGTTCGCGCACGAGATCCGGGAAACCGCAACCCTTCGCTTCGCACGCCTGGTCGTGCGATTTCGCGGCTGGGTCGCCCTGTTCCTGATCGGCACCACCCTGTTCTTCCTCTATCCCACGGTGAACGCCGTCTCGACCGGCTTCGGCCATCCGCTGCCCGGTCCGGCGGTGCGCGTGGACACCTCGGCGCGCGCCATCCTTCCGGACCACCCCTTCATCCACGCCCAGGACAAGTTCGCGAGCCAGTTCGGCGGCTCCTCGGTGGTCGTGATCGGCCTGATCGTGAAGGACGGCACGATCTTCACACCCGAGATCCTGGCGAAGATCTCGCGCATCACCAAGGCGCTGGACGGGATCGGCTACGACAGCCACACCGAAGAGCGCGAGACGTTGCGCTACGAGCTCGAGGAAGAGGGACTGGAGTCCGAGGAGATCACGCGCCTCCTCGACCGCGCCTATCCGCCGTATCCCGTGAACCACTATCAGATCCAGTCGATCGCCCACCAGAGCACGCGCGTCATCCAGGTCGAGCCGGACGGGGCGATCATCAATTCGCTGCTGATGAGCAAGCTGCCCGAGACCCAGGAGGAGGCCGACGCCCTCCGCGAGCTCGTGCGCCAGAACCCCCCCTACATCTTCGGGCGCCTGGTCTCGCGCGACGAGAAGGGCGCGCTGATGGTGGCGGGCTTCGTGCCCGACCGCCTGTCGAGCCGCGCCGTCTACGAGGCGGTCTTCAACCACGTACAGAAGATCAAGGCCGCCGAGGAGTCCGACGACATCGAGCTCTTCGTGACCGGCGAGCCGATCCTGCGCGGCTGGATCTTCAAGCACGCCTTCGAGATCGGCCTGTTCGTGAGCCTGACGGTGGTCGCCACGTTCCTGCTGCTGCTCGCCTACTTCCGGCGCCTGCACGGTGTGCTGATCCCGTTCGTCGCCGCCATCGCCACGGCGGTCTGGGGGCTCGGATTCACCGGCTGGGTCGGCATCAACTTCGACCCGCTGATCCTGGTGATCCCCATGATCATCACCGCGCGCGCCGTCTCGCACACGGTGCAGATGGCGGAGCGCTTCTTCGAGGACTACGAGCTGCTGCTGCCGCGCTTCGACGGCGACACCGAGAAGGCCAAGGTCGAGGCGGCGACCGTCGCGATGGGCGAGCTGATCGTCCCCGGGACGCTGGGCATCGTGACGGACTTCCTCGGGCTCCTCGTCATCCTGATCACCTCCATCCCGCAGATGCGCGATCTCGCGATCTTCGGCGCGTTCTGGGTCGCGACGATCTTCTTCACCGTCGAGATCCTGCACCCCGTCATGATTTGCTACCTGGCCCCGCCCCACGACGCGGAGCACTACCTGCCGGGCTTCATGGTCCGCCTCCTCGGCGGACTCGGAAACGTCGTCACGCACCCGGTCGGGCGCTACGCCGTGGCGGGCACCGCCGTGGTGCTGCTGTCGGCCTCGCTCTACATCGTCTTCACCCGCTCGACGATCGGCGAGGCGCGACCGGGCACGCCGCTGCTCTGGCCCGACCACGAGTTCAACGTCGCCACGGCGACGGTCGCCACGAAGTTCGGCGGCGTCGACTCGCTGGTGGTCTACACCTACGGCGACCGCAAGAACGCCAGCGCGGATGCCGTGCCGGTGCGCACCATGGAAGCCTTCGAGCGCTTCATGCGCGCCCACACGGACCTCGGGGCCTCGGTTTCGCTGGTGCCCTTCATCCACAACTCCTGGCGCATCAACCACTACGGAGATCCCAAGTGGGGCTTCGTTCCGGGAGACGCCGCGACCGTCCGCGGCATCATCTTCCAGCTGCAGACCAACGGGCCGCCGGGCTTCCTGCGCCCGTTCATGACCGACGACGGCAAGGACGCGAACATCTCGTTCATCTACCCGGATCACAAGGGCGAGACGATCAACCGCGCCGTGGTGACGGCCCAGGAATTCATCAAGCGGAACCCGCTCGGCGAGGTTTCGATCCGGCTCGACATCGACCAGGCCGAGTCGGGCGCGAGCTTCTTCGAGTACGACCGGATGGCCGACAATCTCTACTACATGCTGGGGCCGCTGCTTCCGCCGCGGAACCACACGCTCTCCGTGCGGGTGCGCGAGAACGGCCAGTACCTGCCGCGGAACATCCAGGCCGCGTCCGGCGGCCGGCTGCCGGACTGGATCGACGAGTTCCGCGAGGCGGCCACCTACGACTACGAGGAGACGCGCGACTCGTGGCCCGAGGACGAGTACTTCCCGTGGCCCGAAACGCTCGCGGACTGGGATTTGGGCGACGTGAACCAGTGGTGGGAGGACGAAGAGCTCGGGTTGCGTGCGGTGGCCGTCAACACCAAGGACCTGATCGTCCAGGACCTGAAGGCGATCGACTCGGTTCCGAAGTATCAGGGCACGCAGTCGTGGACGCGCGGCATGCAGTTCGTGATGGCGGGCGGCGTGATGGGCATCCTGGCGGCGATCAACGACGAGGTCGAGCGCGGTCACGTCGCCAACATCTCGCTGATCCTGCTCGTGATCTACGTGCTGCAGGCGATCACGTACCGCTCGCTGTGGAGCGGCACCATCATCGTGATCCAGCTGGCCACGGCCACGATGATCTCGTTGGCCTACATGGCGCTGCGCGGCGTGGGACTCAACATCAACACGCTCCCCGTCCAGTCGGTGGGCGTCGGCATCGGCGTCGACTACGCGATCTACATCGTGGACCGCATCCGCCAGGAGGTCGTCGAAACCGGCGGCGACATCGACGAGTCGATCCGACGCGCGATCCGAACCACGGGCATGGCGGTGAGCTTCACGGCCACGACCATCGTCGGCGGGATCGTGCTGTGGACGCAATCGAGCCTTCGCTACCAGGCGGAGATGGCGGGCCTGCTCGTGATCCTGATGGTGATCAACATGCTGGGCGCCATCACGATCGTGCCGGCCTTCTATTCGATCATCAAGCCGAAGTTCGCCACCAATCTCATGACGGAGGAGCAGCTCGCCGCCCTCGAGCAACGGCGCGCCGAGCAGCACGCCTCGTAGTCCCGCGGAGGCCGGCCCGGAGCGCGATCGCGCGTGCGGGGCTAGCGCTCGAGGCGCGGCTTGGTGGCCTCTTCGAGGTATTCGATGATCTGGGCGGCATTCTCCTCCACCGCCCGCCCCGAGATGTCGATCACGCGCCAGCCTTCGCGGCGGAACAGTCGGCGCGCGGTCTCCAGCTCCCGGACGATCTCCTCGCGCTGCGCGTAGCTCCCGTACGGCAGCGCGCGCAGGATCCGCTCGCGATTCTTGCGAACGGTGACCAGCGTCTCCGGCGCGATCGTGAGCCCGAAGACGCGCCGCTTGTCCATCTCGAGCAGGGCCCGCGGCGGCGGCACACCCGGGACCAGCGGAATGTTCGCCGTCCGGAAGCCGCGCTGCGCCAGATACATCGTGAGCGGCGTCTTCGAGGTGCGCGAAACGCCGGTCAGCACGATGTCGGCCTCGAACAGCGTGTCCAGATTCGCGCCGTCGTCGTGGCGCACCGCGTATTCGACGGCCTCGATCCGCGCGAAGTACTCGTCCGAGAACCCGTGCAGCAGCCCGGGCTCGAGGCGGGGCTCGGCCCGCAGGTGCTGCGCGATCTTCGAGATGAGGGACCCCAGCAGGTCGACCGTGGGCACCCCCAGCAGGGCTCCGCGGTCGCGGAGCTCCTGGGCGACCCGCTTCTCCACCAGCGTGAACACGATGAGCGACGCGGAGCTCTGGGCCAGCTCGACGATGCGCCGCACCTGGGACGCGTGGCGCACGTCGCGGAAGCGGCGGACGCGCCACGGCGTGTGGAACTGGAGCATCGCGGCTTCGACCGCAGCGGCCGCCGTGTCGCCCGTGCCGTCCGAGACGACGAAGATCTCGGCCCTCTCGGCCGCGGGTCGCGCCACGTCCTCAGACCACGATGTTGACCAGGCGCCCGGGGACGAAGATCACCTTGCGCACGGCCTTGCCGGAGACGAACCGTCCGACGGCCTCGCTCGCCAGGGCGCGCTCGCGGGCCGCCTCGCGATCGATGCCCGCGGGCACGCGAATCCGATCGCGGAGCTTGCCGTTCACCTGCACGACCAGCGTGATCTCGTCCTCGGCCGCCGCCGCCGCATCCACCTCGGGCCAGGCCTGGACGTGGACCGAGTACGGCTTCTCCAGGCGCGACCACAGCTCCTCGGCGAGGTGAGGCGCCACCGGCGCGAGCATGCGCAGGTAGATGTCGACGCACTCCTGCCACGCCGCGCCGCCCGTGTCGCAGCTCGGAGCCAGGCGGTACATCTCGTTCAGGAGCTCCATCAGCGCGGAGATCACCGTGTTGAACTCGAAGCTCTCGAAGTCGCGCGTGACCCGCTCGAGGACCTGGTGGGTCGCGCGCCGCAGCTCCCGCTCGGCGCCCTCGCCCGGCGTCCCGCCGTCCCCCGCGATCCGGCCCGGATCCGTGAGCAGGGCGAAGACCCGACGCAACCAGCGCGCGGTTCCCTCGACCCCCTGGCTGCTCCAGGGTCCGCCCTGATCCCAGCGCGCGAAGAACATGAGGTAGGCGCGGACGGTGTCCGCGCCGTAGCTGTCGACCAGCGCGTCGGGCGCGTCCACGTTGCCCCGGCTCTTCGACATCTTCTCCGAATCTTCGCCCAGGATGATGCCCTGGTTGCGCAGCTGGATCATCGGCTCGGGACCCCGGGTGATCCCGATGTCGCGGCACGCCTTGTGAAAGAACCGCGTATAGATCAGGTGCATCGTCGCGTGCTCGATGCCGCCCGTGTAGGTGTCGACGGGCATCCAGTAGTCGTACTCGCGCGGATCGACGGGGACCTCGGCGCGCGGATTCAGGTAGCGGAGGTGGTAGAGCGACGAACACATGAAGGTGTCCATCGTGTCGCTTTCGCGCTCGGCGTCTCCACCGCAACCCGGACAGGCGGTGTGTTTCCAGGTCGGGTGCAGCTTGAGCGGGCTCTCGCCCGTCGGCCGCCACTCCACGTCGTCGGGGAGCAGCACCGGCAGCTCCGCGTCCGGCACGGGCACCACGCCGCACGCGCCGCAGTGGACCACCGGAATCGGCGTGCCCCAGTAGCGCTGCCGCGAGATGAGCCAGTCGCGGAGGCGGTAGCCGACGGCGGCGCGCCCGAGGTTCCGGGCTTCGAGGTACTCGACGGTCCGCCCGACGGCCTGATCGGCGGGCGTCCCGGACAGGGGACCCGAGTTCACCATGGTGCCCGCGTGGGGCAGCGCCGCCTCGAGTGCCGACGCCGACGGCCGCTCGCCGCCCTCGTCCTGGATCACGACGCGAATCTCGATCCCGTAGCGGCGCGCGAATTCGAAGTCCCGCTGATCGTGGGCCGGGACGGCCATGATCGCGCCGGTTCCGTACGTCATGAGCACGTAGTCGGCGATCCAGACCGGGATCCGCTCGCCGTTCACCGGATTCACGACGTGGCCGCCCGTGAAGACACCCGTCTTCTCCCGCTCGGCGGTCTCGCGCACCACGTCCGACTGACGCGCGGCCTGCGCGACGTAGGCCTCGACCTCGGAGCGGCGATCCGGCGTCGTCAGGCGCTCGACCAGGGGGTGCTCGGGCGCCAGCACCATGAACGTGGCGCCCCACAGCGTATCGGGACGCGTGGTGAAGACCTCGATCGCGTCTCCCGCCTCGGTGCGGAACACCACCTGCGCTCCCGTGGAGCGGCCGATCCAGTTCCGCTGCAGCGTCTTGACGCGTTCCGGCCAATCGAGCGACGGATACTCGAGGAGCTCCTCCGCGTATTCCGTGGTGCGGAAGAACCACTGCTCGAGATGCCGCTTCTCGACCGGCGTATCGCAGCGCTCGCAGTGCCGGTCCTCGCCCTGGACCTGTTCCCGGGCCAGGGTGGTGTTGCAGCTCGGGCAGAAGTCGACCGGGGCCGCCTTGCGATACGCCAGGCCCCGTTCCAGGAAGCGCAGGAAGATCCACTGGCTCCAGCGGTAGAAGGCGGGCTCGCAGGTGATCACCTCGCGGCGCCAGTCGAACATTGCGCCCATGCGCCGGAGCTGGCCGCGCATGCGCTCGATGTTGGCGCGCGTCCAGTCCCGGGGGTGGAGGTTGCGCTTGATCGCGGCGTTCTCGGCCGGCAGTCCGAAGGCGTCGAAGCCCATCGGGAACATCACGTTGTAGCCGCGCAGCCGCATGAAGCGGGCGCGCGCGTCGGAGGGCACCATCGCGTACCAGTGACCGATGTGCAGGTCGCCCGACGGGTACGGGAGCATGGTGAGGGCGTAGTGCTTCGGCCGATCCTCGCGGACGTCGGCGTCGTAGTGCCGATCCTCGTCCCACCGCCGTTGCCAGCGGGACTCGACCTCGGCCGGATCGTATACGTCCGCCTGCGTCATTTCGGCAACCTAGCAGAGCCGCGCGCGCCC
>CP070734.1:2687600-2690237 GCA_020347605.1 Deltaproteobacteria bacterium | reverse complement strand
CGCCTTGACGCCGACCGCGATCAGGGGCGGCTCGAACGACGCCTGCGTCGCCCAGTTGACGGTCGCCGCGCTGAAACGGCCGTCCCGGGTCTCGCCGGTCAACACGTAGAGCCCGTAGGGAATCATCCGCAGCGCGGTCTTGCGGGCAACGGGGTCCATGGGCCGCCTCCTGGCGTTCCAGCGCGGGCGTCGGCCCGCCGCGGCAGACCGTACCACGCGTTCGCAGCGCCGTGCTCGCGAATCGCGAGGCGGTTCGGCGCACGACGCCGGAACGGGGCGCCGGGAGCGCCGGACTACGCGGCCCTGCGACGCGAGGTCTTCCAGATCCAGCGCGGCACCGACGCGCAGTAGCGCGTGTACGCGGTTCCGAACGTGCGTCGCAGCGTCGGCTCCTCGTAGAGCAACACGAAGGAATGGAACAGACCGAACAGGATCACCGCCTGGAGCAACAGCCAGCGCGAGCTGAAGAAGAGCGCCTCGCCGAGCAGCAGGCTCAAGACGCCCACGTACATGGGATTACGGGTGTAGCGGTACAGCCCGCGCACGACCAGCGCCTGGGGCGGGTCGATCGGAGCCGGCGTGCCCCGTCCGGCGGAGCCGAAGTCCCAGGCGCACCACCCGTAGACGAACGCGCCCAGCGCGCCGACGACCAGCCCGATGACCGGTCGGACACCCAGCGGTGGAACCGCCAGCCCGCCGCTGGCCGAAAGGATCCAGTACGGGATCAGGACCGTGACGGTCCCCGGCACGACGACGGTGAAGACCAGGATCTTCGCGGCGAGCGCAGGCGTCACGCGGTCCCCTCGTCGCTCCTCTGTGGGGGCGCCCGGCGGGAGAGCCTAGCGTGCGTTCCGGACCGATTCCGCGACGGCGTCCGGGGCCGCAGCCCATCGCGTTTGTGGGCCGCACGCGTTCCGTGCGAGAATCGCAGCGTGGCTCGGGCCCGGCGACGGGGCCTGGGTCCGGACTGTCACGGCGCAGGGAAGGAGCATGGGATGGGCACGGCCAGGGTTCTGATCGGGATCGTGTGGATCCTCGGGATCGCCTCGTTCTTCGTCGCCACGGAGTCCGCAGCCGCGGGGACCGGCCGTCTCGTGTTTTCGATCCTCGTGGTCGTGCACGCGATCGAGTGCGTCGTGTTCCTGCCCAGGCTGCGCCGCGCTCCGGGAACCCTCGCGATCCATCTCTGGCGGACCTTCGTGTTCGGGGTGTTCCACGTGCGCGATCTCGAGCCCGAAGCGGGCGGCGCCGGGAGCGCCTGAACCCCGGCGCGGGACGTGCCGCGCTCCGCGACCGTGCAGCCGTCGCGCGCGACGGGCGTTACGCGCTCAGGCTCTGCGCCATTTCCAGAAGACGAAGAGAGCGCCGGCGAGCAGCGCGGGAACGAGCAGGATCCAGAAGAAGTCCGTCACGAGTGCAGCGCCCGCCAGGGTGATCCCGAGCACGACGCCCAGCACGCAGAAACGCCAGTCGAAGTGCACGCCCGCGAGAAACGTCGTGAGCGCAAGGGCGAGCAGCGCCACGAATCCCGCGTCTTCGTCGGTGAGGCGGCCCGTCTGCTGCAGCACGTAGACCAGGAGCACGGCCAGGATCAGGGTGATCCAGTGGAGCAGCTGCACGCGCAGGATGGCGGGGGCCGATTCGCCGTGGCGCCGGGCCCGAGCCCAACCGCCGTAGATGCTCACGCCGCCGAACACCGGCGCCATCGCGAGCCAGTACCACAGGCCGTAGCGCTGCGAGAAGTCCATGACCGCGACGCCCGCCAGGGACAGCGCGACCAGCACGGCCAGCAGGATCTCCTCGGGACTGAGCCTGCGCCGCACGCCTCGCGCGGTCGCCTGCGGCACCCCCGTCTCGCCGCTCGACATCGTTCCCCCCGACGCGGTCCGCACCGTCTCCGCTCCGCGAGACCATGCGCGTGCGCGCCCCCGCCTGTCAAGACGGCTCTGGTGCCGTCGGCGCTCTCAGGCGGCCGCTCGCAGCGCGCGCGCTTCGGCGCCCCGCGGCGTCAGCCAGGCGAGCACGATCGCGACGACGAGCAGCGCCGGCACGTCGCCGAGGAGATTCGCCCGCTCCGCCGCATCGACCCACGCTTGAACGGCCATGATCCCTCCGTGTACGAGGCTCGACCAGGCGGTGAACCAGATCAGGCTGAGGTGCTCGAGCGGGTTTCGCGAGGCGCGGATCAGGAATATCCCGAGCGTCGCGTAGATGCCGAGCATCATCTGCTCGTACTCCGGCTGACGGGGTTCCCAGGTCCACGCGGAGGCCCACACGATCATCAGCGGAAACAGTCCCAACACGAATAGGGTCCCGAATACGGCGAGCGCGACCCGGAGATGGCGAAGGCGTTCCTGTCCGGTCATCGTGTTTCCTCCTGCGCGCGGGCGCGCGACCCTTCGAACGCGCTCCGACGCGAAGCGTCGCCCGCCGGATGGCGGGCCGGTCGTCGCGTCTCGAAATCGGATCGCGGGCAGTATACCGGGCGGCGCTCGTGGGACCCGACGGGGCGGAGTCGAATCGCCACCGAACGAGACTGTCCTGTAGCCGCCCGATCCACCAGTCGGCGAACCCGTACTTGGCGCGGAACCGCGCTCGGACGCGCGCGTGGCCTTCCGGACCCTCCATCGGCTCGGC
>CP070734.1:2663822-2687500 GCA_020347605.1 Deltaproteobacteria bacterium | reverse complement strand
GCGCCAGCGCCAGCGCGCGGAGGATCGAAGAGGACACGTGCTCCACCAGCCGCTTGCTTTACCAGTTCTCGGGCGTTCCCTCAACGCGCCGGACCGCGCGGGCCGGCGGAGGCCGCGATGCTCCCGGTGAGCGACCTGCTGGAGGTGGCGCGCGGCGAAGCCTCGAGCGAGGCGGTCGGCGCCCGCGCCCGCCAGCGCTTCGCCCGGCCCGGCGCGCAGGCCCCGGTCGTGATCTGGAACGTCTGCATGCACTGCAACATGGGCTGTCCGCACTGCTACGCGGCCGCGGTCTCGCGCCCGTCGCCGACGGATCTCACCACGGCGGAGGGGCTGCGCCTGCTCGCAGAGCTCGCGGCGTGCGGCGTATCGGTCGTGATCTTCAGCGGGGGCGAGCCCCTGCTGCGCCCGGACCTGTTCGAGCTCCTGGCGCGGGCCCGGGATCTGGGCATCGCGCCGCAGCTCTCGACGAACGGCGTGTTCATCGACGACGCGGTGGCGGAACGGCTGGCCTGCGCGGGCGTCGCGTACGTGGGCGTGAGCATCGACGGCCTGCGCGCCTTCAACGACGACTACCGGCGGCTCGAGGGCGGCTACGAGGCGGCGCTGCGCGGCCTGCGCGCCGCGAAGGCGGCGGGCATGCGAACGGGGCTCCGCATGACGCTCACGAGCCGCAACGCCGATCAGCTGGACGCCCTGATCGACGTCGCGGAGGACGTCGCCGCGGACCGCTTCTACGCCTCGCATCTCGTCTACGCGGGGCGCGGCCTCAAGATCGCGGACGAGGATCTGTCGCGCGCGCAGGCGCGCGCGGCGCTTCACCACCTGTTCGAGCGGGCGGAGGCGAGACTCGCGCGCGGCCGCGGACCGCGCATCGTCACGGGCTCGAACGATTCGAACGGCGTGCTGCTGCTTCGCTGGATCGAGGCGCGCTACGGTCCGACCGCGGCCCGTCCGGTCGAGGCGCTGTTGCTGGCGCGCGGGGGGAACTCCGCGGGCGAGAAGGTTCTCAACATCGACCACCGCGGGCGGGTCCACCCGGATCAGTTCTGGAGGCGAGCGGTGCTCGGTGACGTGCGGACGCAGAGCTTCGAGTCGATCCTCGCGCACCCCCTGCGCGCGCGGCTCGCCAACCGGCTCGATCACCTGGAGGGGCGCTGCGGCGCGTGTGCGAGCCGGGCCCTCTGCCGCGGGTCGCACCGCGAACGAGCGATCGCCAGGTACGGTGAGCTGTGGGCCCCGGATCCGTCCTGCGTGATGGAGGACGCGGAGATCGGCCTGGCGAGCGCCGCCGCCCCGCTTCGGGAAGCGCGGGGCGCGTGATGCGGAGGCGCGCGCGGCTTCTGTTCCCGTGCCTGCTGCTCGCGGCGGCGCCCGCCGTCGCAGGGGGGATCGGATCGCGCGTCTTCGTCGTGGAGCGCGAATCGCAAAGCCTCGCGGTGTACGACTTCATGGAGCGCGAGCTCCTGCGGCAGCGGATCGGCGGCCTGGGAAACCTGCGCCACGCCACCATGATCTTCTCGCCGGACCTTCGCTACGGATACCTGGCCACGCGCGGCGGACAGGTGAGCCGCATCGACCTCGCGACGCTCGAGCGCGCCGGCGAGGTGTTCACCTCGAAGAGCTCGATCGACAACGCCATCAGCCAGGACGGCCGCTACATCGCCACGGCCGAGTACGCGCCCGGTGGGGTCACGATCCTCGACGCGCAGAACCTGCGGGTCGTGAAGCGACACGCGGCGAGCGTCTCGCGCGGCGACGAAACGCTTCCGTCCCGCGTAACGGGCATCGTGGATGCGCCGGGCAACCGCTTCGTCTGCGTGCTGATGGAGGGCGCCGAGATCTGGGTGATCGACGCGTCGCAGCCCGAGTTCCCGATCGAGCACCGGATCGCGACGCCCCAGGACATGCCGTACGACGCCATGATCACCCCGGACGGGCGCTTCTACGTGGTGGGACATCTCGAGTCCGACCGCGTCTCGGTGCTCGACCTGACGCAGCCGGAGCGCGGAGTGCGGGACGTCTCGCTGCGCGATCCGAGCCGGAGCTACGCCCGCGAAGCGCCCGTGAAGCTCCCCCACCTGGCCTCGTGGGCGGTCGCCGGTCGCTGGATCTTCGTGCCGCTGGTCGGGGAGAAGCGGCTCGCCGTCCTCGACCGCGAGAGCTTCGCGTTCGAGCGCTCGCTGCCGCTGCGCGGTCATCCGGTCTACGCGGTGCGCTCGCCGACGGAGCGCGAGGTCTGGGTGAGCTTCTCGGGCGAGGCGGACGACGCCTACGTCCAGATCGTCGACACCCAGGCCCTCGCCGTCACCGATACGCTGCGGATCGGCGGGCGCATCTACCACATGGACTTCACGCCCCGCGGCTCGCACGTGCTGGTGAGCGCCAACCGCGAGAACAAGCTCGTGCTCGTCAACGCGACGACGCGGCAGATCGAAGACGTCCAGGAGCTGAACTCGCCGTCGGGCATCTTCGGCGTGTGGCGCGCGTTCCGGATCGGCCTGTGATGAACGCCAGCGCTGCGCTCTCGGACCCCGATCGCAACCGCCTGCTGCGCTGCGTGCAGGCCGGTGTGCCGCTGGTCGAGGATCCCTTCGCAGCGCTCGGCGCGGAGCTGGGGCTCGCGGGCGACTCGGTCCTGGCGGAGCTCCGCCGCGTCCGCGAGACGGGCGTCCTGCGCGAGATCTCGGCCGTGCTCGAGGGCAGCGCGCTCGGCTACGAGAGCGCGCTCGTCGCCGGCGAGGTGCCGGAGGACCGGCTCGACCGGGTCGTGGAGGTGGTGAACGCGCATCCCACCGTGACCCACAACTACCTGCGCAATCATCGCTACAACCTGTGGTTCACGATCGCGGTCCCGAGCCAGATGGGGGTGGGCGCGACGCTGGCGCTGCTCGCCCGGGAGTCGGGGGTCGCCGCCTTCCACGCGCTGCGGCGCACGGCGACCTTCAAGATCGGCGTGAACTTCGACCCGGAGACGCGCTCGAACCGCACCACGGCGGCTGCGCCGGTGCACGTCGAGCCGATCGAGGTCTCGGAATCCGATCGGGGCTCGTTCCGCGCGCTCCAGACGCCGCTGCCGCTCGAGGCCCGACCCTTCGCGGTCCTGGCGCGGACGGCCGACATCGAGCCGGCGGCGCTGCTCGCATTCGCCCGCCGCCACCTGGGCGGGGCGATCCGGCGCTACGTCGGCACCCTGCGTCACCGGAAGCTCGGCGTTCGCGAGAACGGGATGGCCGTCTTCCGCGTCGAGGACGAGCGCGTCGCCGAGCTGGGAGCCCGTCTCGCGCAGGCGCCCGAGGTCAGCCACTGCTACGCGCGAAATGCGATCCCGGGCTTTCCCTACACGCTCTACGCCATGCTCCACGGACCCGACCGCGGCACCTGCGAGCAGCTGGCGTCCCGACTCGCGCGACAGCTCGGCTCGACCGACTACGCGGTGCTGTTCAGCGTGAAGGAGTTCAAGAAGGTCCGGCTGCGCTACTTCCTGGCCGAGCTGGACCGCTGGTGGGCGCGCCGCGGCGGACGCTGAACGCACCCGCCGCGAGCGGCCCGGTCCCTCCCGGTCCCCTAGTAGCTCAGGCTGACCTGGACGTAGCCGAAGTCGACGTCGTCGTCGGCGAGCGGTGGGCTCTGGAAGACGGTGTGACTCCAGATGTGGGCGTAGCCCGCCTGCACCGAAACGCCCTTTCGCACGTTCACGTTCAGCACGGCATCGATCTCGGTGGCCGCGTTCGTGGTCCTGCGCGGGTTCGCCGTCGTCACGAAGCCGAAGCTGTCCTTGTTGAACGCGCCGGTGCCGCCGTACCGCACGTCGTCTTTGTCCTGCAGCTTGAAGTGGTGCAGCATCAGGTTGATGTTCACCTTCTCGTGCGGCTGCAGCATCAGCTGGGCGATGTAGTTCACGAGGTTCTGGAAGGCGAACTGATCGGCGAACCCGTAGTAGAGGTGGTTCGTCGGCAACATGTTGAAGAACGTGTTGTGGTCGCCGTCGTTCGGGTCGCCGTCCCCCGAGGCGATGTTCACGCCCAGCCGGAACCACGGTTTCATGAACACGTCCGGGAACTGATAGCCGACCTCGAGAATGCCGGCAGCCGCCAGGTGGTCGAGACCGTCGTAGCGACCCCACTGGCCCGCGAACCAGGCGAACAGGTCGAAGTTCCCCGGGCCGACGGGGTAGATCCCGATGCTCGACAGCCCCACGGTGTAGACGTGGACCGCACTCGCGAGGCCGCCGTCGCGCGTGGAGCGGTCGTCGTCGTAGTCGAGGGCGAAGAACCGCAGCTCGGTGTCGGGGATCGCGACGTCGCGTTTGACCGTCCACTGCAGGCCGCCGTAGGTGATCCCGTCTTGACGGTGATAGGCGTCGTCGGCGTCGAAGACACCGGTCGTGGGCCGCGCGGCGAACGCGTAGAGGTGGTGGTCGCCGAAATCGTAGGCCGTCGACAGGCCCTCGTTCGACCGCTCGACGTGCGTCCACCCGACGGTCCCCACCAGCCGCTGCGAGGCGCGCTGGATCTTCAGGTACTTCCAGTTCGCCTCGGGATACATGACCTCGGTGCCGCCCTTGATGTCGAACCGCCCACCGCGCAGGGCCAGTCCCTCCACCGGACGCAGCTCGGCATAGAACTGGCGCAGGGAGTCGTCGTGCGCCGAGGAGCGCATCCCCGAGTGCGTCCAGTAGAGCCCGTTTGCGCCGCCCCCGCTCGGGGACAGGCTCCACAGCTCGACGTTCTGGTACTCGGCGAACAGCGTGAGGAGGTCGTCGTAGGCGTACTTGAGCCCGACGCGGGTGCGCAGCGCGTAGAAGGCGTCCGTCGTGTTGGCGAACGCGTTCCACCACTCGATGCGTCCACGCGTCGAGATCGACAGGTCGATCCGCTCCTTGTCGCGCGACCAGCCGATCGAGGGCGTGAGCCGAAAGCCGTCGTCCGCCGGATCTGCAGCGGCGGCGGGCGTCGGGGCGGCGACCCCGAGCACCAGAGCCAGCACTGCGAGCCCCGCGACGAACCTGCCTCGCCGCCTCTGAATCCACGCTTCGCTCCCAGCCGAAATCCGCTGCATGGCGTCCTCCCGAATTCGGAGTGCGAGCGCGCACTCCCGGCCGGTGCGATGCACACCGCGTGCCGGTAGGGGATGCGCGAGCCCCGGGCGGCGGACGTCTCCTGCGGCCCGGAGCGGCCGCAGGAACGCGTTCGCGCCAGACCTGGGGCGCCACGCCCCACTGAAGTGTGACTATGTGTCAGGCAGGGGGACGAAGATGATTGTTCATCCAGTAGATGACGACGCCGGTGAATGCGACGTAGAGCCAGATCGGCAGGGCGACCCGCGCGATGCGGCGGTGCTCCGCGAAGCGCTGCCGGCTGGCGAGATGGATCGCGCGCAGGATCAGCGGCACGACCGCGACGGCGAGCAACGTGTGCGAAGCGAGGATCGCGAGGAACAGCGCGCGGACCCAGTCGTCACCCGGAAAGCGTCGGTGCCCCTCGATCCAGGTCTGCGCGACGTACGAGACCAGGAACACGACCCCCAGCAGGACCGCCGAGAGCATCAGCCTCGGGTGAAGGTCCCGGCGACCGCGGCGGATCGCCGCAAAGCCCGCCAGCAGCGAGACGGCCGTGGCCAGGTTCAGCGCCGCCCAGACGTGCGGCAGGAATGCGAACACGCTCTTCATTCCGGCTCAGCGACCCTCCCGATCGCCCATGGCGTGACCGGTGTCATACACGCCCCCCGCGCCGTCCGCCATCGACCACCGTGACCACATGCGTGGCGAGAACCCTACGATTGGCAGGGTGCTAGAGTTCGTCGAGCACGACTCCTGGAGCACCGTGAGCGAACCGTCGCACTTTGCCGACCGCCTGATCCTCGGCGTCCGGGCACAGGGACATCCGCTGTGTCTCGGACTCGACCCGCATCTGGACCGCATCCCGCCCCTGTTCCGCCGCGGTGACATGACGCCGCGGAATCCGGAAACGGCGACTGCCGTCGAGGCATTCCTGCTCGCGGTGCTCGAGCGGTACGCCGGGCAGGTTGCGATCGCCAAGCCGCAGAGCGCGTTCTTCGAGCAGCTGGGCTGGCGGGGCATGCGGGTTCTCGAGCGCGTCGTGGCCCGTGCGCACGAGCTTCGAATGCTCGTGCTGCTGGACGCCAAGCGCGGCGACATCGGCTCCACCGCGCGCGCCTATGCGGCCGCCTACCTCGACGCGGCTGCGCCGACCCCGGTGGACGCGATCACGGTCAATCCGTATCTGGGCCGGGACACGCTGGCCCCCTTCTTCGAGCGCGCCGACCTCGGGCAGCGGGGCGTCTTCGTGCTCGTCAAGACGAGCAATCCGGGTTCGTCCGATGTTCAGGACCGGGACGCCGGGGGCCGTCCGCTCTTCGAGCGGATCGCGGAATCGCTGGTGGATCGGGCCGGGGCCATGGCGGGCGGCAAGACGGGCTGGTCTTCGCTCGGTGTCGTCGCCGCTGCGACGCATCCCGAGCCGAGTGCGCGCATCCGGGAGCTCTTGCCGGAGGCCCTGCTGCTCGTGCCGGGCTACGGTGCGCAGGGTGCGTCCGCGCGCGACGCGGTGCGGGGCTTCGTGCCCGGGCCCGACGGCCGGCTCGAAGGGGGCATCGTGGCGTCCTCACGGGCGCTCCTGTTTCCCGAGGCGGGGATGACCGCGGATGCCGCCGCCTGGGAGCGGGCCATCGACGCGGCGCGCGACCGCGCCCAGGCCGAGCTCGGCGAAGCGATCGCCGGGAGCTGATCTGCCCGCCGCCCGGAACCGGAGGTCGACGATGCCGAGAGCCCGAGCCGGACTCCAGCGCTCGCGCGAGCATCGCATCCTCGCGGGCGTGCTGGGCGGGATCGCCGAGTGGCTCGGCTGGCGCCCGGCCGTCGTGCGGATCCTGTTCGTGGTCGGCTCGATCGCCTCGGCCGCCTTCCCCGGCATCATCGTCTACCTGGTGCTCTGGCTGCTCATGCCTCTCCGAGAGGATTGAGTCCCCTCGGGGGTCCCGGGACCCGTTGACACCCGCCCCGGCCGCAGCTAAAAAACAGAATCAGTATTCTGGTTCTATTCAGGAGCCCGCCGTGCCGCAAACCGCCTCCGAGCTTCGCTGGGTCCGCCCGCCGCAGCAGACGCGCAGCCAGGAGACGCTCGACCGGATCCTCGACGCGGCCGAGGCGCTGATCGCCGAGAAGAGCTTCGAGGACACCCGGGTCAGCGACGTGGTGGCACTCGCCGGCTCGTCGGTCGGCGCGTTCTACGCGCGCTTCCGCGACAAGGAAGGCCTGCTGCACGCGCTCTACGACCGGTTCCTCGCGGAGGCCACCGCCACCGCGGATGCGGCGCTCGACCCCGAGCGCTGGAAGGGGGCGACGATCCCCGAGATCCTGGGTTCGGTCATCCGCTTCCTGGTCACCGTCTTCCGCGAGCAGGGCGGCCTGCTCCGCTCCTTCGTCCTGCGCAACCGCAGCGACGCCGAGTTCGGGCTGCGCCAGGCGCGGCTCTCGCACTACGTGAGCTCGCGGCTGTGCGACCTGCTGCTCGCGCGGCGCGCGCAGATCGCCCATCCCGATCCGCAGCGCGCGGCGCACTTCGGATTCATGGTGGTGTTCAGCACGCTCGACAGCACGATGCTGTTCGGCGAGACGTACTCCTCCGGACTCAGCTTCTCGGACGACGAGGTGGCCTCCGAGCTGACGCGAAACTATCTCGCGTACCTCGGGGTCGCGTCGCCGTTCCACAAACCGCCGATTAGAAACCCGAACGCTCGCTAGAGAGGAACGACATGGCCGCCCTCGACCGGCTCCATCCGGAGCAATCCATCGAAGCGCTGAACGTGCCGCAGACGGTGCACTACAACTGGGAGTACGACGCCACGCGGCGCCGTCTCATGCGGCTGTACGAGAACGCGAAGCGCGATCAGTGGAACGCGAGCGAACGCCTGGACTGGTCCGTCGACGTGGATCCGCGCGCGGGCCTGGTCCCCGATCTGTCGATCGGCATCTACGGCACGCCGATGTGGGACCGGCTCACCCCGAGCGAGATCGAGAGGCTGCGCCACGAGGCCATCACCTGGCAGCTCTGCCAGTTCCTGCACGGCGAGCAGGGTGCGCTGCTCGTGACCGCGCAGGTCGTGGACAGCGTGCCGTGGTACGAGGCCAAGCAGTACGGCGCCACGCAGGTGATGGACGAGGCGCGCCACGTGGAGGTCTACCGCCGCTTCGTGCAGGAGAAGCTCGAGCACGAGTATCCCGTGAATCCGGAGCTCAAGAAGCTGCTCGACCAGATCCTCTCCGACTCGCGCTGGGACATGAAGTTCCTGGGCATGCAGATCATCGTCGAGGGTCTGGCGCTGGCGGCCTTCGGGACGATTCGGGACACGGCGACCAATCCGCTGCTGCGCGATCTCACCGCCGCGGTGATGGAGGACGAGTCGCGCCACGTCGCGTTCGGGGTGCTGTCGCTGCGCGAGTACTGTGCCGACCTCACGGAGGCGGAGCGCCACGAGCGGGAGGACTTCGTCTACGAGGCCTGCGTGCTGATGCGCGACCGGCTCACCAACCGGGAGGTCTGGGAGGCGATGGGCATGGACGCGGATGCGTGTGTGGCGGCCTTCGAGCGCTCCGAGCTCCACCGGCAGTTCCGCTACCGGCTCTTCTCGAAGATCGTGCCCAACGTGAAGAGTCTCGGGCTGCTTTCGGACCGCCAGCGCGAACGTTTCGAGGCGCTCGGGATCCTGCAGTACGAGAACAACACGAGCTCCGACGTGGATCAGGAGATCGAGGAGGAGCGCCGGCTGCGCGCCGAGGGCATGGCCGCCTAGGGCGCCCGGCGCGCGGGCGGGCGTTCAGCGGAGTCCGAAGTCCCAGCCGCGGCCCGCCGCGTACTCCCGGAAGGTCCGCCGGGCGACGCTCATCACGTGAACCTCGTCGGGTCCGTCGTAGATGCGCGCGGACCGCGCGTGCCGGTACATGCGTTCGAGCGGCGTGTCCGAGGTCACGCCGCGGGCCCCGAACACCTGGATGGCGCGGTCGATCACGTCGTGCAACATGCGGGCCCCGACGACCTTGATGAGTCCGATCTCGACGCGCGCCTGTTCGCCCCGGTCGATCTTGTGGGCGGCGCTGAGCGTCAAGAGCCGCGAGGCCTGGATCTGCGCCAGGCTGTCGAACACCATCCGCTGCACCTGCTGCTTCTCGGAGAGCGGCGAGCCGAATGCCACGCGCCCGAGCGCCCGCTCGCACATGAGGTCGAACGCGCGCTGCGCCTGCCCCAGCCAGCGCATGCAGTGGAAGATGCGGCCCGGTCCCAGCCGCTGTTGCGCGATCGTGAAGCCGGCGCCGCGCGGGCCGAGCCGGTTGCTCTCGGGCACGCGCACGCCGTCGTAATCGACCTCGTAGTGGCCGCCCAGCATCCCCATCACGGGGGTCTCGCGCACGATCCGGTAGCCCGGGGCGTCCGTGGGGACGATGATCATGCTGAAGGCGGCGTGCGGCGGCGCGTCCGCCTCGGTGCGGCACATCACCGTGGTGTAGGCCGCGTTCTTCGCGCCACTCGTGAACCATTTGCGTCCGCGGATCACCCACTCACCGCCCTCGAGCACCGCGCGGGTCTGGAGCTGCGTCGGGTCCGAGCTCGCGACGTCCGGCTCGGTCATTCCGAAGCTCGGAAACACCTGCCCCTCGACCAGCGGCTTCAGGTAGCGGTCGCGCCACTCCGGTGACGCGTGCAGGTTCAGCATGATCGCGTCCTGCAGCGAATGCGTCCCCAGCGCCAGCATCGCGTGCTCCGAGCGTCCGATCACCTCGTTCACGTACACGTAGTCGAGAAACGGCAGTCCGTGCCCGCCGATCTCCTTCGGATGACCGAGCGCCCACAGACCGGCCTCCTTGGCCTCCCGCATCAGCCGGCGCATCGCTTCCCGCGCCGCCTCCGAAGCGCCCTCGTCGAGAACCGGCTCGACCGGGTAGATGCGCGTTTCGATGAAGTCGCGCACGCGCTCGCGGATCTCCCGGACGCGGTCGGGCACCTCGAAGCTCATGTCCGTCCTCCCGAGCGGCCGATGAAGACCGTGGCGCCGTTCGTGGTGCGCAGGGTCGCCGCCCGTTCGCGAGAACCGTACCACGGGCCGCCGCCGGTCCGTCCGGATGGGTTCGTCGGCGCGTTCCCGCCCGGAGGTCGACGGGCTACGATCGGCCCAACGGGACGGGGGAATCGCTTGTCCGCCACGCTCGCCATCGCCGGTGGGAAGCCGCTCCGCGCGAAGGGCTGGCACCCCTGGCCCGAGTACGGTGAGGCGGAGCGGACCGCGCTCCGCCGCGTCCTCGACACGCGCAACTGGGGCGGCTTCCCGTCGCCCAACGCAGAGGCGGGGGAACTCTCGGCGGAGTTCGCGCGCTACGTCGGCTCCCGGTTCGCGGTCCCCTGCACCAACGGCACGCTCTCACTCACGCTCGCGCTCCAGGCGGCGCGGGTGACGCCGGGTGCCGAGGTGATCACCACCGCCTACACGTTCGTCGGTACCGCCTCCGCCATCGTGGCCGCCGGCTGCATCCCGGTGCTCGTGGACGTGCGCCCCGACACCTATTGCATCGATCCGGATGCGGTGGCCGCCGCCCGCACCGAGCGCACCGAGGCCGTGATGCCCGTGCACCTCGGGTGCGCCATGGCGGACATGGACGCGCTCACGGAGTTCTGCGCGCGGCGCGGCCTTCTGCTCGTCGAGGATTGCGCCCACGCGCACGGCGCGCAGTGGCGCGAGCGCGGAGCGGGGTCGATCGGGGCGCTGGGATCGTTCTCGATGCAGAGCACGAAGCTCCTGACCGCCGGCGAAGGCGGCATGCTGACCACGAGCGACCCGACCGTCGAGCAGCGCCTCCAGTCGCTCGTGAACTGCGGCCGCAAGGAGAAGGGCTACGACGGGTTCCCGGAGCGGATGCTCGGGCACAACGCGCGCATGACCGAGTGGCAGGCGGCCGTGTTGCGCGAGCAGCTGCGCCGTCTGCCCGAACAGCACGAACGACGCGCCGCGCGCATCGACCGTTTCGAGAAGGCGATCCAGGGGGTGCCGGGACTCCGCCCCGCGCCGCGCGATGCGCGCGTGACGCGGCGCACCGCCTACCAGTACATCCTGCGCTACGACGCCCGCGGCTTCGCCGGCGCCTCGCGCGACGACGTCATCCGCGCGCTGCAGGCGGAAGGCGTCCCGTGCGCGGGGCGCTTCTACGTGCCCCTCAACGAGGACCCGCTGTTCGCCTTCGATCCCCTCACGAATGCGGCGATCCGCGCGGGTGTCGACTACTCCAAGCAGGTGTTTCCGATCGCGCGGCGCGCGGCCTATCACGAATCGATCTGGCTGCCGCATCCGCTCTTCCTGGGGCCCGAAACGGACGTGCGCGACCTGGCGGACGCCTTCGCGAAGGTGCAGGCCGGCGCCGACTCGATCCCGCGGCGTGACGCCGACGCGGGCTGACGGGGGACACATGCAGGGCGACGTCAAGGTGATCGGCGGCTCGGCCCACCCCGATCTCACCGCCGACATCTGCAAGCACCTGGACGTCGAGCCGTCCCGCACCGAGGTGCACCGCTTCTCCAACGAGAACATGATGGTCCAGATCCAGGAGAACGTGCGCGAGCAGGACGTCTTCGTGGTCCAGCCCTCGTGCGCGCCGGTCTCCGACGGAATCGTCGAGCTGCTCATCACGATCGACGCCCTCAAGCACGCGTCGGCCTCGCGCATCACCGCCGTGGTGCCGTACTTCCCGTACGCGCGCTCCGACAAGAAGGACCGGCCGCGCATTTCGATCACGGCGCGCCTGATGGCCGATCTGCTCGAGACGGCGGGGGCGAACCGGGTGCTCACGATGAACCTGCATTCGCCGCAGCTGCAGGGCTTCTTCCGCATCCCGGTCGACCAGCTCTCCGGCGAACCGATCCTCTGCGACTACCTGGCGCGCCACCGGGATCTCGAAGATGCGGTGCTCGTGGCCGGGGACGTCGGCGAGGCGAAGGACCTGGGTCGCTATGCGAGCCGCCTCGACCTGCCGCTCGCGATCGTGGACAAGCGCCGCGACGGCGACGACGAGATGCCCCGCCCCACCCACCTGGTCGGCGACGTCGAGGGCAAGATCGCCCTCATCGTGGACGACGAGATCGCGAGCGGCGGCACCATGATCGAGGCGGCCCGTTTCGTGCTCGAACGAGGCGCGGCGGCGGTGGAGGCCGCGGCGGTCCACCCGATTCTGTCGGGACGCGCGATCGCCCGGATCCGGGAATCGCCGATCCGCTCGCTCGTCGTGACGGACACCGTCCCGGTTCCCGCGGACAAGCGCATCGACAAGATCACGGTGCTGTCCGTGGCGCCGCTCTTCGCCGCGGCGATCCGCGCCATCCACTGCGGAGACAGCGTGTCCGCGCTGTTCCGCTAGCCGAGCCGGGAGGCGAAGCCTTGAAGCCGTTTCGCGTCGGACTGCTCGGGACGGGCTACATCTCGCGGATCCACGCCCGGGCGCTGGGCCGGATCCCGGAGGGCGAGCTCGCCGGTGTCTTCTCCCGGCGCCGCGAGCGCGCCCAGCGCTTCGCAGCGGAGCTCGGCGCGGAGCTCGCGACGGATTCGCTCGACGAGCTGATCGAGTCGGTCGACGTGGTGTGCGTGAACACGCCGAACGCGCTGCACGCAGCGCAGGCGATCCGGGCGGCCGAGGCGGGCCGGCACGTGATCGTCGAGAAGCCCCTCGCCGCCTCGCTCGAGCAGGGCGAGGCGATGGTCGAGGCGTGCGCGCGCGCCGGTGTCGGGCTCGCGTACGCGGAAGAGCTGCCGTTCGTCCCCAAGTTCGCGCACGCCCGCGCGCTGTTGGACTCGGGCGCGCTCGGCGAGGCGCTCTACGTGACACAGCGCGAGGCGCACGGCGGCCCCCACACGGCCTGGTTCTACACGCGCGACGACGCGGGGGGCGGCGTGTTGATGGACATGGCCTGTCACTCCATCGAATGCGTGCGCTGGCTGCTCGGAAAGCCCGCCGTACAGTGGGTCTCCGCGCAGATCGCGCGGACCCTGCATCGCGCGCGCACGGAGCTCGAAGACCACGCCGTCCTCCAGCTCGGCTTCGAGGGGGGTGTGACCGCAACCTGCGAGTCCTCGTGGGCGCTCCAGGGGGGCATGCAGTCGAAGCTCGAGGTGTGGGGCCGCGACGGGTACCTGGACGTGGACCTGCTCCAGCAGACGGGCGTGCGCGTGTACACCGCGAACGGACACGCGACCTCGGAGCTTCCGCCCGGCTGGTCGACGCCGGTTCCGGACTGGCTCGAGGCGAACGGCTATCCGCAGGAACTCGCGCACTTCCTGCGCGCGTTCCGGGACGGCACGGAGCCCCTGGAATCGGGCCGCGACGGTCTGCACGTGCTCGAGATCCTGTGCGCGGCGTACGCGTCGGCGCGCAGCGGGCGGGCGATCGAGCTTCCGTTTCGCCCGCCGCCGGTGGAACGGGCGGTCGACCTGTGGCTCGGGACCCCCTGATCAGCGGTCGCGCGCGATCCGGATCAGACCCTCCTGGGCCACGGATGCGATGCGAACGCCATCGCGCCGGTACATGCCACCCAGGATGAGGCCGCGCGCGGCGTGCGCGACCGGGCTTTCGCTGGCGTAGAGCAGCCAGTCGTCGAAGTACGGCACGTGGTGCAGCCACATCGCGTGATCCAGGCTGGCGGCGCGCCGTTTGCCCCACGAAAGTCCGTGGGGACGCGCCGCCGTCGACAGCAGCGTGCGGTCGCTCGCGTACACCAGCACCGCCGCATGCACGAGCGGGTCCTCGGGCAGACTGCCGACGGGACGCAGCCAGATCAGCTTGCGGGCCGGGAGCCGGCGGCGCGGGTCCACGTCACGCGGATCGCAGGCCCGGATCGCGATGGCGCCCGCGTCGCGGCGCGCCGCCGGCTCCCCCAGCGCCTGCGCGCGCAGCACCTCCCAATCCGGCAGTCCCTCGGGATCCGGCGCCTCGGGCATCGGGCTCTCCTGGTGGGCGATGCCCTCCTCGGGCCTCGCGAAGCTGGCCGAGAGGTTGAAGATGGCCTCGCCGTCCTGCACCGCGATCACGCGCCGGGTGGTGAACGTGCGACCGTCGCGGATCCGATCCACCTCGAACCGGATCGGCACCTCGTGCGCACCGGGCCGCAGGAAGTAGGCGTGGAGCGAGTGGAGCGCGCCCTCGGCGACCGTCCGACCCGCCGCGACCACGGACTGGGCCGCAACGAGTCCGCCGAACAGCCGCCCGGAGCCCGGAATCGGCTCGGCCTGGAACCCGGAGCGGCCCCGCGGCTCGAGGTCGAGCTGTCGCAACAGTCGAACCAGCGGCGTATCCGCGCTCTCGCTCATTCGGGCCCGCCGCCCGTCCGGGCGCGCGCGGTGTCGCCGCGCTCTGCGGCGTCGGGCACCGGGATCGCCGTCGCGGGCAGCTCGGTCGGCTCGAGCGCGAGGTCGACGCGCGCCCCATCGCGCTTCACGAGGCGGGCGGGAATCCCGATCACGGTGGAGTTCGGGGGCACGTCGTGCATGCGGAGGAAGGAGTTGGCGCCGATTCTCGAGTTCGATCCGACGCGCACCGGGCCCAGCAGGATCGCGCCGGTTCCGACCAGGACGTTGTCGCCGAGCGTGGGATGGCGCTTGCCGCGGTGCTTGCCGGTACCCCCCAGCGTCACATTGTGGAACAGGACGCAGTCGTCGCCGATCTCGGACGTCTCCCCGATCACCACGCCGGTGCCGTGGTCGATGAAGAACCGGCGCCCGATCTTCGCCGCGGGGTGGATCTCCACGCCGGTCAGGAAATGCGCGAGGACGGAGATCAGGCGCGGCACCAGGGGCAGTCGGGCACGCGTGTGAAGCCAGTGCGCGATCCGGTACAGGGTGATGGCGTGCAGGGGCGTGTGGCAGAGCACGCTCTCCAGCACGCTCTTCGCGGCGGGATCGTTGCGCTGGATCGCCCGCAGATCTTCGCGGAACGTCTCGAACATGGCGCTCCTCGTGCGCTCCTGGCCCGGCACTCGGATCGGATCTGGGCCTCGCCCGGCCGGCGAGTCGCGCGATTATACGGCGCCCGCGCGCTCCCTCAACGCCGCGCGCACCAGCGGCAGGCGGTCGTTTCCGAAATACATGTCGTCGCGGTCCACGAAGAAGGTCGGTGAACCGAAGCCGCCGCGTTCGATCAGCTCGTCGGTGTTGGCGCGCAGCCGCTTCTTGTACTCCGGCGAGGCGATCTTCTCGAAGAACGCGTCGGCGTCGAGGCCGACGCGCAGGGCGACGTCCCGCAGCACCTCGTCCTGCGAGATGTCGCGCAGCTCCCCCCAGTAGGTCTCGAAGACCGCGCGCGCATAGGGCGAGAGCGTGCCGAGCTCATCCGCAACCAGCGCGCCGCGCATGGCCTTGACGCTGTTCACGGGGAACACGGGCGGGAATCCGATGCGCAGCCCGTAGTGGCGCGCCCAGTCGCGCAGGTCCTTGGCGTGATAGCGGGCCTTGGCGGGAACCGGCTTGCTGCGTTGCTCGTAGACGCTCGGGTTCACGGCATTGAAGACGCCGCCCACCAGGATCGGGCGCCAGACGAGCCGGGCCCCCGCTTCGGCCGCCACGGCCTCGACGCGATGGAAGGCGAGGTACGTCCAGGGGCTCGAGCAATCGAAGAAGAATTCGAGCTGCCGCACGCCGTCCTCCGCGCCGGGGGTCCCGCGGCGAAGTCTAGCCGGCCGCGCGCCGAGGCGGTCGCGGCTGGACGGATTCGCGACACTCCGGCCCGTATGGATCCCTTCGATCTCGGCGTCCTGGCCCTGGTGGCGGTCCTGACCGCCATTCTCTCCGGCATCCTCGGAATGGCCGGCGGCATCACCCTGCTCGCGGTGATGCTGCTCTACCTCGAGCCGCTGGTGGCGATTCCGATCCACGGGGCGGTGCAGCTCATCTCCAACGCGTCGCGCGCCGTCATCCAACGCCGCCACGTGGCGTGGCCGTTCACCGCCCGCTTCGCGGTCCTGCTCCTGCCCGCGGGTTACCTGGGCTACGGATTCGCGCGCGGGCTGCCGCCCGACGCGCTGAAGGCCGCGATCGGGGCCTTCGTCCTGCTGGCGACCTGGTTCCCCGGCGCCCTGCTGCTCGGCACGCACCCCGAGCGGGCGGACGCGACGCGCCGCTTCGTCACGCTCGGCGGCGTCGTCGGATTCCTGAGCGTCACGATCGGCGCCACCGGGCCGCTGATCGCGCCCTTCTTCCTGAACATCGGACTGGATCGACGGGGCGTCGTCGGCACCAAGGCGATGTGCCAGGTGCTGAGCCACGTGGCCAAGCTGATCGTGTTCGGCAGCGTCGGCTTCGCCTTCGCCGACCACCTGTTCACGATCGGCCTGCTCGGCGTCTTCGTGATCGCCGGCACCTGGATCGGAAGCCAGCTGCTGCACCGGCTCGACGAACGCGGCTTCCTGCTGCTGTATCGCGGCGTCCTCAGCCTGATCGCGCTGCGGCTCGTCGTGTGGGACGGCCTGCTGCGCCTCTAGCCCGGCGGCGCCCGCAGCACGATCTCGGTGATCTCCGCCGGCGCCAGGATCCGCATCGGCGGGCCCCAGAAGCCCGTGCCCCGGCTCACGTAGAGCTGCGCCTCGCCGGAGCGGTAGTGCCCCGCCACCCACGGGATGACCAGCCGGACGAGGTAGACGAACGGCCAGATCTGCCCGCCGTGCGTGTGTCCCGAGATCTGTAGATCCACCGGATGCCGTCGGGCACGCCGGAACGTGGAGGGATCGTGGGCCAGCAGCACCACCGGACGTTCGGGGTCGCGGCCCTCTAGCGCGCGCTCCAGATCCTCGCGTTGACCCGGCCGGACGAGGTCGCCCCGGTGGTCGTCGACGCCCGCGAGGTCGAAGGCCGCACCCCGGGCCGAGATCGTGACGCGCTCGTTGCGCAACACGCGCATCCCGAGCTCCCGCGCCCGCGCGACCCAGTCGCGCTCGCCCGAGTAGTAGTCGTGGTTTCCGGTGACGAAGAACACGCCGTGTCGCGCGCGCAGCTGCGCGAAGGGCGCCACCTCGTCGGTCAGCGCGTGAACGCTCCCGTCGACGAGGTCCCCCGTCACGGCGAGGAGATCGGGCTCGAGGGCATTGCAGCGCGCCACGATGCGCTCCGCGAAGCGACGGCCCAGGATCGGACCGATGTGGACGTCCGTGATCTGGACGATGCGGAAGCCGTCGAGCGCGGCGGGCCAGCGCGGCAGCTGCAGCTCGCGGCGGCGCACGGCAGGCGGTCGCATGGCGGTCCGGAGTCCCGCCAGACCCGCCACGGCGGCGGCCGCCACCACGAGCAGGGCGCGCGGCCGCAGCACGCTCGAGGTCGCGCTCTCCGCCACACCCGCGGCGCCGAGCAGCACCAGCAGGAGATCGGTGGCCGCGAGCAGGACCACGAGCAGGAAGGCGAACCCCATCCACAAGGACGCGGGCCAGGAGATCACGCGCGCGAGCGGCGGCCGCACGAGGCGCTCGCCGATCGGCTGCACGAAGAGCGTCGCGAAGAGCGCCGCCAGCGCGACGAGCGACGCCTCGCGGAACGGCGAGGCCAGCTGCGTGTCGAACACGAGGCGCCGGGCGATGTAGAGGTGGAGGCCCACCACCGTCGCGAGCAGCACGCACAGGAACAGGATTCCCGCCAGGATGCGCCGCAGCACGGCCCGCTCCCGCCTACCAGCCGCGCAGGTCGACGTCCCACGTTTCCTGCACCGCGTCTCCGGAGACCAGATGCAGGCGCTCGTGATACGCCACCGTGGGATCGACGTGGGCCGGCCAGACGCGGATCCGATCGCCGACGCGCAGCGGCTTCGCCGGAGCGAAGGTCACGTGCTCGTCGGAGCAGAACCAGATCTTCGCGCCCTCGATCGTCGGATTCCCGTGGTCCATGCCCAGCGCCTTGAGCCCGCAATCCGCCACGCAGTAATCGCGCGACACCGAGATCACCGTGGCCAGCACCGAGAGCGCCGGCCGGAACGGCAGGTCGAGCTTCGCGTAGGCGGTGTCGAGCAGCGAATAGGAGCCGGCCTGGATCTCCGTCGCCCAGGTGTTGAGGTCGTACGTGCCGGTGCCGCCCGCCGAGATCACCTCACCACCGGTCTGCGCGTGCGCCGACAACAGCTTCCGCATGCTCTCCTCGGTGAGCCGGGCCCGCTCCGCCCGATCCGCGATCCCCACCGCGTGCCCCTCATAGCCCATCACGCCCCGCACGCCGAGGCCGCGCCGCCGCGCGAGATCGGCGATCCGACCCGCGTCCCCGGGTGCGCACCCGCAGCGCGGCAGGCCGACGTTCACATCGATCAGCACCTCGCGGACGCCGCCCGCGGCCGCCGCCTCGAGGGTCGCCTCGGAGTCGACCGCCACGGTCACGCGCGCGTCCAGCACGCCCAGGCGGCGGGCGTCGACGACCTCGTTCGCCAGCAGCAGGTCGTCTCCGAGGCCGGCCGCGGCGAGCCCCTCCATCTCCCGGATCGTGGCGCAGGTGAACCCGCGGTGGCCGAGCTCGGCCTGGCGCCGGGCCAGCGCCGTGCACTTGGTCGCCTTCACGTGCGGTCGCAGCCGCCGACCCGGCAGCGCCTGCGCCATGGTCCGAAGGTTGTGCTCGAGCGCGGCGGAATCGACGAGCAGCGCGGGGGTTCGAAGCTCGGAGATCGACGTCATCCCGAAGGCCATCCCGTGTGGAGCGCGACTGCGGGCCGGGCGCCTTCGCCCGCCGGCTGGGAGGCGGATCATATCCCATGCCGGCTGCCGTATAATCGCCCGGCGCAGTCACCCAGGAGGTGCTCCATGAAGGCCGCGGTGTTCCGCGAAGTCGGCAAACCCCTCGAGATCGAAGACGTCCAGATCGACAAGCCCGCGGCCCGGGAGGTGCTGATCCGCACCGCGGCGGCCGGCGTGTGTCACAGCGACCTGCACTTCGTGGAGGGCTCGTACCCCTGGCCCACACCGTCGGTGCTCGGTCACGAATCGGCCGGGGTCGTGGAAGCGGTGGGCTCCGACGTCCGCTACGTGGAGCCCGGAGACCACGTGATCACGTGCCTCTCGGCGTTCTGTGGGCACTGCCTCCACTGCCTCACCGGTCACATGTCGCTCTGCGAGAGTCCGGAGGTGCAGCGCGAGGTCGGCAACCCGCCGCGCCTCTCGCAGGGCGGCCAGGCCGTGCACCAGTTCCTGAACCTGTCCTCGTACGCCGAGCAGATGCTGGTTCACGAGCACGCGCTGGTGAAGATCCGCAAGGACATGCCGCTGGATCGCGCCGCGCTGATCGGCTGCGGCGTCACGACCGGGGTCGGAGCCGTGTTCAACACCGCGGGCATCGAGCCGGGCTCGAGCGTCGCCGTGATCGGCTGCGGTGGCGTCGGCCTCTCCTGCGTGAACGGCGCGGCAATCGCCGGGGCGGGGCGCGTGATCGCCATCGACACCGTCGCCTCGAAGCTCGAGCTCGCGCGCCGCTTCGGCGCCACCGACGCGATCGACGCGTCCGCGGGCGACCCCGTGGTGCAGGTTCGCGAGCTGACGGGCGGCGGCGTCGACTACTCGTTCGAGGCGATCGGGCTGAAGGTATCCACCGAGCAGGCCTTCCGGATGATCCGACGGGGCGGCACGGCGACGGTGATCGGGATGATCCCGGTGGGCACCATGATCGAGATCCACGGCCCCGACTTCCTGGCGGAGAAGAAGATCCAGGGGTCCAACATGGGCTCGAACCGCTTCCGGATCGACATGCCGCGCTACGTCGACTTCTACCTGACGGGGAAGCTCCACCTCGACGACATGGTCTCGCAGCGCCTGCCGCTCGAGCGGGTGAACGAGGCGCTGGCCGCGCTCAAGCAGGGCGAGGTTGCACGCAGCGTGCTGGTCTTCGACCGATAGCGGTCACCCGCTATTCGCGCGAGTTCACGCACGCGCGGCACAAGGTCTTCTGCGACAGCCCGGCCGCGGTGAGCCCCACGAAGGCGCGCGTGCCGCGACCCAGCTCGCGCCCGCAGTCGGCGCAGGTCTGCTCGCGGTTCAGCAGCAGAGGCTGCCAGCCGACGACGTCGGGAAACTCGGGCCGCTCGCGGCGCGGCGCCGCTTCGCCTTCGGCATCCTGGATGTCGGCCTCGACGTCTTCGTGCGCGTCGGAGTCCATGGCGTCCCGGTCGGGCGCCTCATCCTCCGATCCGTGCCAGCGCGAACCACGCCCGGCGTGCCGCTGCGAGCGGCGCCGGCGCATCCGCGTCTGCGCGCGCTCGGCCTCCTCCACGATGTCCTCGACCAGATCGCCCACGTTCTCGCTCACGGACTCGACGGCGCTGAACGCCTCGTCGAGGACGTTGCGCACCAGGTTCGAGACCGGCACGCGCAGGTCGTCGGCGACGCGGCGGATGTCCTCGGCGAGCTGCTCCGAGATCCGCGTGTGGAGGATCCGCCCCTTGCGCTGCCGGCGGCGGGCTTCGCGCTCGCGCCGGCGCTCCTCGCGCCAGGCCTCGCGCTCCTCGCGGCGGCGATCCCCGTCCCGGTGATCGGACCCTTCGGATTGCATCGCGTTCTCCTCTCGCTGGAGCGGTGAATTACATTGTGATACAAATAGATCGATTGTCATACAATGTCAACTCATGTGTGACATGGATTGCAGAAAATCGGAAAAGCGTTTCGGATCCGGTACCTTCGCGAGATGGCCCACAACCCCGAGACGCGCGGGCGAACGCCCGGGCGGCCGCGCGCGCACTTCGCGATCGGCCAGGTCGTCCACCACCGCCGCTTCGACTATCGGGGCGTCGTCTTCGACGTCGACGCGACCTACCAGGGCACCGACGCGTGGTACGAGGAGATGGCCCGATCGCGCCCGCCGAAGGACCGGCCCTGGTACCACGTGCTGGTTCACGATGCGGATCACACGACGTACGTCGCCGAGCGCAACCTCGAGGCCGACGCGAACCCGGCGCCCATCCGACACCCGCGGCTCGACCAGCTGTTCGATGCGTTCTCGGAGGGTCGCTACGTGTGCACCCGACGCGCCGCCCACTAGCGGCGCGCCGCCTGGGCCGACGGGGATGGTGGGCCGTCCAGCCCGTGGTACAGTCTTTGACTCGCGAATCAACATCCCGCACAGGTGCCGCTCGGCCCGGAACCCCCCGCGCCGTCAGGCCTATCAGGAGAGGATCAGCATGGGCAGGAAGGTCTATGTCGTGGGCGTGGGCATGACGAAGTTCGAGAAGCCGTTCTCCAAGGACTGGGACTATCCGGACATGGCCAAGGAGGCCGGCACCAAGGCGCTGGCCGACGCGGGCATCGCCTACGGCGACGTCGAGCAGGCCTGTGTCGGCTACTGCTACGGCGAATCGACGGCCGGACAGCGCGCGATCTACGAGCTCGGGCTCACCGGCATCCCGATCTACAACGTCAACAACAACTGCTCGACGGGCTCGACGGCGCTGTTCATGGCCAAGCAGTTCATCGAGGGCGGCCTCGCCGACTGCACCCTCGCGCTGGGCTTCGAGAAGATGGAGAAGGGCTCGCTGGGGGTCAAATACACGGACCGCGCGAACCCGATGGAGTGGCACGCCAAGCTGATGATCGAGGCGCGCGGCTTCGCCAAGGCGCCTCCGGCTCCGCAGATGTTCGGCAATGCCGGACGCGAGCACATGGAGAAGTACGGGACGACCAAGGAGCAGTTCGCAAAGATCGGCTGGAAGAACCACAAGCACTCCGTCAACAATCCGTACTCGCAGTTCCAGGACGAGTACAGCCTCGAAGACATCCTGAACTCGCCCGTCGTGCACGAGCCGCTCACCAAGCTGCAGTGCTGTCCCACCTCCGACGGCGCCGGCGCCGCGATCCTCGCGAGCGAGGATTTCGTGCGCCGGCACAAGCTCGAGAAGCAGGCGATCGAGATCGCGGGCATGGCCATGGCCACGGACATGCCCAGCAGCTTCGAGGAGAAGAGCTGCATCAAGATGGTCGGGCACGACCTGACGCGGAAGGCGGCGCAGCGGGTCTATGAGCAGTCGGGCTTCGGGCCCGAGGATCTGGACGTCATCGAGCTGCACGATTGCTTCTCGTGCAACGAGCTGATCACCTACGAGGCCCTGGGCCTGTGTCCCGAAGGCAAGGGCGGCGAGTTCGTCGATTCGGGCGCGCAGACCTACGGCGGCCAGGTCGTGATCAATCCGTCGGGCGGCCTGATCTCGAAGGGGCATCCGCTCGGCGCAACCGGGCTCGCGCAGTGCGCCGAGCTCAACTGGCAGCTCCGCGGCGAGGCCGAGAAGCGGCAGGTCGAGGGCGCGAGCACCGCGCTCCAGCACAACCTCGGCTTGGGCGGCGCCGCCGTCGTCACCATCTACCGCAAGGCCAGTCTCGCGGGCTGACGACTCGCGAACCGCGCGGGCGCAGAGCGAGCCTGGGGCTCGCCTCGGGCGCATTCGAGAAGTCTCCAGAACGGAAAGAGGATGCGACAATGAGTGAAATTCGGTTCGACAATCGGGTAGCGGTGATCACGGGCGCGGGCGGAGGGCTGGGCAAGACGTATGCCCTGATGCTCGCCGCGCGGGGCGGCAAGGTCGTCGTGAACGACCTGGGCGGCAGCGCCGCCGGCACGGGCGGCGGTACCAGCATGGCGGACCAGACCGTCAAGGAGATCACGGAGGCGGGCGGCACCGCCGTCGCGAACTACGACTCGGTCGCGACGCCCGAGGGCGGCGAGGCCATCATCCAGGCGGCGCTCGACAACTTCGGTCAGGTCGACATCGTCATCAACAACGCCGGCATCCTGCGCGACAAGACGTTCGCGAAGCTGGCGCCCGACGACCTCGAGGCCGTGATCGACGTTCACCTCAAGGGGGCCTTCTTCGTCTCGCAGCCGGCGTTCCGCGTCATGAAGGAGCGCGGCTACGGACGCTTCCTCTTCACCGCATCGGCCGCGGGAATCTTCGGAAACTTCGGCCAGACGAACTACGGCGCGGCGAAGATGGGCCTGGTCGGTCTTTCGAACGTGCTCGCCGTCGAGGGCGCGAAGTACAACATCCGGTCGAACGTGATCGCACCGCTCGCGAAGACCCGCCTCACCGAGGAGCTGCTCGGCGCGATGGCGGAAAAGGTCGCACCCGAGCACGTGACGCCGCTGGTCACCTACCTCGTCTCGGAGGAGTGCCAGCTCACGCACGAGGTCTTCTCGGTGGGCGGAGGGCGCTTCGCGCGCGTCTTCGTCGGCCTCGCGCCGGGCTGGTTCGCCGGCAAGGACAAGGTGGCGACGCCCGAACAGGTCCGCGATCACATCGACGTGATTCGCGAGCCCGAGGGCTACATCATTCCGTCGAGCATCGCGGACGAGATGAAGATCGCCGCGGAGCAGCTCAGCAAGTAGGGAGACGCACGATGCCGATCGATCTCGAGAAGGCCCTGGGCGCCTCGCTTCCCGGAGGCGAGGGCGCCTGGAGCCAGGACAACGTGATCCTCTATCACCTGGGGGTCGGCGCGGGGGCCAACCCGACCGATCCCGGCGAGCTCGAGTACGCCTACGAGAAGAACCTCAAGGTGTTGCCGAGCTTCGGCGTGATCCCGGTGTTCGGCGCGCTGGGCGGCATGGCCGCGGTGCCCGGCATCGAGATCAACTTCGCGCTGGTGTTGCACGGGGAGCAGGACATCGAGATCCACAAGCCGCTGCCCCCGGCCGCG
>CP070734.1:2649807-2663722 GCA_020347605.1 Deltaproteobacteria bacterium | reverse complement strand
TCGGGCAGCGCCAGGTGGCGTTGACGGTCGGCTCGATGCCGCGGTCGTAGTGCACGACCGGCAGGCCGTTCACCATCTCGACGGTCCCCGCCGGCGCATCCAGCGCGCACAGACCGCAGGCGTCGCAGGCGACCTTGCAGCGGAATCGGGCCGCGTCTCCGGTGAGTGGCGAATTGCACTGCACGAAGAGCTTCTGGGACTCCGGCACCAGCACGAACAGATCCAGCGGACACACCTCGACGCAGTCGTTGCACGCGGTACAGAGCTCCGGGTCCACGACCGGCAGGGAATCCTCGTTCATCGCGATGGCGTCGAAGGTGCAGGCGCGCTCGCAGTCCGCCAGGCCCAGGCAACCCCAGCTGCACGCGCGGCCTCCCCCGTCCACCAGCACCGCGCCCCGGCAGGTGCGCATCCCCTGGTAGGCCGCGATCTCGACCACGCTGCCCGAGCCGCCGGCGCACTTGAGCCGCGCGATGCGCTTCTCCTCCGCTCCGACCTCCACGCCCAGCGTCGACGCAATGGCTTCGAGTGTGGACGCGTCGGCCACCGTGCACTTGCCCGGCGTCACCTCGTTCTCGACGAGCTTCTCGGCGAATGCGAAGCAGCCCGGCTGGCCGCAGGCGCCGCAGTTGTTGCCGGGCAGGAGCTCCTCGACGACCTCGAGCCGCGGGTCCTCCTCCACGCGCAGGAAGCGGTAGGCGACGGCCAGCAACACGGCGAACAGCAGGCCGAGCCCCGTCATGACCGAAATGCCTGTGGCGAGCTCTCCCATGCCCTCGTCGATCCCGTCAGCCGTTGAACGCCGCGGCGCGCGCGATCAGCTCGGGAGTCGCGGTGGCGTCGCCACTGCGCGGCTTGCCCGGATGGATGCAGCGCGCCGGGCAGAGCTCTGCGGCCTTCACCAGCTCCTCCAGCGTGCCCGCGGCGGGATCGGCGATGTACGCCTGTTTCTCGGCGTTGTACGCGAAGAGCCGGGAATTGATGTTGGTGCACTCGTTGCAGGTGGTGCACAGCGGCGTGTCGATGTAGGGCTCGTCGAAGCTGAGGACCTCCTCGGGCTCCTCCGCCTCGACCGCGGGCGCCGCGGGCGCCGGCGCAGCGGCCGCGACGGACGCCCGGGCGGCCGGCGCCTCCAGCGGCGCCGGGGTCGGCAGCGCCGACGCCTCCGCCAGTCCGCCGGGGCTCAAGAGAACCGCAGCCAGCCGCTGCATCGAGTCCTGGGCGCCCTGCCGCCGCGCCTGCTCGAGGGCTTCGGCGCTGATGGGCTCCGGCGCGGCCGACGGCGCTTCGCGTTCCGGCGGCGCCCCGTCCGACTCCGCCTCCATCGCGCGCTCCGTCCGCACGCCGCGGTAGCCGCCCAGCTCCTGGGCGACGCGCCAGCCGCGCAGGCGGTCGGCGCAGGACATGGCGAGCGCGCGCGTCACCACCGCGCGCTGCAGCGTGCCCTCCGCGTCGACGACCCACAGATACGGGATCGACGCGTCGCGGCTCTCGGGATCGAACCGCTCGAGATAGTCGGCCAGCGGCCGTTGATGTTCGTCCCAGGCCCGTCTCGGGATGATGCGGAGGTGGCGCAGGTAGGCGGGCTCGAGGGCCACGGCGTCGGCGAAGGTGAACGCCAGCTCCAGCTCCTGCGGCTCACCGTCCTCGACGTACGCCAGACGGTGTAGCGGCCAGGCGCGCTCGGGCTGGGGATTGCCGGCCAGGTCGAATCGGTCCGCCCAGCCCGCGCCGGCGTCGGGGTCGTAGTGGAACTCGGGCCGGGCCCGACCCTGCAGGGCGGCCTCGGTCAAGAGCGTCCGCCACGGCACGGGCTCCGGCGTCGGCAGGCTCAGCAGGATCACGGCCGGCCGCAGCGCCCGTACCGCGCGGGCCAGACCGCGGGTCAACGGCTCCGGACGGGCCAGCGTGGAGCCCAGCACGAAGGCCTCGCGGTGGGCCACCGCCAGGGTTCCCAGGTCGATGTGGTACCGCGACAGGTCTTCCGCCTCGTCGGCGGCGCCGACCCGATCCTGAACGATCACGTGGATGGGCCGACTCGCGCGGAGCAGCTCGGACAGGGAACCGCGGTCTTCCGTGCGAAGCCGTCGGCCGCTGGTCACCACGGCCACCGCGGGCATCGCGAAGATCTCGTCGGCGGTCAGGCGCTCCCAGTCGGGATCGGCCAGGAACTCGTCGTGCACATCGGCCCGGTACTCGGCCCCCGCCGCCTCGAGGCGCGCGATGCGGGCCGCGTGGAACACCGATCCCATCTCGCGCGCGAGGCCGTCGAAGACGCCGACGGCCGCCGCCAGGGGGTCGGGATGCTCCCGCTGCTGCGCGTCCGGAACCGGAAGATGGATGCCCGGCGGTCGCACCAGCACCACCGCGGGCAGCCGGTCCCATGCGTCGAGCTGGGCCTCGATGGCCGCCAGCGCGGTCTTGATGCGGCGGCGGCGCACCCCGGACATGCCCTTCGTGCCCGGACTCGCGGGCAGCGTCTTCGACAGAGCCTCCGGATCGACGTACTCCGCACCCGATTGCCCGAGCGACGCGGCGAGCGCCTTGGCCGAGCGGCCCGTGCGAGACCGCATCCGGTCGAGGCTCAACAGCTCGTGGAGCCGCTCCCGCAGGCCTTCGAGCTCGGTTCGGAAGCGCTCTCGACGCGGCGCGCGGTCCGCCTCGAGCACTTCCAGGTACAGACGCAACGGTGTGTCGGACCGCAGATCCAGCGCCCGGCCGCCGGCGGGAAGCGCTCGTCGCAGCTTCGCCAGGTCCTCGACGAGTCGGGCCTCCTCGTCCTGCGACAGGGCCAGCTCGTCGACGAGCCGCTCGCCGGCGTCCTGCAGCAGGCCGTCCAGCTCGTGCGGCTGGCTGCGCTGGGCCAGCAGGTCGGCTGCGAGCGCCGCCAGGCGCTCCAGATTGTCGGTGAGCACGCGGTCCGCACCGACGCCGTCCGGCGACGTTTCGACCGCTTCGCCCAGCAGGTCGCGCAGGCCGCGCGCGACGACCGGCCCCTCCGCGTCTCGCGCGTCGAACAGGACGAAGGGGTGCGACGACGTGCGGCGCAGCGCCTCGGAAAGACTCCGCAGCGCGGCGGGTTGGAGCGGGAGATGGGGCACGGGACCGAAGGCGCCCTGGCCGGTCCGGTGAAATCGCCGGATCCGCTCCGCCCAGGGTTCGCGCGGCTCGGGAGCCTCGACCCGCTCGGGCATGCGCGGCAGATGGATCGCGGATCGGAAGTCGACCTCGTCGACATGGCCTGCCAACGTGGACCGCTCCAGGAGCCGCACGCGGGCCGCGCCGTCTCGAAGCCACGCCGCAGACTCGCGGCTGCCCGCCGCGTCCAGCAGCGCGGCCACGCGCTCCGCCGCCTCGCGGCCGGCCTGCGCGTCGTCCGAGCCGCAGAGGATCGCCAGGGCTGCGCCCGCGAGCAAGAGCGAGGACACGTCGCTGTCCTCGGCCGGTTGCTCGGCAAAGGCGTCGGGCGGCTGTACCCACGAGACTTCGAGATCCCGCTCCAGGAGCAGCGTGCGAGCGTCCGGCGCCAGCAGCTCGACCAGATCTTCCGGCGATCCCGCATCCGCGAGCACCACGACGGAGCCACCCGGTCGGAGCAGCTCCAGTGCGCCGCGGCCGCCCAGCAGCGCGGGATGCGAGGCCAGCAGCAGATCGCCGCGCGGTTTCGGGATGGCCTCACCGCCCCAGGCGAGAACCGTCGCCCCCAGATGACGCCGACTGCCCCGCGCGACCCGGAGCGCGCCCAGCTGACCCAGCGCCGCCGCGACCTGGCACGCGGTCTCGTCGCCCCAGGGGCCGCCGGGGGCCACCACGAGGCGTCCGGACAGCGCCCTCGTCTGCGGTGCGTGTCGGCTCGCATCCAGGTGCGCCGAGGGCAGTCGCTCGGCGATCGCCTCGAGCAGGCGCGCGGGACCGGCCGGAACCAGCGGGTGGATCTCGCTTCCCGCCCCGACGGCGCCGCGCACGTGCGCCAGGAGGGCGCCGCCCCCCTCGGCGTCGTCCAACACGAAGACGCTGCGCACGCCGGCCAGGGCCGCGCGCACTTCCGTCTCCGGAAAGGGTCGCACCAGGTTCACCGACAGGGCGCCCGCGCGAACGCCGGCGCTCGACAGGGCCTGCGTGGCTTCGCGCGACCGGACCGCCTCGCCGCCGGATCCGACCAGCACGACCTCCGGCGCCTCGTCGCCCCGGTAGTCGACGACCTGCCACGGGCGCCCGGTGCGCTCGCCCACGTGCCGCAGCACGTCCCGCGCCAGGTCCAGGACCCGCTCCGGGCTCGCGTCGGCTTCCGCAGTCCCCTTCTCGCCCTCGAACAGATCGGTCACCAGCTCCGGACCGGGCAGCCGCACGAGGTGGAGCTCGCCGGCAAGCGAGGGCGCCAGCGTGCAGAGCCCCGGCCGGCCGAGCCGCCCGCTCAGCAGGTGGGCGACCAGACAGTGATCCACCGCCTCCTGGACCGAGCTTGCGGTGAGTTCGAAGACGCCGCCGCGCTCCTGGCCGGCCGCGCCCCGCACGTGATGCACGCACGACGTGCCGCGCACGGTGATCCCGCCGAGCCGACCTCTCGGGAGACCGTTGCACAGACTCGCCGCGCGGAAGCCGGCCAGCGCGATGCCCTCGGCGACCGCGGGATCCGCGTCCACCGCGTTGCGACAGATGAGGCGCTCGGCCCTGCGCAGCGCCTCGAGGCCGCTCAGCAGCACCAGCGGTTGCGTGGCAACGGCCTCGGATCCATCCCGGAACGTCTCGCGCATGCCAAACGCGCCTCCGTTCCGTTCAGATCTCGTAGCGGGACAGCTCGGCTTCGAGCGCCGCGATCTTGTCGCGTCGCGACGTGGCGAGGCCCTCGACCGTGTTCCGGTCGTAGCGATCCGCCGAGTCGTTCCGGTAGAAGAGGCCGACCGGCACGGCGTCTTCGCGGTCCGCAAGCCTCCGCGCGCCATCCAGGTCGCTCGGGTCGTGCTCCTGTCGGTTCTTGAACATCCGCTTCACCGCGTCGTCCACCTCGATTCCATCCGCGTGGGTCAGCAGCAGCAGCTTGGCGGGATTGTTCTGGAGCTCCACGAAATCCTGGTTCGGGTAGTGCGGGCAGCGTTGCAGGATGCGCACGAACGACATGCCCGGGTGCCGATGCGCCGCCTTGAGCGTCGCCAGCACGTGCGGCGGATTCCAATCGACGGTCTGTGCGACGAACGACGCGTTCTGGATGCCGAGCGTCGTCTGGATGGGATCGATGGGCTCGAGCCATGCGCCGCGGGGATGGGTGTTGGTCTTGCGACCCTTGAGCGACGTGGGCGACGTCTGGTTCTTGGTGAGTCCATAGACGTTGTTGTCGAGCAGCATCAAGACCATGTTCATGTTGTAGCGAACGGCGTGCACCCAGTGCGCCGCGCCGATCGAGCAGCAGTCGCCGTCTCCGGTCGCCACGAAGACGTGCAGGTCGGGGCGCCGCGCACGGATCCCACACGCCACCGGCAGAGCGCGCCCGTGGAGCCCGTGGAAGCCGTAGGCCTTCATGTAGTGGGGGAACCGGCTCGCGCAGCCGATGCCGGACACGAACACGGTCTTCTCCGGCTCGAGCTGTTCGTCGCGGCACAGCCGCTGCACCGCGGTCAGCACGCCGTGGTCTCCGCAGCCGGGGCACCAGCGCGGCAGGGATCCCTCGTACTCCTGCAGCGTGAAGTACCGGGGCGGGATCTCCGCGGGCCAGTCGGTCTTCAGTCCGTACATCAGCGCTCTCCTTCGAGGCGTTCCCGGATCGCAGTCTCGATCAAGTGCGGCGGCAGGGGCTGTCCCGGTACGCGCGACCAGCAGTCCACGTCCACGAGCGTGTGGGCGCGGAGCAGCCAGGCCAGCTGAGCGTAGCGCCGGGAATCGGCGTCGATCAGCGGATCCGTCAGCTCGTCGCTGTAGTTGATCTCGACGGTCATGACCCGCCGGAAGCGGCCGAAGATCTCCCTCAGGCCCGGCTCGATCGGAGCCAGGAAGCGGATGTGGAGCGACGAGACGCGCTGGCCGTCGCGGCGAATCTCGTCGACGGCCTCCTCGATCGCGCCGCGCGTCGATCCCCAGCCCACCACCAGCAGGTCGCCGTCTTCGTCGCCGTGGACCTTCGGCGGCTTCAGGGTCTTCTGCAAGGCGGCCATCTTGCGGCTGCGCATCCGCATGGCCTGCTGATTCTTCGCAGACGCGTAGGCGACGTGGCTATGCTCGTCGTGCGCCAGACCGGTCAGCACGAAGGCGCCGTCGGGCTGGCCGGGGATGGGTCGCGCGGAGAGCCCGGTCTCCGAATCCCACGCGTAGGCCGGCACGCCCTTCTTCCAGGGCGACTGATCGACGGGCGGCGACAGCCATTCCTCGGAGGCTTTCGGCTTCGCGAAGGGGGTCTGGCCGGTGGCCAGGTTCGCATCGGTCAGCACGATCACGGGTGTCCGGAAGGTCTCGGCGAGCTTGCGGGCCGTGATCATGAACTGGAAACACTCCTCGATCGACGAGGGCGCGATCACCACCTTCGGCACGTCGCCGGGCTGCCCGAACAGCGAGGACAGGAGGTCGCCCTGCTCCACCTTGGTGGGCAGGCCGGTAGCGGGACCGCCCCGCTGCACATCCACGATCACGATCGGGATCTCCGCCATCACGGCCAATCCGATCAGCTCGGTCTTGAGGGCCATGCCGGGCCCCGACGTGATGGTGACGGCCGTCTTGCCGGCGTACGAGGCGCCGAGGGCGAAGCCGATCGCGCCGATCTCGTCCTCGGCCTGGTGCAGGAAGCCGCCCGCGGTGTGGAACACCCCGGCCATGTAGTGCGACGCCGAGGTCGCGGGCGTGATGGGGTACATGCTGCACACCTCGATTCCGGCGGCAATGCACCCCATGGCGACGGCGGCGTTGCCGTTCATCACCACCATGGACTCGCGGTGCGGTCGGGCCGGGATGTCGAAGCGCTGATCCAGGTGCTCCATGCCCCACGTGTAGCCGCTGCGAATCAGCTGGTGGTTGAGCTCGATCACCGCCTCGCCCTTGCGGCGGCGCTCGAATAGAAGCCGCACTTCGTCCATGGCCGGCGCGAGGTCGCGGTTGTACAGCGCGCTCAGCAGCCCGAGCACCCACATGTTCTTGCCGCGCTGCGGCGTCTCGGTGTGCTTGCGGGTCTGTTCCTCGATGGGGATCTCGCGCACGTCGTAGCCGCGCTCGCGGAAATCCTGCAGCGCCTTCCCGTAATCTTCCCGGGTCCTGGCGTCCGAGCTGGCGGCCCACTTGTCGTCGATGAACAGGACGGTGCCCGGGCGCAGCGCGTCCTGGTCGATTCGGCTGTAGAGGACCTGCTCGTTGAAGGCCACGACCACGTCGGCCTTGTTGCCCATGTTGGTCACGGGCTCGGTTCCGAAGCGAATCCGGATGCCGCTGGCACCCTCTCGGGAGCGCGCGGGCGGCTCGATCTCCGCGGGGATGATCTCCACCGTCCAGACACCGTTGCCCATCTTTGCGCAGACCGTCCCGAACAGCTGACCGGCCGTCTGCGCGCCTTCACCGGAATCGCTGACGATCTCGACGATCTGCGCGGGCGCGGTGCGGAGGCAGGCGTCGGGTTCGCGCCGTCCCGGCCCACTCACTGCGGCGGCTTCTGCGCAGGTTCCTGCTTGAGTTCTCATGGCTGGATCGTTTCTCTCCTTGGCTCAGCGCATTCTCGCGAACGGGGTCGAGTCGCCCCGAATCGTCGGACCTCCGGGGCCTGAAATCCACATGTGCGGCGAAACGACACAGTGGGTGGCTAAAGTGTCACAGCGCGCGGTCTCCCGTCGCAGCACCGGTTCGAGACGGCGCAGCGCAGACGCAGGGGTCGCCTCCCGGGACCTGCGGGGACCCGTTCCACGCGTGGCGTCGAGGTCCCTGAACAAAGGTCCCCTCGATACTAGCGAGTCGCCGGACAACTGCGTCGAGCCCCCGGAACTACACCCGGGGCGCCTCGAGAGCCTGCACGGTGTCTCGGTGCCCTTGGGGAGGTACTTGAGCCGAGGCGCATTCGGACGCGCGAAGCGTCGGCTCGTGGAAGGCCGCCCCGCGCGTCCGTACCGGATCGACGCTGGACGAGCCACATCCGCGGCCCCGGCGTGCTCCTGATCCACCACCCCGTTCCCCGTCTGCGCGCGGCCTTGAGCCCGTGCCGGGAGCGCATGCTCAGCGGTTTGCAGCTTCTGTGCCAGCTTTGCGCAACCGCTCGCCGCTGGCCAGCACCGCACCGCGGCGACCCCTGGCGGCTTCGCCGACGGGAGACCGGGCGGCCACCGCTCCGCCCGGGCGCCCGGGGGCGCGAGCGGCGCATCCGGCCGGGCGCCGCAGACGGGCGCGGGCGGCGCTACACATCCGGGGTCCCGTCGCGTCGCCCCCCCCCGGCGCGGAGGCATGACCGATGGCGAAGCTGATCGCAGTCCTGGCCCTGTTCGCGCTGCTCGCGCTGATGGGCGCCATCGAGGGCGCCCTGCATCGGCGCAACCTGCGGCGGATCCCGATCCGGATCCACGTGAACGGGACGCGGGGCAAGAGCAGCGTGACGCGCCTGATCGCAGGCGGCCTCCGCGCCGGAGGGATTCGCACCTGTGCGAAGACGACCGGCACGGAGGCCAGCATGATCCTTCCCGACGGCTCCGAGTACGCCGTGTACCGCCCCGCCAGCCCGAACATCATCGAGCAGGTGCGGATCGTCGCCACGGCCGCGTCCCTCGACGCGCACGTGCTGGTGATCGAGTGCATGGCGCTGCAGCCGTTGCTGCAGGCGCTGAGCGAGAGCCGGCTGATCCACGCGACCCACGCGGTCATCACCAATTCATGGGCGGACCACCTCGACGTGATGGGCCCCGAAGAGTCCGACGTGGCGCGTGCGCTGGCGGGCACCGTGCCGGTTCGGGGGCAGCTCTACACCAGCGAGTCGCAACACCTCGACGTGTTCGAAGAAGCGGCCCGCGATCGATCGACGGACCTGTTCGCCCTCTCGGAGGACGAGGTCGAACGGATCGGCGACGAGCAGATGAGCGGGTTTCGCCACCTCGAGCACAAGCAGAACGTGGCGCTGGCGCTGCGCGTCTGCGAGGCGCTGGGCGTGGATCGCGACGTGGCGCTCCGGGGCATGTGGAACGCCCAACCGGATCCGGGGGCGCTCACCGTCCACGAGATCGAGTTCTTCGGGCGCCGGCTGCTGTTCGCGAATGGCTTTGCGGCGAACGACCCGGAATCCACGGGCCGCGTCTGGCGCCGGGTCATCGATCTCGTGCCCGACGTCGAGCGGCGGATCGCCATCTTCAACTGCCGCGTGGATCGATCGGACCGCTCGCGTCAGCTCGGCGAGGCGTGCGTCGGCTGGCCCCCCGCGGACTGCTACGTGCTGATGGGCACGGGGACCTATATGCTCGCGCGCGAGGCCACGCGGCGGGGCCTCGACGTCTCGAAGCTGCTGATCGTCGAGGGGCAACGCCCCGACGACATCTTCGAGGCGGTGCTCGAACGCACGGGACGCTCGGCCCTCATCATGGGCATGGGCAACGTGCACGGGGGCGGCGAGGAGCTCGCCCGACTCTTCCGGAATCGCGGGATCCAGAGGGAGCTTCGATGACCGACCTCAATCTCCTGTCGCTGTCGATCGGCATCGGGCTCGTGGTGAGCCTCTTCTTCTCGGAGTTCTTCGGTCTGGCGGCGGGCGGACTCGTCGTGCCGGGCTACATCGCGCTGTACCTGCACCGCCCCTTCGACGTGCTGCTTACGCTCGTGGCGGCACTCCTCACCTTCTTCCTCGTCCGCGTGGCCTCGACCTTCGTCATCGTGTACGGAAGGCGGCGCACGGTCCTCATGATCCTGGTGGGATACGCCGTGGGCGTCCTCCTGAACGGCGCCGTGGGGGCCGCGTTCGAGGGCGTCGAAGTCCTGCCCTCACTCGCTGGGGCGGAGACGATCCCCGCCATGCCGACCACGACCAACGGCGCGCTGGTCGAGCTCCGCGTGATCGGCTTCATCGTTCCGGGGCTGATCGCGATCTGGCTGGATCGCCAGGGCGTCCTGCCGACGCTCGCGGCGCTCCTGACCAGCGCCGTGGTGGTGCGCCTGGTTCTGATCCTGATCGCTCCGGCGGAGCTGCAGTGGTTGGCGGCGCAGCAGACGTCGGGCCTGGGCATCGGAGGGGTGTTCCCGTGAAGCGGATCTACTGGCGCCCGCAGGGGATCTCGCGCAACGCGCTGCTGATCATCGCGTCGTGCGCGCTGGCCGCGATGTTCATCGTCGAGCAGTTCCGCGAGCGCACCACCGAGGCGTACGTCCACCAGATGCTCGAGGCGTCGCGGCTGGCGCGACAGGCCATGGAGGTCGTGCGCGCGGAGCGGGAGCGGCGCCGCATTCCGCTCGACGCGATCGCGGATCCGGCGAAATCCGGGCTGATCGGCGTCTCGATCAGCAACGTCACGAGCGACACGGGCAACCTGCTGGCGAAGCAGACGACCATCAACCCCAACTGGGCCGCGGTCGCAGTGGACCTGCTCAAGCAGGCGGGCGTCGCGGAGGGGGACACCGTCGCGGTCGGCGTCTCCGGGTCGTTTCCCGCGATCAACGTCTGCGTGTTTGCGGCGCTGACCACGCTGCGGCTCGAGCCCATCGTGATCTCGAGCGCTTCCGCCTCCCAGTGGGGGGCGAACCATCCGAAGCTCCTGTGGCTGGACATGGAGCGCACTCTCGAGCGAAAGAAGGTGTTCCCGTTCCGCGCGGTCGCGACCTCGCTCGGCGGCGTCGAGGACCGCGCGCTCGGCATGTCCGAGGACGGCATCAGCGAGCTGAACGCGGCGATCGGGCGGAGCAAGCTTCCCATGATCGAGCCGGCGAACTACGCGGAGAGCGTCGTGGAGCGGATGGCGATCTACCGCAAGCACGCCAAGGCCGCGCCGATCCGGGCCTACATCAACGTGGGCGGCTCGACCTCCTCGGTCGGGACGAAGCGAGCCAAGTTCGAGTTCCGCCCGGGGCTCAACCTGCGCGCCCCGCCGAAGGCCGCCGTGATCGACTCCGTGATGGCGCGTTTCCTGGATCAGGGGATCCCCGTGATCCACTTCCTGCAGATCGATCGGATGGCGGTTCGCTTCGGCCTGCCGCTGCAGCCCCAGGAGATGCCGCCCGTGGGAACCGGGCAGGTCTTTCTCCAGCGGCGCTACAACCCGATGTTGGCGGGCACGGCGCTCGCCGCCGTCATCGGCAGCCTGTTCCTGTTCATCCGCTCGGGGCGCGGCCGCATGGCCCTGCAGACCCAGGCCGCGCGCAAGGACCACGGCCAGCTCGAGCCGACGGTCTAGGCGCACGCCCCCGGCACGGCGCCGGGCGGGGGTCGCGCCGGCCGCGCGCCGGATTCAGCGGCGGCCGCGCTGGCGCTCGGCGTCGAGCTCGGCGAGGCGCGCCCGGACCTCCAGCACGCGCTCCTGCGCGGCCTCGATGTGGGCGTAGTAGGCCTCGCGGGCCGCCTCGCGCGCGTCGTTCCTCCACCTGCGGGCCAGGAATCCACCCGACTCGCCGCGCTTCGCAAGGATCGCCTCGTAGCGATCGAAGAAGTATCGAAGGTTGGCGTCGAGCTGCAGGTAGCGCCCGTCGGAGAGCAGGTGCTGCGCGCGCTTGGTGGTCTCGCTTCCCAGGAAGCCCTCGAGCACGAACATGCGGAACTTCGTGTCGTAGAGCGCGTTCACCTGGAGGACGGGCAGCGTCAACACCAGCGCTCCGGGCGTGGCGGGCAGCCAGCCGTGCTCCACGAGTCCCTTCCAGCGCAGCTCGTCTCGGTGGATCTTGTCGAAATCCTCGATCGGATACTCGTTCGAGAGAAAGGCCAGGTCCACGAAGGCGTTGGCGGGAACCGCCAGGTTGAAGAGCTGGCGCAGCTTGGTGACGCGCACCGACTTCGGTTCCCAGACACCGGCCGCCGCCAGCGCATTGTGCAGCGTGTGCACGCAGTTGTCGGCATAGCCGCTCCACTGGTAGTCCGCCTCGCCCTGGTAGTACTCGTCGTTCAGGTCGTTCAGGAAGTCCATCGCGCGCCGGATCATGTCCGGCTCCATCGGCAGACGCGCACAGAAGACCGTCCGGCCGAAGCGCAGCGCAAAGTCGGTGCCCAGGGAATCCTTCCGGACGAAGCTTCGCATCGGGGCGGGCGACTCCATGCCGGGCTTCGGGTGAAGCAGGACGCCGCGGAACATCCCCAGGTCGAGCGCACGCTCCAGCACGCGCTCGAAGCGCGCCTCGTCGAGCAGCTCGTAGGTGCCGACCTCTCCCTCCAGGAACAGGGACTTGCCCGGCGTCGCGACCCAGTTCACGTTCTTGAACCAACGGTTCACGCTGATGCCCGCGCCGTGCTCCGGATCGGCGCGGTCGCTCGAGGCGCGGCGGCACGGACGCAAGCGCGGGTAGGGCGCCGACGCGTCGCGGCAGGCGCCCTTCAGGTACATCACCGCGTGGCCGGGAATCCCGCCCACCCTCTGGTTCCGGGGCCGGTACTGGCTCACCGCGCAGAGCTCCGCGTAGTGGCTGACGAGGACCTCGTAGAGCGGATCCGGGCGGATCATCGGCAGGATGGTGTCGGCGGGATCGCGGACCAGCTCGACCAGCGCGGCGCAGCCGAGGATCCCGCCTGCGACGAGCGCGGCGAGCGCAGCGCGGAGCGTCGCCGGCTGCCGAAGCCGCGTTGGGGGTCGCCGCGCGGGTCGCGGTCGGGAGCGAGTGGCCTGCGGGCGGGTCATCGCTTCGGAGGTCGTATCCGCTTTCGGGCGCACGTGCCAGGCCTTTCGCCCGCAACGGCGCCTGGGTAGCATCCGCCCATGCGGTACTCGATCGTTCTGGCTCTGGTGGGGTGTCTGGCGGGGGCTCCGACGTACGCGCAGGACGTGTCGGACACGGAGAGCACGGAATCGACTGCGGATGAGGAGCGCGGGCGCGGCCTGTTCGGCTCGATCCTGCTCTACCTGCCGAATCGCGTGTTCGACCTGACGGACATCGTGCGGGCGCGCGTTCGCGTGGCGCCCGGCGTCGCCGTCCAGGCCCGCGTCACGCAGCTCGTCTCCGCGAACGTCGGGAGCTACGGCGGCGTGTACGCCGGGCTGCACGGCCCGCGCGGCAAGCGCCGCATTCCCTGGCCGGTGGGCTTCGAAGCCTACAGCGGCATCTCGGCGAGCGTCGCGAAGGTCGGCACCAGTGGTCCGTACTACGGCCCCGGCGAGGTGGGCGCGGGCTTCCAGGCGCTGCTCTTCGGCGTGGACCTCGGCGTCGCGCCCCTCGAGCTCCTGGACTTCTTGACGAGCACGATCGGCTGGGACTTCCGCAATGACGATCTCTGAGCGGCGCCGAGAACGAACTCCACCATCGCCCCACGTACACACGCGCCATGCCGTCCGCCGAAACTGGAGATTCCGGACCGGATCGGAGCTGGCTGCTGTTCGCTCCCACGGTCTTCCTGGCGGCGTTCCTGGTGTTCCAGATCCAGCCGCTGGTCGGCAAGCGCATTCTGCCGTGGTTCGGCGGGACGGCCACCGTCTGGGCCGCCTGCCTCGTCGTGTTCCAGACGCTGCTCCTCGCCGGCTACGCCTGGGCGCACTGGCTCGACCGGTTCGATGCGCGCGCCCAGGTGAGCGTGCAGCTCGCGCTGTTGGCGCTCGCCGCGACGCTGCCGGTCCTGCCGCGCGATACGTGGCAGCCGGCGGCCGGCGACGATCCGCTGCGGCGCATCGCGCTGTTGCTCGGGGCCAGTGTCGGACTGCCGTTCTTCGCCCTGTGCGCCACCGGACCGCTGCTGCAGGCCTGGGCCTGGCGCGTCGCGCGCGGGCGGTCGCCCTACCCGCTCTACGCCTGGTCCAACGCCGGCTCCCTGCTGGCCCTGCTGAGCTACCCGTTCGTCTTCGAGCCACTC
>CP070734.1:2645251-2649707 GCA_020347605.1 Deltaproteobacteria bacterium | reverse complement strand
CCGCGAGCACGCGCACGCCCCGACCCGCCTCGGCGGCGGCCCGGACGATCCCCAGCGCCGTGCCGTAGCCGCCCGTCGCCAGCGCGCCGGCGTTGCAGTGCGTCAGCACGCGCGCGCCCTTGGGGATCAGCTCGAGACCGGCCCGCCCGATCGCGCGACAGGCCGCCACGTCCTCCGCGAGCAGGTGCTGCGCCGTCTCGACCAGCTGCGCGCGGATCGAATCCGATGTCGCGCCCGGCTCGGCCGCGGCGGCGTCGAACGCGGCGCGCATGCGCCGGAGCGACGCGAACAGGTTCACCGCGGTGGGGCGGGTCGCCGCCAGACGCTCGAAGGCGGCTTCGAGCTCCGCGCGCAGCGCGTCCGGCTCGCGCGCGCGGGCCTTCTGCGCCGCCAGCGCGATCCCGAATGCGGCGGTGCAGCCGATCGCCGGCGCGCCGCGCACCGCCAGGGACTCGATGGCGTCCGCGACGGCCTCGACGGTCGCGAGCGTCAGATACACCTCCTCGGTGGGCAGGCGGCGCTGATCCAGCAGCACGACGCCGTCGTCACTCCAGCGCACGGTGAACCACTCGCGGGGCGTCGCTTCGCGCGTCATCGCTTGCCACCGCCGAAGATTCCCTCGAGGGCGTCCAGCACCTCCTCGCCGGCCCCCTCTCCGAGGTACTCGTCGATCTTCTCGCGCGTCTTGTCGCGGCGCTGGCCAAGGCTGTAGCTCGCGGCGAATGCGACGACGGCCTCCCGCGACAGCTCGATGCGGGGCTCCTGCAGGGTGCCCGTGACGCGGGCCAGGGGAATCACCTTGGTGCGGCCCGGCGCCGGCGCCTCGCCCGCGGACTCCGCGACGGCCGCATCCACCTCCTCTTCGATCGTGAGCGTGCCGGTGGCGTCGAGACCCTGATCGACGAGACCGATCGCGCCGCGCAGCTCCACGGTGTACCCGCGATAGACCAGCGTGAGATCGTCGGTGCGCGCGCGACCGCCGGAGACCGTGAACGTCCCGAGGATGGAGCGGAACGTGTCCCCGTAGAAGTGCTGCAGCGTGCTCCCGCCGCGCGCCTCGCCCGCGGCGAGCGCCAGCCCGCCGAGCGCGCCGATTCGATCGACGGTCGAGCGCAGCAGCGAGACGCCGCGCAGCCGGCAGGCGTTCGGATCCACCGGCGGCGGGCACGCGATCTCGAGCCGCGCGCGGCCCTCGAGCGCCTCGACCGGCGAGCGCGCGTCGGCCAGCGGGACGTCGAGCTGCGCGTCGAGGTCGAGCGGCCCGTAGAGCGCGTCCTTCGCGTCGGAGACGAACGACAGGAGCGCGTTCGAGTCCGCGTCCCGGCTGCGAATCCGCGCCGCGAGGTGCGGTGTTCCGGCGAGACCCCGCAGTTCCCCGTCGATGCGGAGCGGCTGGTCCGCCACCGCCAGCTCGAGGTCGCGAAACCGGACCGCGTCGCCGCGGCCCTCGAGGCGGCCGCGCAGCGCGATCGGCCCCAGGTCCGGAACCGTGGCGCGCAGGTCGTCGATCGACACGCTCCCGCTCACCGCGAGCGGTTCGCTCTCGACGCCCAGCGCCTCGAGGCCGATGCGACCGCTCGGCGCGTAGTCGGCGAGCGGGCGGATCAGCTGATCCCAGCCCTCCGTCTCGAAGGGCGGCGCGTCGATCACGACGCGCGGGCGCGGCCCCAGCCACACGCCCACCTGCGCCTCGAGGTTCTTGATCTTGAGCGCGTCCACCTCGATCTTCGGGTTGCCGTCGGGCTGCGGAACCAGCCGGCCCGAAGCCGTGGCGCGCGTCCCCGTCGCCTTGCGGACGGCCGCGCCGTACTCGAACTCGGCCTGGCTGACGTCCGCGTCGAAGGATCCCGCCAGCGCGGAGGGCGGGCCCGCGAGCTCGGCGCGCACCGAGAGCTGTCCCCGAAGGCGCGTGTCGCCGCGCGCGAAGTCCGCTTCGTCCACCGTCGCGTCGGCCGCGATGCGGGCGGCGCCGTCTCCGTCGAGACCCAGACGGAGCGTTCCGTCGAGCCGGCCGCGCAGCACGGTGTCGGGGCCCGCGTAGGCCGCCGCGACGTCGAGTGACACGCGCTCGAGTCGCGCTTCGGCTTCCACGACGCCCGCCAGGGTCGCAGTCCCGTTGGCGCGGATTGCGCCGCCGCTGGCCAGGGCCGCCGAGACGTCGAAGGGGATCGCGCCGTCGAGCGACTCGATCTGCGCGCGCGCGTCGAGGTCCTCGACGACCCAGGTCACGGGGGGCGCGACGCTGCGGTCCAGGAGCACGATCCGCGCGTTGCTGACGCGCGCCTCGCGAACGGCCACGGCGAGAGCGGCGTCGGCTTCCGGCGCGGCCGCCGGCTCGGCTTCCGGGGCGTGCGGTGCCGGAGTCGGCTCGGGGCGGGGCGGGCGGCGCGGCAGCTCGATTCCCTCGGTGCTGCGGACGAGCCGGAGCGTCGCGCCTTCGACGCGCACCTGGTCCACGACCAGCGACCCGAACAGCAGCGGCAGCAGCGTCAGCCGAAGCCCCACGGACTCGGCTTCCAGGAAGGGCGGTTCGTCGGGTGCGGCGCCCGCGATCCGCGGCGCTTCGACGACCAGCCGCGGCGGCAGGAGGCCGATCGAGAGGTCTTCGTAGCCGACCTCGCGGCCCGTCGCCGCGCGCGCCTCGCGAACGATCCGATCGCGCACGGCGTCGGATTCGACCAGGCGCGGCAGCAGCACGAGGAGCGCCCCGGCCGCGAGCAGCAGCAGGGCGCCGAGCGCCAGCGCGACGCGCAGTGCGATGCGCACCCTCTACTCCGCCAGCTTGCGGGACAGGATCTCCCGCACCCGCGCCGGATTCGCCTTGCCGCCGGTTCGCTTCATCACCTGTCCCATCAGAAAGTTCAGGAGCTTCGTCTCGCCCGCCTGGTACTTGCGGACGCTCTCCGGGTTCTCGGCGATCACCGCGTCGGCCGCGGCCTCGAGCGGTCCGGCGTCCGACAGCGCCTCGAGTCCGCGCTCCCGCACCAGCGCCTCCGGCTCGCCGCCCCGCTCGAAGAGCTCCGGAAGGATCTGGCGGGCGCTGGCCGCGGTGACCCGCTGCGCGTCGACGAGCCGGATCAGCGCGGCGAGCCCCTCGGGCGGGAGGGCCGGCGTCTCCACGTCGCGCTCGCCGAGCCACTGCAGCACGTCGCGCAGCATCCAGTTCGCCACGGTCTTGGCCGTGCCGTGCGCGACGGCGGCGGCCTCGAAGTACTCCGCCAGCGGCCGGCTCTCGGTGAGCAGGCGGGCGTCGTAGTCGGAGAGGCCGTACTCCGCCTTGAAGCGCGCGCGCTTGTCGCCCGCCAGCTCCGGCAGCGTGGACTCGATCCGCTCCAGCTGCGCCGGCTCGAACTCGAGCGGCAGGAGATCGGGATCCGGAAAGTAGCGATAGTCGTCCGCGTTCTCCTTGACGCGCATCACGCGGGTCTCGTCGGCTTCCGGATCGTAGAGCATGGTCGCCTGCAGCACGCGTCCGCCCTCGTCCAGGATCTCGGCCTGGCGCGCGATCTCCGCCGTCAGCGCGCCCTCGACGGCGCGAAACGAGTTCAGGTTCTTCGTCTCGGTGCGCGTGCCGAGCGCGCGCTCTCCCCTGGGACGCAGCGACACGTTGGCGTCGCAGCGGAACTGGCCCTTCTCCATGTCGGCGTCGCTCACGCCGACGTAGCGCAGGATCGCGCGCAGCGTCCGCAGGTACGCGCCGGCTTCGGCGGGCGAGCGGATGTCCGGCTCCGAGACGATCTCGATCAGCGGCACGCCGCAGCGGTTGAGGTCCATCCGGGACTCGTCGCCGCCCCGCCGCGCGTCGTCGTGGACGGACTTTCCGGCGTCCTCCTCCATGTGGATGCGGGTGATGCCGATCCGCTTCGGCTCGACGCCGCCCGCCCCGTCATCCAGCTGCACGTCGACCCAGCCGCCGGTCGCGAGGGGCTCTTCGTACTGGGAGATCTGATAGCCCTTGGGAAGATCCGGATAGAAGTAGTTCTTGCGCGCGTAGACCGAGAGCGGGTGCACCGTGCAGTGCGTGGCGAGCGCGGCGCGCGCGGCCAGCTCCGCGGCGTACGCGTTCACGACCGGCAGGGCTCCGGGAAGCGCCAGGCAGACCGGGCAGACGCGCCGGTTCGGCGCCTCCCCGTAGTCGACCGCGCAGGCGCAGAAGAGCTTGCTGCGGGTTCGCAGGTGCGCGTGCACCTCGAGACCGATCACGGGCTCGTAGCGCGGGTGCACGTCGGCGCTCATGCCGGATCCCCGGGACGCCGGGTGTGCCAGTCGGTGCGCCGCTGATACGCGTCGGCGACACGCAGCAGCGTCGACTCGTCGAGCGGCCGAGCGAGGAGCTGCAGACCGACGGGCATGCCGCCCGCGAAGCCGCACGGGAGCGAGATGCCGGGGATCCCGGCGAGGTTCGCGGAGACGGTGTACACGTCCGCGAGGTACATCCGGAGCGGGTCGTCGGTGC
>CP070734.1:2640461-2645151 GCA_020347605.1 Deltaproteobacteria bacterium | reverse complement strand
CCCGCTGGCCCTCGGCGCCCACACCGCCCTTCACCAGCACCAGCGGCTTGGTCGCCGTGAAGCGCCGGATCGCCTCGATGCAGGACGGGCCGTCCGCGATCCCCTCGAGGTACGCGAGCCCGACGCCGGTCTCGGGATCGGCGCCGAAGTACTCGAGGTAGTCGGCGACGCTCGTCTGGGCGGAATTGCCCGCCGAGATCGCCTTGCTGATCCCGACGCCGGTCTCGACCGCGTAGTTGAGCAAGGCCGACACCAGGTTCCCGCTCTGACTCACGACCGAGATCCGACCGGCCGGGGGATACGGCGCCACGATCTGGGCACACATCGATTCGGCCGTCGAGATCACGCCCTGGCCGTTGGGCCCGGCCAGCAGCATTCCGAGCTCGTTCGCCGCGTCGACCAGCTCGCGCTCGCGCGCCCGGCCTTCGGCGCCCGCTTCGCCGTACCCGCCGCTGGCCACGAAGGCGGCGCGCACCCCCGCCTTCGCGCACGTCCGGAGCAGCTCCACGTTCACCTGGTTCGGCGTGCACACGAAGACCAGGTCCGCGCGTCCCTCGGGCAACTGCGAGGCGTCGCGCAGCGTGGGGTGACCGAGGATCTCGACACCTTCGCGGTTCAGCGGAAACAGGTCTCCCCGGTAGCCGAAGCGCAGCAGGTTGTGAAAGGCCACGAAGCCGAACTTGCCCGGATGGCTGGAGACGCCCGCAATCGCGATCCCGCGCGGATGGAAGAGCGGGCGGAAGCGCTCCAGCACGGCGGCCGTGTCCGCGCTGCGCGGCGCGGTCGCAGCGCGCGCGGCGCCGGGGCGCAGCTCGACCAGCGCGTCCACGGCAATCGGCCGGTCGCCGCACGCGATCAGTGGGTTCACGTCCACGCTCTCGACGTCGGACCGCTCGAGGCCCAGCCGACCGAGACCGATCAGCGCCTCGGCCAACGCATCCGCGTCCAGCGCGGGCTCGCCGCGAAACGGCCGGGCGAAGAGATCGCGCGCCCGCAGGCCGTCGATCATGCGGCGCGCCTGTGCCCGGTCGAGCGGAGCCACCGCGAACACCGTGTCCCGGAGCGCCTCGGCCAGGATGCCCCCCAGTCCCAGCATCACGCAGGGGCCGAACTGGGGGTCGCGGAACAGCCCCGCGATCAGCTCCCGGTTCCCGCGCACGCGCTCGGCCAGCAGCAGGTGCGCGTCTCCGTCCTCGGGACGACGCAGCGCCAGCAGCGCCTCCGACGCCCGGCGCACCGCCGCGGCGTCGGGCAGGTCGAGGCGCACCAGGCCGCGCTCCGTCTTGTGCGCGATGCCCGGCCCGCAGAGCTTCAGGACCACCGGGTAGCCGAGCTCGCCCGCCGCGCGCACTGCGTCTTCGGGCGACGCGGCGACGCGCTCGCGCGCGAGGGGCACCCCGTAGTCCGCCAGCAGCGCCTTCGAGGCGTGCTCGCACAGGGTGTTCGCCGTCGCGCTCCCGGGGCGGGCGGCATCGGCCATGGCCGTGGGCTCACCGGTCCTCTTCTGCGTCGGACTCCGCATCCACGGGGAAGCCGTAGCCGGCGAGGTCGTCACGGCTGGCGACCTGACCTCCGCCGCCGTCGTCCTCTTCTTCCGGTTCGCCGCGCTGTCCGCGCTTCTCGCGCTTCATCGCGGCCTTCTCGGCCTTTCGCAGCTCCCGCTGGCGCTTGAGAATCGACGTCCTGCTCTTCTTTGCCATACGGATCCCCTGTTCGTCCACGCTGCGTGAGCCGCCGGGGAGGCGGCTCGATCGATCGGCGACCACGGCGGTACGCCGGGCGCGCTCGCCGCGCCGACCGGCCGGCACCGCTCGCCGGGCGGAACCGGCCCGGTATCCTACACGCCCTCCCGGCGGCCGGCACGACCCCCCACGCGGATTTCGGCCGCTGCGAGCCGCAAGGCATCCACCCCCCGGGACGATACGTGTAGGAACCCGGAGGCACCGGCCGCATGCTCGAGCTGCTCGAGGAACAATTCGGACGCTACCTGGTGGACCCGATCGGAGCGGTCCTGTTCTTCGACATCGCCTTCTGGGACGACCGCCCCGGCGACCCGGGACTGGTCCTGCCCCTGCTGGTCGTCTGGCTCATCATCGGGGCGACCTACTTCACCCTGCGCTTCCGATTCGTCAACGTGCGCGCCTTCCGCCACGCGATCGACTGCGTGCGCGGGCGCTACACGCGGCCCGACGACCCGGGCGAGATCTCGCACTTCCAGGCGCTGGCGGCCGCGCTCTCCGCGACGGTGGGCCTCGGCAACATCGCCGGTGTGGCCGTCGCCGTCGGCATCGGGGGGCCGGGCGCCGTGTTCTGGATGGTGCTCGCGGGGGCCCTCGGGATGAGCTCCAAGTTCGCCGAGTGCACGCTCGGCCAGAAGTACCGCATCGTGCGCGGCGACGGACACGTGTCGGGCGGTCCGATGCACTACCTGCGCGACGGGCTGGCAGAGCTGCGGCTGCCGCGCTTCGGCCGCGCGCTGGCCGTGGTGTTCGCGTTCATGTGCATCGGCGGCAGTCTGGGCGGCGGCAACATGTTCCAGGCCAACCAGTCGTACCAGCAGGTCGCGAGCGTGGTGCCGCTGCTGGCCGGGACGGGCGGCTCGATCGCCTTCGGTCTGGCCCTCGCCTTCTGTGTGGGGCTCGTGATCATCGGCGGGATCCGGCGCATCGGCGAGGTCGCGGCGGTGATCGTTCCCGTGATGTGCGCGGTCTACCTGCTGTGCGGGTTCTGGATCCTGCTGAGCCACGCCGGCGAGCTCGGCGGGGCCCTGCTCACGATCGTGCACTCCGCGTACCGACCCGACGCCGCGTTCGGCGGCTTCGCGGGGGTCCTGATCCAGGGCTTCAAGCGCGCGGCCTTCAGCAACGAGGCCGGCGTCGGCTCGGCGGCGATCGCACACTCCGCCGCCGCCACCCCCGAACCCGTGCGCGAAGGGCTCGTGGCGCTGCTCGAACCCTTCATCGACACGCTCGTGGTATGCACCATGACCGGGCTGGTCCTGGTGGTCACCGGCGCCTACGCGGCACCGGGTGTCGAGACCGGGATCGCCATGACGTCCTGGGCGTTCGCGACGGTGTTCCCCTGGTTTCCGGTGGTGCTCTCCTTGATCGCCGTGCTGTTCGCCTTCAGCACCATGATCTCGTGGAGCTATTACGGCGAGCAGTGCTGGGCGAACCTGTTCGGGATCCGCTCGATCCTGGGCTACAAGCTCCTGTTTCTCACGTTCGTCTGGCTGGGCGCGGTCTTCGCCGCCGAGAAGGTGATCGAGTTCGGCGACCTCATGATTCTGGGCATGGCGTTTCCCAACATGGCCGGCGTGTTCCTGCTCTCGGGGCGCGTCAAGGCCGACCTCGACGACTACCTCGCGCGGCTGCGCGCCGGCGCGTTCCCGCGCAGCGACGCGCGCTAGCCCCCCGTCCCGGCGCGGGCGTACGCACGCCGCCGCCGCTCGCGCGGGGCCCGGCGGCTGGCGCCGCTGCGATCCTCTACCCTCCGCTCGAGGCGCGTCACGCCAGCGCGGAGGGCTGAACATGGAACTCGGACGCCTGGGAGTATGGACCTGGCTCGATGCGTATCCGGCCGCCGAAGCCGCCGATTTCTGCCGGAAGCTCGAGACGCTGGGGTACAGCGCGCTCTGGGTCCCGGAGGCGATCGGGCGCGATCCCTTCGCGTTCCTGGGCTACCTGGCCGCGCACACGAAGCAGCTCATCTTCGCGACGGGCATCGCGAACATCTACGCGCGCGACGCGATGACGATGCGCGCGATCCGCGAGACGCTGGCCGAGCTCTCCGGCGGCCGCTTCGTGCTGGGACTCGGCGTGTCGCACGCCCACCTCGTGCAGGGCGTGCGGAAGCACGCCTACGGCAAGCCCGTCACCACCATGCGGAACTATCTGGAGGCGATGGAAAGCGCGCTCTACCGCGGCATCGAGCCCAAGGAAGAGGCGCCCATCGTGCTGGCGGCGCTGCGGCCGAAGATGCTCGGCCTGGCCGCGGAAAAGACGCGGGGCGCCCATCCCTACTTCGTGCCGACCGAACACACCGCACGCGCACGAGAGATCCTGGGCGCCGGACCCTGGCTCGCACCCGAACAGAAGGTGTTGCTCGAGACGGACCCGGCGAAGGCGCGCAAGGTCGCGCGCGCCGCGATGCAGATCTATCTCGGCCTTCCGAACTACCAGAACAATCTGCGCTGGCTCGGCTACGCGGACGACGACTTCGCCGATGGCGGCAGCGACCGCCTGGTCGACGCGATCGTGGCCTGGGGCGACGAGGCGGCGATCCGGAAGCGGATCCAGGCGCACTTCGACGCGGGCGCAGACCACGTCTGCATTCAGCCGATCCGCGCGGACGGAATTCCCCTGCCCGACCTGCGAATTCTCGAGGCCCTCGCCCCGGCGCACGGCGGCTAGCGAATCGCGATGCACCGGCGGCGCAATTTCTGGGGCTGGGGGCTCGAGGGCGCGGGGCCCGATGCCGAGCAGCGCGAGGGGATCGGCAAGACGCTGGCATCTCGATTCGGTGTCGACCTCGAATTCGTGCCGCCCCCGCGCCTCGAAGAGATCGAGCTGCGGGCGCCGCGCATCTCGCCGCCCGACGCGCTCGCGGCGATCTGTACGACCGAACCCGCCGAGCGAGCCGGTCACACGTACGGCAAGGGCTACCGCGATCTGGTGCGCGCGTACGCGCG
>CP070734.1:2632461-2640361 GCA_020347605.1 Deltaproteobacteria bacterium | reverse complement strand
GGCTCCTCCTCCTGGAGCGCCTTGCACAGGTAGTAGCCGGCGACGGCGCCGAGGGCGAAGCCGCCCGTACCGGCGGCGATGCCCGCGCCGGTGCTGCTGTCGTTGCTGCTCGAGGCGCCGGCGAACGCGCCGCCCACGCCACCGAGAACCGAACCAATCACGCCACAGGCGGCGGGATCCTCGCGCAGCGTGGCGCACGCCGAGAGATGAAGGGTTGCGATGAGAAGCAGCAGGACGCGGACTCGTTTCACAACTCGCACTCCTCGTTCCGGTCCCCCCGGGCGCACTCCCCGCCCCTCGGGCCTCGCGCCCGTGAATAACACGGGAGAGGTGACGCCTGCACGGGAAAAATGCACGGGTGCCCGTCCGCCGGTTCGCCCGCTCGGCGGGGCGGGTGCCGGAGGGCGAGCCCATCGGTCTCGCCCGGTGGAAACGACTCCACCACCAGATCGGCTCCCGCGACGAGCTCGAGGCCCCGAAGCTCGCGCGCGCCGCGCACGGCCGCTTCCGGTTCCGTCGAAACGCCGAATCCGGAGTGCTACGGGTGGCGTCCGGGCTCGCCAGCGCGCGGACCGCCGGACAGCGCGTCGCGTCGCAGGGCTTCGCGACGCGCTCGAAGCACCGCCGTCGTCAAGGCTGCGATCGCGATGAACAGGCCCAGGCAGACCACGAGGATCCATTGGGCCTCGGGTTCGACCCACGCGCACACGCCGGCGGCCAACAGCAGCGCGAACGTAGCGAGCACGCCCTTGCGAAGCTCCGCGGGCTCCACGTCCAGGGAGCGCTCCGCCAACAGCTCCGAATAGGAGATGCGAAGGTCGCTCGGAGGGAGTCCCTCGAGGCTGCGCGCGACCCACACCCCGTAGAACGCGAGGCAGACCAGGACAGGAGCCACGACGAACCCGAGCAGCCGCACGAAGTCGTGGAGGGAATGACTCGAGCCGTCGCGACCCGCGTCCGCGATGCCGAATGCAATGCTGGCCGTTACGATGGCGCCGACGTAGACCGCCTGGAGCCCCCGCACGAGTCGCTGCTTCGCGTCGTCGTTCGGCACGGTGTAGCCGCGCCCCGTGAGGCTCCACGGGTAGAACACGCTGCGACCGTCGGGCGTGCGCTGGAAGTGGGCGCGTTCGATGAAGTCGTCGAAAGCCACGCCGGGCTCATCGACCGGGTTCCGCGCCGCCTTGAGGCGCGCGCTTCGCACGCCCGCGTCGCCCGCGTCGCCGACGCCGTCCACGCTTGCGCGGCGCCCGGGCGGGACGCTTCGGCGCGGCGAGCGGAGCGTAGAAGCCGGCCGGACGGGGCGGCTTCCCGCGACACACGTCGCAGATCCCGCAGGCGCTCGGCGGCGCTTCGCCGAAGTAGCGCGACAGGAAGACGGCGCGGCATTCGTCGCTGCCCGCGTACTCCGCCAGCGCGTCGAGACGGCGCCCATCCTGGGTTCGCAGCGTCTCGAACTGGCCGGCCAGCGCGCGCGTGTCGGCCTCGATCGTGTGCTCGGAGCCGGTCACGCGAATCTCCGAATCGTCCCGGGACACGAGCCCCGCCTCCTCGATCTTCGCGAGCAGCGCGCTGGTGACGCGCGGCCCCAGCTCTGCCGAGAGGGCCAGCGCCTCGAGGGACGGCTGCCGGTTGTCGAGCGCCCACGCCGCCAGCGCCTTGCCGAGCCGGTAGAGCTGCTCCGGGCGAACCCGCGTGCGGGCGAGCAGCGCCTCGTGAATCGGGCGGTCGGCCGGATCGTCCAGCAGGATGCAGTTGGCCTTTCGGCCATCCCGGCCGCCGCGACCCGCTTCCTGCACGTACTGCTCGAGGGAGGCGGGCGACTGGAAATGAAGGACGTAACGGATATCGGGCTTGTCGATCCCGAGGCCGAAGGCGCTGGTGGCGATCATCACGGTGCGCCGGTCGGAGCGCATGAAGCGCTGCTGCTCGGCGTCGCGCTCGGTGGCGGTCATGCCGCCGTGATAGCGGTAGGCGGGAATGCGGAAGCGGCGCAACAACACGAAGACGTCGTCCACCTCCCGGCGCGTCGCGCAGTACACGATGCCCGGCCGTCGCAGCCGCTGGGCCAGACGCAGGAGGACGCGCAAACGCACGTCGCCCTCGCAGTGCAGGACCTCGAAGGCGAGATTCGAGCGGTGCGGCGAGGCTGCGACCACGGTGGGGTCGCGCATCGCGAGCGAACGCACGATCGCCGTGCGGACGCGTGGGGTGGCGGTCGCCGTGAGCGCCATGAGCGGCGGGGCTCCCAGCTCGCGCAGCCGCGCGCCGAGCCGGAGATACGCGGGCCGGAAGTCGTGCCCCCATTCGGAGACGCAGTGGGCCTCGTCGACCGCCGCGAGCCCGACGCCGCTGTTCGCCAGCGCCTCGCCGGCTTCGCCGGACGCCAGTGTCTCGGGCGTGGTCATCACGAGCAGGGGGCCGCCCCCTGCGATCCGGGCCAGGGCCTCCCGACGCGCCTTGCCGCGCACCGTCCCGTCCAGCCGCACGCAGGGGATGTCGCGGTCGAGCAGCTTCTGGTGCTGGTCGCGCAGGAGCGCCAGGAGCGGCGACACCAGCACCACCGGCTTCGCCAGCAGCATGGACGGAACCTGGTAGCAGGCCGACTTCCCGAAGCCGGTGGGGACGATCATCAAGGCATCGCGGCCCGCGAGGGCCTCGGCGATGACGCTCTCCTGCTCGGGATGCAGGCGTCGGATGTCCAGACGCTGTGCGGCCGCGTCGACGGGCGACTGTGCGCGGCGCGCCGCGGCGGCCGGCGCTCGCTTGCGGCGAGCCTTCGGGCTTCGCGACCTCATGGGACCTCGGGCGCGGGGTCTCGATGAACGGTCACCCGAGTCTACACGACGGGCGGAGCGCCGTCCGGGCTCGCCGCGGCGTCCGCTGCGGCGCGCGGCGCCTGCTGTCGGGACATCGGCAGCCACCGCATCATCCACACGAGCAGCACGAGCCCCGGCAGCGCGACGAACGTCGAGACGATGAAGAACGTGATCCAGTCCGTCTGGTCCGCGATCCAGCCGCTCGACGCCGCGAGCGCGGTGCGTCCGAAGGCCATGAAGGACGAGAGCAGCGCGTACTGAGTCCCGGTATACGCGGTGTTGCACAAGAGCGACAGGTAGGCGACGAAGGCCGCCGAGCCCATGCCGCCCGACAGGTTCTCGACCCCGATCGTGAGGACCAGGAAGCCCAGGTCGGCGCCCAGCGCGGCCTGCGCGGCGAACATCAGGTTGGAGAGCATCTGCAGGAGGCCGCAGAGCAGGAGGCTTCGCAGGACGCCCTGGTGGCGCACGAGGATGCCACCGAAGAAGACACCGGCGAGCGTGGCGCCGACGCCGAAGACCTTGCTGACGCTGGCGATCTCCGACTTGCTGAAGCCGATCTGGACGTAGAAGGGGTTCGCCATCACGCCGGCGAACGCGTCGCCGAACTTGTAGAGGAGGATGAACGCCAACAGCAGCGCGGCGACGCCGATACCGGTGCGCTCGAAGAACTCGGTGAAGGGCTCGACGAGCGTCTCCCGGAGCCACGGTCCGAGCGCGCGCGTCGGCGCGCGGCTCGGCGGCGCGGAGGCCGGTACCGGCGCGAGCAGCGCGGCGAAGGTTCCCACGAGCACCAGCGCCGCCATGCCGGCGTAGACGACGGTCCAGTCCACGACGTCCGCCAGGTACAGCGCCCCGGCGCCGGCCGCGATCAGTCCGAAGCGGTAGCCCGCCTGCGTCATGGCGGCGCCCGCTCCCTGCTGGTCCGCGTCGAGGATCTCGATCCGGTATGCATCGATCACGATGTCCTGGCTCGCCGAGAAGAATGCGACGGCGACGGCCAGCGCGGCCGTCGAGAGCGGATGCCGCGCTGGATCCGTGGCGCCGAGCGCGACGATGCACACCATCAGGCCGAGCTGGATCGCGATCATCCAGGCACGGCGCCGTCCGAACAGCCCGGAGAGGACCGGTAGCGGCACGCGGTCGACGAAGGGCGCCCAGGCGAACTTGGCGTTGTAGGGCAGACCGACGAGCGCGAACAGGCCGATCGCGGTGAGCGTGACGCCGGCCTCCGTGAGCCATACGGAGAGCGTGGCGCCCGTCAGCAGCAGGGGCAGGCCGCTCGCGAACCCCATCACGAAGACGAACAGGAGCCGCCGATCCAGATACACGGCGGCCGCCTCCCGCCACGCGCCCAACCGGGAGCCGTTCACGTCCTGGCCATGCCTCGCCGCAATCCACCCCCCAGCGGACCCCGTCCCAGCATACTGGGGCGTCGCCCGCCGCGCGCGCCTATCCTGCCCGACCGGAGGCGGGGGCGCGCCGTGTACGACCGCGAGTTCGGAACGGGTGGGACGCGGGTCTCGGTCGTGGGGCAGGGCACCTGGAACCTGGAGGCCGCCCCGCGGAGCGCCGCCGTCGACGCGTTGCGGCGCGGGATCGACGCCGGCCTCTCGCACATCGACACCGCCGAGATGTACGGGGACGGGCGCGTCGAGGAGATCGTGGGAGACGCGATCGCGGGCCGGCGCGACGAGGTGTTCCTGGTCAGCAAGGTGCTGCCGCATCACGCGTCGCGCCGCGGAACCATCGAGGCGTGCGAGCGGACGCTGGCGCGGCTGCGGACCGACCGGCTCGACGCGTATCTCCTCCACTGGCCCGGCGCGCATCCCCTGGCCGAGACGTTCGCCGGCTTCGAGGCGCTGGAAGCGGCGGGCAAGATCCGGAGCTTCGGCGTCAGCAACTTCGACGCGTGCGAGCTCGACGAAGCGCACCGCGTCGCGGGCGCCGGGCGGATTCGCTGCAACCAGGTCCTCTATCATCTGGAAGAGCGGTCGATCGAGCACGCGGTGATTCCGTCCTGCGAAGCGAAGGGCATCGCCGTCGTGGCCTACAGCCCGTTCGGATCCGGGCGTTTTCCGCGAGCCGAGAGCCGTGGGGGTCGGGTGCTCGCCGCCATCGCGCGGTCCCACGGCGCGTCGTCGCACCAGGTCGCGCTGGCGTTCCTGCTGCGCCGGCGCTCGTTGTTCGCGATTCCGAAGGCGGCCCGCGTGGAGCACGTCGTCGAGAACGCAGGCGCCGCCGCGATCGCGCTCGGGGAGGACGAGGTCCGTCGTCTCGAAGAGGCCTTTCCGCGCGGCCCGCGGCGCCGCGGAGTGCCGATCCTGTAGTCCGGAAGTCCAGAAAAACAGCAACGATTCCAGACAATTGGAAACTGCACGTCGATTGATTCGGGCCCTTCCCTTGCGCCGCGGAGGGCATGGATCCACGATTGCGCCGGGGAAGCAGAAGCTGGTCATGACACACGATCGCAGCAGTCCGGGGGCCCGGGCCCCGATCCGGCCGCCCGAGCCGAGCGACTGGGCGGCCGACGCGCGGCAACGCGTGGCCGCCGCCGGCGTCGAGGCCGGGTCCGCGGCGCCCGACCTCGAGCCGCTGCTCCCGGAGCGCTACGAGATCCGCGAGACGGACGAGGGTCGCTTCCTGTGCTGTGACGAAGCGCCGCGCTTGCGCGTCAGCATCGACCGCGAGCACTCCTTTTCGGAAGCGGAGGCCCGCGAGCTGGGCGGGCGCGTGATCCTGCTCGACGGCGCCGGTCGCTTCGGTCCGCTGCTCGACAACAGCGCGAAGCTCTACAACCTGGACCATCACGAGGGTTGCCAACGCCTGTTCACCCTGGCGAGCTGCGAGCAGGCGCTCCTGCTCGTCCACAGCGGCCTCGGGCTCGCGGAGGGAGACTGGATCGCCTACGCGAACGAGCCAGACCTCGACACCGTCTTCGCAATCTGGTGTCTGCTCAACTACGCGCGGCTGACGCGGCTGTCCGTGGAGGCGCGCGACATCCTGTTCCCGCTGCTCCGGCTCGAAGGCGCGATCGACGCCAACGGTACGGAGTTCGCCGAGCTCTGCGGACTCCCGAGCCAGGTCCTGCAGGACTCGAAGCGCCAGCTCGATCGGCTCCACGCGATCGAGGAGTCGATGCGCAGCCGCGGAATCTGGCAGAAGGTGGATCTGCTGCAGTACACGCTCGACATCCTGCGCGAGATCGACGCGGTCGTGTACAAGAGCGCCGATTTCAGCGACTACCGCCGGGTCGAGGAGGTGTACGGGCACGTCGAGATCGGCGACCGCTGCGTCGCGGTGGCCTGCCGCGATCGCGCCGGGATCTACGAGGTGGAGCGGAACCTGAAGAAGCGTTGGGGCGATCAGCTGGGGGTCGTCGCGCTCGAGCGGGAGCCGCATCACTACACGCTGCGCCGCTCGGCGCCCCTGGCCGCAATCGATCTGCAGCAGGCCTACGACAAGCTGAACCTGCTCGACGCCGCGGTCGATGGCCGCCCGCCGGGCAAGCGCTGGGGCGGATCGGACAACATCGGCGGCTCGCCGCGCCCCTCGGGCACGCGGCTCGCGGCGCGCGAGGTACTGGCCGCGCTCGAGCTCGCCTACCGGAAGCCGTCGGCCTGGCGCAGCCTGCGCCACGTCGTGCTGCTGGGCACGGCGACCGCCGCGCTGCTGGCCCTCGGCTTGATCGCACGGCTCGCGACGCCCCTGCTTCCACCCCTTCCGGAGATCGTGACTCCCGGCACGGCGCGACTCGCCGTCTTCGCGCTGATCGCGGGGGCGGCGTGCGTGCTCGCGGCCCGCTCGTTGTCCGAACGCAGGCTCTGGCTGTTCGGCGTCCGGCGACCCACGGGCCGGGACTGGCTGCGGCTCGCCCCGCTCGCGCTCGCCGGCGCGATCCCGGCGGCGGGCTGGATCCCCGACGATCTCGTCCTCGAGCCGCGCGCGCTGGCGGTGGCGCTCCTGGCGATCGCTCTCGGGGCCGCGGCGCTCGAGCTCTTCTTTCGCGGGCTCACGCACGGAGTCGTGATGCTCGAATTCGGTGCGCAGTCCGTATCCGGGCCGTGGTTCGTGTCGCGCGCCAGCGCCGTGTCGAGCGTGCTGTACGCGGCGTTCGCGGTCGTGGCGTCGCTTACCTGGATCCGCGCGGGCGCGGCCGACGGCTTCGGCAGCCTGGAGAGGCTGCTGCTCGTCGCGGGGGGCGCGCTGCTCGCGGGCGTGGGTCTCGCGATGATCCGCGAGCGATCCCTCAGCATCTGGCCCGGGTTCGTGATCCAGACGTCGGGCGCCAGTCTCTTCGCGGCACTCTGGCTGTGGCGCGCGGCGTGACGCGCCGCACGCGGGACGCGTGCCGCAGACGACGCGCCGTGTAGACTCCGGCTGCCGCTGAACCCCGCGCGCATCCTCGGGACGGAAGGGCCGTGGCCGTAGCCGATTTCTCACTCGACGGAACCGTGGCGATCGTGACGGGCGGCAGCCGCGGCATCGGGCGCTCGATCGCGCTCGGGCTGGCCGAGCACGGCGCAGACGTGGCGATCGCGGCCCGCAAACCCGAGGCACTCGAGGAGGCGGTGCAGGCGGTGCGGGCCACGGGCCGGCGCGCGATCGCGGTGCCGACCAACGTGCGGCGCGACGACGAGCTTCGCAGGCTCGTGGACGAGACCGTCGCGCGGCTCGGCCGTCTGGACATCCTCGTGAACAACGCCGGGACGAACCCCGTGTATGGTCCCGTGCACGAGATCGACGGACGCGCCTGGGACGTCATCATGAACACCAACGTCCGGGCCGTCCACGTGCTCAGCAATTTCGCGCGTGAGGCGATGCTGGTGCACGGGCAGGGCGGCGCGATCGTCAACGTGAGCTCGGTGGGCGGGTACCGCGCGTCGGACGTGATCGGCGGCTATTCGGTCTCGAAGGCCGCGCTGATCATGTTGACGCAGGTGCAGGCGAAGGCGTGGGGCGCCGACGGGATCCGCGTCAACTGCATCGCACCGGGCCTGATCCGGACCGAGTTCGCCCGCGCGCTGTGGGAGGACGAGAAGACGCTGCGAGCCGCGACCGAGCAGGCCGCGCTCCAGCGC
>CP070734.1:2626544-2632361 GCA_020347605.1 Deltaproteobacteria bacterium | reverse complement strand
CGTCGCCTCCACCTATCGCTTCGTGGTGGACGCGGCGGAGCTCGACGAGGCGCTCACCTCCCTCGCGCCGGGCCAATCCGGACACCCGGGTCACCCGCACGAGACGGACAGCATCTCGCGTTGGCTCGAGGGTCGGTCCAAGCTCCTCCTGACGAGTGCGCTCCTGGTGGACGAAGGCGCGGTTGCGCAGCTCGTGCTGGAGCCCGTCCCATGACCGTGATCTACGCCGCGGTGCCCTGCTTCTACGCGGCGGTCGAGCGCGCTGCGGCGCCGGACCTCGCGGGGCGCCCCGTGATCGTGGGAGGCGATCCGCGCAAGCGCGGCCTGGTCCAATCGGCGAGCTGCGAGGCGCTCGAGGCGGGGGTCGAGGTCGGGATGCCGGTCCTCGAGGCCCTGGAGCGGTGCCCGCGGGCGCGGGCGCTGCGAACCAACATGCGGCGGTACCGCGAAGCCTCGCAGCGGCTGCGCGCGATCTTCCGGCGCCAGTTCGAGCGCGTCGAGCCGGCCGGCCTCGAAGCCGCCTACATCGGCCTTGCGGGCGGTGAAGGCGAGCCGGAAACGCAGGCGCAGCTCCTGTGCGAGCAGACGCGGTCCGAGCTCGGGCTGCCGCTCCGGATCGGGATCGCGCGGGTGCGCTTCGTCGCCAAGATCGCGAGCGAGGTCGGGGAGAAGCCGGGTTGGCAGCGGGTGGCGCCCGGTCGGGAGGCGGCATTCCTGCAGCCGCTTCCGGTCGGCTCCCTCCCCGGCGTCGGACCCAACACGCAGATGCGGCTCGAGGCGCTGGGCGTGCGTTCGATCGGCGACCTCCTCGACATCCCGAGCCAGCAGCTCGAAGAGGCCTTCGGGAACCGCGGCCGCGAGTTCGTCGCACTTGCGCGCGGCGAGGGCGAGGTCGCCGTGCGCGGCATGCGGCATCCGCAGAGCCGAAGCCAGGAGTCGACCCTGGAGCAGGACCAGCTCGACGTCGGCGTGCTGTCCGATCGCCTCCTCGAGCTCGCGCGGAGCCTCGAGGCCGGGCTTCGCGTCGACGGGCTGGTGGCCCGCCGGGTGGGCCTCAAGGTCCGGTACGGAGACCTGGAGACCACCTCCCGGCGCCTCACGCTGCGAGAGCCGGTCGCGAGGGCCGCCGCACTCCATGCGGTGGCGGTGGCGCTGCTGCGGCGCACCCAGGCCGGGGCGCGCGCGGTGCGGCTGATCGGAATCTCGGTGTCCGAGCTCACGCCCGCCGCCCCGGACGAGAGCCAGCTCGATCTCTTCTCCCAGCGCTGAGTGCCGCGCCGCGCGGCGCCGGGCGGGCCCCGCCCGGGTCCGTGCCCGCACCCGCCCGGCCCGGAGCCCGGCTGGGCTGGGGCGTCCGCACCGCGACCCGCTCAAGCCCGCCGACTCCGCCGCCGAAGGAACTTGGGCGCCTGCGCGCGCTCGAGGACGGTCCACGATGGGCAGCAGTGGGGCAGATCGCCGCAAGTACTCGCGTCTCGAGACCGGTGACGTCATCTCGATCGCACCGGTCGACCACCCCGAGCGGCTCGCGGTCAGCACCAACGTCTCCTCCGGAGGAATCCGCTTCGAGGCGGTGGGTTGCGACATCGAGTTCGGCGACGTGTTTCGCGTCACCTTCAACATCGCGGACCAGACGGTCGTGGCGGTCGGTCGCGTCGTCTGGGCCACGGATGTCGATCCGATCACGATCGACGTGGGTCTCGAGTTCATCGAGATCGACCCCCTCGCGCTGCGCCTCCTCGAGGAGGTCGAGATCGAGACGGCCCGCGCCTAGCGCCGCCGTCCAGTCGCGAGCGCGTTCCGCCCTCGCGACCCCGTCGTTCCGCCGGGGCGCGATCCCGCGCCATCCTTCGCTACCGTCTTGACACGGCGGGGAACGAGGGGCGACCCTGGCTCGATGCCCGATTTCCACCAGACGGGCGGGATCACGACGCTTCACCGTCTCGGGCGTCCGGACGTGGAGCGCCTGGAAGCCGAGCTGCTCTCGTATTCCGGCGCTCGCCCCATCGCACTGGTACTGCCCTGCCTGTACGCGGAGATCCGCGGCCCGGCCCTGAAGCGGATCGTGGAGTCGCTCGGCGCCGTCCGCTACCTGCGCCAGGTGGTGGTCAGCGTGTCGGGAACGACCCGCCGCGAGGAGTTCGAGGAGATGTGCTCCCTGTTCGAGGGGGTGCGCACGATCGGCGGTGGCAGCGCGACGCTGATCTGGACCGACGGACCCCGCATCCACGAGCTCTACCGGCAGCTGCACGTCGAGGGCCTCGACGCCGGCGCGCAGGGCAAGGGCCGTGGGGTCTGGACCGCCTACGGCTACGTGCTGGCGAAGAACGTCGCGCGCGTGATCGCGCTGCACGACTGCGACGTCCTGGAGTATCGGCGCGAGCTGCTGGCGCGGCTCTGCTACCCCACCGCGAACCCGAACCTCGACTACGAGTTCGCCAAGGGCTACTACGGCCGCGTCACGGAGCGGCTCTACGGCCGCGTCACGCGGCTCTTCATGACGCCGCTGCTGCGCGCGATGAAGTCGATCCTGGGTCCGCTGCCCTTCCTCGAGTATCTCGACTCGTTCCGCTATCCGCTGGCGGGCGAGTGCTCGATGACGACCGACCTCGCCCGAATCAATCGGATCCCCAGCGACTGGGGCCTCGAGGTCGGTGTGCTCGCCGAGGTGTTCCGCAACTGCTCGCAGAAGCGGATCTGTCAGGTGGAGATCGTCGACAACTACGAGCACAAGCACCAGGAGCTCTCGGAGCACGATGCGACCCGGGGCCTCCATCGCATGGTTCTGGACATCGGCTCCGCGCTGATCCGGAACCTGGCCAGCTACGGCGTGGAGTTCTCGGCCGGGTTCCTGAACACGCTGACCGCGGCCTACGTCCGGACCGCTCAGGACGCCATCGCGCGCTACAGCGACGATGCCGCGCTGAACGGACTGCACTTCGATCGCCACGAGGAGGAGGTCGCGGTCGAGACGTTCAGCCGGGCGCTGCGCGCGGCCGGCCTGAGCTTCGTGCGCGATCCCATGGGAACCCCCCAGATCCCGAACTGGAGCCGGGTCACGTCTGCGCTGCCCGGATTCCTGCAGGAGCTGCGCAGCGCTGTGGAGCTCGACGGCGGGGGCGGGGACTAGTCCTCCCGGCCCGACCTCGCTATCAAATCCGCGTCCCGGAGGGGGGAAATGAGAATCGGCCAAGTCGCTGTGGGGGAGGGCGCCCCTCTCGCGCTGATCTCGGGCCTGAACGTCCTCGAGAGCGAGGCGGCCGCGCTGGAATGCGCGAAGCTCGTCCGCGAGATCGCAGAAGCCCGCGATTTTCCTCTCATCTTCAAGGCCTCGTTCGACAAGGCGAACCGTTCGAGCGTGCGCTCCTACCGGGGGCCGGGGCTGGACCGGGGCCTCGCGATCCTGGCCCGCGTGAAGCGCGAGGTGGGGCTTCCGATCCTGACAGACGTCCACGAGCCCGGTCAGGCCAAGCTGGCCGCGGAGGTGGCGGACTGCCTGCAGGTTCCAGCCTTCCTGTGCCGCCAGACGGACCTGCTGCTCGCCTGTGGCGCGACGGGGCGGGCCGTCAACATCAAGAAGGGCCAGTACATGGCGCCCCACGACATGCGCCAGGCGGTCGAGAAGGTGCGCAGCGCGGGCGAGGGCGGGGTGCTCCTGACCGAACGCGGCACGAGCTTCGGGTACAACAACCTGGTCGTCGACATGGAGGGGCTCGCCGTGATGCGGGCCTTCGCGCCGGTCTGCTTCGACGCCACCCACTCGGTGCAGCGCCCCGCGGCCAAGCACGAGGCGTCCGGCGGCGACCGCCGCTTCATCGCGCCCCTGGCCCGCGCCGCCGTCGCCGTGGGGGTGGACGCGCTGTTCGTCGAAGTGCACGCGAATCCGGACGCCGCTCCGTGCGACGGGCCGTCCCAGATCGACTTCAACGCGCTCGACCAGCTTCTCGTCCAGGTGCGTGCGATCGACGGCGTGCTCCGCGCCGGAGGTGGCCCCGCGACCGGCTGATGCCGGCGGGCCCGACGTCCAGTGCTGTACCGGTACAACGAGATCTTCCGCAGCACGCTGCTGCTGACGGACCTCGCGCTCGTCGCGGGGGCCTGGGTGGCTGCGTACGGGATCCGCTTCTACACGGTCCTCGAGGCCCCGCTGGGGATCCCCCCGTTCGCGCCGTACGCGCAGCTCCTCGCGCTGATCCTGCCGCTGTGGTTCTGGCTGTTCCGATCGCGCGGCCTCTACGAGCCGCAGCGCACGGGCTCGATGCTGGGCGAGGCGGGAAACGTGATCGCGGCCACGACGGTGGGCACGGTCGTGCTGGTCGCGGCCACCTTCTTCCTGCGCAGCTACTACTACTCGCGCGGCGTGATGCTGATCTTCTACGGGCTGTCCGCGCTGTCCGTGATCGGCTTCCGCCTCTCGGGGCGACTCGTCCTCCGCTCGCTGCGGCGCCGCGGCTACAACCTGCGCCACCTGCTGGTGGTGGGCGCGGGCGAGCTCGCGCAGCGGGTGATCGAGCGCGTCCACGAGCACCCCGAGACGGGCGTCCAGGTGGTGGGCGTGCTGTCTTCCGGTACCGGGCGCCCCGGTGACGCCCTGTCCGGCGCCCCGGTGCTGGGTTCCTATGAGGACGTCGCCCCCGTGATCCGGGAGCACGGCGTGCAGCAGGTGATCATCGCGCTGCCGCGCCAGGATGCGGATCACCTCGAGAAGATCGCCGCGGCGCTCGAGGACGAGGTCGTGACCGTTCGCATGGTGCCGGACCTGCTGCACGTGATGACGCTCAACTGCTCCGTCGATGACCTGGGCGGCCTGCCCATGATCAACCTGCGGGAGGGGCCGCTCGAGGGCTGGGCCGGTTTCCAGAAGCGCGTGTTCGACGCGGTCGTGAGTGGCGCGGCGCTGTTGCTCGCCGCCCCGCTCCTGGCCGCGATCGCCCTGGCGATTCGCGCGACCTCCGGGCGACCGGTGCTCTACGCGCAGGACCGGATGGGTCTCGACGGCCGGGTGTTTCGCATGCAGAAGTTCCGGACCATGGTGGACGGCGCGGAGCAGGCGACCGGCCCCGTCTGGGCCGGCGCGCGCGACCCCCGGCGCACGCGGCTCGGCGCGCTGCTGCGGCGCACCAGCCTCGACGAGCTGCCGCAGCTTTGGAACGTCCTGCGCGGGGACATGAGCCTCGTGGGCCCGCGACCCGAGCGGCCGTTCTTCATCCAGCAGTTCCGGCGCGAGATCCCGGGCTACATGCAGCGGCACAAGGTCAAGGCCGGCATGACCGGCTGGGCGCAGGTGCACGGCTGGCGGGGCGATACGTCGCTCGACGAGCGCCTGGAGCACGACATCTACTACATCCAGAACTGGTCGCTGGGACTCGACGTGTGGATCCTCCTGATGACGCTGTTTCGCACCACCTCCCACCGCAACGCGCACTGATGGCGGAGCGGGTTCCGTGCGTGGACCTGGCGGCCGAGTACGGCCAGGTCGGGAGCGCGGTCGAGGCGGCCGTCGAGCGCGTACTGCGTTCGGGACAGTACGTGCTGGGGCCGGAGACGCGCGCGTTCGAGGAGGAGATGGCGGAGCGCGTCGGCGCGCGCTTCGCGGTGGGGGTGGGCTCGGGAACCGAGGCGCTGCACCTGGCGCTGCGTGCGGTCGGCGTGGGAGCCGGGGACGAGGTGGTGACCGTCGCCTTCACCTACTTCGCGACCGTCGAGGCGATCCTTCAGATCGGGGCGCGTCCGGTCTTCGTGGACATCGAGCCCGACGGCTTCAATCTCGATCCCACGAAGCTCGAGGCCGCGCTCTCCTCGCGCACGCGCGCGATC
>CP070734.1:2619688-2626444 GCA_020347605.1 Deltaproteobacteria bacterium | reverse complement strand
CCGCTCGAGGTAGTCGAGCGCCGCGGCCAGCGGGCTGCGACTGCGCACGTTGACCTTCTTCACCCGGATCGCCAGCTCCTGGAACACCTCGGCGCGGGAGCTTCCCGCCGTCTTCAAACCCCAGCGCTCCAGCGTGGCGCGCACCGCCGGAAACTTCGTCCACTCGTCCTCCCCGAGATAGTCCGAGCCCGCGTGCAGGATCGTGAACCGCGTCTTGCGCAGCAGCGCGATTGCGAGCGCGTGGGCGAACGCATTGGCGCTCGCCTCCGAGAAATCGGAGGGGTGGAACACGGAGTCGACGAACGGAGCTTCGAGCACGGCGGCGTCGCTCACTCGAGACCTCCACGGCGCGGCGGCCGCAGAGGCTATCACGGTGTGCCGGAGACGCGCGATCCCCGGCCCGCCGGCGTCAGGCCGCGAACCAGAGCCGCATGAAGAATCGATGCGCGAAGAAGCCGATGGGCAGCAGGGCGCAGCCGATGCCGTAGGCCTGCCAGAACGAAAGCTCGAGGCGCGCGGAGAGCAGGAAGGGCAGGAAGAAGGTGAGGCTGACCGGAATCGCGATCAGGATGCTCTTGGCGAGCACGATCGAGTGCGCGGGGTTCCCGTGCTCGAAGTAGGAGAGCGGGAGGACGAGCATCGTCGCGATCGGCATCGCGACGAGGAATCCGGCGACTCCGGGAAACCGGCCGGATAGCCAGGACGCGAAGCTGATGAGGGACGCGGAGATGATCACGTTGAGCGCGAAGGTCATGTGTGTCTCGAAACCGTACGGCTGGGATGGACGCAGACAGCGACCGCCGTTCGTCCCGGCGCGGATCGACCGACGGGCGGCGGTTCCAGCGTTCACCGCCGCGAGTCCCGGTAGGACCGTACACCGCGGCGTGCGCGCGGGCCATGGACGACCCCGGGCGCCAGGCGCCGGCGGCGGCTGCCGATCGCGGCGTCCCGGCGCTCGGCTACTTCGAGAATCGCTGCCTCAGATAGGCGACGATGTCCGAGGACTCGTACAACCAGCGGAATCCACCGGCCGCATTCCCGATGCGAAGACACGGAACCGTCGCCCGCCCGCCGCCCTCGAGGAGCTCGTCGCGGAACGCGCGCTGGACGCGGATGTCGCGTAGCTCGATGTCGAGGTCGAGGTCGTGCATTGCGTCGCGCACCCGCGCGCAGTAGGGGCAGCCCTCGAAGTGATACAGAACGAGATGCGAGGCCCGCTCGGCGACGCGCTGCTGTGCATCCGGACTGTGCGTTCGCGCGGACTCGCGCGGGTTGGCGCCGCTCGAGGCCGCGCGTCGAACGTCCTTCATTCGGGATACCTCGGCGTGGACGGCAGGAGCGCGCCAGGGGTAGCACACGACGCGACCGGCGCCGAGGCGCCGGCAGGCGTCCCCGCTCCCCCGAGACCGATCGCCCCGATCGAGCCGGCTACGAGCCCGACGGACCGCCGGACGCGAAGAACACGAGCAGCGTCGTGTCCTCCTCGATCTCGATGAAGGAGTGCTCCGAGGTCGCCCGCACGTAGAGAAGGGACCCGGGCCCGACCGCGTGCTCGGTGTCGTCGACGCGAAGCCGGGCGCGGCCCGAAATCACGTAGTAGACCTCGTCCTCTTCGTGCGGTCCCTGCAGGTCCTTCGATCCGGCGGCCAGCGTGTAGAGTCCGCAGCTCAGCGCCGGCACGCGCAGAAACTCGAAGTACGGCGCCGCCATACTCTTCTTCTTCTCGATGAGTTGAGCGAGCTCGAAGACCTGCCAGGCGGAAGTGGTCACTGTACGTCTCCCACGTGTCATCTCGACGTACGCGCCGCGGGCGCCGGCGAAGCTAACACATACATGGCGTGACTGCAGACGGCGGTGTTCGGACGAGGATGCACGCCGCGGCGGCCGTGATCGCTTCGGCGGCGTGGGCTGCGAAAGGATCCGAGCGCGTCTACTGCGAACGGCGCTCCTGCGCGCCCGCGCCGAGACCGTAGATGAACAGCGCCATCCCCACGAGTACCGCCGCCGAACCGGTGGCGAGCCCCGACGAGACGAGCAGCTCCTCCCACGGCGTTCCGGCGTGGCCCTCGCCCGCGAGGGGCGTGAGCCGGCTGGTGCCGAGAAAGGCGCCCAGCAGGGTCGACGCCCAGATCGCGTACATCGAGTAGAGGAGCAGCCAGAAGGTCGCGGCCGCGAGCCGCGCCGAGAGCGCCACGCTCGACCACGCCAATCCGACGATCATGAGGAGCATGCCGTTCTGGACGCCGGCGAGGTGAGCGGACAGCCCCATCCGGGCGTTGGTGACGAGCGGAATGCAGGCGCCCGACAGGAGGCCGAGCAGCAGCAGGACGGCGCCATGCCAGAGCAGGTTTCGCTTCAGAGATATTTCCACGTCGGATACGCTCCCGATCTCGCCCCCGCCGAGCAGGATAGACGAAGGCGCCGGCAGGGCGAGGCCCCGGCCGAGTGGGTACGCTGGCGGACCGGTAGAGGAGGACGGAGCGATGCGACGGCCCACTGTGTGGACGCTGGCAGCGATCGCACTGCTCGGCGGGATGCAGCTCGTCCCGATCGAGCGGAGCAATCCGCGCGTCGAGCTCGAGGTTCCCGCGCCTCCCGAGGTGCACGAGATCCTGCGGCGCTCCTGCTACGACTGCCACTCCAACGAGACGCGCTGGCCCTGGTACAGTCGCGTCGCTCCCGTCTCCTGGCTGGTCGCCTACGACGTTCGCGAGGCGCGCCATCATCTGAACTTCTCGACCTGGGATCGGTACGGGGAAGAGAAGCGCCGCGACCACATCCGGGAAGTCTGGGAGGAGGTCGAGTCGGACGAGATGCCGCTCTGGATCTACCTCCCGCTTCACCCCGACGCGCGACTCTCTGCGCGCGACCGCGAGACGATCCGCCTCTGGGCGACGCAGGCCGGCGCGCGCGAAGGCGCTGGCGAGCATCGACACGATCACGACTGACGGACGTCCCTCGGCGATCCGTCCGATGCCCGCGCGCCGAAATCGCGCGGGCCTGCGCTGGAGCGCGCCGAAGCCGGCCGGTATCCTGCGGCCGCCGGCCACGACCCGGGAGGCGCGATGGTCCGCCAGATCTCCGGTCCGTACGACGCCGAGGACATGCGCCGCTTTCTCGAGACCTTCCTGTACGAGGAAGACGCCTTCCTCGTCGACGAGGTCACGAAGATGGACCGCGACGCGCGAAGCATCGAGGCCCGTCTCGATACGACGCGGCGTCTTCCGTTCGCCGCGCGACAGCGCACCGACGCCCGACACCCGCCGCACGTCTCCGCCGCAGAGCTCGTCATGGTGACCGGCAGCCTGGGCTGCATGCACGCGTGGTTCTTCCACGGCTGCCGCTGGAGCGAGGGCTGGGCCGGCTTCGGGAACCGGATCCATCGGGCCGACTTCAAGAGGATCGCGCGGATCGGTCCGCCGCTCCGACTCGAATCGCGCGAAACGAAGGCGCGCGCGGGACCCCGCCGCGTGGTCCTGCGCTACGAGTTCCGATTCTGGCAGGACGGCGAGCTGGTCTACCTGGGCGACCAGTCGGCGATGTTCGTCAAGGACCGTGCGCTCGCGTGACCGCGTGACCGCCGACCTGCCAGCCCTCCATGTCGCCCTCGAGGTGCCGCACGTACGAGAAGCCGGCCTCGCCCAGGATCGACTCGGCGATCGCGGCGCGTTTTCCACTCCGGCAATAGACCACGATCTCCGCGTCCTTCGACGCGCCGAGCTCCGCCAACCGACCCGAGAGCTCCGTGTGCGGAACGTTGATCGCGCCGGGTACGTGACCCGCTTCGTATTCCGTACGCGTGCGCACGTCGAGAATCAGGGGCGCTTCGCCCGACTCGATCCGCGCTTCGAGCCGACCCGCCGAGATGGTGGCGGCGGCGTCCGTGCCCGCGCGGTCGCAGGCGGCCACGAGCGCCAGCACCAGAAATGCGGCCATGCACTTCGACATGCGGGATACCTCGCTCACCGCACGTAGGCGCGGGGATCGGCGGCTCCGCCCGCGGTGTCCGGACGCTCCTCGACCGTGAACTCGATTCCGCCCACCCAATCCGATACCAGGTTGTAGAGCACGCAGCCGACCGCCACGCCCAGGTACGACGAGATGCCGTACAGGATCGGGAAGGCGAGCAGCACCCCGAAGCTGAAGCCCTGGCTCGGGCTCACGATGTTGATCAGCAGGCCGACCGGTATGAAGAGCGCCCCCCCGATGGCGTAGAGGATGCCCGCGACCTTGCTCGTCTGGTGGACCGAAAACCGGACGACCTGCTGACTCATCCATGCCCCCTGTACGCCCCTCGAGGAGGCGCAGCGCACCTCACTTGGGCGCGACCGCCGTGCCGTGCACCTCGGTGCAGGTCCGATTGAACAGGATGAATTGCTGCTGGAACGTGTCGGACGTCACGTTGATCAGCGCGATCGCATCGGGCTCCTTGCGCAGCGCGGCGCTCACGGCGCGGCGCGTCTCGTTGCCACCGCTCAGCGGAAGGATGCTGAGCAGGTAGTAGAGGCAATCCCTTCCCTGGACGTCGTTGAGGACGCGGTAGCTGCCGGGCTCGAGCGGGATCGTCGACGGCGCGATGCCGCCCGACACGTGGCCACAGCCGGCCAGCCAGATGAGAGCAACGCCGACCAGAATCATTCTTCGAACCATTCCACGCCTCCTTCTGGTTTCTGGATTTCGCTTCGGCACCCGCGGCGCGAATCACTCTGCCGAACGCGGTTCGGGAAGCCCTCCCCCCGGCCGCCGGGAGGCACAGCATAGAGATTCCGGGTGGACCTGAACAGATCCAATCCGAGCCTGCGGCGCCCCCAATGCGTCGAGCGGGAACGCGGGCCTCGGCCGCGTGCTCAGAACAGGCGATGGCGCGCCGTGCGCCGGGCGCGCCGCGAGCGGTGCGCGGCCAGGAAGTCGCTGCGGTGGAACGGGCCGACCAGAACCACGCCGGCGGCGAAGCCACCGACGTGGGCCCAGAACGCCACTCCCGCAGCGGACCCGGCCAGCGTGGGAAGCCCCCCGAGCACCTGCAGTAGGAACCAGTAGCCGAGCATCGCGATGGCCGGAACGGAGATGGTGGTGATGTAGAACCCCAACATCACGAAGGTGTGAATGTGCGCGCGGGGGTAGAGACGCGCGTAGGCGCCCATCACGCCGCCGATGGCGCCCGACGCGCCGACCATCGGCACCAGGCTGTCGGGCTGCGTGACCGTCTGGGCCGCTGCTGCCGCACAGCCGCATACCAGATAGAACACCAGGAAGCGCAGCGGACCCATGGCGTCTTCCACGTTGTCGCCAAAGATCCACAAGAACCAGAGATTCCCGATGATGTGGAACCAGCCGCCGTGCATGAACATCGAGGTGAGCGGTGTGAGGAGCGTTCCCGAACCGCTCAGAACGCAGCGCGCGTCGGGACCCAGCGGGATCACCGCGCCCGGCGCCGCGGTGCCCAGGAACTCCCCCGGTATCAGACCGTAGACGCACACCGAGCGCACCAGGGCCTCGGGACTGCCGAGGCCCTGGACGAAGACCCAGACGGCGGCGTTGATCGCAATCACGGCGACGGTCGCCACCGGCGCGCGGACCAGCGGGTTCTCGTCGCGGAGCGGAAACATCGCGCCCCGAGCTTAGCCCGGGGGCATCGCGTTGGAACGATCGGCGCTCAGAGCTCGCCGAGCGGCTTCCGGAACGTCTGGTCCACCGGTCCGGTGATGCAGGCGTCGACGACGTGGTCGCTGCCACCCGTCAGCCGCGAGATCGGATAGGCCAGCAAGAAGGCGGTTGCGCCCGCGGCCGTCTGGATCAAGCCCAGCGGCCGGAGCACCACCGCGTCGTAGGCCTGGACGGGCCAGCCGGGAGCCTCCGCCTCGCGCGCCTGCGCCGGCGTCGACCCGAGCGCAGCCAGGAGGACGGCGAGCATCCAGCAGCGGACGCGTCGCCTGCGGAAGCGGTGTCGCATGACCGCCAGTGTGGCAGGGCGCGACGCGCTTGCCAACGGGGCCGGAGGTTGCTGGGCCGCCTCAGCCCGCGGACGGGCCGTTCCAGCCGAAGACGACCTGCATCGTGCCCTCGAACTTCGAGATCCGGCGCGTGCGCTCGAAGCCCGCCGCCTTCATCTCCGCGACCACGCCCCGTCGCACCATGTCGCGGCGCGTGGGATTCTCGAAGTTGATGGGATACGGGAGCCAGTACCCGAGCCAGAGACCCATCAGGAGACGCCGCAGCCGGCTCGGCGGGTCGTCGAGCTCCAGTACGACGACCCGGCCCTCCGGTCGGACCAGGCGACGCGCTTCGCGGAGCACGTCGATGCGCGTCCGCCGCGGCATCTCATGGAGCGCGTGCGGGATCACGACGGTGTCGAAGTGGCCCGCGCGGAACGGCGTTGCCGAGGCGTCGGCCTCGACGAGCAGCACGTCGCGGATCTCTTCCTTGGCCCGCGCCCGGCGCAGCTGCCCGATGGAGAGATCCGCACCCACGATCCGCGCGCTGCGACCCGCCTGCTCCCGGATCGCCCGCGCGGAGCTCCCGGTCCCGCAGCACAGATCGAGGATGCGTTCCCGGTCGTCGAACGGAACGCAAGCCATCATCTCGCGTCGGAAGCGCCGCTCGCCGCCGAACGGCCAGAGGAACCAACGCAGCGCGAGGTCGTATTCGCGGCTGTGGATGTTGTCGTAGAACCACTTGTAGGCGGGTCTTTGCTGGCGCATCCGGTGTCCGTCTCCTCGCCGGCAGGTGGAACGCCGCGGCGCGCCCGCCTAGGAC
>CP070734.1:2616392-2619588 GCA_020347605.1 Deltaproteobacteria bacterium | reverse complement strand
CCAACGCTCCCATCTGCCCGGACGGCAGCCAGCTCCACGTGTTGGCGGAGCCGGGAGCCGCCGTGCGCGTGCGCGGCACGTACACGGTGGGGACGGCGGAGCACGCCTTCGACGAGGAGCTCGAGCTCCCCTGGATCGAGAGCGACAGCGGACCGCTCTCCGAGGGCTTCCGCGTGACGCGGCTGGCCGTACAGGCGCCCTCGATCGTGCCGAGCTTCGACCAGATCGGGCTGGCGAGCCTGTCCATCGACGTCGGCGTCGTGAAGCGCGACGGCGCGCGCGTGGTCGCGTGGGGTGTGCAGCGCTTCGGGATGGACGCGTCGGGTCGCGCGGTGGGCGTGCCGGATCCGCGCATCCTCTACTACGCGTTCGACGGCACGTGGCAGGACGGCACGCTGGTGCTCGAGTCGGGCCCGTGTCTGTTCGAAGTGACGGCCTTCCCGGTGCCGCTGTCCCGGCTGCGGCTCGTCGCGCATCGCCGGGGCGACCGGCTGGTGGGCGGGAGCCTGCTGGCCGAGGCGGACGCGCGGGGCGCGCTGCGCACGATGGTGTCGGCGGTGCCGACGGGCCTGCGCGCGCGAATCCGCGGCTGGTTCCCGGAGCGACCGCGCCTTCGCGACCTCGGCGTGCTCGCCCGCATCGGGCGGCGCACGCTGGCACTCGTACCCGCACTGCTGCGCGGCATGTGGAAGCCGTGGGGGCTCCTGGACGACGCCCGGAAGTTCCACGGCATCGGCAGCTTCCAGGTGGCGGAATCCCCCGAGCGCCGCAGCGCGCTCGAGCTGGTGGACGCCCGGGTCGAGCCGGGCCGAATCGTCGCGGAATGGCGGGCCGGCGACGCGGCCGACGCGCCGGGCATCCTGCTGCTCCGGGACGGCCGGCCCGTCGCGTGGCCCTACTCCGTGCGCCTGCGCACGCGGCGCGCGTACGGCGTGCCCGTGCGCTCGGAGCTCGACGTGCGCGGCGCGGACTGGGACGAGGCCCTGGTGCTCCGCGACCACGAATCGGTCGCGCGCCTGCCGCGACCGTGAGCTCGAGGAGTGCGCGGCCGCGCGCGGGCGTCGATTCGACATGCGCCCCCGGGCCATCCCGCACACCCGGGACTCCAACGACTCTTCACCGGCGCGCGTGGACTCGAATCCCCGCCTTGCGCCCGAGACCCGCGCAGGACGCGTACGAGACGCCGCTACCGATCGGATCTGGACGCCCGCGCATCCGTCCCGCGCGCCCGCCCCATGTAGCGACGGAGGGAGGCGAGATTGCGCTGCGCGGGTCCGTATTGCGGGTGACGCCTCGTGATGCGTTGGAACAGCTCGAGCGCACGCTCCCCGTCTCCGGCGCTCGCATGGGCGATGGCGATGCGGCTCGCCAGAATCGGGTCGGCCTCCAGGTCGCCGAGTCGTGCCAGGTGGGCGGCCGCATCGACGCGGCGCCCGGTCGAGATCAGCGCGACCGCGAGATCGCCGTGGAGTAGGGTCGCCGAGGGCTCGAGCTCCAGCGCCTCCTCGAGGAGGGAGACGGCGCGATCCGCTCGACCCAGCTGCAGCCAGAACGAGGCGAGCCACTGACGCGTGAGCCAGCCCTGCGGATCGAGCGACAGCGCCCGCGCCTCGTGCCGCTCGGCTCCTTCCGCGTCTCCCTCACGTGCCGCCACCCACATGACCCCTGCGTGACACTGCGAGAGGTTCGGATCCAGATGGAGCGCCTGGCGGAAGTGTTCCGCAGCCTCGTCGAGACGACCCGCCTGCACCTCCATCATGGCCAGCGAAGCCAGATGCTCTCCAGAGCTCGGGACGAGCTCGACCGCACGCGCCGCGTGGCGAAGACCCGCTTCGAGGAGGCCCAGGGATGCCAACGTCCGCCCCATCTGCCCATGAGCCATGGCGCTATCGGGCATGCCGCGCAGCACCGCCTCGAAGGCCACGCGTGCGGCCGCGAAGTCGCCGCTGCCCAGGGCCTGGACGGCGTCGCGGTAGATGTCGAGGAGCGACATCCCGTCCTTGACGTCGAGCTGATTCTCCACCGCCGGTACCTCGGCCACGGCGTAGCCCAGGGCAGCGAGCTTCTCGCGTTCCTTCGGATCGAGCGTGCGCCGCTCGCCGCCGACGTCCTCGGCCAGCACGTCTTCGATCGATCGCGCGTACTCCTCGGCCAGCCGCCGCTCGGACCCGCGCTTCGAATCGGTCAGGAGATTGTGGATCTCCGCAGGATCCTCCTCGAGGGAGTAGAGCTCGGGACGCGGTGCGCGCACGTAGCGGTGCGTCGCTGAGCGCCAGCTGTAGACCGGCGCCCAGCCGTGGTCGAGGCGCCCGGCCAGGGACTCGGAGTACGCGCCCGAACGGGGCACGTGCCCACCGCGCCAGAGTTCACCCAGATCCCGGCCGTCCGCATCGCGGAAGCGCGGCGCGCCGACGAGCACGGCCAGCGTCGGGGCCAGGTCGACGAGACTCACCACCTCGCGCACGCGGCGGCCCTCGGGAACCCCCGGACCGGCCAGCACCATCGGCACCCGAAGCGTCGCGTCGTAGAGCGTGTAGGCGTGGGTCGCCTCGCCGTGTTCTCCGAGACCTTCCCCGTGGTCGGAGGTCACGGCGACGAGCGTGCGCGTGCGGACACCGCGGTCGAGCGCGTCGAGAAGTCGCCCGAGCTCGGCATCGGCGTAGGCGATCTCCGCGTCGTAGGGACGGTCCGGAAACCGCTTCCGCCACGCCTCGGGCGCCCGCCAGGTCTTGTGGGGATCGTAATAGTGGACCCACAGGAAGAAGGGCTCCTGGATCCCGTCCAACCGCTCGAGCGCACGGTCGGTGACTTCCGCCGCGGAGCGTTCGAGAAAGCCGCCAAGCTCCATCGCGCGACGGGTTCCGGCGTCGTCATAGTGGGCGAAGCCCTGACGCAGCCCCATCTGACGCCCCAGCACGACCGAACCGACGACGGCGACGGTGGTGTAGCCCTCGGCGAGCAGGATCTCGGCCAGGGTCTCAGCCTCGTCCGGCAGCCGGAAGAGACCGTTGTGGCGCACACCGTGTCTCGGGGGAAGCTGCGCGGTGAGAATCGACGCGTGTGCGGGCAGCGTGAGCGGGACCGTCGACAGGGCCGTCTCGAACACGACCCCGCGGTCGACGAGGTCATCGAGAGTCGGTGTCGTGGCCCCCTCGTATCCATACGCCCCGACCCGATCGGCGCGCAGCGTGTCGAT
>CP070734.1:2608411-2616292 GCA_020347605.1 Deltaproteobacteria bacterium | reverse complement strand
CGGCCCCGGGAAACACGACGCCCAGACTGAGGACCAGGAGAGCTCGAGACAGCATGATTCCATCCTTCCTGCGATTCTGCGCATCCGGCATTCCCGCACGACTGCGGCTGCAGCGCCGCCAGTCTAGCCTTACCGGGCCCGGGGCGCCGGCTGGGGGCCGCGGAGCAGCTTCCCGGGCAGGGCGCCCGTCGGCTCGCCGTCCTGGAAGATCACCTCGCCGTCCTTCAGCGTGGCGCGGTAGCCCTCCGCCTTCTGGATGAGCCGCCGGCCCCGGGCGGGCAGGTCGAAGACCATCTCCGGCGCGCGGATCGCGAGCCGCTCGAGGTCGATGAGGTTGAGGTCGGCCCGCATGCCGGGCGCCAGCACGCCCCGGTCCATGAGCCCGTAGAGCGCGGCGGTGTCGCGGGTCTGGCGACGCACCACGTGCTCGATCGGCAGGCGCTCACCCCGCTGTCGGTCGCGCACCCAGTGGGTCAGGAGGAAGGTCGGAGCGCTCGCGTCGCAGATGATCCCGCAGTGCGCACCGCCGTCGGAGAGACCCAGCACGCAGCGCGGATGCAGCAACATCTCGCGAATCGGCCCGAAATCGCCGTTCGCGTAGTTGAGCAGCGGGAGATACAGGAGCTCGCGCCCTTGGCGTCGCAGCAGCAGGTCGTACGCCACCGCCTCCGGTCGCACGCCCTCGCGCTTGGCGATCGCGGCGACGCTCTCATCCGGCTCCGGCTCGTATTCGGGCGGATCGCCGAGCGGGAAGAGCTTGTGGAAGGCCGAGCAGACGAAGGCCGCCACGGGATCGTCGAACTGCACCTCCTCGTCGAGGATGCGCTGCCGCAGCTCCGGATCGCGGAGCCGGCGCACGCGCTCGTCGAGCGGTAGATGCGCGACCGCCTGATAGCTCGGGTGGGACATGAAGGGATGCGCGGTGCTCTCCAGCCCCAGGAGCAGTCCCGTCGGCCGAACCGCGACCTGCGGCGCGATCCACGCGCCGCGCTCGGCGGCCGCGTCGGTCTTGTCGAGCAGCCGCCGCCACTGGCCCGGATCCAGGTCGTTCTGGAGCAGCGCGAAGCTGACCGGACGACGGGTCTCGGTCGACAGCCGCGCCATCCAGGCGAACTCGTCGTCCTCGGGCGCCAGGTCGGAGGCCATCTCGAAGACACCCCGCCCGAGCTCGCCGAGCACGCGTCCGATGCCGAGCAGCTCCTCTTCGCCCGCGAACGTCCCGGGGACCGGCTCGCCGTCCACCGCGCGGTGTAGCAGGGTGCGCGAGGTGCTGAAGCCCAGTGCGCCGGCCGCGATGCCCTGGCGCACGATGTCCGCCATCTCCTCGATGTCGCGCGGCGTCGGCTTCTCGTTGCGCGCACCGCGCTCGCCCATCACGTAGGCGCGCACCGCGCCGTGCGGAACCTGCGCGGCGACGTCGAGGGCGCGCGGCATCCGCTCCAGGGCGTCCAGATACTCGGGAAAGCTCTCCCACTCCCACCGGATCCCCTCCGCGAGCGCGGTGCCCGGGATGTCCTCGACCCCCTCCATCAGCCCGATCAGCCAGTCGCGGCGCTCCGGCCGGGCCGGCGCAAAGCCGACGCCGCAGTTTCCCATGACCACCGTCGTGACGCCGTGCCAGCACGACGGCGTGAGGTAGGGATCCCAGGTGACCTGCCCGTCGTAGTGGGTGTGGATGTCCACCCAACCCGGCGTGACGTGGAGTCCCGTCGCGTCGATCTCGCGCTTCGCGGCGCCCTGCGCGTCGCCGACGGCTCGGATGCGGCCCGCGTCGATCGCGACGTCGCCCGCGCGCGCCGGCGCGCCGCTGCCGTCCACGATCGTGCCCCCTCGGATCACCAGGTCGTGCATGGCTCGCCGTGTCCTCCGTGGAAATCGGCGCAGCCTACCACGTCCCGGGATGCGGAGGGGGCGTCGCCGTCGGGGTCCGGCGCGACGAGGCCCGGCGCGGCTAGCCGAACAGCGCGCCGTGGAACCAGAAGAGCGCGGTGGCGAGGGCGATGCCGATCGCCACCGCCGGCCACGAGATCTCCGCGAGCACGAGCCGATTGCGTCCCGCCGCGATCGCGCCGAACGGCACGAGCGAGGTCTCGCCGTAGTAGGCCGCCAGCGGATCCCCGGCCAGCGAGCGCTTGCGCGAATCCTGGTGCGCCGCACCGATCACCGAGTAGAACGCGAAGCCCCCGAAGAAGAGCACGTCCGACAGGAACCCGTTCACGATCACGTGTGCCAGACCCCAGATCGCAATGCCCGCGAACAGCGGATGTCGCGTGATCCGGTTCACGCCCCGCGCCCGGATCTTCGCGTGCTCGAGGAAGGTCTGGGCCGTCGCGCTGGGCTGGAAGAACGAGAGCGCGACGAACACGAAGCCGAGCGCCGTCAGCCCGATCGACACCTCGCGCACGCCCGGCACGTCGGCGAAGTTCCAGAGCAGCGGGCCCTCGTGCTTGTGCCGCCAGTAGATCCAGACGAGCGGGACGAAGGTCGCGAAGGCCACGAGCGAGTAGAGACCCTGATACCCCCGCTCCGAGAGGCCGGCCACCAGCCGCGGACGCACCGACGACGACGAGAGCGCCATGTGCGTGCCGGCGAACGCGATCCAGAACAGCAGCACCAGTAGCCAACCCATGACCGTCCTCCCGAGTCGCTAGAACAGGCTCGCGATGGAAACGAAGGTATCGGGGAGTCCCAGGACGAGGATGACGCCGAGCACGATCGGCACCACGAAGCGCAAGAGCGTTCGCCACAGGAAGAACCAGCGCACGCCCTCCGCCCCTGCGCTCACCTCGGCCATCGGATCGGGCATGAACCAACCCACGAAGATGGAGAGCACGAGCGCACCGGTGATCAGGAGGACGTTGTTCGCGATGCCGTCGAAGACGCCCAGGATGTCGGTACTCCAGGCGGACGGCACGCCCAGCAGTGCGATCAGCGCACCCGCGACCAGCGCCGCGCGCATTCGCGGCCAGCCGAACGCGTCGATCGCCGAAGACACGACCACCTCGAGCAGCGACAGGGCGGAGGTGAGCGCGCCCACGAGGAGCGCGACGAAGAACACGAAGCCGACCACCCGGCCCGCCATGCCCATCTCGCCAAAGGCGGTCGGCAGCGTGATGAAGAGCGCGCCGACGGTGCTCTCGCCCACCTCCTGCGAGAGGCCGAGCGCGAAGATCAACGGAAACACCATGAGCCCGGCGACGAACGCCACGCCGAAGTCGGCGCCGCCCACGACGAGCGACTCGTTCGGCAGGTGATGTTCGCGCGACAGGTAGCTCGCGAACGTCAACATCGCCCCCATGCCGAGGCTCAAGCTGAAGAACGCCTGCCCGGTGGCCTGGTGCAGCACCTCGAACGACAGGAGCTTTCCGAAGTCGGTCTGCAGGTAGTACCGGTAGCCGGCCGCGGCGCCGTCCAGCGTCACGGCGTAGAGCGCGATCCCCGCCACCACGACGAAGAGCGTGGGCATGACGATGAGGGCGGTGCGCTCGATGCCCTTTCGCACGCCGCCGGCGACGATCGCGATGGTGATGGCCATGAAGCCCAGATGGAAGCCGAAGGCGTCCCAGCCGGTGGCGACCTCGCCGAAGCGTTCCGCGGCCTGCGGTCCGAAGCCCTGCACGAGCGCGACCAGGGAGTAGCGCAGCGTCCAGCCGGCGATCACGGAGTAGTACGACAGGATCAGGAAGCCGGACGCCACGAACAGCGCGCCGAGCGGCCTCCAGGCGGTGCCGCCGAAGTGCACCAGCGCCTGAATCGGGCTCTTGCGCGCCCCGCGCCCGACCGTGAACTCGGCGAGCAGGACGGGTAGCCCGATCAGCGCCGTCATCGCCACGTAGAGCAGCACGAACGCGGCGCCACCGTTCTCCGCGGTGAGGTACGAGAAGCGCCACATGTTGCCGAGTCCGACGGCCGAGCCCACGGCCGCAAGCACGAAGCCCAGACGTCCCGACCATTGCTCGCGCCGTTGGATCGCCATGGCAGGACCCTCCCCGGTGCGCGTGGTGCGGGGCGGGGGATGGCGGGAATCCGGGCGGGCCACGCTCCCCGCGACCGGACCGCGAGGAGCATACCCTCCGGATCGCGGGCGCGACCAGCCCCGCCGCGCGCGCCGGCCTTCGGCGCGCGAGACCGATCGACGTTCGCCGTGCGGCTATACTGAGAGTCCCTCGAAGCTGGAGGCCAGGATGCCCCGCTGCCGTTACGAGAGCTTCGACCCGCTGTTCGGCGCCGACCGCGCCGACGCGCTGATCGCACTCTGCGAACGCTTCGGTCGCTACGGCATGTACGGCCAGGCGCCGGTCGAGGAAGAGCTCGGCCGCGGGCTGGCGCAGCGGCACGATGCGGCGATGAACTTCGTGCGGACGGGAGGGCGCTTCGCACGTCGCGAATCCACCGCGACGCTGGCGGCGCGAACCAATTACTTCCGCGAGACGTACGCCTACGACAAGCCGGTGGTTCCGGGGATCGAAGACCTGATGTGGCACGAGGGTTTCATCGAAGCGGCGCGGCGTCTGTACGACCGGCCCGTGGTGCGGCCGGCGATCGTGTACGCGAACCTGCTGGTGCCCGGTCAGGAGCTGACGATCCACACCGACGTGCCCGAATTCCGCGGCGCCAACCGCATGCGGGATCCGGAGTGGCTGTGCGTGGTCATGCACCACTCGGGTCTGTTCGAGCGCTGGCGCATGCCGATCGCGACCGCCGTCTCGTGGTTCGGAAGCTGCGAGGGTGGCGAGTTCGCGTTCTATCCGGACGGCGCCGACGGGAACCCGCTCGCGCTGCCCGCCAAACACAACACCGCGATCCTGCTCGACACCGACAGCGTGTTCCACGGCGTCGATCGGGTGGCCGACACCCGCGCCGAATTCCCGCCGCTGCGGCCGGGCATGCAGCTCGTATTCGACGGTGGCGACGCCTGGCACGTGGAGTCCGAGGGCGCGGTCGTGGCGCGCTATCGATGGAGCGAGCTGCGCTTCTCGGTCTCGTGGAAGGCGCACTGCTTCGCGGACGAGGCCGAGCGGCGCGCGGTGGACGAGCACAGCGACGATCTCAGCCGCGCGCAGATCGTCGACACGCTGGTCGCGGACCTCCGGGCCCGTGGCCGCCTCGGAGCGACGCGGACGGACGGGACCGAGCTCGCACTCCTCATGATCGACGAGTACATCCGGTTCCCGGCGGCGGCTCCGGACGCAGCTCGCGCCGGCGACTGAACCCGCGCGCCGCACGCGCGGTCGCGAGAGGATGGAGGACACGTGCCCGCCAGGAAGAAGCGCGCGACCCGACGCGCACGCTCCGCGCGCGGGACGCGTTCCCGTCCGGGCCGGAAGGCCGCACCGCGAACGAAGGCCGCGCGGCGCAAGAAGGCGGCGCGGCCGGCCGGGCCGCGCGGCTTCCGCCTCCCCTCTGGCGTCGTCCCGCGCGCCTACGACCTCTGGGTCGACGTCGATCCCCGCGACGGCGACCGCTACCGGGGCGCGGTCTCGATCGAGTTCTCCACCGACCGCGCCCGACGGACGATCGAGCTTCACGCGTCGGAGATCCGCGCGACGCGCGCGCGCGTCGAGTGCGGCGGCCGCACCCGGCGCGGGCGCGTGGTACCGAACCCCGCGCGCGAGACGATCGCCGTCGAGCTCGCCGAGCCGGTGCCGGCGGGCGACGCGACCGTGCACATCGATTTCTCGGGGCGCCTCCGCCGGGACCTGCGCGGCCTGTACGCCGCCGCGTCGGGGGAGCGGCGCTACGCCTTCACGCAGCTCGAGGCACCCGACGCGCGCCGCTTCTTCCCGTGCTTCGACGAGCCCGACAAGAAGGCGCGTTTCCGCGTCAGCGTCACGACCGGCGCGCCCAACGAGGTGATCTCCAACGCGCCGATCGACGGGATCGAGCACCATCCCGGAGGCCGCAAGACCGTCCGCTTCCGGCCGACGCCGCCGCTTCCCACCTACCTGCTGGCGCTCGCCGTGGGAGATCTCGAGCCGTCGGCGCCCGTCTACTGCGGCGACACCGAGATCCGCGTGTGGCACGTGCCCGGCAAGGGGCAGCTCACGGCCTTCGCGCTCGAGGCCGCCCGCGAGTGCCTCGCGCGCCTCGAGCAGTACTTCGATCTGCCCTACCCGTACGAGAAGCTCGACCTCGTCGCCGTCCCGGACTTCGAGGCGGGCGCCATGGAGAACGCCGGTGCGGTCTTCTTTCGGGAAACGCTCCTGCTGGTCGATGCCGCCACCATCTCGCTGGTCGAGCAGAAGCGCGTGGCCGAGGTGATCTGCCACGAGCTGGCGCACATGTGGTACGGCGACCTCGTGACCATGGCCTGGTGGAACGACCTCTGGCTCAACGAGGCCTTCGCCACCTGGATGGCCTTCGCCATCGTCGACGCCTGGCGCCCCGAGTGGAAGATGTGGCGCGAGTTCAACCACCACCGCGCGGCAGCGCTCAACCTCGACGCGCTGGACACGACGCACCCGGTCTACACCGAGGTCAAGACACCCGACGAGGCGACGCAGAACTTCGATCTCATCACCTACGAGAAGGGCGCGTCGGTGGTGCGCATGGTCGAGCGCTACCTCGGGCCGGAGGCGTTCCGGGACGGCGTGCGCCGCTACATCCGGCGCCACCGCGAATCGAACGCGGTCGCGGCCGATCTGTGGCGCGCGCTCGCGGAGGCCTCCGGACAGGAGGTGGAGCCGATCGTCCGCGCCTGGATCGAACAGCCCGGTTTCCCGCTCCTGGCCGTTCGCCGCGTAGAGCGGAACGGTCGCGCGCAGCTCGAATTGCGACAGGAGCGCTTCCGGATCGCGGCCCCGCGCTCGGGGCCGAAGCCGGCCGCGGCGCGCTGGCCGATTCCGTGGGTGGGCCGCCTGGGCGAGGCGGGCTCCGCGGAAACGCGACTCAGCCGACGCCTGCTGCAGCGGGCCCGCGAGACCATGGACCTGCCCGAGCCGCCGCCGCGCTTCGTGTACGCGAACGCCGACGAGAGCGGCTTCTTCCGGCCGCTCCACGACGCCGCCTTGCTGGGCGCCATCACCGAGAACCTGCCGGCGCTGTCCCCGGTCGAGCGCATGGGTCTCGTCAATCACCAGTGGGCGCTGGTGCGCGCCGCGCGCGCGCCCATCGACAGCTTCCTCGGCCTCGCGAGCGCGCTCGGCGAAGACGACGACCCGGACGTCCTGGCGGCGCTGCGCCCTCCCCTCGCCTTCGCGCTCGAGCAGCTCATCCCGGAGCTGGGCGACGAGGCCCGCGAGCGGTACCGCTCCTGGATCGTCGGGCGCTTCGGCGAGGCCTTCGTCGCGCTCGGCTGGGACCCCGCGCCCGGCGAGGACGACGACACGCGAATGCGTCGCGCGGCGCTGGTCGGTCTCCTGGGTGCGGTCGCGGAGTGGGAGCCGGTGGTGCAGACGGCGAACCGCCGCCTCGACGCGTACCTCGCGGACCGGACCTCGCTCGACGCCAACCTCGCGGATGCGGTCGTCGCGATCGGCGCCCGCGGCGGCGACGCGGCGCGCTTCGACGCGCTGCTCGAGGCGTCCCGCCGCGCGCTGACGCCGCAGGAGGCGCGCCGGCTGCTCCTCGCCCTCGGAGAGTTTCGCGCGGACGCGCTCATCGACCGCGCGCTGGCCCTTTCGCTCACCGACGCCGTCCCCACGCAGGAGGTCGTCTTCCTGCTGGTGCGGCTGCTGCAGAACCGCTGCGCCCGCGAGCGCACCTGGCAGTTCCTGAAGCGGCGCTGGCCCCGGCTCCACAAGCGGATGCCTCCGATGCTCGTCTCGCGGCCCATCGAGGCCCTCCCGGAGCTGCAGACGGCGGCCCATCGCCGCGACGTGGCGTCGTTCTTCCGGGCCCACCCGGTGCCCGCGGCCGCGCGCGCCGTGCGTCAGGCGCTCG
>CP070734.1:2605913-2608311 GCA_020347605.1 Deltaproteobacteria bacterium | reverse complement strand
GCGCTGGCGGCGGCTCCCGAGCGCGTGCGCGCGGCGGTGATCCTGCCCTGCGACCAGCCGCGCGTCACCCGAGCGCTGCTCGACGAGCTCGTCGCGCACTACCTCGCATCGGACAAGCCGATCGTGGCCTGCGCCTACGCGGGCATCGTCGGGGCGCCCGCGCTGTTCGATCGGAGCCTCTTCCCGGAGCTGGAACGGCTGCGCGGCGACCGGGGTGCGCGGGGGATCCTCGAGCGGCGCCCGGAACACGTGGCGTCGGTTCCGTTTCCGGACGCCGCCTTCGACGTCGACCGGCCCGCGGACGCGGCGGCGCTCCGGCGCGATCGATCCAAAGAAATCGAATGATTCCAAACGCTTGACGAGGCGGACCCGGCGGCCTGCGAGGCCCGCGGCGGGTGTGAAGCAGTTCACTGCTGCGCGCTCGCGGATGGGCGATAAAGGACTCGTCCGCCGGCCGACGCACCCCGCGGCGGATCAGGAGGAACCGACCATGAGCAACGAAGTCTCCCGCCAGATCCTGCTGGCCTCGGTCACCACGACCTTCCTGGCAACCCTGGTGGCCACGATCCTGGTGATGCGGTTGGCGCTGCCCGCCAGCGCGTCCGCCGTCGACACGGCGCCGGACGGACACGACGGCGCGCTCAGCGCAGCGCTCGCAGCGGGACGCCCGTTCTGCTTCGCCGGCCGCCAGCACTGATCGGGCGGAGCTAGGCGAGCGCGCAGCCGGCGAGCTTCTCGAGCTCGTCGGGCTGCTCGATCACCACGTAGCCGCCCTCGAGGCGGATGTGTCCCCGCTCGGACCACGCGCGCAGCTGCTTGTTGATGCTCTCGCGGGTGGCGCCCACGAGGTCTCCCCACTCCTCCTGGGAGAGCTTGAGATCGATGCGCACACCGGCATCCGTCTTCCGACCGTAGATGGCGGCATAGTGAACGAGCTTCTTCGCCAGCCGCACCGGCAGGTTCAGGAACAGGGTGTCCTCGACGAGCTCGCTCAGGCGCTTGACGCGCTCGGCCAGCACACTCATCAGCTTGATGGATGCCTCGGGGTTGGCCTTCAGGAACGACAGGAAATCGCGGCGGTCGATCGCCAGCAGCTCGCTCTGCGCGAGTGCGGTGACGGTGGCCGTTCGCGTGCTGGTGCCGAGGAACGCGATCTCCCCGATCAGCTCGCCGGGCCCCATCAGGCTGAATACGACGTCGTCGCCCTCCTCCGATGTGGTGAGCGCCTTGAGCGTTCCGCGCACCACGATGTACACCTGGCTGCCCGCGTCGCCCTTGTGGAACAGCTCCTCGCGCGCCCCGAGCGAGCGGGTGCGCGTGACGGCGACCAGGTCGCCGAGCTCGCGCGCCGTGAGCCCTGCGAACAGGGGAACCCGTGCGAGGAGCCCGCTCCGTTCCTCGGCGGAAAGCGTCGCCACGCGGAGAGCATATCGGTTCGAGAGAACTCGAATCGACCCGCCGCTCGCCCCAGCCGGGATCCCCTAGGGGGCGTCGGGGACGGCGAGGGATCCGGGCTGCGGACAGGTTTCTATGGACATTCTGCCTCGACCTGGTGCATAAGAGTGTAGGCTAGATGCCTCAGGTCCTGCTGCACCCGCCGAGCGGTCCCTGCCGGCCCGCCGTGCCGAGCGCCGCGTCGTGCAACCCGTGGCGCACCACGATCGACGGAGGAAGCCCCGATGCGACGCGCCGATCCGTTCATCCTGTGCACCGCGCTCGCGGCCCTGATACTCGCCGCAGCGCCCTCCCCGGCGCGCGCGAGTGTCGTCATCGACGACGATCTGAGCGGCGGGTTGCTCGATCCGCTCGCTCTCGCGGAGAGCCTCGCCGGCGCCGGCGTCAGCGTCTCGAACGCCACCTACGTCGGGGACCCGAGCGCGGCGGGCGTCTTCAGCGGCGGATCCGCCACCGTCGGTCTCGAGAGCGGCGTGATCCTGAGCGCCGGCAGGGTCGCCGACGTGGTGGGGCCGAACGACGCCCCCGACACCACGACCAGCTTCTTCACGCCGGGCGACCCCGACCTGGCCGCGCTCGCGGGCGTGAGCCTGGCCGACACCTTCGATGCCGCAGTGCTCGCGTTCGACTTCGTGCCGAGCGGAGACGAGGTGAAGTTCCGATACGTGTTCGTCTCGGAGGAGTACAACGAGTTCTCGAACGACATCTTCAACAACGTCTTCGGGTTCTTCATCAACGGCACCAACTACGCGCTCGTGCCGGGGAGCGGCATCTCCGTCTCGATCAACAACGTGAACGGCGGCCAGCCGGACGAGTGCTTCAACGGGCTGGATGACGATCTCGACGGCCGGGTCGACGCGGCGGATCCGGATTGCACCACGCCGGGCGACAACATCGTCGGGGAGAACAACCAGAACTCGGCCCTCTTCATCAACAACGACTG
>CP070734.1:2600879-2605813 GCA_020347605.1 Deltaproteobacteria bacterium | reverse complement strand
CCAGGCCCGCGCTCTCGATCAGCTCCTGCTGCTGGTCGGCCTTGTGTTCGGTCGCCTCGAGCTGATCCTGCGTCGCCTGCAGACGCTCCTCCATCTGCAACATGCGCTTCTGCATCTCGGCGAGCTGATCTTCGACGTCGTCTGCCCTGACTGGCTGCGCCACCAACGCCAGACACAGGGCGGTAGCGAGCAAGAACCACATGGATCGCATGGCGATCACCCTCCTTTGTTTGACGTGGACCGCAAAGCGGCTCCCCAACCGCTCCGAGACGCTGTGAACCGCTCTGAAACGTGCAGGCCGCCAACGTGCGCGCCGACCCGTCGCACGATTCCGCCGTAACCCGCTGCGACCGCGACACCCCGCAGGCCTGGCTGTCTACTACTCCGACGGTCCCGCGGTTGCAAGAAATTTCTGAACATCGCCGCGGAGATACCGGGCATGAAGCGTCCTCCTGCGACGGCCGCGGCGCGCATGGGCGCTGCGTCTCGCAAGGGCCGTGCCACTCGAAGAGCGTGCCGGAATCGGCACAGACGGGTTGGGTTCGGCCTTGTTTCCAAGTACTTAGCGGTACGGTCCGATCGAATGGCAGGCAGCGGTGCCCGCGTCGGCGGCAGTCCGCGGCGAGCGGCGCGCGATCCGCATCACGCCTCGTCGGATCGGCTGCGAGACCCGGAGCCGCGCGCGACGCGGCCCGCGTGTCGCCACAGGTCTTGCGCGTCGAGGTAGGCGAGCGTTCGCGGGCAGCGGGGCGTCGACGCCTCCCGCGCGTCCGCGAGCCAGCGCAGATCGCTCGCGACGTCGATGTCGAAGCCCGGCTCCAAGACGACGTGCGAGAGCCCGGCCGCCGCCGCGTTCGCGAGCGTATCGCGGAGTACCGACGCGGTGCTCATCGGGTGTCGGAACAGACCGGGGACCGGGTGCCGAAGTCCGATCAGGTTGTAGCCGCCGTCGCGGTCGGGGCAGACGACGAGATCCGAGCGCTCGAGCGCCGCCCGCGCGGCGGCCAGCGTCTCGTCGGCGAGTGCGGGGCTGTCGCTGCCGCGCAGCAGGATCGGGGATGCGCCGGCGGCGGCCCCCTCGTCCACGGCGCGGGCCATGCGCGCGCCGAGGTCGCCTCCGTGCTGGGCGATGACGCAGAATGACGCAGGCGCCCGGGATGCCATCTGCGCGCGCGCCGCGGGCGGATCCACGGCGAGAACCGGTCGGAGCCCGAGCGCAGACGCGGCGCGAGCCGTGAGCTCGAGCACATCGGAGAGCATCGCCTCGTAGAAGCGCGCGGCCTCGTCGGGCGTGAACGGCGGGGTGAGTCGCGTCTTGACCGCGCCCGGGCGCGGCTGGCGGGCAAAGACCACGATCCAGCCCGCCGAAGCCGTACGCGACATGGGCATCAGGCGCCGGGCGCCGCGCCGACCTCCACGAACGGGAGCTCGACGACCCGGGCCGGCCGGCCGGCGACCGACAGGGTGGTGCCCGGCACGTGGTGCGACGTCCGCACGAATGCGAGCGCGATCGCGCCGGCGCGGGCGGAGAGCGCGGCGCTCGTGATCTCCCCGACGCTCGCCTCCCCCGCGTGGACCGCCGTGCCCGGCTCGGGCAGACACGCATCCGTGTCGAGCGCCAGCCCGACGAGCCGGTGACTGACGCGACCGCGACTGCGCATGCGCGCCACGACCTCCTGACCCGTGTAGCAGCCCTTCGTGGTGGAGATCGCGCGATCGAGCCGCGCCTCGTCCGGCAGCACCGAGGCGTCGAGCTCGGCGCCGAAGCGGGGAATGCCCGCCTCGATCCGCAGCAGCTCGAGCGTCTCGGGGTCCCCGTCCAGCCATCCGCCCGCCTCGCGCGCCGCGCGAAGCGCTGCGCGCACGCGCGCGGCCTCGGGCTCGCCGGCGAAGACCTGGAAGGCGGACTCGCCCGTCCAGCCGAACGCCGCGATGACCACCGGAGCTCCATCGACGCGGGCGTCGACGCAGGCATCGGGCGCCAGCTCGAGCGGCACCTCGACGAGCTTCTGCAGGGCCGCCCGCGCCCGCGGTCCCTCCAACGCGAAGCGCTCGAAGGCGCCGCTCCGGTCGCAGAGCGCCACGTCGTCCGCAACGATGTACCGCTCGAGGTGCGCGAGCGCGGCTGCGACGGCGGCTCGGTCCAGCTCCAGCCAGAACCCCTGCGGCCGCAGCAACACGTGAAGATCCGCCACGACGCGGCCCTGGGGGGTGAGCAGCAGCGCGTAGCAGCCCGATCGCTTCGCACCGGGCTCGAGCGCCGTGACGTCCTGGCTGATCATTCCATCCAGCCAACGTCGCGCGTCGCCGCCCGTGACCTCGAGGAGCCCCCGCTCGGCGAGTTCGAAGAAGCCCGCGCCGCGGCGCACCGCCCGCGCCCGCTCGGCCGCCTTCACCGGTCGGCCTCGCGCGTATCCGAGGCGGCTGGCGGGAGCGACAGTGGGCCGTACAGCTCGGTGGCGCGGCGCGCCTGCATGCTGCGCCATTCGTCGAAGCGGGCGACCGCGGCATCGAAGTCGTGCTCGTTGTCGATGTCCACGGCGCAGCCGCCCACGTCCGTCACGACGAAGCGAAGCGAAGCGCGCAGCAGCGTCGAGAGCGCCTGCTCGACGCGCGCGATCGGAATGAAGCGCCGCATCCAGTCGGCGAGCCGGCGCCAGCCGCGCCGGTCGGCCACCGCGGCCAGGTGCATGAGCGCGTAGTAGAAGAGGATCCGGATTCCGCCTTCTTCGATGCGCAGGATCCGCCAGGCGAGCCCCACGATGTTGCCGAACTGCTTCTGGTAGCGGTGCTCGTACATCTCCTCGATGTAGTAGCGGTTGGTGATGCGCCCGGGCTGCACGAGGTGCAGATTGCTCTGTCGAAAACGCCCCTCGTACAGATTGAAGTACGCCATCCGGATACCCGCGGCGCCCGGCGACCCCGCGTAGAAGGCCTCCATCGACTCCTCGGTGACGAGCCCCACCGCGTAGTTGCAGCGCAGCTCCGCACCGCGGCGGACGAACTCCGAGATCTCCTGCGGCGTCGCGAAGGGAATGTCCGCCGACAGGTAGAGCACGCGGCGATCGAGGTCCGCGCCCTCGGGATCCCGGCCTTCGGAGCCCGGTCCGGCGAGCAGCCGCCGGTAGGTCTCCCACGCGTTCTCGTAGAGGTTCCGGAACTGCGGAACGATGTGGAGCGGCTTGCGCAGCTGGCTCGCGAGGTCCGCATCTGCGAACACGCGCTGGAGGCGCACCGCGTCCCCGACCACCCACACCTCTTCGATCTCGGGTACGCGCTGGAGGACCGCCACCACGTGCGCCACCAGCGGAAGGCCCGCGAGCTCGAGGTAGATCTTGCTCTCCCCGTAGATCGCCTTCGCGGCGCGGAGGTCACCGGCGGCGACGATGGCGGGAATGCGCATCGAGCTACCCGTGGTGTGCCTCGAGTCTGGAGAGCCGCTCGGGCGCTGTCACCTCTTGCGTCTCCTCGCGGCACTCGCTCAGCGTGAAGGACTCGAGCGCGGAGGCGAGCTTACTCTCCGCCGCCACGGCGGGCCAGCCGCACGGGACCGGAGGTGGGGTTCGCTCAAGCGCGACCCGAGCCCGCCGATGCAGTTCCCTGGGACCGCGCAGCGGAGGGGATCGATGCGGGTTCTGTTCCTCACGATCGGACCGGAGACCGAGCCGAGCAGCCGCTTCCGGGTCTACCAGTATCTCGGCGCGCTGCGAGCGGCCGGGGTCCGCGCCCGCGTGCGGCCGCTGGCCGGTCCACGCTACGTCGAGCTGGGCTACGGCCGGCTGCGCGCCCCGGCCGCCGTGCACGCCTTCTGGGCGGCCCTGCACTTCGCCGCGAGGCTGGCGCGCCGCCTGCGCGATCTCTGGGACGCCCGGCACTTCGACGTCGTCTTCGTCCAGAAGGAGGTCTTTCCCTTCGGCATGGAGCGACTCATCGGCTGGCTCGGTCTTCGCGTCGTCTACGATTTCGACGATGCGATCCACGTGCGCTCGGAGCTGCGGGAGCCGCGCGGTCGCGCGCTCGCGCGGCTGGCCGACGCGCTGCTGCGCCGGGACCGGGCGCTGCCGGCACTGCTCCGGCAGAGCGCAGTCGTGATCGCGGGCAATCCCGTGCTCGCGGCGTATGCGCGACACCACAACGCGGCGGTGCACGTGGTCCCCACGGCGATCGACAGCGAAGCCTATGCGAAGCGATCGGCGTCGCGCGGGCGCCGGCTGCGGATCGGCTGGTTCGGCGCACCCGCCACGGCGGTCTACCTGGAGCCGCTGCGCCCTGCGCTCCAGGAGCTCGCCCGGCGCTTCGACTTCGAGCTCTGCGTGCTCGGCGCGGAGCGATTCGACTGTCCCGGTGTCTCCGTGACGTGTCAGCCCTGGCGTCCCTACCGCGCTCTCGCGGAGGAGGCGTCCGATCTCGCGGGCTTCGACATCGGCATCATGCCGTTGCCCGACGACGCCTTCGCCGCCGGCAAGTGCGCGCTCAAGGCGATCCAGTACATGGCGTGCGGCATTCCCGTAGTCGCGAGTCCGGTCGGCGCGGCGAGGGAGGTGGTCGTTCACGGGGAGAACGGCTTCCTGGCGGACACGGCGGAAGCGTGGACGGATGGCCTGGGCCGCCTGCTCGCCGATGCGTCGCTGCGCGAGCGTCTCGGGCGCGCCGGCCGCGCGCGCGTCGTCGAGCGCTACTCGGTGCAGGCGGTCTTCCCGAAGTTGCTCGCGGCCCTTCGCGAGGCCGCGCCGCGCGCCTACCAACCGCCGCGCAGCACGAGCGAGATGCACAGGAACACCAGCCAGCCGATGACGCACACGGCGAGCGCGCGCCCCGTGCTCGAGTAGTCGAGTGCCTGCCGGACGGCGACCACCATCGCGACCAGCATCCAGACCACCGCGACCGCGAACGTGAGGGTTCCGAAGCCGGGGACCACGGCGAGCACGCGAATC
>CP070734.1:2590832-2600779 GCA_020347605.1 Deltaproteobacteria bacterium | reverse complement strand
CGGACTTCTTCGAGTCGTAGACGAAGTAGGCCTGGGCGTGCAGGTCGGTGTGATCGCCGATGATCTTGACCGAGTTGCGCGCGGCGCCGATGGTGCCGTCGCTCCCCAGGCCGAAGAAGAGCGCGTGTACGCCCCGGCTCTCGACCGCGAAGTCCCGGTCGATGGGCAGACTCGTGTGCGTCACGTCGTCGGCGATGCCCACGGTAAAGTGATTCCGGGGCTTCTTCTCGGCCAGCGCGTCGAACACGGACTTGACCATCGCGGGCGAGAACTCCTTCGATCCGAGTCCGTAGCGTCCGCCCACGACGAGCGGCATGCGGGCGTCGTCCTGCGCGCTTCCCGCCGCGGCCTCCGCCAGGGCGGTGACGACATCCTGGTAGAGGGGCTCGCCGGCCGATCCGGGCTCCTTGGTGCGGTCGAGCACCGCGACGCGCGTCGCGGAGGTCGGCAGCGCCATGACGAGGGCATCGGACGGGAAGGGCCGGTAGAGCCGGATCTTGATCAGGCCCACGCGCTCGCCGCGCGCCGCGAGCGTCTCGACGGCCTCCTCGGCGGCGCCGATGCCCGAGCCCATCAGCACGATCACGCGCTCCGCATCCGGCGCCCCGCAGTACTCGACGGTGCGGTAGCGGCGGCCGACGCGCTCGGCCAGCGCGTGCATCGTCTCTTCGACGATCCCGGGCAGGGCGGCGTAGAAAGGGTTCGACGCCTCGCGCGCCTGGAAGAAGACGTCCGGGTTCTGCGCCGATCCGCGCAGCACCGGGCGGTCTGGCGTGAGCCGCCGCGCGCGGTGGGCCAGGATGGCCTCCTCGTCGATCAGCGCCGCCATGTCCTCCTCTTCGAGAAGGGCGATCTTGTTGACCTCGTGCGAGGTGCGGAAGCCGTCGAAGAAGTGCAGGAACGGAACCCGCGAGCGAAGCGCGGCGGCGTGTGCGACCAGCGCCAGGTCCTGGGCCTCCTGCACGGAGCTGCTGGCCAGCATTGCGAGCCCGGTGGTGCGGGCCGCCATCACGTCGCTGTGATCGCCGAAGATCGACAGGGCGTGCGTCGCGACCGCGCGCGCCGCCACGTGGACCACGCCGGGCAACAGCTGCCCGGCGATCTTGAACAGGTTGGGGAGCATCAGCAGCAGGCCCTGCGAGGCCGTGAAGGTGGTCGCCAGCGCTCCCTTCTGAAGCGATCCGTGCAGCGCGCCAGCGGCGCCGGCCTCGCTCTGCATCTCGATCACCTCGGGCACGCCACCCCAGAGGTTGGCGGCGCCGCGGGCACTCCAGCCGTCCGCCAGCTCGCCCATGGGCGACGCGGGCGTGATCGGATAGATGGCGATCACTTCGCTGAGCTTGTGGGCGACCCGGGCGGCCGCCTCGTTCCCGTCGATGCACGTCCAACGCGCGGTCACAGGCGTTCCCTTCATCGTCGGCCTCCGGTGCACGGAGCCGCGGGGGCAGTGCCGAGCCGGACGTTCGGGACGCGAAACGGCGCGAACGAGATGCCGTTCCAGGCGCTGGCAAACGCCGCGGTGGTCCGCTCGAGCGGCTCGTACCGATCGCTCCGGAACTCGCGGTCAATGTAGCACTTTCGCCCTGCGGCCACGTGCGCGCGCCTACGCCTCGCGCGGCAGAACGTGCACGTCCTCCGGCCGCACCGAGAGCAACACGCCGTCGCCGGCCGCGATCGTGCGGGCGAGACCGCGACCGGCCACGAGGTGGGCCTGTATCTCGTGCCCCGACCAGCGGAGCGCGACGGTGCAGAGCGCGCCATCGGAGCGCACCCGCTCCACCGCGCCCTTGCCGATCGGAACGCCTGCGCCGCGCCCGATGTCGATCTTGATGTGCTCGGGCCGCAGCCCAGCCCAAACCGGCGCGCCGGGCGCAAATGCACCGGGCGGCGCTCGGGTCTCGATGCAGTGCTCGCCATCGACGTCGACGGCCAGACCGGACGGGGCGGGCCGTGCGACGCCGGGCAGCAGGTTCGTCATCCCGACCAGCCGGGCGATCCGCGGGGAGCCGGGGCGTTGCAGCACTTCGTCCAGCGCGCCGATCTGCTCCAGGCGACCCTCGCGCAACACCGCCAGCCGATCTGCGACCCGCACGGCGCGTCGCAGATCGTGGGTCACGAGCGCGACGGCCAGGCCCGCGCGGCGGGTCACCCGCTCCAGGTCGTCGATCAGCCCATCCTGCGCCGCGCGGTCCAGGTCCTCGAAGGGCTCGTCCAGGAGCAGGGCGGAGGGCCTTCGCGCAAACGCGCGCGCCAGCGCCAGGCGTCGCAGCTCGCCGCCGGACAGTCCGTGCGCGCGCCGCTGCGCCAGCTCCGCGATGCCGAAGTGCGCGAGCGCCTCCGTGACGCGCGCGGCGACGGCGGCGCGCTCGAGGCGCGCGCCGCGCAGAGCCGAGCGCACGTTGTGCGCCACGCTGCCGACCAGCGCGATGGGGCGCTGGAACACCAGCACCGGCGGCTGCGCATCGGCGAACCGCAGCTCGCCCGCTTCGAGCGGCAGCAGCCCGGCGAGTGCCTGCAGCAGCGTCGTCTTGCCCGCGCCGTTGGGTCCGATCACCGCCAACAGCTCGCCCGGGTCGAGCGACAGCGCGTCCACGCGGAGCTCGAAGCAGTTGCGGCGCGAGACGCGCCGCACGCGAAGCCCGCACGCCTCGAGCGACGGTCGCCGGGCCTCGCTCATCTTCGTTCCACCTGCTGCACCGTCGTGAGGAGCGCCGCGAGGAGCAGCATCAGACCGAGCAGCACCGCCGCCAGGCCGACCGCCTGCTCGAACCGTCCCATGCTCGCGTACATGAGGATCGCGGTGGTCAGTACGCGGGTCTCGCCCTCGAGATTTCCGCCCACCAGCATCACGGCGCCGACCTCCGACAGGATGCCGCCGAGACCCGCGATGACCGCGGCCAGGAGACCCGGCCGGATCTCGCGCAGCAGGAGCCACAGGCGCCAGAGCGGCGGCACGCCGAGGGTGCGCACCTGCAGGTCCCATTCTTCGTCGAGCGAGGCCACGGCCGCCAGCGTGATGCCGGTGACCAGCGGCAGCGCGATCAGCAACTGCGCCAGAACCATCGCCGTGCGGGTGTACATCAGCTCCAGGAAGCCGAGCGGCTGATGCCGCCACAGGAGCAGGGCGACCAGCAGGCCGACCACGACGGGCGGCGCGCCCATGCCCGCGTTCACGACGCTCACCAGCGCCGAGCGGCCCGCGAAGCGCCGCGCCCCGAGCCAGACACCCAGCGGCACGCCGATCGACACCGCGACCAACAGCGCGGCGCCGCACACGAGGAGCGTGTTCAGCGTGACCTCGAGGATCATCGGCAGCGTGGACTCAGTCACCGCTGTGCGGGTCCGCGATCGGCCGGAAGAGCGGGCGACCGTACCGCTCGACGCCGAACGCCGCGATGCGTCGCTGCGCCTCCGGCCCGATCAGGAAGGTCTCGAGCGCGCGCGCCGGTGCGGCGCGCACCTTCGGGAAGCGGGCCGGGTCGATGCGCAGCACCGAGTACACGTTGCGCAGCTCGGGCTCGGGTCGCGACAGGACCGCGAGGCCGGTCCTCGCCTGGAACGCGAGAAACGTGCCGATGTCGGAAAGGACGTACGCACGGCGTTCGCCGGCCACCTGGAGGGCCAGGCCCATGCCCGAGCCCGTGCGCAGTGCGGCCTCCCAGTCCGGCTGTGTGGGGAGGCCGGCGGCGCTCAGCAGCGCCGCCTCGCGCTTGTGCGTGCCCGAGTCGTCGCCGCGGCTCACGAACGCGGCGTTCGCGGCGCGAATCCGCCGGAGGGCCTCGAGGATCGACGGCGCCTCGCGCGCCCGGGCGGTGTCTTCGGGCGGTCCGGCCAGCACGAAGTGGTTCTCCATGAACGGCACCCGTGCCCGCGCCGCCCCGCTCTCGACCAGGGCGGCCTCGGCCTCCGGCGCGTGGGTGATGAGCACGTCGGCGTTGCCCTCGGCACCCATCCGCAATGCGGCGCCGGTGCCCACGGCGATGACCTTCGCGTGGATCCCGTGCTGCTCGCGGAAGATCGGCAGCAGCTCGTCGAGCAGGCCGCAGTCGCGCACGCTCGTGGTCGTCGCGAGCAGCAGCGTCGTCTCGGGCGGCTCGGCGCGCGGCGACGCACCGCTGCCGAGCGCGGCGAGCAGCGCGAGAACGGGTGCAAGGCTTCTCCGCACGGGGCCTCCCCGGGGTCTCCGCGAGACTACACCGCGGGGTCCCGCGGACGCACCCGCCCTCCCGGCGAGCGCCCCGCCCCGCGTCGGGCGGCGAGACGACCGCGCGGCGGAGCGGCGCCTACGGGCTCGCCGCGCAGCAGGCGACGGCGCGGGGCGTCTCGCATCCGCCGCTCGCGAGATCGACGCTGCTCGCGAATCGGCCCTGGTCGTCCACCACGAGCCCGTCCACGGACGCGAGCCCCCAGCCGCGGCAGGTGAGCTCGATTCCGACGCTGCCGCGAATCCCGGAGGCGTCCACGCCTCCGCCGGAGGTCGTCGTGCTCTGGAACACCGGACGCACCCAGGCTTCGCCGGCCAGGCCCTGCGGCAACGTCACGGTCTCCATCACCTCGACGCTGGTGCACATGCGGCTGTCGGGGAACTCGCTCTGACACGCCGCCGTGAAGCCCAGCACGCCGGCGTCTCCCGTCACGCGCGTCGCGCTGAACCCGACCAGCTGGCGCTCGGCCTGTCCCGCGATCGTGACGGGCCCGGTCACGTTCACGTCCTGGACGTCGGGCGGATTCGTGATGTGGACGTCCTGGACGTCCGGCAGGTTGGTCACCGCGACGTTCTGCGGATCGGGAAAGTTGACCACCTCGACCGGCTTCGTGGGGCCGCGCGACGGTTCTCCCGGGTCCGGCTTGGCCCGCGCGTCCCCATTGCCCACGAGCAGAACGACCACTGCGAAAACGACGATCGTCGAAAACCGAAGCATGGCTCCCCTCTCCTTGAAGATCGGCACCTCCCGCCGGTCCAGCCCGCGCGCTGAGACCGCGCTGGACCATCCTGCCAGGATGGATGAATTCCCGAAAGCCCACCCCCCGGCGGAGGCGTCGCGCGCGCGTGATCGGGGCTATGGTACGCGCGTGTCCGACATGACCCCCACACTCGACCTCGGCGCCTTCAAGCACGTCGTGGTGCCCATCGGCGTGGTGATCGCGCTCGGCGTCGCCCGCATCGTCACGGCGATTTCGCACTACATCCAGGATCGGGGGCGCATTCGCTTCTCCGTGACGCATGCCGCCTGGGCCGGCCTGTTGTTCCTCTGGTTCGTGGGGCTCTGGTGGATCTCGTGGGGGCTTCGGCACGTGGAGGCCGAGCGCTGGTCGTACTTCACGCTGATCTACCTGTTGGTCGGGCCCTCCCTCATGTACCTGGCCACCACCCTGCTCCTGCCGGACGTTCCCGACGGCGGCGAGCTCGATCTCGCAGCGCGCTTCGAGAGCATCGGCCGGGCCTTCTTCATCTGCCTCGCCGGCTTCATCGTCTGGCTCGCCTGTGTCGAGCTGCTGCTGCTGCGCGAGCCGTTCCTGCTCCCCAAGCGCGCCAACCAGTCCGTCGTGCTGTTGATGTTCCTGGTCGGAGCGTCGTTTCCGTCCCGCCGAACGGCTGCCATCCTCGCGGCGCTCACGCTCCCGTTGGCCCTGGTGGCGCTGGCGACCTGGCGCGCGAGGCTGACGTGACGCGCAGCGGTCCCGGCGCGGGGGTGCGGTGTTCGGTGACGGCGCGGCGCGCCGCGAGCGAGCCCTCGGGTCTCTAGCGGACCGTATAGTCCTTGTACTTGTCGAGCAGCCGCACGGGCTTGCGCAGGGCGTCGCGGCGGAACGGCTCGGCCAGATCCTCGCTCAGCAGGAGCTCGAGCACGGTGCACTGGCCCGACGTGGTCGCCTTGCGCAGGGCGTCGCCGATCTGGTCGGGGTGATCGACGGTGATCCCGTCGGCGCCCATCGCCTGCGCGACGCGCGCGAAGCTCGGGTTCTGCAGGTCCGTCCCGGCGAACCGGTTGCCGTAGTAGTCGATCTGATTGCGCTTCTCCGCGCCCCACTGCCCGTTGTTGAACACGACGGCCGTCACCGCGATCTGCTCGCGCACGCAGGTCAGCACCTCGGCCAGGCTCATGCCCCAGGCGCCGTCGCCGACGTAGGCCACCGACGGTCGATCCGGCTGCGCGACCCGGGCGCCGATCGCGGTCGGGAAGGCGTAGCCACAGTTCCCGAACGACATCGCGGCGAAGAAGCTCCGCGGCCGGTCGAAGCGCAGATAGCTGTTGCTGACCGAGCAGACGTTGCCGATGTCGGTCGCGACCATCGCGTCGGGCGGCATCGCCCGCTCGAGCTCGCGCAGCGCCCGCCGGGGCGGGATGGGCGATCCGTCACCGGACGAGAGGTCGTCGAGCTCCTGCTCCCAGGCCGTGCGCTGCTGCTCGAGCTCCGCCCGGCGCCGGCTCGCCGTGGCGAGCGACCGGACGCCGTCCGCGGCCGACCGGAGCCGCGCCAGCAGCTCCCGTGCCGCCGCCCGCGCGTCCCCGTGGATGCCGACCGCGATTGGCCGGACGAGCCCCAGCACGCGCGGATCCGCGTCGACCTGGATGACCTTGGCGTCCTCGGGCCAGTACTCGATCCCGTACTGCGGAAGCGTGCCGAACGGACCGAGCCGGCTGCCGAGCGCGAGCACCACGTCCGCCTGCGCGATGATCCGCATGGCGGTCTTCGAGCCCTGGTACCCCAGCGGACCGCACGCGAGCGGATGCGAGGCGGGCACGGCGTCGTTGTGCAGGTAGCTCGTGACGATGGGCGCCTGGAGGTGCTCCGCCAGCTCCAGCGCCTCGCCGGAGCCCTCGGCCATGAGCGTGCCACCGCCCACCAGGATCACGGGAAACTCCGCCTCCGCCAGCACGCGGGCCGCCGCGTCCAGATCGGCGCCGTCGCCGGGGCCGCGCTGGATCGTCTGGGCGGGGTGGATGTCGGCGTCGATCTCGCCCAGGAAGTAGTCGCGCGGGACGTTGATCTGCACCGGGCCGTGCTCCGCCCGCGCGATCGTGAAGGCCCGGTGCGTGAGCTCCGCGATGCGCTCCCGCCGGTTCACGTGGGTCTGGAAGCGCGTGATCCTCGAGAAGATGGGCATCTGGTCGGTTTCCTGGAAGCCGCCCAACCCCGCCGTGAGGGTGCCGGCCTCCGGCGTGATCGCGACGACCGGCGAGTGGGCCCAGTAGGCGGCGGCGATCGCGGTCACGAAGTTGGTGATGCCCGGGCCGTTCTGTCCGATGCACACTCCGTGTCGGTTCGTCGCGCGCGCGTAGCCGTCTGCCATGTGGGCTGCGTTCTGCTCGTGCGCCACCGAGACGAAGCGGATGCCCGCCGGCTCGAACAGGTCGAGCGCGTCCATGTACGCCGACCCGACGATGCCGAAGATCGTCGTCACCCCTTCGGCGACGAGCTGCTCCACGAAGGCCTCGGACGCGGTCATGCGGGTCATGCGCGTGTGCTCCCGGATGGTTCTGGCAGTTGTCGTCGTCGCACGGGACGGGCGGCGCCGTCAGGCGGCGCGCAGCACCTCTCGTGCGATCTCACAGATGCGGTCGATGTGCTCCCGCTCCGCGACGAGAGCGGGGGCCAGGATCAGCGTATCTCCCGTCATGCGCACCACCAGCCCCGCCGCGAACAGGCGCTGCAGCACCGCAAAGCCGCGTTCGCCCCAGCGCGTGGCCGGTGCCAGGTCGATCCCGGCGAGCAGTCCGAAGCCGCGGATGTCCCGGACGATCGGCAGATCGCGGAGCGCGAAGACGCGCTCCAGGAAATACGGCGCCCGCTCGGCGGCGCGCTCGAAGATCTGCTCGTCGCGGAAGATCGTCTGCGTCGCGATGGCCGCGGCGCACGCCAGCGGGTGTGCGGAGTACGTGTAGCCGTGAAAGAGCTCGATCTCGCCCTCGGCCGGTGCGGACACGATGCGGTCGTAGATTTCGTCCCGCACCGCCACGGCGCCCATCGGCAGCGCGCCGTTGGTGAGCGCCTTCGCCATGGTCAGCACGTCGGGCAGCACGCCGAAGGTATCGGCTGCGAAGGCGCGGCCGGTGCGCCCGAAGCCGGTGATGACCTCGTCGAACACCAGCAGGATCCCGTACCGATCGCAGATCTCGCGCAGGCGCTCGAGGTAGCCGCGCGGCGGCACCAGGATGCCGGTCGACCCGGCGATCGGCTCCACGAAGCAGGCCGCGATCGTCTCGCCGCCGTAGAGGTCGACGAGGCGCTGCAGGTCGTCGGCCCGGTCGGCGCCGCGCTCGGGCTGACCCGCGACGAAGCGGTTCTCCGGGAGCCAGGTGTGCCGCATGTGGACCACGCCGGGCAGACCCGGACCGAAATCCGTCCGGTTCTTGACCAGCCCCGCCAGCGAGACGCCGCCGAAGTTGACGCCGTGGTAGCCGCGCTCGCGGCTCACGAAGCGCTGCCGCTGCCCCTCGCCGCGGCTGCGGTGGTAGAGCAGGGCGATCTTCATGGCCGTGTCGACCGACTCGGAGCCGGAATTGACGAAGAAGAAGTGGTTGAGGTCGCCCGGCGCGATCGCTGCGAGCCGGTTCGCCAGCTCGAAGGCGCCGGGATGGCTGTACTGGAAGGCCGGGCCGTAATCGAGCTGCGCATACTGGCGGGCCACCGCGTCGCCGATCTCCGGGCGGCCGTGCCCGAGCGCGCAACAGAACAGACCCGAGCAGCCGTCGAGCAGCCGGTCCCCGGCGGCGTTCCAGAAGTACATGCCCTCGGCGCGCACCAGCAGCCGGGGCTCCTTCTTGAAGCGCCGGTTCGATGTGAAGGGGAGCCAGTAGTTCTCGAGGGTAGTCATGGCTTGCCCGCGCCTATTCTGCGCACCCGGGTCGAGCGGCTGTCAAGCGCCGGCTCCAGCCGGTCCGGCCGCGCGGCGTCCCCCAGCGCGACCCGTGGGAATTGGATCTGCTAGCCTCGAACGTAGTCGCAGGCGAGGGAATCGTCGATGAGAGGATTCCGCGCGACATTCCTGGCTTGCTCGTTCCTGTTCTGCGCGATCGCGCTGACTCTGCCCGACGTGGCCACCGCCACACCGCGGCCCTTCACGGGCACCCTCACCATCACCGTGGTGGAGCGCCTGGGGCTGGCGACGGTCTTCGCCGAGGTCTCGGGACAGGGCACCGCGGACGTGACCGGGAGCACCGTTGCGATTCCGGCCGGCGCGTTCGTCGTGAGCGAGACGAAGCTCCTGGGTTACGACGCGTTCTTCGATTCGGTCCGGCTTTCCTTCACGAACCTGGCCGGGACCTTCCTGTCGGGCGCCGGCCTCTACGGCGGCTTCGGAGGATCGCTCGCGTTCGCGGGGACGGCCTTCTTCGACCCCGAGACCACCTTCCTGGGATATTCGTTCGGCGGCGGCACGGTCAGCGTGCCCGTCGGCGGCGTGGGCCGGGTCGGCGGCACGGGCGCCGACATGCTGACGAACGCGCAGGGGAAGCTGACGCTCAAGATCGCCGGCGGCCGCTGGACCACGAGCGGGATCTCGCCCTCTGGCTACCTGGCGTACTTCGATACCTACGACGGGTCCATCACGTCCGCCTATGCCGTGCCGACCTCGATCACGGCCCGCGGAACGGACGACACGAGCGGAAACGTGCGCCACCTCCAGCTCGTGACCCCCGTGTCGGTGCAGCGCATCGTCGCCTCTCCATACCAGCTGTTGAGCCAGGACGTCCCCGGCTACGCGCGCCTCGAGCTGGCGATCGACCTGCCGGAGCCGTCGCGCATCGCACTGCACGTCGCAGCCGCGGCGGCGCTGCTCGGCGTCGGCCTCCGGCGTGCGCGCCCGTGAGCCACCCCGTCGTACAATCGAGCCCGGGGAAGCGATCGATCACCGTGCGGCATCCGCGCTTCGACCTCTCGGAGCGGACGCCGCGCTACTGGTTCGACGGCGATCCCGCCACGACGCACTTCATGAACGCGCT
>CP070734.1:2582355-2590732 GCA_020347605.1 Deltaproteobacteria bacterium | reverse complement strand
ACCAGCGGATCCAGCGCGGCGCCGACGATGTGATAGGCCGGCGCGTAGACGCTTCGCAGCGCGGGCGACTCGGCCATCCACTGGATCAGGCGCAGATGCGGCACCAGATCGGCACCCCCGCGCAGCTCCGCGGTCCGCAGCAGCAGCGCGGCGTGCACCCCGAGTGCGAGCAGGGCGCACGCCCAGAACTGCATCTGCCCGGTCGCGTCTCGAGGCGTCGCGCCCGGGCGCGTCTCCCTCGCTTGCCGCGCCCCGCTCATTCCCACGGCGGCATGAAATCGGCGGAGTAGCCCGGGGTCCGGAGCAGCAGGCGACCCTGCCGGTCGATCACGGCGACCTCGTACCGCTGCCGCGTAACCTCGCGGTCTGCGCTCGGTCGCATACCGGTGGGTCGCACGAGCAGCACGAGCCGCTCACCGTCGGGCGACCAGCGGGGCACGCGGAAGGACCCCTCGATCGCCTGCGTGAGATTCCGGAGCGCGGTGCCGGCGAGGTCGGTCACGAATACGTCCTCCTTGCCGTCGCGATCGGAGATGAATGCGATCTCGTCGCGTACCGGGCAGGGGCGCGGGCTGTGGTCGTCGCTCTCGGGGGTACTGGCCAGGGCCCGCAGCTCGCTTCCGTCGGGACGGATCAACATCACGTCGCCGGGAGCGTCGGGCGTCTCCTGGCGCATGAACACGATCCACGTGCCGTCGCGCGTGAAACGCCCCTTCGACGTCGTCGTGTCGTCGCGACCGAGCAGGCGCCTCGGCGCGGCCCCGGCCTCGAGCACCCAGAGCTCGGAGCGGTCGCTCTCGAGATCCGAGCGCTGCGCGACGGCGCGGTCGCCGCCGGGCGAGAGCTCCGGACGGAAGTACGGCTTGCTGCCCGGCCCGGTGCCCGCCAAGAGGACGCGTTCGCCGCTCGTGACGTCGACGACGCCGACGCCCTCGGCGGGGGTGACGCCGCGAACCGACCGGAAGGCGAAGATCAAGCGAGCGCCGGAGGGCGCCCAGGCGGCCCAGGTCTGCCGCCGGGCGCGCGGCACCGGCAGCGGGGACTCGCGTCCGCCCTCCGGGTCCCAGAGCACCAGCTGCGCGCCGCCGAGCTTGGCGGCCCTCAGGCGCTCGAACACGAGACGGGAGGCCGACGACGACCAGAAGGGCCAGCGCTCGTCGCTCTCCGGCGTCTGCGTGAGCGGGCGGGTCGCGCCGTCCGAGAGGCGCGCGCGCCAGATGTCGGTGTTCCCCTCGCCCGGATGCACGTACACGATCCCGTCGGCGGCCGACCCGTGCACGAGCGCGCCCGTCGCGGCCGTGGGCTCGGTCGCCTCGCCGCAGGCCGGAAGCAGCGCGATGCCGAGCAGCAGGCGCAGGCTGCGGCGTCGCGCGGGCGCGACGCGCGCGGCCGGGTCGCTCGCCCGGACGCGGCGGTCGGATTTCGTCATGGGCTCGCGGGACGGCTCGCGACGCGGCGGACCCGAGCCCGCGTCACCCCGACTGCTGGATCGCTTCGAGCGCCGCCAGGGCCTCTTCCTTCTTGGCGAACTCGGGATCCGTCTCCAGCGCGATCTCGAACTCGCGGCGCGCCTCCTCGAGATTCCCGGAATCGCGCAGCGCGAGGCCCAGGTGGTGGTGGAAGATGGCGGTATTCGTCTGCGGCCCCGCGCTCTGGATCGCGGCGCGGAACTGCTCGATGGCGGGGTCGGAGAGGCCCCGGCGCAGGTACACCCAGCCCAGCGTATCGGCGGCGTTCGGGTCGCTCGGCAGCGCGGCGCGCGCAGCCTGCGCCAGCTCGAGCGCGCGATCCAGCTCCTGGCCCTCGTCCGCGAGCAGGTAGGCCAGGTCGTTCTTCGCGTAGGGGAGGTCGTCGCGCGCCTCGAGGGCCTCGTCCAGCAGCTCGATGGCGCGATCCATCTCGCCTTCCGACATGTAGAGGCGCGCCAGCACGACGCGCGTCTCCGGCGACAGCACGCCCGCTTCCGAGGCCTCCTCGAACGACGCGATCGCCTCCTTCGCGCGACCCTGCGAGCCGTACAGCCGCACCAGCAGGTCGACGGCTTCGGTGTCCACGTCCCCGCGCCCGAGCACGGCGAGCAGATCGCGCTCCCCCGCCGCGGTCTGTCCCATCGCGAGCAGCACCTTGGCGCGCAGCAGCAGCGTCGCGGGCGTGCCCTGCCCCGCGTCGAAGAGCTCGTTGATCCGCTGCAGCGCGGCCGCGTAGTCCTGCTGCTTGATGTCGACCGCCGTCAGGAGCTCCACCGCCTTCGCGTGCTGCCGCGGGCCGAGCGTGTCGGGCAGCGACTCGAGCAGCTCGCGCACGCGCTCCGGGTCGCGATCGAGCTCGTTCTCGGCGTACGCCATCACGACCTTCGGGCTGGCCTGGACCGCCAGCTGCCGCATCAGGATGGCGCGACCGCGCGCCGGCCGGCCGATCCCGTAGTAGCTGCGCGCCACCCAGAGCTGCTCCGCGGGCGTGAGCGCGCGCAGCCGATCCAGGCGCAGGAAGGTTCGAAGCGCCTCGCGCGGGAGGCCCTGCTCGACCTGGATCTGTCCGAGCAGCGACAGCATGTCCGCATCGCGCGGCGCGATCGCGAGGATCTCGTTCAGCTCGGCCGCCGCGCGCGCGCGATCGCCGGCCGCGTGGTACGACTGGGCGAGCAGCCGGCGCGTCGGGAGCCGTCCCCCGGTGGACTCGACCGATGCGGTGAGCGTCTCGATCGCCGCGTCGACCCGCCCCTCGAGCAGCGCGAGCTGGGCGTTGAGGAGCGCCGTCTCGGGCGCGTCCGGCGCGTCGGCCTCGAGCCGCTGCGCAACCGCGCGTGCTCCGGCGATGTCCTGCTGGCGGAGCAGCATCGACGCGCGGGTGAGCCCGATGGGCGGCTTGGGCTCCACGGCCGGGTCGGCCTCTGCCTCCGCGAGATACGCGATCGCCCGTTCGCGCTGATCGTGACGCGCGAGGAATTCGGCGTAGGCGACGCGCGCGCTGCCGGAGGTCGGGTTCGCCTCGATCATGCGATCCAGGACCGCGAGGCCGGCCTCGAAATCCGACGCGTCCGCGGTGCGCTGCGCGTACTCCAGCCAGGGGGCGATGCTGCGCGGCTGGAGCCGCATCTGCTCCTCGAGCGCCCAGTTGTAGACCTTCGGACTGCTCTGACCGCCGAACTCGAGCGCCCGCCGCAGAACCCGGCCCTGCTGCTGCGGGTTCGCCGCCTCCGCCAGTGCGGTCTCGAATGCCGCTTCCGCCTCTTCTTCGCGGCCCAGCAGCGAGAGCACGCGTGCGCGCTCGAGCTGGTTCTCCGCACCACCGGGCCCCCGCGCGTACAACACGGCCGCCTGGTCGAAGGCCGCCAGCGCCTCCTCGAGCAGTGCGTCGTGGCTGCGCCGCTCCTCTCGCGTCTCGGAGAGCAGGCGCGCCCGGCGGTAGCGCGCCTCGTGAACGCGGCCCACCTGGTGATAGGTGTTCGGATCGTCGGGCGACAACTCGACGGCGGTCAGCGCAGCGGCCAGCGCCGCGTCCGCGTCCGCCTGTACCAGCCGCACCTCGGTGAGGCGTAGCCACGCGGCGGCGTTGTCGGGCGCCCGCTCGAGCACCTCTTCGGTCAGGCGTGCGGCCTCGTCGGGGTCGTCGCCGAGCAGGAGGCGCGCGACCTCGAGCTTTGAAACGAGGTCGTCGGGGGCCAGGCGCGACGCTTCGAGGAAGAAGAAGTACGCCTGTTGCTTGTCCCCGAGCGCCTCGTACAGGCGCGCGATCCGGCGGCAGGTCTCCGCGTTGGTCGCGTCCGCCTTGAGTGCGGAGCGCAGCTCGAGCAGCGCCTCGTTCGCCTTGCCCTCGAGAATGTACTCGTCCGCGCGCGCGCGGTGCTCCGCGACACGCTCCTCGGGGCTCTGACACCCGCCGATGACGAGCAGCGCCGCGAGCGCGAGCGCGGAGCGTCTCACGAGTCGACGCCCTCGAGACGCGCGATCTCCATCTGGGCGTCCTCCACCTCGTCGAAGCCGCGGCTGCCGACGGCGGCCTTCAGCTCCTCGAGCGCCCGGTCGTTCTGTCCCTGGCGGGACAGCGCCATGCCCAGGTGGTAGCGGATCGTCGGATCGTCGGGCGCGCCCTTGGCCGCGCGCGAGAGCAGGTCCACGGCGGCCGGATACTCGCTGCGCAGGTAGTGGATCCAACCCAGCGTGTCCGCGTAGGCGCTCCCGTCGTTCAAGCGGTACGCCTCGGTCCCGATGCGCAGCGCTTCGGCCAGCGTGGACGGATCGTTCGAGAGCAGCCAGGCGAGATCGTTGCGCGCCTGCGCGTGCCCCGGGTCGATGCGCGCCACCGTGCGCAGCCGCGCCTCCGCGGCGTCGGTGCGCCCCATCTGCAGCAGCAGCTGACCCGCATGGTAGACGTGATCCGCGTTCTCGGGCTCGAGCTCGGCGGCGCGGTCGAACATCTCGATCGCCTCGTCGACCTGGCCATGGCTCGCCCGGAGCGTGGCCAGGCCCGCGATCGTCGCCGCGTGATCCGGATCCAGCTCGAGCGCCCTCTCGAACGTCTCGCCGGCCCGCTGGGTCTCGCCCGAGACGTACAGCACCCGCCCGCGCAGCGAGACCAGCTCGACCGCCTCGTACGCGCCGCTGGCCTCCGCGCGGTCCAGGCGCGCCAGCGCCGCGTCGACATTGCCGGCGTCGACCTCTCGCTCGACGGCGATCGAAAGGCTCCGCAGGTCGCCCGGCTCGGCGCCGTCGAGCAGCTTCCAGGCCGCGGCGACGTCCCCGGCGTCGAACTCGAGCTGCGCCAGCTCGGAGCGCGCGTCCGATTCGACCGGGGTGTCGAGCATCTCGACGAGCAGCTTGCGCGCCTGGACCAACGATCCCTGCTCGCGCAGCGTGGTCGCGATCAGGAGCTTGGCGCGGTGGTCCTCGGGATGGTGGTGCAGATGCACGCTCGCCCAGCGCAGCGCGGGCCGGTGGTTGGCGCGCTGGTGGAAGATGTACGCGAGCTGCAGCGCGGCTTCGGTCTCGAAGGGATCGGTCGTGTTGCGCGTGGCGCTCATGTCGATCCGCGCGGCTTCCGTGAACTCGTTGATCGCGCGCTCCCAGTCGCCGAGCGAACGCGCCGCCAGCCCCGCGTTGTAGCGGGCGCCCACGTTGTCGGGCCAGTTGCGCAGCCCCTCGTCGAACGCGTCCAGCGCCTCGGCGAACGCCTCCGCCTCCATGGCGATCAGACCCTCCACGAAGGCCTGGTACGGCTTCCGCTCGAAGGTCTTCACCAGCGCGCGCGCCGCCTCCGGATCGCCGTCGCGCACCTGCGCCTCGGCCAGCAGGAACTTGAGCGGCTCGTCCTCGGGAGCCAGCTCGACGGCCCGCTCCAATGCCTCGCGCGCGCCCGCGAAGTCCTGCCGTTGCAGGCGGCTGCGCCCGAGCACGTGCCACGCAGCCGCGATCGGGAAGTCCTCGGTCATCGCCTCGAGGACGGCCTCCGCCTCGTCGTCCCGCCCCTGCGCGCGCAGATTGTTGGACAGCGCGACGCGGCGCTGGATGTTCTCGGGCTCGCGTTCGATCTCCTCGCGCAGCAGGCGCTCCGCGTCCTCGAGACGCTCGCTCTTCACGAGGAACGCGAGATAGCTGTTCTTCAGCGCCGGACTGTCGGGATGAACCTCGCGGGCCTCCGCGAAGCCGGCCTCCGCGCGGTCGGCATCGTCGATGTTCTCGGCGAGAAAGCTGGTGAGCACGACCCAGACGCGCTCGTTGTCCGCGGGATCCTCCGCCGTCAGCTCGATCGCCTGCCGGAACGCGCCTTCGGCCTCGTCGTAGCGCTGCATGTCGGAGTAGATCGAGCCCTTGAGCACGAGCCCGATCGCCGACGTCGGGTCCGTTTCGATCAGCCACGCCGCGTCCGCGAGCGCTTCGTCGAAGCGCTTGTCCGCCAGGTAGGCGCGCCCGCGAAGCCGGTGCGCCTCGACGTTCTCCGGGGCGATCTCGATCAGCCGCGTCGCGACGCGCGCGGCGTTGGTCGGATTGAGCAGTCCGAGGTGGAGGTTTGCGAGCTGCAGGCCCGCGCGGATCTGGTACTCGGCATCGTTGAACGCCTTCTCGAGCGGCCACACCGCCAGGGTGGGCTGATTGGTGCGCTGGAAGGCGATGGCGAGCATGAAGTTCGCCCGCGCATTCTCGGGATCCGTGTCGAGGATCTCGCGCAGCTCCTCGATCGCGTCGTCGAACCGGCTCTGGGCCAGCATCTGCTGTATGTCGGTGAAGCGCTCCTCGAGCGGAGGCGAGCCACATGCGACGCTCCAGAGGGCGCACACGGCGAGGGCGAGGGCGGCGAACGGGGGGCTGGCGCGCATCGAATGCTCCATCCTAGGGCAGAGAACCGGGTATATTACACAGCCAGCCTCGGCGGACCACCCGTACCCATGTGCAAATGCGGCTCGGACCAACCGCGGCTTCCGCGAGGCGCCCTCGACCCGTCGGCCGGCCCTCGCGAAGGCTCGAGCGGCGCGACGACGCGAACGCGATCCCCGCTGGGCACGTGGCGGCGCGAGCTGCGCGCGCGTTGGGGCGCAGCGCTGCGCGGGCTGGCCATCAGCGCCGGACTGTCGTGCGTCCCGGGCTGCGGCGCGCAACCCGACTCCGTCCTGCTGGTCACGATCGACACGCTGCGCGCCGACCACGTCGGGGCGTACGGCTTCGCGGCCGCGCGCACCCCGACCCTCGACGCGCTGGCGCAGGACGGCGCGCGCTTCGAGCAGGCCATCTCGCCCGCGCCGATCACCCTGACCTCCCACGCCTCGCTCATGACCGGCACGTTTCCGCCGCGCCACGGCGTGCGCGACAACGGCCTCTACCGGCTCGGCGCGCAGCACGTCACGTTGGCGGAGCGGCTGCGCGATGCGGGCCTCGCGACGGGCGCGTTCGTCGGCGCCTTCGTGCTCGACGGCTCGTTCGGCCTCGATCAGGGCTTCGAGGTCTACGACGACCGGATGTCCGACCAGCGCTCCGGCGCGGTGGGCTATGCGGAGCGCAGTGCCGCCGCCGTCGCCGACGCGGCGGCCGAATGGCTCGCGGAGCTGGCGCCGGGCCGACGCTTCTTCGCCTGGGTCCACTTCTACGACCCACACGCGGACTACGCACCGCCGCCCGGCTTCCTGGCCGCGCTGCCCGGGCGGCCCTACGACGCGGAGATCGCGTACGCCGACTTCCACCTGGGCCGGCTGCTCGACGTGCTCGCGTCGCTGGAGCGGCGCGCGAACACGCTGGTCGTCGTGACGTCCGACCACGGCGAGAGCCTCGGCGAGCACGGCGAGCCGACGCACACGCACTTCGTCTACGACGCGACGCAGCGGGTTCCCCTGATCCTCTCGGGGCCGGGCGTCCCGCCCGGCGCGGTCGTCGACGCGCAGGTGCGCCTGATCGACGTCGCTCCGACGGTGCTCGATCTGCTCGGCCTGCCACCGCTTCACGGCGCGCAGGGCGTGAGCCTGGCTCCGCTGTTCGGGCGCGGCGCCGCACCTCCGCAGGACGCCTACGTCGAGACGCTCGCGACGCGGAGTCTGGGTTGGAGCCCGCTGGTCGGCCTGCGGCGCGACGGCTGGAAGTACATCCGGGCACCGCGCCCGGAGCTCTACCAGCTCGACGCCGATCCCGCGGAGCTCGTGAACCGGATCGGCGAGCGGCCCGACGTCGCCGCCGAGCTGGACGCGCGGCTCGAAGCGCTGATGAGCGACGCGGCGGCCGCGGCCGAGACGGTCGCGCTCGATGCGGACGAGAAGCGCCGCCTCGAGTCGTTGGGCTACGTCGTCGCGAAGCGGGGCGGTGGCCCAGGACCGCTCGTGTTCGACGGCGTCGATCCCAAGGACGGCATCGCCGCGGGTCACGCGCTGAACCGCGTCTCGGGGCTGCTCGAGGCGGGCCGCTTCGCCGAAGCACTCGACGTCGCACTGGACCTACGCCGTCGCTTCCCCGACGGCCGCCTCTACATTCAGCTGGAAGCGCTGCTGCGACTGCGGCTCGGCGACGCCGAGCGCGCCGCCGAACGCATCGCGGAGGTGAACCGGCGCTACCCGGAAGACGCCGAGGCCTGGGAGCTGCGCGCGGAGGCCGAGGTGGCGCGGGGGCGACTCGATGCGGCACGCCGCGCGCTCGACGACGCCCGTGCGCACCATCCCGACCACCCGCAGCTCGCCCGCGCCGCGGTCGCGGTGGAGCTGGACGGCGGAGACGTGCCGAGCGCGCGGCGCCGGCTCGACGACGCCCGGGCGCGCCGCCCGGACGACCTCGACCTGCTCGTCCTCTCGGGGCGCGTTCGGGAAGCCGAGGGCTCGCCGGGCGAGGCGCGCCGTGCGTACGAGGGCGTGCTCGAGCGCGCCCCCGGCCACGCGGACGCGACGCTGCGGCTGGCGCTGCTCGAG
>CP070734.1:2580426-2582255 GCA_020347605.1 Deltaproteobacteria bacterium | reverse complement strand
CCACCACGACGACGACGACCACGACGACCACGACGACCACGACCACAACGACCACAACGACGACGACCACCACCACGACGTCGACGACCACCACGACGTCGACGACCACCACGACGACGGTTCTGGGCTGCGATATCTCCCTGGCCAGTCCGGGGGGGCTCAAAGGGCCGATCGCGCTCAGCTCGCGGAACGTGACGCGATCGAGGACGGTCAAGGTCAAGGGCAAGCTCGTGAACGGCGTGGGTGAGGTCTGTCCCGGTGGAAGCACGGCGACCGCGACCGTCAGCCTCGAGGTGGTGACGGACCAGGTGCCTCGCACGCAGAGCTTCACCAAGGCGGGCGTCGTCTATACGACCGCGGGGAAGGGCGTGACGGAGCTCTTCAACGTCGTGTTCACCCGCGAGGCCGACTGCACCGAGGTGCCGACCAACAACGGTTCCGTGACCTATACGGCCAGCGCCTCGTCAGCGGACATCTTGGGAGGCCCGGAATCGGCCACGATCTCGAAGGTGAAGACGCTCAAGTGCCAGGAGTGAGGCTCGCCGGCAAGCGGTGAGCCAGCCCAGCGGGGGCGGCAGGGTTCCGCAGGACCTGTCGCCCCTTTGCTATCGCGGTTCCCGCATCGGGTGTCCGGCGGTCACGCGAAGGACGGCGAGGCGGACCGAGGGGCCAGGCGGCTCAGCGCTGATCGATCGGGAGGACCTTCAAGCGCGTCGGACCCACGTAGCGTCCGCGCGGCCGGTAGATCCGGTTGTCCTGGTATTGCTCCATCACGTGGGCGCACCAGCCGGCGACCCGACTCATGGCGAATACCGGCGTGAATAGGTCCACCGGGATTCCGAGCGCGCGGTAGACGCTGGCGGAGTAGAAGTCCACGTTGGGGATCATGCCCTTTCGCTCTGCCATCCGTTCCTCGAGGAGAGCGCTCATCGTATAGAGCTCCGGCACGCCCGCCTCCCGCGTGAGGCGCTCGCTCATCTGTTTCAGGATGCGCGCGCGCGGGTCGCCTTCCTTGTACACGCGATGTCCGAAGCCCATGATCCGGCGTCCCTCGCCGAGGCTGCGGTCCAGGTAGGGGTCCACGCGCTCGGGGGAGCCGATCTCGTCGAGCATGCGGAGCACCGCCTCGTTTGCGCCGCCGTGCAGCGATCCCTTGAGCGTTCCGATGGCGGCCATCACCGAGGAGTAGAGTCCGGACAGGGTGCTCGACGTGACGCGCGCGGAGAAGGCGGATGCGTTGAGCTCGTGGTCCGCGTGCAGCACCAGACACACGTCGAAGTCGCGGACCTTTTGCGGCGAGGGCTCGCTCCCGAGGAGCGAGTACAGGAAGTTCCACGCCAGGGTCTGATCCGGCTCCGGCTGCTGGGGCCACTGGCCGGATCGAACCCGATGATAGGCCGCCACGATGGTCCCGATCCGCGCCGTGAGACGGACCGCCTTGCGCAGCGTGCGCTCCGGGGAGAGCTGGTTCGCGTCCGGATCGTGAAGCGAGAGACCGGCGACGACCGCGTGCAGGAAGTCCATCGGGTGGACCTGCTTGGGCAGTCCCAGCAGCCACGGGAAGGCCTCGGGGGGCAGTGCGACGCTGGCGCCGAGCGTCTCCCGAAACGCCCCGAGCTCCGCTCGTGTGGGCAGGTGGCCGAGCCACAGCAGGTGGATCACCTCCTCGAAGCCGGCGTTCTCCGCCAGGTCCTCGATCGTGTATCCGCGGTAGAGGAGGGTGGTTCCCGCAATGGCGCTGATGGACGTCGAGCAGGCCACGACCCCCTCGAGCCCCCGATCGATCGCCCCCGCGTATTCCTTCGTCGCCTCGCTCATCGTTCGTTGTC
>CP070734.1:2575247-2580326 GCA_020347605.1 Deltaproteobacteria bacterium | reverse complement strand
GGCGCAGAAGATGCTCGCGCGGATCGAAGCGCTCGAGCCGGATCACATCGCGACCGACTGCCCGCTGTCGGCGCTGCGCATCGAACAGGGACTCGCGCGCCGGGCCGTCCATCCGGTCGTCCTGCTCTGCCGGGCCTACGGCATGGACGCCTCGTGAGGCCGCTCGCGCTCGACGACATCCTCGACCCGGACGCCTACGAGCCCGTCCGCGACGCGTTCCGCGCGGCGGTGATCGCGCACAAGAAGCATCGCCGGCTGGAAGTCGGCGAGTGCGTCACGCTGGTCTTCGAGGACCGGGAAACCCTGCGCTTCCAGGTCCAGGAGATGGTGCGCATCGAACGCATCCGCGAGCGGGCCGCGGTGCAGAGGGAGCTCGACGTCTACAACGAGCTGGTTCCCGGCGAGCGCGAGCTGTCCGCCACGCTGTTCATCGAGATCACGGACAGCGAGGCGATCCGCCCGGAGCTGGACCGCCTGATCGGCATCGACGAGCACGTCGCACTCGTCCTCGACACACCCGGGGGAGAGGAGTCGGTGGCGGCGAGCTTCGACCCGAAACAGATGGACGACGACCGGATCTCGGCCGTGCACTACATCCGGTTCCGCTTGAGCCCCGCGCACGTCGAGCGGCTCCGCGACCCGGGCGTGCGGGCGCGGATCCGCATCTCGCACCCGAACTACCGCCGGGACGCCGAGGTCGCGGGACCGCTGCGCGCGAGCCTGGCCCGCGATTTCGAGGGCGACACGCCGCCGCTGCTGCCGCCCGACGCGCTGCGCGCGGGCTGAGGCCGGCGCGCGCCGCGGCCGCTCACTGGATGGGGACGCGGCCCCCGAATCCCTCTTCGTAGCCGTGGAAGTGGCCGAGCTCCGCCTCCGGCCACTTCCAGCAGTAGTAGCCGCTGCCGTTGTCGAAATCGACGAGCCAGGGGCCCTTGACCTCGACGCCGAGCGCCTCCATCTCGCGCGCCCAACGGCTCACGACCTCGCGGATCCGCGTCTCGATCTCGGCGCGCTCGGCGGAGCTCTCCTCCTCGCGCGCGCGTTCGCGGAGCAGCGACTCGGCGTCGCCCACCGCCCGCGCGGTGCGCTCGCGAATCTCACCGAGCAGCGCGCGCGCCGTATCGAGGGTCCAGAAGCGTTTCTCCGCCAACCTCGCCCCCTGCTGCGGTGGCCGCCACGGCCGCCTAGTTGCCGTCTTCCGTCGACATGCGGATCAGCGATCGGACCACCAGGCTGCGCTGGGCGCCGCCCAGGAGCGACACCAGATCCTCGTACAGCGTCGGGTCGTTCACCAGCAGCCCGAGCGTGCCCTGCCCGCCGTCGACCTTCTCGAGGATGTTGTTGAGTCGCCCGCCCGCGGCGAGTGCCTGCATCACGATGTCCTGCTCCTCGGGCTCGTCGTAGATCAGGGTGTGGAGCACGCCGCGCCCGGTCTCCACCTCCGCCAGGATCCGCTCGAGCGTCGCCAGCGACTTCTCCACGTTCTCGACGCCCGAGCCCTCGTAGTGACTGTAGATCAGGCTGTGCAGGAGGCCCTGGCCGGTCTGGACCTCGTTCACGATGTCGGTGACCGACTCGACCGACGTGGTGATGGCGTCCAGGGCCTCGATGAAGCGCTCGCTCCCCATCCGCTCGCCGAATCCCGCCACGACCGTGTTCAGGTTGTCGGTGAGCTCGACGATGCTGTCGAGCGCGGTGGTCCCCTTCGCGACCAGCCGGTTCACGTTGAGCGGCGTCACCGCGGGCAGCTCGTCGCCCGCCTCCAGGATCGCGCCCTCCGGCGTGCCGACCTCGATCTCGACGTAGGTGTCCCCGAGCAGCCCGATCGTGCCGATCGTCGCCTGTGAGTCGCTGCGAATCCGCGACTTAACGTCCGCGTCGATCTGCAGGAGCACCTCGACCGGCGGCCGCGCGTCGCCCAGCGGGGCGAAGCGCACCGACTGGATCGCGCCCACGTCCTTGCCCGCCAGACGCACGGGCGCGCCGGGCAGAAGCCCCTGTACGTCGCCGAAGCGGGCGACCAGCGTGTACCGCTTCGCGAACAGTCCCCGCTCCGAAGAGAGCGAGAGGATCAAGCCCGCGAGCATCGCAAGTGCGGCCAGCACGAAAGCACCGACCACCAGACCCAGCCGTCGATCGTCGCCCATGGATCCCTCCTGACTCCTGCGACCGAGCGCCGCGGCGCGGCCATGCGGCCGCCCGCCGGATCACCCCTCCGGCGCGAAGCGACCGTCTACGCCCTCGCGCGGATCATCCTGATTCGCCGCGTCCTGGATCCCCTCCAGGAACGCGCGCACCGCCGGATGCTGCGACTCCCGCATCTCGTCCGCCGACCCCTCGGCGGCGATCCGGCCGTCCTTGAGAAGCGCGACGCGATCCGAGACCGCGAAGCACAGCTCGAGCTCGTGCGTCACCACGACCGAGGTGACGCCCAGCCGCCGCTGCAGGTCGCGGATCAGCTCGCCGATCCGCCGCTGGTTGGCCGGGTCGAGACCGGTCGTCGGCTCGTCGTAGAGGATCACGCGCGGCTCCAGCGCGATCGCGCGCGCCACCCCGACGCGCTTGCGCATGCCCCCGGAGAGCTCGGCGGGCAGCAGCCGCTCGACGCCGGGCAGGCCGACGGCCGCGAGACAGCGCGCGACCCGGTCCCCGATCTCCGCTTCGCTCGCGCGCCAGTGCTCGCGCAAGGGGTAGGCCACGTTCTCGTAGACGTCGAGCGAGTCGAACAGCGCGGCGCCCTGGAACACCATCGACACGTTCTTGCGCACCGCGATGAGCTGCCGCTCGGTATAGCCCGTGATGTCGACCCCCTCGACCAGCACGCGCCCGGAGTCCGGCCGCAACAGCCCGATCGCGTGCTTGAGGCACACCGACTTGCCCGAGCCCGACCCGCCGAGGATCGTGAGGGTCTGTCCGGGCGGCACGACGAGGTTCACGCCGCGCAGCACCGACTTCCTCCCGAACGCGCGCGTGAGCTCGCGGAACTCGATCGCCGGCACCTGCGCGCGTCCGGCTTCGCTCATAGCGCCAGCAGGAACTTCGTGAGGAAGAAGTCCAGCACGAAGATGGAGATGGAGCTGACCACCACCGCCTGGGTGGTCGAGCGCCCGACGCCCACGGTGCCCCCCGTCGTCGAGAGACCCGTGAAGCAACCCACCATCGCGATCGTCCAGCCGAAGAAGAAGGTCTTCGCGATGCCCGACAGCACATCCGAGACGGCCACCGTGGAGATGATCGTCTGCGTGTAGAGGTGGGGCGAGATCGAGAACTGGAGGTTCGCGATCAACAGCCCGCCCAGGATGCCGAGCACGTTGGCGATCGCGGTCAGGAGCGGCAGCGCCAACGTCGCCGCGACCACGCGCGGCAGCACGAGCTTCTGGATGGGGTCGGCTCCCATCGCCCGGATCGCGTCGACCTGCTCGGTCACCTGCATCGAGCCCAGCTCTGCGCTGATGCCCGCCCCGACGCGGCCGCCCACCATGACGGCCGTCAGCACCGGACCCAGCTCGCGCACCAGCGACAGTCCCACCAGGCTTCCCACGTACGGCTTGGCGCCGAAGCGCGTCAGCGCGAACGCCGCCTGGAGCGCCAGCACCATGCCCGTGAAGCTGGCGGTGATGGCGACGATCAGCGTGGAGCGCACCGCGATCGACTCGAACTGACGGATCGTCTCGCGCAGCGGGAAGCGCCGCGGCGAGCTGGCGCGCACCGTTCCCGTCGCGAGCACCGAGAAGCGCCCGAGCGCGTCGACCACGTTGAGCACGCGATCGCCGAGACGCCCGATGCGATCCGAGAGGATGGCCGGCGCGCTCACGGGGCCGCTCCCGCACCGACCGAAGCGCTCGGCTCGGCTCGGAACGTCGACCACCAGCCGTCGAAGGAGCGCTCCGCCGTCGCGAAGTCGCCGGGGCTCACGAGCACCCAATCGAGGATACAGGGCTGTACCACGACCGTGATCGTCTTGATCCGGACCGCGCGGCTCTCGAAGCGGGCATCGAGGACCTGGCCCCAGCCGTTTCGGCCTTCCAGGAGCACGGGCCCCGCCTGGCGCAGCACGCGCTCGTCGAGCCCGATCAGGAGCCGGCGCGCCAGCAGGGCGGCGGGAGCGGCGGTCTCCCGACAGCGCGACATCATGCTCATGAAGTCCCCCTCGGGCGAGCGGAACGCGAGCACCGCCCCGTCGACCGAGGTCCGGGACCACTGCCGCTCCGGCACACCGATCGAGTAGCCGTGGCGGCGGTGTTGGTACACCGAGCCCTTTCGCGCGATCTCCGAGGCACAGCCCGCCCCCAGGACCAGCGCGAGCGCCGCGGCCAGTGCGAAAGACAGGATTGGAGGCCACGCCTGCAGCTCGGCTCGACCGGGAGCCGTCACCCCTCGCATCGGAGCGGAGCGTATCGGATCCCGTCCGCGGCGCGAGATCGGCGGCCGCGCGCGCGGAAACAGCGCTCGCGCGCCGCTTGACGCGACCCGGGCGTCTCGGTACTCCGGGCGCATGCTACGGGACCCCTCTCCGCCGCTCGTGCTCGCGAGCGCCTCGCCCCGCCGCCGTGAGCTGCTCACGCGCGCCGGGGTGCCCCTCGAGCTCGCATCGGCGGAAATCGACGAAACGCCGCTGCCGCATGAGCCGCCGCACGCGCATGCGCGCCGTCTGTCGGCGGCCAAGGCGCGCGCGGTGGCCCGCCGCCTGGGGCCGGCGCCGCGCCGCTTCGTACTGGCGGGCGACACCATCGTGGAGCTCGACGGCGAGCTGCTCGGCAAGCCCGGGAGCGCCGAGAATGCGATCCGCCTGCTGCAGCGCCTGCTCGGCCGCACGCACCGCGTGGTGACGGGGCTTACGGTCCTGGCGACGGACGCGCCCGACGCGTTCACGGTCAGCGTCGAGAGCCGGGTCACCATGCGCGCTGCGGATGCGTCCGAGGTACGCGCCTACGCGGAGACGGGCGAGCCGCTCGATTGCGCCGGGGCGTATGCGCTACAGGGTGGAGGCCGGCGCTTCGTCGTGCGCGTGGAGGGCAGCGAGACGAACGTGATCGGCCTGCCGATCGACGAGGCCCTGGACCTGCTGCGCAAGGCCGG
>CP070734.1:2571124-2575147 GCA_020347605.1 Deltaproteobacteria bacterium | reverse complement strand
GGACAGGGCATCCGGAACGTGCGGCGCAACCAGGTTCGCGTCGTGACCGACGCGAACCGCCGCTCGTACGAGCGACTCGGCCCTGCGGTAGTCGCCGAGATCCGCGCGGCCCTCGACCCGCTTCACGCCCGCCTCCGCGGCCTGCCGTTCAAGATCGAGCCCCGGGACTGCGGCGAGCGCGCTCCAGCGCCTTCGACGCGAAGCACGCGGAGCGCTTGAGCGGGCCGCGGACGGAAGCCTGAGCGCCGCTCCCGATGTGTGGAATCGCCGGAATCATCTGCTCCAGGGCATCCGCGGACCCGCTGCGCGCCGGTCTCGACGCACACCTCCAGAACTTCGTGGAGCGCCTCCGGCACCGCGGTCCCGACGCGTCGGGCACGGCGCGCACCGAGGGCGCGGGTCTGGCGCACACGCGCCTCGCGATCCTCGATCTCTCGCCGACCGGGAGCCAACCCATGTGGTCTCCCGATCGGCGCTACGTGCTGGCCTTCAACGGCGAGGTCTACAACTTCCGTCGGCTCCGCGAGGAGCTCGAGGCGGCCGGCGAACGATTCGCCGGAAACAGCGACACCGAGGTCGTGCTGCGCCTGCTCGTGCGCGAGGGAGACGCAGCGCTCGCGCGCTTCGAGGGCATGTTCGCGCTCGCGCTCCTGGATACGCGCACCGACGCGGTGCTGCTCGCGCGCGACCGCGCCGGCCAGAAGCCCCTCTACCTGGCGCGCACGTCGGGCGGCGGCTGGGCCTTCGCCTCCGAGCTGGCGCCGCTGCTCGAGCTCCCCGGCATCGACGCCGGCATCGACCGCGAGGGACTCTCGCACCTGCTGAGCTTCGGCTTCGTGCCCGCGCCCTTCTCGCTGCGCCGCGGCATTCGACAGCTTCGGCCGGGCACGTTCGTGCGGCTGCTCGCCGGTTCGAGCGATCGAGAGAAGCCCTACGTGTCGGAACCGGGCCCCGTCGCGCCGGCGCTCGAGGGAGACGTCGAGTCGCTTTCCAGGAGCCTCGAAGACACCCTCTCGGCGAGCGTGCGCGACCACCTCGTCGCCGATGTTCCCGTCGGCGTATTGCTCTCCGGCGGCGTGGACTCCTCGACGATCGCGGCGCTGGCGGCGCGCCACGCCGGTCGCCTCGAGACCTTCTCGGTGGTGCACCGCGACCCGCTCTACGACGAGCGCGAGGCGGCGCGCGCGGTGGCCGAGGCCATCGGAAGCGAACATCGCGAGCTCGAGATCTCGGACGAACCGCTCTCCGAGGTCGAGCTCGAAACGCTCGTCGACCACCACGGCGATCCGTTCGCGGATACGTCGTCGCTCGCCGTCCTGCGCTTGTCGCGCGAGATGCGGCGGCACGTGACGGTCGCGCTGTCGGGCGACGGCGGCGACGAGGTCTTCGCGGGCTACCCGCGCTTCGCGCAGCTGCGCCTCGTGAGCGCGCTGGCGCGCCTGCCCGCTCCGGCGTTGGGGGCGGCCCGGGAGCTGCTCCGGAGGACGGGCGGCGAACGCCTGCGCCGTGCCGCCCGAGCCTTCCACGCGGCCGGGATGCCGCGCGCGCGGCGCACGGTGGCGTTCACCACGCTGTTCTGGCCCGAGGAGCAGGCCCGCCTGCTGCGGCCGGAGTGGCAGGCGCCGACCGGACCGCGTGCGCTGGACGATCTGCTCGCGGAACGGGGCGCCGAGATCGAGCGGGATCCCGTGGCCTCCGCCCACTGGCTGGAGCAGCGTCTGATCCTGCCCGACGACATGCTGACGAAGGTGGACCGCATGTCGATGGCGGTTTCCCTGGAGGTGAGACCACCTCTCCTGGCGAACGGCGTGCTCGACTTCGCGGCGCGTCTGCCCCTTGCCGCGAAGCACTCCGGCGCGACGGGCAAGCGCGTGCTGCGAAGCCTCGCGCGGCGCCTGGTGCCGCCGTGGGTGGTGGATCGGCCGAAACGCGGATTCGCGGTTCCGCTCGAGCAGCTCGGCGGACGCGTGTACGAGGAGGCGGCGCGCTTCGCGCTCGAATCGCGGGAGTCCCCGCTCCGGAACCTGTTTCGCGCCGAAGCACTCGCGGCCCTGGCCGCAGAGCTTCGCAGCCGACGTCCGTCCCGCGATCCCGAGGACTCGCCGTATCGGCGCACGCAGCGGCGTTGGCTGCTGACGGTCCTGGCGCGCTCTCTTCAGCGGTACGGATGCTAGGCCGGGCCCGGCGCTGGCCACGCGGCCGTTCCGGGGATCCGGGGCCCGCGGTAGGCTGCGCGGATGCGCGGGCCGCGGAGAGAGCTCGCGCGCAGCGCATCCGGAATGGGAAGCGATCGGCCACGCACATGCACGCATCCAGCGCGCACGAGCGCAGCCCGCAGCGTCGACTGCTATGGAACGTGTCGTGATGGCTGCGTCCGACGAATTCGCGGCTCGACGTTGCGCGGACGTCCGGGCGCTGTGGCAGGAGCTCGAGCACCGAGGCCCGGCGCCGTCCTTTCTGGCGCGGACGCCGACCCCGGCCTTGAGCGTCGCGCGGCCCCATGAATGCTGGATCTTCAGCGTCTCGCCGCGTGGGGACGTCGCCGTCGGGTTCCTGACGCGCGGGCGCCTGGCGCGCAGCCTCCAGGTGGTCCTGGTCCCGGAGGGTTCCGAACCGGACGCGCTGTGCGCGGGACTGCGACGCTTCGCGAAGGCGCAGCGGCTCAGCCGCGTGACGATCGAGGGCGTCGGTGCGTCGCGGGCGCCGATCCCGCGGCTCGAGCAGGAGTCCGGACGACGGTTGCAGACGACCTGGTCGATCGATCTGGCCGCGTGCGATCTCGACGCCGCGCTCTCCAAGAACCACCGGCGCAACGTGCGAAAGGCCGTCCGCAGCGGGGTCCGCTGCGTCGAGACGACGGACGCTTCGGCGATCCGGGATCACCTGCGCCTGTGCGGCGCCTCGCTCTCCCGGCGTTCTTCACGGGGTGAGGCCGTGGAGAGTCGAGCCGACGCGGCCCTCTTCCGCGGCTACCTGCGCTCGCATCTCGCCACCTTCTTCCAGGCGCGGGTCGCGGAGCGCGTGCTCTCGTCCGATCTCGTCGTTCGCATCGGCGAGGCCGCCTGGTACACGTCCGGCGGTAGCGACCCGCAAGGCATGAACCTCGGCACGTCGCAGTTCCTGATGTTCGAGCTCGCTCGCCACCTGCAGCGGGCGGGATGCGCGACGCTGAACCTGGGATTCTCGGAAGATCCGGGCCTGGATCGATTCAAGGCGGGCTTCGGGGCGCAGCCGGTGCCCGTCGAGCGGGTGACGTGCGAGTGGGGATCCGGCTGGACCCGCTGGCGAGAACGGGCGATCGCGGCGCTGGTCGCCCGGTTGCGGCGCCGATAGGCTCGACGCCTCCATCCGGAAGGACGGGCACGTGGACGTTCTGGTGACAGGCGCGGACGAGCGACACGGCCTCGCGGTGATTCGCGCGCTCGGGTCGAAGGGGCTCGCGATCTTCGCCGCCGGCGTCGACGCCGGGCGCCTCGGGTTCCGCTCGCGCTACGTGCGCGGGAGCTGCTGCTACCCCTCGCTCACCGTGGAAGCACCGGACACCCAGGGCTTCGTGTCCGCCATCCGGGAGGCGGTGACGCGGCACCGGATCCCATGGATCTTTCCGGTCACCGAGTCGACCGTGGTGGCGCTGGACCGGTCCCGCGCGGCCTTCGAGGGCCTCGCCCGGATCGCCCTGCCGGCGAGCGCCGCGCTGCGAGTCGCCCTCGACAAAGAGTCCACTCGGGCGCTGGCGTCGTCACTGGGAATTCCGGTACCGCGTAGCTGCCTGCCGCGCTCCGCGGCGGAAGCCCTGTCGTTCGCACGCGAGGTCGGCTTTCCGCTGGTGATGAAGCCGCGCGGGCCGGCCGAGGGGCGACTCACGGGCGGCCTCGGCTTCAAGGTGCGTTACGCGCGGTGTGAGGACGATCTGCGCGCGGCACTGCGACCGTTCGACGCCCGCGGCGAGTTCCCGATGCTTCAGGAGTACTGCCCCGGCGTCGGCGTCGCCCAGAGCGGCATCGTCGCGAACGGCGAGATCCG
>CP070734.1:2542042-2571024 GCA_020347605.1 Deltaproteobacteria bacterium | reverse complement strand
CGCGCGCGCGCGCGGCGCGCACGAACTCTTCGCGTGTCGCCAGGAGCAGGCGCTTCGTGTGCCGGAGGGCGCCCAGCGGCTGCGCGGCGATTCGCTCCGCCTGCGCGACGGTGGCGGGCAGGAGCTCCGCGGCCGGGTAGACGCGGGAGGCGATGCCGAGCTCGAGGGCCCGCGCGGCGTCGATCCACTCCGCGGTGTAGAAGACCTCGGCCGCGCGCTGAAAGCCCACGATGGCGGGCAGCAGGTAGCTGCTCGCCGCCTCCGGCACCACGCCGAGCGTCACGAACGGGGGCCGCAGGCGGGCGTCCTCGGCCAGGTACACGACGTCGCAGTGGAGGAGCAGCGTGAGCCCGAGTCCCACGCCCACTCCGTTCACGGCCGCGAGGAGCGGCTTGTCGAAGCCGATCACGCCGTCCATGAAGCCGGCGAAGCCGTGCTCGCGCGCGTCCGACAGCTCGGCCGCGGCCATCTCGCCCAGATCCTGACCCGCGGTGAACGCGCCCGGGGCTCCGGTGATCACGACGGCGCCGACGCTGCCGTCGTCCCGCGCGGCGTCGAGGGCCTCGCGCATCTCCCGATACATCTGATTGTTGAAGGCGTTGCGCTGCCGCGGGCGGTTCATGGCGAGGATCGCCACGCCGCCGTGCCGCTCTTCCAGGACCGTCTCTCGCCCCATCCGCGGATCCCCTCACTCGGAGCGCCGACTCTAGCACGGGGCCGCCCGGGCCCGCGCGCGCGGGGATCGCCGGCCGCGATCCGGGTCGGGGCCGGCCGCGCACGGGCGAGGCCGTCGAGGTGACGAAGCCGGCGCGCGCCCTCGCGGTCAGGCCAGCTTCGGACCCGCCGTCATGCCCCCGTCGATCGTGAACTCGGAGCCGGTGCAGTAGGACGACTCGTCGGACGACAGGAACAGCGCGAGGCGGGCCACCTCGAGCGGCTGGCCGATTCGACCCAGCGGCAGCGACGCGTAGACGCCGCCGGTGTCGACCTTCTCGAAGCCCCGGGCATCGCCGCGACCCATCGCGGTGTCGATGCCGCCGGGGTGGACGGAGTTCACCCGGATTCCCAGCGGACCGAGCTCGAGCGCCGCAACCTTGGTCATGCCCCGGATCGCCCACTTGCTCGAGCCGTACGCGACGAGACCGGCGGTGCCCGTCAGGCCGGCCGTGGACGAGATGTTGACGATCGAGCCGCCGCCCGCCTCCAGCATCGCGGGGATCACGGACTTCATCCCGAGCAGGCAGCCCACCTGGTTGACCTGGATCACGCGCAGGTAGTCGTCGAGCTCGATGTCGGCGATGGGAGCGAAGTGCAGGACGCCCGCGTTGTTGACGAGGACGTCGAGCTTGCCGAACCGATCCCGGGCGGTCGCCACGACGCGCGTCCAGTCCTCTTCGCTCCGCACGTCGTGGTGCAGGTAGAGGGCGGACTCGCCGATCGAAGCGGCGACCGCCATGCCCAGGTCGTCGCGGACATCGCCCAGCACGACGCGGGCCCCTTCCTCTGCGAACAGGCGCGCTTCCGCTTCCCCTTGACCGCGCGCCGCGCCGGTGATGATTGCGACCTTGCCGTCGAGCCGTCCCACGCCGTCCCCCGGTCAGCGGCCGCGCGGCTTTTCGAACAGGCGGACCGCGTCCGGGCCGAGGTAGCGACCCGAGGTGTAGATGCGGCGCAACGTGCGCCGCTTTATGCGCCAGCCCGCGTCGGCCCGCACGTGCTCGTCGTGGTAGATGCCGCCCTCGACCACCAGCGAATCGCCGCCCGCGAGGGTTTCCTGCACGTGGGTCCCGGTCAGATAGCAGGTCGATCGGGCGCGGTCTCCGTCGAGCTCCACCTCCGGGTTGGTGATCACGTGCTGCGTCGCCGCGAAGATGCGCAGCGACTTCCGGAGCCAGTCCACCATCTCTGCGAGGCGCAGCTTGACGCCGCCCGCCAGGTCGTAATGGATCAGCGCGTCGGCCGTGAAGACGCTCGACAGCCGCTCGAACTCGCGCGTGTCGATCGCCCGCGCGTAGCGGTACAGGCATGCCCGGATCTCGAGCTGATCGCCGATCGCTTGCGGTGTCGGCACGCGTCTCCCCTGGCGCGCCGGCAGACGCGCGGTTGGCAGCGCCGCTGAAACATGTTCTAATCCCGCTCCCACGTCAACCAGGTCCCGCGGCCGGTGGCTCGAGACGTCCTCGACGGACACGCCGTTCGGTCGCCGCGCAAGGGGAACGCGGAAGATGAGGTTCTGGCAAGCCGTTTCGCTGACCGAGCCCGATCAGCTGTTGGAGATCGCGCGGGGCGCGGAGGAGGCCGGCTTCCACGGCGTCCTGCTGTCGGACCACCTGTTCTTCCCCGAGAAGCTCGCCTCGAAGTACCCGTACACGGCCGACGGTGTGCCCGGCTTCGACGCGCACACGCCGTGGCCGGAGCCGTGGACGACGATCGCGGCGATGGCGGCGGTCACGCGCCGGCTGCACTTCGCGACGATGGTCTACATCCTGCCGCTGCGAAATCCGCTGGAGGTCGCGAAGGCCACCGGCACCGTGGCGGTGCTGTCCGGCAACCGCCTCGCGCTCGGCGCCGGCGCGGGCTGGATGAAGGAGGAGTTCGACGCCCTGGGCGTCGACTTCCGTACGCGGGGCAAACGCTTCGACGAGATGATCGAGGTGCTCCGCACGCTGTGGCGGGGCGGCATGGCCGACCACCACGGCGCCTTCTTCGACTTCGACCGCATCCAGATGAGTCCCGCGCCGACTCGGCCCATCCCGATCTACATCGGCGGCACCAGCGGTGCCGCGCTGCGCCGCGCGGCGCGACTCGGCGACGGCTGGATCGGTCCCGGCAACGACCCCGCCGAGGTCCCCGGGATCCTCGAGCGGCTCTCGACGCTGAGGCGGGAGGCGGGGCGCGCGTCCCAGCCCTTCGAGACGATCGTGCCGCTGGCGGGCGCATTCGATCCCGACACGCTGCGCCGCCTCGAAGGGCAGGGCATGACCGCGACGATCCACTACCCGTTCGCGTACGTCCTCGGTCCGAGCTCGACGCTGGACGAGAAGCGGGCGGCGATGCGGCGCTTCGCCGAAGAGGTCATCGCGCCGACCAACGCCGGCTGAGGCGGCCGCGGCTCGATCAGCGGCCCAGCGCGTCGTCGAAGTATCGGAAGAAGTCGCTGTCGGGAGACAGCACGAGCGTGGTCTTGCCGTCCGCGAGCGTCTCGCGGTAGGCCTCCATCGAGCGGTAGAAGTTGAAGAACTCGGGATCGCGGCCGAACGCGTCCGCGTAGATCCGGACCGACTCGGAATCGCCCTCGCCGCGCAGGATCTGGGCCTTCTTGCGCGCCTCGGCCAGGATCACCTCGCGATCGCGCTCGGCGCCCGCGCGGATGCGCTGCGCCTCCTCCTCGCCCTGCGCGCGCAGGAGCTTCGCCTCGCGCTCGCGCTCGCTGCGCATGCGCTCGAAGACCGCCTGGCTGTTCGCCTGCGGCAGGTCGGCGCGGCGGATCCGCACGTCCACCACGTCGATTCCGAAGCTCCGCGCCTGGCCGTTCACCTCGTCGCGGATCTCGGCCATGATGCGCGCCCGGTCTTCGGAGAGCAGGTCCAGCAGACTCACGTTGCCGACGGCGCGGCGCAGGCTCGCGATCACGAGCCGGGTGAGGCGGCCGCGCAAGACCGTTTCCGAGCGCACCGACTGGTAGTACTCGAGCGGCTTCGAGATCCGGTAGCGGACGTAGGTGTCGACCACGAGGCGTTTCTGGTCGCCCGCGATCACCTCCTCGGCGGGAGGGTCGAGGTCGAGCAGGCGCCGGTCGAAGCTCACGACGTTCTGCACGAACGGAATCTTCATGTGGAGTCCGGGTTCCACGATCACGCGCTTCGCCTCGCCGAACTGGAGCACGAGGGCCTGTTCGATCTGGAGCACGGTGAAGAGCGAGGTCCCGGCCAGGAGCGCCAGCAGCGCGCCGACGATGACGAGCACCCGGATCATTTGCCGCCCTCCGGCGCCGGCTCGCTCGCGCGACGGCGCTCGACTTCGGGCAGCGGCAGATACGGCACGACGCCCCCGCTTCGCGTTGCGGACTCGTCGATCAGGATCTTGTCCGTGCCGCGCAACACCGCCTCCAGCGTCTCCAGGTAGATGCGGCGCCGGGTCACGTCGCGCGCCCGTCGGTAGGCGTTGTAGACCGAGAGGAAGCGCTGGGCATCGCCTTCGGAGCGCGCGACCACCTCCAGCTTGTAGGCCTCGGCCTGCTGCTCGAGCTTGGCAGCCTCGCCACGCGCGCGGGGGATGATGTCGTTGGCATAGGCCTCCGCCTGGTTGCGCAGACGCTCGAGGTCCGCGCGCGCGCGCTGCACATCGCGGAACGCGTCGATCACGGGCTCGGGCGGATCCACCCGCTGGAGCTGCAGCTCCGTGATCTCGATGCCGACCGTATACTCGTCCAGGATGCCCTGGAGCAGCATCGCGGTCTGCTCCTCGACCTGACGGCGACCCTCCGCCAGGGCCGACGCGATCGGTGTGCGGCCGATCACCTCGCGCATGGCGCTCTCGGCCGCCGTCTTCACGGTCGCTTCGGGGTCGCGGACGTTGAACAGGAAGCGGCCCGCGTCCTTGATCCGCCAGAGCACCGTGAAGTTGACGTCGACGATGTTCTCGTCGCCCGTCAGCATCTGGCTCTCTTCCACGATGTTGCGGACGGCGGCCGTGCGCCGTTCGTCGGCGCGGAAGCCGATGTCGACGCGGTTCACGCGGGTGACCTTCGGCGTGACGGCGGTCGCGATCGGAATCGGCAGGTGATAATGGAGCCCGGGATCCCGCGTGACGCCGGTCCAGCGGCCGAAGTAGAGCTCCACGCCCTGCTCCTCGGGCCCGACGGTGTAGAAGCCACTCACGAGCCACAGGCCGACCAGTACGAGGAGGATCAGCAGGATCCCGCGAGAGCCACCGAAGCCGCCCGGAAGCATCCGGCGCAGCCGCTCGCGGCTCTCTCGCAGGGCTTGTTCGACCAGTGCGTCGAGATCGGGGGGGCGGGGGCCGCGCGGTCCGCCCGGTCTGCCGTTTCCCCCCGGATTCCAGGTCATGCGTTCCCCCCGGTGCTGCGTGCCGGGTTCATGGTACACGCCGTCGGCGCGCGCGGGGAGTCCAATGCGGGGTGTTCGCTCCGCTCAACCCGATTCGGTGGGCCGGAAGCGGCGGACGAAGCCGCGGTCGATGCGGTCCTTGAGGTGCCACACCCACGCGCCTTCGAAGCTGGCGCCCCATTTCGCGCCCAGCGCGCGGCCGTCGCACACGTTGAGCAGCGACAGGAAGTCGCGCTGGGGCCGAAACGCCCGCAGGGGGCTTCCCGTCAGCGCGGCGCGCAGATTGCGCGTCAACACCGGCCCCGCGCGCACGGCGTAGACGCCCGCCTTGGGCGTGTGCGGGAACGCGTCCAGGGACGCCGCGTCGCCCACGCAGAAGAGCTCCGGGTGTTCGAGGGCCTGCAGCGTGCTGCGCACGCGCAGGAAGCCGCGCGCATCCGTGGCCAGCCCGGAGGCCCCCGGCAGCGCGGGTGCGGCGGGACCGGCGACCCAGATCACGAGATCCGAGGGAAGCCGCGATCCGTCCGCGAGCTTTAGCCCGTGGCGCTCCACGGCGGTGACCGGCGCGCCGAGCCGCAGCGCGATACCGAGCTCGCCGCACAGCCGCGAGGCGCGTCGCGCCAGTCCCGGCGGCGATCCGCGCAGGATGCGCGCCGCGCCGTCGAGGAGCGTCACGCGCGGCCGCCGTTCACCCGCGCGCCGCAGTCGCTCGCGCAGCGCGAAGGCGAGCTCGACGCCGCCGGCACCCGCGCCGACGACGCTGGCGCGCAGCGCTCCATCGCGCGAACGCAGCGGCTCGGCCGCGGCGCGTCCGCCGAAGCGTTCCACGAGCCCGTGAATGGGACGCGTCGGAATGGCGAACGCGCGCACCCCGGGCACGTCCAGGCCCGCGACCGAGGCTCCGATGTCGACGGACGCCACGTCGTAGGCCGCGTCCGGGGCGCCGTCGAGCGCGACGCGCCGGGCCGCGGCCTCGATGCGCAGCGCGCGGGCCCGCACGAATCGGGCGCCGGCGGATCGCGCCAGCGCGGGCAGGTCGATCGCGAGCTCCGCTTCGCGGTACTGGCCCGCGACGAAGCCGGGAATCATCCCGGAGTAGATCGCGCGCGGCTCCGGGTCGATCAGGGTGACGCGGACGCCCGGTACGGCGATGCGCGGCCAGCGCTCGAGCACCTGGACGTGCGCGTGTCCCCCGCCCAGCAGGACCAGTTCGCGCGGCTCGGCGGTCACGGGCGCCACGGCCGCGAGCGCCGCGCGGCGTCCGGGCGCTTCCGACCGCTGGCACGCTCCGGTTCTTCAACACACATGGGTGTCAGCGCGGCGCCACCTGGATCACGTGGTAGCGAAGCGTCGTGCCGTCGCGCGCCTCGAGGCGCAGCGTGAGCCGACGCAGGCCGCCGAACTCCAGCAGCCGGCGCTCCACGTCGCTCCCGCGGGCGACGGTCTCGACGCGCAGGACGCCAGAGGCGAAGTCCACGACGCGCGGCTCCGCGTTCGGCTCGCCCACGCGGCGCACCCGGACGCGGCCCTCGCGGATGTCGAAGGCGAAGCCGGAGTCGCGCCGCAACGCCGCCGAGAAGTCGCGCCGCGCGGTGTCCGGGCGCGATCGACTCCGCAGGCTGAAGTGGATCACGCCCTCCGCGTTCGGTTCCTCGCCGCCGAGATCGTCGAAGCAGCGCTTCGCCGTCTCGACCTCGAGATCGAACAGGCGCAGGCTGTTCGCGCGCGGGCGCATCGCGCGCGGGCCCGGTCCGATCATCAGCCGGCGCAATCCGCGCTGGGGACGGTCGTCGATCTCGCACACGAGCGGGGCGCGGTACTCGCCCCGCACCCAGTCGAGAGCCAGGTCGTTCAGGTCCGGGCTGCCGCTCCCGTCGGGCTGGACCTGGGCGCGCGCCGGCAGCGCCGCGACTCCCAAAAGCCCGACGCCGGCCAGCACCCCGAGCGCTCGCCACCGGACCGCGGGTTGGCGGCGCCGGTGCGTATCGCGTGTCTCATGCCGCACGGCGCGCCAGACTACCATCCCGCAGCCGGCTTGCCGCGCCGCTTGACACGGCGCGCGCGCCTGGCGCACCGTCAGGGCCCGATGCGGTGCCACGGCTGCGGAGCCAGCTTCGACGTGCCGGCGGGCGAGCGGGTCGGCTTCCGCGACGCCTGCGAGGGCTGCGGCGCAGACCTGCACGTGTGTCTCAACTGCGCGTATCACGATCCGTCGGCCTACAACGAGTGCCGGGAGCCGAATGCGGAGCGCGTCTCGGACCGCGACCGCGCCAACCGCTGCGATTACTTCGCCCCGGGCCCCGGGTCCGCGGGCTCCGGGAAGCCCTCGGCGGGGGACGCGAAGTCGGCGCTCGAGGCCCTGTTCAAGAAGGATTAGCCGCCGCTCCGGCCTCCGGGCCCGGGACCCGGTCGGGCCCCTCTCGGACCGGGAATCGCGGTCCGCTCCCGCGGGACGCGGATCGGCGCCGGTGGCGCCGGCCGGCTCAGCCGGCCCCTTCGCCGGGCTCGCTGCGGGAGAACTGGAAGACGGTGTGGCCGATCTCGATCTCGTCGCCCTCGCTCAGCTCGAAGGATCGGACGCGCTTGCCGTTGACCTTGGTTCCGTTGGTCGACTGCAGATCCTCGATCGTGTAGGTGCCCGTCTCGGCGTCGTGGAGGATGAGCGCGTGCTCGCGGCTGATGCCCTCGTCGAGCAGCGTGATGTCGGTGGTCGGGGTACGGCCGATCAGGGTCTCTTCGCTCGTGAGGTCGTAGCGCATCCCCGCGAAGCTGCCGTTCCGGATCACGAGCACGGCGCCCGGTCCGCTGTCCCGGCGCTCCTCCGCAGCCATCCGCCATCCTCCCAGGGCTTCGACTCCGGCCTATCGGCCGACCCGGTAGGTTCTTGAGCGGTCACAGCCGGCGATGCGCGAGGACCGGCAGGCTGGCGCGGGTCCCGTCCTGGGCGTCGAGATCGCAATCGACGACCAGCGCACACGGTCGGTCGGGGGCCTGGGCCAGGATCGTGCCCCAGGGATCGACGACGAGCGACCGACCGTAGCTCTCGCGGTCGGGGTTGTGGCGGCCGTACTGAGCCGGCGCCAGCACGAATGCCTGGTTCTCGATCGCCCGCGCGCGCAGCAGCACCTCCCAGTGGTCCTTGCCCGTCGGGACCGCAAAGGCGGAGGGGACGGCGAGCCAGCGCGCGCCGCGCTCCGCGTGCGCGCGGTAGAGCTCCGGGAAGCGGAGGTCGTAACAGATCGACAAACCGATGACGCCGAAGGGCGTTTCCGCCACCACCACGTCCTTGCCGGGCGCCACCGCGTCCGACTCGCGGAACGCGCCACCGCCCCGCTCGCGCAGATCGACGTCGAACAGGTGCAGCTTGCGGTACACCGCCGCGATCGCGCCGTCGCACGTCAGCAGGACGCTCGTATTGTGGGTGCGCGTGTCGCCCTCGATCGCCTCCGGAAACGTCCCCCCCAGGATCCAGATCGCGCATTCCCGGGCGACGCGCCGCAGAGTCGAGATGATCTCGCCGTCGAGATCCTGGGCGCACGGGACCGGCAGGCCCTCGCGACGCAGGAAGGCGAAGTTCTCGGGAAGGCAGACGAGTTGCGCTCCGCGCCCGGCGGCTTCTCGCACGAGCCGCTCCGCCTGCTCGAGGTTTCCGCGCAGGTCGTCGGTCGAGGTCATCTGCACGAGCCCGACGCGCACGCGCGGAGCGTACCCCGTGTGGGGGGCTAGCGGAATCGGGAGGGATCGACGCCGGTGCGGCGGATGACGTCGTAGAAGTCCTTGCGGTCCTTCTTCGCAAGGCGCGCGGCGCGGCTGATGTTGCCCCCGCAGCGCCGCAGCATGCCCTCGACGTAGCGCGTCTCGAAGGCGCGCTTGGCATCCTTGAACGACGGCGGCTCGCCATCCTCCGCGGCGAGGGCGAGCGCCTCGTGCGTCACGGCTCCCCCGCCGCTGAGCTGCACCGCCTGGCGAATGCGCTCGCGCAGCTCGCGCACGTTGCCCTGCCACGACTCGGCCAGCAGGGCGTCCCGGGCCTCGGCCGTGAAACCGGTCGCCTGCACGCCCAGCTCGCTCGCGAACAGGGCGAGGAAGTGGGCCGCGAGGGGAAGCACGTCTTCGGGACGCTCGGACAGGGGCGCCAGGCGCACCTCGTGGCACGGCAGCTGGGCGAAGGGGCCGGCCTCGGGCCACTCCTCGGCGCTCCCGATCAGCCGCGCGCGAAGCGGCTGCTCGGTGCCGTCGCCTTCGCGGCGGAAGGACCCGTCGACCAATGCGCTGCGGAGCGCCACCCGCGCCTCGGGCGCCAGGCCCTCGATGTCGGTGAGATGCAGGGTGCCCCCCGCGGCGCGCGTCAGCGCGCCGATGTGCTCTGCGGGGGCCGGAGCGTGGGCCCCGGCGCTGGTGCCGAAGATCTCGCGCGCCTGCAACGCGGAGTTCACCGCGACGCACGATAGTGTCACCAACGGGCCCGCCGACCGCGCGCTCCAGCTGTGGATCGCCCGCGCGATGAATCGGCGGCCACTGCCGCTCGGTCCCGTCACCACGACGGGCAGCTCGGAGCGTGCGGCCGCAGCCGCCTGGTCGAGCGCGCGTTCGGTGGCGCGGCTCGCGCCCACGATGCGGTCGGAGCGGCGGCGACCCGCGGTCCGCGTCTCGGCAGCGCTCAGAGCATCTCCGGAATCGGCCACTCCGGCTTCCAATCCATTGGCCGAGCGTCCTGCTGGATCCCTCGGTCGAGCCCCATCCAATCGACCTGCGCCTTGCAGCGGCCTAACTATCGAAAAAAAAGGGGTTCCATGTCAATCCCTTGTTTTCGGACTTGCCTGTTCCCGAAATCCGTTGGCGGAGGCCGCCTCCCCGTGCTAGTCCCGGCCCAATCCGTTGCGCGAGCGCCCCATGTCGAGCAAACCCGTTGAATCCGAAGGCGATCGAAGCGCCGCTTCCGGCCGTAGCCGGCGCATCCGCGTGCTTCCCGACGCATTGGTGGATCAAATCGCGGCCGGCGAGGTCGTCGAGCGTCCCGCTTCGATCGCGAAGGAGCTGGTCGAGAACGCCGTCGATGCGGGTGCGACGCGGATTCGGCTCGAGGTGCGCGACGGTGGCGCCGCCTGGCTCGCCGTGACCGACGACGGCTGCGGAATGACACCCGAGGATGCCCGCCTGGCATTGCAGCGTCACGCGACGAGCAAACTCCACACGGCCGAGGATCTGCACGGCATCGCCAGCTTCGGGTTCCGCGGCGAGGCCCTGCCGGCCATCGCGTCGGTCTCGCGCTTGCGGCTCCGCACGCGTCCGGCCGACGCGTCGGAAGCGTACGAGATCCGCGTCGAGGCGGGCGAAACGATCCACGCGCGCGCCGTCGGCGGTCCGCCGGGCACGCGCGTGGAGGTGGCCGACCTCTTCTTCAACGTGCCGGCCCGGCGGAAGTTCTTGAAGAAGGCGAGCACCGAGTGGGGACACGTCGCGGACGGGCTGGCGCGCGCGGCCCTGGCTCTGCCCCAGGTCCACTTCGATGTGCAGCGCGACGACCGCGCCGCGATCGCGTGGCCCGCGGTGCGCGATCCGCTGGATCGGATCGCCGCGGTCCTGTCCGAGCGTGAGGCCGCCGCGCTGGTGCGCGTCGACGGCGAGGAGGGCAGGGCGGCGCTCGCGGGCTTCGCCTCCCGTCCCGACCACCATCGTCCCAACGCGGCCGGGATCTACCTGTTCGTCAACGGTCGGCCGGTGCGGGATCGTCTGATGCGCCACGCGCTGCTCGAGGTGTATCGGGACGTGTTGCCGCGCGGCCGGTTTCCGACCGCACTGCTGTTCCTGTCGCTGCCGCCCGAGGCGGTCGACGTGAACGTGCACCCGGCCAAGTGGGAGGTGCGCTTCGCCGACCCGCAGGCCGTCCACCGCCTCATCTCGCGATCGCTCGCGGCGGGCCTCGCGTCGCGCGCGTGGCTCGGTCCGGTCCGGGGCCCCGCAGCCGCCGGCTGGGTGCGCGAGCCGTCGGGGCGTGCGCGCGAGGGCGATCCCCGGGGGAGCGACTGGGTCTTTGCGGGCACGGCTTCGAGCGCGCCCCGCGAGGGTCCGGCGCCCGCGACGGGTCTCGCGGCACGGGCGCCGGACGAAAGCGCCGAGGCGCCCCTCCGCTTCGCCTCGCAAAGACTCCTGGGTCAGCTCCACGCGGCCTACCTGCTGGCCGAGACCCCGCATGGACTGCTGGTGGTGGACCAGCACGCGGCGCACGAGCGGATCCTGTACGAACACCTGCGCGGCGGTTGGCTGGGCGCCGGTGTCGAGCGGCAGTCGTTGCTGCTCACGCAGACCCTCGAGCTGCCGCCGTCGGCGCTGACGGCGCTGGCCGACGCCGCGGACGCCGTCGCCGCGCTCGGCTTCGACGTCGAGCCGTTCGGCGCCGACGCGGTGCTGGTGCGCGCCGTGCCCGCGCTCCTTTCCGGGCGTGATCCCGCCGCACTGGTGAGCGCGCTCGCCGACGAGCTCGAGGCGACGCGCTCCCTCGGAGCGACGCTCCGGCCGAGCAGCCGGTCGCTGGACGAAGCCGACCGCATCTTCGCCAGCCTGGCCTGCCACTCGGCGCGTCGGCAGGGCGATCGGCTCGACGAGCGCGAGCAGCGCGCCCTGCTCGAGGGGCTCGACGCGATTCCGTGGGCGCCGACGTGTCCCCACGGCCGTCCGGTGGCGATCTGGCTCGAGCGCGACGAGCTCGAGCGCCGCTTCGCCCGCCGTTAGCCGAGCGCCCGCAGGCGGCGAGCGGCGCTACTCTCGAGCGATGGAGCGAGGAGCGCGCGACGATCGCCGACCGCCCGTGGTGGTGGTCACCGGCCCCACCGCGGCCGGCAAGAGCGCGGTGGCGATGGAGCTCGCCCTGCGGTTCGGCGGCGAGATCGTGAACGCCGACTCGATGCAGGTCTACCGCTACCTCGACATCGGAACCGCCAAGCCGAGCCTCGCCGATCGCACGCGGGTGCCGCATCACGTGATCGACGTCGTGCACCCGAGACAGGGCTACAGCGCGGGACGCTATCTGGAGGATGCCCGCGCCGCGGCGCGCGGCGTCCACGAGCGCGGCCGCGTCGTGTTCCTGACGGGCGGAACGGGTCTGTACATCCGCGCGTTCCTGCACGGGCTGCTCGGCGCGGGCGGCGCCGAGCCCGAGCTGCGCGCCGCGCTGGAGGCCGCGGATCGCGAGGCGCGCGACGCCGGCGATCCCGCCCGGTTGCACCGGCGCCTGGCCGGACTCGACCCCGAGACGGCCCGCCGCATCCACCCGAACGACACGCGCCGACTCGTGCGTGCCCTCGAGCTGGCGGTGCATTGGGGGACGCCCGCCTCGCGGCTCCACGCCGCGCACCGATTCGCGGAGCAACCCTATCGGGTGCTGCACCTGGCTCTGGACCCCGGCACCGAGCCGCTGGATCGGCGCATCGACGCGCGCTGCGCGCAGATGATCGAGCGCGGTCTCCTGCAGGAGGTGCGGGCGCTGCGGCGACGGGGTGTGGGCCCCGACGCGCGCTGCATGCAGGCGATCGGGTACCGGCACATGGCGCCGGTGGTGGACGGTCGCGACACCCTCGCGAACGCGGCTGAGGCGATGCAGCGCGACACGCGCCGCTTCGCGCGACGTCAGCGGACGTGGCTGCGAAGCGTTTCCGACCTCACCGTCCTGCACCCCGACGACGCGGACGCGATCGCGGGCGCCGTCGCGGCGTTTCTCGGAGGATGTCCGCTGGAGCGGGCCGCTGAGGCTCAGTACGCGGGCAGCGACGTGTAGTCGATCCCGAACTTCACGGGGAATCTCTCGCCGAACAAGGATGTGTCGACGACCGCCTGGTTGCGCTCGACCGGGTCGAAGAGGGGATCGATGTCGGCATCGACGAAGGCGAGGGGGATGGCGGGGATGAACTCGAGCAGCCCGGTCACTCCGCGGATCACCGACGCACCCGCCTGAACGCCCGTCACCCAGATCACACCCGGAAGCGGATACGCGATCCGGACCGCCGTCGAGTCGTCGCTGTCCTTCCAGTTCTGGTAGACGGTCCGGGTCGCCACGTACGGGGACAGCACGAGGTCGAACGGCGAGAAGAGGATGTTGCTCACCGAGCGCGCGAGCGTCTCGGGGCTGGCATTCGCCGGGCTCGGCGCGGAGGTCAACAGCAGGATCACGGCCAGGCTGGAAAGGGCGCGAGTAACCAGGCGGAGCACGGCGGTTCCTCCAACGGTGGACCGAGAGCGCACGCGCGCTCCCCGCTGTCCGATTCGCGAGCCTACGGGCCGAAACGCCGCCATGTCAAGCGAGAGCTCGGGGCGATGAGATTGCGGGGCGGTCGCTGCGCGGTACTCTGCGCGCCAGCCGCCCTCCGGCCTCGGCGGCGCGGCCCGCCAGGCGCTATGCCCCGCAATCCGCTAGCCATCGTCGCGATCGTCGGCCGTCCCAACGTGGGCAAGTCGACGCTGTTCAACCGGTACGCCGGCAAGCGCCGGGTCCTGGTCGAGGACGTGCCCGGCGTCACCCGCGACCGCGTCGCCGAGGAGGTGAGCGTCGGCGATCGGCGCGTGCTGCTGGTCGACACGGCCGGCCTCGACCCCGCGGCAGACGCCGGACTGGCTGCCGCCGTCCAGGCGCAGGCCCGGACCGCGCTCGCGGAGGCCGACGCGATCCTGTTCGTGGTGGACGGCAAAGACGGCCTGCTGCCGGCGGACGAAGCGCTCGCCCGCACGCTGCGTCGCACGGCGAAGCCCCTCGCAGTGGCGGTGAACAAGCTCGACATCCCCGCGCACGACGCGCGGCTCTCCGAGTTCTACCGGCTGGGCCTGCCCGCGATCCACCCCGTCTCCGCGCAGCACGGCCGAGGGGCCTGGGAGCTCCTCGAAACGCTCGTGGCCGAGCTTCCGGCGGAGAGCGCGGCCGGGTCGCGGCCCGCCTCGGACGACGCGATCCGGATCGCCATCGTGGGCCGGCCGAACGTCGGCAAGAGCTCGCTCGCCAATCGGCTGATCGGCGCCGAGCGCGTGGTGGTGTCGGAGGAACCGGGCACGACTCGAGACTCGGTGGACACGCGGCTCGAGAGCGAGCACGGCGCCTTCGTCATCATCGATACGGCCGGACTGCGGCGTCCGGGAAGGCGACGGCTCGTGGCGGAGCACGGCAGCGCGCTGATGGCGCTGCGCGCCATCGAACGCGCAGACGTGGCGCTGATCCTGATCGACGCGAGCGAGGGATTTACGGACCAGGACGCCCGCGTGGCCGGGCTGGTGCGGCGGCGGGGCAGGGCCGCGGCGGTACTCGCGAACAAGTGGGACCGGGTCGAATCCGACGACGCGCGCCGGGTTCGCGAGGAGATCGACCGACGCCTGCGCTTCATGGCCGATGCGCCGGTCCTGTGCGTCTCGGCGAAGACGGGTCTGCGCCTCGAACGCATCCTGCCGCTGGCGCGCCAGCTCGATGCGGCCGCGCGCCGTGAGATCCCGACCGCCGCGCTGAATCGCTGGCTGCGCGATGCGGTGGAGCGTCACGAGCCCGCGATGGGTCAGCGCGGGACGCGCAAGCGCCCGATCCGTTTCTTCTACGCGACGCAGACGCGCACCCAGCCACCGACCTTCGTACTCTTCTGCACGGATCCGGCCTCCGTCCGTCCGGCCTATCGGCGCTTCCTGGAGAACCAGCTGCGCGAGCACTTCGAGCTCGTGGGCACGCCGATCCGGCTGCGGCTTCGCAAGCGCGGCGAGTCGGTGTAGAGCGAGGACGAACCGGGCGCCTGAGGCGGCCCGAGCCGAGCCGCGGCCCCGCGCGCTTGCGGTCGCAGCCGCAGCAGGGCTACACCGCAGCAGGAATTTCCCCATCCAGGCGAGGAGAACGGGGCTTGGCGAAGTCATCCCGATCGGAACACCACGACGCGCTCGAGCAGCTGCAGACGCTCTCGGACCAGGCAGCGCACTGGATCGCGACGAATCCGAAGCTCGTGGTGGGCGTGATCGTCGCCGTGCTCGCCATGGCCGGAAGCTACGGCGGCTTCGCGGCGTGGAGCGCGAGCCGCGAGGACGCCGCCTCGGCAGCCCTGGCCGAGGTGCGCCGCGAGTACCTGGACTCGTTGGGCCAGGGTCTGGGATCCGAGGTTGTCGAGCTCGCAAATCCGGAGATTCGGCAGCGTGTTAGGGATGATGCCATCCAGCGTTACCTTCAGGTTGCCGCGGAGCGCGATGGGACGGCGGCCGGGGCCGTGGCGCGTCTCGAGGCCGGGGATCTGCTCGCCGAGAGCGGGGATGTCGAGGCGGCCCAGGGGATCTGGATGCAGGCGATCGAGAGCGGCGACGCCTCGAAGCCACTGCGCGGCATGCTGCTGGAGCGGGTGGCCGCGGCGGACGAGCGCCAGGAGCGCTGGCGCGACGCCGCGCAGGGCTACGAGAAGGCCGGCGAGATCGATTCGTATCCGCCGCGCCATCTCGCGCTGGCGTCCGCCGCGCGTTGCTACCTCTACGCCGGGCAATCGGCGCGCGCCATCGAGCTGATGGAGCGCGTCGAGCGCGAGGCGCCGGAGGTGTCGCTGCCGCCGCACCTGAGCGCCCGGATCGCAGAGCTGCGCGCCGCGTCGGACGCCTCTCGAGCGGCCCCCGAGGCGGCGCCGCCGGCCGAACCGATGGATTGAACCGCCTCGATGCATGCGTCTCGACGCAACGTCGAAGTGCCCCGAGTTCCTCCAGCGCGCTGAGCGGACCCCATGCGAGAGCCGGGTCGGCCGCTGCTCCTGCGACCGTTCGCGGCACGAGGCCCGGTTTTCGAGCGCTCCAATTTAACGTCCGATAAGATAGATTATGTCAAGTAGAGGATCGGGAGATCCGGCGGTGCATCCTCTCGACCTCCCGGCCCCGGACGGCGCGAAACCGGCCGGAAACGCGCGACTCCGAGCCCCCACCACCCCCCTTTTCGACCGGATTGCGGCTGTGCTAATCGGGACCATCTCGAACCTTCGCAGGTGGGGCTTCTGCATGGCCGCACTCAGAAAACGCGCTGCGCGCAAGAAGGCGAAGCGACCGCCCGAGCCCCCGCGCTTGAACAGCCCGGGGCTGGATCGTCGCGCCTCGCTCGGGACCAAGCACGAGTGCCCGGAGTGTGGCGCGAAGTTCTACGACATGAACAAGCCGGAGCCGCTCTGCCCGCGCTGCGGCGCCGATCCGCGCAGCGCCGTACGCACACCGCCGCTGCGCGCTACGGCCGCGATTGTGGCCAAACCGCGGGCGGCGGGAATGGACCGCTACCTGGACTCGGAGACGAGCCGCGACGCGCGGGACGCCGGGGTCGACGATGACGACGATCTCGACCTCGACGTGAGCTCGATCGACGAGGACGCACTGGACGACATCGACGACGCGTTCGAGGACGACGACGAGGACCCGGATTGATGCGCGGCCGCGCGGCGCCCGCGGGCCCGGAGTCTGCGACTAGAGGGTCGCCACGCGCCGCAGGAAGAGCATCAGCCGGTTCTGCTCCTGCTCGCGCAGGCGCATCTCGCGCTCCATGTCTGCGATGTCGGCCTCGCGCATGCTGATCTGGGCGCCCGCATCGCGCACCTGGGCGCCCCGCTGCTGGACCCGCTCGAACTCCCTCACCTGCTCGTCGATCAAGCCCCCGCTCCGCACCTTCGAGCGAGCCTGCTTCGCGGCGACGTAGCGCTCGGCCAGCTGGTCGGCATCGGCCCGGTAGGCCGCGAGCAACGCCGTCAGATCGGCGTCGGAGTAGCTCCGGTACGGACGCAGCTGCCGCGCTTCGGCGGCGACGTTGCGCTGGTAGTTGAAGGCGCCCCCCACACCTGCGATCAGCAGGAGCGCCAGGAGCATCTTGGTCGAGCGGCTCATTCGAGACCTCCTCCCGAGCGCCTCAGGGACCCGTCCACGCGATCGGCTCGTGCGCCCGAAGGAAGGCCTCGAGCGCGTCCCGATCCGGCTGACCTCCCTGCGCCCCGATTTCGCGGCAGCACAGCGCGCCCGCCGCATTGGCGATGCGCAGCGCACGCTCCGCGTCCAGACCCTGCAGCAGGGCCCAGATGAACCCCGCGTGAAACGCGTCGCCGGCACCCGTGGTGTCGCGCGCTTCGACGCGAAAGGCCGGGCTCTCGATCCGACGCTCGCCCTGACGGGCCAGCGCCCCGATCGGTCCGAGCGTCACCACCGCAAGACGCGCTCCCGCTCCGCTGAGCCCGACGAGCGCATCCGTCACGGATCCGCCCGACGTATACGTTTCGGCAAATTCGAGGCCCACGATAGGGAAATCGACCCGGCGCAGGATCGCGTCGAGCTCGGGTCGATAGCGGTCCGCGTCGAGGACGACCGGGATCCCCGCCTCCCGCGCCACGTCGGCGGCCCAGCAGGCGACCTCCGGATCGCTCGCGTCGAGATGCAGCACGCGCGCGCGTTCGATCGACGCGCGGCTCAGGTCGCGGACTTCGAGAGCCAGACGGGGGTCGCGGTACCAGACCACGGTCCGCTCGCCGCTCGCGCGGTCGATCAGGATCAGGGCGATCTGCGTCTTGGCGCCCGGAATCCGCCGGACCCCCGAGACATCCACGCCCGCCGCGCGCAGCGGCCGCAGGACCGCCTCGCCGGGCGCGTCGTCTCCCACCGTGCTCACGAACGCGCCGCGCAGTCCGAGCCGCGCACAGCCCAGCAAGGCGGTGGCGACCTGCCCGCCCGGCAGCGTCTCGTAGCGGCGCGCGGCCGCCTTGCCCGCGAAACGGGGAAACGCCTCCAGCTCGGCAACGTGGTCGTAGGAGTTCTGGCCGATGCCGAGCACGTCGAGAGAACGCGCCGCACGGCTCTCGGGCCAGAGCCGATCCGCGCGCGGGGCGTCGCTCAATAGATCTCCCGATACACGTGGAGGCTGCGCAGCACGCGCTTCACGTACGCCCGGGTCTGCGCGTACGGAATGCTCTCGACCCATTCGTCGTCGTCGAGCTCGGGCCCGGCGGCCAGCCAGGCGGCGACCGCGGAGGGGCCCGCGTTGTAGCCCCCGACGGCGGCCGAGGTCCGGCCCGCGAACCGGCTGGCCAGGCCGTTCAAGTACACCGTGCCGAGCTGGATGTTGAGACGCGGCTGGAACAGATCGTCGGGCGCGATGCGCCCGATCGAAAGCTGGCCGGCGACCTTCTCGGCGGTCGACGGCATGAGCTGCAGCAGGCCCCGCGCGCCAACGACCGATTCGACCTCCGGTCGGTAGCCGCTCTCCTCGCGCATGATGGAGTAGACGAGCTCGGGCTCGATGAGCGCGTCGCCCGGCAGCGCGCGGACCACGTAATCCTCGTATGCGCGCGGCCAGGCCAGGTACCAGAGCTCCTCGCGGCCCGGTGTGGGCCCGCGTGCGAGGGGCTCGAGATAGGCGTCCACGATCAGCGACTGGGCGCGGTGGAACTCGCCGACCTGCGTGTAGAGCCGCGCGAGGTCGACCCGGTCGTCGAGCCCGCGCGCCCGCCGCCGCAGGCGGTCGAGCTCCAGGCCCGCCTCCGGCTCGAGGCCGGCCTCGAGCAGGATGCGGGGGCGCTCGAGGTCGCTCGGCATGAGCCTCGAGCGTCCGTTGGGGATCGGGTGCTCCGGGGCCGGCGGCGGCGCGTCGCCCAGGCGGGTGCGCGCGCGCAGCCCGTAGTACGTGAACGGATAGCTCCGTGCGATCTCCTCGAGCTCTGCCGGACCGCTGTCGAGGCCCACCCGCTCGGCCGCCCGCGCCGACCAGTAGAGCGGCTGCAGGCGTTCGATCGGGTCCTCGATCCGGAGCGCGGCGAGCTTCCAGGAGCTGCGCGCTTCGGCGTAGCGCGCGGCTCGGTAGTCGGCCCAGCCGACGCGCCAGAGCGCCGCGCCGACCCGGTCGGCGTCGCGCGAATGCCGAATCAGCGACTCGTAGAAGGTACGCGCGCGCTCGGGCTCGCCCTCGCCGTCGAGAAGGATTCCGGCCAGGAGCCGCGCGTGGTCGGCGAGCGCGCCGGATTCGCGCGCGGCGAGCTGTTCGAACATGCGGACGGCCTTCGGGACATCGCCCGCGCGGGCCACGGAGCGCGCCCGATACAGGGGTGCGTCACCCGAGGCGCCGAGCTTCTTGAAGGCCTCCTCGGCCTCCGGGTAGCGGCGCAACCGGAACAGGCAGCGGGCCCGCCGGTGCTCGGCGCGGCTCCGATCCGCATCGGGCAGCCGGCGGGCGAGCGCCCGCTCGTACGCTTCGAGCGCCGGCTCGCTGCGCTGCTGGCGGTAGAGCGCGTTGGCGCGCGTCAGCCAGTCGGCCCCGGTCCGCAGCGTTCCGCCCAGCGCCCGCTCCAGCTCCGCGAGGCTGCGCTCGTTCTGCTCCGCGCCGGACGCCGTCGGCTCGTCGCGCCAGAGCGCGCGGCGGATCCGCGCGGCCTCCGCTGTGTCGCCCGAGCGCTCGAACGATTCGGCGATCGCCATCGACAGCTCGACCCGGCGCGCGGAGCTGTCGGTCTTCGGCAGCGCGAGCTCCCACTCCGCGCGAGCGGCCGACTCGTTGCCGAGTCGCAGCGACGCGTCGCCGATCAGCGCGTGGAACTCGCCTTCGAGCGGCGAATCGCGCCGAGCCGGAAGCGCCTGCAGCGCGATCTCGATGGCGCGCCCGGGCGCGTCGCGATCGAGCCAGAGCCGAACCCGCAGCCGCTCCGCGTGGTCGGCGATGATCGGATGGCGCGCCGCGACGGCGGCGAGGATCGCGTCGGCGCGCTCGTCCTCACCGGCGTCGCGCGCCTCGATGGCGGCGCGGAGCGCGCGCCCGGGCCGTTCGAGCACGATCGCCGGAATCCCCAGCGTCCGATCGGTCTCGTCGACCTGTACCGAGCCCGCGGCGAACTGGGAGACCACCGCGACGGCCGCGGCCAGTCCCACGCGACGCGCGCGCGCGGTCCGCCGCGCCCCGTCCAGCGCGACGCGCCACGGCCGCGACGCCGCGCCGAGCCATCGGCGCCACTCCCCCATCGGGTCGAGTTTGCGCGAGCCCGGGTCCCACTTCAACGCTCGTGCCTCCCGAACCCCGACGCGTTTCCGCGCTGCTTTTGCCGGTCCGCGACCCGGTAGGGTAGCTTTGCCGCGACTTGCGTCTCTGCGTACATCGAACGCTCGCGCTCGCCGCGTGCGTCGTCTTCGGATGCGGCGAGCCGGCCCCCCCGGAGGCGCCCGCGAGCGCTCCGCCGGCGCCCGAAATCCCTCTCGAGCCGCCCCCCACCCCGCCGCGCCTCGGGCTGTGGGTGCTGTGCGAGGGGTCGCAGCGCGTCCTGGAGCACCCCGACCGCGTGCCCGCGCTGGTGGATACAGCGCTCGCGCTCGGGGCGACCGACCTGTTCGTCCAGGTGTATCGCGGCGGCCGGGCTTGGTTCGACTCGTCCTACGCCGATGCTCTTCCCTACGAGCTGGCCCTCGCCGCGCAGGAGACCGATCCGCTCGCCCGCCTGCTCGATCTCGCCCACGCGGCCGACCTTCGCGTTCATGCCTGGGTCAACGCGCTCTCCCTGGCGTCCAACCGGAACGCGCCCGTGCTCGAAGCGCTCGGGCCGGCGGCCGTATCGGTCGATCGACGCGGCCGCTCGATCCTCGAGTTTCCGGGGCTCGAGCTGCCGGCCCCGGATTCCCAGTTCCTCCGCATGGGTACGCCGGCCGTCTGGCTCGATCCCGCCGCGCCCGGGGTCGAGGACTGGCTGGCCTCCGCCTTCGCCGAGCTGGCCCGCAACTATCCGTCCCTGGACGGCATCCACCTCGACTACATCCGCTACCCGGACGTGCTGCCCTTCACACCCGGATCGCGCTTCCGGGTGGGGTTGGACTTCGGCTACGGGTCGGCCTCGCGGGCGCGCTTCGAGCGCGAGACCGGCCTGCGCGCGCCCACCTCCGAGTCCGGTCGAAACGGCGACGCGTGGGACCAGTGGCGACGCGATCGCGTGTCGGACCTCGTCGCCGCGATTCGCGCGCGCGCGAGCGCCGTCTCGCCGGGGATCGCGCTGTCGGCGGCGGTCACCGCGTATCCCGAGCGCGCCTATCTCTCGCTCTACCAGGATTGGCGTGGCTGGCTCGACGAGGGTCTCCTCGACTTCGCGACGGTGATGTTGTACACGCGCGACGATCGACTGCTGCGCTACGAGGCGAACGCCTATGCGGGCGGCGTCGGCGGGGATCGGGTGTGGATCGGACTGGGCGCCTGGCTCTTCGCCGCGCAGCCGGAGCGCGCGGTCCTGCAGCTCGAGGCCGCGCGCGACGTCGGCGCCGCCGGCCAGGCGCTGTTCTCGTACGACGCCATTGCCGAGGCCCCGGAGCTCCGCGCGGCGCTGGTGGCCGAGGCCCAGCGTGGGCGCTGACATCGACCTCTCCGAGTTCGACTACGCGCTGCCCCGCGAGCGCATCGCACAGCGTCCACTGGACGCGCGGGACGCCGCGCGCCTGCTGGTGCTCGATCGGGCGCGTGACGCTCGCACACACTCGCGTGTCATCGACCTGCCCGACTGGCTCGCGCCCGGAGACCTGCTCGTGGTGAACGCGAGCCGGGTGGTTCCGGCGCGGCTGCGCGGGCGCAAGGCGAGCGGCGGCAGCGCCGAGGCGCTCCTGCTCGGCGCGGAGCCGGACGCGCCGGGCCGCTACCGCGCCCTGCTCCGCTGCCGCGGACGCGTGCGGGTCGGCCAGAAGCTCCGCTTCGCGGACGCCTCCGCATCACTGGACGCCGAGGTGGTCCGGATCGGCGACGCGGGGGAGTTCGTGCTGGCCTTTGCTCCGGGCGCCTCCCCGTATCGCCTCGGCGAGGCCCCCCTGCCCCCCTACATCCGGCGCACCGCGCCCGACCCCGCCGACGCCGACCGCTACCAGACGATCTTCGCGCGCGCGCCCGGCTCGGTGGCCGCACCCACCGCCGGGCTGCACTTCAGCGACACGCTGATGCGTCGCCTCGCGGAGCGCGGGATCGAATCTGCCGAGATCGTGTTGCACGTGGGCCCGGGCACGTTCCGGCCGCTCCGCCCCGAGGACCTCGCCGCGGGCCGCCTTCACGCCGAGGACTTCGAGCTTCCGGAGGCGACCGCCGCGGCCGTGGAGGCCGCACGCGCGCGCGGTGCCCGCGTGGTGGCCGTCGGAACCACCAGCGCGCGCGTCCTCGAGACCTGCGCCGGCGCGGCGCGCCGCGTGCGTCCCGGTTCCGGGCGGACGGAGCTCCTGCTGCGTCCCGGCTCCGAGTTTCGGGTGGTGGACGCCCTGCTCACGAACTTCCACCTGCCGCGCTCGTCCCTGCTGCTGCTGGTGGCCGCCTTCGCGGGCCGGCAGCGGGTGCTCGAGGCGTATGCCGAAGCGGTGCAGCGCGCCTACCGGTTCTACTCGTACGGCGATGCGATGCTGATCCTCTGATGCGCGCGGGTTTCTCGTTTCGCGTGACCGCCCGCGACGGCGCCGCCCGGCGCGCGTCGCTCGTCACACCCCATGGTGTCGTCGAGACACCCGCCTTCCAGCCCGTCGCGACCTACGGTGCGGTGCGCGGCTTCACGCCGGGCGAGCTCTCCGAGCTGGGCGCGCAGATCCTGCTCGCCAACACCTACCACCTGCACGAGCGGCCCGGCGAAGCCATCGTGGAGAAGGCCGGCGGACTGCACGGATTCACCGGCTGGCGCGGGCCGTGGCTCACGGACAGCGGCGGCTACCAGATCACGTCCCTGGCGGATCGCGCACGGCTGAGCGAGGACGGCGTCGCCTTCTCGTCGCCGCTCGACGGGAGCCGGCGGCTGCTCAGCCCCGAACGCGCCGTGGCGATCCAGGAGTCGCTCGGCGCCGATGTCGCGATGGCGCTCGACGAGTGCCGCCCCCCGAAGCGCGGCGGGGGATCGGCACCCGTCGAAGACGCCGCCCGGGCGGCCATGGAGCGCACGCTGCGCTGGGCGCGGCGGTGCCGCACGGCGCACCGCCGTCCGGACCAGGCGCTGTTCGGAATCGTCCAGGGTGGCACCTCGCCCACGCTTCGGCGCCAGAGCGCGCGCGCCACCGCGGAGCTCGAGTTCGACGGATACGCGCACGGCGGACTCGGACTCGGCGAGGACGACGCGCTGCGGGAGGACATGGTCGCGGCTGCGCACGAGGAGCTGCCGCCCGGAGCGCCCCGCTACTTGATGGGACTGGGCCACCCCGCCGACATCGTGAACGCCGTGGCGCAGGGGGTCGATCTGTTCGATTGCGTGGTTCCGACGCGCAACGGGCGCCACGGCGTGCTGTTCACGGCAGCGGGGCTGCTGGTGGTGCGGAACGCGCGGTTCAAGAGCGACCTCGCGCCGCCCGATCCCGGCTGCGACTGCCCGACCTGCCGCCAGCACAGCCGCGCCTACCTGCGCCACCTGCTGCACGTGAACGAGGCGCTGGGCGCACGCCTCGCCTCCGCACACAACCTCCGCTTCTACTTCCGACTGCTCGCCGAGGTGCGCGACGCCATCCGGGCGGGTCGCTTCGAGGCGCTCCGCGCGCGCGTGCTCGAGGCCTCCGGGCGGCGCGCGGATTGAGCGGCACCCGCGCGGCGGCGAGCCCCGGCGCACCGCGCGACTCACTCTCCAACATACTGCCATCACAAGGGTTTCTGGCTCAAGCCGGAGCGCCCCCGCGCCGATGACCCAAGCGGCGCTCGCCGCGTCGGAGGGGTCGGCATGGATGTCCCGTCGGGCCAGCGCGAGGCGCGCCGCGCGCGTCTCGCGCTGACCGCATGCATCGCGGTCGCGAGCTTCGTCGTGGTCGGCGCCGTCGTCGCGCTGCTCGGCGCCCGGGCGGCGGGCGACGCCCGCGCCGAGTTCGAGCGGCAGGGTCGGATCCGCGCCGGCCAGCTCGCCTCGCTCGCGCGCGAGCCACTCTCGCGGGGGGACACGGCCCGACTCGCGTCGCTGCTCCGCGACGTCGCGGGTTCGACCGACGTGCTCGAGGTCTCGGTGGTCGATGCGTCGGGCCGGATCTCCGCATCCACCAACGCGAGCCGCGTCGGGGCCACGGCGCCGAGCCTCTACCGCCATGGCGCCGGAGCGGGTGCGGTCGAGATCCGCGCCGCGAGGCGCGCCGAAGGCGATGCCGAGGCGGTCGTGTTCGTGGCGCCGATCGCCGCCGCCACGCCTGCCGCAGACTCCCGCCCGAGCGGCTCTCTCGCGCTCCGGCTCTCCAGCGCCCCGCTCGCCGACGCGCGCGCGCGGCTGGGCTTCGATCTGGCCGTCGGGTGCATCGCGCTCGCCAGCGTCTCGGCGCTCGTGTATGCGCTGCTCGGACCGCTCCTGCGCTCCATCTCGGCGGTGCGCCGCGCACTCGCTGCGCTCGGCCGCGGACAGCTCGACACGCGCCTCGACCCGGATCGGCTGGGGCCGCTCTCCCAGCTGGGCGTGACGATCAACCAGCTCGCGACGACCTACCAGAAGATGGCCGGGCGGATGGTCGCCACCAGCGATCGCCTGCACGCCGCGATCGAGACGATCGCCGCGGCGACCGCGGAGATGGGGAGCGGCTCGGAGCGTCAGACCGCGGCGATCGGCGAGGCCCGCGCGCAGCTCCGAAGCATCGACGGCTCGGTCACGGAGATCGCGGAGCAGGTCGGAACCCTCTCGCGATCGACCAAGGACGCGTCGGGCGCCGTGCTGCAGATGGGCGGATCGATCGACGAGGTGGCGCACAGCATGGATGCGCTCCACCGCGCCGTCGAGGCCTCCAGCTCCTCCAGCCAGGAGATGGGCGCCGCGATCCAGCAGGTGGCCGAGAGCGCGGACGAGGTGCAGCGCATGGCGGAGGAGACCGCCGCCTCCATGAGCGAGATGGACGGCGCCATCGCGCAGGTGAGCGAGCACACCCGCCAAGCCTCCGAGCTCACCCAGGAGGTGAGCGCGAGCGCCGAAGACGGATCGCACGCCGTCGTCGCCACGATCGAGGGCATCGGGGAGATCCGCACCGTGACGCTCGAGGCGAAGACGGTGCTCGCGCGGCTGGCCCAGCGCATCACGGAGATCGGTGAGATCGTGGACGTGATCGGCGCGATCAACGACGAGGCCAACCTCCTGTCGTTGAACGCTGCGATCATCGCCGCGCAGGCCGGCGAGCAGGGCAAGGCGTTCGCGGTGGTGGCGAACCACGTGAAGACGCTGGCGCAGCGCACCGCCAGCAGCACGCAGGCCATCGAGAGCCTGATCCACGCCGTGCAGGCCGAGTCGGCCAACGCCACGACGGCGATGGAGGCGGGCATCCGCTCCGTCGAGACCGGCTTCGAGCGATCGCGGCGCGCCGGCGAGGTGCTCGAGACGATTCGCACCTCTGCGAGCGACGCGAGCGTCCGTGTCGCGGCCATCGCGCGCGCTGCGGCGGAGCAGGAGCGGAACTCCAAGTACGTGGCCGAGGCCGCCAACCGGACCTCGGCGATGGTGATGCAGATCTCGAGCGCGATGTCCGGCCAATCGCACGCGAGCCGGCAGGTGCTCGAGACCTGCGAGGGCGCGATCCACGTCTACCGGCGGGTACACCGCTCGATGGAGGAGCAGCGCGCCGCCGCCCACTTCCTCACCGAGCGGATCGCAGAGATCGGCGAGACGCTGAACGCGATCCGCGATCACCTGGCCGTGCACGTCCGCACCACGGCCTCCACGACCGGCGCGGTGGATCAGATCCTCACCGAAGCGCGCGACGCGGACGCGCGGATCCTCGGCCTCGCCCGGTCGCTGGAGGACCTCCGCGCCGAGGCCGAAGCGCTCGGCGAAGCGCTCACACGGGTTCGCGCGAGCGGAGGCGACCCGGCGGGTGCGGCGGCGCCGGGCAACGCACCCCGCCCGCGCAGCGACTAGGCGTCTCTACCGACTCCGAGCCCCTCGAGCGCCGCGCAGATCCCGGCGTAGTCCGATAGCCGTTCGCCGAGCGCCGCAGGCACGATGCGCACGGAGCGCGCCAGCACGGGCCAGGTGTGTGCGGTCACCCGCTCGCGGAGCGGCGCGAAGCACAGGTCCTCTCCGGCGGCGACGGCGATCGTGCCCAGCACCACGGCCTCGGGCGCGAGGGTGAAGACGACGCGCACGATTCCGCGCGCCAGGTAGTCGACGAAGCGGCGCAGCTCCTCGAGCGCGAACGCGTCTCCCGCCCGCGCGGCGCGCACGACATGCTCCGGTGTGATGGCTGCGCGCCCTCCGGCGAGCGTCGCGACCCGGCTCGCCGCCGGCGTCCGCTCCCGCAGCCGCCGGGTCCAGGCCGCCCCGCCGACGTAGGCCTCCAGACAACCGGACAGGCCGCAGCGACACGCTTCGCCGTCCCACTCGACGGGCGCGTGCCCGATCTCACCCGCGCAGTCGGCCTGGCCCCGGTGCAGGCGGCCGCCCAGGATCAGCCCGCCGCCCACACCCGTCGACATCGTCAGGTACACGACGTCGGAAAGCCCCGCGGCCGCCCCGAAGCGCCACTCGGCCAGCGCCGCCGCGTTGGCGTCGTTCTCGAGGTAGACCGGCCGATCGAAGGCCGCGGCGATCCGGTCCCGCAACGGGACGTCGCGCCAGCCCGGCAGGTTCGGCGGGGCGAGGATCACGCCGCGCTCGCGGTCGAGCGGCCCGGGCACCGAGACGCCGATCGCCGCCAGGTCGTGGGGCGCGCTGCCGGCCCGCTCGAGCAGCTGTGCCGCGTCGCGGATCAGCCGTGCGACGTCGGACTCGGCGTCGCCGCAGAGCTGCGCGGGGCGGCGCAGGCGGGCCCGCACGCGCCCCGCGTCATCGCCCACCGCGAGCCCGAGCTTGCTGCCGCCGATGTCGATGCCGAGCAGGAGCGGAATCGAGAATCCTCCGTTCGCGCGGAACCTTAGCCTCAAATGCGCCGGCGCATCACGGGCCCTCAAGGCGCCCCACCCGAGCGGCCGATAGCCCCTGCAGGGCGACGCTCCACCGCGATCGCGCCTCGACCCCGGGTCGATGGAGGGAGAGATCCAATGAGCCAGAGAATCCGCGTGGGCGCGACGCTGACGGTCCTGTTTGCCGCGCTGCTGCTGGTGGGCTGCGGCGGTTTCCGGATGCTCGACAAGCTTCGCCCGGCCGACGACATCTCCGACATCCAGACGCGCTACACGCGTCTCGTGCGCTGGAACGAGTTCGGCAAGGCGAGCGAATACGTGGATCCGGAGCTGCGCGAAGCCTACCTGCGCGACGCGCGCGGCCTGCACGGGCTGCGCTTCACCGACTACGAGGTGCAGTGGGTCGACCAGGGAGCCGACGGACGCTCGGCCACCGCCCACGTGCGCTACCGCGGCTACTCGACCGGCGCCCTGATCGAGCTGCCCGAGTTCGACGAGACGCAGGAGTGGTACTTCGATGTGCTGTCGCGGCGCTGGCTCGTGCGGCCCGACATGCAGGGCCTCGTCGCGGCGTACCAGAAGGCGGCGCCGTGACGGCTCGCCGAGGGCGGTCGCGCGGCAAGGCCCGCGCCAAGCCGAAGGCGACCATCCTGATCATCGACGACGTCCCCGTCTTCCGCGAGCTCGGGGCGGCCTTCCTGATGCGCACGGGACGCGTCATCACCGCCGAACAGGCGTACGAGGGCCTCGAGAGCGCCCGCCGGGAGCGCCCGAACGTGGTGATCACGAATCTCCTCATGGCGGACTACGAGGGCCAGGCGCTGTGCGCCGCGATCAAGAACGACCCGGAGCTCGCGGACACGCGTGTCCTCGTCCTCGTGGCGGGCAACTCCGCGGAGGATCACGCGCGTGCCATCCGCGCGGGCGCGGACGAGGTGCTCCGCACGCCCATCAACAAGATCGAGTTGATCGAAGCGGTGCGTCGGCTGCTCCGGAAACCGGTCCAGGGCGCGCCGCGCGTCTCGCTGTGCGAGCCGGTGCGGATCGTCGAGGGTCCGCAGGTCAGCTGGGGTCGCGCCTGCAACCTCTCGCACGGGGGCGTCTTCGTCGAGTCGGAGCATCCGCTGGCACCCGACACCGAGGTGTGGCTGCAGTTCCGCCTTCCCGACGAGGATGTGGAGCTCTCGACGTCGGCGAAGGTCGTCTGGTGCAGCGACAGTGACGCGCAGGAGCAGCGGGGCATGGGCCTGCGCTTCCTGGCGATCGACCGCGTGACCGGCCGCCGCGTGGACGACTTCATCTACGAGCGCGCCGAGCGGCCCGACCAGCGCCCGGCGAAGAGAACCGGCTCGTGAGGCGCTTCGCGATGGCCGCCTGGCTGCTCTTCGGGGCCGCGAGCCTTCCGCTGGCGGTTGCGCCCAACGGAGCCGTGGCGCAGGACGCGGAGTCCATGGGCGGTTCAAACCTCGACTTCGAGGGCAACGGACCGGACTACTGGCGCGAGCGGGTGCTCGAGGTACGGGCGCGGCTCACCGCCGCGCGCAAGCGCGAGAACGCCGCGCGCACCGCCTACAAGAACATGCGGCAGCGTCGGCATCCCCGCGGCGAGGCGGCCGCCGAGATCGAAGCGGAGTTCGAGGCCGCGACGCGCGAGCGGGAGCAGGCCGAAGCGGCGCTCGAGGCACTCGACGAGGAGGCGCGCCAGGCGGGCGCGCCGCCCGGCTGGCTGCGCGTCGAGGACTAGCGTCGCGCCTCCGCTCGACGGCTACTTCTCCAGATCGGCTTCGTCCGGGTACTGCAGGCTGCCCTGCGCCGTGGTCGGCTTGACGATCGCCAGCACCCGGTCGCCCTGACGGATCACGGTGTCGGTGCGCGTGCGGTTGGCTCCCTCCGGCAGGACCCGCACCTTCTCGATCACCACCGGCGCCGAGTCGCCGCCCGTCTCGACGTGGATCACGGGTTGCTCGTCCTCCGCGACGCGCACGTCGATGCCGCGCGCGGCGCGCCGGCCCGCCGGGCGCACTGCGGCCGGGCGCGCGCTCCTCGCGTTGAGCGCGCGCAGGCGCTCCACCCGCTCGTCGAGCTCGCGCGCGTAGTCCGAGATCCGGGCGTCGTCCTCGGGCGTGTAGCGC
>CP070734.1:2537527-2541942 GCA_020347605.1 Deltaproteobacteria bacterium | reverse complement strand
CTCGACGAGCTTCGCGCGCGCGGCGGCGAGGTCGATCTGGAGCGCCTGTCGCGCGCGCTGGGCGTGCCGGTCGTCGGCGTGATCGGCCACAAGGGCATCGGCCTCGACCAGCTGCGGGGCGAGCTTTCGCGCGTCGAAACCTGGAATCGTCCCGCCATCGCGCCGCCCGACGACGCGGAGGGGCGTGCCGCCTGGGGCGACGCGATCCTGGCGCGCGTGCGGCGGCAGCGCCCGGGCCGCAACCGCACGACCGACCGCATCGACCGCATCGTGCTCCACCCGATCGGCGGGACCGCCATCTTCGCGGCCGTGATGGTCCTCTTCTTCCAGCTGATCTTCGCCTGGGCCGCGCCGGCGATGGAGTGGATCGACGCCGGCGTCGTGGCGCTCGGCAACGGCGCCCGCGCCGTGCTCCCGCCGGGCGCGTTCGCCGATTTCGTGAGCGACGGGGTGATCGCCGGCGTGGGCGCGGTGGTCATCTTCGTGCCGCAGATCGTCCTGCTGTTCGCGGTCCTGTACGCGCTCGAGGACGTCGGCTACATGGCACGCGCCGCGTTCGTGGTGGACCGCGTGATGGCGCGCGTGGGGCTCGAGGGACGCTGCTTCGTGTCGCTGCTGTCCTCGTACGCCTGCGCCGTGCCGGGCATCATGGCGACCCGGACCATCCCGTCGCCGCGCAATCGGCTCGTCACCATTCTGGTCGCCCCTCTCATGACGTGCTCGGCGCGGCTCCCGGTCTACACGCTGTTGATCGCGGCGTTCGTGCCCGCCGGGACGGTCTGGGGTTTTCTGGGTCTCCAGGGCCTCGCGCTGCTGGCGCTCTACCTGAGCGGCGCGATCGCGGCGCTGGTGGTGGCCGCCGTGCTCAAGCGCACGCTGGTCACCGGAGAGGGCCTGCCCTTCTACATGGAGCTGCCGCCCTATCGCCTGCCCACGCTGCGCCTGCTCGTCTCGCAGATCTGGGGAAGCGCGCGCGCGTTCCTGAAGCGCGCGGGCACGATCATCCTGGCGGTGTCGATCGTGCTGTTCTTCCTCCTGAACTATCCCCGCGTCGAGCCGCCGGAAGACCTGGCGCCCGCCCGGGCGTCGAGCTACGCGCTGGAACACAGCATCGCGGGGCGCATCGGGCACGCGCTCGAGCCCGCGCTCGAGCCGCTGGGTTTCGATTGGAAGATCGGCGTCGGTCTGGTCGCGAGCCTGGCGGCGCGCGAGGTGATCGTCGCCACGCTCGCCCAGATCTACGCGACGACGGAGGACGGCGCGTCGCTGCGCGAGGCGATCCGCGCCGACGTCGACCCCCGAACCGGAGCCCGGGTCTTCGACGCGCCCACGGTCGCGTCGCTGCTCGTGTTCTTCGTGTTCGCACTGCAATGCGCTTCCACGCTGGCCGTGATGCGGCGTGAGACGAACTCGTGGCGCTGGCCCGCCTTCGCCTTCACCTACCTGCTCGCGCTCGCCTACGGCGCGAGCTTTGTCACCTACCGGCTGGTGGGCGCGCTGGCGGCCTGAGACGGTCCCGCGGCGCGGGGCGGGGCGCTCGCCGGTCATGCGCTCGGATCGCCAGTCGCTAGATTCCCGACATGCGACGCGGCCCGTCTCGAATGCTGCTCGCAGCCGCCGCCGGCTCGGCGCTCTGCGGCGTCCTGCTCGGCTGCGGCCCGCGGCTGGTGCGCGAGACCGTGGTCGACGAGGGCGGCCTCCGCGTGATCTTGCGCGGCCCCGCCGAACCCGCGGGCGGCGCGCCTGCCTACGAGCACCCGATGGTGATCTCGTCCGCGCGGGCCGCGCACATCCTGTCGCGGATCGATCTGCGCGAGGGTGACGGGAGCGAGGGCTCGCGGAAGCCCGCGGTCGAGATCGATTCGCTCTACCCGTTGGCCGACGCGCTGGCTCAGGGACTCGAGAAGGCCACGCCCCACCAGGAGGTCGCGGTGATGCTGACGCGGCGGGAGCGCCGCTTCGGAATCTTCACGCACGATTACCTGACGAGCTTCGTCGCCTACCGCCGGGCCGATCAGCTGCACATCCACTTCTCGCACGTCGACTGGGAGCTCCCGCGCGGCTCCGGCGCGAAGACGCCCGAGCCGCGCGTCGATCGGGAGGTGATGAAGTTCCGACTGGTGCCGGGCGCCGCGATGGCGCTGACCGGCGCGCAGTCGCTGGCGATCAACTGGCGCGATCCGATCTTCGACGCGCCGACCGCGGTGCAGATCTCGCCGGTCGGACGCGCCCGGCGGCGAACCATCCTGATGGAGAGCGACGACGGGGCCCGCGCCGAGCCGTCGGTCCCGGGCACGACGCCGCTCTCCCCCCGGACCCTGCGACGGCTGGCGGACCTCGAGGAAGCACGGCAGCGCGGGGAGGTCAGCGAGGCCGAGTACCAGGCGCGGCGCGCGCAGATCCTCGCCGAGGACGCCGGCGCTCCGTAACCGGTCGGGCGCCCGGTTACTCCTTGCGGCGCGTCGAGATGCGGCTCGAAGCTGCGCGAAGCCGTCCGCCGGCGCGGCCGTGTCGACGGGCGCCCGCAGCGCCCGGTACGTGGCAGGCGCCCAGCTCCCCGCTTATGATCTCCCGCTTCTCGAAATTCGATCCGTGGGGTAGCTCGTGACCGTTCTCCTCGAAATTCTCGCTGCCGGCATCGCCGCGCTCCTGGTGATCCGCTTCGCGCAGGAGCCGTGGCGCGGGCGACTGCTCAACGCCGTCAAGTTCTACGTCACCATCCGCGCCTTCTGGCTCCTGCTCTCCCACCCGGTCGCGGTCGACGACGGTGGAACGGTCGTGGCCTGGCGGCTGATCCTCGAGCAGCTCCAGGGGATCGACGCCGGGACGTTCTGGACGTTCGTCGCGATCGCCACCGGCATCAAGTTCGTCGGCATGCTTTCGTCGATGTACCGCTGGATGCTGGTGCTGCGCGGCCAGGGCGTCGAGCTCCCCTTCCGCCACATCTTCGGCTCGTTCCTGATCGGGCGCGCGATCGGGACCTTCCTGCCCAGCACCGCCGGTCTGGACGGCTACACGCTGTACGACGCCGCCCGCTTCTCGGGGCGGACCGTCGAGGCGACCGCAGCCAAGGCTCTCGAGAAGGTGGTGGGCTTCTCCGGAATCTTCCTGTCGTATCTGGTGGCGCTGCCCTTCGGCTATTGGATCTTCGGCGAGAACGCCAAGCTGATCGTGGCGCTCACGCTTCCGATTCCGCTGGGGGTGATCGCCGGGCTCCTGCTGGTTCTCTGGTATCCGGCGGTGCTCCAGTGGGGGCTCGAACACCTTCCGATTCCCGGCAAGGCCCGGCTTCAGGGCGTCGTGATGCGGATCAGCAACGCGGTGGCCGCCTACCGCGACAAGAAGCAGCTCGTGGTCGTCTTGCTGTTCCTGAGCTTCGTCGTGCACTTCACGACGGCCGCGATGTACTACTTCACCGCGCTCGCGATCGGCGCCGTGGGGGCGCAGTTCTGGCCGATCGCCTTCGGCTCCTCCGTCCAGATCCTCGCCACCGTGCTGTCTCCATTCACGATCGCGGGCGAGGGCATCCGCGAGGCGGCCCAGTACGCGCTGCTCGGAAACCTGATCGGTCCGGCCGCGGCGATCGTGTCCGCGGCGCTCGGCTTCTGGGCGGCGGAGGCCCCCACGATGCTCGGCTTCCTGTTCTGGTGGCTGCGTGGCAAGGACTACCGGCCCGCCTACTGCCTCGTGAACGGCGAGCAGGTGGACTACGAATCGGCGGCTCGCGCGGCGCTCGAGCTCGAGACGGCCGCGGAGCGCAGGGCGCGCGAGGCGGCGCCGCTGACGCTCGATCCCCTGCCGCTGCGCGCGCGGCGGAGCGGGGGGTTCGGTCTCGGCGCCGGCCTCGTCTCGGGCCTCCTGCTCGGCATCGCCGAGGCCTGCGTGATCGCGCAGGGCGGCTTCGGCGAGGAGGCGCAGGTCCTCTGGTTCGGCCCGCTCGCCTACGCCGTCGTGCTCGGGGGCCTGGGACTGCTGGGCGGACTCGCGCTCTCGGTCCTTCCGATGGATGGCGACGAGACGCGGGGCTGGACCCCGTCGCTCGTCGTGATCGGAGTCCTGGTGCCGTTCGCGCTCGCGATCACGCTGTTCCGGCTGCGCCGGGACGTGTTCCTGGAGCAGATGCCGCCGCTCCCCGTGCTGGCGGCCGTGCTCGGCGCGGCGGGTGTCTTCGCGCTCGTCGTCCTCTTCCTGGGGCGCCGCGTCTTCGCGTCGCGGGCGGGCGCCTTCGTGCGCCCGATCCCGGCGCTCGTGCTGGTCGCGGCCGTCACCGCCGTGGGTGCGGTGGCGGCCCGGACCGCCGTCCCCGCGGCGGAGCAACCGCCCGCCCCGCCGCCGGCGCCGGCGGAGCTCGCGGAGCGTCCGAACCTGATCCTGATCATGGTCGACACGCTTCGCGCGGATCACCTGTCCTGCTA
>CP070734.1:2523781-2537427 GCA_020347605.1 Deltaproteobacteria bacterium | reverse complement strand
ACGTTCTCGACGTACTCCCGGAAATACGTGCAGCCGATGCATTGCAGGGCGTTACCCGTCGGTGTACCCCGGAAGCTGACGGTCGGTTGCTTGTCGTGAAAGCGGACGTAGTAGCCGGCGAACTCGGTCTCGATGGCGTCGAGGTAGTAGCGGAGCGCGGCGCCCCACTGTCCCTGGCTCTTCGCATCGCGGTCGCGCTCCTTGGGCAACCCGCCCAGGACGCCCGGCAGGCTGAGGATCTGATCGGCCGGTATGCCATTCGTTCCGGGATCCTGGAGCGTGAACAGCCCCTCCGCACCCCGGCCGACGAGGTCGTTGATCGAGTAGAAGGTGCCGACCGGGTCGATCTCGGTCTTGTTCCAGTAGAACTGGTAGTAGGTGTCGAGCGTGAGCGGGCCGAGGAGGTCTCCCGAGACGCGCAGGATCGGGGCCGGCACCAGGCCCTCCTTCAGCTCGGAGCCCGCCGTGCGGAGCTTCGTCACGTCGAACGCATTGGTCACCTTGATGCCGCCCTGGGTGAAGAACTCCTCGCCCCAGTTCACGACCTGGTTCCCGAATTTGACCTCGACCTGGCGGTCCCCGACCTCGAAGCCGCCGTAGCCGTAGGCGTCGAGGAAACGGAAGTCCGCACCGACGACCCCGCCCTCCGTCAGGTTCCTGCGATAGCGCGCCTCCCGGTCGAGGTCGGTTCGCCGTGTGGAGCTCTCATTGCTCTGGATCGCGTCGAAGAAGTAGAGGACCCGGACGAAGGCGCCGTAGTTGCGCCAGGTCAGCTGCAGGTCGTGACTGGCGCTGCCCAGAACCGAGAATACGTCGCCCCGGTCCCAGTTCAGATTGCCGTCGTCGGAATTGAGGAGCCGGCCCTCCAGCGTCGTCAGGTCGAGCGGCGGCAGGTTGACGCCCGAGACGCCGCAGCCGCCGTTCACGGTGGCGATCTGCCGGCAGTCGCGGTTGTCGGTGCGCATCGTGAGCGAGAGGGTCACGAACGAGTCCAGCCGCGCGCGCAGCTCGCCCCACTCCCACTCGGCCGCGCGGCCCGGCGTCGCCGACAGCGCCGCCAGGGCCAGGATCGCCACCGCGCCGACTCGCGCAAAGCGCCCGGTCCCGCTCCGCGCTCCCGAAACCACGATGTGCCGCTGATGCACGTCGCCCTCCTGCCGTCCAGACGCATTCTACTCGAAGTCGCACAGCGATAGGCCGTTTTTGTGACCGAGGCTGCGGCGTTTCGCCCCAGCTGCGCGGAAGCGGTGGTCCGCGCGGGCGGCCGCGCCCGACCCCGCATCGCGGCGGACGCGCGAACGGCGGTTCCGGACGGATTCGGACACGCGGGGCGGAGCGGCTTGCCCCGTGCCGCCTTCCATCCGTACCATGGAGCGTTCGCGTCACCGCGGAGTGATCTCCGGGGTTCTGGGACCACGCATGATCGGACGGCTCGAGAATCTCGTCTTCCGGCACCGGGGCCGCATCCTCGCGGCGCTCGGGATCTTCACGGCCGTGATGGGGTACTACGCCCTGCAGCTCCGGATGGAGGCGGGCTTCGCGAAGCAGCTCCCGCTCGGGCACGAGTACATCGAGACCTTCTTCGAGTACCAGGAGGAGCTGTTCGGCGCGAACCGCGTGATCATCGTGATTCGCGCACGCGAGGGCGACATCTGGAACACGGCGTTCCTCGGCAAGCTCGCCGAGGCGACCGACTCCGTCTTCTTCCTGCCGGGCATCGACCGGCGGACGGTCACCTCGCTCTGGACGCCCAATACCCGCTACATCGAGATCACCGAAGAGGGGATGCGCTCGGAGGACGTGATCGGCGGCGACGTGACGCCGAACAACCTCACCGACGCGGAGGTCGATCAGATCCGCGCCCGAGTGATCCACGGCGGGCACGTCGGGCGTCTGGTCGCGAAGGACCACACCGCGGCCATGATCACCGCGGACATCCTCGACGTCGATCCGCAGACCCAGGAGAAGCTCGACTACCTCGACCTGTCCGCGCGGCTCGAAACCGAGATCCGCGGCCGCTTGCAGGACGACGCCTACGACGTCCACATCCTCGGGTTCGTCAAGCAGATCGGCGACATCGCGGACGGCGCGCGCGACGTGGCCTCGTTCTTCCTGCTGGCCTTCCTGCTGACCGGAGCGGCCGTCCTCCTCTACTCGCGCTCGTGGATCCTGACCGTGCTGCCGCTCTTCTGCTCGCTCACCTCGGTCGTCTGGCAGTTCGCCGTGATCCACCTGCTCGGCTTCGGGCTCGATCCGCTGGCGATCCTGGTGCCCTTCCTGGTCTTCGCGATCGGCGTCTCGCACGGCGTGCAGCAGATCAACCTGATCACGAAGCAGATCTCGGGCGGCGCCGACAGCATGACGGCGGCGCGCGCCAGCTTCCGGGGCCTGTTGATCCCGGGCTCGATGGCGCTGATCACCGACCTGATCGGGTTCGGCACGCTGGTCCTGATCCCGATCCCGATGATCCAGGAGCTCGGAATCACCGCGACGGTGGGGGTCGCGTTCAAGATCGTCACCAACCTCGTGATGCTGCCGATCCTCGCCTCGTACTGCCGCTTCGACCCGGGATTCGTCCAGCGCGTCCACCGCTCGCGCGAGGTGCGGATGCGCGCGATGCGGATCCTGGGCCACATCGCCGAGCGGCGGAACGCGCTGGTGACGTTGGGCATCTGCGCGACGCTGCTCGCGTTGGCCGTCGGGAAGAGCCAGGGACGCCACGTCGGAGACCTGCACGAGGGGACGCCGGAGCTGCGTCCCGAGTCGCGCTACAACCAGGACGCCAAGATCATCGTGGACAAGTTCGGGCTGGGCCTCGACCTGCTCACCGTGATCGTGGAGACCCGCTCGGAATCCTGCATCGACTACGAGACGATGGAGTATCTGAACCAGTTCAGCTGGCACATGCAGAACACGCCCGGCGTGCTGTCGGTCCTCTCCGCGCCGTTCATCGCCAAGACCGTCAACGCGGCCTGGAACGAGGGCAACCTCAAGTGGGCGGCGCTGCCGCGCAATCGCTACGCGCTCGTTCAGGCGACCGGGTCCATCCCGCCCTCTGCGGGTCTCTTCAACGCGCGCTGCACGCTGATGCCTCTCCACATCTTCACGGCCGACCACAAGGCGGAGACCATCAAGCGCGTGGTGCGCAGCGTGCTCGAGTTCCGGGCGACGCACGAGCACGACGGCGTGAACATCCGCCTGGGCAGCGGCAACGTCGGGGTCCAGGCGGCGACCAACGAGGTCTTGGAAGAGTCCGAGACGCCGATGCTGGTGTACGTCTACGCCATCATCATCGCGCTCGTGATCGTGACCTACCGCGACTGGCGCGCGACCATATGCTGCTGCCTCCCGCTCACGATGGCGACGTTCTTCGGCTACTGGTTCATGGCGGCGCTCGAGATCGGCCTCAAGGTCGCGACGCTGCCCGTCATGGTGCTCGCGGTCGGCATCGGTGTGGACTACGCGTTCTACATCTACAACCGGCTCCAGGTCCATCTGGCCGAGGGCATCGACATCACGACCGCCTATCAGCAGGCCCTGTTCGAAACCGGAAACGCGGTGGTCTTCACGGCGATCACCCTGGCGATCGGCGTCGCCACCTGGGTCTTCTCGCCGCTCAAGTTCCAGGCGGACATGGGGCTCCTGTTGACCTTCATGTTCCTGGCCAACATGATCATGGCCGTGACCGCCCTCCCGGCTCTCGCCGTCGTGCTCGAATGGGTCTTCGGACCCCCGAAGTCGGTGAACTCGCCGACGCTCGGCCATTGAGCGGCCGCGCGAACACGCGCCGCCGCGCGCTGTCGGCCTGCGCCCTGGCGGCGCTGCTGGCCGCTCCGCCCTGCGCGCGCGCGTTCGCGGACGAGCTCGCGATGCAGTCCGATCGGGCGGCGCAGGCCCTGCTGCTCCACGTGGCCCGCGCCGGCCCCCGCATCGTCGGTGTCGGCGAATGGGGCCACGTGGTGCTGTCGGACGACGGTGGGAGGAGCTGGCGCCAGGCGAAATCGGTGCCGACGCGGGTCACGCTGACGGGCCTCTTCTTCGTCGGCGCTCGGCTGGGATGGGCCGTGGGCCACGACGGCGTCATCCTCCATACGGCCGACGGGGGCGACGTCTGGGAGCTGCAGCGCGAAGCGCGCGAGGACGAGACGCCGCTGCTCTCGGTCTGGTTCGAGAACGCCACGCGCGGGCTGGCCGTCGGCGCCTTCGGCCTGGCGCTCGAAACCCGCGACGCCGGCAAGAGCTGGCGGCGGGTCGCCGGCATCGGGAGCGGCGAAGAAGATCGCCATCTGAACCAGATCTTCGCCGGCCCCGAGGGCACACTCTTCATCGCGGCCGAGTACGGAACCGTCTACCGGTCGGACGACCGGGGCCGGTCGTGGCGAGACCTGCACCCGCCCTATTCCGGCTCCTTCTGGGGCGGTCTGACCACGTCGCAGGGGGCGGTGCTCGTCTTCGGCATGCGCGGGCACGTGTTCCGGACCGAGGATCTCGGCGCGACCTGGGTCGCGATCCGCAGCGGCACCGAGCAGTCGCTGGGCGGGGCGACGGAGCTGGCGGACGGCCGCATCGTGATCGTCGGCCTCGGCGGCGCCGTGCTCTTCAGCGACGATGGCGGCAAGACGTTCGCCGCGACGACGCGCCCCGATCGCCGGGGCATCGCCGCGGTGGCGGCGGGCGCGGACGGGCAGATCCTGCTGTTCGGCGAGACGGGCGTCCAGACGGGGTCCGACGGCCGCCCGTCGGCGCGCGCCGAGGCCGCGCAGCCGCGCGCGCCCGGCCCCTGAGCGGCGCGCGGTGGACACGCCTGCCGATCCCGGGCATCATCCCGGCAACTAGAACGTGTTTCATTCTTCGCGATGTACCTGGACTTCACCCCCGAGCAGAAGGCGCTGCGCGCCGAGGTGCGGCGCTACTACCAGGAGCTCTTCACGCCCGAGCTGCGCGCGGCCCTCGACGAGCAATGGGACCAGCTCGGCGGTCCCGCGTTTCGCGAGGTCATGGGGCGCATGGGTCGCGACGGCTGGCTCGGGATCGGCTGGCCCCGCGAGTACGGCGGGCAGGGCCGCGGCCCGCTAGAGCAGTTCATCTTCTGGGACGAGACGTATCGGGCACGCGCCCCGCTGCCCGTCATCACCGTCAACACGATCGGTCCGACGCTGATGCAGTTCGGCAGCGAGGCGCAGAAGGCCGAGCTCCTGCCGCGCATCGTGCGGGGCGAGATCCTGATCGGGATGGGCTACACGGAGCCCGCTGCGGGGACCGATCTCGCGTCGCTCAAGACGCGCGCCGTCCGGGACGGCGACACGTACGTGATCAACGGTCAGAAGGTCTTCACCACGCACGGCCAGGACGCCGAGTACATCTGGCTGGCCGCGCGCACCGATCCCGACGCACCCAAGCACAAGGGCATCTCGATCCTGCTGGTGCCCACCGACGCGCCGGGCTTCTCGGTGACCCCGATCCCGACCCTGGGCGGCGAGACCACCACCGCGACCTACTACGAGGACGTGCGCGTTCCCGTCTCGAACCTCGTGGGCCCGGAGAACATGGGCTGGGGGCTGATCACGTCCCAGCTGAACCTCGAACGCATCACGCTCGCGGCGCCCGGGCTGGCCGATCGACTGCTCGAGGAGGTGTGGGGCTGGGCCCAGAAGACCGACGCGCCCGAGGGCGGCCGCATGCTCGACCGGCCCTGGGTGCAGCTCCATCTGGCCCGGGTGTACGCTCGGCTCGAGGCGCTCAAGGTGCTGAACTGGCGCTCGGCGTGGTCGATCGGCGCCGGCGTCCCGAACATGGCGGACGCCTCCGCGCTCAAGGTGATGGGCTCGGAGTTCTTCCTGGAGTGCTACCGGCTGCTGCTCGAGATCACGGGCTCCGCCGGCATCCTGCGGCGCGGGGAGCCGGGCGCGCTGTTCGGCGGCCTGCTGGAGCAGGCCTATCGCGCCGCGACCGTGTACACGTTCGGCGGTGGGGTCAACGAGGTCCAGCGAGACATCATCGCCATGGCGGGTCTGGGGCTGCCCCGGACGCGGCGCTAGGCCCGGGCGACGGGCCGGGGCGCGCTGCGCGGATCGCAGCGCGACGAGCCGCGCGAACCCGAACGAGGACGACATGACGCTCCCGGCGAAGCAGAAGCGAGAGCTCGAATCGAAGCTGCAGGCGTACGTGGGAAAGCCGATCGGGCCGCCGCAGGTCGGGCGCGATCCCGTCAACGTGCCGATGATCCGCCAGTGGTGCGACGCGATGGGCGATGGCCATCCGGCCTACACCGATCCGGTGGCGGCGGAGCGCTCGGTGCACCGCGGCCTCGTCGCGCCTCCGACGATGCTGCAGGCCTGGATCCTGCCCGGCTTCGAGATGTCGGTCGAGACGGAGGCGCCGCGCGACGAGCAGCAGGCGCTGCACAAGCTGCTCAGCGATCACGGCTATACGTCGGTCGTTGCGACCAACTGCGAGCAGGGCTACGCGCGCTATCTGAGGCCCGGGGACGAGCTCTCGGCCGAGACCGTGGTCGAGTCGATCTCGGAGGAGAAGGCCACGGCGCTCGGGATCGGGTACTTCATCGACACCCTCACCACCTTCCGCGATCAGAACGGCGACGAGGTGGGCTGGATGAAGTTCCGCGTGCTGAAGTTCATCCCGCAGCAGCCCGCGCAGACGGCGTCGAGCGCGGACGCGGCCCCCGCCAAGCCGCAGCGGATTCGCCCGCTGCTGGGCCACGACAACGCCTGGTGGTGGGAGATCGTGAACCAGGGCCAGCTGCCCATCCAGAAGTGCAACGGCTGCGGCGCGCTGCTCCACCCGCCGCGACCGATGTGCGGCCACTGCCAGTCCACCGACCTCTCGCACGTGATCGCGTCCGGCAAGGGCGAGGTATACAGCTTCGTGGTGATGCACCACCCGCAGTTTCCGGGCTACGAGTATCCGCTCGTAGCGGCCCTCGTCGAGCTGGAAGAGGGCACGCGCCTCGTCTCCAACCTGGTCGGCTGCGCGCCCGAGGACGTTCACATCGGCCTGCCGGTGCGGGTCTGCGTCGAGCGCGTGGACGACGAGCTGATGCTGCCCGTGTTCCGGCCCGCGAGTTAGGAACGACGCCCATGGACTTCGGCTTCAGCGAAGAGCAGACGGCGCTGCGCACACTCGCGCGGGGGATCCTCGAAGCGGAGGTCACACCCGAGCGGCGCAAGCAGGCGGAGACGGGCCCGGACGGGTTCGACCGCGAGCTCTGGTCCACGCTGGCCGAGGCCAACCTGCTGGGCCTGGCGGTTCCGGAGTCGTTCGGCGGCATGGGGTTCGGCCTGCTCGAGCTGCTGGTGCTGCTCGAGGAGGTCGGCCGCAGCGTCGCGCCGCTGCCGGCGCTCGCCGCGCTGGTGCTGGGCGGACTGCCGATCGCCCGGTTCGGCAGCGCGGAGCAGCGCAAGCGCTGGCTTCCGCCGCTCGCGGCGGGGCAGACGGTCCTCTCCGCGGGCCTCGTCGACGCCGATGCCGACGACGTGACGAAGCCGGCGACGCGCGCGCGGCGGATGGACGGGGCCTGGGTGCTGGACGGCCGGAAGCGCTTCGTGCCGTTCGCGGCGTGCGCGGAGCGCGTGCTCGTCCCGGCCCGGGTGCCCGACGGGGTCGGTCTGTTCCTGGTCGATTCCGGCGCGACGGGCCTGGAGCGGACGCGCGCCGAGACCTCGACCGGCGAGCCCAGCTTCGATCTCACCCTGGCGGGCGTGCGGGTCGGCGCCGACGCGCGGCTCGGCGGCGACGCGGCCGACGGCGCCGCGATGGCGCGCTGGCTCTACGAGCACGCGCTGGTCGCCACCTGTGCGCTGCAGGTCGGCGTCTGCGAGCGGGCGCTCGAGATCACGGCCGGCTACGTGCGGGAGCGCGAGCAGTTCGGGGCTCCGATCGGATCGTTCCAGGCGGTTTCGCAGCGCTGCGCCGACGCCTTCATCGACCTCGAGGCGATTCGCTGGTCCACCTGGCGGGCGGCCTGGCGGCTGGCCGAGGGGCTGCCCGCGGCGCGCGAGGCCGCCGTGGCGAAGGTCTGGGCCGCCGAAGCGGGCGTCCGCATCGCCGACACCGCGCAGCACCTGCACGGCGGCATCGGCGTGGACGTCGACTATCCCATTCACCGACATTTCCTGTGGTCGCGGTCCCTCGCGCTCGGCCTCGGCTCGGCGGCGCCGCAGCTCGCCTGGCTGGGACGCGACATGGCGCGCACGGGACCGCAGGAGGGCGTGTGAGCGAGACGCTTCGATTCGAGCAGGTGCACGTGGGCGACGAGCTGCCGCCGCTCGACGTCGAGCTCAGCGCCGCGGTCATCGTGGGCGGAGCCCTGGCGTCGCGCGACTTCACGCCCGTCCACCACAGCCGCGCCGCGGCGCAGGCTCAGGGCATGTCGGACGTGTTCATGAACATCCTCACCACCAATGGCTACGTCGGTCGCTACGTCACCGACTGGGCCGGCGTGGACGCGTTGCTCCAGAACGTGTCGATCAAGCTCGGCGCGCCGAACGTGGTCGGCGACACCATGCAGATGACGGGTCGGGTGGTCGCCGCCGAAGCCGAGACCGGGGTCGTGGTCGTGGAGGTCACGGGCCGGAACAGCTGGGGCAACCACGTCGCGGGCACCGTGCGCGTGGCCCTGCCGGCGGGAGCGTAGGCGATGTCGAGCCCCCTCAAGGACGCCGCGGCCATCGTCGGCATCGGGGCGACGCCCTTCACGAAGAACTCCGGCGTCTCGGAGCTCCAGCTCGCCAGCGAGTGCGTGGCTGCGGCGATCGCCGACGCCGGACTCGCGCCCACCGACGTGGACGGCCTGGTCACGTTCAGCCTGGACACGAACGACGAGATCGAGGTGGCGCGCGCGGTCGGAATCGGCGACCTCACGTTCTTCAGCCGCATCCCGTACGGCGGTGGCGCCGCGATCGGGATCGTCCACCAGGCGGCGATGGCGGTGGCCACGGGCTCGGCACGGGCGGTGGTGGCATACCGGGCGCTCAACGGCCGCTCCGGACAGCGCTACAGCCAGGGAGTCGGCGGCGACATCGTGACCTCCGACCTGATCCACTGGAGCTGGTACATGCCCTCCGGGCTCATGACGCCGACGAGCTGGGTGGCGATGTTCACGCAGCGCTACATGCACGAGTACGGCGCCAAGAGCACCGACCTCGCGCAGGTGGCGGTCTCCACCCGCAAGCACGCGGTGAACAACCCCGCGGCCTTCTTCCACGGCCGCCCGCTCACGATCGAGGAGCACCAGGCGTCGCGCTTCATCGTCGAGCCGCTGCGCCTCTACGACTGCTGTCAGGAGACGGACGGGGGCTGCGCCGTGGTCATCACCACGCCCGAGCGGGCGCGCGACCTCGAGCAGCCGGGCGCGTTGATCCGCGGCGTGGCCCAGGCGTCTGCGGCCGACCAGGAGCAGATGACGAGCTTCTACCGGCCCAGCATCGCGACGCTGCCGGAGATGGACCTGGTTGCCCGACAGGTGTACGCGATGTCGGGCCTCTCGCCCGACGACATCGACGCCGCGGTGATCTACGACGCCTTCACCTCCATCGTCCTCTGGCAGCTCGAGGCGTTCGGCTTCTGCAGCGTGGGCGAGGGCAAGGACTTCGTGCAGGACGGCAACCTGGAGGTCGGCGGCCGTCTGCCCACCAACACCCACGGCGGACAGCTCTCCGAGGCCTACATTCACGGCGTGAACGGGATCGCGGAGGGCGTGCGCCTGATCCGCGGGACGTCGACCAATCAGCCGGCGAAGAACGACCACGTGCTGGTGACTGGCGGGGTCGGCGTTCCGACCAGCGGCATGATCCTGGGGAAGCTCGACTGAAACGCGCGGCGCTCCGCCGGCGAGCGGCATTCCGAGAGAGGAGAGGAACAGATGCGGGAATCGGTGATCGTCGAGGCGCTTCGGACGCCGATCGGGCGCGGCAAGCTGGGGCGGGGCGACCTGTCCGGCTTCCACGCCGCAACCCTGCTCGGGCGCCTGCAGACGGGTCTGGTCGAGAAGGCGGGGCTCGCGCCCGGCGACGTCGAGCAGATCTTCGGCGGCTGCGTGACGCAGGCCGGCGAGCAGTCGAACAACGTGGCGCGCCACGCCTGGCTCTCCGTCAGCGAGGACTACCGCACCGCGGGCACGACCGTGGACACCCAGTGCGGCTCGGGTCAGCAGGCCAACCACATCGTGAATGCGCTGGTCGCGTCGGGCAGCATCGACGTCGGCATCGCCTGCGGCATCGAGCTCATGAGTCACGTGGGTCTCGGCGCCAACGTCATCAACGGGCCCGGCTACTTCCATCCGCAGGGCTACCGCTGGGATCAGCCCGACCAGTTCACCGCGGTGGAGCGGATCGCGAAGAAGCGCGGCATCACCCGCGAGCAGGTGGACGCCTTCGCGTTGCGCTCGCAGAACCTCGCGGCGCAGGCGCGCGACGAGGGCCGCTTCAAGCGCGAGATCCTGCCCCTCGAGGCGCCGGTGCTCGGCGACGACGGGGCGCCGACCGGGGAGACCCGTCTGGTCGATCTCGACCAGGGAATCCGCGCCAGCACGCTCGAGGGCCTGGCCCAGCTCAAGCCCGTGCTGGAGGGCGGCATCCACACGGCCGGGAACGCATCACAGGTTTCGGACGGGGCGGCGGGCCTCTTGTACACGACGCGCGAGAAGGCGAAGGCGCTCGGACTGCGCGGCCGGGCGCGCGTCCTGCACGACGTGGTGGTCGGCTGCGACCCCCACTTCCTGCTCGAGGGTCCGATCGACGCCACGCGGCGCATCCTCGAGAAGTCGGGCATGCAGCTCTCGGACATCGACCTGTTCGAGTGCAACGAGGCCTTCGCCGCGGTCGCCCTGGCCTGGCTCGACGCCTTCCCGGAGATCGACATCGACCAGGTCAACGTCAACGGGGGGGCCATCGCGCTGGGCCACCCGGTCGGCGCGACCGGCTCGCGCCTGATCGTCACGGCGCTCCACGAGCTCGAGCGCCGGGATGCGAGCACCGCGCTCATCACCATGTGCTGCGGCTCGGCGATCGGGACCGCCACCATCATCGAGCGCATCTAGGAGACGGACATGGGAGATCTGGACGGAAGGGTCGCCATCGTGACCGGCGCCGGGCGGGGCCTCGGCCGCGTCGAGGCGCTCGAGCTGGCCCGCCAGGGCGCGAGCGTGATCGTGAACGACCTGGGTACCGAGGCCGACGGGTCCGGCAAGAGCACCGACCCGGCCGAGTCGGTGGTCGCCGAGATCCAGGCGCTCGGGGGACGGGCCGTGTCGCACTTCGGCGACGTCGGCGACTGGAACGACACCGAGGCCCTGGTGAAGCGCGCGATCGACGAGTTCGGCGATCTCAACATCGTCGTCAACAACGCCGGCTTCTGCCGCGACGGCATGCTGTTCAAGATGACGGAGCCGCAGTTCGACTCGGTGGTGCGGGTCCACCTGAAGGGTCACTTCCTGACGATGCGCCACACGCTGGCCTACTGGCGCGACCGGTTCAAGGCGGGCGGCGGTGAGAAGCCCATCTACGGCCGCCTGATCAGCACCGCGTCGGACGCGTTCCTGATCGGAAACCTGGGGCAGGCGAACTACGCGGCCGCCAAGGCGGGGCTCGCGTTCATGACGCTGTCCGCGGCGCGCGAGATCCTGCGCTTCGGGGCCACGGCGAACGTGATCTGCCCGCGCGCGCGGACCCGCATGAACGAAGCCGGACCGTGGGCCGCGATCTTCGAGAAGCCCGCGGAGGGCTTCGACACCTTCGCGCCCGAGAACGTCTCGCCGCTGGTGGCGTGGCTCGCCTCGCCGAACGCCGCGCGCGTCTCCGGGCAGATCTTCACGGTGTCGGGCAGGAACGTGTCGGTGCTCGAGCGCCCGCGGATCGCCGCGGCCTTCGAGAACCCGCGCGCGTGGTGCGTCGAGGACCTGCAGAAGCAGCTCGGAGCGCACTTCGAGAAGCTCGAGCCGGTGGAAGACGGCTTCGCGATGCCCATGGCCTGAGCCGCGGTTCCCCATCCGGGTCTACGCCGCGATCGAAGACGTCCGGTTGCCGCTCGCGGACGTGCCCGCGCACGCGCGCCGCCCCGTTCAGCGGGAGCGACGCAGCGCGGCAAAGGCCTCGTCGGTCCGCTCGAGCGCCTGCTTGACGTCGTCGGGTGTATGGGCCGCGCAGAGAAACATGTTGTGCCACGGATGCAGGTAGACGCCCCGCTTCAGGGCCTCGCTGCAGAAGCGGTTCCCCGTGGCCCGCTCGGGATCGTCCTCGAAGAGCACCATCGGCATCTGCACCGGACCGGTCTGCCGCAGCGAGAATCCGTGGCTGCGGGCCTGCGCGTCGAGCCCGTCGCGGAGCGTTTGACCGGCCGCGCGCATCCTCCCGAGGGCGTCACTCGCGTCCAGCGCCTCGAGGGTCGCGAGCGCCGCGGCCATCGGAGCGGCGCCGAACCAGTAGGAGCCCGTGGCGAACACCCGGGTCGCCGCCCGGCGCAGCGCGTCGACCCCGGTCACCGCCGAGATCGGCCAGCCGTTCGCCAGCGCCTTGCCCCAGGCCGACAGATCCGGTCGCACCCCGACGCCCTCCCAGCTTCCGCCCCGGTGCAGGCGGAAGCCCGCGCGCACGTCGTCGAGCAGCAGCGCCGCGCCGGTTCGGTCGCAGATCTCGCGGAGTCGCCGCGCGAACGCGGGCTCGGGCAGGGCCTGGTCGACGAAGGCGTCGTGCTGGAAGGCCGAGACGAGGATCGCGGCCAGGTCGTCGCCGGCTTCTTCACGCGCCGCCTCGACGCTGGCCAGGTCGTTGTACGTGTAATGGATGAGATGCGCCTGGTCCTCGTCCGTGACGCCGGTGCGAAACTCCGTGCACCAGGGCAGCGAGCCGTGATACGCGCCGCGCGCGGCGAGCACCTTGCGCTTCCCGGTGGCCGCCCGGGCGATCGTCACGCACAGCGTCGTGGCATCGTTGCCGTTCTTGCAGAACATCGCCCAGTCGGCCGCCGGGACGACGTCGACCATTCGCTCGGCGAGCTCGACGAAGACCGCGGCCGGACCGTTCTGGCAGTCGGCGCTGGCGAGCTGACGCGCGGCGGCCGCCTCCACCGCCGGGTGACGGTGGCCGAGCACGATCGGTCCGTAGCTGCACACGAAGTCGATGTACTCGTGGCCGTCGACGTCCCAGATCCGGCAGCCATCGCCGCGCTCGAAGAACTGGGGATACCCCTCCGGCAGCATGTCCGCCTTCATGTGCCCGTACATGCCGCCGGGGACGACGGCCGCGGCGCGGCGGCGCAGATCCGGGTCGCGTTGGCTCACGACATCTCCTCCATCACCCCGCTCGGCCGCCGGCGCGCTCGGGGTAGAGGGGCAGGGGCTTCCAGTCGCAGTCGAACGCGACCAGCTGTCCCGGGCCCGAGTAGGTCACGTAGAGCTTGCCGTCTCCGATGCAGCAGTTCGTGGGCTCGCTGTGCGCGGGCGCATCGAACCGTTCGACGAGTTGGCCGTCGCGGTCGTAGACGCAGATCAGATCTCCGAGGCTCCCGCACACGATCAGCTGGCCGTCGGCCGTGAAGCAGAAGCCGTCCGGGAAGCCCGCCGGGAGCACGCAGAAGGGCCTGGGGTCGCCGAGGCCGTTCGGGCTCCAGTCGTAGACCCAGATGTGCTGGCT
>CP070734.1:2513792-2523681 GCA_020347605.1 Deltaproteobacteria bacterium | reverse complement strand
ACACTGGACGACGATGCCCGTGGGCAGGTGCGTGAGGCGCACCGCCGAGTCCGTCTTGTTGACGTGCTGGCCGCCCGCGCCGCCCGCCCGGTAGGTGTCGACGCGCAGGTCGTTCTCGTCGATCTCCACCTCGACGGAGTCGTCGATTTCCGGAACGACTCCCAGGCTCGCGAACGCGGTGTGGCGGCGATGCTGCGAATCGAACGGGGAGATCCGCACGAGGCGGTGCACCCCCTCCTCGGTCTTGAGGTAGCCGAACGCAAAGTCTCCGGAGACGGTCACCGTGGCGCTGCGCACCCCGGCCTCTTCGCCGGCCTGCCAGTCGAGGATCTCGGTCGAGAAGCCGTGGCGCTCCGCCCAGCGGAGGTACATGCGCAGCATCATCTCGGCCCAGTCGCAGGCATCGGTTCCACCGGCCCCGGCGTTGACGGCGATGATCGCGTTCGAGGCGTCGTGTTCCCCGCCCAGCAGGCAGCGGAGCTCCGCGTCCGCCAGCTCGCGTTCGGCGGCCGCGAGCTTCTCGGTCGCCTCGGCCCGGGTCGCGTCGTCATCGGCCTCGTCGGCGAGCTCGATCAGGACCTCGGCGTCGGAGAGGTCGCCGGCGAGCCGATCCAGGAGCGAGAGCTCGCGCTCGACCGAGCGCTTCTCCCGCAGCACCCGTTCGGCGCGTTCGCGATCCTCCCAGAGGTCCGGGCGCGCGGCCTCCCGCATGAGCTCCGCGGCGCGCGCGCGCAGGGTCTCGAGGTCAAAGACGCCCCCGGAACTCGGAGAAGCGGGCACACAGCGCGCGCAACCGCTCCCCGAGCTCACCGGAATCGATCTTCGCCGGTCTCGACGTCTCGCTCATCGCTCCCTCTTGCTGCGGGATCGTAGCCACGCCACGCCCGAGATCGCCAAGAAACCGGCCCAGCAGCTCCACGCGAACACGTCGCCGTGTCTCGTGTAGAACGAGCCTCCGAGCGGTGGAGACCGGAGCGGGACGTCCGCCAGGACGAGATCCCGTTCGAAAATCCTCGTTCTCTCCACGACGCGCCCTCGCGCGTCGATGATGGCCGAGACCCCCGTGTTCGCCGCCCGCACCGTGAAGACCCGGGTCTCCGCGGAGCGCAGCGCGGTCATCGCCAGGAACTGATAGGGCGCCCCCGTCCGCCCGTACCAGGCGTCGTTCGTGATGGCGAGCAGTACGGAGGCCCCGCCGTCCACGAAGCGCCGGATCAGGTCCGGAAACAGTAGCTCATAGCAGATCGGCACCCCTGCCCGGAGCGCCAGCCCCGCCCCCTCGAGCTCGATCGCCCGGGGCCCCGGCCCGGGCGTCACGCTGTCGGGCGCGATGCCCCGGGCGACCGCTGCGAGCAGGGAGCCGAGCAGCCCCCGCAGCGGAACGTACTCGCCGAACGGCACCAGGTGGGCCTTGTCGTAGCGAGCCGCAAACCGGCCGTCCGGGCCCAGGACGAAGGCGCTGTCGTAGAAGCGCAGGTCCTCGTTCGAGCCCTCGACACCGACCGCGCCGATCACGACGGCCACACCGCGCGACCGCGCGAACGCCGCCCAGCGCTGCTTCAGCTCGGTGTAGCGGTCGAGCGCCACGGGCAGTGCGGTCTCCGGCAGGACGATCACGCGGGCTCCGCGATCCGCCGCCTGCGCGGCCAGGTCCTCGTAGAGCTCGAGGGTCTCCCGCAGCCGCACCAGATCCCACTTCTGGCCCTGGTCGACGTTCCCCTGGAGCGCCGCCATGCGAACCGTCTCCGCGGGCCGGTCCGGCTCGATGGCGCGCAGCACGAGGCCCAGGGCATGCAGCGCCACGACCGACGCCAGGGCGGTCCGCGCGGCGCGGCTCGCCCGTGCCCCCCCGCGCGCGCGCGCGAGAAGCTCGGCCAGCGCAGTGCCGCCGAGCACCGTGACGAAGGAGAGACCGTATACGCCCGTGAAGGGCGCGAGCGCCAGCAGGGCGGGGTTCTCGTGCTGTGCGTATCCCAGCGTGGCCCACGGAAAGCCCGAGAGCGCGAAGGAGCGCAGATGCTCGAGCGCGGTCCACAACAGGGCGGCGGAGAACGGGTTCGCGGCGCCGCGCCGCGCCAGCCAGCGCCAGCCGGCGCCGAACGCCGCCACGAACGCGGCGATGTAGGCCGCCAGGGCCACCGGCGCCAGCACGCCGACCACAGGGGCCGCATGCCCGTAGCGAACCGTGACCACGTAGATCCAGTGCAGGATCAGCGAGTGGCCGACGAGACCGGCGACGAAGGCGTGTCGCGCGGCCGCCCGCGGCGCGAGCCCCGAGAGGCCCAGGACGAGCAGCGCCGGACCGAGCCACGCGAGCGCGAACCCGAGATCGAGCACCCGATCCCCGACGGGGTGCGGAAACGACAGCGCCGTCGCGATCGCGTATGCGCCGAGCCAGGCGGCGCGCCGGGCGCGCGTCATGTCCGGATCGCCCGGAGCAGGCGGCGCTCTTCGCGGCGCATCGCGCGCGCCTCGTCGCAGCGAACGTGGTCGTGTCCGAGCAGGTGCAGCACGCCGTGGATCAAAAGGCGCGCGACCTCGTCGTCGATGGCGCGGCGCGCCGAGCGCGCCTGGCGCGCCGCGGTCTCGACACCGATCACCACGTCCCCGAGAAGCGCGCCGCGATGCGCGGTGTGGTCGCCCTCGAGCAGGGAGAACGAGAGCACGTCGGTCGGGCGCGGCTGCCCGCGGTAGGTTCCGTTCAGCGCCGCGATGGTCTCGTCATCGACGAGCGCGATCGACAGCTCGGACCGCGCGTGGTTCAGCTCGCGCAAGATGCAGCGCGCCCGGGAGCGCAGCAGGCGGCGATCGACCGGAGGCGCAGCCACGGCGCGCCCCGCCTCCAGGCGGATGGTCATTCCGAACGGGTGTCGTCGGCGCTGGATGAGTTCTTCGCCTGCTCGAATCGGTCGTAGGCGCGGACGATCGACTGGACCAGCGGATGTCGCACGACGTCGGACTCGGTGAAGCGCATGAAGCCGATCCCCTCCACGCCGTCCAGGACGCGCATCGCCTCGACGAGGCCGGAGCGCTTCGCCTCGGGCAGGTCGATCTGGGTCACGTCACCCGTCACCACGGCCTTCGAGTTGTAGCCCAGCCGCGTGAGGAACATCTTCATCTGCTCGGTGGTCGTGTTCTGCGCCTCGTCGAGGATCACGAACGAATCGTTGAGCGTGCGCCCGCGCATGAAGGCGAGCGGGGCGATCTCGATCACGTCGCGCTCGATCAGCCGCGACGGCTTCTCGAAGCCCATCATGTCGTGGAGTGCGTCGTAGAGGGGCCGGAGGTACGGGCTGACCTTCTCCTCCATCGAGCCCGGCAGGAAGCCGAGGCGCTCGCCGGCCTCGACCGCCGGCCGCGTCAGCACCAGCCGCGACACCTCGTGGCGGTAGAGCGCCGCGACCGCCGTCGCCATCGCCAGGTACGTCTTGCCGGTTCCGGCCGGTCCGATGCTGAGCACGAGGTCCCGCTCCTGCATCAGCTCCACGTAGCGCCGCTGCGAGAGGTTCTTGGCGACGATCCGGCGCCGCGAGCTGCCGGTGGAGAGCACCGCCTCGAAGGCGTCGCGCGGGTCGACCTCGGGCGCACCGCTCAGCATGCGGATGGTTTCCCGCACGTCGCGCGGGTGGATCGAGCCGCCGGTTCGGAGCAGCGCGTAGAGCTCTTCGAGCACCTTGCGGGCCACGCCGACCGCCTCGGGAGCGCCCACCAGCCGCACCTCGTTGCCCCGGGCGTGCGCCTGGATGCCGAGCTCCTGTTCGAGGACGTGCAGCGTGCGATCGCCTTCGCCGTACAGCTGGGCGGCCGTGTGGTTGTCGTCGAAGATCAGGGTCTGACGCGTACTGGCGTGCTGCTGGGCCAGGGGGCCTCCGAGGGCGCGGCGGGCTTTCCCTTTGGGCTTCCGAATGGGGCTTCCTAATACTCGGGCGCGAGTAGAAGGACCTCCTCGCCGCGATGCGCGTAATAGTAGGGTCGCCCGTTCGCGGGCGTCAACGCGCCCGGCTCGAGCAGACCCCGATCGACGAGTTCGCCCAGCTCCACCGGCCACGCGCCCGTCATGAACCGGTAGGTCTCGAGCGCGCGCCGGACCCGATCGGTCTCGAACGCGACGCGGGCCGCCGCGAGCGGGGAGCGGTCGATCCGGAAGCTCGCGGCATCGGCGCGCGGCCCGCCGATCCAGCCGCCCGCGAGATCCGAGAACGCCAGCGCCAGCAGCAATCCGAACGGGAGCAGCGTGGCGATCCAGGACCGGACGGGCATCGGGGCGGATGACCGCGGGTCGCGCACCTTGGCGCGCTTCGGAACCCGGCGCGGATCGATGGGCTCGATCACGCCCGCGCGGCGCAGCGCGGAGAGGATTCGCGCGCCATCGAAGGTCCCGAGGCGCGACAGGTCCATCACGCGCCGCGCGCTGAGGCGGCCATCCACGAGGCGAAACACCGCCTCGGCCTGTGCCGGGGATCCCGCGGAGTCCGCCTGGGGGCTGTCGCGAAAGATCTCGAAGCGGCCACAGCGCTGAAAGACGGTCTCCTCGGACGGAATCTCGTCCGCGAAGGTGCGCCACTCGTCGGCCATCCGGAGACCGTCCATCAGGATCTGCTCCGCCGGGATCAGGTGCGGCGCCTCGCGGTCGTGCGAAACGGCCTGCGCGGTGAACCGGAACGAGCCGTCCGTCCAGCGCAGCACGTCGAAGATGGTCTCGCGCGTGAGGAGGTCCTCGATCTCCTCGATCTGTGCGGCGGCGAGAACCTTGCGCTCGACGATCATGCGCCGGAGCGTCTGCAGCGACGTCTTCCGCTGCTTCGCGAGCTCGTCGAAGCGCGCGCGCGTGAGCAGGCCACAGCGCACCAGCATCTCGCCGAGGGCTTCGTCCGGAAAGGCGCCGGCCGGCGCGGCGGACAGCACGGCGCCGGAATCGAACTGCAGCGACACGCGCCGGTCCCGCCGCTCGAGCTCGAGCACGCCGGTCTTGCGCTGCTGGCCGATCAACTGGAAGACCTCGGCAATGCCGAAGTCCTTGAGCACCCCGCGCAGCCCGACCGACACGGCTACGTGTCTCCCGTGCCGCGGATCGCGAAGCCGATCACCGCGAGATAGAGCAGGCCGAACACGGACGCGGCGAGGCCGCTGGCCAGTCGACCCGCACCGCCGAGCGCGAGCGGGTCGGGAACGACGCCCTCGCTCGCGACGAGGCAGGCCCCGGCCGCACAGAACAGCGAGACGCCGAGCAGGCTCAGGAGCGGACGCTCGGAGACGGCGCCCGCCCCGCCGGGAACCAGCAGCGCGACGACGACGGACAGGCGCCTGCGCCACGCATTGCGCCGCTCGAGCTGCGCCAGGCGCGCCATGCGCAGGGACGGATCGGTCGTCTCCGGCCGGTGAAAGAGCCGCGCGCAGGAGAGGCAGACCGAGCCCGGTGCGCGCGCACCGTCGCAGCGCGGACACAGGCGCCCGCCGCAGCGGCGACAGCGCGTCGAACGCGCGAGGCGTCTGCCGAGCGGCGCCGAGAGCAGCGCGAGCAGACCGAATGCGGCGCTGCACGCGATCGGCTCCCGCCCGAGGATGCCGGGCGCCCAGCGCATCGCGAAGCTCTCGCCGGCGCGCGCGCCGTCGGCCGCCGCGAAGAGGCTCGCCCGCAGCTCGGACAGCGGCGTCGCGAGGTCGGCGACGAACGTCGAGCCGAGCAGCGAATGCAGATCGCTGAGCTCGTCCACCACCCCGCGGTCGATCGTCTGGGCGCGCGTGAGCGCGGCGTCCTGCTCCTCCAGGTCGATCGCCACCCCGTAGGCCTGAGACAGGTTGTAGTAGACGAGCGCCGAGTCGAGGCGCCGCGCCGCCGTGCGGTACAGCTCGATGGCGGCATCCGGATCGCCCAGCGCCAGTCGGACGTTGGCCGCGTTGTTGGCCAGCACCGGATCGTTGGGCATCTCCGCGAGCAGCTCTGCGAAGCGCGCGTCCGCCTCTTCGAGGTACCCGGTCCGCTTGGCGCGAAGCGCCAGCGCGGCGGCCGCCCGCACGCTGGTCGGCTCGGCCTGCTCGAGACGGGCGATCTGGATCGGCGAGGCGTTGCCGGCCTCTGCGGCCGCGACCGCCTGCGCGAGGGGGTCGGCACCGAGCGCCACCAGGGCTGCCGCCACCAGCCGGGTCGCGTAGAAGGTGCCGGCCAGCAACATGCCGGCCGCGATCACGAGAACGAACCGGTGGCGCCCCTTCACGAACAGGCAGCCGACCGCGAAGGCGACCAGGGCCACGCCCATGAGGCCCTCGCCGAGCGCGAGCGGAGCCACCAGCAGCAGGCCCAGCAAGGCCGCCCGCGCGAACTCCGGCATCGCGGTCGACACCGAGTCGCCGATGTCGTGCGCCGCGCGGCGCGCGACCATCAGGCCCGTGAGCGCGATGAAGCCGGCGGCGCCCACCAGGAGGGTCACGCACAGGAGGGCGGCCGCAGACGCGCGCAGCCAGACGGACGCCTCGAGATCCCGATCCAGCGCGGTCAGGGCCGCCAACGCCGCTCGGACCGCGCCGGTCGGATCGCCCTCCCGCCAGCGCGCCCGGGCCCGGGCCATGTGGGCGCTGGGCAGGTCGGGCGCCAGCCGCGCGGCCGCCTCCGCCCGCGCCAGCGAGAGATCGGCCGGGGAGCCCGCAAGCAGCGCCCGGGCCGCCGGCTCGACGTTGCGCACGCCGAGCTTGAGCGCCGCGGCGCGCGTGCGCTCGACGCGCTCCGCGGGATCCCCGGACGCGGCACGCCAGACCTGCTCGACGGCCGACTCGCGGAGGGTGAATCCGCCGTTCGGCACGGAGACGTCCGGAACCGCCGCCAGAGGCTCCAGGGCCCCGGGCGCCGCTTCGGCCAGCGCCGCGAGGGGAGCCCCGACGAGCAGAACCGCGGCAGCCAGAACCCGTGCGAGCGGGCGCCTGTGAACCACGCACATCCCTCCGGAGCAGACGGGTTCTGAAGCTCTATCGGCCGCTCAGGCCCTCCTCTGAACGACCGTCGCGGCCGGCGGTCCCGGATTCGCGGGGCCGGCCCCGCAGCGGCCCCCGCGGTCGACACCCGGGGCCGGGGCCACTATCCTGCGCTCCTCGCGAACGGAGGACTCGTGGCCAATCACCCGTCGGCCGAGAAGCGCGCGCGACAGTCCCTGCGCCGTCGGACGCAGAACCGCTCCGTTCGGGCGCGCGTGCGCAGCTTCGTGAAGGATTTCCGGACCGCCGTCGAGGCGGGAGACGCCGAGGCGGCGGAGACCCAGCTGCGCGCCACCGAGCGCGAGCTGCGCAAGGCTGCGAGCAAGGGCGTCCTCAAGCCGAAGTGGGTGTCGCGAAACGTCTCGCGGCTGGCCAAGCAGCTCGACCGGGCGCGCAGCTCCGCCTGAGCGCGGGCGCTCGCGCGCCGCGCCGCTAGCTCGAAAGTCCGATCACGAGCCGTTCGAGCGCCAGCTTCTGCGGAATGCCGCCGCGTCCCTTCAGGACCTCGTCACAGTCGTGGATGCCCGACAGGCAGTGCCGCAGGCGCTCCGGTCGATAGCGCTGCGCCTGCGACTCGAGCTTCCGAATCGCGAACGGAGGGCCGGGCACCCGAGCTCCCGTCCGCACGCGCAGCAGGCGGCGGAAGTGCGACGCGAGCGCGCCGAGCACGAGGGGCGGCGCGGATCCCGCTGCGATCAGCTTTTCGAGCACGCGGAGGGCGTCCTTCGTGCGGCCCTCCCCGATCGCGTCCGTCAGGTCGAAGATCGGACCTTCCGCGACGTCGCGGGTCGACACCGCAACGTGTTCGCGTGTCACGCGGCCGCGCGGGCCGGCGAACAGCGCCGCCTTCTCGAGCTCTCGGCGCAAGACGAGGAGCTGGGAGCCGATCCGCTCGACGAGCAGCTCCGCCGCGCCGCCCTCGAGCTCCACGCCCTGCCGGCGCGCCTCCTCCCGCACGAAGCCGACGAGCGCGCGCCCGCCGCGCAAGGGCGCGCAATCCACGACGCACGCCGACGTCTCGAACGCCTTGACCCAGCGCGCGCGCCGATCCGGCTTGGCGGCCACGACGACGAGCACGGTCGCGGCCTCCGGCTGCCGCGCCACCTCGGCGACCAGTTCGGCGAGCGCATCGAGCAGCCCGTGCGCCGCGGCGCGTTTCTCGGCCGGCTCGCGCAGCACGACGAGCCGACGCTCCGCCATGATCGGCAGGGCGCGTACCGTATCGACGAGCTGCCCAGCCGTCGTGGTCTGGCCGTCCAGGCGGTCGAAGTTGAAGTCGGACGGACCCCCCGCCAGCACCGCCTCGCGGAGCCACGCGAGCGTGTCGTCCCGCAGCAGCAGCTCTTCGCCCGACAGCAGGTAGGCCGGCCGCAGCCGTCCCGCCGCCAGCTCCTTGCGCAGCGCGTCCGGGGTCATCGGCGCTGCGCCCTGCCGCGGCGCGTCGGGGCGAGGAGCGCCAGCGCGACGAGCACGGCCGCGCGCAGCGCGACGGGACCCGGCTCGGGAACCGCGATCGGCGGTGACGAGAAGATCTCGAGGTTCTCGAGCGGATCGGGGTCTTGCTCGTTCTCCGGCTCGTCGTCGACGAGCTGCGTCCAGAGCACCAGGTCGTCGGAAACCTGCAGCGAGCCCTGGCCCACCGGGCCGGTCGAGAGGATCTGCGGCACCTCGAGCGGAACGCCGTCCGGGTCCACGTTCGCCGCGTCGATCGTGATCGCGCTCCGGCCGCCGGCGGTGAGCACTTCCCAGAACACGCCGACGCGGAGGTCCTGTGGAACCGAGCCGCGCGCGCGGATGTTCGTCTCGAAGGCATCGTTGTCGGTCAGCCGAAGCGGGACGATCGGATCGACCCGCAGATCCGCGAAGAACACTTCGGAGTCGTCCGCGAAGCTGGGGAGCAGATCCGGCACGAAGCCCTCCCAGACCACGCGTTCATCGGCGATGTACGGACGCACGTCCGGATACGCGTTGGCCGTCAGCGCGTGCGGCGTCACGATCGGGTCGGCCAGATCGGCGTAGAAGATCTCGAAGTCGGCGCCTTCGCCGGCCGGCTCGCCCTCGCTCGGCTCGGCGCGCTGCCAGACCACGCGGGATCCGGAAATCCACGGGCTCCCCTCGCTCACGTCGAGTGGATCGTCGATCGCCGGCGGATCGCACGGGGTCGGGTCGCACGGCGTCTCGTCGAGATTCACGTAGAAGATGTCGGAGTCCCCGCTCTCGTCGGCGCCGACCCAGACGACGAACGGGCCCGAGACGCGCGCATCGAAATCGGCGATGTCGTTGGTCGTGATGCGGACCGGCGTGACGGGGCCGTCCGGGAACCCGGACAGATCCGCATGGTAGATCTCCGACGTGCTCTCGTCGCCCGGCTCGGCGCTCTCCCAGACCACGCGGATGCCGGAGATGCGGGGCGAGCCGTCGACCCTGCCGTCGTCCTCGTCGATTCCATCGCTGATGTTCAGCGTCTCGACGCCATTCGATACCAGGATGTCGAGGTCGTCGTCCGCGGGGTCGTCGGTGCCGTTGCTGTCGAAGGCCTCCCAGGCGACGAACCCGGCGGCCGAGATCGCGGGACGGCTCAGGACCGGCGAGACGTTGCCGCTCCCGGGCACGGTCTGCTGCGGCACGACCGAGCCGGGCTCCGCCGCGACGACCCGCTGGATGTCGCTTGCGCCGAACACGACGAGGTCGCCGTCGGTCACCTCCAGCTCGGTGCGGATCCAGGCGAAATCGGCGGCGTCGAGCGTCACGGAAAGCTCGTCCGCCTCCTCGCCCGCCGGGTCGGAGGTCACCCTCCCGACCGGGAGATCACTCGCCTCGGACCCCGACTCAACGGTGAAAGGGATCTCCACGGCGAGCCCGTCCCAGTCGCATCCGGCCTCGGCGTCATCCGGTACCGCGTCGTTCTCGTCGTAGAGGAACA
>CP070734.1:2500170-2513692 GCA_020347605.1 Deltaproteobacteria bacterium | reverse complement strand
GATGGCGTCCATGTCCGCGAAGCCGTTCAGGATGATGCGCACGGTCATCGGATAGCGCTCGAACACGCGGGCCAGGAAGTCGACACCGCTCATACCGGGCATGCGTTGATCGGTGATGACCGCCGCGAACGTCCCCTTCGTCTCCAGGATGCGAAGCGCCACCCGAGCGTCGCCCGCCGTGTGGACCTCGTACTCGTCCTCGAAGGTGAACGTCATCGTCTCGAGGATGGCTTCCTCGTCGTCGACGATCAGGATGCGACTCTTCGTGGGGCTCGTCATGGGGAGCGGGCGAACGCCGCGCAGGGCGCTACGCGTTCTGTTTGCGCGCCTGGATCTCGGAGCGGAGGCGCTTTCGGTACTCCTCGAGTCGACGCGGCAGTCGCTCCCGGGCGATGCGCGTCCACGGGCGCTGCTCTGCGCCTTCCCGGAACTTTCGGAACTTTCGGTAGGCCGAGAGCTCGTCCCGCAGCTCCTGCTCGACGAATTTGACCATGATCGCATCGTCGAGGAAGCCGAGTGCGGGCAGATGGTCGGGAATCAGATCCTCCGCGTCGGCGAAATAGGCCAGCGCGGCCACCACGCGCGAGGCCACGGTCCGCGGCAGCGCGTAATCCTCGTCTTCGAGCATCTGGATCAAGGTCTCGAGCGTCGAGATCGTCTCGGCTACGAACTTCGGAAGCTTGGCGCGTTCGCGGACCGTCGAGACGGTGTCGCGAACCTGGTTCACGACGCGCTCCGGATGATCGAGGGGCGCGTTCTTCTTGGCGGTCTGATACAGACGGCGGAAGTAGGCGACGTCCGATTCATCCAGCGAGAAGGTCACCCGAAACGACTTGGATGCCATGGCGCACCGACCCGAACGTTTGAAGGGTTTGCTGAATCCACCGGGACTCTATCAGTAACGCGCGTATTCGATCAAGCGCTCGAAGGACCGGCCCCATTCGCCCTCCCAGCGCTCCAGCACCACCTCGCCCGGGCTCTTGCCGCGGTCGAGCTGGGCATCGACCGGATCGAGAAAACGCCGCTCGTCCTCACCGGAGCGGCCCAGGTGGCGAATTCGCCGCAACCCCTCGCGGGAGATCGCCGCGAGCTCCCGCGCGAGCTCCAACACCGGACGGCCGCAGAGGACGGCCGCGAGGCCGTGGCGGGCGACCTGCTCGAGTGCGTAATCGCGGTCGTCTGCGCTCCACTCCGCGGTCAGCGCGGCGGCCGCCTCGCAGGCGTGCGCGTCGTACAGGATGCCCTTCCAGAGCGCCGGGAGCGAGCAGGTCAGGTCCGGCGGCACGGCATCCGCACCGCGCAGCTCGAATACGCCTCGCTTCAGCCGCACCTCCGGGAAGAGCGTCGTCAGGTGACGCTCGAAGTCGATCAACGTGGCCCGGTGCTCGTCGAGACCGTCCTCGAGGAAGCGTCGGAACGGGACACCTCGGGCCGGCAGGTAGCGACCGTTCCGCACGATGAAGAACATCGGTACGTCCAGCGCGTACTCGACGTAGCGCGCGTAGCCGAACCCGGGCTCGAAGACGAAGGGCAGGAGGCCCGTCCGATCCGGATCGGTGTTGCGCCAGATGTGCATGCGCCGCGAGATGAAGCCGGCCGCCTTCCCCCCCGCGAGGCTCGAGTTCGCGTAGATCGCGGAGACGATGGGCGTGAGCGAGAGCGACACGCGCAGCTTCCGCACCATGTCCAGCTCGTCGGCGAAATCGAAGTTGGCCTGCACGGTCCCCGTCATGTGCATCATCTCCAGGGGGAGCGAGGCGCGCGACGGCAGGTAGTCGCGCATGATCTGGTGACGCGCCCGCGGCATGCGTGGGATCTCGTCGATCGTGTGGATCGGGTGCAGACCGAGCCCGAGCCAGACGATGTCGAAGGGCTCGCAGACGTGCTTCATCAGCGCCAGATGCGCGGTGAATTCGCGACAGGTCTCGTGGATCGTCCGCAGCGGCGCCCCGGAGAGCTCGAGCTGTCCGCCCGGCTCCAGCGACATGCTCGCGCCGTCCTTCTGGAGGCCGATCAGCAAGCCGTCCTCGGTGACCGGCGTCCAGCCGTCCGCGTCGACGATGCGCTGCAGCAGCGCGCCGATCCCTCGCTCTCCTTCGTAGGGGACGGGTCGGAGCTCGCGCGCGTAGACGGCGATCTTCTCGTGCTCCGTACCGATCTTCCATTCGGACGCCGGCTTCTCGGCTCCGGCCATGTACTCGACGAGCTCCTCCGTGGACCGGATCGGAGCGAGCAGCTCGGGAGGAGTCTCTCGATCGAGGCTCAACGCCGTTCCCGCCTTCCGCAGTTCCGCGGCGGGGCCGCCGACCCGTCGCTCACGGGGTCGCGGCCTCCTCCACGAACGCTTCGAGGAAGTTGCCCAGAGCCGCGCTGAGTTCGGCCTCGGCGTCGAACGGAAAGGTCGAGCAGGGACCCTCCGTCTTGCCCGCCCGAAACGGGCCGACCAACGTCACCTCGCCGCGACTCTTGACGGTGACGATCGCCCGGTGTCGACCGCGGCGCAGCTCGAACTCGATCGACCGGAGGTGCTTGTCGTCGACCCGCAGTGGCGAGAGCGCGACCTCGAGGTGGGGAGCACCGGCCTCGGAGGCGGCCGCGTGGAAGCCCTCGAGCGCAAAGGCCACGGCCGCGTGCAGCGCCTCGGCCCGACGACGCGCCTCGGCCACGGCGTCGCGATGGCTGGATTCGCGCGCCCCGAGGCGGCGCCCCGCCGACTCGAGCTGGAGCCGGAGCGGCTCACCGATTTCCGAACGGGGGGCCTCGACCATGCGCGAATCCTGACACACTTGCCGCAGAAGGGCAGCGGACGCCGTCCGCGACCGGCCCGCCCGGCGGAGACGGTGTGCACTCGGGTCGTACGGGCGGCTAGAGCGACTGCAGGTTCGCCAGGCGGCCGGTCGGCGCGCCCTCGAGCTCCAGGAGCAGGGCGTCGCGCCGCAGGTTGAACTCCGGCAGCCGGTCCGCGGGAATCGGCGGACCGGAAGGCGACTGGAGATTCGCCGGGTTCACGTAGTGGCCGTCCTTCGCGATCCGGAAGCAGACGTGGGGGCCGGTCGCGAGTCCGCTCTGCCCGACGTAGCCAATGACCTGCTTCTGGGACACGCGGTCACCCACGCTCACGCCGCCCTTGTACCTCGACAGATGCGCGTAGTAGGACTCGTAGCCGTTGGGGTGGCGCACCTTGATGAGACGGCCGAAGCCGCCGGACCAGCCGCGGTGTGTCACGACTCCGTCCGAGACCGTCCAGACCGGCGTACCCGAGGGCGCGGCGAAGTCGATCCCGTGATGCGGCCGGGTGATCTTGAGGATCGGATGGCGGCGCGCGTGCGTGTAGACCGAGCTGATGCGCCCGTACTCGACCGGCGCCACCAGGAATTCGCGCTGCACCGAGGTTCCGTCCGGCCGGAAGTAGCCGCCGTGCTCCGGCTGCGTCTCGAACCAGACGGCGGAGTAGTTCCCGGCCGCACCGGCGTAGCGCGCCGCGAGAATCCGACCCGAGCGGACGAACAGCTCCGAGCCGTCGATGTCCTGGCGATAGAAGCGCTCGACCAGCGCGCCGAACTCGTCGCCGGGCTGGGTCGAGTGCGAGAAGTCGACGTCCCACGCGAAGATGTTCACGAAATCGGCGGCCAGCTGCGGGCTCTCGCCGGAGTCCACGATCGCGTCGTACAGCGACGTCGTGATCGCGCCCTCGATCAGGCTCCGGCGCGGCACGAGCCGCACTTCCTCGCGCGACGCGACGTAGCGGCTGCCCTCGCGCCGCAGGTGGATCGTCTCGATGGGTGAGTAGGCGTAGCGGAATTCGACGACCTCACCGTCCGCGTCGCGCACCAGGCTGTAGCGATCGCCCGGGCGCGAATAGCGGAAGTCGAAGAGCGGACGCACTTCGACGGCGAGGAAATCGACGGTCTCCCGGGTGACGCCGTGCTCCTGCAGCGCGGCGCTCAGCGTTCCACCGGGCTCGATCTCGCCGCTCACGCGCGTCGCCCGCGGCAGGGGCCGGGCGAGCACCGCTCGCGACGGAGCGAGCGGCTCGCTGCGGGCGACGGCCATCCGGTAGGCGTCGATCTCGGTGGAGTCGCTCTCGAATGCGGCCAGCGCCAGCTCGGGCGTCGGCGGCGCGGCGACGTCCAGCTCCGCGGCGTCGCGCGCCGCGTTCGCGCCGACCGGCGGAACCGAGGCCTTGCGGATCGCGGCACTGCCCGTCTGGCTCGCCTGACCGACCCAGAGGCCCGCGGACACCGAACCGACGGCGACCGCACCGAGGATCAGGACGGCGAGCCCGCGCCGAATCGCGCTCCGTGCCCGCCGCCGCTGGGGTCGACCCTCGCGTCGCCCGAGCCAGCGGCGGAGGAGCTGCCCGGATCCCGACGCGGCCGGCACCGCGCGCGGCGTCTCCGGCGACCGGACCACCGGTCGCTCGCGGTAGGACGCGAGGTGCTCGATCCGCTCCTCGAGGAGGTGCGGCCCGAGCGGCTCGGCGAAGGGATCCGACCCGAGGACCTGCCGGCCTTCCGGGGCTCCCTTGCGCGTTCGTCCACCCCGACTAGCGGGTCCGCTCAGCTCGCTCACAGCGGTTCCGAATCGACATGCGACATTTCAACCTTCAGCGGGGGACACACATCGCTACTGAGCAGGGGGGAGGGTGCTCGCCTGATCGGCGTTTCGCAACCGCAACTTGCGACCGCGAGTCTTGCCGAATTTGCACGCGCGCGCTACCTCGACGTTCAAGATCTCGAAATCATTGACATTTTCCATCAAATTCCGAGATCGGAGCCCCGTGTATCCGAACCGCGTTTGCAACGGATCGAAGCCGAGGATCCGAAACGGCTTCGCCGTCGCCCTGGTGTGTGTCGCGGCGGGGGCTTTGGGTGTCGAATCGGCGTCTGCCGTCTGGCCCTTCGGCGGCCGCGGCTACCCGGATCCCCGAGCCGACCTCGGGGCCGCCAGCAGCGAGATCCTGGCGCAGGCGATCCGGATCCCCACCGTGAGCCCAGAGGGGAACGAACGGCCGCTCGCAGAGCTTCTGGTGCGCGTGGCGCGACGCGAAGGCCTCGAAGCCCGCGTCGTGCGGACGCCGTCCTTCGACGGCAGCGAACGCGCCGCCGCCTGGGCGCGCTGGGCGGGCACCGGAGCGCGACGGCCGATCGTGTTGCTGTCCCATCTGGACGTCGTACCGGCGGACGCCGCCGAGTGGAGCGTCGATCCATTCGAGGGCGTGGTCGGCGGCGGCTACGTGGTGGGACGCGGCGCACTCGACGCCAAGGGCGTCGCCGTCGTGCATCTGTTCACGCTGATCGAGCTGGCGGCGCGCGGCGCGCGGCTCGATCGCGACGTGATCCTGATCGCCACACCCGACGAGGAAGCCGGCGGCCAGAGCGGCGCGGGCTTTCTCGTTCACGAGTACGGCGAGCTGCTCGGGAATGCCGAGTTCCTGCTCACCGAAGGCGGCGGAATCCGGCTCGGCGACCCGGGCGAGCCCAACGTGTGGGGCATCGCCGTTGCCGAAAAGAGTCCCTGCTGGCTTCGGGTCCGCGCGCGCGGTACGGCCGGGCACAGCTCGACCGCTCCCGAAGACACGGCGATCGACCGCCTGCTCGAGGCGCTCGACCGGAGCCGGCGGATCGAGAGCGAGGTGCGCACGGTGCCCGAGGTGGCGCGGATGTTCGCGGCGCTGGCGCCGATCGCCCCGCCCGAAGACCGGGCTGGCTTCGCAGACCTGGCCTTCGCGCTGCAGTGGGATCCCGACTTCCGCGCGCGCTTCCTGGCGGACCGCGGGCGCCGCGCGCTCGTGCAGAACACGGTCGCGATCACGCGACTCCAGGGCAGCCCGAGGACCAACGTCCTGCCCGCGGAGGCGTTCGCGCACCTCGACGCGCGGCTCCTGCCGGGCGAGCCGTGCCCGGCGTTCGCGCGCCGGGTCGGCGCCGCGATCGCGGGGCCCGGCATCTCGGTCGAGCCGTTCTTGAGCTTCGAATCGCGCAGCTCGCCCGCCGACACGGATCTGTTTCACGCGATCCGCCAGGTGGCGTCGGAGATCGACCCCGGAGCCCTGGTGGTGCCCCGCCTGATCGCCGGCTTCACCGACGCCCACTACTTCCGGGACCTTTCGATCGTCTCGTACGGCTTCGTGCCGCGCTGGCTCCCGCCCTCCGAGACGCAGACCATCCACGGCGCCAACGAACGCATCTCGATCGAGAACCTGAAGCGCGGCGTTCACGCCCTGGTCCGGATCCTCGAGGTGCTCGCTGCGGGCGACGCGGACGCGGAACGACCGGAAGCCGAGCGCGCGGCGACGCGCTGAAGCGGGTGTCCGCGCTCGGCGCGCCCGACGCGGCAGGCTACTGCAGCTCTTGAATTGCGCGGTGAAGCGTCTCGAACAGCGACTCGACGTCTCCGAGCTCGACGCACGAGAACGCGATGCGCAGGTCGCTGGCGCCGGTGGCGATCACGCCCATGCCGTACCGCTCGAGCAGGTGCACGCGCACCTTCTCCGCTTCCACGCCCTTGACCGCGATGCACATGAAGTAGCCGCTGTTGAAGGGATACGGCTCCCAGCTCTCTCGGTAGCGGGGCGCGTGCACCACCTCGTGGACCTTCGCCGCGCGCGCCGCGAGCGTCTCGAACTTCTGCTTGCGCTCGTCCTCGATCGTCGGGGACGAGAGCGCGCGTTCGACGAGCGACTGGGAGAGCTGCGGACTGTTCGATATGCCGCTGCGAACCGCGCCCCGCACCTTGGCGTCGAGGACGTCCGCGACGGCCTCGGCCGTGTTCGCGCGCCCCGGCCCGAAGGTGAGGAACCCGCAGCGGAGCCCCCAGACGAACAGCTCCTTCGTCGCGCCGTCGAGCTTGACGGCGAGCAGGTTCGGATGGCGATTGGCGAGGCTGCTGAAGAGGGACTCCACCGCCGTCGCTCCACCCAGGTGGTAGAAGAGGCCGAAGTAGGCGTCGTCGCAGATCGCCACGATCTTCGTGCCGCGCTCCGCTCGTTCGACGATCGCGCTCGCGATGGCCTCCGCCTCGGGCGGCGTCGGCATGTAGCCGGTCGGATTGTTCGGGAAGTTGAGGAGCACGAGCAGCTTCTCGTTCGTGCGCGCCTGTTCCTCGAGCGCGCGCGCGAACGCACCGGTCGCGAAGCCGCCGCCGTCGAAGAACGGGAACGTGACGATCCGCCCGCCGTAGCGCACCTCGTACATGAGCCGGTAGTTGCCCCAGAGCTTGTCGGGCAGCACCAGGACGTCGCCCGGGTCGACGAACAGATCGCCGACGAGCGCGAGTCCGTGGGTAATGGCACTGGTCACGATGGGGCGGCCGAAGCGCTTGCCCGCGAGCGAGGGGTTCTCGGCGAGCAGCTTCTCGCGCCAGAGATCCCGCAGGCCCGGACGACCGGCCACCGACGCATAGGGGTACGCGTCCTTCGGATCGACATTCGCGAGGTGGCGCTGGATGGACGGGAGGTACATGGGCCCGCCGGCCTCGGTGGCGATCCCGATCGTCGCGTTCACCCGGTTCGCGCGCGCGTTCGCCTCCGCCGACTGAGACAGGATCCCGCGCGGGAAGTAGAGTCGCCGTCCGAGGGCGGATAGCGAGGCGAACACCTCGGGCGCCGCCGTCTCGAGCGTCTGATTGAGATCTCGGGCGAGCGGATTCAGGTCGGCTGCGTGCGCAGTCATGGCCACCTCCCGGGCCGGCTCCGTCGGACGCGAATGCGGGGCGAGGTTCGTCCCGCTCGGTGGACGCGCGAGCTACGTTACAGCCGGCGCTGCAGAACGTCCATCAGGTCGCTCCAGCCGAGCGCCCGCCAGAAGGCCTGTCCCTCCGGGTTGCGGCTGGCGACCCGGACCTCGACGCGAGCGATGCCTCGGAGCGACAGCCATTCGAGCGCCGCCTCCACGAGCCGGCGCCCGACCCCCCGGCGGCGCCAGTCTTCGCGCACGCCGAGGTCCGTGATCTCGGCGCGCTCCGTCTCCTCCAGGATCGGTGGCGCGTGCGCGATACGCACGATGCACAGACCCGCGATGTCGCGGCCGGACGCGTAGACGTGAATCGCGGCGTCGGGATCGCGCAGGAGGGCGGCGAGCAGCGCGCGCAGCTCCGGCTCGGCGTCTCGGCGAAGTGCGAAGAGCGGGTCGAGCGGGGCGTGATGCGCCGCGATGGCGGACCAGAGCGCGACCACGCCGTCGAGGTCGCGGGCCTCGGCACGTCGGACGCGGCCCGCGGGCATCCGCGCCGGGTCGCGCGAGCCGGGCATCCGTCCCCTCCCTCCCGCGGGCAGCGCGCAGCGCGGCTACTCTCGCAGACGAATCCGGCGGGATCAACGCCGGCAACGGCTGAAGTTTTTTTCCTAATATTGGGGGTGCCCGGGCGTTTCCGGCGGGGCGCTCCAGCGCCGGGTCCCGCGGTGTGCGGGGCGGCTCTCCAAGCCGATCGGCGCGGTTAGCCGCGTGGATGCATCCTCGATTCCGGTCTACAGAAGTTGGCACACGGATTGCGCGAAATCGATTGGAATTCCCTGCGGGACCCGTCTGTGCGCAACCCGGTTGGAGACATGTCCAAGCTGTGGATCGTCCATCGAACTCCGACCCGGCGCCACGCGCTGGCCCGGCTCGTCGGCCGCACCGGCGAGCCCGAGCCCGAGCTCGGCGGCGCGGCACCGGAGGACTTCGAATCCAAGGCGCCGCCGTCCGCCGTGGTGCTGGGCGTCGAGGGCGACTTCGACCTGGAACTTCACTTCGCCGATCGCGTCGCACGGGCTCACCCCGATGCGCGGTGGATCATCGCCGGAAGCGCGGTCGACCTGCCCGAGGCGCGCCGCCTGTTCGCGGGACTGGCCGCCGACTTCGTCCGGGTTCCGTCCGAGCGGGCTGCGCTGCGCCGAGCGGTCGGCAGCGCTCTCGAGCGCCGCAGCGTCGACACACTGCTGGACCGCGGCCTGCGGCGCGTCGTCTGGGAGCGCTTCGATCGATGGTTCGAGGACCTCACGGATCGCATGCCGGATCTGTTGCGCGCCGCCGATCCGGCGCGCGAAGGCGTTCCGATCCTGCTGCGCGGCGAGCCGGGCACCGGTCGCGGCCTGCTCGCCCGCTACGTCCACCACCACGATCTGCGCGACCCGAGCCGATCGGGCTCTGCGCCGGGCCGGGTCTCGTTCGTGCGGATCGGGTGCGCGGGCATGCGCACCGAGCGGCTGCTCGAACGGCTGTCGCCGCGCCTCGGTGCACTGCCGGCCTGTGCGAAGCTCACGATCTGTCTCGAGGACGTCGACCGGGCGGATCTCGACGCGCAGCACGAGCTGCGCGATTGGATCGAGACGGGGCCGCCGGATCGCCTGCTGGGTGTCGCGACCCGCCTGCGCTGGATCGGCCTCGCGTCGGATGCGTTCGGCCGTGTGCCGGAGCCCGATCTCGACCCGGGACTCGAGCAGTCGCTGGGCGCGCTCCTGATCCGCATTCCGCCGCTTCGGGAGCGCGCCGACTTCATTCCCCGCTTCGTGGAGCAGACGGCCCTCGCCTGGTGCAACGCGCGCGGCCTGCGGCGCCGGTTCACGAGCCCGGCGATCGACGTGCTCCTGCAGGAGCCGTGGCCGGGCAATCTGCGCGAGCTCGAGTCGGTGGTGCTGCGCACGCTCGCAACCAGCGACGCGCTCGAGATCGGCCCGGAAGACCTGCGCCTGGAGGATGGCGGCCCCCTGTGGGCGCCCGAAGCGCAGGCGGAGCCGCGGGTCCGCGCATCCGAGCCGCCTCCGACGCCGCCGGTCGAGCCGTCCGGGGACGTCGGCGCCGAGCCCGAGCGCAGCGAGACGGGCGCGCCGGACGCGCCGCCTGCGGCGCCGACCGCGCTGGCGGCCGACGAGGTGAAGCGCTTCATCACCTCGATCGAGCACGAGGTGCGCAATCCCCTGGTGAGCATCGCAACGCTCGTCAAGCTGCTGCAGGAGCGCTACGACGACCCGGAGTTTCGCGAGCGCTTCGGGCGCGTCGTCGACAGCGACGTGCAGCGCATCGAGCGCGTGATGGACCGGCTGTCGCGCCTCTCGACGCTGCGACCGCCCGAGCGCAAGCCGTTCGACGTGTCGGCCTTCATCGAGGAGCTGCTGGAGCGGCAGCGGGAGCGGATCGAGCGGCGGCGACTCGTCGTCCTCGAGGAGCTCGACCAGCGGGACGGCGTCTGCCTGGGCGACGAGGCGCAGCTCCGCTTCGCGCTCGAGGCGCTGCTGGAGAAGTCCCTGGAGCTGGTGCCCGATCGGGGCGACGTCTACGTCGCGGCGCGGCACCATCCGGAGGGCCTGCGCGGCGGCCCGTCGCTGCGCGTGTTGATCCGCTTCCAGAGTCCCGAGTCCGGAGCCGGCGGCGGCGTGCCCTCCGCGTCCGAGATGGCCCTCGACGTCCTCGTGGCCGAGGCGATCGTCCGGGCCGCGGGCGGGTTTCTCACCGTCTCGGACGGTGGGGGGCGCGAAACCCTGATCGTGCTCGACCTTCCGGCGCCGCCCCGACACTGAGCGGCGCCGCGCGCCGCGGCGAGGCTTCGCTTCGCCGCGGCGAGTGTTACCCTGATCCCCGGCCCATGCCGCGCGCACTCATCGTCGACGACGACTTCGGCGTTCAGGAATCCCTGCGCATGCTGCTGAAGGAGGAGTGCGACGTGATGGTCGCGCGCAACGTCGACGAGGCGTTGGCGCGGCTCGACGAGGCGGTCCCCGACCTGATCCTGCTCGATCTGGTGATGCCCGGGCGAAACGGGATGGACCTGCTGCGGGACATCTTCGCGGACGGTGCGAAGATCCCGGTGATCGTGCTGACCGCGACCCAGACGGTGGCCACGGCCGTGGAAGCCATGAAGCTCGGCGCGGTCGACTACCTGACGAAGCCCTTCGAGGTGGACGCGCTGCGGCTCAAGGTCCGCCGCGTGTTCGAGCGGCGCGCGCTCGAGGACGAAGTCGCGCGGCTGCGCGGCGAGATCGCGCAGCGCACGCAGCTCGGCGGAATCATCGGTCGCTGCGAGCCGATGCAGGCGCTGTTCCGCACCATCGAACGCGTGGCGCCCTCGCGCGCCAACGTCCTCGTGACGGGCGAGAGCGGCTCCGGAAAGGAGCTGGTCGCGCGCGCCCTCCACGCTTCGGGCTCGCGCGCCGCGGGACCCTTCGTCGCGGTGAACTGCGCGGCCATTCCGGAGTCGTTGATCGAGGCGCAGCTGTTCGGGAACGAGCCGGGGGCGTTCACCGACGCGCGCGAGCGCCGCATCGGCAAGTTCGAGGCCGCGGCGGGCGGCACCCTGTTCCTGGACGAGATCGGCGAGCTCGCGCTGCCCGTCCAACCCAAGCTGCTGCGGACCCTGCAGGAGCGGATCATCGAGCGGGTCGGCGGCAACGAGTCGATCGAGGTGGACGTTCGCATCGTCGCAGCGACCAACCGCGATCTGACGCAGGACGTCGCCCGCGGGCGCTTCCGCTCCGACCTCTACTACCGGATCCACGTGGTGGAGATCGCCGTGCCTCCGCTGCGCGAGCGGCGAGCCGACATCCGCCTGCTCGCGCAGCGCTTTCTCGAGCGGTCGCGCGCCGCCGAGGGGCGCGGGCCGTTGCGCATCGCCCCGGAGACACTCGCGATCCTCGAGCGCTACGACTGGCCGGGCAACGTGCGCGAGCTCGAGAACGCGATCGAACGCGCTGTGGCACTGGCGGAGGGCGACGTCCTGTCGCCGGACGGACTCCCGGAGGCCATCACACGCGCCGCGCAGGTGGACGGGCTGCGCGAAGCGGTGCGGACCGGCCGCGTGGGCATCGACGACGCGGTCGCCCGATTCGAGCGGGAGCTGCTGCAGGAGGCGCTCGAAGCCGCGGGCTGGAACCAGACGCGCACGGCGGAGCGGCTCGGCATCACGCGGCGCCTGCTCAAGCTCAAGATGGATCGACACGGGCTGTGCGCGCCCACCCGGGCCTGACGGATCCGGCACCGGATCCGGATCACGCGGCCGTTCCGAATGGAACACCTCTGAATTCCACATTCAGAACGAATGCTTGCAGCTCCGGCCCGGGGTCCGCCGTACCGATCGGAACCGCTCGGCCGCGTGCACGGGTCCGGGAAACGACCGGGTCCGGATCCCAATAATCTTTTTAAATCGATCGCTTACGATGATCTTTGCGCACCCGTGAAGACTTGGCACGGGCATTGCGTCACGTCCGCGAGCATCTGCCGGGGGAGGGCGCATGAGGCGAGAGGCGACGACACCGACGGTTCTGGTCGTAGACGACGAGGTGGGGCCGCGCGAGTCACTTCGGCTGATTCTCGAGCCGACCTACCGGGTGCACACCGCCGCAGACGGTGCAGAAGCGCTCCAGCGGCTCGCGACCACGGGCGCGGACGTCGTCACACTCGATCTGGTGATGCCCGGCCTGCGCGGCTGCGAGCTCATGCGGATGATTCGCTCGCAGCACACCCGGACCGAGGTCGTCGTGATCACGGGCAGCGCCGCGCTCGATTCCGCCCGAGCGGCCATCCGCTACGGCGTCTCGGACTACCTCCAGAAACCCTTCGACGTGGTTCAGGTCACGGCGGCCGTCGAACGCGCGGTCGATCGGCGCCGGAACCGCGAGCGGCTGCTGGGGTTCCTGGAAGGCCTCGGCAGCGAGCTGCGTGCGGCGGGCGACCCCTTCGGCCTCCTGGACGACCGCGATGCGACGGCTCGACTCGGCGCGCTGCTCTCGACCGACTCGGCGCAGGAACCCGTCGCGGCCTTCGGCGTCGCTCCCCTGGAGTTCTTCGAGGTGCTGGCCGAGACCATCGAGGCGAAGGACCGCTACATGCGGGGGCACGCGCAGCGAGTCAGCTTCTACGCGCGCCTGCTCGCGAGCCGGCTCGGGTTGGACGGAGACGATCTCGAACACGCTCGCATCGCGAGCTTTCTGCACGACGTCGGAAAAGTCGGCGTCGCATCGGAGATCCTGGTGCGGCCACGGCGGCTCGACGCGGCGGAGCGAAGGATCCTGGAGCAGCATCCCGAGATCGGCGAGCGGCTCGTGGAGCCGCTCGGGGTGCCCACGACGGTGCTGGGGGCCATTCGGCACCACCACGAGGCGTGGGACGGGAGCGGTTACCCGGATGGGCTTCGCGGGCAGGAGATCCCGAGCCTGGCCCGCATCATCCAGGTCGCCGATGCCTTCGACGCGATGACGACCGATCGCCCGTATCGGCGAGCGAGATCCCAGGAGCTCGCGCGGCTCGAGCTACGCCGCTGTGCGGGCATCCAGTTCGACCCCGAGCTGGTCGTCGAGTTCGACACCGTCCTGGACGAGGGCGCGTGCGAGATCGACGGCACGCTGGTGACCGAGATCGCGACGCTCGACGCCATCCAGCGGCGCGCGACCGCGTCCTGGGTCGGAGAACGACATTGAGCGCCGCGCCGCTCGAACTCGGCTTCGCGGCGCCGCGCGGCGCACGGCGCGAGGCGCGACCCGACCTGGTCCGGCTCGTCGAGTGCACGCCGTTTCCCCGCCGGCGCGGAGACGCCGGCGCGCGGCGCGGCT
>CP070734.1:2496518-2500070 GCA_020347605.1 Deltaproteobacteria bacterium | reverse complement strand
CAGGCGCAGTACCGCGCCTTCGTGCGGACGCGGCAGGCCGCGACGCACAGCCACGTCGGCTTCGACACGCCGATCCAAGGCCTTCGCGCGCGCATGGCGGATGCGCTGGAGCGTCTGGACGTTCTCGAGACGCGTCAGGGCCACATGCTGGAAACCGTGGCCATCGACGCGCTCCGCGTGCGACGGCAACGGCTGGAGGCCTACCTGAACCAGGCCCGATTCGCCTTCGCAGACAGCTACGACCGCGCCACGAAGGCGCAGGTCCGGTGAGGCTCGCGGATCGATGCGCGGGACCCGCACAGCCCTCTTGCTCGCACCGGCGCTGGTCGCCTGCGCCGGAAACCCCGACCGGCACACGCTGGCCGAGCTGCACGACATGGAGCCCGACATGACCGAGGTGCAGGTGGACGACAGCCTCGATCAGGCCATCGTCGGCTACCGGAAGTTCCTCGAAGAGGCGCCGGAGTCGACGCTGACGCCGGAGGCGATGCGGCGGCTGGCGGACCTCAAGCTCGAGAAGCAGTACGGGATCCTGGGCGACGCGGGGATCGTCGAGCTTCCGGCGCCCGAATCGACGGCCGTGACGCCCGCTGCCCGCGCCGCGTCACGCGAGCGCCCGCGCGCGGCGGGCATCGCAGACTCCGTGGAATCGGAGCAGGAATTCGAGCGGCGCGCAGCCCGCGAACAGGACGTGCTGCCCTCGGACGAGCGCGTCGCCCTCGAGCTTCCCGGCGGGCGCGACGCGTCGACGGCGGGCCCGCTGCAGGCGATCGAGCTCTACGACGAGATCCTGGCAGCGTATCCGATGTACGAGCACAACGATCAGGTGCTCTACCAGAAGGCGCGCGCCTTCGACGAGCTGGGACGAGTCACGGAGGCAATCGAGGTCATCGAACGACTGATCGCCGAGTACCCCGGTTCCAGGCACATCGACGAGGTCCAGTTCCGGCGGGCGGAGTACTTCTTCACCCGGAAGAAGTACCTCGACGCCGAGGCGTCCTATCTGGCCGTCACGGAGCGGGGCGAGGGTTCGGAGTACTACGAGCTGGCGCTGTACAAGCTGGGTTGGACCTTCTACAAGCAGGAGCTCCACGAAGAAGCCCTCGACAAGCACCTCGCGCTGCTCGACTACAAGGTCTCCACGGGGTACGACTTCGACCGGTCGGCGGACGAGTCCGACGAGCGTCGGATCGCCGACACCTTCCGCCTGATCAGTCTCAGCTTCTCGAACCTGGGCGGTCCGGAGTCGGTGAAGGAGTACTTCGCGGTCCACGGCCCGCGCAGCTACGAGGACCGCGTCTACAGCCACCTCGGCGACTTCTACCTGGAGAAGCTCCGCTACCACGACGCCGCGGCGTCCTACCGGTCGTTCGTGGTCCTCCACCCCCTGCACCGCGTGTCGCCCCACTTCAGCATGCGGGTGGTCGAGATCTACGAGGCCGGCGGCTTCCCCAGGCTGGTGCTCGAAGCCAAGAAGGAGTTCGCAGCCGCCTACGGTCTCCAGTCGGAGTACTGGGGTCACTTCCGCGTCGAAGATGCGCCGGAGGTGCTGAGCGATCTCCGGGACAACCTGAAGGACCTGGCCAGCCACTACCACGCCCTCTACCAGCAAGTGGCGCTGGCCGAGCAGAAGCCCGAGAACTTCGACGAGGCCTTGCGTTGGTACCGCGCGTACCTCGCCTCGTTCCCGGGGGACCCCGAGACCCCCTCCATCCACTATCGACTCGCGGATCTACTTCTCGAGCACCGGGACTTCGCCGGGGCGGCGCGGGAGTACGAGCGCACGGCGTACGACTATCCCGAGCACGAGCAGTCCGCGGCGGCCGGCTATGCGGCGATCTACGCGCATCGCGAGCAGGAGAAGAACGCCGAGGCGGCCGATCGCGAGGTCGCGCGGCGTGCGGCCGTCGAGAGCACGCTGCGCTTCGTGGACAGCTTCCCGGAGCACGAGCACGCCGCCGCGGTGCTGGGCGCCGCGGTCGACGACCTCTACGAGACGAAGGAATTCGAGCTCGCGATCGCCACGGGCCGGAGGCTGATCGATGCGTATCCGGACGCGGATCCCGCCATCCTGCGTTCCGCGTGGACCGCCGTGGCCCATGCCTGCTTCGACCGGTCGGACTATGAGCCCGCCGAGGCTGCCTACGCTCGCGTGCTGGCGACGACGCCGCCGCACGACGCATCGCGCCAGGGGGTCGTCGACAATCTGGCGGCGTCGATCTACAAGCAGGGCGAGCGGGCCAGCCTCGACGACGACGACCGGACCGCCGCCGATCACTTCCTCCGCATCGCGCAGGTGGCACCCGACTCCGAGATCCGGCCGGCGGCCGCCTACGACGCCGGCGCGGCGCTCATCCGCCTCGAGAAATGGGCAGAGGCGGCCGCCGTCCTGGATGCCTTCCGGCGGGACTATCCGGAACACGAGCTGCACCGGGAGGCCACCAAGCAGATGGCCTTCGTCTACCGGGCAGAGGGCGATCTGTCCCGCGCCGGGAGCGAGTACGAACGCGTCGCCGACGAGGCCGAGGAGACCGAGCTGCGCCGCGAGGCCCTGCTGCTCGCGGGGGAGCTGTACGAAGAGGCGGACGCCGTGGACCGGGCGCTCGCGGTGTACCTGCGGTACGCGGACGCGTTTCCCGAACCTCTCGAGACCGCGGTCGAGACGCGCTTCAAGATCGCCGCGATCTACGCGGCGGCGGACGACGAGGACCGCTACCACGACCAGCTGCGACGGATCGTGAAGATCGACCGCGCGGCTGGAGACGGGCGCACACCGCGCCTGCGCTACCTCGCGGCGCGCTCGGCACTGGTCCTGACGGAGGGCCTCTACGATCGCTTCGAGGCGTTGCAGCTTTCCCAGCCGTTCGAGCGCAACCTGCAGGAGAAGCAGCGCCGCATGGACGCTGCGCTCGAGGCATTCGGGCGGCTCGTCGACTACGAGGTCGGCGAGGTCACCGCGGCCGCCACCTTCTACATGGCGCAGGTCTACTTCGACTTCAGCCAGGCGCTGCTCGAGTCGGAGCGGCCGAGCGATCTCGATCCGACCGAGATGCAGGCCTACGAGCGGGTCCTGGAGGAGGAGGCGTTCCCCTTCGAGGAGAGGGCCTTCGAAGTGCACCAGAAGAACGTGGAGCTGATGGGGGCCGGAGTCTACAACGCCTGGATCGAGAAGAGTCTCGCCACGCTGGCGGAGCTGGCGCCCGGGCGCCACGCGAAGTTCGAAGCGAGCAGCGGCTGGCTCACCTCGATCGACCGCTACGCGTATCGCCCGCCGGAGCCGCCGCCCGCTGCGGAGCCGCTCGCGGCATCGCGATCCGATGCCGGTCCCGATGGACCGCACGAGCCGCCGGAGCCGGAGCCCCGCGCGGCGGGAGGCGCCTGAGCCATGCGCAGCGCGAAGGCGCCGCGGCTGCCCTGGATGGCGGCGCACCGGGTCGTGATGCTCGCGGCGGCGCTGAGCGTCGCCGCCTGCACCACGTCCGGCACGCGATGGCCCAGCCGGCACGCGGGCGGTTTCACCATCACGGAGGAGGTGCGGGCGGGACCCGAGGT
>CP070734.1:2468270-2496418 GCA_020347605.1 Deltaproteobacteria bacterium | reverse complement strand
CATGGTCCCGACGGACACGATCCTCCGCACGGCCGTGGAGTCGAAGTGCGATCTGATCGGCCTGTCGGGGCTGATCACGCCCTCGCTCGACGAGATGGCATCGGTGGCCGCGGAGATGGAGCGGCGCGGGATCGCCCTGCCGCTTCTGATCGGTGGCGCGACCACGAGCAAACAGCACACCGCCGTGAAGATCGCGCCGCAGTACCGTGGCATCACGGTCCACGTGAAGGACGCATCGCGCGCGGTCGGTGTGGTCTCCGACCTGCTGGACGAGCAGCGCCGTACCGAGCTGGGCCGCGATCTGCGGGCCGAGCAGGAGCGGATCCGCGGCGCCTACGCGGGCCGATCCGAGAGGCCCCTGCTCTCCTACCGCGAGGCCTTCGAACGGCGCCTGCGCGTCGAGTGGCGCGCCGAGGACATCGCGCGGCCCCGCGAGCTCGGCCGTCGGACGCCGGACGTGGCGTTGGCCGAGATCGCGGAGTACATCGACTGGACGTTCTTCTTCACGGCATGGGAGCTCAAGGGCCGCTTCCCGAAGATCCTGGACCACCCGAAGTACGGCGCTGCCGCGCGAGAGCTCTATGCGAATGGACGCGAGCTGCTCGACCGGATCGTCCGGGAGGGTCTTCTGACACCGAAGTGCGTGATAGGCTTCTGGCCGGCCCAGAGCGACGGCGACGACATCGTTCTCTACACGGACGAGGGCCGCGGTCGCGAGCTCACCCGCTTCAGCATGCTCCGCCAACAGGCGACCGCCGCGGAGGGAAAGCCGACGCGCTCGCTGGCCGATTTCATCGCGCCGCTGGACTCGGGCCACCCGGACTGGCTGGGCGCGTTCGCGGTCACGGCGGGGATCGGAGCCGCCGAGCTCGCCGCCGCCTTCGAGCGCGACCACGACGACTACCACGCCATCATGGTCAAGGCCCTCGCCGATCGGCTCGCGGAAGCGTTCGCCGAGCTCCTGCATCTGCGGGCGCGTCGAGATTGGGGCTACGGCGCCGACGAGACGCTGTCGCTCGGGGAGCTGATCGCAGAGCGGTACCGGGGGATCCGGCCGGCCTTCGGCTATCCCGCCTGTCCGGATCACACCCTCAAGCGAACGCTCTTCGACCTGCTCGACGCCCCCTCGGTGGGGATCACGCTCACGGAGACCTGCGCGATGTCGCCGGCGGCCAGCGTCAGCGGCCTGTACTTCGCGCACCCGCAGGCGCGCTACTTCACCGTCGGCCGTGTGGGCCGCGATCAGGTGGAGGACTACGCGCGGCGCCGCGGCATGGAGGTGGCCGACGTCGAGCGCTGGCTGGCCCCGCAGCTCGCGTACGATCCGCGCGACCGTTGAGGGGCTTCCGCCGCGCCGCGGCGACCGGGGCGCACGCCGCCAATAGCTGAGTCGTTTCGGGGCTTTCCGGTTGACGGCCGCAGCCGGTTGGAGTACACGTTCAGTGAATCGGGTTGGACCGCCGGGGGGTGTCCATTTCCGAGCAACCTGCCGTCCCTGAGCTGTGTTGCGGGGGTCGCGAGCCTCCGCCGCATCTTGTCCCTTCGCATCATCGTGGCACCGGATCTCTCCCGTCCTTCCTGCGGCCCTCCTATTGCACCGGGGGGTACATCGAATGCGAACCATCGCGATCATCAACCAGAAGGGTGGCTGCGGAAAGACCACCACCGCGGTGAACCTGGCCGGCCGTCTGGCCGCAGACGGATCAAGAGTCCTGGTGATCGACCTCGATCCCCAGGCGCATGCCACGCTGGCGCTCGGCATCGATCCGGATCTCGTCGAGGACAACCTGTACGACGTGCTCGCGGACGACGACGGCGCGGCGTTGGATCGCGTCATCCTCGACGTCGGGAAGGCGATCGACCTGGCGCCGTCCGGCATCGCGCTCTCCGCACTCGAGCAGAAGCTCGCGGGCGATCACGTCGAGGCGCGCACGGAGCGGCTATCGCACGCGCTGGCGGCGCTTCCGCCGGTCTACGACTACGCCCTGATCGATTGCCCACCCAACGTCGGTCTGCTGAGCTTCAACGCGCTGCGGGCGGCCGACGAGGTGATCGTGCCCCTCGAGATGAGCATCTTCGCAGTGCACGGTGTCCAGAAGGTGCTCGAGACGATCGGCCTGCTGTCGGACCGGATCGGCTACGACGTGGAGATCCGGCTCCTGCCGACGCTCTACGACGCGCGGACGCGTAACGCGCGCGAGATGCTGATGGAAATTCGCGACCTGTTCAAGGATCTGTGCTTCAGCACCGTGATCCGATCGAGTGTCAAGGTCCGCGACGCCGCGCGACGCGGCGTGCCCGTCGTCCGGTTCGCCCCCTCGAGCAACGCGGCGCACGACTACGGTTCGCTGGCCTTCGAGATCCAGGCGCTCACCGCCCGGCACGATTCCGAGCGGCCCGCGGCGCAGCGGGTCGGATTCGCACCGACCGCGTCCTGGCCGACGACGGCCGAGCCGGTCACAGCGACCGAGGTGCGCAGCGCGCCGGGGCCGAACGGCTCCGGCGGCCGCAGCGGGTCGGTGGTTCCGGCTCGCTGAGGCCGGCCGGCAGCCGCCGACAGGAGGACAGCGCTTCTGGCTCGCAATCTCGCGGACGTGCTGCACCACTTCATTCCCGACGCCGAGCCGCCCCCGCGGTCCCGCGGCGGCGAGCCCTCGATCGTGGTCGTGCCGATCGGCGCGCGCGACGTGCTTCGCGCCGCGTTCGTCTGGAATCTCGCGTTCGAGATCGCGCGGGAGGGCGCGAGCGCCGACATCGTGGGACCGGACGACGGCGATCCCACCGCGCTCTGGCCGTACGTCGGTGCGGGACCGCTGGGCACCGGGGTGACGATCGCGGCCGCACACGGGCCGGCCGATCTGCTGCGCGCCGCGCGCGATCTCGCGGACGCGCGGACCGCGGAGTCGACCCACGGAATCGTGCTGGCGCGCGTGCCGCCCGGCTGGCTGGGAACGGCGGCGGACGCGGGAACGCTCCTGCGCTGGTCGCTGCTCTTCAGCGCGGCGGATCGCCGGGACCTGCTCGAGACCTACGCGCTCGCGAAGCGGCTTTTGTGCGCCGCACCGTCGATGCGTATCGGCGTCGTGATCCACGGCGTGCGTCGCGTGGCGGAGGCCGAACGCGCGTTCTCGAGGCTCGCGCAGGCGGCGCGGCGCCATCTGGGTGCGCGGATTGCGAGCTATGGTCTCCTCGTGGACGACCTGCATCTGGTCCGATCGATCGCGAGCCGACGACCGGTCGGGCTCGTGCATCCGCAGTCACCCGCAGCGCGCGCACTCCGCGACGTGGCGCGCCTGATCCTGGCCGACGCCTGCGGAGACGGAGATGCGTAGGCTCGCCCTCGCGCCGGTGCCGCCGGATCCCGACCTGCGCGCGCTGGTCCGCGCGCGGCTCGGTGATCTCGGTCTCGCGCTTCGCGTCCTGGCCGAGGACGTGACGGGTCTCGATGCGTCGATCGACGCGGTCACGGTGGATCTGCGCGGCACCGTGGTGCTGGTCCTGATCGGGACGGCCGGTCGCGATCTCGAGCTTCTCGCCCACGCGCTGGCGCAGCGCGCCTGGGTGCGCGAGCACATGGGCGACTGGCTCAAGCTGGCGCCCGCGCTCGGCATCGAATCGGATGCGCCCGTACGGCTTCTTCTACTCGCCCCGGCGTTCGGCCCGCGCAGCCTCGCGGCCGCGCGCGCCGTCGATCCCGAAGGGATCGATCTCGCGGTGTACCGCTGCGTGCGCAACGGTGCGGAGACCGATGTGCTGCTCGAGCCCGTCCGCCTGTCCGGTGGCGACGTCGCCGGCCACGAAGACCCGACGGACGTGACCGCCGTACCGTTTCGCACCGGCCTCACCGACGCCGACCTCGGGCTCAGCGCGGCAGAGCGCCGGCTCTTCGACTGACGCGACCACGCCCAGCGCGCGTGCGCGGAGCGGCCGGCCCCGCCGGCACCCGGTAGACTCCGCCTCCGCCGGGAACGGCGCCTCGCGAGGTCGGAATGGGAATGGTGGTCGGCACGCGGAACGGCAGGCTGGAGGGCACCACGGAGCGTGGGGTCGCGTCCTTTCGCGGCATTCCGTTCGCGCGCCCGCCGGTCGGTCCGCTGCGCTTCCAGCCGCCCGAACCCCCGCAGGCCTGGGACGGCGTCCGATCCGCCCGCGCGTTCGGCGCCTCGGCTCCGCAGTCCCCGCCCGTCACGCGCCTGATCCAGCAGATGGTGGGCGCCGCGCCGGGCGTCCAGAGCGAGGACTGTCTGACGCTGAACGTGTGGACACCCGCCGCGGACGGCCGCACGCGGCCCGTGATGGTCTGGATCCACGGGGGCGCGTTCGTGATGGGATCGGGAGCGACCCGCCTGTACTCCGGAGCACGCCTGGCGCGGCGCGGCGACCTGGTCGTGGTGTCGGTCAACTACCGACTCGGCGCGCTGGGGTTCCTCAACCTCCGCGCGCTCCGGCCGGGAGACGGCAACGCGTCGTCGAACCTCGGGCTTCGCGACCAGATCGCCGCCCTCGAATGGGTGCGCGACAACATCGAGGCCTTCGGGGGCGACCCGGAAAACGTCACGATCTTCGGTGAGTCGGCGGGTGGAATGAGCGTGGCGACGCTGCTCGGAACGCCGCGCGCGCAGGGCCTCTTCCAGCGCGCCATCGCGCAGAGCGGCGCCGCGCACAACGTGTCGTCGACCGACGACGCGGGCGCCGTCGCCGAGCGCTTCCTGTCGCGGCTGGGCGTGGACCCGGGCGGCGGCGCGGCGCTCCGCGACGTCTCGGTCGCCGACATCCTGCACGCGCAGCGAGACACGTCGCTGGCGCTCGGCATGCCCAGCGGAGCCCTCCCCTGGCAACCCAGCCTCGACGGGGAGCTCCTGTCGCAGCCTCCGCTCGAAGCGGTCGGTCGCGGTCTCGCGAGGTCGGTGCCGCTTCTCGTCGGCACGAATCGCGACGAGTGGAAGCTCTTCATGCTGGGAGATCCGAAGGGACGGCGCCTCGACGAAGCGGGCCTGCGGCGCCGCCTCGAGCGCGTGCTCCCGGGCCGGGACGCGCGCGGCGAGCCGCTCGCCGAGCGCGCCTTCGAGGCGTACCGGGAGAGCGGTGCGGACGCGCGGCGCCCGACCGCGAGCGAACGCTGGGTCGCCTTCCAGTCGGACCGCATCTTCCACGTGCCCGCGGCGCGACTCGCGGAACGGCAATCGGCGCACGCGCCGGACACGTACGCGTATCGGTTCGACTGGACGCCGCCCTTCCTCGACGGCGTGATGGGCGCATTCCACGGCCTCGAGGTTCCGTTCGTGTTCGGAACGCTGCGCGACCCGATGTTGCGCGCGGCGATCGGCTGGGCGCCCTCCGCGCGGCGGCTCTCCCAGCGCATGCAGGACGCCTGGATCGCGTTCGCGCGCAGCGGACGGCCCCATCACGAGGCGCTTCCCGCGTGGCCCGCCTACGAGCGGCACGGCCGCAACACCCTGTTCTTCACGCGAGAGCCCCGCGTCGGCGAAGCGCCCTTCGGTCCGGTCCAGGACTTCTGGGACAAGCTGCTCTGATCGGGTAGCGGCGGAGGCCCGGCGAGGTCCTAGCCGCTCTTCTGCGCAGCCCAGTCGCGCGGCAGCCCGAGACCGCGCTCCGCGATGATGTTGCGCTGGATGTTCGCGGTACCTCCCGCGATCGCGGTTCCGAGCGACCACACGTACTGCATGAGCCAGCCGGGCGCGCCTTCGCGCGCGGACCGCGCGTAGGCGCGGCCGCGCGGCGCGAGCAGCCCCGCGTCGTCGATCAGGTCGAGCGCCAGCCGCGCGATCCGGTGATTGATCTGCGTCGAGACGAGCTTGTTCATCGTCCCCACCAGTCCGGCGGACTCGCCCCGCGCCGCCAGCGTGAGCTGGCGGTAGCCCGAGTAGGTGTGCGACAGGACGTAGCCTTCGATCTCCGCCAGCCGCTCCCGGATCCCGGGATCGCAGATGGCGGGCCGTCCGTCCCGCTCGACCGTGCGGGCCAGCTGCACGAGACCCGCGAACGTGAGCCGCGACGTCGTGGCGTCGCCGATCATGTTGCGCTCGTGCTTGAGCGTCGATCGCGACACGGTCCAGCCCTCGCCGCGCCGGCCTACGATGTGGTCGGCGGGTGTGCGCGCGTCGGTCAGGAACACCTCGTTGAAGTCGGCGCCGCCGTCGAGCTGCCGCAGCGGCCGCACCTCGATTCCCGGGGCCTTCATGTCGAGCAGCAGATAGGAGATCCCGGCGTGCTTCGGTGCGTCGGGCTCCGTGCGGCACAGCAGGAACATGAAATCCGCACGCTGCGCACCCGTCGTCCAGATCTTCTGGCCGTTGATGACCCAGGCGTCGCCCACCAGCTCGGCGCGCGTCCGGAGCGAGGCGAGGTCGCTGCCCGAGCCGGGCTCGCTGTAGCCCTGGCACCAGACCATCTCGCCCCGGATGGTCGGCGGGATGAAGCGCTCCTTCTGCCACTCGGCCCCGTGTTCCAGCAGCGTGGGGACGAACATCGACGGCCCGATGCCGTGAAGCTCGCCCGGCGCGCGCGCCCGCCGGAACTCCTCGCGCAGGATCGCCGCCTTGAGCACATCGGGCGGCTGCTCCGATCCCCCGTAGCGCCGCGGGATGGCCCGGGCGACGTAGCCCTTCTCGATCGCGCGTTCGCGGAACCGCGCCGCTTGCTGGTCCGCGGGAAGCCCGGCTTCCTCGCCCGCGAGGGGCCATCCGTTCGCCAGGAACTCGCGCACCTCGCGGCGAAAGGCCTCGTACTCGGCGCTGTATCGCAGGTCCATCCGGCCGCTCCGCCCGCACCCCAGGGTACGTCCGGGCCGCTCCGCGCCGCAAGCCGTGCGACCGCCGTCCAGCCGGTGGGGAGCGTTTTGGTAGGCTCACCCTGGGTCGGGAGGCGTGCGCCGATGCCGCTGTACGATACGAACGCACCGCGCGTGCTGGTGACGAGCGGTGGCACCGCCTGCCCGATCGACGACGTGCGGGTGGTGACCAACATCGGGACGGGTCTGTTCGGCTCGCAGATCGCGGAGGCGCTCTTGCGCATGGGCTGCCATGTCCAATACCTGCACTCGCGCGGTGCGCGGCGCCCCTTCTTTCGCTGCGGCGAGATCGATCTGGATGCCGACCTCGACGCAGAGTTCGAACGCGTGCGCCGCGTCCGCGAAGAGTATCTCCGCTGTCGGGAACGCCTGACCCTGGTCGAGGCGCCCACCTTCGACGACTACGTGCGCGAGGCGCGGCGGATCGTGGCGGAGGTTCCGGTGGAGCTGGCCGTGATGACCATCGCCGCCTCGGACTACGCGCCGGCGCCGGCCGGCGGCAAGCTGGCGTCCGACGCGGATCGCTTCACGCTCGAGATGGTGCGCTGCCCCAAGGTCATCGAGCAGCTCCGCGCGCTGCGCCCCGATCTCTTCGTCGTGGGCTTCAAGCTGAGCTCGCGCCTCGCGCGCGACGTCATGCTCCGACGCACCCGCGCCTGGATGCGGCGGGGGGGATATCCGCTGGTGGTGGCGAACGATCTCTCGGCTCGCCGACTCCCGGAACGGCAGGTGTTCCTGCTCGGTCCCGGGGGGGACGAGGTGCGCAGCTTCGCGGGCCGCGACGTCGCCACGCCGCTCGTGGAGGCGATCCTGGCCGCCCATCGGGCCGCTCGCTAGCCGCCAAGCTTCCGGATCAAGGCGGATTTCCGGTCATCCGATACGAATTGCGCACGCGAGCGGACGCGCGATCGGCGCGCGCCCCGTCTCGAAGTGTACGCGGTCCAATGATCGGCAAGAGCGTCGGCAACTATCGGATTACCGAGAAGATCGGCGCGGGCGGGGTGGGCGAGGTCTACCGGGCCGTGGACCTGTTGCTCGACCGGCCGGTCGCGATCAAGGTGCTGCGTCCCGAGTTTGCGGCCCGCCCCGCCGTCTGCGAGCGCTTCCGATCCGAGGCGCTGACCCTCGCGCGCCTGAATCATCCGAACATCGCCACCCTCTTCAGCTTCGTGAGCGACGCGGGGTCGCTGCTCATGGTGATGGAGTACGTGGAAGGCACGACGCTCTCCAAGCTGGTTCGCGGCGGGAACGGGATGGCCGTCGAGACGGCGCTGCCGCTCTTCCTGCAGGCCCTCGACGCCCTCGGCCATGCCCATTCGCTGGGCATCGTCCACCGCGACATCAAGGGCTCGAACCTGATGCTCAACACCGACGGTCGGATCAAGGTCATGGACTTCGGGATCGCCCGAATGATCGGCTCGGAGCGGCTCACGCGACACGGTCAACTGGTCGGCACTCCGGAATACATGTCGCCGGAGCAGATCCGCGGCGAAGAGACGGACGAGCGTTCGGACATCTATTCGCTGGGTGTGCTGCTCTACGAGATGCTCACGGGGCGCGTGCCGTTTCCCGTGGACGGCGACTTCGCATTGATGCAGGCGCACGTGGAGACGCCGCCGACCCGTCCCCGCGAGCGCGTACCCGACCTGCCGGAATCGATCGAGACGGCGATCCTGCGGGCGCTGGCGAAGGATCCCACCGATCGTTTTTCCGAGACGGAGCAGTTCCTCGAGGCGCTGCTGGTCGATGCCCGGCGCGTCGGCGGGAACGGCTCGAAGCGCGCGGCGCCGGGCGTCCGCGGCGCGGCACCGGACTCCGGTGGCAGCGACCGGGAAGCCGCCACCCAGGCCTGTTCGGCGTCCGAGCCCGGGCCGACCGCCACCGCGGCCGGGAAGACACGGGTCTGCGCGCGCACGCCGCGCCGCACGGCGTCGAAGCGGCCGGAGCGGAAGCGCGAGCGCGCCACTGCGGCGCCGAGCCGCGCGCGGGGACCGGGCGCGAAGCCGCGGCCCGAGGTCTCTGCGACCCGGGTTCTGGACCCCTGCGAGACGACGGCTTCGGATGGTCCCAAGACCGCGGTTGCGGTGGCGGCCGCGAGCCAGGCGCAGCGGGACCTCGCGCAGACCTTCACCCAGGTGGCGGGCGCGGTTGCGCTCGGCCTGGTCCTGCTCGCGGCGGGTGTGAACGCGATTCGCCACGGACCCGACGAGGCCGGGCCGGGGGCGGAGGCCGCCGCCGGCGCGGAGGCCGCGGCCGTAGCGGCTCCCGCGCGCGAGGCGGACCTGCCCGACATCGCCGTGCGGGGCGCAGGCCCGCTGCGGGCCACCGGGCAACCGACGAGCGTGCGCGTCGAACGAAGCGGCGACTCGTTCGTGATCGATCGCGGCGATGCCTCCGAGCCACGAGGGGCGCGAGAGGGGGAATGGGTCATTCGAAGGCAGTAGCCGTCGCGATCGCTCTCCTGTTCGGCCCCGGCTGCTCCACGCTGCTGTGGTCGGCCCAGAAGTCGCTTCGCGATCCGGGAGAGCGGCTCCGGGCCTTCCCGGAGAGGGTCTTCGTGGAGTACGAGTGCGACAAGAAGCGGCTGCCGTGGTTCAAGCTGGAGAAGCACGAGCTGGTTCCGCCGCGCATCGAGCCCGGCGGTGAGTTCAACCACCGCCTCGTGTACTCGATGTGCCCGGCGCGCCCGACGCAGGTCGTGACGGGCACGCTCGACACGCGCATCCTGTTCCGGGGCGGACCGATCGCGCGGGAGCAGGTCAAGGGCTACGAGCTCAAGCCCGGCCGCTGGGTCGTGGACTGGTTCGTGTCGCTTCCGCCGGGCGCCGCGCCCGGCGTCTACGCCCTTCAGGTCCAGTTCAGCAGCTCGAGGATCACGTTCGACGAGACGCTCAGCTTCGCCATCGACGCGCCCTGACGGGCGCGTTCAGCGCACGGCGAGGGCGGCCCCCTCCAGCGCCTCGAGGCCGGATTCGAGCGCCTGCAGCGTCCGCTGCCGATGTTCCGCCGTCGGTACGAACTGGTTCTGGCGGCACGCAGCGCAGCGCGCGAGAGGCATCCGCAGCGTGAGCGTGAAGGGAGCGCTGCGCGGCAGTCGGATCCGGCTCCGCAGCTCGCCGCGCGTCTGAGAACGCGCGTCGAGATCGGCTCCACAGCCGCCGCACACCCAGCGCCGGCGGACCAGGCCGCGGCTGCGCGCGCAGGGCACCGCATCCCCGTACAGGATCGCGCTCGTGAGATCGGCGGCGAAGTCCGCGTACGGCGGTCGCCGCGGGTGCGCCGGCTGCGCGCAGGCACGTCCGCGCACGCCGTAGAACTCGACCTCGACGTCCGCCACCGTTGCGCCGAACTCGACGAGCTCGCGCGGCTCGAGCGCCGCGCCGCAGTCGCGACACCGGTTCTCTTCGCCCTGCGTCAATCCAGCGCCCCCCGACGCAGACACGCTAGCCTCGACGGCGCGGGCGCGCGAAACGCACGCGCTGCGAAGGGGCTGCTCTTCGTCTGCGTCGCCAACTCGGCCCGCAGCCAGATGGCGGAGGGCTTCGCGCGCCAGCGAGTCGCCCCGGATGTTCCGGTGTACAGCGCCGGCTCCGCTCCCACCGCGCTGCACCTGCACGCGATCGCCGTGATGCGCGAGATCGGGATCGACCTCACGTCGCAGCGCGCGAAGGCCCTCTCGGAGGTGCCGCTCGCCGAGATCGGCACCGCGATCACGCTCTGCGCGGAGCAGGCCTGCCCGGTCCTGCCGGCCGGGTGCGGCACCTGCACTGGCCGCTCGAGGACCCCGCCGACCCGCGCGGTTCCGAGGCGGAGTCCCGGGACCGCTTTCGCCGGGTGCGCGACGAGATCCGCAGCCGGCTCGAGGCGTTTGTGGCGGATGGACCGGAGCGCCCGGCGCCTGCGTAGAGCGCCGGTGCGCGCTCGCGCGTCGCGTTCGATTCTGTACTCTTCGGTCCAGTTTGCAGAACGGCAGGAGGAAGGCCATGCCGCTGGACGCCGATACGCGGGCGCGGATCGCGACGCTCATCGATTCCAACCCGGTGATCCTGTTCATGAAAGGGACCCGCGAGCGGCCGCAGTGCGGCTTTTCGGCGCAGACGGTCGAGATCCTCGACGGGCTGATTCCGGACTATCAGACCTTCGACGTCCTCTCCGACCCGGCGGTCCGCGAGGGCATCAAGGAGTACTCGTCGTGGCCCACGATCCCGCAGCTCTACGTGAAGGGCGAGTTGATCGGCGGCTGTGACATCGTGCGCGACCTGTACGCCTCGGGCGAGCTGTTCGCGAAGCTCGGCGTGCCGGAGCCCGAGCGCGTCGCGCCGGAGCTCGTGATCACCGACGCGGCGGCCGAGGCGCTGCAGCGCGCGGCAGAGCAGTCGCCCGACGCGGTGCTCCACCTCAAGATCGACGCCCGCTTCGAGAACGGCATCTACCTCGGCCCGGCACTCGACGGCGAGGTCGAGGTCGAGAGCAACGGAGTGCGCGTGCGTCTCGACCCGGCCAGTGCCCAGCGTGCCCGGGGTGTCACGATCGATGTCACCTCGACGGAACGCGGCCCCGCATTCACGATTCGCAACCCCAACGCGAACGCGTAGAACCCATCTGCCGCGCGACGCCTACGGGTGTCGCCGCGGCGCTCGCCGAGGCGCGCCCCATGAGTCTCAAGATCGTAAGCAATGCCGTCGACCTGTCGGCCCCGCTGCGGGCCGCCATCGCCGCTGTGCTGCCCGACGCGGAGATCGCGGTGCGGCTCACGAGCCCGGGTCACTACGAGATCGAGGTCTGCGCGGAGGCCTTTCGCGGCAAGAGCCTCGTCCAGCAACAGCAGATGGTGTATGGCTCGATCCTGAGCTTCATGAGCGGCGACGACGCACCCGTCCACGCCATCGACCGCATGCAGACCCGCACGCCCTAGGGGTTCGATCCCGCGCGTCCGGCGGAGTCCCGTCAGCCCGGGAGCGCGCGAGCGAGCCAGGCGCCGACCACCAGGACCAGCAGTCCCGCGGCGAGGGGCTCGCGCGGGAGGCGCGGCCAGAGAGAGGGTCGCACGAGCTCCACGGCCATGGCGAGTGCCAGGAGCGGTGACGCGGGATGGGCCGCGACGGCGTCGCCGATCCGGAGCTGCGACAGGAGCAGGAATGCGCGCGTCATTCCGCAGCCGGGGCATGCCACGCCGGTGGCGGCGCGAAACGGGCAGCCCGGCAGGAAGCGGAGCGCCGCCAGCAGGTCCACGCCGAACACGGCGTGCGCGACGTGCGCGACGAACAGCGCCGCGAACGCCGCGGCGATGGAAGCCCGCAGCAGCGTGCGGGGCCGTTGCAGCCGTCGTACCGCCTCACGCCACAATCTTGTTGATCTCCAGCTGGTGGATGCAGTCCGCCACGATGCCCACGCCGAGCAACGCCGCGAGGACGCTCAGGACCGGCAGGCCGTCGACGGAGGGCAGGCCGCGCCGTTCCTGGATCTCCACGATCGCGGCGCCCATCTGATACTGGTAGTAGAAGTGGTAGAGCCCGCAGGTGAGGATGCAGAGCAGGAACCAGACGATCCAGCGGAACTCGCGACGTCCGAGCAGCTCGTTGCAGGCGACCATCTGTCGGTAGTTCCAGTAGAGGTCGAACAGGAACGCGGTGAGGATCGTGAGCACCAGGTAGAGCGGTACGCTCACGCGATGGCGTCGCTCGTCCAGCGCTCCGGGGCGGTCGGCTCCCGGCATCATGGCTAGAACGCCCGCTCCCAGCTCTCGCTGAGCCGCATGGCGCACAGGATGAGCCCCACCATCGAGTACGTCTGCGGAAAGTTGCCCCAGGGCTCCCGGGTCGTCGGATCGAGATGCTCCGAGAGCAGCCCGAGCGACGTGCGGCACGCCAGCATGTTCTCGAACAGCTCGCGCGCCTCCTCGCGCCGGCCCATCGCGTGGAGCGCGTCGATGTACCAGAACGTGCAGATGTTGAACGCGTTCTGCGGCAACCCGAAGTCGTCCTCGGCCGCGTAGCGGAAGATGTATTGGCCGCGTCGGAGCTCCTTCTCGATGGCGGCCACCGTCTTCTCGAAGCGCGGATCGGACGGGCTGATGAAGCCGAGGAACTGCAGCATCAGGAGGCTCGCGTCGAGCTCGCTGCCCTCGAAGCTCTCGACGAAGCTCTTGCGCGTCTCGCTCCAGGCGCGTTTCAGGATGACGTCGCGGATCCGGTTCGCCTCTCCGCGCCAGTGGAGCGCGCGCTCGGTCTTCCGCAGCCGCTCCCCGATCCGGGCCAGCCGGTCGCAGGCCGCCCAGCACATCACGCTCGAGAAGGTGTGCACGCGCGCGCGACTGCGGAGTTCCCAGATCCCGGCGTCCGGCTTGTCGAAGAGCTTCACGGCCTGGGCCCCGACGCGCTCGAGGGCGTCGAACAGCTTGTCGCTCCCGGGGTGGAGGAGCCGTTGATCGAAGAACGCCTGCGTGGCGGCCAGGACGACGCTCCCGTACACGTCGTTCTGGAGGTGCTGGTAGGCCTCGTTGCCGACGCGCACCGGCCCCATGCCGCGGTAGCCCGCCAGCTGTGGGACCTCCCGCTCGGGCAGGCTTCGCTCGAGCGTGATGCCGTAGACCGGCTGCAGGTGACCGTCCTCGGCGCTCGCCACGACGTTCGCGAGGTAGCCGAGGTAGTTCTCCATCGTGACGGTGGCGCCGAGCCGGTTGAGCGAGTCCACCACGAAGTACGAGTCGCGCAGCCAGCAGTAGCGGTAGTCCCAGTTGCGCCCCGTGTCGGGCGCCTCGGGGATCGACGTCGTCGCGGCCGCGAGGATCGCACCGGTCTCCTCGAAGCTGCACAGCTTGAGCGTGATGGCGGCTCGAATCACCGCCTCCTGCCACTCGAACGGAATCGCGAGACCGCGCGTGAAGTCCGCCCAGTAGCTGCGGGTCTGTTCGAAGAACTCGCGGGCGGTGCCGTTCACCGAACCGGTGAGGCTCTCGTCGGGACCCAGGATCAGGTTGGTGGGTCGCTCCAGGAGGAACGGCACCTCGTCCAGCACGTAGGAGACGGGCGTGTCGGTGGTGAGCCGCAGCGTGAGCTCCGGCATCACGTAGCGGATGTGGTTGCTGCCGTGCGTGATGCGAGGCCGCGCGGCGCCGTAGTCGTGCGCGGGCCGCAGGCGGATGCGGATGCGCGGGTCGCCCGAGACCGGACGCACGTGCCGCACCAGCATCACCGGGCGGAAGAAGCGTCCGAACTTCTGGAAGCGCGGCGCGAAATCGGTGAGCTCCACGCAGCCGCCGTCGTCGTCGTAGAGTCGGGTGACGAGAATGGCGGTGTTGCGGAGGTAGCCCTGCTCGCTTCTCGCGAAGCCGTCCATGGCGACTTCGTAGAAGCCGGCTTCACACCCCTCGCTCGGGCCGGCGAGCAGGCTGCAGAAGACGGGGTCGCTGTCGAAGCGCGGCAGGCAGGACCACTCGACGCGCCCCCGCGGGTCGATCAGCGCCGAGAAGCTGCAGTTTCCGATCACCGCGAGATCGAGGTGACTCATCCGTTCGATGCCGAGCCTCCGGGTTCCGCCGACGTTTCGTCGCGTCGAACCGCCAACGTCAGCCGCGGCGCGGGTGCGGCTCCGAGCCCCCTCCGGGCGGCCCGCCGAAGAAGACGCGCGCGGCGTTCTCGTAGAGGTACTTCTCCAACACGCCCGGGCGCAGCTCGAGCGCGCGCGCTTCGCCGACGGCGCGCTCCATGGTCAGAACCGGATGGTCGGAGGCGAAGATCACCTTGTCCTTGCCGCGGGTGTTCATGAAGTGGACGAAGTCCGGCGGCAGATACCGCGGCGAATATGCCGATGTCATCAGGTGGAGGTTCGGGTACTTGATCATGAGTCGCGCGGCGATCCCCCACCACGGATCGGCGCCGTGCGCCATCACCAGGACGAGCTCGGGGAAGTGCAGGCACACCCGGTCCAGGTGCATGGGGTACTGGCACTCGCCCGGTGCCGGCGGCCCCGGGATGCCCGTGTTGATGGTGATCGGGAGGCCCAGCTCGATGCACTTCGCGTAGACGGGGTAGTAGACGGCGTCGTTGGGCGGAAGATCGATCATGAAGGGCGTGATGCGGCACAGGACCAGCGCGTGGTTCTTGGCAAAGCCCTGGAGGTCGCGCAGCGCCTTCATGCCCCGCCGCGGATCGAGTTGTACGCCCAGCGCGAAGCGATCGGGGTGCTTTTCGGCGAAGGCCAGCACGTGCTCCTCGGGATGCCGCGGATCGGTCGTGAGCACGGCCTTCTCGATCTCGAGCCGATTCATGTCGTCCAGGATCTCGTCGACCGAAAAGGTCTTGAAGAACTCTTCTCCCTTCTTGAAGTAGTCCTTCGCCACGCGTTGCAGGTACTCGGGGCGACCGAGACCCCCCATGTTCACGTTCACCCAGCAGTCGATCGCCTTTACGGCCATGCCTTCTCTCCGGGCTCAGTCCTCGAGCCGCTTCGGGTCCCAGTCGACGAACTGGCGCAGCCACTTGCGGTAGACGCCGATCCGGCCGTCGCCCTCGCAGAGCAGCGGCTTCGGGAAGTACTTCTTGTTCTCCCAGATCGGGATGTCCTGGTTCATCTGCTTCTCGAGGTCCCGGATCAAGGCCGCGCCCACGCCGCGCGCTGCGCTCGCCCCGTCGACGATCTTCACCGTGTACGAGAAGCACACGTCGCTGTACGTCTCGTCGATGGGCGTCACGGTGTTGACCATCAGGGCGGGCGAGATGCCGGACAGCTGCACGGTCTGGAAGCCCGGCCCGTAGTCGGTCGTGTCGATCCCGCCCTCCACCTCGCCCTTCGGCGTGCCGAGCTTCATGCGGGATCGGCAGCGCAGGACGGCTCCGTCGATCTCGACCTGCGTCTCCGGGATCGTATGGGCTCCGTGCACGTACTTGAAGTGAACCTGATCGACGGCGTTCTCGTTCATGTCGAGCCAGTGCGCGCGGACCTTCCAGAAGCGCTTCTCGTAGGGCGTCCACGCCTCCGACCCGTACTCGGCGAGGTCGGGCAGCTCGAAGCTGGGCGGCGTGCGGTCGCGGTGGTGCCAGACGAAGACGAAGCCGTTCTTCTCGCAGGTCTCCCAGGCGCGCAGCTGCGCCTTGGAGGGGATCTTGCGGCTGTAGGGGATCTCGAGACAGCGGCCCTGGCCGTCCCATTTCCAGGCGTGGAACGGGCAGCGGATCGCGTCGCCCTCCACGCGTCCGCCGTGGCCGAGATGCGCGCCCAGGTGCGGGCAATGGGCGTCGAGCACGCGCGCGACGCGGTCCTCGCCGCGGTAGATCACGAGGTCCCGGCCGAGGGTGCGCAGCGGCTTCACGTCGCCCACCGCAAGCTCCTCGGAGTGCTCGACGCGGAACCAGCCGTTGGGATAGGCACTGAAGGGATAGCGCTCGGCCATGGACTCTCCGCGGTGCGCCCACCGTCGCGCGGGGCCGCCGGCGAACTGCCCCACAGGGTATCAGGATTCGCCTCCGATCGGGTGCGGCCTGTCGCGGCTCCCGTCCGCGCCGGAGCCGACCGCGGGGTCCCGCGCGCCGGTCTCGGGTCGGTCCCAGGGCGCGACACGCGGGCGCTCGCGCCGGACGAGCGCGAAGAGCACGAGCGTCACGACGTTGGCGAGCGCGAAGGTCAGGAAGGCGGGCGCGTAGCTGCCGGTGGTGTCGAACACGTAGCCGGCGAAGAGCGGACCGAGCGCGCCACCGGGCAGCAGCGCCACCATCAGCGCCCCGTAGATCCGGGCCATGTGGCGCACGCCGAACGCGTCCGCGACGACGAGCGGCAGCAGCACGTTCTCCGCCGCGACGGTGAAGCCGTGCAGCGCCAGGAACGTCACGAGCGCGCCGGGCGCGTCGATCACGAGCAGCAGGAAGGATCCGGCGGTGAGCGCCGCGAAGTTCAGGATCAGCGCGCCCCGTGTCGAGAGGCGATCGGCGACGACGCCGATCGCGAGCTTGCCCGCGATGCCGACGGCGACGGCGCCGCCGAAGCGCCGCGCCGCGGCCGCGTCGGAGAACCCGCTGTCGGAGAGGAACGCGATCAGGTGATTGAGGACGCCGAGGTAGTAGAAGTAGAAGCCGAACAGCGCCACCGCGAGCAACCAGAAGCTGCGGGTGCGCAGCGCTTCGGAGAGGTCGAGGCTCGGTCCCTCGAAGGCCTCGGCGCCGGAGGGTGCGCGCGGCGACCGGGCGTCGAGCTCGGCGGGCGGGTTGCGCACGGCCAGCAGCGCAAAGGGCAGGATCACGAGCGACGCGAGGACGCCCAGCACGACCAGCGCCGCGCGCCACGAGGTGCCGGCCGCGATGGCGGTGGCCGCGATGGGAACCGCGAATCCGCCCACGTTCGATCCGACGTAGACGATGCCGAGCGCCAGGCCGCGCCCGCCCGAGAACCAGCGCGCCGCCACCGAGCCGACCGGGATGTCGCCCAGTCCCGTCAGCGAAAGTCCCAGCAGGATGCTGATCGCGTAGAAGTGCCACAGGTCACTCATCTGGCTGAACAGGAAGAGCGCCGCGGAGAGGAGCAGGGTCGAAACGGACAGCACGGCGCGCGCGCCGAAGCGGTCGGTCAGCGCGCCGATCAGCGGGGACGCCAGCGACATCGAGAGCAGAAGCGGTCCCACGGCGCCCGAGAAGGCCGTCCGCGTCCAGCCGAAGTCCGCGACGATCGGCTTCAAGAACGTGGTGAACACGTAGCTCATGCCGAGGCCCATCTGACAGACGGCGCACCCGACCAGCACGACGGCGCCCGAGCGGCTGAGTTCGCGGCGCGTCCGGACCTGCGCGGCCGCACGCGGTTGCGTGGTCAATCCGGCTCTCCGTGCCGAGGATCGCGCGCAAGCCTACCACGGCCGCCGCTGGCGGGGCCGCGCAGGCGCCGCGCGTGGTGACGCTCACCGCGCGGCCTGATAGGCTGCGCGCACATGCTGCTCGAGCTCGGCGACCGACGGATCCGCGTGAACGGCATCGCGCCCGACGTGATTTCGACGTCCGGCCGCGGGGAGATCCGCGCGCGCACGCCGCTCGCGCGCGCCGGCCACCGGGCGGCGGCGGGCTGGCGGCGCGGCGAGAGCGGCGGCTTCGAGGTCTAGAGCCGGTGGACCCCGCGGGCCGCGTCGTGCTGGTCACCGGCGCCTCGTCCGGGATCGGGTGGTGTACGGCGCGCGCCTTCGCGCGGCGCGGCAGCACCGTCGTCGGCGTGGCCCGGCGCGCCGATCGGCTGGAGGCGCTGCTTCGCGAGTGCCGCGACACGGCGCCCGCCTCCGAAGTCATCGCCGGCGACCTCGGCGACCGCGCCTTCGCCGAACGGGTGGTCGCCGAGACGGTCGAGCGACACGGTCGCCTCGACGTGCTCGTCAACAACGCGGCGCTCTCCAAGCACAAGCACGTGCTTCACGTGAGCCCGGAAGAGGCCGAGGCGGTCGTGCGCGTGAACTTCCTCGCCTGCGTCTTCACCACGCTGGCGGCGCTGCCGCACATGTTGCGCCAGGGCGGCGGCGAGATCGTCAACGTCTCTTCGTTCTCGGCGCGCGTGGTGCCGCCGCGCGAAGCCGTCTACGCGGCCTCGAAGGCGGCGCTCTCGGCGTTCACCGAGGGCCTCTGGCACGATCTCGCCGGCACGGGGATCCACGCCGGCCTGGTGATCCCGGGCCCGATCGACACGGAGATCTGGAGCAAGCTCGAGGAGCCGCCGGCCTATCGCGGCCGCAAGTACCCGGCCGAACGCGTGAGCGACGCGATCCTCGAGGTCGTCGAGAAACACCGCTTCGAGATCACCGTCCCGCGGCGCAGCCCGCCGCTCGTGGCGGCGAGCCTGCTGCGCCGGCTGCTTCCCGCGCTCTTGCGGCGCGCGATGCGGCGCATGGACCCGGTGCCGCGCGAGCTCATCGAGGCGGCTCGCGCCCGGGAGCGCTCCTCCCGCACGTGAGCGCCGCGCAGGCCGCCCGCCCGACGGCGCGCCGTGAGCCGAAGACGAAGGAAGCGCGCGCCCGGCCGCGCGCCGCGTGGACCGCCCCGCTCACGACCTCGGCGGGTGGTACAGGATGATCATCGAGTACACGAGGGCGGGCCGCTCGTCGTTGCCCACCACGTGCACGGCGATCTCGGTGGTGACGCGCGTCCCCTTGGGCGTGGCCTCGGCCGCGACCAGCCGCGAGCGGGCGTGGATCTTGCTGCCGGCGGGTACGGGACTCACGAAGCGCAGCTTGTCCGAGCCGTAGTTCGTCGCGTTGCCGTAGCCGCTGATGCGGAACCGCGCGCGGCCGGACGGCAGGGCCGGCAACAGGCTCAGGGTTAGGAAGCCGTGGGCGATCGGCCCGCCGAACGGGCTCTCGCGCCGGGCGCGTTCCACGTCGACGTGGATCCACTGCCGATCGCCGGTCAGCTCGGCGAACTGGTGGATCATCTCCTGCGTCACCTCGAACTCCGCGCCCCAGGGCCCGAAGTCGTCGCGAATCTCCGCCCGCAGGGCCTCGATGTCGTCGAAGCGGATCTCCCGCATCGCGTTCCTCCTTCCGTCGTTGCTGCTGCGATTGTAACCCCAGTGGGGCCGGGTATCGGCGGGGTGGTAGAATTGCGCTGCGGTGAGTCGAAGCTTCCTGTTGGGGCTGGATTTCGGCGGCGGTGGCGCGCGCTGTCTGCTCGTCGAGGTCGAAAGCGGATCGGTCGTTACCGCGTCTCGCCGGTCTCCGTTCGCCCCCGCCGCCGGCATGGCGGGCGTGGCCGGCGAGCTCGACGCGGAAGCGCTCTGGAGGCTGCTCGGCGAGGCGTCCCACGAGGTTCTCGCGCGCGCGGGGGCGAGCCCGGAGGAGATCTCCGGGATCGCGGCGACGAGCATGCGCTTCAGCCTGGTCGTGCTGGATCGGGACGGGAGCCCGATCTTCGCCCTGCCCAACGCGGACGGCCGCGCCGTCGTGCAGGCGGCACAGCTGGCGGCGGACTGCGGCGAGCTCCTCCACCGACGCACGGGCCACTGGCCGGCACCCGTCATGCTGGCCCCGCGCCTGCGCTGGCTGCGGTCGGAGCGTCCCGAGCTCTTCGATCGCGCGGCCAAAGCGGTATCCCTGGGCGACTGGGTCGCATTTCGACTCTGCGGCGAGCTCGTCACGGACCCCTCCCAGGCCGGCGAGACGCTGCTCTTCGAGCTCGCGTCGCCGCGCTGGGCGGAAGACCTCGCGGACCGGCTCGAGATTCCGCGCTCCTGCCTGCCCGAGGTGCGCGCGCCCGGCACGCCACTCGGCCCGCTCGCGGCGGCGCCGGCCGAAGCGCTCGGGTTGCGCGCGGGGATCCCGGTGGCCGTGGGCGGCGGCGACACCCAGTGCGGGCTGCTGGGCGCCGGTGTCGTGGAGCCGGGCGGCCTCGCCGCCATCGCCGGGACCACGACCCCCGTCGAGATCGTGCTCGACGCGCCGCGCGTCGACCCGGACGCGCGACTCTGGTCGGGACACCACGTCGTGTCGAAGCGCTGGGTGCTCGAGAGCAACGCGGGGGTCACCGGCGGCGCGCTGGCCTGGTTCGCCCGTCTGCTCTTCCCCAACGAGGCGTATCCGGTCGCGCACCTCGTCGCCGAGGCCGCGCAGGCGCCCATCGGTTCCGCCGGGATCCTGTCGAGCGTGGGCGCCGGCGTCATGAACGCCCGCGAGCTCGGGTTCCCGGTCGGCAGCGTGTGGTTGTCGCACCTGTCCCTCGGCGGTGCGCCCGCCGAGCGGCGCCACCTGGCGCGCGCCGCGCTGGAGGGGATCGCCTGCGGCCTGCGCGCGAACGTCGAGCAGGTGGTCGCGGCCTCGGGTGCCGCGCCCTCCGCGCTGCGACTCGCGGGCGGCATGGCGCGGAGCCGGCTGTTCGCCGACATCGCCGCGAACGTCCTGGATACGCCGGTGGAGGTTCCCGCCAGCGCAGAGGCCAGCGCACTCGGCGCGGCCATCTGCGCCGGCGTCGGCGCCGGGGTGTTTCGCGATCTCGCCGAGGGAGCGGCGCGGCTGGTCCGCGTCGAGCGCACCCACCCGCCCGATGCGGCGCGGAGCGCCGCCTACGCCGAGTGCTACCAGCGCTTCGTCGAGCTGCGTTCGGCCCGCACGGCCGCGGACGCCATCGCCGCGGGCTCGCTGATCCGGGGCAGTGCGCAGGCCCCGCGCTCCCCGGCGGCCGCCGCGGCCGAGCCGTCCTTCCGGCCCCGCATCCTCGTCACCGCAGACTTCGAGGAGAGCGGACTTCGCGCGCTGCGCGCGCTCGGCGACGTCACGTACGCGAGCTACCGCGAGGTGATGCGGCTGCTCACCGGCGGCGACCTCGTGAAGGCGCTGGAGGGATTCCACGTCTTCATCACCGAGGTCGACGTGGTGGATGCCGACGCGCTCGCGAAGCTCCCCGACCTGCGCGTGGTCGCGTCGTGTCGAGGCGAGGCGGTCAACGTCGACATCGCCGCGTGCACCGCCTACGGCGTGCCGGTTCTGAACGCGCCGGGCCGCAACGCCGACGCGGTGGCCGATCTCACGGCCGCCTACGTGTTGATGCTGGCGCGGAAGCTGCCCGAGGCGAACGCGTTCCTGCGGCAGCCCGACATCGAGGCCGGGGACATGGGCCGGATGGGTCAGGCCCACCGTCGGTTCCGCGGCCACGAGCTGTGGCACAAGACGGTCGGGCTGGTCGGCTTCGGTGCCGTCGGACGGCGCGTCGCGCGGCGCCTGCGGGCGTTCGAGGCGCGCATCCTCGTGTACGACCCGTTCGTGAGCGAGGAGTCGCTGCTGCTCGAGGGTGCCGAGGCGTCGGGCCTGGAGGCGCTCCTCGCGCAGAGCGATTTCGTGAGCCTGCACGCGCCGGTGACCGACGACACGCGCGGCATGATCGGCGCGAGCGAGTTCGCGCGCATGAAGGACGGCGCCTTCCTGGTGAACACCGCCCGCGCAGCCCTCGTCGACGAGGACGCGCTTTTCGCCGCGCTCGATTCCGGCAAGCTCGCCGGCGCGGCGATCGACGTGTTCGCGGTCGAGCCGCCGGGCTCCGGGCATCCGCTCCTCGCGCACGCGAACGTCGTCGCGACGCCGCACGTCGGCGGCAACACCTACGAGGTTGCGGCGCACCAGGGTCAAATCGTCTCGGAAGACCTGGCGCGCATGCTGCGCGGGGAGACGCCGCGCAACCTGCGCAATCCCGAGACGCTCGAGCACTTCCGCTGGGAGGGCCCGCGGCCCGAGCCGGATGCGGAGACGCTCGCGCAGCTCGCCCGCGGACCGGGCGCGGCGGTCACCGACCTGGATCGCGACGCGCGCAAGCCCCGCACCCGACCGGCAGCCGCGAAGCGCGAGCGCGCAGAAGTGCCCGCGACCGCCGCTGAGATCGCCCGGCGCGGCCCGGCCGCGCGCGAGACCGAGGAGCACATGAAACGCCTGATCGAGAACTTCCTGGAACGCGCGGCCCGGGACGAGGGATTGCGCGCCGCCGCCGACAAGGACCTGACGCTCCAGTTCCACCTCACCGACGCCGGGCTCAAGTTCTACCTCGGCTTCGAGGGCGGCGAGGTGGTGGCCGGAATGGGTGAGCCGGAGCCGGTGGCCGACGTCCAGCTCAAGATGAAGGCGGACGTCTTCGACGGCATGTTCACCGGCACCCTGAGCGGGATGGAAGCCGCGACCAGCGGTCGCCTCTCGTTCAGCGGCGACACGGCCAAGGCCATGGCCCTGCAGTCCATCAATCGCGACATCGCGCGTATCTACGAGAGCGCGGTCGCAGAGGTCGGGGCGCCCGATCTCTCGGCCTTCGCCGCGGGCGCCGCGCCCGCCGCCGCCGCGGTTGCGAGCACCGACATCCGGCACGAGCTGGTGCGCGTCGTGAACGAGCTCTTCGCGATCCAGCTCATCACCGCGACCGGCGGCAACGTGAGCGTCCGCAGCCCCGGCGAGGACAACGAGGTCTGGATCACGCCGAGCCAGCTCTACAAGGGCGACCTGTCGCCCGAGATCCTGGTGCGCATCGACCTCGACGGGAACGCGCTGGACGAGGACGCGCGCTCGGCGTCGAGCGAGCGGCTCGTGCACACGGCCATCTACAAGGCGAAGCCCGAAGCGAAGGCCGTGATCCATGCCCACGCGCCCCACGCCACGATCCTGGCGAACACGGATCTCCCGTTCCTTCCGATCTCGACGGAGGCGGCGTTCTTCTCCGACATCCCGCGGGTGCCGTTCATCATGCCCGGCACCGCGGAGGTCGCAGACGCGTGCGCCAAGGCGATGGCGCAGAGCTGGGCGGTGCTGCTCAAGAACCACGGTCTGGTGGTCGCCGGGCGCAGCCTGCGGCGTGCCGCCGACATGGTCGAGATCGTCGAACGCACCGCGGAGGTGATCCTCGGTTGCTACGCGGTGGGGCGCGAGCCGCCGGTGCTGCCGGAGGATGTCGTGAAGACCCTACGCCAGATGGGCGACCTGATCGCCTGAGCGCGCGTGCGGACGCCGCAGAGGCGCTACCGGCACCCGCTCGGGCTGCACGCCCCGCCAAGGGCGCTGACGGCGCGCCTCGAAGGTGGCACACTGGGACCCCATGGGAAGACGAACCGTTGCCGAGCTCATGAACCCCGACGTCGTCTGCGTCCGACCGGGCATGACGGTGAAGGAGGTCGAGCAGCTGCTGGCCGGGCGCGGCGTGAGCGGGGCCCCGGTGGTCGACGACGCGGGGCACATCCTGGGCGTGGTGTCCCAGAGCGACCTCGTGCGGCGGCGCTCGACGCGCGTCACCGCCGGCGAATCCGGACGCTTCTTCACCGACGACGAGGATTATCGCGACATCGCCAGCCTTCCGATCGATCCCTCCCAGACCCCGATCGAAGAGGTGATGCACAAGGACGTGTACAGCGTCACACGCGAGACCGGGGTGGCGATCGCCGCGAACATCATGCGCGAGCGCCAGATCCACCGGCTGCTCGTGACGGACCAGGACACCCTCGTCGGTGTGATCAGCTCGCTCGACCTGATGCGCGTGGTCGAAGAGGCCTGCTGAGGCGTTCAGCGCCAGCCGATCGGCTGGTAGCCGCGCTCGCGGAGGCACTGCTCCACGAAGCTCCGCTGGATCGGGTCCGGGTCCCGCGAGCGGAACAGGCCGCGGAAGAAGCCGAGCACGGCCCCGCCGGCCGCGCCGGCTGCGGCGCGCGGCCCCGAGCCGCTGGTGACCGCACCCGCCGCGCCTCCCACGGCCGCGCCCACGGCCGATCCCTTGGCGGTCTCCTTCGCGACGTCTTCGGCCGGCTTCGCTTCGTGACCGTACGCCGCCGCGAGCTCCAGACAGGCGTCGATGTCGAGTTCGGCGAGTTCGGGACCGGTCTCGACGAGGACGTCGTTGGGATACAGGACCGGTCGCTTGGCCGCACAGGCCGTGACGACCAGTGCCAGGGCCAGCGGCGCGAGCGCGCGCGCGCTCACGGCGTGGCGAGGATGGCGATCCCGCACGCCTGGGGCGCCCCGCCGATGTTGTGGGAGAGCGCGACGCGCGGCGGGCGCTCGACCTGCCGTCCCTCCGCCTTGCCCTGCAGCTGCTTCACGTTCTCGTAGATCATGCGCACCCCGGTCGCCCCGGTCGGATGCCCGAACGTCTTGAGCCCGCCGTCGGTGTTGATCGGCAGCTCCCCGTCCAGCGCGAAGGTGCCGGACTCGATGTGCTCCTTGGCGGAGCCCCGCTCGACGAGCCCGAGGTCCTCGTAGGTGAGGAGCTCGGTGAGCGTGAAGCAGTCGTGGACCTGCGCCACGTCGATCTGCTCGAAGGGGTCGGTGATGCCGGCCTGCGCGTAGGCCTGCCGCGCGGCTTCGACCGTGGGCTTCCAGGACAGGAAGTCGAAGCTCGGGTCGCTCTGGGGGTTCGGTGCCAGCGCGATGGCCACCGCACGCACCAGCACGTGGTCGTCGCGGAACGACTTCGCCAGCTCGCGCCGGGTGAGGATCGCCGCCGCCGCGCCGTCCGACTGCGCCGCGCAATCGTACAGGCCGAACGGCCAGGAGATGATCCGCGCCCTCAGCACGTCGTCGACGCTGATCTCGCGCTTGAGCATCGACTTCGGCGCGAGCGTCCCGTTGTGATGGTTCTTGACCGCGATCCGCGCGAGGTGCTCCCGGCCGGCGCCGTAGGTCTCGAAGTAGCGCGCCGCGCACAGCGAGAACCAGCCCGCCGGCGTCATCGGCAGTCCGCGCACGCCGGTCGTGACGGCGCTCGGGCCCGAGACGCCGCGGTCCTTGGGCTTGTCGAACCCGACGACCAGCACCGTGTCGTACAGGCCGCTGGCGATCGCCAGGACGCCGTAGCGGAAGGCGTCCGTGCCGCTGGCGCAGTAGTTCTGCACCAGGCTCACCGGCCGTCCGAACAGCTTGAGCGACTCCGCGACCTCGGCGGTCCCGCGCGACGGGTAGACCGAACCGCAGAAGACGGCCTCGATCTGCGCCTGCGGATCGTCGATGCGGGCGTCCGCGTACGCCTCGAAGGCGGCCTCGACGATCATGTCCTCGGGCGACTGGTCCCAGTTCTCGCCGAACTTGCAGCAGCCGACGCCGACGACCGCGGCCTTGTCGCGGATCGCCTCGGGATTCACGATGCGTCTCCGCGCACCGGCGTGCACTTCCAGAAGTAGTTCGGCGTGCCGCCGAACTCGTGGATCTTCCGGAACGCGAACTCGACGGGCAGGTCGAGCTTCACCTCGTCGGGCGACACGTCCGTCATCTGCAGGTGCACGCGGCAGCCCCCCTCCGCCTCGACCATCACGACCGCGAGCGGCGGGTCGGGCGAACCGGCGAAGTAGTCGAAGGTGTAGGACAGGATCCGCGCCGGCTTGTCCGACAGGCGCACCTCGTCGAAGTCGTCCTTCGCGAAGCAGCCGTAGCAGACGCGCTGGAAGGGGAACTGCTGCGTGCCGCAGCGCCGGCAGCGGTGCGCGCGGAAGCTGATGTCCTGGTCCCGGTCCCGGTAGTGAACGGTCGCCGAGACGCCCTGCCCGCCCTTCCGGTCGAACTCGCTCGCTTCGAGATTGCGGATCTGCAGATACGCATCGTAGTCGCGCAGCGTGAGGCGGCGACGCAGGTGCCAGCCGACGCCGCGGCGGCCCGCGAGCTTCTCGAGCTTGTCGGTGACCTCGAGCGAGAGCGCATCGGCGCCGTCGCCGTAGCTCACCGCCAGGAGACGATCGCCCGCCCGCGCGTCCTCCAGAGCCGCCGCGAGCAGCAGCGGCGTGAAGGCCGCGCCGGCGTTCCCGAGCCGCCCGAACAACGGATCCTGGACGGCGGCGGGATCGAAGCGCAGCGCGCGCGCCAGCGCGGCGTGGCTTCGCGCGTCGGGGCCGTACAGCACGAGCTTCGCGAAGTCGCCGGGCTCGCTTCCGGTCTTCGCGAGGAACTGCTCGACCACCGCCACCGCGTTCTGCCGATAGCCGTGCTCGACGACGAAGCGCTCCTCCCACTGCCGGACGAAGGGCTGCCCCTCGACCCGCCACACGTCGATGATCTCGTCACTGATCGAGTGGACGTCGGAGGCCGCGACCGCGACCTCGTCGTCGCCGACCCGGAACGCCGCCGCGCCGTCGCCGAAATTGCGCTCGAGCGCGGAGCGCGGCGCTCCGAGGCGGCAGTCGCTCGCCACGACCAGCACACTGCGCGCCGTCCCGGCCCGCCGCGCGTCGAGTCCCGCGCGAAGCGCGGCGGTGCCCGCGCGCAGCGAGCCGCCGAAGTCCGCCGTGAACACGTCCCGCCGCAGGTCGAGCGCCTTGGCGATCACGGCGGCGCCCTGCTTCTCCCGGTAGGGATGGCTGGTCGACGCGAACAGGAGGCCGTCGACCGTGTCGCGCGCGACGCCGCGCAGGCAATCCACGGCGGCCGCGACGCCCATCGTCACCGCGTCCTCGTCGAAGTAGGCGACCGAGCGCTCGGGACCGCCCTCGCGCCCGGGCCGGCCGGCGATCGCCTGGAGCGGCAGCCGCAGCCGCGGGACGTACGCGCCGTACGAGGTGATGCCGACCATGCTTCGAATCCTACACCGTCCCGCGGGCCGGCGGCATCCGCGTGGCCCGCGGGGCGCTCTACGCGAGCACGCCGTCCGCGACCAGCCGGTCGATCTCTTCGCGGCGCATGCCGAGCAGCTCGCCGAGCACGGTTTCGTTGTGCTCGCCCAGGTTGGGCCCCGGCGAGCGCAGCGACGGCTCGGCATCCGAGAAGCGCAGCGCGTAGTTCTCGAAGGCCAGCCGCCCGAGGTGCACGTGTTCGAGCTCCCGGAAGTGGCTTCGGTGCGCGAGCTGCGGGTCCGCGAGCAGGTCCGCGAAGGTCTGCGCCACGCCGGCCTCCACACCCGCCTCCTGCAGGCGCTGCATCAGGGCGTGCGGTTCGAAGCCGCGCGTCCAGTCGGCGAGCTGCGCGTCGAGAGCGTCGCGCTGCGTGAGCCGCCCCTCCCGCGTCGCGTAGCGCGCGTCGCGCGCCCAGGCCGGCGCGCCCATCGCGGTCACCAGGGCGTTCCACTCGTCGTCCGAGAAGACCGCGATCGCGATCCAACGGTCCTCGCCCCGGCACGGATAGATGCCGTGCGGCGCGGCGTACGCGCAGCGGTTGCCGTCGCGCGTCACCACCTCACCGCGCGCGCTGTAGCGCACGATCAGCTCCGAGAGGCTGTAGACGGCGGCCTCCACCTGCGACACGTCGAGGTACCGGCCCGTGCCGGTGCGCGCCTTCTGCAGCAGCGCGGTGACGATCGCGAGCGCGACGTAGCGCGGGGCGAGCGAGTCGGTGATCGTGCCGTAGGGCCCGACCGCCTCGCGATCGGGCCAACCGGTCAGGTGGTTGAAGCCCGACAGCGCGGCGCCCTGGCCGCCGAAGCCGGGGTACATGCGCTGCGGTCCCGTCTGGCCGAACAGGCAGCTGCTGACCATCACCAGCTCGGGGTTCTCCTCTCGCAGCCGCTCGTAGTCGAGTCCCCACTTCGCCATCGCACGGGGCGAGAAGTTCTCGGAGACGACGTCGGCCCAGCGCACCAGGCGCTTCACCAGCTCCACCCCCTCGGGTCTCGACAGGTTGATGCTGACGGAGAGCTTGTTGGCGTTCATCAGCACGAACATGGGTGCGCCGTCGAGACCGAAGCGGTCGTCGGGCGTGAGTGCGAGGGTGCGAAGGAAATCGGGGCGAACGCCCGATTCGATCCGGACGACGGTGGCGCCGTGGTCCGCCAGGTAGCGCGTGGCGATCGGACCCGCGGCGCCGGCGCCGAGCTCCAGCACCTTGAGTCCGTCGAAGATGCCCGCGGTTCCGCTCATTGGATCAGACGACTCCCGCGTCGCGCAGCGCCGCCAGCTCGTGCTCGTCGACGCCGAGCTCCGCGTAGATCTCGGCGTTGTGCTCGCC
>CP070734.1:2458920-2468170 GCA_020347605.1 Deltaproteobacteria bacterium | reverse complement strand
TCCACGTCGTCAGGAAATAGCCCATTCCGAGGCCTCCGCCTTCGGCGCCGCTACCGGATCCTCGCTAGCGTGGAGCGCGCTTCGGGGCGCGCGGCGCAGAGCGCCCGCGCGCATCCCGATCGGGCCGAGGACCTGGATGCGACGCCTGCTCCCCAATCTCGCCCTCGCCCTCGGCAGCCTGCTCGTCGTCGGCAGCTGCACCGAGGTATCGCTGCGCCTGCTCGGGGTGAAGCCCGAGACGTCGAGCCGCTGGCGCTTCTCGTGGGCCGAAAAGGGAGAGATCTGGCGGCTCCAGCCCGGTTCCACCTGGAAGACGGTTCGCGGCGGTCATCTCGTCTCGGTCAACGCCGAAGGCTTTCGCGACCGACCCTTCCTGCCCGTGCAGCCGGGGACCTTCCGCATCCTGTTTCTGGGCGACTCGGTGACGTTCGGCCACGGCGTCGCCGAAGAGACGACCTTCGCGCGTCGGCTCGAAGCCCGCCTCGCGCCGCGGGTACGGGTGATGAACGCCGGCATCCCCGGCTGGTCGACGCACCAGGAGTGGCTCTTCTATCGCGACGACGGGCCCCGCTTCGAGCCGGATCTGGTCCTGGTCGGCTTCGTGCTGAACGACGTCACGGAGATGCAGCGCGGCTTCATCGAGATCGACATCGAGAGGGGATTGCAGGTCGTGCGCGCCATCAACTGGCTGGCGCAGCGGAGCGCGAGCGTCGCACTGATCAAGGGGCTTACGGCCGGCATTCTAAACCCGGAGCAACGCGAGGTGCGCCGCGTCGAACATCTCTCGGCGCATCCCGACGCACCCCACGTCCGGCGCGCCATGGAGCGCACGGCCGAAGCGATGCTGCGGATCGCGGAGCTCGCGCGGGAGCGCGGCGACGGCTTCGGAGTGGTGCTGTTCCCCTTCCACTATCAGGTCCGCGGCGAGGGCCGCGGGGCGCCGCAGCGCTATCTCGAGGACGTGATGGTGGAACGCGGAATCCCCGTGCTCAACCTGCATCCGGTGCTGGCCGCGCACCGCCCGTCGACGGAGATCTTCCTGGACGTCGACCACCTGACGGCGCTCGGCCACGAGGTGGCGGCGCGAGCCATCGGGGACTGGCTCGAACGCGAGAACCTGCTGCAGACGCGGCGCCCGATCCGCCCGCAGGACGCCGGACAGCGGGCCCGGCAGCGCTAGCCCGGGATGCCCTCGATGAACGCCTCGGTCATCTGATAGGCATCGTCGTCGGTGTACTGCTGCGGCGGATGTTTCATGAAGAACGCCGACGGCCCGTACACGGCCCCGCCCTGCTTGCGGTCGAGCGCGAGCTTGCAGCACCGGATGGCGTCGATCGCGACACCGGCCGAGTTGGGCGAATCCTCGACGGAGAGGCGCAGCTCCAGATTCATCGGCACGTCTCCGAAGAGCTTCCCCTCCATGCGCAGGAAGCACACCTTGTTGTCGTTCTGCCAGGCGACGTAATCGCTCGGGCCGACGTGGATGTTCTCGTTCGAGAGCCGCGTGGATGCGACCGACTGGACCGCCTCCGTCTTCGAGGTGCGCTTGGACTCGAGCCGGCTCTGATTCTTCATGTTGAGGAAGTCGGTGTTTCCGCCGGTATTGAGCTGGTACGTGCGCTCCAGCGCGACGCCGCGCTTTCGGAACAGGTCGGTCAGCATCCGGTGCGTGATCGTCGCGCCGAGCTGTGCCTTGATGTCGTCGCCGATGATCGGAAGCTGGCGCTCTTCGAAGCGCTGCGCCCACACGGGATCGCTCGCGATGAAGACCGGGATGCAGTTCACGAGCGCGACGCGGGCTTCGAGGGCGCATTCGGCATAGAACCGCGACGCGTGCTCGGAGCCGACCGGCAGGTAGTTGAGGAGCACCTCGGCTCCCGCCTCGCGCAGCACGCGCACGACCTCGTCGTGGTCGGCCTCGAGCGCGTCCGAGAGCCGGAAGGCGCGATGCTCGGGATGGTCTTCCATGTGCTTGGAGTAGCCGTCGAGTACGTGCCCCATCCGGACCGTGACGCCGGTCTTGGGCAGGTCGCGACAGAAGACGGTGGTGCAGTTGGGCTCGGCGAAGATCGCCTCGGCCACGTCGCTGCCCACCTTGCGGCGGTCGACGTCGAACGCCGCCACGATCTCGATGTCGCCGGGCCCGTAGCCCCCGATCGAACCGTGCATGAGACCGATCGCCTCGTCGGGATCCTTGCCGGCGTAGTAGTGGATGCCCTGCACCAGCGAGCTGGCGCAGTTCCCGACCCCGATGATCGCGATCTTGATCTTCTCCATGCTCTGCTCCCCCTTCGAGAGACGCGAACTCGCCGTCCAGCGGCCGCCTCGAGGCGTGACGAGACTCGCCGCAGGCCAGCGTCCCGAACGGTCGATGCTTCTGTCCGGTCGCTATCGCCAGGCGTTGGCGGGCGGACTGCTTTCATCGCAGTATGGCGCCCGGGAGTCTCGACGGGTCCCCGGTGCTTGTCAAGACCCCGAAGCTCCGCGAAACCGCTTGGAATTCGACGCACTGCGACGCTACTTACGGTCTTCGCGAGGCGCAAAGCAGCGTGCGATCGGGGAGTTGCACCGCCCGCACACGCCCGGGCGCAGCGACCGCGGGGCAGGCACCTCGGAGGGCGCAGAATCCGCTTGCCTTCGGTTTTGAATCTGACATATCATCAGATTTCTAAGTAGTTGAAATTGCGAGCGGACTGGCATCGATTTCGCGGCGCGCGGACCCGCCGCACGGCGACCCGCGGGCCGGCGGGAGGCACGGCATGGCGAAGGAACGAATCATCTCCGCAGATTCCCACGTCGCGATCAAGGACGAGCAGGTGATGAGCCATCTCGCCACCCGCTTCCACGAGGACTACAAGAACGCGCGGCTGCGGCACATGGCGGAGCTCGCGAAGCGCATGAAGAAGAAGGCCGGTCAGACGACCGCGATGCCGTCGCAGGCGCAGCCCTGGGAGGCGGCGGGACGCAAGGGCGAGTACGACCCGGTCGAGCGCCTGAAGGACATGGACATCGACCGCGTGGACGCCGAGGTGCTCTACTGCGACGTCCTGTGCGGCACCTCCTATTACGGGATGACGAACGGAGGTCGGGCCGCGGCGTTCGAGGCCTTCAACAACGCCGCGCTGGACTTCGCCTCGCACGATCCCAAGCGGCTGCTTCCCGTCTACATCGTGCCGATCGTCGACATCGACGAATCGGTGCGCGAGGTCCAGCGCCTCGCCAGCGCGGGGGCAAAGGCGTTGATGCTGCCGCTCTACCCCACCGACCTCGACCTGCCGCACTACAGCGACCGCCGCTACGACCCGCTGTGGGCCGCGATCCAGGAGACGGGCATTCCGATCAGCCAGCACGTCGGCGCCAGCCAGACGCTGTTCGACATCATGGCCTACGACCCGACACCCGCGAAGGGCATCTTCCAGGCGCTGCCGCCGATCTTCATGGCCGAAGCGCTGGCGGGGTGGATCGTGCCGGGAATCCTCGAACGCTTCCCGAGCCTCACGGTCGTCCTCGTCGAGTCCGGACTCGGCTGGATTCCGTACTTCCTGGAACGACTCGACAACATGAAGCGAAGCCACGGCTGGGATCACTACGGCATGCTGAAGGAGAAGCCGAGCTTCTACTTCCACCGCCAGATGCTGGTGACGTTCGAGGAAGACCGGTTCGGGGTCGACCAGCGCCATCGGATCGGCGTCGACAACCTGATGTGGGCGACCGACTACCCCCACCCCGACTCGACGTGGCCCAACTCGCAGAAGGTCCTCGAGACCCACTTCGACGGTGTTCCCGTGGAGGAAGCGCGCCTGATGATCGGCGGCAACGCCGCCCGGATCTACGGGCTCTAGCGTTCGGGGACGCGGGCTCGGACCGCCGATCACCCGTGGACGGAGGCTCGCAGACCACGGCGCGACAGACCTTCGACCAGAATGGCCGGGCGGTGGGACGCCGCGGCCTGCAGACCCGCCAGCGGTTGCTGGAGGCCACCGCGGAACTGCTTCGCGAGCAGGGCATGCGCGACCTCCGGGTGGTGGACGTCGCGCGCGCCGTGGGCACCTCGCCCGCGACCTTCTACCAGTATTTCAAGGACGTGCGCGAGGCGATCCTGCGGCTCTCCGAACAGGCGGCCGAGGAGATGCCGGACATCGTGAACCTGATCGACGGCCCCTGGCGCGGGCAGAGCGGACTGAAGACGGCGCGTGCCGTCGTGGACGCGGTCATCCGGCACTGGGACACGCACGAGGCGGTGCTCCGCGTGCGCAACCTGTCGGCGGACGAAGGCGACCCCCGATTCCGCCGCGTCGTCCGGGATGCGCTGTCGCCGCTGGTGGACCGCCTCAGTGCCGAGATTCGCCGCGCGCAGGGCGCCGGGCGTGTCTCGCCGGATGTGAGCGCCGCCGCCGCGGCGGCCTCTCTGGTCGCCATGCTCGAGCGCATGGCCAGTTATCACGCGCAGCTCGAGAACCGCGGCGTCACGCACAGCAAGCTGGTGGAGACGTGCGCGCGGATCCTCTTCCAGACGGTGACGGGCCGCAGCGCGCCGTGAGCCGGGCCCGGCGGCGGAAGATCCCGTCACCGCAGGCGCGCGGCATGCTCTCCACCTCCCGCGGGACGCGTCAGCAGGAAGCCTTCGCGATCCAGTTGCTCGGCGACGCGCCGATGTCCGGCGCGGTTCAGGTGATTCCAGTCGAGCCGGTCGCCGAGGTCGTACACGAAGTACTCGCCGAGCCCGTTGCGCGCCCGGGAGCCCTCCACGTCGCCCTCGTCCACGAAGGCGTAGTACGCATCGATGTGTCGAACCCGGGCGAGCCGCGCGGAGAGGATCCGCTGCGGTCCCCGGTCGACGAAGCGCTCCTCGTCCCAGCGGATGCCGAGCCGCCGGTAGGTGGCCTCGGCTTCGCTCGAAATCTGCATCTCGTAGGGAAGCAACACGACCCCGAGCGACACGTCGATGCGCTTCAGGGCGGCCTGTAGCGCCTCGGCTCGCGCCGCCGACTCGAGGAGAACGCCGCGGTACTGGAGCGGAAAGAGTTCGAACGCGAGCAGTCCGTCGCTGCGATAGCCCTCCACGAAGAGCCGGGTCTTCACCAGATTTCGCAGGTGCGTGTAGAGGTAGCTCTTGCCGCGCAACCGATCCGCCACGACGCGCAGATCCTGGCGCAACCAGCGCTCGCGCTCCCGAGGCGACGCCCGCTCGGGCCGGATGTCGTTCAGGTTCATCAGGTAGACGACCTCGTCGAGTGCGAAGCGCTCGGCCCGCTCCGCCACCTCGCGGACCGCTTCGCGACTGGGCCACCAGCCGGGCGCGCCGAAATTCAGATGCTCGTACCCGGGCGCGAGCTCGTCGAGGACTTCCGTGATCCGGTAGCCATGGCCGGCTCCGATGCCGTAGCAGACGGAGTCGCCGACGTAGCCGATGCGCGGCTTCGACTTGAGCGTGTCGAATTCGTCATCGGGATATCCGAGTGAATTGAAGCGGATCGCGCCGTAGGCGTAGTGGACCTCCGTGCCGGGCTCTGGATCCGCGAAGGCCACGTAGTAGCCGGGCTCGTAGCGCACCACGACGCGCAGCAGGAGCTCGAGCGAGCCGAGCACGAACAGCCCCGCGGCCAGGAGGTAGAGCAGGCGCGCCGCCGCGCGATGGCGCGCGATCCAGCCGCGGACGCTCCGCTGCGCCGTCACCGCGCCACGCCTCGAGGGGACCGCAGGGTCGACCGCATCTCGCGCCTCCGGACGGAGCCGCGAGACCCGCAGCTCCAGCCGCAATCTTGATGATCCGGCGCAGCCCGAGCAAGTTGGGCGTGCGAAATGGATGCCGGAGGCTGCGCCGGGCTATCCTGGACGGGTTCCGGTGCGGGAGAGAAAGCACGGTGGCGACACAGGAGGTGTTCGGGCAGATCTGCCGCCGCGTCTGCCAACAGCAGGGTTGGGAGCTTCTCCCGAGCGGCGTGCAGATCACCTTCGCAGACGGCCGGCACCAGCTCGTGAGCCTCGAGTTCTTCGAGTCGGAGCGCGAGGAGCTGGTGCGGCTCTATACCACGATCGGGGCGGTCGACGGCATGGACGCCCGCCGCCTCGTCGCGGCGCTGCGCATCAACGCGCGTCTCGCCCACGGCGCCCTGGCCGTGCGCGACGACGCGCTCGTCATGATCGATACCTTGATGCTCGAGGACGCGGACGCGGCCGAGATCGAGGCCTCGATCGCCTACCTGGCGGAGACCGCAGACTACTACGAGAAGGTCCTGTTCGGAACCGACGAGTACTGACCGCCGCCCGAGCGGTCCCGATGGAGATCGCGGGCGTCGCCCGCTAGAGTGCAGCGCAACCCGGAGCCAGACCCCATGATCGACCTCTACACCGCACCGACGCCGAACGGCTGGAAGGCCTCGATCATGCTCGAGGAGATCGAGCTTCCGTACACGGTGAAGGCCCTGCGTCTCGACAAGCAGGAGCAGAAGGACGCGAGCTTCCTGGCGATCAACCCCAACGGGCGGATTCCGGCGATCGTGGATCGCGAGGCCGACGACTTCGCCGTATTCGAATCGGGCGCGATCCTCGTCTACCTCGCCGAGAAGACCGGCAAGCTGCTGCCGACCGAAGCGAAGGCGCGCTCGCGGGTGATGCAGTGGCTGATGTTCCAGATGGGCGGCGTGGGCCCGATGCAGGGTCAGGCGAACGTCTTCTTCCGCTATGCGCCGGAGAAGATCGACTACGCGATCCGGCGCTATCAGAGCGAGACCCGTCGCCTGTACGAGGTGCTGGACGCGCGTCTCGCGCACAGCGAATACCTCGCCGGAGACTACTCGATCGCCGACATCGCGACGTGGCCCTGGCTGACGATCCACGCCTGGGCCGGCGTCGAAATCGAAGACCTGCCCAATCTCGCCCGCTGGGTGGAGAAGATCTGGCAGCGGCCGGCCGCCCAGCGCGGCCGCAAGGTGCCCGTCGTCCCGGACGCCCCGGATCGCGAGCAGGCGGCCCAGCAGGCGGGCTCCAAGATCCTGGTCTGATGCGCGAGAAGGCGCGCGGGGAGGCGGACCAGCCCTTCCGGATCCTGCCGCGGATCACACCCGAGAACGAACACTTCTGGACGGGCGGCGCCGAGGACGAGCTGCGCTTCAAGCGCTGCCGCAGCTGCGGCTACTACATCCATCCCCCCGCGCCGCGCTGCCCGACCTGCCTGTCGAAGGAGCTCGAAGTCGCGGCGGTCTCCGGTCGCGCCACCGTGCTCACCTACACGGTGAACCACCAGCCATGGATCCCCGGCTTCCCGACGCCCTACGTCGTGGCGATCGTCGAGATCGAGGAGCAGCCCGGTCTCCGGCTGATGACGAACCTCGTGAACTGTCCCATCGACGCGGTGCGCATCGGCATGCCGGTCCGGGTCCGCTTCGAGGCGCGCGACGGCGTCTACCTGCCGCTCTTCGAGCCGGTGACCGGCTGATGGAGATCCTGGAGCGGCGCGCGTGCATCACCGGCATCGGCCAGTCCGACATCGGCCGGCGTCTCCACCGCGATCCCCTGGACCTCACGCTCGACGCGTGCCTGGCCGCGATCGAGGACGCTGGACTCCGCCGCGACGACATCGACGGACTGGCGACCTACCCGGGCAACCTGACCATGCCGGCGGGCTTCTCCGGCGCGGGCGTGACCGAGGTGCAGGACGCGCTGCGGCTCCGACTCGACTGGTACGACGGAGGCCCCGAACAGCCCGGGCAGCTCGGGTCGGTGATCAACGCGTGCATGGCCGTGGCCTGCGGCCTCGCCACGCACGTGCTCTGCTTCCGATCGGTCTTCGAGGGCAGCGCGCAGGGATCGCGCGGACGCCGCGGCATCGGCGTCGACGGGGGGGGTGGCGGCGGCGGCTTTCGCGCCAGCGGCTTCATGCAATGGTCGCTCCCGTTCGGCGCCGCCTCGGCCGCCAACTGGATCGCGATGTTCGCGCAGAGGCACTTTCACGAGTACGGAACCACGCGCGAGCAGCTCGCACAGATCGCGCTGAACGACCGCAAGAACGCGGCGCGCAACCCGAACGCCATCTACCGCGAGCCGCTGACGCTGGAGGACTACTTCGCGGCGCGCATGATTTCGGAGCCCTTCTGCCTCTACGACTGCGACGTTCCGTGCGACGGGGCAACGGCCGTCATCGTGTCGCGCCGGGAGGCGGCCCGGGATCTGCGACGCACGCCGATCGGGGTCGAGGCGGTCGGCAGCGCCATTCACGGTCGGCCTTCGTGGGACCAGTGGGAGGAGCTGTCCACGATGGCGCTGCGCGACGCGGGCGCGATGCTCTGGAAGCGCACGGATCTGAAGCCCGCCGACGTGGACGTCGCCGAGCTCTACGACGGCTTCAGCTTCATCGCGCTGGCCTGGTTGGAGGCGCTTGGATTCTGCGGCAAGGGGGAATCCGGCCCCTTCGTCGCCGGCGGACAGCGCATCGCACTCGACGGCGAGCTTCCGCTGAACACCCAGGGCGGTCAGCTCTCCGGCGGTCGCCTGCACGGCTACGGCTTCCTTCACGAAGCGTGCGTACAGCTGTTCGGCGAGGGCGGCCCGCGTCAGGTCGAGGGGCCACCGCAAGTGGCCGTCGCGGCCGCCGGCGGCGGTCCGCTGGGCGGCTGCCTGCTCCTCACGCGCGGCTAGCGCCGCGCGACCGCGGCGCCCGGGGCCGTGGCTGGGGGGATCCGCCCGCCGCGGCGCGCCGCCCCGCTCGACCTGCGGCGGCGAAAGCGGTCAACTCGGCGGCGCCTCGCGCCGAAAGGTCAGGACGAGCCGAGTCGGGGGCGGTCGCTTGGACCCGCATCGCAGCCGCAAGCGAAACAGACTCGAATGGGATACCCCGATGTACCGGCTCGCGGTGGCCCAGCTCGACCGCACCGCCGAGCGCATGGCGCTCGACAAGAACATCTGGCAACGCCTGCGCACGCCGCAGCGCGCACACGTCGTCTCCTTTCCCTTCCGCCGGGACAACTACGACACCGTCGAGACGGTGTTCGGGTACCGGGTCCAACACCTGCTCACGATGGGCCCGACCAAGGGCGGGATCCGGTACGACGAGGACGTGAACCTCGGAGAAGTCACCGCACTCGCGATGTGGATGTCGTGGAAGTGCGCCATCATGGGACTGCCCTTCGGCGGTGCGAAGGGGGGCGTGCGCATCGATCCCAACCTGCTGTCGCCGCCCGAACGACAGCGCATCACGCGCCGCTACACGGCCGAGATCATCGAGTTCATCGGACCGGACCGCGACATTCCC
>CP070734.1:2450827-2458820 GCA_020347605.1 Deltaproteobacteria bacterium | reverse complement strand
CCGATGACCAACGCAAAGCCTGCGCGGGCGGCGCCCGCGCCAAGCGTACGAGGAGACACACGATGAGGCTCTGGAATGCATTCCACACCGCTGCCCTCGCGATGGTCGGGCCCCTGCTGATCGCCGCCAGCGCCGAAGCCGATCCGATGAAGGACACATTCACGGGTTGGTGCGTCGCCACGGAGATCGATGCCGACGGCGACGGCAATACTGCGAGCAGTTGCACGGCGCACGGGTGGAGCGCCTGGGGGCCTACGATCGGAAGCTCGCTGAGCGAGACGGCGCCGACCGGGGGCGTCTGCGACGGCGAACTCACCGTCTTGGAGTTCACCTACACGTCGGGCACGGGCGTGGTCCGATTCCGCAAGGGCGACCTGCTCTTCACGCGCACGACCGGCGGAACGCTCTGCTTCGATACGAAAACCGATACCTTCACCTATACCGTGCACCAGGAGGTCACGGTAGGCACCGGGCGCTTCGAGGGCGCAACGGGCTCGTTTACGGACACGGGATCCGGTGTCGCTCTGGCGTTCGAAATGGTTCCCCCCCGTGTCACGCATTCCGCCTCCAGCGGATCCTCGGAAGGCGAGATCGTGCTGGCCCCGTAACCGCGACGCGCGTCGGCTTCAGACGTACCCGCGCTGCCGGTCCCACGCTTTTCGCGGGCGACTCATGTCCAGGGTGACGCCGGTCCAGGATGCCCAGTGGGTCGTGCGCCCGGGAGGTAGGCTCGGTTCCGTTGTCGAGTTTTCGGCTCTTGTCCTCTCGCGATACAGAATAGGAGGCGCGGGCCCCCTCAAGTCCCTCCCCCCGCACGCCGATGCGTGCGCGTGAAGCGGCAATTCCGCCGCAGAAGCGCCGCCATGGAGGGCGATCTCAATGGGAATCGCGGCATTTGGCCGAGGCCAGGCCGAGGGGGAGGGCGCCCGCGCCCAGACGGCTCCCGGGCCGGACGACAAGGGGAACGCAGAGGGCCTGACGGCCTTCATCGGTGAGGGCTCCGACTTTCAGGGGTCGCTCACCTTCAAGGACACGGCCCGCATCGACGGGCGCTTCAGCGGCGAGATCGCGGCCGACAACACGCTCGTGGTGGGGGAGACCGCCGACGTCGAGGCGAACATCCAGGCCAAGAACGTGATCATCAGCGGCGCCGTGGCCGGCGACGTGACCGCCTCGCGGCAGCTCATCCTGAAGAAGAGCGGTCGGCTCAAGGGCAACGTCCAGACGCCGTCGCTGATCGTGGAGCAGGGCGCCCTCTTCAACGGCAAGACCAAGATGGTCCGGCCGGAGGTGCTGGCCCGCGCGGAGGCGGAGGCGAAGGACGCCAAGGATGCCAAGGATGCGAAGGCCGAGGCCAAGTCGGCCGCCGGCGCTGACAAGGTCGCCCGCGGGCAGAGCAAGGGCCGCGAGCCCGAGCCCTCGCCGCGCGCGTGGTCGTCCACGCCGGTGCGGGGAGGTCCGTCCGCCTAGCACGCGGGGTTTCGAGCTGATCCGAGCGCCCGGGGAGGTATCCGTCCTCCCCGGGCGCGTTCGTTTCGGGCAGACACTTCCCACATTTGGGCAATCTCGTTCCGTGAGATTCGTGTTCATTTCCCCGCGAATGAGGCTCTAGCGGCGGTAACGCGCGCGAGAGCGACGGTTTCGTTCTTGCAGGCGAAATCGGCGACGGTGTGCACCCGTGCGGGCGGCGTCTGCCTGCGAGGAGGGGCTTCGAACATGCGACGCGTGACGACGTGCGTGGTGAGCGCCGTGTTGGCCTTCGGTCTCGCCGGAAGCGCCGCGGCGCTCTCGATCACCGACGATCTCTCCTTCGTCTTCACGGGCGTGAATCCGCCGATCAGCGGCGAGGTGGTGGTTCTCGAGGTCGAGCCCGACCGGCTCGAGGTGAAGGTCAACTACGACCAGCGCACCGTGAGCGGCTTCGGGATCCTGGTCGCCGACGGCCTGGGCAACGTGAAGGTCGCGAGCGGCGCGGGCTCGACCGACCTCAAGGACGGCGCGGACGTCAAGGACATCGTGTTCCTGGACAGCGGCGAGGTCGATTTCTCGTTCGGAAACTTCCCCGAGACCGACCCGAAGATGAGCGATCCCGTGTTCCTGGAGTTCGGGGGCCTGGTCGGCGGCGAGCCCAACGGCAAGGGCGCGTTTCCGGGCGAGCTGCTCGAGATCGGCGACGAGGTCTGGTTCCGGATCTTCACCGGTGTCGCGAAGGGCCAGGCCGGGAAGGGCGGCGACACCGGCGGCCGCGTCGACATCTCGGTGCACGGGACGATCGTCCCCGAGGCCTCGACGGCCGTGCTGCTGGGCTTCGGGCTCGTGGGCCTGGCGGTCTACGGATTCCGGCGTCGCTAGTACGAAGCACAAGACCCGCGTGAGAAATCCTCACGCTCGAGCGGGGCGCCCCCAGGGGCGTCCCGCTTCTTTTTGTCTTCGACCCCCTGACTTCTCATGGCCGGACGCCATCTTCGGGGAGGGCGGGGCAGCAACACCCCGGGGCTGGAAGCGCGAACGCGTTCACTGACTCTCGCGGAGCCTGCGCAGCGCCTCCTGGTAGTAGGCGTAGATGTCCTCGGCCTTCTGGTTGTAGCCGTCCTCGACGCTCGGATCGCGGCGGGGGCGGTACTGCTCCACGCTCCGGCTGAAGTAGGCCAAGCCCCCCGCGAGGAGCCGCGCGCGGTCCTCCTCCCGCCCCTCGTGCCGGTAGATCTCTGCGGCGCGCAGGTAGCCGAACAGGAAGGACGGATCGATCTCCAGATAGCGCTCGAAGAGCTCCAAGGCCCGCGCGCGGTTCCCCTCCTGGAGGTAGGTCTCCGCCAGCAGCACGACGGCCTTGGAGTTGGGATCGATGTCGAGCGACCGCTCGAGCAGCGCGCGGCTGCGGGCCGTCTCGCCGCCCCGCTGGATGTTCTGGAGCGCCGCTCCCAGCAGGGCCTCCTCGCGAAGCGTGGGAAATCCCCCTCCGATGTAGATCGGCAGCGCCCGGGCGGCCCAAAGAAGCTCGGCGCGGTAGGCGAAGCCGAGGATCGCGAGCGCTGCGTAGAGGGCGACGTTCAGGTGCCAGAGCCTAATACGTCGCAAGAATCGTCTCTCCGCCGTAGACGTACTGGCCCACCCGCGCCTGCGGCGTGAGCCCCGGCGTGTGCTCGATGAAGATGTCCGTCTGGGAGCCGCCCGCGATCATCCCGAGCCGCTGCCCCGTCGCCACCTGCTCCCCGAGCCGCACCCAGGTGAGGATCTTCCCGACGGCGTAGTCGGCGATCCGCACCACGTAGACGTGGGCGCCGCGCACATCCCGGAGCACGAGCGTCTCGCGCGCGCTCTTCAAGATGAAGTCCGCCTTGTCCTCGAGGTCGTAGGGCGGCCAGCCCAGCCACGTCTTGAGCCGCACCCAGCCGGGCAGGAGCTGGGTCAGGAGCACCGTCCGCTCGGTGGCCGACATGTCCATGTGCGGCCCGTTGAACACGATCTGCTCGACGAGCATCCCCGAGACGGGCACCCGGTTCACGTGGACGCCGTCCCCGGCCATGTAGATGCCGACCAGGATGCCGTCCGGAAAGCGCTTGTCCGGGTCGGTCTTCAGGTGCTGCGTGAGCGGCACGGGAACGCCCTGCTTCACGACCTCCGGGATCATGCCGTCCTCGACGCGCCGCACGTAGAGCACGGTGCCGTCTGCGGGCGCCACGATCACGGCGCCCTCCGGCGGGATCCGCTCCGGGTCCTTGACCAGCCGGTGGTACATGTAGTCGGTGACGATCGTGAAGCGCAGCAGCAGCAGCACGCCGCCCAGCGCCAGGAGCCCGGCGCCGAAGACGGCCCATGCGGCGAAGCGCCGCGTCTTGGGTGACAGCGGGACGGCCACGTCGAGGCACCTCGAAACTCGGCGCAACTATAGCAGCGGGCGCTTCAGCGGCGCGGGTCGGGGATGATGCCGTGCTCGATCAGCGGCACGAAGTTGCGGCGGTAGTAGAAGGGGTCGAGGTGGCGGAAGAAGGCGGCTCTGCGGACCAGCCGTTCGCCGTTCTCCGCCTCGTCGCGGCGGACCGGGTCGATGTTGAGCAGCGCCTGCTGCTCGAGGAAGAACTCCCGGCCCATCTCGTTCCGCTGGAAGCTGCGCACCACCATGAACTCGAGCACCGGATGATCGTCCGTGTTCTCGTGCGGGACGACGGGCGTGAAGTACTCGAAGATGTTCTCGGAGAGCCGGATGTCCGCGAACACCTCGTCCGGGTCGAAGGCGCGCAGTCCGAAGCGCAGCACCTCCTCGAGCTTCGGGTGCGCGGGCAGCTCGCTGAAGCGGCGCTCGCGAATCGGCTGGTCGGCGCAGGTGGCCGTGTAGTAGGCCGGGCTCATCAGCCGCAGGTCGCAGTAGCGGAAGGTCTTGTGCAGCGCCGACAGGATCGCGAGCAGGCCGTCCTCCGACATGTTGGGCACCGCCAGCCAGGTGGTGAAGATGCCGTCGGGCACGAGCGCCTTCTTGACCCGTTCGTAGAACTCGATGGTGTAGATCTTGGACGCCGAGTAGTAGGTCGGCGCCGGAATCGCGTTCACGATCGCGTCGTAGCGGTTCTCCTTGCCGATCAGGAACGAGCGTCCGTCGGCCAGGTGCAGCGTCGCGTTCGGATTGGTCTCGATGTCCAGGTTCGCGTACGACAGGTAGGGCATCATCTCGTAGAACGCCGCGTTGATCTCGACGACGTCGGTGTGGCGGAAGATGCGCGAAACGCTGCCGGCGGTGATCCCGGTTCCGCACCCGAGCACCAGCGCGCGGTCGAGGCGCGGCGCCGCGAGCGCCGGAATCACCCCGCTGATCACCTCCTCGAGCGTGACGAAGGGACCCTTCCGCACGGTGATGCTCGAGTGGCCGTTGTACGAGATCAGCTCCTGCTTCGGCTCGCGCAGCAGCGTGGCGCTCTCGGAGCCGCTCTTGAAGGTCATCACCTCCTGATGGGGCCGCAGGATCCGGATCCACTGCGCGAGGTAGAAGTTCCGGTCCTGCCACTGGCTGACGCAGAGGGCCATCAGCGCCACGCCGGCCGCGGCCGCCACCCACTGCGGGCGCGACCCGCGCAGCCCGCCGCCCAGCAGGCTCGCCAAGAGCGTCGCGCCGGCGAGCAGCGCCAGCAGCGCGTGCGTCTCGAGCAGCGGGTGCCCGAGCAGCACGTAGATCAGGTAGCCCGCCGCGTTCGCGAGGCTCGAGACGAACAGCAGGTGCCCGGACTCGCCGGCCACCTCCTGCTCGGTACGCATCAGCGCCGGCAGCATGGCCCCGAACAGGATCATCGGACCCAGCGCGAAGACGCAGCCGAACGCGAACTTGCTGGCCAGGATCAGGAGCTCGGAGTGGCGCGCGAAGGGCGCCGTCGCCTGGTAGAGGTAGACGAGCGGCACCCAGGCCGCGTAGACGGCGCCGATCAGGATGGGCACCAGCAGGAGGCACGTCTCGAAGCGGATCCGAACCCGCGCGGCCAGCCGCGCGCCGAGGAAGATGCCGAGCAGCGTGACCGACAGGCCCACCGCGAAGTTCTCGCGGTGCGGTGCGAAGACCAGGTACGTGAGCTTCAGGAAGAAGAGCTGGAAGACCGCGCTCACGACGCTGGCCAGGGCGAGCGCGGCCACGACCCGCGGCTCGAAGCGACGCTGCGGCACGTCGGGTGCGTGCTCGGGCGCGGCCCGCATGAGGAGCAGCACCGCGCCGTTCAGCAGGTTGACCGCACCGACCAGCGCCAGCGAGAGGCGCACGCCGAGCTGCCGCACGAGCAGCAGCTCGACCGCGAGGATCGAGAGGAACGCGCCCAGGTTGTAGGCGGCGTAGACGCCCTGGAAGGCGAGGTGATCCCGCGCCTCGGACTTGATGTAGGCGCTGAAGAGCGGAATGCTGAATCCGATCAGGACGCTCGGCACGAGCAGGAAGCCCGCCGTGGTGAGGATGGTGAGCGCGTGGCTGGCGGTCACCGCGATCATCACCGATTGCGTGGAGAACCACTTCGCCGCGGACGGCAGCGCCAGCGCATAGAGTCCCGTCACGACCTCGAAGACCCACAGCCAGCGCAGCCAGCGGTGCGCCAGCTTGGCGCCCAGTGCGATCCCGACCAGAAACGCGCTGAGCAGCGCGGCGTGGACGTGCAGCATGTCGCCCAGCAGTGTCGTGAGCGCCCTCATGTAGAGGACCTCGTAGGCGAGGGCGCAGCAGCCGGACAGGAACGCCAGCGCGATCAGAACGGCGATGCGGGAGCGCGTGTGGTTCGGATTCATCGGCCGGGCTCGGATCGCAGCCGAGCCGCGATCTGGTGGCTCACCCGCGACTCGCCGCCGCCGGGAAGGATCGCCGCATACGCCGCGGCGAGCTCGCTGAAGAATTCGCGGCGCGCCGTGCGGGGCGCCGGGAGGCCGACGACGTACGCCCCGATACCGCGCGCGCTGCGCGCCAGCTGCTCTTCGTTCGCCTTGCCGGTCTTGCGGTACAGATCCCTGGGGGCGCGATACGCGATGATCGGCAGGTCGTCGGTGTGCAGCGGGCCCGGACCGACGAAGGCGCGGACCTCGGAGGGCCCCATTCGGAAGCGCGCCGCGACGCCGTGGATCGACTCGATGCCGAGGCGCGGATCCGAGAGGTCCGCGCGGATCTGCGCGTCCTGCAGCCGCAGCCCGGCGCGCTCCACGTCGAGCGGAAGGGGCTCCTTCGAGCCCAGCAGGAGGACGTCCGTCTCCAGGATCGAAGACGCCAGATACACGTGCGGGAACACGTCGGCGAACGTGCGGACGAGGATGCGCAGGCTGTCGGGGGACAGCGCGTAGAGCTGCACCCACTGACAGAAGAGGCCCCCCTCGCCCAGCGCGCGCGCCGCGAGCCGGAAGAACTCCGTCGTGAACAGATCCGAGCTGCCGGCCAGCCAGGGATTCGAGGGCTCCGACACGATCACGTCGAAGCGTCCGGGGTGCAGCCGCAGGAACAGGCGGCCGTCGGCGACGCGGATGTCGACCTTCGGGTTCTCGTGCACGGCGTGGTTGTGCGCGCGGAAGTGCTTCGCCCCCTCCACCATCGCGGCCTCGATCTCGACGACGGTCACGCGCGCGACGCCGTCGTGGAGTGCGGCCGAGCCGGCCGTGGAGCCCGTGCCCATCCCGACGACGGCGACCTCGCGCGGCTTCGGGTGAAACAGAAGTGGGACGTGTGCGATCAGACGCTGGGTCGGCATGTCGAAGTGCGACGAGCCGTCGATCTTGCCGTTGGTGGTGATGTAGAGATCGCCGTCGTCGTTCGCGATGTCCTGCGACACCGTCACGGTGGCCGTGAGGCCGTCCCGGTAGTAGAGAAGCTCCTGTTGCTGCGCGAGCCGCCGCTCGAGCCCCAGCACGCCGACGGTGTCGTGCCGGCCCGCGTAGTCGTACATGGCGCTGGTCATGAGCTGGTGGTGCCAGGGCGGCGTCAGCCAGACGAGCAGCGGAACGGCGCACGCGGCGACCGCGGCGCGCAGCGCGGCGCGGTGTTCGCGCGCCCCGCCCAGCGCGACGATCGAGGCGCTCGCGCACTGCGCGCCCGCGGCGACGAGGAGCGCACCGCGAATGCCGAGCCCGGGAATCAAGACGAAGCCCGCGGCGAACGAGCCGAGGATCGTGCCGAGCGTGTTCCACGCGTAGACGCCACCCACGCTGCGCCCGACGCCTGCCGCATCGCGGATCACGATCCGCAGTGCCGCGGGGAAGAGTCCCCCCATCACGAGAGCTGGGACGATCATCAGCGCGGCCGCGATCGCGAACTGCACCGGCAGCAGCCAGCCCGGCGCAGCCGGCAGCCCCAGCGACCAGAACAGGCTCCGGAACAGATCGGGCATCCGTTGCGACGCGGCCGCCGACACGCTGAGCGTCGCCGCCGCCAGCAGCGCCAGCCCGTAGAAGGCGCGCCGCGCCTGGGCGGGGTCGGCGCGCAGGAAGCGCGCGACGCCCGCCGCGCCCAGTCCCAGACCCACCAGGAAGGTCGACAGCATCACGGTGA
>CP070734.1:2416314-2450727 GCA_020347605.1 Deltaproteobacteria bacterium | reverse complement strand
AGATCCTGGTCGAGCCCTTCGTCTGGGAGGACGGCGATCTGCTCCTCCCCGAACGGCCGGGTCTGGGCTTCGAGCTCGACGAGAAGAAGCTCGAGGAGTACGCAGTGAAGCGGTGACGGAGTGCGCGTCGCGGCCGTCGCGCACGGCTAGCGACACGTTCGCGTGCGCGGTGTGCCGGAGATGCGCAAATCTACACGGGTGCGGAGAATGAGCGGACGCAGGACGGGAGCCGGGCTGGCGTGCCGAGCACGTGAAGGGGCGATGCGCCGAGTTCGGAGGCCCGCACGATCTCTGGCACTGGCCACGTCGCTGCTGGCCGGGACGCTCGCGCCGTCGGCGGGGGCGACCCACCTGGCGCCGGGCGCTCTGGCGGAAGCGGCACACCGCGTCGGGTTCCACGTCGGCGCCGCGATCGATCACGACCTCGACGCTGCGCGGCGGGAGATCGCCGCGCGCGAGTTCACCTCGGCCACGCTGGAGAACTCGCTCAAGTGGGGGCCGCTCTCGCCGGCGCCGGGCGTCTACGACTTCTCCCGGGCCGACGCGGTCATCGACTGGGCCGAGCCGAGCGGCCTGCGCGTGCGCGGGCACACGCTCTTCTGGGATCGGCTGAACGGCACCCCGGGCTGGCTCGCAGACGAGGTCGCCGCCGCCCCGGATCCCGCGGCGCATCTCCGGCAGCGCATGGAGACGCACGCGCAGACGGTGGTCGGACGCTACGCCGGGCGGCTTTCGCAGTGGGACGTCGTCAACGAGCCGCTGGCAGCGCTGCGCGGCGACCTCGACCCGCTGAATCTGTTCGTCCAGACGCTCGGCGAGTCGTACCTCGACATCGCGTTCCGTGCCGCGCACGCCGCGGATCCGGACGCGGAGCTGTTCCTGAACGAAACGCTGGTCGAGCTGCTGCCGGCCAAGTTCGAGGGGCTGATCGCACTCGTCGAGCGGATGCTCGCGCGCGGCGTCCCGATCCACGGGGTCGGCCTGCAGGGGCACTTCCTGTTGGCACCCCCCGACCCGTTCGCGCTGCGGAGCCAGCTCGAGCGGATCGCGGCGCTCGGCCTGCGCGTCGAGCTCACCGAAGTGGACATCCCGATCTCGCTCTTCGCGTCGGCGCCGGATCCGCTCGCCGCGCAAGCGCAGGCCTACGGGGATCTGTTCGAGGCCTGTGTGTCGGTCCGCGCGTGTACCGGGATCACGACCTGGGGCGTCGACGACGGACACACCTGGCTCGACAGCTTCTTCCTGACCCAACAGAACGCACCGAACCGGCCGCTGCTGTTCGACGCTTCGGGCCAGCCCAAGCCCGCCTACGACGCCGCCGTGGCGGCCCTCGCGCTCCGGATCATCGACGTCGACGTCGACGTCGCACCGGGCGACCCCGGCTACCGAATCAACCCGTCGAGCCGCGGCGTCGTCGCGGTCGCCATCCTGGGCGCGGACGGCTTCGACGTGTTCGACATCGTCCCGGCGACCCTCGGTTTCGGACCGGCCGGCGCGCCGCTCGCCCACGCGCACGGACCGCACTACGAAGACGTGAACGAAGACGGCCGGACCGATCTGCTGGCGCACTATCGGACGCAGCAGACGGGCCTCAGCGCCGGCGACCCGGATGCGTGCGTGTCCGGGAGAACCGTGGACGGCCTCGCCTTCGCCGGCTGCGACCGCGGGTCCGTCGTCGAACGTTCAACCGCGTCGCCGTGAGGCCAGGACCGTGCGGCGGAACTCGCGGATGACCGGCAGGCGGTCGAGCCAGGCCGAGGCATCGGCGCGGGAGGGATCGACGTCGCTCGGCGCTCCGGCGAAGCCCTCCGGAATCTGGCTGACCCGGAAGGGCGGGTCCTGCGACTCGTCCATGAAGTGGTACTCGTAGCCCGGCACGCACAGATCGCCGTCGAACAGCACGTCGATGCTCCGGACGCCGTAGCTCGTGATCTCGGTGGTCGTCGCCTGCGGCGGAATGACCCAGACCTGGTGCGGACCCGCGATGAACAGGTACTGGACCTTCCGGTTCCGCGACAGGATGCGGAAACGTCCGAGCGCGCCGCCGTACATGCGGCTCTTCGAGCGGCTCCGCTCCACGATCCCGGCTTCGAAATCCGGTTCGAAGCCGGCCGTGAAGCGGAGCGACGTCGGGTCGTGCTTGCGGGTGAAGCGCGCGATGCTGCGCCCGCCGTTCACGAGGTTGCGGCGGTCGGCGCGCGCCCGCCGACGCGGCTCCGTGAAGTCCCGGTACGGCTCGATCCGATCGTCGGGCCCTCGGTGCAGGATCCAGCGCAAGGCGGCCCGGTCACTCGGCACGCGCCGGATCTTGCGGTTCAGCGTCTCGAGGGCCGTCTGGATCTCCAGCGGCAGGTCGGTCGTCTCCTCGGCTGCGTAGAGGATCTCGTCGTCGCCCTCGATCAACGTTCGAAGCTCCCCCTTGCCGATCCAGTTCTCCTGGTCCGAGCGCACGTAGTGGGAGGCCGATCGCCAGACGAGAGACAGGTCCTTGTAGAAGATGCGCGGATAGATGTCCGTGCGGCCGGGCCGGGTGCGATCGGGTACGACATACGCCACCAGGAACCGGATGTCCGGATTCTGGCGCGGGTTCGTCAGGTAGTACTCGGTGTCGAAGAGCTCGATCTTGTACTTCGGCGTGTAGCCCAGGGACAAGAGGCGCAGCGGGTTGCGCCGGGCTTCTCCCGCCGGCCGAAGCCGCGCGCCGCCTTCGAGACGGCGCCGGAACTCGCGCGCGATCTGCGCCGGCGTGCGCTCGGACGGCTGCACGCTCGGCACGATGCGGGTCGGAATCGGCGCAGACACGGGCGAGCTCAGCGGGGCTTTCCGACGGGCATGACGCCGAGCGGCTCCACCTCGCTCGGCAGGCGCAACACCTCCTTGAGCGCGCGGTCGTGGAAGGCGCCGACCATCACCGTGCCGAGCTCGAGTGCGACCGCCTGCAGGTAGACGTTCTGCGCCGCGTGTCCCACCTCGATGTGGACGTAGCGCGGCGCCCGCTCGCCGTACTTGTGCGCGCTCCGCTCGTAGACCGCCGCCAGCACCAGCACGACGGGCGCCTCCGCCACCCATTCCTGCTCGAGCGCCGCGTCGGAGAGGGCCTTGCGCGGGTCGCCCGCCGCGTGCAGGAGCAGTCGGTGCCGACGCGGGTCGTAGCGGTACACGCCCGATCGGAGTCCCGTGACCGAGCCCGCCACCAGGTAGACCTCGAGCGGGTAGAGCGCGCCCGCGGAGGGCGCGGTGCGCAGCCCGTCGGGGTCGGTGATGCCCTGCGCGGCCCACACGAGCTGCGAGACCGCGGCCAGCCGCAGCGGCGCGTCCGCGTAGGCGCGGACCGAGCGCCGCCGCGCGAGCGCATCCTCCACGGACGTGCCGCCGGAGCGGATCGGCGGCGGGAGCGCCACGCCTGCGTCCGCGTCTGCCTCTGCCATGACGGCGCCGCTGCCTCCGAAGCAGAACACCGCCGCGAGCACGACGGTGGCGAGCGCGTCGCGGTGCATCGATCCGGGTCTCCCGCCGCTCGCAACGGTTCGCCGCGGCGGTGGGCTGCGGCTCGCAGCGAGCACAGCGCCGGCCCTCGCGGACGTGACCGCTTGCTTGTACCGGAAAGCGCGCGACCGCTTCAAGCCCCCGCACGCGGCGAGGCTCGGCACCCGCCACACGGCGCCTTCATTCGACGCGGATGATCCCGCAGTCCGGCGATTGCGCGCGCATCGAGATCCGCGCCGTCGCCCCTGCGCCGAAGCCGGGTCCGCTACCAGCGGGGCAGGTGCTTCAGCGGGTCCAGACTCTCGTCGGGGCCGTCGACCGGCTGCGCGTGCCGGCTATCCGGGGCGCGCCGCGCCGGCGGGGGCATGCCGCGGGCGGCCTCGACGGCGAGCAGGCTCGCGCTCGCCGCGAGCGCGGCGCCGAACGCCCGGGCGGCCTCCGGGATCGCCATCCCGGCCGGAAGCGTACCGGCGACGAGGCAGGCGGAGGTCACGGCGGTGGCCGCCAGGATCCGGGCGACGTCACTCCGGTTCCAGTCGAGGATCCAGAGCGCAGCGAGGGCCCAGACGCCGAATCCGGCGATGCCGAGAAGCGCGGAGCGCAGCAGCTCGCGGTCTGCGCCGGTGGGCACCGCGGCGCTCCACACCTGCGCGACGATCACCGCGTGGCACACGGCGACGGCCGTGAGCGCGGGCCCGAGACTCCGCAGCGGGGCGGTCGCTCCGCGTCCGGCGCACGCCGTGCGCGTCGCCATCAGCAGCGCGAAGCCGACGCCGAAGGCCGCGGGGCTCGCGAAGACCGAGACCCCGGGAACCAGGTCTTCGGCGGCCAGAATCCGCAGCATCACGTACAGGAGCCCGGCGAAGACCGCGCTCTGCGTCAGGGCGAAGGCCTTCGAAGCCGCGCCCCGACGCGGGCGCTTCGCGAACGCGCAGAGCCCGAAGAGCGCCGCGATCGATCCGAGCGTCGTGATGAGCAGCGGCTTGTAGGAGACCAGGTAGTAGTCGACGGAGCGCGTCGCATCGTGGATCGCCGCCAGCCGGCCGCGGTTCGCCGCGATGCGCGCCTCGAGCTCCGACGTCTCCGTCCCCCGGGCGTGCGCGGTCTGCGAGCGCGCGATCGCGGCCTCGATCTCGCCGAGCCTCTGCTGCAGCGACGCGCGCGAGGACCGCAGGCGATTGCGCGCATCCCAGGCACGGCTGTTCTGAACGACGTCGGATCCGCCGACCTGCGCTTGCGCGTCGTCGAACGCGCGCTGCGCTTCGAGGAGCTGTGCGCGGATCCGCTCCCGCTCCCGCTTCATCTCCTCGACGTGCCGCGCGCTCTCTTCGAGCTCGTACGGCACGCTCGCCAGCCGACCCTCCAGGCGCGCGATCTCATTCGTCACGGTCGCCCGTTCCGCGGAGCGGTCGGTGGTGCGGACGATGCGGGTCACGTCACCCGCGTCCGGCGTGCGACCCAGGATCCGGGTCCGGAAGTACTTCGCGACGGCCTCGGCGAAGCCGTAGTAGCGAAACGGCTGCTCCGGCTCGCGTCGATTCAGCCAGGTGACCAGGACTCCGCGCGGATCGCCGGCCGAGGCCTCGCCGGCCGAAGCGGCGGCCTGCGCGGGCGCGCGCGTGGGGAGCGCCGCGCCGAGCAGGACGACGCCGCTCACCAGGATCCAGAGCCCGCTGCGCACGTGAAAGGCCTCCGCGGCCTGACTATCGGCGGGGCTCGCGGGGCCCTGTAGGTGGGGGAGGCCGCCGGCGGCTCAGTCCTGTCGCGTGGCCCAGATCTTTTCGGCGCTGCGCAGGTTGATGAGATAGTGCTGGCTTTCGGTCACGAGGACGGGGTCGTCGCGCGACCACGAGCCGCTGCGTGCCTGGTCGTATCGCGGAATCGACCAGCGCGAGCCGTCGGCGAGCTCGATCACCGCTCCGGTTCCGACCGATGTGGAGATGGTGCTCAGGCGCCCCTTCTCCGCTTCGAAGTCGCCGCGGACGTGCTCGATCGGAATCTGTTCTCCGTCCATGTAGGCGCTGCCGCGCCGTTCGTCGGCGAGCACGATCACGATGACGTCGGCCAGCGACGCGAGCTTGGGGCGCGACAACATCCACCACGAGCCGCCGTACAGCCGGAGCAGCTGATCGTCCGTCTCCGCGATCGCCTGACGGAAGTAGGACACCTGCGCCGGCTCGGGCGCCTCGGCGTCCGGGGCCTCGGAGCTCGCCGCGGCAAGCGGAGCCGCAAGCGCGAAGAGACTGGCGAGGCCGGCGCGTCGGATTCGGGTCACGCCGGCAGGGTAGCAGCGGAACCCGCGCGGGGAGCCCAAGCCCCCGCGCGCCCTATCTGCGCTTCGGCGGCGCAGCGCCGGGCGTGAAGACGTGTGTGACGAAGCGCTGCTCGCCGGGCGCCAGCTCGAGGACGCGCTCGGCGCTGCCCAGCTCCGGGTGCGCGAACACGATCCGGTGCGTGCCGGCGGCGACCTCGATGGGCCGCGCTTGCGGCGTCAGGATCGGAGCGCCGCCGTCGATGCGCACCTCGGCCCACGGCTCGACGTCGATGCGGATGCGGGCCGGCGTCTCGCCGCCGAGCCCGAGCGGCAGGCGGAACGCCGGGAGTGCGTCTGCGCCCGGGCTGCGGAGCTCGACCAGCATCGGAGCCGCCACCAACGCGACGCCGGCCGCGGCCGCCGCCGCCCAGCGCAGCCGGCGCGCGCGCCGCCGTCGCGGCCCGGGCTTCGCCACCATGCGCGTCTTGCCGTCGACCTCCTCGAGGGCGCCGCGCTCCCGCAGCCAGGCCGCGATCTCGGATCGGCAGTCGAGCGCCGAGGGGCCGCCGAGGTGTCGTTCGAGCGACCGGCGCACGGCCTCCGCCGAGGCCGGTCGTCGGCGCGGCCGCGCGCGCAGGCACGCGCGAATCGTGCGCACGAGTCGCCGCGGAGTGTCCGCCGCGAGCCTGCGAATCGGGCGGTAGCGGCCGGCTTCGATCCGGCGCAGCAATGCCTCGTCCCGGTCCGGGTCGGTCTCGGTGAACGGCGGCTGCGCCGTCAGCATCTCGTACAGCACCGCGCCGAACGAGAACAGGTCGCTGCGTGCGTCGCCCCGTTCGCCGAGCAGCTGTTCGGGCGACATGTACTGGGGCGTGCCCAGCGCCTCGCCGGTCTGCGTGAGCGCGGGGCCGGCCCGGTCGAGCGCGATCCCGAAGTCCGCGATCTTGGCTTCACCGCGCCGGCCGAGCAGGATGTTGGAGGGCTTCAGGTCGCGGTGGACGATGCCCCGGGCGTGGATCTCCTCGAGGCCGCGCATCACCTCGAGCGCAATCAGTGCGGCGATGTGCGGCTCGATCCGGTGCACGCGGCCCAGCACGGTGGAGAGGTCCGCGCCGTCGACGTACTCCTGCGCGATGTAGAGCTCGCCGCGCCACGCGAAGCAGTCGTATACGGCGACCACGTTCTGATGGTGGACGGCCGCCGCGGCCTGTGCCTCGCGGCGGAATCGCTCCTCCTGCTTGGGATCGTCGGCCAGATCGCGCCGCAGCGTCTTCAGGACGACGCTCCGCTCGAGTGCGGGCTGCCGGGCGAGGTGTACCACGCCCATGCCGCCGTGACCGAGCTGGCGCTCGACTTCGAAGCTGCCGATCTTTCGAGTCGGCGTGGCGCTCGCCTGGGATCGCGACCTGGCCGCCAAGGGCTCTGGCGCCTACGCGTCGGGGAGCGTGTACGTCTTCGGCGCGCGCTCGCGCTCGGCGAGGACGAACTGGAAGACGTGCTCGCCGATCCGGATGCGGTCGCCATGCTTCAGGTCCGCGACCTTGATCTCCGCGTCGTTGAGCAGCGTGCCGTTCGTGCTTCCCAGGTCGTGGACCCGGAAGCCCCCTTGCGCGAACTCGAACGAGGCGTGCGCCCGGGACATCGCCGTGTCGTCGAACTCGAGATCGACGCCGGGACCCCTGCCGATCGAGATGCACGCGCCGTCGAGCGCGTATTCGCTGCCCGCGGCCCGCCCCGAGACGACCACGATCGACGCCTGCCAGGCCGCCAGGTACTCGGCCAGGCTCTCCGCCGCCCCGGGTGTCTTGACCCTCCGGGTTCGTTCGTAACGCATGCAGTCCTCCCACCGGCACCGGAACGACCGGTCCCGATGTCATTAGCGGCAGGCGCCCGCCGATCTTGATCGGGATCGTCGATTTCGTCCGGGACGGGGGCCGCCGGCGCGCAACGCACCGGCAAGCGGGGCCGCAAACCTCGAATCCGGGGTTCGATTCTTCGGGTGCGCCGAGGCGCGGGCTCAGTCGTGGATCTGCTCGGCGAGGTAGGCCTCCTTGCCGATCTGCTCCACGATGTGCAGCTGGCCCTCGAGCCAGTCCGCGCTCTCTTCCTCGCCGCGGAGGATCTGCTCGAGCATCTCGCGGCTGCCGTTGTCGCCCTTCTCGCGGCACAGGGCGATGCCGCGGTTCAGGCGCTCGATCGCCTGGGTCTCCAGGGCGAGGTCGAGCCGATGCTGCTCGATGGGATCTTCGCCGATGCCGACCGGATTCAGGCGTTGCATGTTGGGTATGCCCTCGAGATACAGGATCCGTTCGATCACGCGATCGGCGTCCTTCATCTCCTCCAGCGCATCCTCCGACTTCTTCTTCGAGAGCCGGGCGTAGCCCCAGTTCTCGCACATCTTGTGGTGGACGAAGTACTGGTTGACGGCCGTCAGCTCCGCCGTGAGCACTTCGTTCAGGAGCTCGATGACCTCGGGATCCCCTTGCATCCTCACCTCCTGCGGCTGGGCGCGAGGGCCACAACGTAACGGCGCCGACCCCCGATCGGAAGGGCGGGCCGGGCTCGGCGCGACCCGGCCGCGACGGCTCGACGCCCGGGGGTCCCGCGCCGCGCGGCCAGGCGGGGGCGTTCCGGAGGTTCAAGCCGCCCCCGGGTTCTGGCCGATCAAGGGAGGGGCGGGTACGAGCACTTCGGGGAGTAGGCGGATGGGCCGGTCGGAGATCCGCGGCGGCGGCTTCACCCTGATCGAGCTGATGATCGTCGTCGCCATCATCGGCGTTCTCGCCGCGATCGCGCTGCCCAACTTCCACAAGTTCCAGCTCCGCTCCAAGGTGGCCGAGGCAAAGGCGAACGTGGCGGCGATCCGCACTGCGGAAGAGGGCTACTACAGCGAGTACGACACCTATGTATCCGCCTCGGCGGCGGTTCCCAGCAGCATCCCCGGCACCACCCGGAGGTCCTGGGCGACCTCCGGGAACAGCGGCTTCGACACGCTGGGCTTCGCTCCGGAGGGGCCGGTCTACTTCCAGTACCTGGTCCGGGCGAGCGGCAGCGCCGGGGCCGGCGTCGGCGTGCAGGATCGCTTCACGATCGAGGCGGCGTCGGATGTGGACGGCGACGGCATCGCCAACTTCTGGGGCTACATCCGGCCTCCCAATGCCGGCTCGGTGGGACTGGCGGGCGCGCTGCCGGGCAGCACCTGCGCCGCCACGGGCGTCTACAACCCGGACACCCATGCGAAGGACCTCCTCAACACGGTTGGCCGCTGCGACCCGAATTCCGGCACCACCGTCTTCTAGAGCGCCGCGCGTCGCGCTCCGCTCGGAGGCGCAGGCGGGCCGGCGGAACGTCGCCCGCGTGACGGCGTCTGCGTCGGCGGTCGCTGCCGGTTGCTTCCCGACGGGCGCGGGTGATAGTTTTCCCCGACTCCGATCGCCGGGTGATCCGCCATGTTCCGATCCGCCGTCGCCGACCTGCCGAAGGGGGCCTTCCAGGCTCCCGGCGCCCGGGTCCGTCGCGACGGACCGGATGCCGCGAGGCGGGGTGCGCTCGGCGCCCCGGTCGCGACGCCCTGCGGTCCGGACCGCCGCTCGCGGGAACGCCTGCGGCTCGGAGGGCCGGCCGGGGGCCCGGAGAGGCTCAGCGAAGCGATCATCGAGGGGCGGTTCCGCGCACAGTGCCCGTAGCCGGCCCCCATACCTCGACTGGGACGCTTCGGGCGCGCGGAGCGTAGGGAGAGGGACGGTGCTGGACGGGCTGCGACGGCTGATCGATCTACAGCGCATCGACGGGGAGCTCGCGAGGCTCGGGGCCGAGTCCGACGCCGTCCCGGTCCGGCGCGCCGAGTCGCAGAGGCTGTGCGCTGCGTCGGACCAGCGCGTGACCGCCGCGCGCGAAGCGCTCGAACAGGCGGAGCACGACCGCCGCGCCGTCGAAGCCCAGCTCGCCGACCAGGAGGCGCTGATCCAGCGGCTGCAGGGCCAGAGCTCTCAGGTCAAGACGAACGAAGCCTACACCGCCCTGTTACACGAGATCGAGCACGCTCGCAGCGCGATCTCCGACTGCGAGACGCGGATCCTCGAGCTGATGGACGAGATCGACGCCGCCCGCGCCGCCATCGCCGTCGCGGAGGAGGAGCAGCGTGAGATCGAGGCGCGCGCCCAGACCGAGGAGAGCGCCATCCAGGCGCGCGCGAGCGCGCTGGAGAGCGAGCTCGACGAGGCGCGTGAGGCGCGCGCCAAGATCATCGAGTCGCTCGAGCCCGCTCTGGTGCGTCGCTACGAGGCCATCGCCAAGACCCGTTCGCCTGCGATTTCCGTCGCTGCGGACGAGCTCTGCATGGGCTGCCGCGTGCGGATCCCGCCCCAGGCGTACAACGACGTCATCCGCGGCGAGTCGATCGTGTCGTGTGGATCGTGCCGCCGCATCCTGATCCACGAGGGTCTCGTGGGCGCGCGAAGCGAGGGGGCCTGACGGCGCCGCAGGCCCGCTGCGCCGCCCTTCGGCGGCGCGCTCCAAAACGCCGTATTGCTCCGAAAAACATACAAAAACGTCAGTTTTTCCAGATACTTATGACGATAGCTCGACGGAGGCGCCGCCGGCAGTCGCAAGACGGCTTCTGCTATGATGGAGCCAGGCACGGGCCGCCGCCCGAACGCTCCCGGTAGGGGTCATGAAGGACAAGGATCGGTATTGGGACTGCCTGGATCACGCCATCGAGGCGTCTCACGTGGGCCGCACCGACGAGGCCCTGGCGTGGTTCGCCGAGGCGCTGAAGGTCCACCCCGGCGGGGCGGAGGCGCACAACGGCCGCGGTGAGATCCAGTGGGACGAGGGGAAGATCGAAGAGGCGCTGAACGAGTTCGAGCTGGCGCTGCAAGCCGACCCCAAGTTCATCGCGGCTCACCTGAACCGCGCGGAGCTCCTGATCGAAGACCTGGCCGAGCACGAGCAGGCCGTGGCGCTGTGCGATCAGCTGCTCGGCGGCAGCCCCGAGCTGCCCAAGCCCGACCGCGGCACCGAGGCCGAGATCTATTACCTGAAGTCGAAGGCGCTCTTCTACCTCGACGACCTGCAGGGCGCGCTCTTCCTGGTCCGCCGCGCGCTCAAGAGCGGCGGCGAGTACGCCATGTATCGCTCGTTCGAGGGCCAGATCCTGTTCGAGAGCGGACGCTTCGACGAGGCGCGGCAGCGCCTGGAGCGCGCCGTCGCGCTCGAGCCCGAGGCCGCGCACGCCGTCTACTACCTGGCCCTCGTCCTCGAGCGTCTCGGAGAGGCCGAGGAGGCCGCGCGCGCGTTCGAGAAGGCCGACGCGCTGGCCCCGGATCACTACCCGCTGCCCACCGTGATCGACGGCGAGGGCTTCGAACGGGCGGCCGCGGCGGCGCTCCAGAACCTGCCGCGCTCGATTCGGGAGTACGTCGAGAACGTGCCGCTGCTGATCGAGGACTTCCCGTCGCAGGATCTGATCCGCGACGAGAACATCTCGCCGCAGATCCTGGGCCTGTTCACGGGGATCCCGAGCACCGAAGCCGGCGTGACGGATCAGCCGCTCGACCTGACGCGGATCGTGCTGTTCAAGAAGAACCTCGAGAAGGTCTGCCGCGACCGCTCCGAGCTCGTCGAGCAGATCCAGATCACCGTGAAGCACGAGATCGGCCACTACCTGGGGCTCGACGAGCGGGATCTCGAACGGCTGGGTCTGAGCTGACCACCCCACCCGTCGCGATCCAACGTCGGCGGCCCGGTTCGACGCGCGGCATTCCGCGCGGCTAGGTTCACCCCGATGCATGCCGGAACCGCCGGTCTCGTCGATGCGCTGCGCGCCGCCGTCGGCCGGGACGCGTGTCTGTGCCGGCCCGAAGAGCTGTTCGTCTACGAGTGCGACGGACTCACGATGCACACCGGCCGGCCGGCCGCGGTGGTGCTTCCCTCCGACACCGCGGCCGTCCAGCGCGCGGTGCGCACGTGTCGCGACTTCGGCGTGCCGTTCGTGCCCCGCGGCGCGGGCACCGGCCTGTCGGGCGGGGCGCTCGCCCCGGACGGGGGCGTCGTCATCGAGTGCTCGCGCATGAACCGGGTGCTGGAGCTCGATCCGGCGAATCGCATCGCGGTCGTGCAGCCCGGCGTGGTGAACGCGGACCTCTCGAAGGCGGCCGCCCCCCACGGTCTGTACTACGCGCCCGATCCCTCCAGTCAGCAGGCCTGCACGATCGGGGGCAACGTGGCCGAGAACTCCGGCGGGCCGCACACGCTCAAGTACGGCACGACCACCAACCACGTGCTCGCCCTCGAGCTGGTGCTGCCGGACGGCGAGCGGGCGCGGCTCGGAACGCGCGCGGGGCCGGCCGCGGGCTACGACCTCGTCGGTGCCGTCGTCGGCAGCGAAGGCACGCTGGGGATCGTCACCGAGGTGACGGTTCGGCTCGAGGCGCTTCCGGAGCACGTCGAGACGCTGCTGCTGATCTTCCGCGACGTCGTGAGCGCGTGTCGCACCGTCGGTGACGTGATCCGCAGCGGACTCACGCCGTCGGCGCTCGAGATCGTGGACCAGCGGACGGTGGCCGCCATCGAGGACAGCGTGTACGCCGCCGGCCTGCCGCGCGACGCGGGTGCGGTCCTGATCGTCGAGCTCGACGGGCCCGCACTGGCGCTCGGACCGCAGGTCGAGCGGATTCGCGAGATGGCGCGTTCGCGGGGAGCGACGCGCGTGGACGTGGCGCGCGACGACGCGGAACGCGCGCGCTTCTGGCGCGCGCGCAAGGGTGCGTTCGGTGCGATGGGTCGGCTCGCCCCCGACCTCTACGTGCACGATGCCGTCGTGCCGCGGACGCGCCTGCCCGAGGTGCTCGAGGCCGTGTGTGCGATCGGCGACCGCTACGGTCTGAAGCTCTCCAACGTCTTCCACGCCGGCGACGGCAACCTGCATCCGAACATCTCGTTCGACCGGCGCGACCCCGACGAGCTCGAGCGCGTCGTGGCCGCGGGCGAGGAGATCCTCCGCGTGTGCGTCGAGGCGGGCGGGGTGATCACCGGTGAGCACGGGATCGGCACCGAGAAGCGCGACTACATGGGGCTGCTGTTCGACGACGCGGATCTCGACGCGATGCGGCGGCTGCGCGACGCCTTCAATCCCGACGGCGCGTGCAACCCGGGGAAGATCATCCCGACGCCGCGCTTCTGCGCCGAGTCGAATCCGAAGGCGCGCGGCTACGAGCGCGTGCCGTTCGAATGAAGGGGCGCGCGGAGCTCGAGGCCCTGCGCGCCGCCCTGGGGGCGCGCGCGGTGCGCGCGCACACTCCGATCGAGGTCGACGGGGTGGCGCTCGGCGTGACCGTCGCGCCCGCGGATGCCGATTCGCTGTCCGCGGCGCTGCAGGCGCTCTCGCAACGGAGACTGGCCGCCGTGGTGCGGGGCGGGGGCACGCGGCTCGGGTTCGGCAACCCGCCGCGCCGGGCCGACGTCCTGCTCTCCACCGAGCGTCTGACCGGAATCGATGTCCTCGACGCGGAAGACGGCGTTGCGCAGGTGTGGGCCGGCACGCCCGTCGCGGCCCTGCGGGAGGCGACGCGCGCCCGCGGCTGGGAGCTGGCGCTCGATCCGCCCGGGGAGGGCAGCACGCTCGGCGGTACGCTGGCGTCCGCGGCCACCGGTCCGCGCAGTCTCGGATTCGGTCCGCCCCGCGACAGCGTGTTGGGTCTCTCCGTCGTGCTCGCATCGGGTACGCGCACCCGCTGCGGTGGGCGCGTGGTGAAGAACGTCACCGGCTACGACCTCGCGAAGCTCTACACCGGATCGTTCGGGACCCTCGGCGTGATCTCGCGGGCCTGGCTGCGCTTGCGGCCGCGTCCCGAGCGCGAGCTCGTGCTGCGGGCGCCGGCCCGCGGGCTCGCGAAGACGCTCGAACGCGGCGTCGCGTGGGCGCGCCGCCCGGGTGTGCGCGCACTCGCCATCGTCGACGCAGAGCTGGCGGCGCGCGTCGATCCCGGCAGCCGCGGCGCGGAAGAGGGGCTCGTGCTGATCGAGCTGGCCGGGGACGCGCCCGTCGTCGAGCGGGACGCCGAGCGCCTCGCCCGCGAGCTGCGCGCCGAGGCCACGAGCGAGCGCGCGCTGGAGCGCGTGCGCGAGGTCCAGGGCTCGACGCCGCGCCCGTCCGGAATGCGCGTACGCGTGTCGGCGCTCGCCTCGCGACTCGCGGCCGCGCTCGAGCCCCTGGCGCGCGTCGGCGCGCAGCTGCTCGTCTACCCCGGACAGGGCCTGGTCTACGGCTTCGTTCCGCTTGCCTCCGCGAACGACGCCGCCGCGGCGCGCGCGGCGCTGCGCGAGTCCGCGCGCGCGGGCGACGGAACCGGCTGCATCGAGGACGCGCCGTCCTGGGCCAAGCACGGCGACGACGTGTTCGGCGCGTCGGGGCCCGAGCTCGCGCTGATGCGATCGATCAAGCGGCGCTTCGATCCCGAGGGCGTTCTCAACCCGGGACGTTTCGCGGGGGGCCTCTGATGCCGACGCCGCTCCAGACGGCCGGGCCGCCGCACGGCGGCTTCCGCGCGGAGGCCCTCTACCCCCAGACACTCGATTGTGTCCACTGCGGCCTGTGCCTGTCGGCCTGTCCCACCTACGTGGAGACCGGACGCGAGACGTCCTCGCCCCGCGGCCGCGTCTATCTGATGCGCGGCGTGGCGGAGGGACGGATTCCGCTCGGCGAGGTCGTGGTGGAGGAGGCGTACCTGTGTCTCGGCTGCCGCGCCTGCGAGACGGCCTGTCCGTCGGGGGTGCGGTTCGGCGCGCTGCTCGAGCTGACGCGCGCCGAGATCGAGGGGCGCGGTCTGCGACGGGGACTGGCGAAGCGGGTCGAGGCGTTCGCACTGACGACGCTCTTGCCGCATCCGCGACGACTGCGGAGGCTCGTCTCGCTGCTCGGGATCGCGCAGCGTCTACGGCTCGACCGGCTCGCGCTGCCGTTCCTGCCGGCGCGGCTGCGCGAGGTGCACGCGCAGCTGCCGCCCATCCCGTCGCGCGCGGAGCGCCGCGCGCTGCCGGAACGGATCCCGGCCGAGGGCGAGCGCCGCGGGCGCGTGCAGCTCTTCGTGGGTTGCGTGATGCCCGAGCTGTTCGGGGCTGCGAACGCCGCCACCGCCCGCGTCCTGGCGCGCAACGGCTTCGAGGTGGTGGTGCCGCGCGACCAGGGCTGCTGCGGCGCGCTCCAGGCCCACGCGGGTCTCGATGCCTGCGCGCGGAAGCTCGCGCGCGCCAACGCGGAGTGCTTCGCGCGCGAAGACGCCGACGCGTTGGTGGTCAACTCCGCGGGTTGCAGCGCGGCCATGCGCCAGGCGTCGGAGTGGCTCGGCGCCGAGGGCGCCGCCTACGCCGACACCGTGCGCGACGTCGCCGAGTTTCTCGACGCGGTCGGCGTGCGACCGCCCGGCGGCAGGATCGAGGCGCGCGTCTGCTATGACGATCCCTGTCACCTGGTGCACGGCCAGGGCGTGCGGGACGCGCCGCGCCGGCTGCTCGCGCAGATTCCGGGCGTCGAGCTGGTGCCGCATGCGGACCCCGAAGCGTGTTGCGGCGCGGCCGGGATCTACAACCTCACGCACCCCGAAATGGCGCGCGCCGTGCTCGAGCGCAAGCTGGCGGCGCTGCGCGCGGCCGACCCGGACGTGATCGCCACGGGCAACCCCGGCTGCCTGCTCCAGATCGCGCGCGGCGCGGCGCGCGCGGGTCTGCGCGCCCGGATCGTCCACCCCATCGAGCTCCTCGACGAAGCCTACCGCGCGGGTGGCTAGGGGCGACGCGCGTCCGCGTCGGCTTCACGGGCGCTGGTTCGATCACTCGTACAGGATGGCGTCGGGTGTCGGCTTCGGCATGCGGATGCGCGGAAACGCGCCGATTCCGAGCTCGCTGAGCGAGCCCTGGATCACGAGGTCGACCGGCAGGATCGACTCGCGGGCGCGCACCAGGCCGTAGCGCTCGCGCATCCCCAGGTACGTGTAGGCGGAGCGTGCGCCGGGCCGCCGGTCCGGACGGTCCGCGACGCCCAGCCGGGCGCGCTCGAAGAAGAGTTCGCGCGCCGCATCGGGCTCCACCGTCGCCTCGGGATCCAGGAGCTCGTTGCGACGCGTGATCTCGTCGAGCATCGCCACGGCCCGCGCCAGGCGCTCGTCCGACACCGTCTCGTTTCGCAGCGTAGGCGCGTCGTCTTCGTCCCCGCCCGGCGCCACGAACGCGAACTCGAGCGTGCGACCGCCGACGAAGGAGATGCCCTCGGGGTGGAGCTCGCCGTTCGCGGGGTCGCCGTCGAGCATGCCGGGACGCAGACCGAGGCCGCGCGGCCCGGTCAGGGCGGGGTTCTCGAGCAGGAAGCCGCGCGAGACGCGTATCCGCTGCGGCGTGGCGGACTGCGCGTCGAGGCGCAGCAGGTGGCCCGCCTCGCGTCCGGCGCGCGTCTTCGGAAACTCGCTCACGACCTGCCGCAGCATGCCCTGCCGATAGTCGGGCCGGGACTCGCGCCGCGCGGCGTCGAGCATCTGCTGCGACGCGCGTTCGGCGAGGTCGCGGAGGTCGTCGGGGTCCGCCGTCGGACTGGACTCGGCCAGATGCAGCACCGCCAGGTCGTTTCCGCGCCGCTCTTCGAAGTCGCGCAGCCAGTCGCGCACCTCTTCGGCATGCGCGCCCCCCGGACTGCGGGACAGATACTGGCGCGCGTGCCGGGCGGGTTTGCGTCCGAACGGCCAGGGCTCGAGCCACGGGTAGGTGATGAGCCGATTGGGCAGCGACGCCAGGCTCTTGAACGCTGCGGGGGCTTCGACGAGCCACTCGCTCGGTCCGGGCAGGTCGAGGTCGCGCGGGCCGCGGAACAGCGGCCCCAACAGGACCCAGCGCAGCTGTTCGGCGCGATCGTCCGCGCGGGCCTCGCGGAACGCGCGGTACGGGTTCTGATCGGGTTGCTCGACCAGGGCGCGCGCGTGTCGCGCCATGTTCGATCGCGCGTCGTCCGCGTCGGCGAGTCGCTCGAGCCGCGCCCACATCTGCGACTCTTCGCCCCGTTCGCCGCAGCGGATCGCCTCCGCAAAGCGCGCTTCGTCCGACAGCGGGCCCTTCGGGTCCGAGGCGAGCAGGGCCGCCGCCGCGCCGCCGACATCGCCGTCGGGCGCCAGCAGCGCGATCGCGAGCGGGCGCGCGGCGACGGGTGCGACGTCCGCCCCGGCGGTCGCTTCGAGGCTGTGCACCTGGGCCGCGCGTAGCGCCAGGCGCTGTTTCTCCGCCTCGTCGCGCAGCTCGAGCGCCTCGCCGTCTTCGGGCAGGAAGCGAAGCGCCCGATCGGCGAGCAGCTGTGCCGCCGCCGGCTGGCCAGCCGCGAGCGAGCGCCGCGCGGCGCGCAGCATGCGATCGCGCTGGGTGCGGCTCCAACGCCCCTCGGCCTCGTCGATGTCCTCGCGGACCGCTTCCCGGTCCGGCGCGTCGGGATCCTCTTCGAGGTGGCGGCGCCAGTGCTGGAGGGCCTGGCGTTCCGGGACCGTGATTTCGTCTTCGAGATGTTCGCGCACCACCAGTCCCAGCAGCGCCTGCCCGAGACCGAGCACCGCGGCCGAGCCGTTCATGACGCTCTTGGAGACCGGCGCGACCAGCGCGTTCCACACACCCCCGAAGCTGCGGATCCGGGCGTCGCGGATGCGCGCGTCGGCGAGTCGCATCGGGTCGTCCGCGACCACCTGCTCGAGGCGCGCGCGCAGTGCCGGGTCGAGGTCGTTGCGGGCGAGCAGCCGCGCGCTGTTGCTCCGGTACACCACGGGATCGTCGAACGTCGCATGGGTCACGTCGCGCGCGATCGGCACGAGCCCGGTCGGCTCGCCGCCCCGCGCGACGCGCTCGGCATCCAGCGCTTCGAGCTCGCGGTAGACGCGCTCGGCATCGAGCCAACCGGAGGCGAGCGCGGCAACGGCGAGGTCGTGCGCGCGCCGGTCCACGTCGTCCGGAGGTCGTTCGACGGGATTGGGCAGTTGCATGAGCGCCGAGCCCCGGGGCGGTGCCGTGGGCGTGCTGCACGCCGAAACGGCCAGGCAGCCCAGCAACAGCGCGCCCCACGCGGCGCGACCGCTAGTGACTGAACCGATCACGGTCGATCGTCAGGGTGAAGGACAGGAAGGCTTCCAGACGCCGCGAGGCCTCGATCCGCTCCGCCGTTCCGTCCTGTCGGGCCACCATCTCGTACACGCGAACCGTCGCGTCGGCCAGCTCGGAGAAGCTGGCCGGGTCGAAGCCGAGCCCCTCGGGCGGATGCGCCTCGACGTACTCCCGCGCCAGGGTCTCGTAGAGGTCCGCGAGCTCCAGCAGGTGGCGGTTCGCGTTCTTGCTCTCCCGGTGTTGCAGCGACACGCGCTGCCACTGGGACACTGCGAACACGTTCCCGTCGGGGGTGGTGCGGCGCGTGTACGTCGCGTAGCGCGCGCGCAGCACGTCGGCGCGCTCGATCTCCTCGCGGACCACGGCCGCGTAGTGCGTGTCGCGAACCTCGTCCGCGAGGGCCTCGAGCAGCGCCACCCGGCTGTCGTAGGCGGCGATCTCCTGGCCGGTGCTGGCGGGCACGGGCGGCGCCGCCTGCGTCGGGCGATCCGCGTCGAAGCCGATCTCCGCAGCCTCGGCCAGTCCGTCGCAGAGCGCGGCGCTGCGCAGCGCCTCGCGGCGCAGCGCGTCGCCGCGCGCCGCCGCGCGCCGGTAGCTCGCGGCCGCCAGCTCGAATGCCCGCAGGCGCTCGAGCGCGCGCCCCTTCGCGAAGGCGATCACGTCCTCCAGGTTGCCGCTGCGCAACGCGTCGCCGTGGATGCGTTCGAGATTCTCGATGCGCACGAGGGAGGCGCGGTAGACGTTCTTGCCGGTGAAGTCGTGCGCGGGCTCGAAGCGGTAGGTGTCGTCGGGCACGTGCCGCCGCAAGACGGCGATCACCTCCAGCACGTTCTCGGCCGGTCGGTAGCGCGGATCCGGCTCGTGCGGCGAGCGACAACCCGCCAGCGCGACGACCAGCGCCGTCGCGCCTCCGACGAGGCGCCGGCGGCTCACGAACCGGAGCGGGCGCCGCACCCCAACTTCGCCTTCCTCCCCGCTCGGGATTCTATCCCTTTCTGCCGCGCGCCAGCGAGTTCAGCATCTTCTCGGTGGCGATGACCGCGGCGGCGAGCTGGTCGGAGTCGACGCCCACCGTCTTGAGCGTGCCCTCCGGGCCGCCGTCGATCCGCCAGGTGATGAGCGTCTCCACCAGCGCTCCGGTGCGGCCGCCGGGCGGGATCCGCACCCGGAAATCCTCGAGGCGCGGGACCTTCACGTCCACCCGCCGCGCCGCCTTCTTGAGCGCGTTCATGAACGCGTCGTAACCGCCGTCTCCCGATGCCTGCGCCTTCTCGACCTGGTCTCCGACGCGGATCGTGACCTCGGCGTGCGGCGTCTCCTCGCTGCCCACCGCGACGCGATACGACGCGATCTGCACGCGCCGTTCTTCGGGCCGCTTGAGGACGTCCGCGATGATGTAGGGCAGGTCTTCGGGGACCACGGTGTGCTTCTTGTCGCCCAGCTCGATGATCCGTTTCAGGACCAGCTGGCGATCGTCGTCGGGAAGGTCGATGCCGAGCGCCTTCAGGTTCTGGTCGAGCGACGCCCTTCCCGAGAGCTTGCCGAGCGCGTAGCGGCGCTCCCGCGCGAATCGCGCCGGCAGGAGCCGGCTGGCGTAGAGATCGCCCTTGGCGTCGCCATCGGCGTGGATGCCCGCCGTCTGGGTGAACACGTCGCGCCCGACGATCGGGCTGTTGGCCGGCACCTCCTTTCCGCTGAAGGTCTCGACGAGCCGCGACACGGCGACCAGGCGTGTCTCGTCGACGCCGGTCCGGAAATCGGTCTGGTCGTGGAGGGCCGCCACGACCTCGGCGAGCTTGGTGTTCCCGGCCCGCTCGCCCAGACCGTTCACGCTCGTGTGTATGCCGCGTGCGCCGGCCTCGACGGCCGCCAGGCAGTTCGCATTCGCGAGTCCGTAGTCGTTGTGCGCATGGATCTCGAAGACCACGTCCGGGAAGGCGCTCGTCATCAGCGTCACGTAGCGCTGCGTCTCGGCGGGACCGAGGACGCCCAGCGTGTCCGCCAGGTAGATGCGCTCGACCCCGTGCTCGTGCAGCAGGCAGACCAGGGCGTGGACGTAGTCGAAGGAGGCGCGCACGCCGTTCGACCAGTCTTCGAGATAGGCCCCGGCGACGCGCACGCGACGGCTCTTCGCGTAGCGCAGCGTGTTCGCGACCTGCTTGCGGTGCTGCTCCGGGGTCATGCGGAGCTGCTCCCGGCAGTGGCGCTCCGACCCCTTGGCGAGCAGATTCATCGACGTGGCCTTGACGCCGGCAATCCAGTCGACGGAGGCCTTGCCGTCGCTGTAGCCGAGGATCTCGATGCGCGGCAGCAGCTTCTCGCGGCGCGCCCAGCTCGCGATGCGGGCCGCCGCGAGCCGCTCGCCCTCCGACACGCGCGTCGAGGCGATCTCGATCCGATCGACCTTCACCTCCGTCAGCAGGAGCCGTGCGATCTCGCGCTTCTCGGCCGGGGTGTAGGAGATGTCGGGCGTCTGCTCGCCGTCCCGCAGGGTGGTGTCCATGACGGCGATGCGGCGCTGTTCGGGGGATCGCTCCATCGGGTTTCACCTCGGACTGTGGCCGGGGCCCCCTCCGCAACCTCCGCCCCACAACGACGAAGGCCGCGGAGAACCGCGGCCTTCGTGGGTACGACCCGGTCGCTCAGCGCCCGGCCGACCCGGGCCGCGGCCGCGGGTCGATGATGCCGATCGTGGCAATCGCCGGGATGCGGAGCCGAACCGCGTCGGTGTTCATCGAACGCCTCGCGTCGATCCTGACGAACGCCTCGTGGGGTGTCAAGCGCAGCGGCCCCGGCCCTGGGTAGACTGCCCCCGTGAGCGGATCCGGCGCATCCGAGACGCCGCGGCGCCTCTGCGTGCGTTCTGCCGACGCGGGCATTCGCCTGGACCGCTTTCTGTCGGAGCGGCTCGGGATCTCGCGCAACGAGGCGCGCGAGATCCTGGCGGCGGGCCTCGTCGCGGTGGACGGGCGCGCCGTCTCCGGCAAGGCCAAGGGCGCGCGGCTGGCCCCCGCGGTGCGGGTCGAGGTCGGCGCGTTCACGTCGCGAGCCACACGGACGGTGCCCGCCGAGCCGGAGGTGCCGCTGCGGGTCCTCGCCCGCGGCGAGGGATGGCTGGCCGTGGAGAAGCCCGCGGGTGTGCCGGTCCACCCGCTGCGCACGGGCGAGCGGGGCACGCTGCTCGGCGCCGTCGTGGCGCGGCATCCGGAGATCCGCGGCGTGGGGGAGGCGGGGCTGCGCAGCGGCGTGGTCCACCGCCTCGACGTGGACACCTCGGGCGTGGTGGTGTTCGCCACGACGCAGCCGGTGTTTCGGCAGCTGCGGGATGCGTTCGCCGCCCACCGGATCGACAAGCGCTACCGGGCGATCGCGCTCGGCGCGCTCGAAGGAGAAGCCCGCGTCGAGCTGCACCTCGCGGTGGCGCGCCACCGCCCCGCGCGCGTGCGCGTCGTCGACGCACGTGCCGGGGGACGCCGCACCGCGCTGCGCTGGCGCGCGCTGGAGCCGCTGGGGCCCGCGACCCTCGTCGAGATCCGGGTCCATCGACTCGACCACCGTCCCCGCGACCACGGCGCGCATGAACTTGTCCTCGTTGTAGAGCACGAGGTCGGACACGATGATGCGCGCGAGGCGCTCCGCCTCGGCACGGCCGGCGGCCCGCGCGGGGTCTTCGGCCGCAGCCGGAGCGGCGGGCGGAGCGGCGGGCGGCGCCGCGGCCGGCGCGACCGGCGTTGACGCCGGAGCGGCCGGAGCCGGGCTCGCCGGCTCGCTCCGCGACGGGCGGACGTCCGGCTCCACGGCGCGCGGCGCCGGGGGCGCCTGCGCGGCCGGCGTTGCGCCCGCGCCCACCGGCAGCCCGAAGCCCGCGAGAATCGGGAGCAGACCGTCGGGTAGATCCGGCTTCTCGAGGTAGGCGTCGGCCCCGTACAGTTCCGTGGGCGACCTGCGGTGGCATTCCGGATCGTGGATCGCGCCGACCAGCACCACCTGGATGTGGCACAGGCTCTGGTTGCGCTTCACCAGCTCGCAGACCTGGAAACCGAACATCTTCGGCAGCGCCGCGTCCAGCACCACCGTGCGGGGCAGCCGGCGTTGAATCGCGAGGATGGCCTCCACGCCGTCCGCCGCCGTGAACGCGTGCAGTCCCCAGGATTCGAGCGCGCGCGCCGTCGCCTTGCACGAAGCCGCCTCCGGATCGGCGACCAGGACCAGCTTCTGCGGGTCGATCTCCGCTCGCCGATCGGTCGCGGGAGAAGCCCGCTTCGCGACCGCGGGGCCCTCGGCGGGGGTCGACGCGGACCGATCGGGCGGCCGCGCCGTCGCGGTCTCGACCGGCGCCGGCGGAGGTTCGGCGGGCACCGGCTCGGGCGTTGCGGCCGCGGGCGGCCAGACGCGGAACACGGCCTGACAGCGGCTGCACTTCAGGCGCACGCCTTGCGGTTGCGCGTGTTGATCGTCGATCCGATATCGAGTCGCGCACTTCGGGCACGCTGCAATCATGCCGTGGCTCCCTTCTCTCGCGCTCGCCAGCCGGCGTCGAGTCGGCTCGGAATCGCCTCCCGTCCCTCTCCGATCCCTGCAACCCGCACGTCGCGCTCCCCCGGCTCGAACACCCTAGATGCAGAAGCGCTGCACGCCCTCGCGCAGCCGCTCCGCCTGACCCTGTAGCTCGCGCATCGCCTCGCCGATGCGCCTCGCCGACTCTTCGTTCGAGCGCGCGTGCGCGGTGACGCGCTCCAGGAAGTCGGCGGCCCGCCCACACGCGTCCGACTGCTCCTGCAGCGTCGCGTGGATGCGCCCCACCCACTCCCGCGTCGCCTCGCTGCCCTCGCGAATCCGCCCGACTCCGAGCGATTGCTGCTCGGCCGTTCCGCCCACCTGCACCGCCACGTCGTGCATGGCACGCACGCCGGACAGCACCACGACGTGGTCCCGATCCTGGTCCCGACCCGCGGCCCGGATTTCGCCGATGCCGGCGTTGACCCGCGCCATCAGCTCGACCACGTGATTCGCCGACTGCGTCTGTGCGCGCATCGCCAGCACGATCTCGTCGATGCGCGATCCACTGGCACGCGCTGCGCTGGTGATCTCTTCGAGGGCGACGCCGGCCTCGGCGGAGAGCTCGACACCCCGGTGTACGCTGCGCGCACCCCGCTCGATCGCGCCGATCGCATTGCTGCTCTCGGCCTGGACCGCCCGGATCACGTCGCCGATCTCCTTGGTGCTGCGGAGCACGCGATCGGCAAGGTCCTTGATCTCGTCGGCCACCACCGAGAACGAGCGTCCGTTGTCGCCGGCCTGCGCGGCGATGATCGCCGCGTTGAGCGCGAGTAGAGACGTCTCGTCGGCGACGTCGTCGATCACGTTCAGGATCGTGCCGATCTCCTCGGAGCGGCGACCGAGACCGCGGATCACGCGCTCGGCGGTCGCGGTGGCCTCGCGAATCGCCTCCATGCCGGCGATCGTCTCGCGCACGCGCTCGCGGCCGCTGTCGGCCGCGCCCACCATGCGCCTGGCCAGCTGGGACACCTCGCTGGCGTTCGCATCCACTTCGCGGACCGAGATCGCCATCTGCTGCACGCTCGACGACGTCTCGTCGGCAGCCATGCCGAGCCCCTCGGTGTTCTGGCCGACCCGTCGCGCGCTCTCGACCAGCTGCTCGATCGAGGTCGAGACCTCCTGGACCTTTGCGGACAGCACGCCCGCGCTCTCGTTCAGATCGCCGGTGGCGACGCCCAGCTCGAGGACGGCGTCCGCGGACATCTCGGCGGTGGAGCGAAGGCCCTGAGCCGACGACGCGATCTCGCGCGCGCGCTCGTTGATGCCGTCCATGGATACGCGCGATCGGTCCGTGTGCTCGGCCTGCTCGGCGCTCTTCTGGACGACGCTCTCGGTGAAGCCGGCCGCCTTCAGCGCGGCCGCGTCGACGCGATCCGCGGTGCGCGCGACGTCGCCCAGCATCGCGCGAAGCTCCAGCGCCATGCGCTCGAACGAACGCGCCAGCGTTCCCAGCTCGTCGTCCGTTTCGAAGCCGGCGGCGCGGGTGAGATCGCCGGATGCGATCCGCTCGGCCGCCGCGCGCAGCGTCCCAGTGGGGCGCGAGACATCGTCGGCCGCCAGGTACGCGATGCCGACGGCCAGCACGACGGAGACCGCGAGCAGAGCCCCGAACACGGAGCGCGCGTCGCCGACCGACGCCCACGCGTCGTTCCAGGGTGTAATCGAGACGAGGACCCGCCCGTCGCGCGGCAGCCGCTCCCACGCGAGCACGTTCGGTGAGTCGAACGAGGTGCTGTCGCCGCGGTCGGCTCCGATTTCGCGGATGGCGCGGATCTCACCCGCGGTCAGCGCACCGGCGGGACCGTCCACGACCCGGCTGGCGTCGGCATCCAGCAGTACGAGACGTGTCGAGACCGCGAAGCTCTCCACGACGCCGAGCGCGGCGTCGAGGTCCGGATTGCCGGCGCCGAGCGCACGCGTAGCGCGCGCCAGAACCCGTCGCTGGGCGTCGGTCGTGTGGCGCTCGATCGCGCGGGCCGTGCGCACCTGGGCCAGCACCACGCTGAACGACACCGTTAGGAGGGTCACGGCGGTCACGGAGACGAGCAGCTTCCGCTTGATCGATATCGGCCGCACCAGCGCGTGTCTCTCGCGCGGGTCGGCGATTCGCGCGGCCAGTTCGATCCGGAGTGGCTCCAGACCGCGCTTGATGCCGTAGTAGAAGAAGACCATCGACACCAGGCCACCGCAGCTGCCGGCCAGGAACATCACCTGCGCGCTGAACGCGCTCAGGTCCTCGAAATGGGCGTACATTGCCAGTCCGACGCACGCGCTGCCGACCGGCCAGAGCGCGCAGCCGCACAGGAAGCCCGCGCGCGGAAAGTTCGCCACCGCCGCAAAGCCCGCGCGGATGTCCTCGGAGGTCGCGCTGGCGGCCCCGATCCGATCCAGCGCGCGGGCGATCGGGCGGTGAAGCCGCCGATTGATCCGGTCCGCAGTGATCACGAGCACCACGAAGGTCACCGCGACGATCGCTGCGAATGCGTGCCACTCTTCCGGGGACAGGCGAAGCAGCGCACCGAGGTACGGCGAGATCAACAGCACGGCGAGCAGCGGGACCGCGGCCGTGTACGCGACGATCTGGCCGTGCGCCCGTCGCCCGCTGAGCCGCGCGCGCGGCGTCGATTCGCGCCGGCTCACGACTGCACCTCCGGCGACCCGGCCGAGCCGTAGACGCGCTCGACCAGCTGCTCGAGCGACAGGACGAGGTCCGGCGGAGATCCCGGTCGGCGCGCCACGGCGTGCACCAGCGCGTCGCCGGCTCGCGACGTCAGCAGCGGTGAGCGGTCGCGGGCCGCCGGATCGAGCGGCACGACGTCGTAGGCCGCGGCGACCCGCAATCCGAAGACCAGCTCGCCGAGCTGGACGATCGCGATCCGCGCCGCGGGTGAGGCGGGCACCGGTTCGCCGCCGAGCACCCGCCCGAGGTCGACGACCGGCAGCACGACGCCGCGCAGCTCCGCGACGCCTTCGATCAGCGACGGGGCTCCCGGCAGCGGCAGGAGCTCGCGGCCGCGTATGATCTCGCGGATCTGCCGCACGTCGAGCGCGTAGACGCGTCCCCCGGCCTCGAACCGGGCCAGCCAATCGGGCTGCGCGCCCCGCTCGGAGATTGCGTCAGCCATCGTCATCGAGCTGGAGCACCCTCCCGACATCGATCACCGACACGAATTCGCGACCGCACGCGAACCGCGCTTCGATCGGCGCAGACTCCGCGAGGGCGGCCGGCCGGAGCTCGGCCTCTCCCACCCGGATCACCTGCGTCACCTCGTCGACCCGAACCCCGGCCAGACGTCCATCCTCGCCGTGCAGCACCACGATCCGACTCGCGCGCCCCGGCTCGGCCGGCGGCAGCGCGAGGCGTTGACGGAGGTCGATCACCTGGATGATCTCGCCGCGCAGCGAGACGACGCCCAACACCGGCCCGGTCACCCGCGGAAGCCGGGTGATCGGTCGCATCCGCACGATCTCGCGCACCCGTTCGACCGGAATCGCGAGGCGTTCCGCTTCGAGTCGGAACACGAGCAGTTCGCGAATCTCGAGTTCCGGATCGGAGCGTTCGGCATAGACGCGCGCCGAGGCGCGGGCGAGCTCCTCCCAACCGGATCCGCGCGCGCCGTGGCGCGGCACGGGTGCCGAGCTCCGTTCGGTCACGCCGCGTCCCTCCGCGCCCGCGCGTCGTGCACGATCGCCGCGACGTCGAGAACGAGGACCGCGCCGCCTTCACCGAACTCGGTCGCGCCCGCGATCCCGGGGATCTGTTGGACCGGGCCCTGGATCGGCTTGATGACCGCATCCTGCTCCGCGAGGAGCTCGTCTACGAGGAGCCCGATCCGCGAATCGCCGACCTGTACGACCACGACGAACGGTTTCGCATCCCCGGTCGGTTCGCCGACTCCGAGCTCCCGACCGAGCCAGCGGAGCGGCAGCGCCTCGCCGCGCAGGTTCAGCACCTGCTGCCCGCCGCTGTACTGGAGGTCGCTCGCACCGAGCGCGATCGCCTCCAACACCGAATTCATCGGTACGGCGAAGCACTGCTCCGCGACGCGCACGACCAGCACCTGGAGGATCGCCAGCGTGATGGGCAGCGTCATCGAGATCGTCGATCCGCGGCCCGGCGTCGAATCCACGTCCACCACGCCCGCCAGCGACGCGAGGTTCGTGTGCACGACATCCATGCCGACGCCGCGCCCGCTCGTCTCCGTGACCTCGTCGCGGGTCGACAGGCCGGGCAGCAGGATCAGCTCGAGGGCCTGCTTGCGGGCCAGGGTCCGGTCCGGAGGAACGAGGCCGAGCGCCTCGGCCCGTCCCCGCACGGCCGCCACGTCGATGCCGCGCCCGTCGTCGGAGACCTGGACGACGACGCGATTGCCGCGCTGGAACGCCTCGATCCGGATCGTGCCCTGCGCGGGCTTCCCGGCCGCGAGCCGCTCCTGGGGCGGCTCGATGCCGTGGTCGAAGGCGTTGCGCACCACGTGGACGAGCGCGTCGCAGAGGCCCTCGACGATCCACTTGTCGAGCTCGGTATCCGCACCCCGCAGCTCGAGGCGAACGTCCTTGCCGAGGTCGCGGCGCAGGCGACGCACGATGCGAGACAGCTTCTCGAAGACCTGTCGCAGCGGCACCATGCGCACGTCGAGCACGCGGGCCTGCAGTTCCTGAAGCTTGCGGTCGATCGCCTTGTGCACCTTCTCCGCGTCCGACGCCAGCTGCGCGACGCCGCCTTCGCAGCGCAGGCCTTCGACGATCCGGGCGAGCGCTGCCCGCTGCACGCCGAGCTCGCCCACCAGGTTCATGAGCTCGTCGAGCTTGCGGATGTCGACGCGAACCGTCTCGCTGATCGAACGCAGCGATTCGATCGCGACGTCGTCACCCGATCGAGCCGTGTCGCCGGGCGACGGCGCCGTCGGCTCCGCCGCGCCGCGCGCGTCCCGCGTCGCGGAGCTCGGGGCACCCTCGACCCGGGGCTCCCGCACGATGCGCGCGGTCGCATGCATCCGCTCGACGCGCCGCGCCAGCTCAGGCGCCGTGAGGTCGCTCGCCACCAGCAGGCCAAAACGGATCTGCGACTCGGGCGCCGCGCCCGGTGAGGGCAGCGTCGAGAGCAGCTCGCCCACTTCGCGCACGTCTTGCGCCAGCTCCGCCAGGCCCTCGTCGAACGAGAGCACCTCGAAGGTCGCCTCCACCATCAGGATGCGGCGACCGCGGCGGATGCTGTCGCGGAGCCGATGCTCCTCGTACTCGGTCAGGGCGCGGATCACCGATGGATCGAGGTCGAGGGGGTCGAGCGCGTCCCCGACCGGCTCGCTCGCCGCGGCGCTGAACGCACGCATCTGCGAGACCAGATTCGCGGCGCCCTCGAGGTCGGGTGCGGCACTTCCGTCGAGCCGCGCCAGCGCCGCGGCGATGCGGCGAACCACGTCTTCGAGCAGATCGGAGGCCGCTCGGTCGACCGGCACGCGACCCAGCCGCATGGCGTCCAGCAGGTCCTCGAGGTGATGCGCGAGGTCCGAAAGCGCGTCGAAGCCGAACATTCCGGCGAGACCCTTGAGGGAGTGCGCCGAGCGAAACAAGCCGTTTACCGTGTCCGGCTGGATCGAGCCGCTCGCGCGCTGATCGACGAGGTCGGCGAGGTCGGCGCGGAGCCGCTCGAGGATCTCCTCCGCCTCCGCCAGGAAATCGCAATCGGCCTTGCTGCGGGGCCCGGTTCTGGAACGTCGTGCGGCCACGGCGTTCTACGCGACGCGCGGGCGCGCTGCGCGATGTCCGCCGGCCCGCTCGGTGACGTGGTCCAGAGCCAACGGCGGCGCGAGCTGCGCATCGGATCCGAACGTGTCCCGCCTGCAGAAGAGGATGTCTCGCATCGTCTCGGAATCCTCGACGATCTGAACGCCGCACGTGTCCGCCCGGTCCGATTTCCCCTTCGAAATCGGCCCGCTAGACATATCGGCCGCCGGGGTGGCTTCTTGAGGCGGCGAGCGGGCCTTGCGGCCGGATGCTGCGCGTTCGCCGCCGGTCGGCGAAGCCCGCCTGCCTGCACGTCGCGCTCCGGCCCGCCCGCGGCCTCCGCCACTCCGGGCGCGGATCCGGGGCGTTCCGGGCGGGCCCCGCCGATCAGTCCGAAATCTGGGACGCGGCGTCGGGCTCGACCCGGCCCGACGCATCGCGCACGGCCTGCCCGAACGGGCTCTCTGCGGCGGCCTTCCGCAGCTCCTTGGGCGTGGGCCGCTTGACACAACCCGCCACCGCGCCGGCGGTGTCCTGCGACAGGGGCGGTTCGGCCCCGTCCGCGGTGAGCAGCAGGATGCGCAGTCGGGGCGAATTCGCCTTGAGGCGCGCCGCGATCTCGCCCACCCCCCGGGCACCGGTCACGCGGTCCTCCGTGACGTCCGCGGAGAGGAGCAGTAGCGGAACCTCGGCGCGCGCCAGGTACTGCCGAACGCGGTTGGTGGCGAGCTCCGTGCGCTGGAAGATGTGGACCCGCGAGAAGTGGGGCCGCAACGCCTTCTTCATCCACTCGAGCGCGCTGAGCTCGGAATCGACGACGATCACGGGCGGTTCGCTCGCCCGCACCTCGCTCGGGGGCTCCGATACGGAGACCGGAACCGCGTCGCTCTCGGTGGGGGTCTCGGAGATCACAACGGCCGTCACCTCGGCGCCGGCTTCCGCGTCCGCCCTCGCGATCGCGGCATCGGCCAACACCTCGACACCTCGATCCGGCGCCTCGAGCGTCGTCGCCGCCATGGCGTCCAGCGCCTCGAGCTGGCTCCGAAGCTCGTCAACGGGTCCACCCGTTTCGCCGCCTCCCTCGTCGAGCAGACGCGATCCCTCCATCGCCAGGAACTGGGCCGAGACGGGATCCGAAACGAACAGGTCGGCGCCTTCGGCGCTCGCGTTCGGAAGGATCTCGAAGCTGAAGTCACCGGTGTCCCACTGGAACATATGGGCCACGGCAGACTCGAGGTTGGTGCGCAGGAGCTCCTCGAGGCGAGCCTCGGTGAGATCGGTCTCGCGCAGCAACACCGCGCGCAGCTCGCCGCCCTCGGCGCGAGCGGTCGATCGGGAGGTCTCGAAGTCGGCCTCGGAGATGGCTCCGTTCGAGACCAGGACCGCGCGAAGGTCCTCCGAGCCTCCCTTCAGGCAGGCCCCTCGGACACGGCCCGACTCGAAGAAGATCCGACCCTCTCCGCCATCGCATCGGAGCGTCAGGACGCCGGATTTGTGGGACAGGCTGACGATCTGGAGGATGTCCCCAAGGCCGAGATCCTCGAGGCTTCCGACCAGACTCATCCGTGCCCCCGCGCGCGCAAGAGTCCGTGAACGCGGATTCGACTCGCGCGTCGATGGAGAGATGATCGGCCGATCGGAACGGGACTTAAGGACCGTCCTGCACGGCGCTTTGACCGTGCCGGAGCCGCACCGCGAGCGCGTCCCCCGCTTCGACGGCCTCGGGGTTCTGCAGACGCACGGGCAGATCGGCGCGCGTGGCCGCCCGCGCGAGACCCGAGAGGGTCGCCACCGCCTCGTCGCGCGCGACGAGAACCAGCTCGAGGTGCGCGGGACGCTCGTGTAGAGCCGCCACCGCGCCGCGCAGGACCGCCTCGCCCGTCCGCGCGGGCGGCAACGCCGGGTCGGCGCCGCCGGGCGCCGAGAGCGCCAGGCGTCCACACCGCAGTGCGACGCCCCGCAGGATCGCATCGCGCGTCGCCGCCTCGATCTGCGGGTACCCGAGGTCCGCGCGCGCCCCGAGTCCGAGGAGCAGCAGCCGGGGAGCGCGCAGACGGCCCAGCGTGGGCACCAGCATCACCTCGCCCGGCTCCCCGTGCAGGCGGCCCTCGCGGAGCAGCGCCGAGAGAAGTCCCAGGAGCCGCCAGTCCGCGCGGCCCGCGTCGCCGCGCAGGGGTCGATCGCCCGCGAAGAACGTCGCGACTGCGAGATCGGCGCGCACGCTCTCGAGCACCTGGGTCTCGATGGAGAGCGCCAGCGACGCCTTCACGAGGGCTCCGGTCGCACCGTCCGAGCGATGGCGTCCAGGATGCCGTTCACGAAGGCCGGCGACCGGTCCTCGCCGAAGCGCCGCGCCAGCTGGACCGCCTCGTCGATCACCACCGCGGTCGGCGTGTCCGTGTTGCACAGCTCGTAGGTCGCGAGTCGCAGCAGGTTCCGGTCCACGGCCGCCATCCGCGAAACCCGCCAGTGCGCGGAGTGGGTGGCGACGAGCGCGTCGAGCTCGTCGCGCTTGGCAACGACGCCGCGCACGAGCTCTTCGGCGAACGAGCGCGCCGCCTCGGGGACCTCGAAGTGCGCCGCCGCAGCCTCGAAGGCGTCATCGGCCGGCTCGCGCGCACCCGCGACATCGATCGCGTAGAGCACCTGCAGCGCGGCTTCGCGCGAGCGTCGGCGCGGGACGCGCGCAGCCCGGCCCCTCACGCGGACGCTCCGGGCGGCCCGTCCAGCTGCGCGCACAGACGCGCCATCTCGATCGCCACGAGCGCAGCCTCCTCGCCCTTGTTGCCCTCACCACCGCCGGCTCGCTCGAGCGCCTGTTCCGCGTCGTCCGTCGTGAGCACGCCGAAGGCGACCGGAACTCCGGTAGCGCTCGACACCTCGCGCACGCCGTCCGTCACGGCGCGGCACACGTAATCGAAGTGGGGCGTCCCCCCCCGGATCACGGCGCCCAGAGCCATCAGTGCATCGTAGCGCCCGCTACGCGCGAGCGCGCGCGCGGCCAACGGGATCTCGAAGGCTCCCGGCACCCACGCCACGTGCACGTCCTCGGGCCGCGCGCCCCGCTTGTCGAGGGTCTGCAAGCAGGCCTCGAGCAGCCGTGCCGAGATGGGGTGGTTGAAGCGCGAGACCACGACCCCGAAGCGCAGACCGGTGGCGTCGCGCGAGCTCGAATAGGCCCTCATCCACCCCTCCCCGTGCGCTGCGCATGGCCGGACGGCGCGAGGCGGCCCGCGATCAACAGGTCCTCGCCGAGCCGACGCACGCGCGGCCGATCGAGCGCGAGCGCTTCGCGAAGCCGCGCGACGCCCAGCTCCGCGAGCGCCGGCACCGCATCGGCACCCAGCAGCTTGCCCGAAACCAGCCAGTACAGCTCGTCCACCTGCCGCGCCCGCAACAGGGCCGACGCCAGACCGCCGCCGCCTTCGACCAGCACCGTCGTCAGTCCCTCCGCGGCGAGTCGCGCCAGGGCCGCAGGCAGCCTCAGTTTGCCGCGTTCCGCCGGCACGACCAGCACCCGCGCGCCGCGCCGCTCGAGGACGGCGCCGCGCTGGGCGGCGGCGCGATGGGTGCACAGCACCCAGGTCGGGTGCCGGCGCGCCGTGCGGTAGAGGCGCGCCGAGGGCGGCACCCGCAGCGCGGAGTCGACCAACACCCGTACCGGGCGGTGCACGACCCGACCGGCACGGCGCGCCGAGAGATCGGGATCGTCGGCCAGCACCGTGCCCGAACCCACCATGACCGCGTCCGATCGGGAGCGCAGGCGGTGCACCCAGGCGCGCGCGGCTGCGCCGGTGATCCAGCGCGACTCGCCGCGCGCCGTGGCGTTCCGGCCATCCAGCGTCGCGGCCAGCTTGAGGCTCACGTAGGGCCGTCCGCGCTCGATCGCCGAGAAGAAGCCGCGATGCTGCTCGCGGCACGCGTCCCCGAGCACGCCCACCGACACCTCGATGCCGGCTGCGCGCAGGCGACGGATGCCGCGCCCGCGGACCCGCGGGTGCGGGTCGCGCTGGCCGATCAGCACCCGACCCACGCGTGCCTCGATCAGGGCGTCGGTACAGGGCCCGGTGCGTCCGGTGAAGCAGCACGGCTCGAGCGTCACCGCCAGCGTGGCGCCGTGCAGTCCGCGCTCCCCGACGCGACGTCGAGCGCGGCGCAGGGCGACGATCTCCGCGTGCGGGCCGCCGGGGGGCCGGGTGTAGCCGCGCCCGAGCACACGCGCTCCGCGAAACACGATCGCACCCACGGCGGGGTTCGGGAAGGCGCGGCCGAGCGCGTGGCGCGCTTGCGCGAGGGCCTGCTTCATCGCGGCTTCGGGTGTCATGGCTCGAATCCCGAGCGACCGCCCGGGCGGGGCTCAGTCGTCCTCCCGAGCGTCGCTCTCGATGTCCCGAAGCGTCGCGATGAATGCGGCATAGTCTTCGGCGCTTCGGAAGTTCCGGAACACCGAGGCGAAGCGGATCGCCGCCATCGCGTCCAGCGCCGCCAGCCCCTCGATCACGCGCTCGCCCAGAACCCGCGTATCGATCTCCTGCTCCCCGGTCTCCTGGAGGCGGCGCTCGACCCGCTCGACGAGGCGCTCCACCGCCTCCGCGCTGACCGGCCGCTTCACGCAGGCCTTGGCGATGCCCGCGAGGAGCTTGCGGCGATCGTACGCCTCGCGCCGGGCGTCGCGCTTCACGAGCTTCGGAAAGCTCTCCTCGACGCGCTCGCGCGTCGTGAAGCGGTGCCCGCATTCGCGACATTCGCGCCGGCGCCGGATCTCGGCTCCGTCGCCCACCAGTCGCGAATCCACCACCTTGTTGTCCGTGTCGGCGCAGACGGGGCAGCGCACGTCAGCCTCCGGCCGCGGGGCGACGGCGGCGGCGCGCTGCGCCCGGCCCGGGCTCCACGTCGCGTCCGCTCCGCATCAGCGCTCGTAGCGGCCGAGGATCAGCGATGCGTTGGTGCCGCCGAAGCCGAAGGAGTTCGAGAGCGCCGTGCGAATCTCGACATATCGCGCCTTGTTCGCGACGTGATCGAGCTCGCATTCCGGATCGGGGCGATCGAGGTTGATGGTCGGAGGAAGCCGACCCGTCTCGAGCGCGCGAACACAGAGCAGGGCCTCGACCGCGCCGGCGGCGCCCAGCAGATGGCCCATGGTCGATTTGGTGGACGACACGGGAAGCCGCTCCGCGTGCAGCCCGAAGACGGCGCGAATCGCAGCCGCCTCCACCACGTCACCCGCCGGCGTGCTCGTGCCGTGCGCGTTCACGTACTCGATGTCCGACGGCTCGAGACCGGCGTCGTGAAGCGCGTTCTCCATGCACTGCCGCGCCCCGCGTCCGTCTCCCGCGGGCAACGTGATGTGCGCGGCATCGGCGCTGGTGCCGTACCCGAGCAGCTCCGCGCGGATCGGCGCGCCGCGCGCGAGGGCCGAGTCCAGCGCCTCCAGCACCAGAACCCCGGCCCCCTCGCCCAGGACGAATCCGTCGCGATCCAGGTCGAAGGGACGGCTGGCGCGCTGGGGCTCGTCGTTGCGCGTCGAGAGGGCGCGCATGGCGGCGAAGCCACCCACGCCCAGGGCGCTGACCGGCGCCTCGGCGCCGCCCGCCAGCAGCACGTCGGCGTCGCCCCACGCGATCGACCGGGCGGCCTCGCCGATGGCGTGCACGCCCGTGGTGCACGCGCTCACGTGGCACAGGTTCGGGCCGTGGAAGCCGTACAGGATCGACACGTAACCGCTCGCGATGTTGCTGATGACCATCGGAATCACGAACGGCGTCAGACGCCGCGGACCGCGATCGAAGAGGGTTCGGTACGCGTCCTCCAGCGTCGAGAGCCCGCCGATCCCGGATCCGATCGCGACGCCGATCCGGTGTCGGTTCGCGTCGGTCACCTCGAGACCGGAATCGGCGATCGCCTCCCGCGCGGCGACCAGCGCCATCCGCAGGAACCGGTCCATGCGCCGGACTTCCTTCGCGGGCAGATCCGGGAGCTCCGGCCGCTCCGATGCCAGCCCCGCGAAGCGAACCGCCTGCTGCGAAGCGTCGAACCGGTCGATTTCCCGGACGCCGGAGCGACCCTCGACGGCTCCGGCAAAGGTCGCCTCGACGTCGTCGCCCAGCGGCGTGAAGCAGCCCAGTCCGGTGACGACGACGCGGCGCGGGGCGCGCGAGCGCATCGACTAGGCCTCGGCCCGTTCCTTCAGGTAGGCGATCGCGTCGCCGATCGTCTGGATCTTCTCGGCGTCGTCGTCCGGGATCTCGACGTCGAATTCCTCC
>CP070734.1:2400890-2416214 GCA_020347605.1 Deltaproteobacteria bacterium | reverse complement strand
AAGGACGCCCTCGGGCCCCTCGGGCGCGATCCGGCCGAGATCGTCTTGGCTCGAACCTGACGGCCCGACCGGTCTGCGGTACCGCGCGCGTCCGATCGCGGTATCGAATGCCGTGGACCGCCGCCGGCCTGCGAGGACGCGATGAGCGACACACCCGGTTCGACGGCGCCCCGCGAGGTGGATCCCTGGCGCTTCGCCGGAAGCTTCTTGAAGAACGTGATATCTGCGCGCATCCCGGCGGAGCCCGCGTACGCCGACATCCCCTGGACGCCGGTCGCAAAGCCCCTCTCGAAGAGCCGGGTCGCGCTGCTCTCGACGGCGGGTCTCTCGATGGCGGGCGATCCGCCCTTCGACATGGAGATGGAGCGCCAGAACCCGCTGCGCGGCGACCCGAGCTGGCGCCGCATCCGCGACGACGCCACCCACGAGAGCGTCGAAGCCAACCACCTCCACATCGACACGAGCTACATCCTGCGCGATCTGAACGTCGCGCTTCCGCTCGACCGCTTGCGCGAGCTCGTCGCCGAGGGCGCCGTCGGCGCGATGGCCCGGACGCACTACTCGATCATGGGCTACCAGGGCAACGACACCTCCGCGCTGGAGCAGACCAGCGCGCCGGAGATCGCGCAGGCCATGCGCCGCGAGGAGGTCGACCTGGCGCTCCTCGCACCCGTCTGACCCGATTGCTGCCGGTCCGTCGGACTGGTCGCACGCGTGATCGAAGCCGCCGGCATTCCCACCGTCACGCTCAACATGATCTGGGTCTTTCAGCGGCTCGTCGGCATGCCCCGCGTCGCCGCCATCGAGCATCCCTTCGGGCGCCCCTACGGAGACGTCGGCGACGCGGACACGCAGCGGGCGGTGCTGCGCGCGGCGCTCGACGTCTTCGCGCGGGCCCGCGCCCCGGGTCACGTCGAACCGCTTCCCTTCGTCTGGCACGAGGATCCCCGCGAGACGAAGTGGCACCCGGCCGAGCCGAGCCCGATCATCGCCCTGGTCCAGAAGCGCCGGCAGGGTCGGGACTAGAAACCACGCCGCAGGCGAGTCAGGGGGAGAACCGTGCCCACCGAGTTCGCTCGACAGGCCCTCGAGAACCTCCGCGACGGGAGTCTGTTCAACTGGACCGTCATCCCGATGCTCGTGGTCGTGATCTACATCTACGCGGTCGAGGTCGAACGCAAGAACTGGAACGTCCTGTTCGCGGGCCTCGCGCTCTGGGGCGTGGACTGGTTCAACGAGATCTGGAATTCGCTGGTCTTCCACTTCACGCAATACGCTCCGGTCTGGGCGGCGCCCGGCGACACGGCCTTCCTGATCCTGATCGGCCTCAACATCGAGATCAGCATGATGTTCGCGTTCCTCGGCATCGTGGCCGCGAAGCTGCTCCCGGCCGATCGGAGCCTCCGGATCCTGGGGATTCCGAATCGCTTCTTCATGGCGCTGACGCTCTCCATCTTCTGCGTGATCGTCGAGATCTTCCTCAACGCGGTCGACGCGCTGACCTGGGACTACGCCTGGTGGAACGCGCGCTGGCCGTTCCTGATCGTCGTCTTCGGCTACCTGCACTTCTTCGTGATCGCGTTCTGGGTCCACGACATGAAGAGCGTCGCGGCGAAGGCGCGCGCGGTCGGCGCGATCTACGCGTTCGACGCGCTGTGCCTGATCGTGTTTGGAGCGCTGCTCGGCTGGCTGTAGGCGCTTATGGCTCGTACCAGCGCCGGCAGCCGCCGCAGCGCGACCAGGAGGCGAGCCGGCCGTTCTCGATCGTCACCTGGAGGTAGCCGGGGTCGCGGCTGTAGAACCACCACTCGGAATCGGGAACGTCGGGAATCGGCTTGCGGCCCTGCGGCTCACCGAGCACGTGCCGGATCACGCACTCCGGGTAGCCCGGCACGACCACGCGGTTGACGACATTGGTGCGCTGCAGCGCGGTGCTGTTCGCGTAGTAGGCCGGGCAGGCGAGCCGCAGCTGCTCGAGCGCCTCGGCCATGTCCGTCTTCGGCGGGGGTGTTGCGCACGCCGACAGCGCGACGATCGCTGCGCTCAAGGTTCGGCCGGCGCGTTTCATGCCTTGTCCCCCGGCCGGAGCGGGCTGGGATCCGCAGAAGCCACGCGATCTCGTCGGAAGGGACGGGAACGCCACGCCGGCAGTGGTCGTATCGGCCGTACGCGAAGCGCCCTGTAGCCGGCGCGCAGGCGCGGGGCGTCGCCCGCCGGCCCCGGCCCCGAGGCGGACGGGGGGCGCGCGCAGCCCCTACGAAGCCGGACGATCGAGAACGCTGCTCGCGATCCGCTCTTCGAGGTGGCGCGCGTCCCACCACGACATCTGGAGCTGCTTCGCACGCCGGAAGTAGAGCTGGATGTCGTACTCGATCGTGAAGCCGACGCCGCCGTGCACCTGGATGGCCATGGCGGTGAGGTTCCGATACGTGTCGCAGGCAAAGAGCTTCGCCATCGGCGCCAGTCGATCGACCGGGCGGCCCTCGGAGCGCGCCCAGGCCGCCTCGTAGACCAGGACGCGGCCACCATCGACCTCCGTGGCGGCGTCGGCCAGGTAATGCGCGAGGGCCTGGAAGGCGCCGAGCGGCTTGTCGAACTGCTTTCGCTCCTTCGCGTACGCGACCGTCATCTCGAGCGCCCGGTCGGCTCCGCCGATCGCCTGCGCACCCAACAGGATGATCGCGTCGAGCATGACGTCGCTCCAGGCCGCCCAGCCCGAGCCGGCCGCGCCGACGCGGTCCGCCGCGGGCACGCGAACGTCGCGGAAATCGACGCGGTACTGCGTGTCGGATGCCAGGCTCAGCTGCTGGGTCAGATCGACGCCCGGGGCCTTGGGATCGACGAGGAACAGGTCGACGTCCGCCTCCCCGGGGCCGGTGCGCGCCAGCACCAGCAGCCGGTCGGCCGCGCTCGCGAACAGCACGTGGCGCTTGGTGCCCGACAGCCGGAAGTCGCCTCCGTCCGCGACCGCCTCGACCTGCACACCGCGCGGTCCGTAGCCGTTCCCGGGCTCCAGCCAGGCGGGCGTCAGGATCGCCTCCCCGGAGCCGATCCGGGGCAGCCAGCTCTTCTTCTGCTCCTCGGTGCCGGCGGCGAGCAGCGCGCCCCCCGAGAGCACCGAGCTGACGAAGTGCGGGGACGGCGCCAGCGCGCGCCCGAACTCCTCGTACACGATCGCCGCATCGAGTGCGGTCTGCTGGGCTCCGCCGTAGCTCTCGGGCAGCGTGAGTCCGAGCAGACCCAGCTCGCCCTGCTGCTTCCAGAAGTCGGTGGGATAGCCGATCGGATCGTCTTCCAGCTTGCGCACGACCTCGAGGGGCGCGTACTCGGCGCACAGCCCGCGCACCATCTCGCGCAGCACCACCTGCTCTTCGGAGAAATCCAGGTTCATCTCGCACTCCTCTTCGCCGGACGGCTCGGCCGGGCGTCGTCAGGGTCTCCAGGCATCCCCGCGCCGCGTCCAGGGGTTGTCGCCCTCGTGGGTGGGGATCGCGATTCGCGTCGCGCACTCGGTCATCGGCTTCTCGCCCACCGACAGCGTGACGGCCACGTCGAGCCAGCCGCAGCCGGCCTCGTCCGTCTCCACCTTCTCGACGCGGCCCCGGAACACCATCGTGTCGCCGGGGAAGACGGAGTCCTTCATGCGGAACCGCATCCTTCCCAGTCGGCCGCGCGGCCCGGTCCAGTCGCTGAGGTAGCGCTCGAACCAGGCGGCCTGATTCGGCGTGTTCATGAAGATGTCCTTCGTGCCGTTGCGGTGGATCGCGAAGTCCTTGTCGTGATGCATGGGACGCCAGTCGCGCGTGGCCAGCGCTCCCAGGATCACCGTCGTCGCCGACACGTCCACGGCGAGCTCCGGCACGCGGTCGCCTTCGTGGACCTCTTCGATCGTGAGGTTGCGTTTCGCCGACGTCATGACTCGCCCCTCCGGTATCCGAAGCCGGTGTAGCTCTCCCGGCCGACCAGTTCGCCGCGCTGGTTCAGGTACTCGACGTCGATGACCCAGAAGCGGCCCCGGCCCAGCTTGGTCGTCTTCACGTCGCTGATGGAGCGCAGGATCTGCCGGGTGCGGAGGCGATCGCCCGGCCGTACCGGCTCGCCGAACACGATCTCGTTGTCGGTCATCACCGCCTCCGGCAGGCCCAGCTTCTCCTTCAGGTCGAAGTGGACCTGCAGCGGCTGGAGCTGCTGCGTGCGGCCCGGCGCCCAGTGATGCGGACGGAACCAGACCGAGAGCATCGTAGGCGGCGCGATCGGCCCGTCGGTCAGCTCCTGCGCCACCTTGTCGTCCCAGAAGAGCGGATTCCCGTTCTCGACGGACGCGCACGAGGTGAAGATGTAGCCGCGCTCGACGTCGAACTCGGTCTCCTCCTCGTAGCGCACCTCGCCGATCCAGGACTGCACCTCGGCCGGCAGCTCAGACATCTCCGTTCCCTCCATCGCGCGGGCGCGACGCGCCGCGCGCGCTCCCGTTTCGAGGCCGCGAAGCGCTCATTCCACCACGCCGGCGCCGCGCAGCTGCTCGATCTCCGGATCCGTCATTCCGACCCCGCGCAGCACGCCGTCCGTGTCCGTCGCGGACCGCGGGGGAACGCGATGCGCGGGCTGCGCCCGATCCCCGCCGGCCAGCACCGCGCCGAGCTGCCGGAAGCTCCCGTGCTCCTCGTGCCGGGCCTCGGCCAGGATCCCGCGCGCGGCGAAATGCGGATCGTCCGCCAGCTCCGTGATGGCGCGCACCGGTGCGACGCACGTGCTCGCGGGGGCCAGCTCCGCGACCCAGGCGTCGCGGTCGCGCCTCGCGAACGCCTCGCGAAGCGCGGCGCGAATTTCGTCCTGACGCGCATCGTCGAGCTGATGCGGAATCCACGGCTCGAGACCCAGGGCCTTGCAGAGGTTCGCGAAGAAGGCGGGCTCGATGGCGCCGACGGCCAGCCACTTGCCGTCGCGCGCACGATAGACGTCGTAGCACGCGTAGCGGCCCGTCAGGATGTTGCTTCCCGGTCCGGGCTCGTTTCGCGTGGCCAGGTGTTCGTCGATGTGCAGCGACATCAGCGACAGCACGCCTTCGGCGACCGAAACGTCGAGATATGCGCCCGCGCCGGTCGCGCCCCGGCGCAGCAGCGCCGCCAGGATGGCGATCGACGCGTGCATGCCGCCGGCCGCACTGTCGGCCACGGTTGCGCCCGGCAGCGCCGGGCTGCCGTCGGCGCGCCGCCCCGAGCAGTGCAGGAAGCCCGCCAGCGCCAGGTAGTTGACGTCGTGGCCCGCCCACTGCGCGTAGGGCCCGTCCTGTCCATACCCGCTCGTCGAGCAGTAGACGATCCGCTCGTTGCTGCGCTTCACGTCCGCGTACCCGATTCCGATCCGGTCCGCGACGCCGGGTCGAAAGCTCTCGATCACGACGTCCGCCGACGCCGACAGACGCAGAAACGCGTCACGTCCTTCGGGAGCCTTGAGATCGATGCGGACCCGCTGCATGCCGCGTCCGGCGCCGTAGCTCCAATACGCCGGCTCGATCTGCACCGACGCCTTGCGCGCGGTCGGCCCGACCTTGATCACGCGCGCGCCGTAGTCGGCCAGGATGCGCGAACAGCGCGACGCCGGCCCGACGCTCGACAGGTCGATGACCGTATAGCCGCGGAGCATTGCGGGATCCATCGCCACGTCTAGAAATTCTTCGGCAGCCCGAGCTTGCGCCGCGCGAGGATGTTCTTCTGGATCTCCGACGAGCCTCCGCCGATCGTTTCGACGACGGTGGCGCGATAGGCCGAGTCCGAGCGTCCCTTCATCGGCGCGTCCTGCGTACCCACGCGGAGCTGACCGCCGGGGCCCGCGATGTCGAGGGCGGCGTTCGCGACGCGCTGCGACAGCTCGGTGGCGTAGAGCTTGTACGCCGAGGCCTCGCAGGTGGGCGGCTTGCCGCCCTTCATCGACGCGGCCACGAAGCTCAGGCCGAGCACCCGCGCCACCTCCGTCTCGGTGACGAGCCGGGCAATGCGCTGGCGCACGACCGGATCCTCGCGCAGCGGGCGTCCGTCGCGCTCCTCGGCGGCGACGTAGTTGCACAGGAGCTCGACGCGCTTCTGGATGGGCGAGAACGTGAACATCGTGAAGCGCTCCAGGTCGAGCGCCTCGGAGATGTACTGGAAGCCGCGGTTCAGCTCGCCGACGAGGTAGTCGTCGCCCACGTAGACGTCGTCGAAGAACACCTGGTTGGTGATGTCGTTGCCGATCGTCGGCATCGATTGGACGGTCAGGCCGGGCGCGTCCATCGGCAGCAGGAACAGACTGATCCCGCTGTGCTTGGGCGCCTCGGGGTCCGTGCGGGCACCCACCCAGTACCACTGCGCGAAGTGCGCCGACGTGGTGAAGATCTTCTGCCCGTTGAGCCGCCAGCCGTCTCCGTCGCGCGTCGCGCGCAGGGCCATCGCGGCGGCGTCCGAGCCCGCCTGCGGCTCGCTGTAGCCGATCGCGAACTCGATCTCGTTGTTCAGGATCTTGGGCAGGAACTCGCGCTTCAGCTTGTCGCTGCCGTGGCGGATCAGCGTCTTGCCGATGATCCCGACGCCCTTGCCGATCTGCGGAGCCCCGACGGCCGCGAGCCGCTCGTTCAGCAGGTACTCGTAGATGCCCTCGCCGTCCGCGCCGCCGTACTCCTTCGGCCAGGTCATGCCGAGCCAGCCGCGCTCGCCGATCTTCTGCATGAAGGCGCGCCGCGGCGGGGTGTCCACGAGCTGCGCGAAGTTCTCGCGCGTCGGATCCATGACGTCGTCGGCGCGGTTCTCCTCGATGAAGGCGTCGACCTGGCGGGCGAATTCCCGCTGGGCCTCGGTGAACTCGAAATCCACGGCTCGAATCCTCCTGCGCGGGTGCCGGGCGGCGCGCGGCCGACCGTTCGGCCATATAGTATACGAAACGTAGCGTATAGTAAATATCCAACAGCCCGGTCCGGGGTGGATTTCCCCATGAGTTTCGGCGTGTTCGGCCGTGGAGCCGCACCGAGCGGGGCTGCCGGCGCGAGGCCGCGCTCTCCCGGATTCGGGAAATTGAATGCGAACGCAGTCGCAAAGACCTGCCCCACGCGCACGGCCGGCATGCGCACGCGCCGTCGCACCCGCGGCGAGCTCCCCGCGACGCGGGCCTTCCGCGGACCCGCGCGGAGCGCCCGCTGGTAGAATCGAGCCGACCCGGTGCCCGGCGCGCCGGGCGGCGAACCCGCTCCGCGGGCGCCAGAAATACGAGGCCGGCGTGCTCCGCGACGAGAAGATCCTGATCACGGGACCCGCCAGCCAGGTGGCCCTGCCCCTGGCGCGGGAGCTGGCGCGGAACAACGAGGTCTTCGGTCTGGCGCGCTTCAGCCGCGCCGCGGATCGCGAGACGCTCGAGGCGCTGGGCGTCCGCTGCATCCCGCTCGACCTGGCCGAGGGCTCCCTCGACGCACTGCCCGACGACTTCGGCTACGTGCTGAACTTCGCGGTCGTCAAGAGCGCGGACGCGAACTTCGACTACGACCTCGCGGCCAATGCGGAGGGCGCGGGCCGCCTGCTCGTCCACTGCCGCTCGGCGAAGGCCTTCCTGCACTGCTCCTCGGGCGCCGTCTACCAGTACGCGGGCCACGATCCGCTCCCCGAGAGCGCGCCCCTCGGCGACAACCACCGCGCCCTGTTCCCGACCTACAGCATCAGCAAGATCGCCGCCGAGTCCGTCGTGCGCTTCGCGGCGCGCCAATGCAACGTCCCGACCCTGATCGCGCGGCTCAGCGTGCCGTACGGGAACAACGGGGGCTGGCCCTGGTTCCACCTCATGATGATGAAGGCGGGCCAGCCGATCGCGATCCATCCCGAACGGCCCAACGTCTACAATCCCATCCACGAGGACGACTACATCGCGCACGTCGAGACGCTGCTCCAGGCGGCGCGCGTCCCCGCGCTCACCGTGAACTGGGGCGGCAGCGAGGCCGTCAGCATCGAGGACTGGTGCGGCTACCTCTGCGAGCTGACGGGTCTCGAGCCGCGGTTCCAGGAGACCGAGTCGGCCTTCGGAAGCCTGGTGCTGGATCTCGGCCGGATGCACGAGCTGGTGGGCAAGACGACCGTGTCCTGGCGCGATGGCCTCCGCCGCATGGTGGAAGCGCGCAACCCCGAGCTTCTCTCGCGGTGAGCCGGGGCAGCATGACGCCGGGCCGCTCTCAGACGGCTCCCGATGCCGCGCGCCGGGACGGCAGCCCATGACGAGCGCCGGAGTCCAAGCGAGCCGCCCGGGCGGCGTGCTCTACGACCCCCTCGATCCCGAGACGCAGCGCAATCCCTTCCCCGTCTACCGGCGGCTGCGCGACGAGGACCCGGTGCACCGGGTCGCGAGCCGGAACTTCTGGGTGCTCTCGCGCTTCGAGGACGTCTATGCCGCGGCCCGCGACACACAGGCCTTCTCGTCGGCGCGCGGCCTCACCTTCGAGGAGGACGAGATCGCGAAGCTGGGACTGGCGCCGACGATCGTGATGATGGATCCGCCGCGGCAGACGGCGCTGCGACGACTGGTGAGCCGCGGCTTCACGCCGCGGCGCGTGGCCGGGCTCGAGGCGCCGATCCGCGCGTTCGTCGTCGAGCGGGTCGAACGCATGCGCGCCGCCGGCCGGGCGGACTTCATCCGCGAGCTGGCCGGCCCGCTGCCCACGCTGGTGGTGGCCCACTTCCTCGGCGTGCCGGAAGAGGACCGGCCACGCTTCGACGCCTGGAGCAACGCGATCGTACAGGCAAACGCCGCGGGCCGCGTGTTGACGAACGTGGCGGACGCCGTCGCCGACCTCTACCGCTACTTCGGCGGGCTGATCGAGGCGCGCCGCGCGCAGCGTCGGGACGACATGATCTCCGCGCTGCTCGATTCGGAGCTCGACGGCGAACGGCTCAGCGACGCCGAGATCCTGGGCTTCTGCTTCGTCATGATCGCGGGCGGCAACGACACGACCACGGGCCTCCTGGGTGGCGCCGCCGCGCTGCTGACGGAGTGTCGCGACCAACGCCGCCTGCTGGTCGAGTGTCCGGAGCGCATCCCGCACGCGGTCGAGGAGTTCCTGCGCCTCACGTCGCCCGTTCAGGGGCTGTCGCGCACGACCACGCGCGAGGTGACGCTTCGCGGGCGGACGATTCCGGCGGACGCGAAGGTGCACCTGCTCTACGCGGCGGCCAACCGGGATCCGCGCGAGTTCGGGCCGACGGCGGAGGCCCTCGACGTGGGGCGCAGGATCCACCGCCACCTGGCGTTCGGGAGCGGGCCCCACTTCTGCATGGGCGCGGCGGTCGCGCGACTGCAGAGCCGCGTCGCGCTCGAGGAGCTGCTGGGGCGCCTGCCGGAGTTTGCGGTCGACGAGGCCGCGGGCCGCTACGCCCCGGGGCCGTTCGTGCGCCGCTTCGAATCGCTGCCGATCGAGGCGCGCGCCTGATCCCCGGGATCGCGGAGCACGCAGCGCGTGCCGCCGCGGTCCATCTCGACGACGCAGAGGTTGCAGGGGACGCAGCGCGATGCCGTCAGCTCGCCCGCCTGCATCCGCTGCACCAGGTCGGGATCGCGGATCAGCGCGCGACCCAGCGCGACGAATGCGAACCCCTCCTGCATGGCGCGCTCCATGGTCTCGAGCCGCGTCACGCCGCCCAGGAGCATCAGCGGCAGCGTGAGCTCGGCGCGAAACCGGCGCGCCATGGGCAGGAAGAACGCCTCTTCGAACGCGTAGTGTCGGAGCATCCGGGGCGCGAAGAGCCGCATCCCGAGCCGCCGGACGAAGCTGCGCTCGCTCTGGATCATGGCCCGCAGCGGGACGTCGCCGCGCATCAGGTACATGGGCGTCCGGGTGGTGTGTCCGCCGGTGAGCTGGAGCGCATCCACCGCTCCGTCGGCCTCGAGCCAGCGGCCCACCTGCAGGCCCTCGTCGAGCTGGAGCCCGCTCCGGAAGCCGTCGTCCATGTTGAGCTTGGGGTAGACCGCGACTGCGGGGCCGGCCGCCTCGCGCACGGCGCGCATCACGAGCCGGGGAAAGCGCGCGCGATTCTCGAGGCTTCCGCCCCAGCGGTCCCGGCGCCGGTTGTTGTAGGGGCACAGGAACTGGCTGAGCAGATACCCGTGCCCGGCGTGCACCTCGAGCGCGTCGAAGCCCGCCGCGACCGCCAGCCGCGCGGCGTCCGCGAAGGCCCGCGGGATCCGCTCGAAGTCCGCGTCGTCCATGGCGCGCGAGAACGCCTGCGCGTGCGGGCTGAACGTGCGCGACGGCCCGACGGGGGCTGCGCCCGTGGCGCGCGGATTCGCGAACCAACCGGCGTGCCCGAGCTGGATCGCCGCGCGGGCGCCCTCCGCGTGGACGGCATCCGCGAAGCGCCGCAGACCGGGCAGCGCCTCCTCGCGCATCCAGATCTGGTGGCGGAAGGTGCGCCCCTCGGCGCTCACCGAGCAGTAGGCGAGGGTCGTCATGCCGACGCCGCCGGCGGCGAACTCGCGATGCCAGTCGATCAGGCGCTCGGTCACGAGCCCGTCGCGCGACATGCCTTCGTTCGTCCCGCACTTCACCACGCGGTTGCGCAGCTCGATCGGACCGAGTCGGCCGGGCTCGAAGACCCGGTGCTGGACGCGCGCCTGCGTTTCGATGACCGGTCCCTCCCCCGCGCGGCTCCGGCGCGGCACCCCCATCCTAGAGCGCCCGGCCGCCGTCGTCCTTCCCATCGCGCGTCGAATGGGAGTAGGCTTGCCCCGCGCCACGCCTGCCGCCGGTCGGGTGCGGGAGGCCGGGCGACGCGCGATCGCGGAAGGGGCCGTCGGGATGCGTCGGGTGCTGCTCAGGGCTGCCGCAGGACTCGGTCTGGCGGTCGCGGTCGCCGGCGCGGACGTTCCGCTCGAGACGCTCGGAAGCACCGAGCGGCTGCGCGAGCCGCCCCACCCGCACTGGGTCTTCGTGGGCGACCTGTTGCTGCGCCGGAGCGCCCTCCTCGATCTCGACCGGAGCACCTTCCTGGGGATGGTCAGCTCGGGCTTCCTGTCCCAGGGAATCGCCGTCCCCCGGCGGCGCGCCGAGTTCTACGTGCCCGAGACCTATTACTCACGCGGCAGCCGCGGCGAGCGCACCGACGTCGTCACCATCTACGACGCGGCTGCGCTCGAGCCCGTGGACGAGGTGGCGATTCCGCCCCGGCGCGCGATCAACGTGCTGCCGTCGGCGAACGCGGCGCTGTCGGACGACGATCGCTTCCTGGCGGTCTTCAACATGACGCCGGCCACCTCGCTCAGCGTCGTCGACGTCGAGGCGCGCAGCTTCGCGGGCGAGATCGCGACGCCCGGTTGCAGCCTCGTCTACGCCGGCGGGGAGCGGCGCTTCCTGATGCTCTGCGCGGACGGCTCGCTCCTCACGGTCACGCTCGACGAGGCGGGACAGGAGGCCGGCAAGCTGCGCAGCGAGCCGTTCTTCGACCCGAACGAGGACCCCGTGACCGAGAAGGCGGTGCGCTACGGCGATCGCTGGCTGTTCGTCTCGTTCGAGGGCCAGGTCCACGCGGTGGACGTCTCCGGCGATGCGCCGCGCGTGGAAGCGCCCTGGTCGCTGCTCGACGAAGCGGACCGGGAGGATGCGTGGCGGATCGGCGGGATCCAGCACCTCGCGGTGCACGCGGCGTCGGGTCGACTCTACTCGCTGATGCACCGGGGCGGCGCCGACACGCACAAGCAATCGGGCTCGGAGCTCTGGGTGTACGATCTCGGGACGCGCGAGCGAACCCAACGGATCGCGCTGCACCACCCGGGCTTCTCGTTCATGGGCGATACCATCGAGTTCGGCAAGAGCTGGCCCTGGCCGTTCAACCGCCTGTCGGACTGGCTGCTCGACTCCGTCGCGCCGAACCCCGGCCTCGACGTCGTCGCGGTGACCCAGGACGCCGAGCCGCTGCTCGTCACGGGATCGAAGCAGAGCGGCTCGCTGGCGGTGTACGACGCGCGGAGCGGGCGCTTCCTGCGCCGGATCTCGTCGGGAAATTTCATGGTGCACGCCGTCCAGGCGCCCTGGAGCGCGCCGTGACGTTCGCGCTGCACGTGGACCCGGCGATCCAGACCCCCGTGCGGCTGGCGCTCGGCCTGCTGCTGCTCGGCTCCTCGTGGCACAAGCTCCGCCACGGAGCGCACTTCCACGCGGCCCTCGAGCAGTATCGCGTCCTGCCGTCGCGCTCGACCCGCGCGGCCGCCGCCGCGCTCACCGCCGCGGAGCTGTGCGTGGGCATCGCCCTTTTCGCGGGCGTCGCCCCGCGCCTCGCCGCGCTCGCGGCCGCCGCGCTGCTCGGCAGCTACAGCGCCGCGATCGCGGTGAATCTGGCGCGCGGCCGGCGGGACATCGATTGCGGCTGCGCCGGACCGGGCGCGCGGCGCCCGCTGAGCGAGGGGCTGCTGGCGCGCAACGCGGTGTTGATCTTCGGGGCCGCGCTCTGCGCGCTGCCGAGCGGAGCCCGCCCCCTCGTCTGGGTCGACGCGCTCACGGTCACGGCGGGCGTCGCGGCCCTGGCGCTCCTCTACGCAGCCTGCGACGCCGCTCTCGCGAACGGCGCCCGGCTGCGCGCGGCGAGGAACCGAGCATGATCGAAGCCCTGCTGGTCTCGAACCTGGTCCTGTGGCTCCTGGTGCTGGGGCTCGCGGGCGTCGTGCTGGCGCTGGTGCGCCAGATCGGCGTCCTACACGAGCGCGTGTCTCCGGCCGGCGCGCTGATGGTGCGCGGCGGACCCGCGCTGGGCGAGGCCGCACCCGTCCTCGAGCTCGACGACTGGTCGGGGCGCAAACAGACGATCGGCGGCGCGGCGCCCGACGGGCGCAGCACCCTGCTCTTCTTCGTGTCGCCGAGCTGTCCGGTCTGCAAGACCCTCCTGCCCGTCCTCGACTCGATTCGCGCCGCCGAGAGGCGTTGGCTGCGCGTGGTGCTGGCGAGCGACGGTGCCCGCGCGGAGCACGAGGCGTTCGTCCGCGCCCACGGCCTCGAGCGAGGCCCGTACGTCCTCTCCAGCGAGCTCGGCCTCCGATACCGTGTGGGCAAGCTGCCCTACGCCGTGCTCATCGACGAGGCGGGCGTGGTGCGGGCGTCCGGCCTGGTGAACACGCGCGAGCACGTCGAGAGCCTGTTCGAGGCCAAGGAACGCGGCGCCCCTTCGGTGCAGGAGTACCTGGCGAAGCGAAAGCACCCGCGGCGTGTCGCCTAGGGGGAAACGGCGCGGCGCCGCCGTCGCGCGCACGCGATCCGGAGAGACACCATGAGCCGGTTCGACCTTTGGTTTGCGCAGTCCGCCCGCGCGCTGGCGCGCCGCACGTCCAGGCGCAGCTTCCTGTCGCGCCTCGCCACGCTGATCCTCGGCGGCTCCGCGCTTCCGCTCCTGCCGGTCGCGCGCGCCGCGGCACAGCCGCGCGCGCCGGCGCCCGGTGAGCCCGATCCCGCGACGCCCGCCGGCGACCCGGAGAGCTGCGAGTACTGGCGGCACTGCGCCATCGACGGCTTCCTGGCGAGCTGCTGCGGCGGCACGCACACGTCCTGTCCCCCGGGCACCGAGATGTCGCTCGTCACCTGGCTCGGGACCTGCCGCAACCCGGCCGACGGCAAGGACTACGTGATCTCGTACAACGACTGCTGCGGCAAGGACCTGTGCGGCCGCTGCTTCTGCCAGCGGAACGAGGGCGACAAGCCGGTCTACTATCCCTCCAAGAGCAACGACATCAACTGGTGCATGGGCCGGGAGGGTGTCATCTACAACTCCACCGTGGCGATCGTCGTCGGTGTGGCGACGGAGTCTTGAGCCCGCGTGCGGGATGGTACGAGCGAACGAACATGCGACGCCTCGCGCTCGCCTCGCTGCTGATCGCGGCTCTGCTCGCGCGGGCGGACGCCGCGCGGGCCGGCGCGCCGCAGATCCAATACATGCTCCACTGCCAGGGCTGTCACCTCGCCGACGGTTCGGGATCCCCGCAGGCGGTGCCCGCGCTGCGCGACTTCGTGGGAAACTTCCTGCGGGTTCCGGCGGGTCGGCAGTACCTGGTGCAGGTGCCCGGCAGCGCGCAGTCGCCGCTCAGCGACGCCGAGCTCGCGGAGGTCTTGAACTGGATGATCCGCGAGTTCGGCCCCGCCGAGATCGCCGCGACCTTCGAGCCCTTCGGCGCCGACGAGGTGGCCCGCTACCGCGATCCGCCGCTCACCGACGTCGAGTCGGTGCGGCGGGAGCTGTTGCTCGCGATCGACCGGGAGCGGACCGGCGCACACGGAGAGCGCAGATGAAGATCGGCCTTGCGATCCACGCGACGGACCTGGCCATGAGCCCGATCGAGCTCGCCCAGGAGGCGGAGGCGCGCGGCTACCACTCGCTCTACGTCCCCGAGCACACGCACATCCCGACGAGCCGGCGCACGCCGGCGCCGACGGGCGAGGAGACGCTGCCGGACGAGTACCGGCGCACGCTCGACCCCTACGTGGTGTTGGCGGGCGCCGCGGCCGTGACCCGGCGCATCCGCCTCGGCACGGGGATCGCGCTGGTCGCGCAGCACGATCCGATTGCGCTGGCCAAGCAGCTCGCGACGCTCGACCTGCTGTCGCAGGGGCGGCTCGTGTTCGGGATCGGCTACGGCTGGAACCGCGAGGAGATGGAGAACCACGGCGTCGACGTGAAGCGGCGCCGCGCGCTGGTTCGCGAGAAGGTGCTCGCGATGCAGCGGCTCTGGACCGACGAGGTCGCCGAGTTCCACGGCGAGTTCGTGCGCTTCGAGAAGAGCTGGGCGTGGCCCAAGCCGGTGCAGCAGCCGCGCCCGCCGATCCTGATCGGCGGCGCGGCCGGCCCGACGCTCTTCGCCCACATCGCCGAGTACGCCGACGGCTGGCTGCCGATCGGCGGCGCGGGCCTCAAGGTGGCGCTTCCGGAGCTGTACCGCGCCATGGAAGCACGCGGCCGCGATCCCGCGACGCTTACGATCGCGCCGATGGGTGTCGTGCCGGACGCCGCCAAGCTCGAGTACTACGCCTCGATCGGCGTGACCGAGGCCATCCTGCGCGTGCCGTCCGCCGGACGTGACAAGGTCCTGGCCGCGCTCGACGCGTACGCGGGGTACGTGTGAACGCCGCGCCGCGCGCGCTCAGCCCTGCGCGGCGCAGGCTCCCGCCCGGCGGCCGAAGAAGGTGGCGTCGGCCAGCGACAGACCGCTGCTGTAGCCCTGGGCGGCGAGTCCGGAGGTCGTGCGCCCGGCCGCATGGAGGCCCGGCACCGCGTCGCCATCCGGTGTCAGCACCTCGCCGCGCGGGCTGGTGCGCAGCCCGCCGAGCGTGAAGACCGCGTA
>CP070734.1:2384449-2400790 GCA_020347605.1 Deltaproteobacteria bacterium | reverse complement strand
CGCCTCCGCGTCGATGGCGCGATCCACGAACTCGATCTCGGCATCCTGAACCACGAGGGCGGGAAGAGCGGGGAAGCTCGTCCGGACGTCGGGCTCGCCCTCGTCGGGCGCCAGACCCAGGAGCGCAAGGTCGCCGTCGGGGCGTCGCTCCACCCGCAGCCGAACCCCCTCCAGACGAATGCGCGACGCCTCCACGCTGCCCTTCAGGAGCGGCAGCAGGTGGAGCCGGACCTCGGCGGCCCGCGACGTGATCACGCGGCCGACGGATACGCCCTCCAGCCGCACCTGCCAACCCGGACGGAGCGACACCCGGACCGCTTCGACCGTCACCTCGCGACCCATGGCATCGGAGAGTCGCTCCCCGGCCCAGGGCGCGGTGACCCAGTAGCCGAGCCCCAGCCGGCTTCCGAAGTAGGTCAGCAGGAGCAGGCCGAGGGGGATCGCGGTCGCGTAGAGGAGCCGCCGGCGCGTCGAAGGGGTCATGGCGTGCGCCCGGGGCATGCCGTCGTCCGACCTACCACCACGGCCCCCACGGGCCCCACGCGACCCAGTCGAGCGGCGGACCCGCGCTCTCGACCGGCGCGCCGCTCGGCTCCGCGCCACCGTCCGGCTCCTCCAGGAGCTTGCGGTAGCGCTGGTACGCCAGCGCGGTGCCGGCGTACAGGCACCCGCAATACTTCGCGTCGGCATAGACGACGTAGGCGCTCCCGCCGCGCCGGTGCACGACGAGCTCTCGCTGCGCGAGCCCTTGCAGCCGGGCGCGCTTTTCCGGGGTGTCGGCGAGCTTCATCTGGAAGCCGGCGGCGGCGAGCCGCCGCTCCGTCTCGATCGCGCTGCGGCCGTGCATGGCGCATCCGGTCCACGCGAGACACAGAGCTGCGAGCGCAGCGAAGGTTCGGAATCGAAGCTTGCGGCCGGGATTCACGGAGGGCGCCCCGAGGTCCAGGGTGGGCGAAGATGTTAGGTGGGATCCGGCGGTTGTAAACTGCAAGAGCCCGAAACGCTCGGGGGAAACACATGCGAGGAACGAGCTTCATCGCGCTCGTGCTACTGCTCGGCGCCTGCACGACGATCCACGGACCCGGGGAGCTGGACGGGGATGAGCCCGAAGCGGCGATGCCGGTCTGCGGGGAGAACGACACGCGCCCCGGCTGCCGGGCGGAGAGCCCGGCGTGCGCCAATCCACACGACTACCTGTGCGAGTTCGCGGACTGAGACCGGGCCCGGGCGCGCGTCCAGCTCTGACCGAGGCTGCGCTCAGCGCTCCGCGCGCGCCGTCCAGTTCAGATTCACCGACAGGAAGAAGAGGTCGTTCTTCGAGAACTCGCCCAACACCGGGCGGGCCGGATTCTTCGTGTTCCGGATCTTCGCGGTGCCGTAGTCGGCGTACTCGAAGGCGATTCCGACGTTCACGCTCTCGGTCCACTGGTGCTGGACGCCGACGGCGTATCGAATCTGGCGATCGATCGGAAACGCGGGATGCCGATCGCTGGCCTTCACGGGTGAGGTGTCGTAGGCCATGCCCGCCTGGAGCCGCCAGTCCTCGTCGAGCTGGTAGTGCACGCCCAGTGCGTAGCCGACGGTATCGTGCCAGCCCGTCTTCCCGACCGCATCGACCGGGCCGATACTGACCGGCAGCCGGCCGAAGCGGCTCCAGTCCTCCCAGCGGAACGTCCCGAGCAGCGCCCAGCGCTCGCCCAGCTCCTGGTAGAACCCGACCTCGACGGATTGCGGGAAGGGGATCTGCAAGCTGAGCCGGAGATCCGGGGGGATGGGACCGGAGAACCGGAGCTTGCCGCTCACGTCCGGCTCGAGCGTCTCGATGTACCGGACGCCGATGCGGGTGCCCTCGCGCGGGGTGAGCAGCAGCGATCCGGAGAGCCCGGCGTCGAAGGCGTCCAGATCGTCGAGGTGGAGCCGACCCTCCGGCATGACCGGCGTGGCGAGCTTCATGTCGAGCTGCGCGTACAGGAGCGTTCCGCCGATTCCCACCGAGAGCCAGTCGCTCACCTTGTAGGCGAGCGTCGGCGTCAGTGCCATCGTGAGGATGTCGACGTCTTGCGCCTGGAAGCGGCCCGTCCACTCGCTGCGGTAGTCCAGGGCGGCCGCGGAGAACGAGAGCAGGCTGGCGCCGAAGCGCCAGCGCTCGCCCAGCGGCAGGACGTAGAAGCCCGTGACGATCGGACCGAAGCCGCCGATCGGACCCGCGCTACTGCCCGGCAGACTCCCCGGCTCCGCGTCGAAGTTGATGTCCCCGACCACCCCGCCGGCGCCGGCCATGAACTGCTGAGCTTCGAGCCGCGTCATGCCGGCGGGGTTGTGCCACGCCGTGGACGCGTCCTCCGCCAGCGACTGCCGACCCGCGCCGGCCACGCTCATGCTGGGCGTCGCGAACTCCTGGAGATACAGGCCACCGGCGCGCGCCGACGGGGCGAGACCGACGACGACGAGCGCGCAGCCCAGAGCCGCGATCCGTCGAGCCGCGCCGCGGGTTTCGAAGACCTGGCTCAGCGCGCGTCCTCCCCGACCCATCGATCGCCGCGAGCATCCAGAAGCACCGCTTCGCCGTGCGGATGCTACCACGCCGTCGGCCGGGTCACCGCGTGCGCGTCGGGTTTGCGGGCGGCTGGATGCTCGCGGCTGGCACAGCGAGGGCGCAGGTCGGCGGGGCGGAACCCCGGCCCGCCGGATTCAGTCGTCCTCCCCGCGCCGGAAGAGAGGGCCGAGCCGCCCCCGCTTCATCGCGTCACGCGCCGCGGCCTGCGCCGCGTCGGGCTGGTGCTCCCGATCCCGTTCGGCGTCCTCCGCGCTCTTCCCTGCGTAATGGAAGAAGCGGGCGAGGCCGTGCTCGGCGGCCCTGGCTCGGGGCGGAACCTCGTCGGGCGAACCGCGCCAGATCGCCGGCGACCACTGCAGCCACTGATCCCGTGCCGCGGACTGGAGCTCGAAGACGGACCCCGCCTGGACCGGCGGGCCCGGATCGGTCGGCGTCGCGAAGGCGACGCCGACCGACGGCTGCGCGTCGTGCGACCCCGAAGGCGCGTTCGGAGCCGCGCCTCCCGCGCGGGCGGCGGCGCCGCTCGCGTTCCAGAAGACGCTGTTGGTGCGCACCAGCTTGGCATACCGATTCTGGATGTTGAGGTGGGCGCGAGCCGTTCGCGAATCGCGCGACAGCTCGAGGGAGACGACGGCGCCGACCGGAATCTCGCGATAGCTGACGGGGTCGCCGACCTCGAGGGCGCCGAGACGTGGCGCCTCCACGATCACGGAGAAGCCTCCGTACCGCAGCGCGCTGGACGCGAGCTCGCTGCGGGAAGCGTGCAGCCAGTAGTGCGCCCCGCGCTCCGCGGGCCCGCCCGCCGTCGGCGCGTCGAAGTCGATTCCAGCGGCGAGCTGCGGCGGAGCGGCTCCGGTCGGGAAGCGGAGCGGCCCCTCGGGTCCACCGCTGTACCAGAACCGGCTGTTGCGACGCACGAGTGACGCGTGATCCGGATCGATGGAGATGTCGATTTCGAGGCTCGCGCCGTCGTCGGACGGACGGTATCCGTCGATGCGGCCGACCGGAAGGCTCCGGTAGCGGACCGGGGATCCGACGCCGAGCGAGGCCAGCGTCTCGGCGTGCAGCACCAGCCCGAGGCCGGCCGCAGCGGCCGGCGGCGCCGGCGGCGCCGCGAGGCCCGTGAATTCGAACGCCGGCGCGGCGCCGGCGGGCGCCTCGCTCACCTCGATGTACGCCTCCGATGCGAACCCAGCCCGCTCCGAGGTGCCTCCGGACCCGATCGGCGGGTGCACCACCCAGAATTGCACGCCCTCGCGCATGTAGTCGCGCGCGGATGCGTCGATCCGACACCGAACCGTGACGCGCGGGGATTCCCGCCGCAGCGCGATCGACGCGACCCGACCGATCTCGACCGACGCGAGCCGGAGCCGCGTCTTCCCGGCCTCGAGACCCTCCGCCGTTTCGAAGTAGACGGTGATCGTCGGGCCCCGGCGCACGATCGGCTCGTACGCGAGAATCCCGGCCGCGGACACCGCGACGAGCGCGAGCAGCCCGACGAGCCAGCGGCCCCGGCGCTTCCGGCGGCCGACCTCGCGACGCCCTTCGTGCCTCGATCCCGCCGTGGCGGTCTCCGTCATCGTTCATCCTCCGCGACATCCCGGTCGCACGGGAGTCGCAGCGCGGCCGCAGGGCCCGCTGGCGACCCGTTCGTGATGCGGGGCGACCGTGGCGATCCCACAGACGGGATCGAACGCCGACACGAACGGGGCAGTATAGGGGGCCTCCGGCGCGGGTTCCGAGCGACGCCGCAGCCGCGGGACCGCTCAATCTCCGAGGCGCAGAGCCTCGGGAATGCGGACGGCCTTGCGCCCCTGCAGCACGGCGCAGCGGCGGCGCGGGGCGTCGCTCTGCAGCTCCACGACCAGGAAGGGGTGCTCCGCGGCGTCGGCGCCCGGGTCCGCGTCGACGAGCTCGTGCGCCGTCTTGCCGGCGGGAAGCGCGTCCCGCACGAACCGGTCGGTCTCGCTCACCACCACCTGGCTGCCGGCCGGCACGGTTCCGGGGCTGCGCGTCGGGCTCAGGGTCCCGCGGAGTCTCACCTCACCGCGGGCGTCCGAGGTGCGACAGCGGGAAAACGGCCAGTAGCGCTTCGCGTTCTCGACGGCGACGGAGTAGCGAATCCCGCGATCTCCGTGCCCGAGCACGGTCACGTCGGCGATCCGGAGATTGGGGGCGTGGATGCATCCCGTGAGGAGCGGCGTCACGAGCGCACAGCCGAGCCGCGCGATCGCAAGAACGGCCCGGGGGCGGGCGCTCAGGTGGGTTCCTCGAGCAGCACGGAGCGCGAGACGAAGCTGCGGTCCGCGAGGGCTTCGCGGATGGCGAACACGAGCTCGGAGACCACACTGGATTTCACCACGTACCCCAGGGCACCCGTCGCGAGCGCCTGCCGCGCGACGTCCGGATCTTCCTGAACGGTCAGGAACACGATCTTCGCGCCAGAACGCATCTGCTTGAGTCGCTGGGCCGCACCGAGCCCGTTCAGCACCGGCATCGAGATGTCGAGGACCACGACGTCGGGCTCGAGCTCCGCAGCGGCGTCCAGGACAGCTTGCCCGTCCGTCGTGGCCCCGACAATATCGAACTCACGGCCGAGCAGCTGCCCGACGGTGTCGAGCATCGCCCGATGGTCGTCTGCGAGGAGCACCCGCGCGCGCATCAGCAGCTGCTCCTGCCCGAGTGACCCGAGCGCCCGGAACGCGACCCCCGGCACGACCCCAGACCGTGCCGGAGGCCGCTCCGACGCCCACGTTCAATATCTATCACGAGGACCGGCCGGCTGGCGACTGTCAGAATTGACAGTTCCTGCGCCGCGAAGCCGCGCCGCAACCGGCTACTGCGTCACGATTCCCTGCTTGATCGCGAATTGCACCAATTCGGCATTGGTCTTGAGACCGAGCTCGCCCATCAGGCGATACTTGTGGAAGGCGACGGTTCGCGGCGTGACGTTCAGCAGAGCGGCCGCCTCCTTCATGGAATGACCCTCGGCGAGCAGCTGAAGCACCTCCCGCTGGCGCGAGGTCAGGCGGCCCAACGCCTTCCGGCGCCGCGGATCCCCCGCCGAGTCGGCGACCAGCGGCGTCACGTACGAGTTGCCGTCGGCCACCTGCTGGATCGCGCGGAACAGCTCCGAGGCCGCGGACCGCTTGAGCAGGTAGCCCGAGGCGCCGATCGCCAGCGCCTCCGCCGCCACGTCCGGATCCTCGTTCACCGTCAGGAAGATCAGCTTGACCCGGGGCAGGAGCTTCTTCAGCGCTCGACCGGCCTCCAGCCCGTTGAGCCGTGGCATCGAAATGTCCAGAACGATGACGTCCGGCTCCAGCTCGCGCGCGTGCTCGAGCAGCGCACGTCCGTCCCCCACGGCACCCACGACCTCGCACGCCGGCTCGAGCAGCTTCGTGAAGGCCTCGAGCAGAAGTGTGTGGTCGTCCGCCAGCAGGACGCGCGTGCGACTCACGGGGACCTCCCGTACCTGCGTAACCCCGTTGTGTAAGCATAGGCGCGCGACCCGATCGCGCAAAGCCCGCGTTTCACGGACCGGATGGGTCGAGTGGAATGCGCGCGTCGATCCGCGTACCGCTCCAGGGCTGCGAATCGATCGAAAAATCTCCGCGGACGAGCCGGAGCCGCTCTCGCATGCTGACGAGTCCCAGGCCGCGTCGGGCCTCCGGGGACTCGACGTCGAAGCCCCGACCCGAGTCGGAAACACGCAGACGGACCGCATCGGCGCTTCCCGCCAGCTCGACGCGCGCCTTCTGCGCGCCGCTGTGCTTGACGACGTTCCGCAACGCCTCCTGTGCGATCCGGTACAGACACAGGGTGACTTCGCCGGGCAGCTCCCGCGGCACGCCGGCGTGGTCGAAATCGATCTGGATCCCGTGCGTCTGGCCGAGCTCGCGACAGAAGCGCCCGAGCGGAACCACCAGACCCAGCTCCTCGAGATGGGAGGGGTGGAGCTGGTGCGAAACGCGGTGGATCTCGGAGGACAGCTCGCGAACCTGGGACGACAGCGCGTCGATCCGCTGCGGGATCTCGTCGGCGCCGGGCGGGGACTGCCCGAGCAGGTCGACGCTGATGGCCAGCAGCGCGAGCCGCTGGCTCACGTCGTCGTGAAGCTCCCCCGCGATGCGGTGCCGCTCGTTCTCCTGCGCGCGGATCAGACGTCCGCTGAGGTCGCGGAGCGCCTGCTCGGCTCGCTTGCGCTCGCTGACGTCGATCATGAAGCCGCGCATCCATTTCGGCCGTCCGTCCTCGCAGATGCAGGAAACGACGTCGTGAAGCCAGACCGGCTCGCCACTCGCAGAGACCATCCGGTACTCGAACTCGAAGTTCTCGCACGTGACCGAGGAATCGCGGCAGAAGTGCATCGCGTAGTCCCGGTCCTCGGGATGGATGTGGTCGCTCCAGAAGTCCGGTTCGTACCAGCGGTGCAACGGATGTCCGAGGATCTTCACGGCCTGGGGGCCGACGTACGTGAAGCGCCACGTCTGCGCGTCGGCCTCCCAGGGGATCACCTGCGTGGTCTCGAGAAGTCTCCGCAGGCGCGCCTCGCTTTCCCGGAGCGCGTCCGAGGCGCGCTTGCGTTCGCTCACGTCGCGAATGCTGGCGAAGACGAGCAGGCCCTTCGCGCCCTGCAGAGGGCTCAAGCTGACCTCCACCGGAATCTCGGTCCCGTCCTTCCGGCTCGCGACGATGTCGAAATTCGAGCCCATCGACCGCGTGCCGGGCGCACGCACGTAGGCCTCGCGGTGCTCGCGATGCCGCTCGCGGACGCGCTCGGGCAGCAGCAGATCCACAGCGCGACCGACGAGCTCGTCCCGCGCGTAGCCGAACAGGCTCTCGGTCTGCGAGTTGATCAGCCGGATCCGACCCCATCGGTCGCTGACGACGACGGCGTCGGGAGCCGCTTCCAGGAGGCAGCGCAACTCGTCCTCTGCGCGCCTTCGATCCGCGATCTCGTTTCGCAGCCGCTCGTCGGTTCGCTTTCTCTCGAAGGCGTTGGTGAAGAACTCGCCGACGAGTCGAAGCCGTGCGACCAGCGGATCGGGCCAGGCTCGCTCCTTCCGCAGCGTGGCGAACGACAGCGCGCCCACCACCGACCCTCGCGCGGAGAGCGGAATCGTCAGGTGCGACTTCGACCCCTCGCGCGCGAAGAGCGCGCGTTCGAGGCCCAGCGCCTCGGGAATCTCGTCGAACTTCGCGAACTGGAAGACCCGCCCCCCGAGAACCCGCTTCGTGACCCAGGGATAGCGATCCGAGAAGCGCAGGCGCAGCGGCTCGACGCCGTTCGCAGCCCACGCATGCGTAGCGCGAAACGCAGCGCCGTCGTGCGTGGTCTCCCACAGCGTGATCCGATCGACCTCCATGAAGGCGCCCAGGCTGCTCAGAACCCGATGGATGTGGTCGTCGATCTCGTCGGCGCCCAGGTTGATGAAGGTCGCCAGCAAATTGGCGAGAAGCTGCTCGAAATCGAGCCGCGCCCGCGAAGGAGAGGATCGGAGCTCGGTCCGTTCATCGCCGCGTTGCACGCGTTACGGCTCCCTCGTCACGGGTCGGGTCGGCGCGGCTCGCGACGCATCGGCGCCCCGCGGGACCCGTTTCATCCACCCGAAAGTCTACACGCGCCCGTGAGCCCAAGTCCAGACGCGGACCGGGGCGAACGCGTGCGGTCGGATCGCGACATCATTGAACGGTCACTTCGACGCGGCGGTTTCGGCTGCGGCCCGCGCGGGTGTCGTTCGATTCCGCCGCGTAGTCGGACGCGAAGCCCGAGACCCGCAAGCGGGACGCGGCGATCCCCTGGGTGACGAGAACGTCCGCCACGTTCGACGCGCGCTCTTCGGAGAGCTCCTGATTGAGGCCGTCCCCACCCGTGGCGTCGGCAAAGCCCTGGACGAGGATGACGGCCTGCGGGTACGGTTCCAGCTTCTCCGCGAACCAGCGGAGCTCGCGGTGGCCGTCCTCGTGGATCACCGCGCTTCCGACCTCGAAGTACACCACCGCCGCGTACCGGCTCGCCTCCGCATGGGCCATCGCTTCGCGCTGCTCGCGGGCCTGCCGCTGCCGCTCGAGGCGCTGCGTTTCCTGTTCGTAGGTGCGTTCGTAGGCCGACGCGCAGCCCAGAAGCCACGCGGTCACCCCCAGCAGCACGACGCTCATGGATCTCATGCGCATCCTCCCCGCGAGCCCTACGGCTCGGAGAAGCCGACGACCTCCTCGAGGGAGAGCGTCCCGTTTGCATCCGTGTCCGCCGACCGGAAGTGTCCGAATCGCGCGTCCAGGAACTCGTAGAGCGAGAGCCGGCCGTCGCGGTTGGCGTCGGCGGCCGCGAAGTCCTCTTTGATCAGCGTGGCCGCGTCGAGCTCGTCCGCCGACATGAAGCCGTTCTTGTCGAGGTCGCCGTGGAAGAAGATGTCCACCATGCGCGCATGGAACTCCTCGCGGTCGATCTGGCCGTCGCGATTCTTGTCCGCCTCCGCGAAGGCGGCCTTCAGCTCCGACTCCGGTACCGAGGGGTCCGAGCGAACCCCCGTACCGAGCGCGACCAGCGCGAAGGTCGAGAACGCGAGCGTCGTCCAGCGCATGGCATGCATCTCCCCGTTGAAGAGCCGCTTCGAGACCGCTTCCGGAACCTCAGCTCTCGATCTTCCAGGTTCCGTCGGCCTGCCGGCAGGCGGTGCCGTGCGTCTCGTGGTCCTCTCCCCCGATCTGGATCGTCTGCGTGTACTCGCGACAGTACTGACCGCTCGCGAGCTGGTAGGTCCGGGTCGGCGTGACCGAACCCGAGTTGCCGGTATCGGGGTTGTGCCATACCGACGCGTGGCCGGTCTGGTTCTGCTCGAAGGCCTCCTGGGCGGCCCGCCGCGCCTTCTCCTTGTCGCGCTCGTCCATCTTGTGACCCACGTATCCGCCCAGCAATCCGCCGGCGGCCGCACTCGCCAGGATCGCGCCGGTGCCTCCGCCGGCCGCCGCGGCGATGCCCGCTCCCGCGGCCGCACCGATCAGCGAGCCGAGGGCCGCCTTCGGGTTGTCGCGGGTCTTCTCCTGGACGCTGGCGCACGAGGACAGCGCGAAGACGAGCAGAACGGTCGGTGCGATTCTACGAGCGCGCAGACGTTTCATCGGTCCCCACTGGCTCCGGCGGCTCACCCGAACGGGGGCGCCGCGGACTCGAATGCATCTCGGGCGGCCGCGGAGTGTAGATGGTCTCGGCCGGACCGTCACGCCCCGCCGGCCTCACGAGCGGGCGATCACGTCGTCCGCGTAGCGCCGCAGCGCGTCGATCTTCTGCTGCAGGCTCTGCGTGTCCTTCTCGTAGGCGTTGCGAAACCCGACGATGACGTCGGTCACCCCGAGGTCCTCGAGCCGCCGGATGCCGTCCCGCGTGTACGCGTCGAGCGCGATGACGTGGATCTCGAAGGGCGTTCCCGAGCGCCCGTGCTCCCGGCGCAGCTCGGCGAGCCGGCCGAGCAGCCGGGCGAGCTCCTGCGCGTCACCGCCGGCGTGCATCCAGCCGTCCGCGCAGCGCGCGGCGCGGCGCAGGGCCGCGTCGGCGTGGCCGCCGATCAGGATGGGAATCGGCTCCGTCGGTACGGGACACAGCTTGATGCTCTGCAGGTCGTAGTGCTCGCCGCGGTACTCGAAGAAGCCGCCGCGCGTGAGACCGCGCACGATCTCGATCATCTCGTCCATGCGCCGACCGCGCGCCTTCCAGGCCTGACCGCAGATCGCGTAGTCCTCGGGCCACGGGGACAGGCCCACGCCGAACGTGAAGCGGTTCTGGGTGAGGACCGCCACGGAGCTCGCCGACTTGGCGACGAGCACCGGATTGCGGATCGGGAGCTTCACGACGAACGTCGCGAAGCGCAGCCGCTGCGTCACCGCACCCATCGCGGGGATCAGCGAGAAGGGCTCGAGGAAGGGCTTGTCCTCGAGGAACTCGCGGCTGCCGTCCGGCGTGTAGGGATACTTGCTGTCGGAGACCTCGGGGTAGCAGATGCTGTCGGGCACCACGAACGAGCTCCAGCCAGAGCTCTCGGCCTCGACGGCGAGCGGCAGGTAGTGACTCGGGTCGCACATCGACTCGGCGTACGAAAAGCGCATTGGTCCCCTCGTTCGCTGGAGCGCCTCGATGGGTCGGAGCGCGCCGACGCGGGAGCCTAGCGGGCCGGGCTGCGATTGGGGAGCGCGCGCTGCGCGCGGGCGTCACTCGACGCGTTGCCAGTAGGCGTCGACGCGCGCCTGGATCTCGTCGAGGATTTCCGGCTTGCGCTCCGGCGCGAAGAGGTGCTCGAAGCGGCCCTGGCGCTTCAGGTATTCCTCGACCGGAAGCCGGGGCCGGCGGACCTTGGTGTGGACCACCTGTCCGTCGACGCACTCCTTCAAGGGCCAGACGCCGGTGCGGACGGCGAGCCGGCCGATCTCGATCGTGTCGCGCGGTTCGAAGTCCCAGCCCGTCGGACACGGCGCCAGCGCGAGGATCAGGCGCGGCCCGCGGACGCGCGCGGCCGTCTCGATCTTGCGCGCCAGGTCGAGTGGCTCGGCACCGATCACGGTCGCCACGTAGGCCGGCCGGTGCGCGGCCCAGATCGAGAAGAGGTCCTTCTTGTAGCCGGGATAGCCGCGCGGTCCGCTGCTGGTCGCGGTGCGCGCGGCGTGGGGTGTCGCCTCCGAGTACTGCTGGCCCGTGTTTCCGTAGCCCTCGTTGTCGTAACAGATGTAGAGGAAGTCGAGGTTCCGATCGATCGCTCCGGAGGTCGCGGACACGCCCATTCCGTAGGCGGCGCCGTCGCCCGTCAGGACCACCACCTGGACGTTCTCTTCGGGAGGGATCCGCCCCTTCTCGACCAGGATGTCGAGTGCGTCCCGAACGCCCTGTGCGCCGGCGGGCGCGGAGGCCATGGCCGTGTACAGCCAGGAGCCGCGGAACGGCGTGAACGGATAGATCGAGAGCAGCGTCATGCACCCGGCGGCGTTGACGAACACCGTATTCTTCCCGAGGACGTCGTAGACCTCCTGGATCGCCTGCAGGCCCCCGCAGCCCGCGCACATCGCGGTGCCGCCACCCAGGAGGTGCGTCGACGGGAGATCGTTCATGCGCCGGAACGCGGTCTCGGTCACGGTCGTTCCTCCCGTTCGGGGCGCGCGGACGCACGACGCGCCGGCGGGATCTCGCCGATCTGGTGACGCTCGCGGAGCGCGATGCTCTGGAGCTTTCGCATCTCGCGCAGCTCGGTCGCGGTGTAGAGGAGCCGCGGCTCGGGCGCCCGGCCCTCCTGCGCGGCCTTGCGCGTGACGGCCGCCATCTCGAAGAACTCCTCGGCGCCGATGTCCCGCCCGCCGAGCCCGCCGATGAAGCTGACCAGCACCGGCGATGCGTCCCGCCGCGCGGCGAGCGCCGAGGCCAGCTCGGTGTACAGCACGCCGCCCTTGCCGATCGACAGGTTCTGGTCGACGACCGCGACGCCGCGCGTTCCCGCCAGCGCCGCGGCGATCTCCGCGTCGGGATACGGACGCAGCAGGCGCGGGCGCAGCAGCCCCGCGGACCAGCCGTCCGCGCGCAGGCAGTCCACCGCCGCCTTCGCCTTGGTGGCGAACGAGCCCATCATGAAGAAGACGATCTCCGCGTCGTCCGTCCGGTACGACTCGAACAGTCCGTGGCTGCGCCCGAACGCCGCAGCGAATGCGTCGGCGACTTCGCCGTAGACGGACAGCGCGTTCTGCGCGGCGCGGTGGATCTCGTAGCGGAAGTAGGAGTACGGACCGCCGCCCAGCACGGCGACCGCCTGACTGATCGGGCGACTGGCGCGGAAGTGCGCCCGCTCCGGATCGGGCGGCGGTAGGAAGCGCCGCGCGGTCTCCGGGTCGGGGATCGCGACCGGCTCGCGCGTGAACGACAGGTAGAAGCCGTCCAGGTTGACGATCACCGGCAGCCGCACGCGCGCGTCCTCGGCGAGCCGGTAGGCGATCAGCACGCTGTCGAGCACCTCCTGGCAGGTGGAACAGTGGATCTGCAGGAATCCGCTGTCGCGCGCGGCGAGGACGTCGTTGTGATCCGACTCGAGCGTCAGCGGCGTCGCGAGTCCGCGCGACACGTTCACCAGCACGAACGGCGCGCGCCAGCCGGCGACCGTGTAGATCATCTCCATCCCGTAGAGCAGGCCCTGGCTGGAGGTGGCGCTGAACACGCGCACGCCCGCCGCCGCGGCGGCTCCCGCAGCGGTGATCATGGAGTGCTCGGACTCGAGCGTCACCATCCGGCCGTCCATCTCGCCGGCGTCGATCCAGCCGCCCAGCTTCTCGATGATCTCGGTCTGCGGAGTGATCGGGAACGCGGGCACGTACTCGGCGCGCGCGAGCCGCGCACCCCACGCCGCGGCGGCATTTCCGGTCAGCAGCGTGCGCGTCATGCCGCGTTCTCCGCCGCCGCGGCGTCGGCGGCCTGCTCTTCCGGGATCGCGTGAATGGCGTGCGGCGGACACACGGCGACGCAGACCAGGCAGCCTTTGCAGTGGTCGTAGTCGATCTGCGGCGCGCCCGCGTCGTCGACCCGGATCGCTCCGTCGGGGCAGAAGGTGCTGCACACCCAGGCGCAGCGGTGGCAGTGCTCGAGGTCGATCAACGGCCGCATCGTGCGCCAGAGACCGGTCCGCACCTGCACGCTCGTGCCGCCCGCGTGGATGTCCGGCGCCGAGATGCGGGCGTCCTCGAAGGGCAGGTCGATCCAGTCGGGGCTCTCGAACGGCCCGACGCCCTCCGCGTCGCCCTCGCGGACGCAGCCCGCGTGCGGCGCCAGTCGGTCGTAGGCGCCGAGGGCGCGCTCCAGGTTCTCGGCGACGACCTCCGCGCGCATCCCGACGAGCTCGCTTCGAATCGCCTCCTCGAGTGCGTCGCGGGAGATCTCTCCGACCAGGCGCGCGGCGGCGCCCGCGCAGCTCGCGCCGATCAAGGGAACGTCCGCGCGGTCCTCGGGAGCGACGGGCAGCGTGAAGACCTCGCCCCCGAGCTTGAGCCGGCGCTTCCAGACCGCCGGCGCCTCGGCGCTGTGGATCAGCAGCACCGTGTACGGCCCGACGCCCTGCACGACACCGGCCGCGGAGACCGGAACGAGGGTCTCGTCGGCCACCACCACGAGGTCGGGTCGGCGAATGATGCCGCGCTCCAGAATCGGCCTTCGCGCGGCGCGCACGTAGGCGAAGATCGGTGCGCCCCGCCGCTCGGCCCCGTAGCGCGGCGCGTCCTGAACCTCGAAGCCCTCCTCGAAGAACGCGCTGCCCAGGATGCGGCTGGCCGTCTTCATGCCCTGGCCCCCGCGACCGTGCAGACGGATGCAGTACATGCTGATCCTTCCGATCCGCGCCCGGTGCGCCCGGCCTCAGAAGATCGACCAGCGCCGGTAGCGCATCGCGCGCCGCACGCGCTCGACGCTCAGGTCCACGGCCGCCCGGCGCGGCAGGACCCCGCGCGCCCGGGACGCCGCCAGGACCTGCTCCGTGTTGGCGCGGATCTTCTCCTCGATGGCGGCAAAGGCCGCCGCCTGGCTCGAGCCGTGGTACTCCATCGCGGCACAGATCACGCCGCCGGCGTTGGCGATGAAATCGGGCACGCACAGGACGCCGCGCTCGTGGAGCTGCTTCTCGGCGCCGTCCGTGAGTGGAATGTTTGCGCCCGACACGACCATCCGGGTAGCGAGCCGCTCCACGTTGTCCTCGCGAATCACGTCGGGCCGCGCCGCCGGGACAAACATCTCGCACTCGACGTCGATCACCGCGTCGCGGTCGCGAGCCTCGCCGCCGGGATGATCCATCACGCTCTTGCCCGAGCGCTTGAGCTCGACCAGCGCCTCCACGTCGAGGCCCCTCGGGTTGACGGTGGTGCCGCGCGAATCACACGCCGCCACGATCACCGCGCCCTTCTCGGCGAGGAAGCGCGCCGCGTGCAGTCCAACCGATCCGAAGCCCTGGATCACGACACGCGCGCCCGCGAGCTCGAGGTCGCAGGTGCGCGCCGCCACCTCGGCCGCGTGACACAACCCGAAACCGGTGGCGCCGATCTCGTCGAGCGGGATCCCGCCGATCTCGCGCGGCAGACCCACGGCGCGCCCGATCTCCGCCTTCACCCAGGCCATGCACGTCTCGTCCGTGCCCATGTCCGGGCCGAAGATGTAGTCCTCGCAGTCGCGCAGCGCGCACGCCATGGCGCGCACCAGGCGCTCCTTCTCGTCGAGCGGCCGCTTGGGGTCGCCGTAGAGCACCGACTTCCCACCCCCGTGCGGAAGCCCGGCCGCGGCGTTCTTGAGGGTCATGGCGCGCGCGAGCCGGAAGCACTCCTCGGTGCTGACGTCCGGCGCCATGCGCAGCCCCCCGATCGAGGGCCCGGTCGCGACGTTGTCGACCACCAGGGTTCCGCGCAGTCCGATCGAGGGCTCGTAGACGTGCACGATCTTCGCAGGACCGAGCTCGTCTGCAAATGCGAAGGGTGAACTCATCGAATCTCCTCCCCGCGGCCCACCCGCGCGGCGAGCGAGCGTCGCGAGCCGAAGTCCACGCTCCCCACCTCACGTACGAAGCAAGACCGATGCCGGCTGCGCGGTCCGGAAATCGCCGCCGTGGGCGCACCCGCTCCGCCCGCGCAGCGCGCCGCCGCGTTCGATGTGGCGTTTTGCCACAGCGGCGCGAGACGCTTCGACGCGGGGCGTGCACGCCGACGCATGCGGCCCCGCGACGGGTGGTAGGCTGGAGCGGCCGTCGAATGCTGGAAGGAGCTCCGCATGACCACGCGCCCCGAAGACGTAGGCCTCGCGAGCGAGCGACTCGCGCGGATCGATGCCCACCTGAAGAGCCGCTACCTCGACCCGGGCAAGATCGCCGGCGCCTTGACGCTCGTGTTCCGCCGCGGAGAGGTCGCGTATCGGTCGCCGGTCGGCCTGATGGACCGCGAGCGCGGCACCCCCATGCGCGAAGACACCATCTTCCGCATCTACTCGATGTCGAAGCCCATCACCTCGGTGGCGCTGATGATGCTCTACGAGCACGGTCACTTTCAGCTCGACGATCCGGTCCACAAGCTGATTCCGGAATGGCGCGACCTGCGCGTCTACCAGGCGGGCAACCACCCGGACTTCCTGACCACCCCCTGCCGGCGCCCGATGACGATCCGCGACCTGCTCACCCACGCCTCCGGCCTCACCTACGGCTTCATGCAGCGCACCAACGTCGACGCCGCGTACCGCAAGCTCGGGATCGGGACCGGCGAGGGGCCCTTCGAGGGCAGCGTTCGCGAGATGGTCGGGGCGCTGGCGGGGCTACCCCTCGAGTTCTCACCGGGAACCGCCTGGAACTACTCGGTCGCGACGGACGTGCTCGGACACCTCGTCGAGGTGCTGTCGGGCGAGCGCCTGGACGCATACCTGCGCCGACACGTCTTCGAGCCGCTCGGCATGGTCGACACCGGTTTCCACGTCCCGTCCGACGAGGTGGAGCGCTTCGCCGCCTGCTACGACCGCGGCCCCGGCAAGAAGCTCCGCCTCCAGGACGACCCGCAGAAGAGCCGCTACCTCGCGCCGCCGGTGTTCCTGTCGGGAGGCGGCGGCCTGGTGTCGACGGCGGCGGACTACCTGCGCTTCTGCCGCATGCTCCTCTCGGGTGGCGAGCTCGACGGGGTGCGGCTGCTCGGCCGCAAGACGCTCGAGCTCATGACCCGGAACCACCTGCCGGACGGGCGGGACCTGGCGGACCTGTCGGTCGGAATCTTCAGCGAGACGCGGTACGAGGGGGTCGGCT
>CP070734.1:2381449-2384349 GCA_020347605.1 Deltaproteobacteria bacterium | reverse complement strand
CGCAGCCGGCCACGAGCGCGGCGAGGATCACGACGCGGGACAGATTCACACGCATGTCAGCTCATCGGTGGCACGGCGCCGTTCGTTGAGTCCCCGCGCGGGGCGGCCCGCCCGGCGCATGGGTCGCCCCCCACGCGCGGGCGGCGCCTCGAGCGGCCCGGTCATCCGATGTACACCGAGTACTCGAAGCCGTCCGAGATGCGCAGCGTCGTCGATTCGAAGCCGTTCGCACCCGACTGCACGTACTCGACGTAGGGGCGCAGCGCCTTGCGGAAGGTGAAGATGTTGTCCGCGAGCACGACCGCTCCCGGTCGCAGGCGCGGGCGTACCAGCTCCAGCACGGGAAGGTAGAGATCCTTCCAGCCGTCGAGCAGCAGCAGGTCGACCGGCTCGGGCAGCTCGCGCAGCGTCTCGAGGGCGTCCCCGAGGCGGACGTCGGCGTACCCCGCCAATCCCGAGGCCTCGAGGTTCGCCGTCGCGCGCGTGCACTTGCTCGGCTCGATCTCGCTCCCGATCACGATCCCGCCGCCGTTGTCGCGCAGCGCGGACGCGAGGTAGATCGTGGAGATGCCGAACGACGTGCCGAACTCGACGACCGTCCGGGCGCGGAGGGCTCGAGCCGTGAGGTAGAGGAGCTCGCCCTGTTCCCGCGAGACCGGGATGTAGCAACCCTTCATCGACTCGGGCGTTGCGATCTCGAAGAACGATCGGCCCCGCGCGAGTCCGGCGAGGATCCGCGGCGCCAGCTTCAGGAAGCGGAGCCGGTCGCCGCGCGCTTCCGCGTGCAGCCGGTCGAGCACGCTCCGCGTCGGCTCGGCGCGGAGCGCATTCGGTCCACTCATCGTCTCACCTCCTACGCGGCCCGCCCGCCCGCATCCCGCAGGTGACCCAGCCACGGAACGAAGCGGCCCACGCGCCGCGCGTAGCGCCGATAGGTCTCGCCGTGGACGCGAAGCAGAAAGGGCTCCTCCGCGTACCGCACCTGCAGCTCGACCCCCAGCGCGCCGCACACCACGCCCAGGAGCGACAGCGCGTTCTCCACCAGGAGCGCGAAGCCCAGAGCGAAGAGCCCCACCCCGGTGAAGACGGGGTTGCGCACGACGGCGAACAGCCCGCGCGTGACGAGCTCGGTGCGTTCGGACGGGTCCACCCCGACGCGCCAGGACGTGCCCATCTCGACCTGCGCGCGGAGCGTCACGGCGAAGCCCAGCAGCACCAGCGCGAGGGCGAGCCAGACGATCCACACGGCCGGCTCGCGGCTCGGGAGAATCCCGAGCAGCGCTGAAACGGGAGCGAGGAAGAGCGCGAGGAGCGACACGACGAACAAGAGCCCGGCGAACCACTCGACCGAGGCGACCCGACCCGAGAAGCCGCGAAACCCGTGGTCGCCGGTGCGCCGGTACTGCAGCCAGGCGCGCCCGCCGAACGCGACGGCGAGATACACGACGTACAGCGCGAGGGCGAGCCCGGCCACGAGGGGCGAACGTATCGTTCCCTGCGAGATGCGTCGATCTCGGGTGCCCGCTCCGGCGCGCGCGGATGCGCGCTCCCCTCAGCGGCCGGTGATGGCATTCGCCGCTGCGTGCTGCTCCTCCCGGTGCGTGCGGAAGGTCTCCACCGGCGGCAGCGTCGGCCGGAGCAGCGCCCAGAAGACGAGCGGGAACTCGATGAACACGCCGAGCGACGCGAGGAACAGCACCAGGCCGCGGGCCACGCGCGAGGCGAGCTGGTCGTCGGGCAGCCACGCGTACGCGATCCACACCGCGAGGCCGGTCACGATGAAGCCACCGACGGACATGACGAGAAACTGCCGGCGCGAGTTGCGGCGCGAGTCGTAGCTGAAGAGGTAGACGGAGCGCAGGTGCTCCGGGGGACGCACGACGCTGCGGCTCGCGAGGGCGCCCGCGAAGTGGCCCCACTCGTGGAGCACGTACGCACAGGCGCCGAGCGCCACGCCGGCCACCACCCCGAACAGATCGCTCAGCACGCCCTCGCCCACCGACAGCGGGCCGAGCTGCCACCACAGCACGAGTGCGACGGTCACGATGACGAGGTCGCGCAGCCCGAAGCGCAGGAACATCACGTCGCTTCCCCGTGCTTCCGCCCGGCCGACGGGATGCACCCGACGCCGGCGATGTACGCGGCCAGGGCGAGGTCGAAGCCGAGACACGCGGCAATGTACCATTCCGAGAGGTAGGCGACGTCCGTGAACAACGGGACGACGAGATCCCAGGCACCGTGGGCGGCCCAGCCGGCCGCGAGCAGCAGCGGAGAGCCGAGGTAACCCGCCACCGCCAGTACCAGGAACGCGCCCGCTCCGACCCCTTCGATCCAGAGCTCGGACGGCGGGTGCGCCGTGAGCCCCATCCCGACGTAGACGAGCGCCGCGACCACCAGACCCGCGGCCAGCAGCGTGCGCTCGAGGCGCCCCAGCGCGCGCGCCAGCGCGACGAACGCCGCTCCCAAGAGCGCGCCCAGCACGACCTCGATGGTGAACCACATCGAGCCACCCGACCGATCTCGATCCCGTTTCGCGATTTCGCGGACCGGCCCACCCGACCGTACGGATTCCGCAGCCAGAATGTATCTGGCTCGCCATGCGAATCCCATCCGCAGATCGCGCAGCGGGACGTACAGTCGCCGGTGCGGGCGGCTACCGGCGCTCGAGCACGACGACCGGGATGCGGCGCTCGGTGCGCGCCTGGTAGGCGTCGTAGTCGGGCGTCTTCTGCGTCACCGCACGCCAGAGCTGCTCGCGCTCGGGGCCCTCGGCCGCGCGCGCGCGCACGCGATGGCGCTCCCGGCCGATCTGCACCGAGGCGTCGGGGGCCGCCTCGAGATTGAGCCACCAGTAGGGGTGACGCGGCTCACCCAGGTACGACGCGATCACGACGAAGTCC
>CP070734.1:2369651-2381349 GCA_020347605.1 Deltaproteobacteria bacterium | reverse complement strand
CTGGGAGATCAGTCAGATGGGCGTGGGTCGAGAGGTTGCGCCCGACGAGCTCGCGTCCATGATGCTCCGGCTCCAGGAGCAGGGCTGTCACAACATCAACTTCGTCACGCCGAGCCACGTCGTTGCGCAGATTCTCGAGGCTGTGCGCATCGCGGCGGATCGCGGCCTGCGGCTGCCGCTCGTCTACAACACGGGGGGCTACGACAGCCTGGAGGCGCTCGCGCTGCTCGACGGCGTGATCGACATCTACATGCCCGACGCCAAGTACGGCGATTCGGAGAAGGCCCACCGCTATTCGCACGTGCGCGACTACGTCGAGTTCAATCAGGCCGCCCTGCGCGAGATGCAGCGGCAGGTCGGCGACCTCGAGCTGGATGCACAGGGCGTCGCGCGCCGGGGCCTTCTCGTCCGGCACCTGGTGCTACCGGACGACCTCGCGAACACCGAGCGCGTGATCGAGTTCCTGGCGCGGCAGGTCTCGCCGCGCACCCACGTGAACGTGATGGGCCAGTACCACCCGTGTCATCGCGCCGACCGGGAGCCGCCCCTCGACCGGCCGGTCACCGTCTCGGAGTACCGCCGCGCGCTCGCGGTGGCGCGCCGCTTCGGCGTCACGCTGGTCGACGCGCCGCGAACCGCAATCTTCGAGGCCTATCCGGATTGAGATCGCGGCCGCGAAGCGAGTGGGGCGCGCGCGCGGTGCCGCGCCGTCACTCCATCTCGGTGAGGGACTCGGCGAGGTGCTCGAGCTCGCCCGCCTCGCGCAGCTGCGCCAGCGCCCGCTTCTCGAGCTGGCGGACGCGCTCGCGCGAGATGCCCATGCGCTTGCCGATCGCCGCCAGGGTGAGCTCTTCGTCGTCGCGGAGACCGAAGCGCCACTCGAGGATCTCGCGCTCGCGCGGGGCGAGCTGGCGAAGCACGCGCCCGATCGCGACCTGAAGCGCATCCTGGTCGATGCCTTCGCTCGGATCCCCCACGCGCTCGTCGGCCAGCGAGTCCTCGATCGAGAGCGCTTCGGTGCCTGCGACGGGCGCCTCGATCGAGAGGATCGGCTTCATCGACGCCTCGACCCGCTCCACCTGGTCCCGCGACATCTCCAGCGCCTGCGCCATGTCCTCGGTGTTGAGCTCGCGGTTTTGCTGACTGCTCAGCTCGCGCGCAGCCCTCCGATAGCGCAGCTGCTGATCGTAGAGGTGCGACGGCACGCGAACCGTCCGGGAGTGATTCTGGATGGCCCGGATCAGGGACTGCCGGATCCACCACACCGCGTACGTGGCGAAGGTGAAGCCGCGCCGCTCGTCGAACTTCTCGACCGCGCGGATCAGCCCGAGGCTCCCTTCCTGGATCAGGTCCAGATAGGAGATCCCCATGTTCCGGTAGCCCTTGGCGAGCCGGATCACGAGCCGCAGGTTGTGGCGGACGAAGCGCTGGATCGACGCCTCGCGCGCCTCGAGCGCCGTCTGGGCCGCAGCCATGCTGCGTCGCGCCGCGGGCGTGGTGAGGCCGAGCCGCCGCCGCAGCGCCGCGGTCGCGCGGTCGCGCGGCGCGTCCAGCGCCGCCCGGAACTCGCCGTGGATCTCGCGAAGGATCTCGAAGCCGATCTCCGCCTCGCGCAGCCGCTTCTTGATCCGCCGGTCGAGAGACTCCACCTGGTCCTGACCGCGCTGGCTCCGCGAAGCGGTGAGCCGCTTGCGCTCCGCCATGTGCCGCTCGATCCGCTGCAGCGCCGCATCGATCTGGGGACCGAAGTCCCGCCCGCTCGCGTCGCGGTAGTGCTGACTCAGCGCGGCCGTCACGCGCCCGGAGCGCTTGAGCTCGTCCCAGCGCTGCAGGATCACCAGGGCGGTGCCCGGAATCTCGAGCAGCGCCTCGCGGAACGCCGTCTCCTCCGCGCGGATGGATTCCGCCAGCTCGTTGTGCTCCTCGGGCGTCAGGAGCGGGATGTTGCGGATCGAGCGCAGGTAGGCTTCCAGCGCGTCGGGTGCCGGCTCGCCGGCTTCGGCGCGCTCCCGCGCGTCGCGGCTCCGGAGAGGCGCGCGCCGGGCAGGCTGTCGTCGGGTCGGCGCCGAATGCTCCTCGTGGCCCGTGTCGAGGGCCAAGGCGAGGTCGCTTCGGATTTCGGCTTCGGTATCCATCATCTCCATGCCCATCGACGGGGGGACATCACCCCGATTGCCTCGAGGCGGCCCGCTGCCGTCTGTCGTTTGGTGCGCCGGGGATCGATCGGACCACTGCAATCTAGGTGCGTGGTCGATTGCGTCAAATCACCGGTTAGATGCCGCAGCGCCCGATTCGATTCGATACCCGCGGGGATGACGATTCGCCCACGGCCTCGGATTCTCGTGTCTGCCGACCGACCTCGGTGGGTCTCCGGGAACCCACCCGTCCATCGGTCCATCGTTCGGGGGAGGAGAGAGGATATCAGCGTTGGCACGCGGGGCAATAGTGCGTGCCGCGCTGGCCCAGCGTGATGCGTTTGATGGGGGTTCGGCAGCTTCGACAGGGCTCGCCGCGGCGGGCGTAGACGCGCCGCTCGTCCTGGTAGCGGCCGTCGCGGCCGTCCGGCGCCACGTAGTCGCTGATGCTCGAGCCGCCGGTCGCGATGGAGCGGCGCAGTACCGAGCGGAGCTCCCGGACGATGGCCTCGCACTCACGCCGGGTGACGCGCCCCGCGGCCCGCCCGGGACGGACGCCGGCCCGAAACAGCGCCTCGTCGGCGTAGATGTTTCCGACGCCCGCGATCACGGCCTGGTCGAGCAGGAGATTCTTGATCGCCACTCTGCGCTTGCGCGTCGCGGCGAACAGATCCTGGCCGGTGGCGCGCAGCGCATCCACCCCGAGGCGGTCGAGCCGGGGATTCCGGGCGCCTGCGGGAAGCCACAGCACCTTCCCGAATTTGCGCACGTCGCGAAACAGCACGTCCGGCGCGCCGTCGCGAAAGCGCAGCACGAGGTGGGTGTGCGAATCGCCGCGGAAGGTCGGCTGGGTCTCCGGGGCCAGCGCGGCCCGCGCGCTCGCGGAGAGCAGCCGCACGCTGGTCGCGCCGCTCGCGAAGAGCTGCCCGGTCATCCCCAGGTGCAGCGCCAGACGGCTGCCGTCGTCGAGCGTCGCGACCAGATACTTCCCGCGTCGGTCGAGCTTCAGGACGGTTCGATCCCGCAGGCGGCGCCGGAGATCGGTCGGGCGGGTGATGAAGAAGTAGCTGTCGGGGGTCGTGCGCACACTCGCGATCGTCCGGCCCACGAGCGCGGGGGCGATGCGCCGGCGCGTCACTTCGACTTCCGGGAGTTCGGGCATAGACTGGGGCTCGCGGCGGAGTCTATCCGAACGGCATCGGGGGAGGGCACGTGACCGGAGCTTCCTCGCGGCGCCCGTGGAGGCGGGTTGCAGCGCTGGCCGCCGGCTTCGCGTGGTGCAGCGTCGCGGGCTGCGGCCCCGAGGAGGAATCCGGCCGGGCCGTGGTCAGCTTCCCCGGCAGCGCGCTCGGCGCCGAGGCCGAGCTGCTGCGCACGCAGCTGGCGCGCTTCACCGCGCAGAATCCCGACGTCGAGGTGGTCTCGCGCGAGACGCCCGATGCCGCCGATCAGCGTCACCAGCTCTACGTGCAGTGGCTCAACGCCCGCGCGGACGACCCGGACATCCTCCAGCTGGACGTGATCTGGACGCCCGAGTTCGCCGCGGCCGGCTGGATCCTCCCGCTGGATCGCTTCGCGCCCGACGCCTCGGACTTCTTCGCCGCGACCCTCGAGGCGAACCGGTTCGGGGGGCGGCTCTACGCGCTTCCCTGGTTCGTGGACGTGGGGATGCTCTACTGGCGCACCGATCTCCTCGAGGCGCCCCCGCGAAGCCTGGACGAGCTGGCGGACACCGCGGCGGCGGGGCGGGCGCGCGCATCGCTTCCGTATGGAATCGTGTGGCAGGGCGCGCGGTACGAAGGACTCGTGACCGTGTTCCTCGAGGTTCTGGGCGGCTTCGGCGGCCGTATGCTCGACGCGGACGGACAGGCGGACGTGGACTCGGCGGAGGCGGTGCGCGCCCTCGAATTCCTGCACGCGCAGCTCCACGGCTCCCGCATCGCGCCCGAGGCCGTGCTCTCCTGGCAGGAGGAGCAGGTCCGCTTCGCCTTCCAGAACGGCCGGTCGGTCTACATGCGAAACTGGCCGTACGCCTATGCGCTGATGCAGAACCCGTCGGATTCGAAGGTCGCGGGCCGGTTCGCCGTGGCGCCGCTTCCGGCCGCCCCCGGCGGTGCTCCGACCGCCGCGCTGGGCGGACAGCAGCTCGCCATCAACGCGAAGACCGACCACCCGGACGCCGCCTACCGCGTGATCGAGTTCCTGACGCGTCCCGAGCAGATGATCGAGCGGGCGCGCGTCGCGGGGCAGTTCCCGTCCCGGATCTCGCCCTATGCCAGCGGCGCGCTCGACGGGGTACTGCCCGTACCGCCCGCCGACGCGCAGCGCATCATCGAGGCCGCCGTGCCCCGCCCCGCGACGCCCCTGTACACCGAGCTCTCGGGGCTGCTCCAGGTCCGGCTCCACCGCGCGCTCACCCGTCAGCAGACGCCGCGTGAGGCGCTCGCCGACGCCGCGCGGGAGATGAATGCGCTGATCGAGCGGGTCGGCCCACTGGAGGCGGGAGACGTGAGCGGTGGTGCCTGACGCGGCGCCCTCGCCCGCATCCGCCGAGACCCGAGAGGTGCGGCTGGCGTGGGTCCTGGTGCTGCCCACGCTGATCGCGATCGTGACGATCGCGCTCTTCCCGCTGGTATGGACGTTCTGGGAGTCGCTTCACCTTCACGACCTGCGCCTGCCCGCGCGCGGCCGTCCGTTCGTGGGGCTCGCGAACTACGCGGAGATTCTCGCCGACCCGCGCTTCCTGGGCGCCCTCGCGCACACGCTCTTCTTCACCGCCGCCAGCGTCTCGCTCGAGCTCGTCGCCGGACTCGCGCTCGCTCTGGCGATGCACGGCGCCTACCGCGGCCGCGGCGCGGTGCGCACCGCCGTGCTGTTGCCCTGGGCGATCCCGACCGTGGCAGCGGCCCTGGTCTGGCGGTTCCTGTTCGAGGGTCCACAGGGCGTCGCCAACGCCGTGCTTCTCGGCATCGGCGCCCCCGAGCCCATCAGCTGGTTCAGCGACGCCTGGCTCGCCTGGGTTCCGATCGTGCTGGCGGACGTCTGGAAGACCACGCCCTTCGTCGCACTGCTCCTGCTGGCCGGGCTCCAGAGCATCGACGCCGAGCTGTACGAAGCCGCGCGCGTCGACGGCGCCGGTCGGATCCGGGAGCTCTGGTTCGTCACGCTGCCCTTCCTCCGGCCGGCGATCCTGGTCGCGCTGATCTTCCGAACCCTGGACGCGTTCCGGGTGTTCGACCTGATCTACGTGCTCACGGGTGGGGGCCCGGGCACCGCGACCGAGCCCCTGGCGCTCTACACCTGGAGCGCCCTGCTGCAGAACCTGCGCTTCGGCTTCGGCTCGGCGCTCTCCGTGCTGATCTTCCTCGTGACGTTCGCGCTGGCGCTCGTCTACATCCGGCTCGTCGGCGCCGATCTCACGCGGAGCGTGCGATGAGCGTGGCGATCCGATCGGCCGCGTTCGCGGCCGCGGCGCTGCTCGTGGGCGCGATCCTGTTCCCCGTCGCCTTCGCGCTGCTGGCCTCGCTGAGCCCCGAGGCGCAGCTCTTCGAGGGGACCGCCGCATGGCCGGCCGGCCTTGATGTGTCGCACTACCGGGCGCTCTTCGCCGAGCGGCGGTTCTGGATGCCGATCCGCAACTCCCTGGTGGTGGCGGGCGCGACCACGCTCCTGTGCCTCGGCATCGGGGCGTCGTGCGCCTATGCCCTGGCGCGGCTGCGCTTCCGCGGCAAGGCTCCGATCCTGGGCTTCATTCTGGCGGTCGCGATGTTTCCGCAGATCTCGATCGTCTCTCCCCTCTACCTCCTGCTACGCGCGCTCGGTCTGATCAACACCACGCCGGGACTCGTGCTCCCCTACCTCACGTTCGCGATGCCGCTCACGGTCTGGTTGCTCGTCGGCTACTTCCGGCAGCTTCCCGCGGAGCTGGAGGAGGCCGCCCGAATGGATGGGGCCGGCGTTCTGCGCGGATTCCTGCTGGTGATGCTCCCGCTGGCGCTTCCGGGCCTCGCGACCGCGGCGGTGCTCACGTTCGTCTACTGCTGGAACGAGTTCCTGTTCGCGCTCGCGTTCACGCTCGGCCCGGAGCAGCACACGGTCCCGGTGGCCATCGCGCTCTTCCGCGGCCAGTACCAGGTTCCGTGGGGTCAGATCCTGGCAGCCGCGGTGGTCGCTACGCTGCCGGTCGCGCTTCTGGCCCTCGTGTTCCAGCGCCGCATCGTCCAGGGCCTGGTGTCCGGTGCAGTAAAGGGGTAGGGGTGGCGTCGATCCGGCTCGAACAGCTTCGCAAGGCCTACCCGGACGGGACCGTGGCGGTCCGAGAGCTCGACCTCGAGATCGCGGACGGGGAGCTGCTGGTGCTGGTCGGGCCGTCCGGCTGCGGGAAGAGCACGGTGCTGCGGCTCGTCGCGGGTCTCGAGACGCCCAGCCGTGGGCGGGTGTTCCTGGGCGAAGCCGACGTCACGCGACGGCCGCCCCAGGAACGCGACCTGGCGATGGTGTTCCAGAGCTACGCGCTCTATCCCCACATGAGCGTCGCCGAGAATCTGGGCTTCGGACTGCGGATGCGTGGCGTCGCGCGTCCGGAGCGGACCCGCCGCGTGGCCGAGGTGGCGGCCCTGCTCGGTCTGGAAGCGCTGCTCGAGCGGCGTCCGGCGCAGCTCTCGGGCGGCCAGCGTCAACGCGTGGCGCTGGGCCGGGCGATCGCTCGGGAGCCGCAGGCCTTTCTGCTCGACGAGCCGCTCTCGAACCTCGACGCTCGCCTGCGCACGGAGACGCGCACCGAGCTCGCGCGCCTTCGCCGGCGCCTGCGCGCCACCATGCTGTATGTGACGCACGACCAGGAAGAAGCCATGACGCTGGGTGATCGGATCGCCGTGATGCGGGACGGGCGCGTCCAGCAGATCGCGCGTCCCCTGGAGGTGTACGGTCGTCCGAGCAATGCGTTCGTCGCGCAGCTGGTCGGATCGCCGGCGATGAACCTGATCCCGTGTCGGCTGGTCCAGAGCGGCGCTTCGCCACGTCTCGAGGGTGCCGGCCTGCGCATCGATGTGGCCGTGGCGTCCGGCGCGCGAGCCGGAGCACCGACGTCCGAGCTCTGGCTCGGCGTGCGTCCTCACGATGTCGATCTGGTCGCTTCCGGTTCCGGTGACGCGGAGGGGCGCATCGACGTGGTCGAGGCGTTCGGAAGTGGCCACCTGATGCACGTCGAGCTTCCGGACGAAGGGGGCGCCCGGGTGCTGCGAGTGGAGGTGGCGGCAGACCGCCCGATCGAAGTCAACGAGCGCGTGGCCGTCCGCCTCCGGCGCGACCGCCTGCACGTATTCGACGCCGCGACGGGCGAGCGCGTCGAAGGCATCCGCGCGACTCCCGGCTCCGTCTGAGCCGGTCTCGGCTACGCGGTGCGCGCTTCGCCGGACGCCGCCGCGCCCGTGGGGGTGAGCCGGCGCCCGGTCGGGTCGAAGATCCGGAACGATGCGAGTCCGCGCCTCTGGAGGAACAGCTGGGCCGACGTGCGGAGCACGCCCAGTCCGTACCGCACCGAGCGCGTGAAGTTGATCGACGAGGCTTCGTCGAAGTAGGCGGCGGGGCAGCTCACCTCTCCGATCTCGAATCCGGCGTGGAGGATCTGAGCCAGCATCTGGTTGTCGAACACGAAGTCGTCGGAATTCTCGAGGAGCGGGATGGTCTCCAAGACCTCCCGCGAGAACGCCCGGTAGCCCGTGTGGTACTCGGAGAGCTTCGCGCCGCACAGGAGGTTCTGGAGACCCGTCAGGACGCGGTTGGCGACGTACTTGTAGAGCGGCATCCCGCCCGCCCGCGCCCGGCCGCCCAGGATCCGCGAGCCCAGCACCGCGTCGAACGGGCCGTCGGTGATCATTCCGATCATCGCGGGAATCAGGGTGGGGGTGTACTGGTAGTCGGGATGGAGCATCACGACGACGTCGGCCCCGAGCTGCAGCGCCGCGGCGTAACAGGTCTTCTGATTCGCGCCGTAGCCACGGTTCTCCTCGTGCACGAGCGTGCGCAGACCCAGGCGGCGCGCGACCGCCACCGTGTCGTCCCGACTGGCGTCGTCGGTCACCACAAGCTCGTCCACGAGGTCGAGCGGAACCTCGGAAACCGTCCGCTCCAGCGTGCGCGCCGCGTTGTACGCGGGCATGACGACGACGATTCTCCTGCCGTGGAACATGCGGAATCGGCTAGGCTCCCACTCGAGTCGTTGCTGGGTCGACCCGTTGCCCGGGTGGCGGAATGGTAGACGCGGGCGACTTAAAATCGCCTGGCCGCTGGCCGTGCAGGTTCGAGTCCTGCCCCGGGCACCTCCGGGGGTCGTTCCCCGCCGCGGCGCGTCGCCCGCCGCGCCGGCGTCAGTGGATGCTCCGAAGATCGGAGGGTCGGACCAGCGCGCGCACCTCTTCGCTGCCCAAAAGCTCCTCGAGCGCCTCGCGGTCGAGCAGGGTCGTCCGCTGGTAGCCCATCTCGGGACGCTCGAATTCCAGCCGGTAGATCGCGCGCGGCTCCTTGAAGATCTGGCGGATTCGCAGACACTCGGTCTCGCCCTCGAGGATCTCCTGGCGAATCGATTGCACGATGCGGTCGACGCGCCGCGCCGTCTGCACGCGCGGGTCGAGGTGGTCCTCGAAGGCCCGATTGCGGCTCGCGATCTTGAAGCGTCCCTGCGTACTCACCGGACGGCGAGGATACCGACAAGGATCCGCGCGCATCAAGCGGGCCGCCGTCGGCTTCTACTTCGACGGCGCGGCTGGCCCCGGAGCGTTTCGCCGCGTCTTCGAGGCCCCGCGCCGCGTCCCCCGGCCCCGCTTGCTGGCGAGATAGGCCTCGAGAGTGGTGAACTGACCCGGCGCGCTACCCAGGAACTGGATGCCGACGCCGCGCGGCTCGGCCTCTTCACCCCCGAGCGTCTGCTTGGCCCAGGCGACGCGCCCGATGGCCTCGAAGGGGCGGCCATCCGGCAGCTCCAGCTCCACCAGCAGGCGACGGCCCGGCTCGAGCGGATCGGCGGTGCGGATGAACACGCCGCCGCGCGAAAGATTCGTGCAGATCTCCTGCGATGCGCGGAAGTAGCGACGACCCGATCCCGGGTCCGTCTCGGCGTCGAGCGTCGAGATCCGCACCGGCACACGAACCGGTACGCGGCTATCCCGGCGCTTGGGAATCGATCGATTGGACATTGCGGGCCCCCTCCCGAGCACGCAGATCGGACGAAAGGGGTGGGCAACTTGAGAACGGCCGCCGCCCCGGGGTCCCGGGGCCCGGACCCCGAGCCCCGGGCCCGCACGACGTGCGGGACGGGCGCGGATCGCCTCTCAAGCCGCTGTCCCTCCGCGTCGAAAGAGGGAGAGACGGGACCGGCACCCCGCGGCTGGGCACGTCCGCGCGGCGCGCAGCTCGTGCGGGAGTTGCTGGACGCGGAGCCGATCTCGCGCCGAACGCAGGGGGGGCGGTTGGCGAGCGATACAGACGGCATCTCCACCGAGCTCGAGCTCTCCGCTCCGCTGCGGGGGCAGCTCGGCCTCGGGGACCACGAGTCGCTGCACCTGCTGCACGCCGACGCGTGCACTCTCATGCTCCGGCGCACCGGCTCGCCGGACCTTCCTCCGCTTCCGTGGGATCGCGAGCTGGCGTTCACGGCCGACGTCCGGGTGTTCACGCTCGCCGACTGCCTCGCGCTCGTGCACGAGACCGGAAAATCCGGACTCCTGTTCTTCTTCTGCGGCGAGCACGCGAAATCCGTCTACTTCCACCGGGGTGAGGTCGTATTCGCAACCTCCAACGTGAAGGTGGAACGGATCGGACAGTGCCTGCTGCGCTCCGGGGTGATCACGCTCGAGCAGCTCCGCGAGGCCGAGCAGCGCTTCAAGCCGCCCGGCCGCTTCGGCAAGGTGCTGGTGGAGCGGGGCTTCCTCACGCCCCGCGAGCTGTGGCAGGGCGTCAAGAACCAGGTCGAGGAGCTGGTGCGGTCGCTCTTCTCCTACACGGAGGGCCGTGTCTATTTCTGGGAGGGCGAGATCCAGCCGGACAACGTGGTCCGGCTCTCGCTTCCGACCCAGCGGCTGGTCGCCGAGGGGATCGAACAGCGCGGGAAGCTCTTCAAGTTCCTGGCACTCCTCGAGAAGCCGAGCGTCCGCCTCGAACGCTGCGAGGATTTCGGCGAGTTCCTCGAGGGCGACGAGCGGCTCCTGTTCGAAGCCCTCGCGACCGACACCGCCTTTCCGGACGTATGCCGCGCGGCCGGGCTGGACCGGCTCTCGGCCGCACGGACCCTCCAGCTCCTCGGCGTGGTCGGAGCCGTGACCCTGGCGCGCGCTTCCGCGGCCGACGGGGAGAGCGCGGGCGAGTCCCGTACGGGTTCGATCGCCCAGGACGAGGTCGTCGACTGCGTCCTGAACCACGTGAAGCTCCTGGAGGAACTCGCGGCGCCCATCGTCGCGGTGGAGGGCGCCGGTCCCCTGTGCGAGAGACTCCAGCGGGTCCTGATGGACACGTCCAAGCGATTCCCCGAGCTTCTCGACGGCGTGCGGCTGGGTCCGCACGCAACGCTCGACCCGAGCGAGGTGGCCGAGCGGGCGTTGCAGGTGAAGGGCGAACGAATGCCGGTGGTTGGCGCCGCGCTCGGGGAGCTGGTCGCCTACCTCGAGTTCGAGCTCAAGAATCACCCGCGCGTCCACGAGCCCGAGGGCTTTCTGGCCGACCTCGCACCGCTCCGCGCTAGACTCGAGGTCTGATCCTTCGCGGGAGTCCGCGTGGCGCGGCGCTCAGCCGATCCCCATGTCTCGGAACGATCCCGACCTCGCCGCGCGGGGCGCGGTCCGGGACTCGCATCCGCGGACCGGCTCTACGGCACACACGTGGTCGCAGAGGCGCTTCGTGCCCGGCGGCGGCGTATGGATCGGCTGTGGCTGAGACGGGGGGCGCGGTCTCCCGAGCTCGAGGCGCTGGTGACCGCGGCCCGGGAGGCCGGGGTTCCGGTGGTGGAGGAGGACCGGGACCGGCTCCAGCGACTCGTTCCCGCGGGTGCGAAGACCCAGGGTGCGGTGCTGGAGGCGGGTCCGCTGCCCGAACTGTCGCTGGAGCAGCTTCTCGAGGAGACACGGGCGGCGGCGGGTCGGCGGCAGCTGGTGGCGTTGGATGGCGTGGAGGATCCCCAGAACGTCGGCGCGATCATCCGGACCGCGGACGGCGCCGGTACCCACGGCCTGGTGCTCACGCGTCGCCACGCGCCGCCGCTCGGTCCGGCGGTGGCTCGGGCCAGCGCAGGGGCCGTCGAGCACCTGCCCGTGGCGCGCGTCCCGAACCTGGTCCGAGCGCTGAACCTACTGAAAGAAAAGGGATTCTGGACGGTGGGCGCGGACCCGGAGCGGGGCGAGGACCTCTTCGCGGTCGACGACCGGGTCCTGGCGGGCGAGCTGGTGCTCGTGTTCGGCGCCGAGGGCCGGGGCATTCGCACGGGTGTCGGCTCGGCCCTGGACCACCGCGTCCGCGTGCCGCTGGAGGGCGGGGTGGCTTCGCTGAACGTCTCGGCCGCGGCCGCCGTCGTCCTG
>CP070734.1:2358155-2369551 GCA_020347605.1 Deltaproteobacteria bacterium | reverse complement strand
CTCGACGGTCACGCTCTTCGCGAGATTGCGCGGCTGGTCGACGTCGGTGCCCTTCAGCACCGCGACGTGGTAGGCGAGCAGTTGGAGCGGGACCACGGCGAGGACCGCTGTCAGGTACTCGCCCAGGTCCGGTATGTGGATCACGTGGTCCGCCTTCTCGGCGATCGCAGCGTCCCCCTCGCTCGCGATCGCGATCACGCGGCCGTCCCGCGCGCGCACCTGCTCCGCGTTCGAGATCACCTTCTCGTAGACCCGGCTGCGGTTGGCGATCACGACGACCGGCATGCTCTCGTCCACCAGCGCGATCGGGCCGTGTTTCATCTCGCCCGCGGCGTAGCCCTCGGCGTGGATGTACGAGAGCTCCTTCAGCTTGAGCGCTCCCTCGAGCGCGATCGGGTACATGATGCCGCGCCCCAGGTACAGGAAGTTCCGGGCGTGGAAGTACGCGTGCGCCACCTCCCGCACCGCATCGTCGAGGTGGAGCACCTGCTCCACGAGTCTCGGCAGACTGCGCAGCTCGTCCATCCGCGCGCGCGTCTCGGCCTCCGCGAGTCGGCCGTTGGCCATGCCCAGCTTCAGGGCCAACAGGTGAAGCGCCACGATCTGCGCGGTGAAGGCCTTCGTCGAGGCCACGCCGATCTCGGGACCGGCGTGCGTGTAGAAGACGTCGTGGCTCTCGCGCGCGATGCTGGCGTCCTGCACGTTGCAGATCGAGAGCACGCGCGCGCCGCGCGCCTTGCCCTCGCGCAGGGCCGCCAGCGTATCGGCCGTCTCGCCGGACTGGGAGACGGGCACCACCAGCGAGGAATCGTCCAGCACCGGCTCGCGGTAGCGGAACTCGCTGGCGAGATCGACCTCGGTCGGGATGCCGGCCAGCTGCTCGATCATGTACTTGCCGACCATGCAGGCGTAGCAGGCCGTGCCGCAGGCGACGAGGTAGATGCGCCGGATCCGCTCGACCGTCGCCGGCGACAGGTCGATCCCGTCGAGACGGATCTCGACCGGGTCGTCCAGCAGGCGCGTGCCGATCGTGTCGATGATCGCGCGCGGCTGCTCGAACATCTCCTTCTGCATGAAGCGGTCGTAGCCGCCCTTCTCCGCCGAGACCGGATCCCACTGGATCCGCCGGGGCGCCCGCTCCACCGGTCGCCCCTCGCCGTCGAGGATCTGGATGTCGCGCTCCGACAAGACCGCGAACTCGCCGTCCTCCAGGAAGACCACGTCGCGCGTGTAGGGCAGGATCGCCGGGATGTCGCTGGCCAGGAAGGACTGCTTCTCGCCCACGCCCAGGATGATCGGGCTCGCGCCATTCTTGGCGGCCACGATGTGGCCCGGATGGCTCTCGGAGACGACCCCGATCGCATACGAGCCGACCAGCCGCGCGGTCGCTTCGCGCACCGCGGTCACCAGGTCGCGCGCGCGCTCGAGTCGCTCCGCGATCAGGTGGGCGACGAGCTCCGTGTCGGTCTCGGATTGCAGCGCGTGACCCGCCGCCTCGAGCTCGGCCCGCAGCTCGCGGTAGTTCTCGACGATTCCGTTGTGCACCACGGCGACGGATCCGGCGCGGTGGGGGTGCGCGTTGCGCTCCGAAGGCTTCCCGTGGGTCGCCCAGCGCGTGTGGCCGAGACCGACGTGGCCCGGCAGCGGCTGCTGGCGGAGCAGCGCGTCGAGATTCACGAGCTTGCCGAGGGCGCGCTTGATCTGGATCGAGCCGTTCTCCACGACCACGACGCCCGCGGAGTCGTAGCCGCGGTATTCCAGGCGCCGCAGCCCGTCCATGAGAACGTCCATCGCGCGGTGCTCGCGCCCGACGTAGCCGACGATTCCACACACGAACGGGTCCCCCGCTGCGGCCCTACGAGCCGCTGTCCTTCTTCGGCCGCGACCGGCGCTTGCGCCAGCCCTCGACGTTGCGCTGGCGCTCGCGCGCCACGGCCAACGCGTCCGCCGGCACGTCGCGCGTGACCGTGGTACCGGCCGCCACGGCGCTGTCGTCCGCGAGCGAGACGGGCGCGACCAGGTTCGCGTTGCAGCCGACACGGACCCCTGCGCCCACGCGGGTGCGGTGCTTCGCTTCCCAGTCGTAGTTGACCGTGATCGCGCCGCAGCCGAAGCTCGCGCCGTCGCCGACGTCGGCGTCCCCGATGTAGGACAGGTGGTCGGCCTTCACGCCCGCGCCCAGCGTGCTGTTCTTCACCTCGACGAAGTTGCCGACGCGGACGCCGCGGCCGAGCCGGGAGCCGGGCCGCAGATGGGCGGAGGGGCCGATCGTGACGTCGTCCTCGAGGATGCTCGACTCGATCACGCAGTGGGGCTTGATCGTGACGCGCTCGCCCACCCGGGTCGCTCCGCGCAGCACGCAACCGGGCTCGATCACGGTGTCGCGGCCCACCTCGACGTCCACGTCGACGTAGGTGTGTTCGGGATCCACGATCGTGACGCCCTCGGCCATCAGCTCGGCGAGGACGCGCCGGCGCACGGCGGCGCCCGCGGCCGCGAGCTCGGCGCGGGTGTTCACGCCCAGCGACTCGTCGGGGTCTTCGAGGCGCATCGCCTCGACGCTGCGCTGCTGCGACACCGCGTAGCTCACGATGTCCGTGAGATAGAGCTCGCCCTGCGCGTTGTCGTCGTCGAGCTGCGCCAGCGCCTTGCCCAGGAACTCGGCGTCGACCAGGTAGACACCCGTGTTTCCCTCCTGGATCGCGAGCTCCTCCGGCGTGGCGTCGGTCACCTCGACGACGCGCGCCACGCGGCCCGAGGCGTCGCGGACGACGCGGCCCGGCAGCGGCGCGGGCGAGGTCAGCAGGACGAGGTCGCAGCGCGTTTCGGCCTTCTTCGCGCGCAGCGCGCGAAGCGTCTCGGCGCGCAGCAGCGGCGTGTCGCCGTAGAGGATCAGGACGTCGCCGCGGAAGTCGCCGAGCGAGGGCAGGGCGCGCTGCACCGCATCGCCGGTGCCGCGCGGCTCGGGCTGCACGACGAAGTCCGCGCGGTCGCCGAGCGCCTCCCGGACCGCCTCCGCCGCGGGCCCCACCACCACGAGGAGCCGCGCCGGCGCGAGCGCCTCGGCCGCACCCAGCGGATAGGCGAGCAGGGGCCGCCCCGCGATCTCGTGCAGGACCTTCGGGCGCTGGGACTTCATCCGGGTCCCTTCGCCGGCGGCCAGGACGACGACGGCGAGCGCGCGCTCGGTGGCGTTCATGGTGTCTCCCTCGGCGCGGCGGCGTGCGCGGTTGAACCCGGGCGCCGCCCGGCCGCGACCGAGCGCCCGAAGGTACTCCGTGGTTTCGGCGCGTGGAAGCGGAGGCGGGCTTCCCCGGGGGGATTCACGGTGCGCTCGCGGTTGCTACGCGAGCCCGCGGTCTCCTAATCTTCTCGGCGTCTCCGCGACCTCTCCGCCTCGAGGAACCGCCATACGCATCTATGGAAGCACGCTCGGGCTCAAGCCGAACCAGATTCGGCAGCTCGAGCGCCTCGGTCGGCGCCGACTGCCGGCCGACCGCATCGTCACGCAGGAGTTCGCGCGCGCGCTGACCGCGCTCAGCGCGGAGATCCGCCGCCAGGTCGGCGCGCTCGTCGATCGCCGCGGCGCGGTGACCCACGTGATGCTGGGCGACGCGCGCTCCATCGAGATGCCGGACTGGGGGCGCATGCGCGCGGGCCCGAGCCGCCTGCGCGGACTGCGCTGCATCCACACGCACCTCGGCGATGAGCCGCTGACGCACGACGACCTGACGGACCTCGCGGCGCTGCGGCTCGACGCGATGACGGCCGTCGCGACCCGGGAGGACGGCCTGCCCGGGCTCGCCTACACGGCGGCGTTGCAGCCGGCGAACGACGCCGGCGATCCGATCCAGCACCTCGACCCGGCGCCCCCGGCGCGTCTGGATCTCGACTTCCAGGCGTTCATCCGCGACCTCGAGGCCGAGCTCGCGCGCAGCGCGCGGGCGCGCGACGTCGGCGAGGGGGAGCGGGCGCTGTTGGTCTCCATCACGTCGGGTCGCGAGAAGGAGGACGCGGAGCTGGCGCTCGCCGAGCTGCTCGAGCTGGCGCGCTCGGCGAGCGTGGCGGTCGTGGACACCCTGGCGCAGCACCGCGCGAGCGTGGATCCCAAGACCGTGATCGGCGCGGGCAAGCTGCGCGAGCTCGTCGTACACGCCTTCTGGTACGACGCCGACCTCGTGATCTTCGACCGCAGCCTGTCGCCGTCGCAAGCGCGCAACCTCGCCGAGCGGCTCGAGCTGCGGGTCATCGATCGCACGCAGCTGATCCTCGACATCTTTGCCCAGCGCGCGCGCTCCCGCGACGGGAAGCTCCAGGTGGAGCTCGCGCAGCTGCGCTACCGGCTGCCGCGCCTCGCGCAGCGCGACACCTCGCTGTCTCGACTGGGAGGCGGAATCGGCGGACGCGGCCCGGGCGAGCAGAAGCTCGAGGTCGACCGCCGCCGCGTGCGCGAACGCATCGCGCGCCTCGAGCGGGAGCTCGAGAAGCTGCGTCAGGGGCGGCAGGCGCGACGCCGGCGGCGCACGCGCAGCGGCCTCCCGGTGCTGTCGATCGTCGGCTACACCAACGCCGGCAAGAGCACGCTGCTGCGCGCGCTCACGCGCACCGACGTGCACGTCGAGGCGAAGATGTTCGCGACGCTCGACCCGGCGTCCCGGCGCCTGCGCTTCCCACAGGAACGAGACGTGATCATCACGGATACCGTCGGCTTCATCCGCGATCTGCCGCCCGAGCTCGTGGCGGCGTTCCGCGCGACGCTCGAGGAGCTCGAAGAGGCCGATCTGTTCCTGCACGTCGTCGACGCCTCGGCGCCGGACCTCGACCGGCGCATCGCGGCGGTACGCCGGGTGCTGCAGGAGATCGGGCTGGCCGAAACGCCCGAGCTGCTCGTGTTCAACCAGATCGATCGCGTCGAGGACGGGTGTGGACCGGCGTTGGCGGCGCGGTACGATGCCGTGCCCGTGTCCGCGCTGGAGCGCACCGGATTGACGGGGCTCCTGCAGCGCGTGGGCGAAGAGCTCTTCGGGGGCGAATTTCCGACGGCACCGGGCCAGGCGTCACGCGCCGCGGCGCTCGCCATGGGGGGACTACGCGGATGACGGATCGACGCGCTCACATCACGGGAACGGGCATGTACGTGCCCGAGCGGGTCGTCACGAACGAAGATCTCACGAAGCTCATGGATACGAGCGACGAGTGGATCCAGCAGCGCAGCGGCATCCGCGAGCGCCGTCACGTCGAGCCGGGCGAGGAGACGCCCGCGGACCTGGCGCTGCACGCGAGTCGCCGGGCGCTCGAGGATGCCGGCCTCGGGCCGGGCGACATCGACTGCATCGTGCTGGCGACGCTCTCGGCGCAGGCCGACTTCCCCGGCACCTCCTTCTTCCTGCACGAACGGCTCGGGGTGGGCGACATCCCCTGCATGGACCTGCGCGCCCAGTGCTGCGGCTTCCTGTACAGCCTGCAGATGGCCGACAGCCTGGTGCGCACGGGCGTCTACGGGCGCGTGCTCGTCGTGGGCTGCGAGGTGCACTCGACGGGGATCGAGCTCGCGACCCGCGGGCGGGACGTGGCCGTGCTGTTCGGCGACGGCGCCGGCGCGGTCGTCGTCGAGGCGAGCGACGGCGCGCCCAAGGGCTCCGAGATCCTCGAGATCCGGCTCCACGCCGAGGGGCGCCACGCCAAAAAGCTCTGGGTGGAGTACCCGAACTCGTGCTTTCCGGGCCGCCTGACCCACGAGCTGCTCGACGCGGGCGCGATCTACCCGAAGATGGAGGGCCGGTTCGTCTTCAAGCACGCCGTGACGCGCATGCCGGAGGTGTTGCTCGAGACGCTCAACGCCGCGAGCGTGAAGCTCGAGGACGTGGATCTGTTCCTGTTCCACCAGGCGAACCTGCGGATCAACGAGTTCGTGGCGAAGTCGCTCGAGATCCCGCCCGAGAAGGTCTTCAACAACATCGAGCGCTACGGGAACTGCTCCGCGGCCTCGATCCCGATGCTGCTGGCGGAGGCGACCCGCCAGGGGCGCCTCGCGAAGGGTCAGCTGGTCGCCATGACGGCGTTTGGCTCGGGCTTCACCTGGGCCTCGGGCCTGGTGCGCTGGTGAGGGCCGCAGGCCGGCGAGGCTAATGCCGCAGCGCGTCTAGATTTTTTGGCCGCGCCCGCAGGCCGGGTTCTAACACTCTGTTTTTGAAGTAGAACCTGTTTCAGTGCCCCGCTTGACAACATAACGCACCGTGTCTAGATTGCGCAGTGTGTCAAGTGCGTCATGAGGCCGGATCCGCTCACGGCGTGGGTGGACCGGTAAGCGAGGGGGGACATCATGAGTGAGTCCGCAGGAATCGTTCAGGGAAGCATCGATCGGTTCCAGGCGGCCGTCGAGTCGATCGAGGGTGACGTGCGCAAGTTCCAGAAGAACCTGCGCAGCCAGCGCAAGGACCTCGAGAAGCGCTTCGAGCGGACGCGGAAGAACCTCGAGAAGCAAACGCGGCAGCGGGTGGACCGGGCGCTCAGCGACGTGCGCAAGCGGCCGGCCTACAAGCGGGTCGAGTCGGCGCGCAAGGATCTGAGCAAGCGCGTGGACGCGGGCGTCGAGACCTTCCTCGGCGCGTTCGGCGTGGCATCGCGGAGCGAGGTCCAGCGCCTCGACCGGAAGCTGAACCAGGTGAACAAGAAGCTGCGCGAGCTCGAGAAGGGACCCGGGGCGGCCTGAGTCGATCACGCGAGCCGCATCCGTAGCGGCTCGTGGGGTGAGGGGGCCCGGTGGCGTACGCCACCGGGCCTTTTCGTTGCTACGTTCGAGCCTTCGGTCGCGTCGACGCGAAACCAACCAACTGCGCGCGGAGGGTTCGTGGCCGAGTTCAGCGGGGTCGATTTCCTGCAGCTCGACGCGCTCCTCTCCGACGAGGAGCGCATCGCGCGCGACACGGTACGCGAGTTCGTCTCGAAGGAATTCCTGCCGCTGGTCCAGGAGCACGTCCGCCGGGACGGCTCGTTCCCGATGGGTCTGGTTCCGCGCATGGCGGAGCTGGGCCTGTTCGGAGCCAACCTCACGGGCTACGGCTGCGCGGGCATGAGCAACGTCGCGTACGGCCTGGTCATGCAGGAGCTCGAGCGCGGCGATTCGGGGCTGCGCTCCTTTGCATCCGTTCAGGGTGCGCTCGTGATGTTCCCGATCCACAGCTACGGATCGGACGCGCAGAAGGAGCGCTGGCTGCCCCGCCTCGCCGCCGGCCGCGCGATCGGTTGCTTCGGCCTGACGGAACCCGACTTCGGCAGCTTCGTGACCGGCATGCGCACCCGGGCCGAGCGACGTGGAGACCGCTGGGTCCTGAACGGGTCCAAGCGCTGGATCACCAACGGCAGCGTCGCCGACGTGTCGCTCGTGTGGGCGAAGACCGAAGCGGGCGTGCGGGGCTTCCTCGTCGAGCGCGGTACGCCCGGCTTCGACGTCGCCGACATCAAGGGCAAGTTCTCGTTGCGCGGCTCGATCACGTCCGAGCTGTTCCTGCGCGACGTCGAGGTGGCGGACACCGAGAGCCGACTTCCGGGTGCCACCGGGCTCGGCGCACCGCTTTCGTGCCTCACGCAGGCCCGCTACGGAATCGCCTGGGGCGCCATCGGGGCGGCCATGGCGTGCTACGCAGAGGCCCTGCGATACACGCAGGAACGCGTGGTGCAGGGAGGGCCGCTGGCCGGGAAGCAGCTCACGCAGGCGAAGCTCGTCGACATGTTCACCGAGATCACCAAGGCCCAGCTACTGGCGCTGCGCGTGGGCCAGCTGAAGGACGCCGGAAACCTCCATCACGCGATGGTGTCGATGGCGAAGCGGAACAACGTCGACGTCGCGCTCGGGATCGCGCGCGAGGCGCGCGATCTGCTCGGCGCCAACGGCATCGTCGACGACTACCAGTCGATGCGCCACATGGTGAACCTGGAGACGGTGCGCACCTACGAGGGGACGCACGACGTGCACACGCTGATCCTGGGCGAGCACATCACTGGCCTGCGCGCGATCTAGGGACGACAGAGACGCGCGGCGCGCCGCGCACGCGGGCGCCGGCGAGCGCGGCACGCACGTCTCCACCCGACAACTCCAGCAGCTCACAGGCCTGCGCCTCGTCGACGTCACCGAGCGCCATCACGATGCGGACGGCGCGCCGCCGGAGCTTGTTCGAGACGGGCCGCAGACTGGTCATCAGGTTTCCGTCCACGTGTCCGAGCTTCACCATCACGGTGGTCGACAACAGGTGCAGCGCGCACTTCTGGACCAGGCCGCCCTTCATGCGGGTCGATCCCGCGATCACCTCCGGCCCGACCCGGGGCGCGATGGAGACCTCCGCGTCGCGTGCGAGCGGGGAGTCGGGATCGCAGGTGAGCGCCAGGCGCCGTGCGCCGAGCTCCCGGGCGAACGCCAGGGCGGCCCGAGCGAACGGCGTGCGGCCGCTCGCGGAGATCGCCAGCACGGCGTCGTGAGCGCCGAGCTCGCGCTCGATCAGCGCGCGGCGCGCGGCGTCGGACGAGTCCTCGGCGCCCTCGACGGCCTGGAACAGCGCGGCGGGCCCGCCGGCCATCACGGCCTGGACGCGGTGGGGCGCGACCCCGAAGGTCGGCGGCAGCTCGGCGGCGTCGAGCGTGCCCATCCGCCCGCTGGTGCCGGCTCCCACGTTGATCCAGCGGCCGCCCGCGCGCAGTGTGGCCAGGAGCAGCTCGGCTCCCTGTGCGATCTGCGGGAGCACCGCGCCGATGGCGTCCAGCGCGCGCCGGTCCTCCCGGTGGATCACCTCCAGGATCTCCGCGACGCTGCGCCGATCGAGATCGCGGCTCGACTCCAGGACCGCCTCGGTGGGGAATTCCTCGGGCATCGAGCCGTTTTCGGCAGGTCGGCGCTCGAACTTACGCGGCGGGGCCGGCGCCTCCGCGCGGCGCCGCGGGCTGCGGCCGCACTCGAGTAGAATCCGCCGGTGCCGTTTCGGGTCTCGCGCCGCACCCTCGAGCAGCTCGAGTGGCCGCTGCTGGTCGACCGACTGCGCGGGCTCGCCGAGACCCCGCGCGGGCGCGCGCACTGTGCGCGGGAGGACGCGGGCCGGGGACTCTTCGAGGCGAACGACGCGGGGGTCCGCGAGCGGCTGGCGGAGACGGGCGAGGCGCGCGCGCTCCTCGACGCCGGAGACGCCCCCAGCCTGGCGGGCGTCGCGGACCTCGCGCCGGCGCTGCGGCGCGCCGGCAAGGGCGGCGTCCTGGCCGCGCGCGAGCTCCTCGAGCTGCGCTCCACCCTCTCCGTGCTGACCGCGACCCGGCGCTCGCTGAGCCGCAGCGCCGACACGGCGGCCCGGCTGGCCGGGCTCGGCGAACGCATCGCCGACCTGCGCGACCTCGACGAGGAGATCGCCTACTCGATCGATCCCGACGGCGAGGTGCGCGACCACGCGTCGGCGGTGCTGGCGCAGGCGCGCCGCGATGCGCGCCTGCTCGCGGCGTCGCTCAAGCGGCGGCTCGAGCGCTACCTGCGCAACCCCGAAGTCTCCGCCTGTCTGTCCGACAGCTTCTACACCGTGCGCAACGACCGCTACGTGCTGCCGGTGCGCGCCGACGCGCGCGGGGGCGTGCGCGGCATCGTCCACGACGCGTCCTCGACCGGGACCACCCTGTTCATCGAGCCCGAGGCGGTCGTCGACATCAACAACCGGCTCAAGACCGCGGAGATCGAGATCGAGCGCGAGACGCTTCGCGTGCTGCGCGGCCTGGCGCGCCGCGTCGTCGAGCGGCTTCCGGACATCGAGCGCAGCCTCGAGGTGGCGGAGCAGATCGATCTCGCGTTTGCGCGCGGGCGACTCTCGCAACAGCTCGAGGCGGTGGAGCCCACGCTCGGCCGCGACGGCGTCTTCGACCTCTACGGGTTGCGCCATCCGCTGCTGCCGGCGGACTCGGTCGTGCCGAACGACGTCCGGCTCGGCGACGGACCCCGCGTGATGGTCGTGTCGGGACCCAACGCCGGCGGCAAGACGGTGGCGATGAAGGCGGTCGCGATGGCCGCGCTGTCGGTGCGGGCCGGCCTGCACGTGGCCGCCCTGCCCGGCGCTCGCCTGGACCTGGTCGACGCGCTGCTGGCCGACATCGGAGACGAGCAGGATCTGCGCGAGAACCTGTCCACGTTCTCCGCGCACATGGCGAACGTGGCGCGCATCGTCGACGCGGCGTCGAGCCATTCGCTCGTGATCCTCGACGAGATCGGCGTGGGCACCGATCCCAGTGAGGGCGCCTCGCTGGCACAGGCGATTCTCGAGACGCTCGCCGAAACCGGTGCGCGCGTCATCGCGACGACGCACTACAGCCTGCTCAAGGAAATGGCCTCTGTGGATCCGCGCTTCGTGAACGCGAGCGTGGAGCTCGACGAGGCGACGCTGGCGCCGACCTACCGCCTGCACCTCGGCACGCCCGGAAGCTCCTCGGCGGCGGCGGTGGCCGCGCGCATGGGACTGCGGCCGGCCGTGCTCGAGCGCGCGAACGCCCTGCTCGAACGCGAAGACCGGCACCTCGACCGATTGCTCGTCGAGCTGTCGGCCAACCGCGTCGCCCTCGAGACCGAGCGGCGCGAGGCGCGACGGCTGCGCGCCGAGTCGGAGACGGCGCGCGACGCGTACCGGCAGAAGCTGGAGCAGCTTCAAGAGCGACGCGACAAGCTGTTCCGATCGCTGCGCGACGAGCTGGAGCAGTCGTTCAAGAACGCCCACGAGGAGGTCGCCGGCGTGATCCGGGGTCTCCAGAGGGGTCCGTCGGCGCGTGAAGCGGCGCGCGCGCGGGAGCGGCTGCTGGCACTCGAAGATCGCGCGAAGCGGGAGGAGGCGGCGCTCCTCGGTCCGGAGCCGGAGCCGGTCGATCCGGTCGATTGGCGGAAGGCGAAGCCCGGCGACGCGGTGCGCGTTCGCGGCGGCGGCGAGGCCGTGCTGCTCGCACTCCCGGATCGGCGCGGCCGCGTCGCGGTCCGCATCGGCAGCGCGCGCGTGCTGCTGCCCGCGACCCAGCTCGCGACGGCCCGCGGCGCACGGCCGCCGGCGGTGCGGGCGCGGCCGCACGTCCGCGTGGAGACCGCCGCCCCCGCCGCCGCCGCGGAGCTGGAGGGCGAGGGAACGCGCTGCGACCTGCGCGGCATGCGGGTCGAGGAGGCGCTGGATCGCGTGGTGTTTGCGCTCGACCGCGCGGCCAGCCTGGGTCGGGGCCGCCTGGTCCTGATCCACGGTGCCGGCACCGGCGCCCTGCGCGACGCCGTCCGCGCCTACCTCGCCGAGTCGCCCTACGTCGATCGGTTCGCGCCCGGTGAGCCGTCCGAGGGGGGCGAGGGCGTGACGATCGCGATCCTGGAGCGCTGAGCGCACGACCCGCAACCCGCGGCGCGT
>CP070734.1:2353145-2358055 GCA_020347605.1 Deltaproteobacteria bacterium | reverse complement strand
GGGGCGCCGGCGGAGGGCGCGAGCTCCGCTCCCGTTCCACATCTCGACGCGTCGGGCGCTCAGCGCGGGCTCGACTCCGTTCCCGTGCGCGCGCCGGTCCCCGCGGCGTCATCGCGCTGGCCGCCGAGCGCCAGCGAATCCTGCTCCGCGGTGCCCGGCGGAGCGGCCTCGTCGAGGTCGGCCTCCCGATCGAGCAGCAGCGGCAGGTCGCGCTCGGCGAGCCAGGCGAAGAGGCTCGCGAAGGGAAGGCTCGTGGGCCTGGGCAGATCGATCGCGACGGCGCTGGCGATGAGGAGCGCGCAGGCGACGGCGACCGCGGCCCAGCGCAGCGTTCCGCCTCGGGCTCGCTCGGGCGCGGTCGTGCGCGGCGCCACCATGGTGCGACTCGGCTCGGGCTCGGCTTCGAAGACGTCGCGCTCGGCGAGCCAGGCCGAGATCTCCGCGCGGCAGTCGGCGGGCGAGGGAGCGCCGAGCTGGCGCTCGAGCGAGCGCCGCAGCAGCATCGTCGACTGGATGCGCTTTCGCGCCCTGGCGCGCAGACAGGCCTTGATCAGGCGCGCGAGGTAGCGGGACGTCTCCGGGGCGACGTCGCGCGGCGATCGGTAGCGCTCCGCTTCGATGCGGCGAATCAGGGCTTCGTCCTGTTCCGAACCGCGATCCGGGAACGGGGGCTCACCCACGAGCATCTCGTAAAGGACCACGCCGAAGGAGAAGAGGTCGCTTCGGTGGTCGACGCGCTCGCCGAGAAACTGCTCCGGCGACATGTACGGGGGCGTACCGATCGAGTGGCCGGTCCGCGTGAGCGCGGGCCCCGTCGGGTCGAGGGCGATGCCGAAGTCGGCGATCTTCGCCTCCCCGCCGCGCCCGAGCAGGATGTTCGACGGCTTGAGATCGCGATGCACGATCCCGCAGGTGTGGATCTCCTCGAGTCCGCGGACGAGCTCGAGCGCGACCAGCGCGGCGATGCGGGCATCGATGCGGCCAACCTGGCCCAACACACTGGCCAGGTCCGCGCCGTCGACATGCTCCTGAGCGATGAAGCGCTCTCCGCGCCAGGCGAAGCAGTCGTACACGGCGACGACGTTCTGGTGGTGAACGCCGGCCGCGGCCTGAGCCTCCCGCTCGAAGCGTTCCTCGAGGCTCGGATCCGACGTCAGGTCGCGCCGCAGGGTCTTGAGCACGACCCAGCGGTCCAGCGCCGGCTGGCGCGCGAGATACACGACGCCCATGCCGCCTTGCCCGAGCTCCCGCTCGACGTCGTAGCTGCCGATCCTGCGTCGCGTCGGGGCGCTCAACGCTGAGCCCTTCCGGTGGGCGCGCCTAGTCCTCGGGGAGGACGTAGGTCTTGGGTCTCCGCTCGCGCTCCTCCAACACGAACTCGAAGACGTTCTCGCCGAGCTCCAGCCGGTCCCCGTTCTTCAGCGCCGCGACCTGCACGCGACCGCCGTTGACGAACGTCCCGTTGGTGCTTCCGAGGTCGCGCACGGCGAAGCCGCCCTCGCGGAATTCGAGAGCCGCGTGCTGGCTCGACATCGTTGAGTCGTCGAAGCAGAGGTCGACGCCGGGTCCGCGGCCGAGAAGCACGCGGGACTGATCGAGCACGTGCTCGGTGCCCTGAGCGCCACCTGTCAGGATCACGATCACGGCGCGCCTGCGCTGGAGGAATCCGCTCAGGCCCTGCCCGCCGCCCGATCGCTTCATCGCCCGAGTCTTGCCGTCGCGCATGCTGCTCTCCAAGCGTGGCCACTGGCCGTAGGGGAATCCTTCCGGCACCTCTCGTCATTAGCGGCGGGCGGCCGGCGATCTTGACCGCTGCTGCGTCGTGCCGCGGCAGGCCGGGCGCAAACAGTGTGCAGGCCCGAGAGCGAAGCGCGCGCGCCGTCGCGCGTCCGGGCCCCGCGGGTCCCGCGCTCGAGATCGGTATCGCGGCGACTCACTCGACCGCGAACACCATGAAGTGCTGGCGCGGCAGGAAATCGAGCTCGCGCTCGAGCCGATAGCCCGCGGCAATCATCTCGCTTCGGATGACGTCTGCATCGGTCGCGTGTCCGAAGAGGCGATTCAACCAACTGTCGGGGCTGAAGTCGATGACGGCGACCCGCCCACCCGGCTGCAGGTACCTGCGTGCGTTGGCGAAGTACTTGGAGCGGTCCTGAAGGTGGTGATAGGTATTGGCGCTAAAGATCAAATCCACTCCAGTCTCCGGCAGCCGTGGATCGGCGTACTCGGCCAGGATCACGTCGACGTTCGCGTAGTCCTTCTCGGCCACCTCGGCGCGCAGATGCTCGTTCATCTCGGGGTCGACGTCCACCGCGTACACGCGTCCCGTTCCACCCACCGCGTCCGCCAGCCGGAAGGTGAAGTAGCCCCCGCCGGAGCCCAGATCCGCCACTTGGTCTCCCGGCTGGATCTCGAGCGACTCGACGACGCGGTCGGGGTGCTGCCAGCTGTCGCGCCCGCCGAAGCCCGCGTAGGCGAACCGCCGCAGATCGCCGCAGCCCGCGGCGACCGCCAGCGCGATCAGCGCCGCAGCGAACAGCCGCCGCGCTGCGCGGCGCGGGGTGATCACCACTCGAGCGCGCTCCCGAACCTGGCACGCGTGGTGGACACCCTCCGTTCCCGGAGGGCTCGCGAGTTCTCGCTGCAGCGTCGCACCCCCTTGCTCAGGCCGGTCATCATAGCCGCACGCGTGCCGGTCGGCCGCAGGTGCCGCGCGCGCCCGGATCGCCGCGTCCCGGACAGAGGGGGCCAGAGGAGATGGGCCTAGGGCAGACCGGCGCCGGGGGCGCGGACGGCGACCGTCTCGATGCAGCCCGCCCTTTTTGCGATGGCCTCTTCGGGAAGGTGGGTGGGTGCGGTCAGGACGAAAAGCGTGCGCCGATCCGGGCTGCCGAGCATGCAGGCGTACGGCGCCTGCTTGGGGCGGAAGCGCTCCGACACGTCTCCGCCCTCGTGCACGCGGAGCACTTCGCCGCTCAGGGGTGACGCGACCCAGATCGCTCCCTCGGCGTCCAGGCAGATGCCGTCGGGAACCATGCCGTCGACGGCCGCCCACACGCGGCGCGCCTTCAGCCCGCCGTCCGGCTGGATGTCGAATGCGCTGAGTCGGCCGGCGAAGCTCTCGGCCACGATCAGCGTGCTGCCGTCGGGAGTGATCACCGCGCCGTTGGGGAACATCAGGTCATCGGCGACGACGCGCGCTTCGCCCGCAGGCGTGACGAGAACCAGAGTCGTCGACCTCGGCTCCTCGCCGGATTCGAGATCGAAGCCGAAGTTGCCCACGTACGCGCGCCCGGCGCGATCGACGACCATGTCGTTGCAGTGGAAGCCGGTGAGCTCGCCGAGGTCTGCGACCTCGACCAGTCCTTCCGGATCGAGCCGCAGCAGGCGCCGATCGACCATCGACACCACGAGCAGTCGCCCGTCCGGCAGCCAGCCAAGACCCGACGGGCGGTTGGGCACCTCGACGATGTTCTCCGCCTTCCCGTCGAGATCGACCGCCCTCACCACGTGAGCATGCATGTCGGAAAACCAGAGCCGGCCCTCGTGCCAGCGCGGACCTTCGCCGAAGGCCAGCCCCTGCAGAAGAACGTTCGTCTCGAGCGCCATGGTCGCCCTCCCCGTCTGGGGCCGTAGCATACCGCAGAGCCGCGGCCTGCAGCGGGTGGCCGCGCACGCCCGCGCGCAGCTCAGGCCGTGAGCAGACGCGTGGTGACGACGACGGTCGAGTCGGTGAGCCGATGGCGCCGCACGAAGCGCTGCCAGATCGCGCTCTCGCGCTCGCTCCGCGCGCGCTCGCCGCGCGAGCGCTCCCACATCGCCAGACTCGGGTAGCGCGTCAGAAGGAGGGCGCGGGCACGGGGCGGCTCGACGTCGCCGCTGCGCCAGAGGCCGAGGATCTGCGAGTCGAATGACCGCTCGAACTCGGGCCACGCGCGGGTCGAAAGCTCGACGAACTCGGGCCAGTCCGAATCGCGGAGCTCGAACCAGCGATGCGCGTAGACGCCTGGCTCGCGCGGGGGGACCGGTCGCTCGGGCCGGACGCTGGCGATCAGACTCTCGAGGCGCGAGTCGACCACGTCCTCCACGCCGTCGAGCGCGCGGCGCGCGGACGGCTCGGCCGCCGTCATCAGGATTCCCTCATTGGAGCCCAGTCCGATCTGGCCGACCCACAGGCCGTAGAAGATCCCCCCGGCGTGCGCGACGGCCGAGGGTCCGACTTCGAGGATTCTCGCGGCGACGCGCGGAAGACAGCGCGGCTTCGCGCAAAAGCTCAGGTACTCGTACGTCTCGTTCATGGGCTCCGCTCCGTCTGTAGCTGCGAGGCCGCGGGCTGGATCCCGCGTAGCGCGACGTCTTCCTCGGGCGCCTCCACCGGTCGCTTCAGGGCGCGGAGCTCGACCGCGCGTGAACCCCGCAGTGGCCGTCGACACGCGTCGCGATGTAGATCGCCTCGTAGTGGTAGTTGAGCGTCGCCGTGAACGCCTCCCCGTCGCGCGCGTTGAACGCGGCCATGAAGTCGTCGAGGACACGCAGCGCCTGCGCCTTGCTCTCTGGATTGCGGCCCTTCACGCGCGTCCCTCCGGTCGGTAGGCGGATCCGCAGTCGGCGATTCTAGCCTGAAGCCCCGATCCGAGATCAGATCACCGTTCGGGTGGGCTCCTGGCTCTCGGCGAGCCGTGTCTTCTCGCGGGCTCTCGGCGCGACGGCCAAGGGCGGCTCGGGCCGTCCACTCGGCAATCTCGGATCGGGGCTGCTACGAGAACCGGAAGTTGACGCGCGACGCGGATCGGCCTCGTCGGCCCTCTCGGTGGCTGGACTAGTATCGGGGTATGGGGAGCCCTCCCGACCTGGCGCGCGGTCCGCTCCTAGGGATTCGCGTGCTCGATCTCTCGCGCGTGATCGCCGGG
>CP070734.1:2334345-2353045 GCA_020347605.1 Deltaproteobacteria bacterium | reverse complement strand
CGGCCGCGCGGCGCGCGCCTGTCCCTGCAGGTCGAGCTACCGCCCGCGCTCGACGACCCGAACGCGTTGTCGATCTCGCAAGCGCGCGTGTTCTTCGAGCACGACGCCGCGATGCTGCGGGTGCGCGAGGAGATCCACCTCCGGGTCGAGGGCGACGCGCCGCTCGTCGGCACCAACGAGGCGCCGCTCGTGCAGTTTCCGATCCCGCGCGGCGCGACGGGTCTGCGCTTCGGGCCGGACACGCTGCGAATGGGTCTCGAAGCCAGAGCCGGCGGCGGGCTGCTGTTCCTCGGACCGATCAAGCCCGGCGCCTCGACCGTCAACCTCGGCTACGACCTGCCGGTACCCGACGGAACGGCGCTCTGGGAGCGCAGCTTCGGGTTGGAGATCCCGGTTCTGATGCTCCTGATCGCGGACACCGGACTCGTGGTCGAAAGCGACCGGCTCCACCGCCGGCGTTCGGTGCGCACTCCGGATCTCTCGTACATGGTCGCCGAAGGCTTCCGCATCGGCGCCGAGGAGACGGTCTCGCTGGGGCTGCGTCCGCTCGAGGCGCGTCCCGGGGTTCGCCTGAGCACCGCCGGCGTCCTGGTCTGGAGCGTCGGACTGCTCACCGCGGGCCTGGTGTTGACGCCCCTCCGGCGCCGGGAAGGCGGCTCGGCGGACGAAGCCGTCGGCGCCGAAGCGGCGCTGCAGCGGGAGCGCGAGGCGCTGTACGCCTCGATCCGAGACCTCGACCACGATCACGAGGTGGGCAAGGTCACGGAGTCCGACTACCTCGCGCTGCGCGCGCCGCTTCGCGCGCGGGCGGTCGCGCTGCTGCGGGCGGAACGAGAGGCACCGCAGGTGGCCGCGGCGCGCAGCGTCGAGGACGAGGCGGTGGCCGGGGCCTGCCCCGACTGCGGCGCGCAGCGCGGTGCCGCCGACCGCTTCTGCTCCCAGTGCGGGCTGCGTCTGGACGCGAATCCGGCGGTCGAATCCGGTACCCGCGGGTGAGCGGCGCGGCGATCGCCGCGCGAGGCTTGGCCAAGCGCTTCGGGCCGGTCACGGCGCTGCGTGACCTCGACCTCGACGTGGAACGCGGCTCCGTGCTGGCCGTGCTCGGCCCCAACGGCGCGGGCAAGTCGACGCTTCTGGGTCTCGTCGCCGGCTTGATGCGGCCGACGGCGGGCAGCCTGCGCGTGAACGGACAGGAGCCGCGCGCGCGCACGACGCGGGCGGCGGTGGGCTTCATCGGACACGCCACCTTCTTGTATCCCGACCTGACGGCGCGGGAGAACCTTCGGTTCGCCGCGCGCCTGTTCGGGGTTCCGAACCCGGAAGCGCGCGTCGAGGCGCTGCTCGAAGATTATGACCTGGCCCGCTACGGCCAGCGCCGGGCCGGGACCTTCTCGCAGGGCATGGCGCATCGCCTGTCGATCGCGCGCGGTCTGGTCCACGATCCCGACATCGTGCTGCTGGACGAGCCCTTCGCCGGACTCGATCGCACGGCGGCGGCACGGCTGGGGACGCGGCTTCGGGAGGTGCGGGGCGGCGGCCGGACGGTGGTGCTCGTGACGCACGACCTGGCGCGTGCGGCGGAGCTGGCGGACGCAGCGATCGTGCTCTCGGGCGGCGCGTGCGTACACCACACCGGCCGCGGAGAGTTCTCCCCCGCCGCTCTCGAGCGCGCCTATCTCGCCGCCGTCGACGGTGCGACGTGAACGTCCTGCTGGCGGTGCTGTGGAAGGACCTGCTCTCCGAGTGGCGCCGACGCGACCGCGTGCTCGCCATGCTGCTCTTCTCGCTGCTGGTGGTCGCGGTGTTTCACTTTGCGCTGGTCGGCGTGTCCGACGCCCAGCTCCGTGCGAGCGTCCCGGGTCTGCTCTGGATCGCCTTCCTGTTCGCGTCCGTGCTGGGCTTCAACCGCGCGTTCGCCCTCGAGCTGGAGAACGACGCGCTCTCCGGGCTGGCGCTCGCCCCGGCCGACCCCGGCTGGATCTTCCTCGGGAAGGCCACCGCCAACTTCCTGTTGTTGGTGGTCGTCCAGGCCGTGACGGCCGCGGTCTTCGGGGTCGCGTTCGACCTGGCCCTCGCGCCGATCGCGCTGCGCCTGGCGGGCATCGTGGCGCTCGGCTCGGTGGGCCTGACCCTGGTGGGAACCCTGTTTGCGGCCGTCGCGGTGCGCACCCGCTATCGCGAGGTGATGCTGCCCCTGCTGATGCTGCCGGTGCTGATGCCGGTGCTGATCGGCGCGGTGCAGGCAACCGCCGCTCTGTTCGGCGGCGAGGGGGTGGCCGCGGGATCGCTGCGGCTACTGCTCGTCTTCGATCTGGTGTATCTCATCGTCTCGTTTCTGATCTTCGAGTACGTGCTCGATGAGTGAGGGAGAGCGCGCAATGGCGAACCGGGCGGCCGGCGGCCCCGACGATCCTGCGGCCGAGCGATCCGGCATCGATCGGCTGGCGGCGGCCTGCCGGGTGCCGGCCGGAATCACCCTCGTGGTCGCGACGGGGATCTACCTGACGCTGGTCTGGCAGGCCCCGATCGACAGCGTGCAGGGCATCGTCCAGAAGATCCTGTACGTCCACCCGCCGCTCGCCTTCGGGGCCTACCTCGGGTTCATCGGGACCGCCGTGGGGGGCTTCCTGTACCTCTGGAAGGGAGACGAGCAGTTCGACCGGTTCGCGCTCTCCTCGGCCGAGGTCGGCGTGCTGCTGTGCACGCTGATGCTCATCACCGGGCCGATCTGGGCCAAGGCCACCTGGGGCCGTTGGTGGTCCTGGGACCTGCGTCTCACGGTCACGCTGATCCTCTGGTTCATCTATCTGGCGTACCTGCTGCTCCGAAGCTTCAGCGAGGGCGGCAGCCGCGCGGCGCGCTTCTCCTCGGTCTACGGGATCGTCGGGGTGCTCGCGATCCCGCTCAACTACTTCGCCATCGAGCTGGCCGGCGGCCGCACCCTCCACCCCGAGAACCTCGAGCGCGGCAGCCTCGGAGAAGGCATGGGATGGCCCTTCGCGATGGGCGCCCTCACGACCTTGATCGCCTACGGCTACCTGCTCGCGGGCCGCCTCGAGGTCGAGGACCTGCGCCGGCGCGTCGCCGGCCGTGCGGCGGCCCTCGAGGGCGCGGTCGGAGACTGACCATGGGCTATGTGATCGCCGCGTACGGGCTCACCATCGGCGCGATCGCGGTCTACGCGATCCACCTGGACCGCCAGCGCCGGGCGCTGCGCCGCGAGCTCCCGGAGGGCACTCGGCAGAATCGTGGTTGACAAGCAACCGGGGCTAGAAGTATAAGTATGGGCTAGTTCTAAGCTGTTGCGGTAGTTCGGTTTTCTCGTTCAGATGAGGTCTCGCCACCCACCCCCGGGTGGCTGGGTGTGCGCGTCGACGGCCGCTGCCGCGAAGCCTTGGAACGGCCGGATCTTGCGGGCTCGTCTGCCACGGGAGGTGCGCAGCGCGTGAGCCCGAGGACGGGAGTAGGGAAAACGGTTCCACTCGAGGGGTGCCAGGGTAATCCCGGGCGGAGGAACGCGAACTTCTGCGACCGGCAAGCAGGAGGCAGCGAGCCGCCGTAACCCACAGACCGGTCGGGCGCGGTACCCCCCCAACCGCGATCTGGCACGCGCCTTGCTCCTCAGCATTGGCGAGCCGGAACGCTCAGTGCGCCGCGAGACGGCGGGCAGAGGAGGCGGTTCGAACGTCATGTCGAGCATGAAGAGAGGCGTCGGTTACTGCGAGAACACCGACTGTGAAGATTACGCCAAGGGCGTCTTTCTTCTGAACCACAGCGACACCTTCTACTGTCCACGCTGTCGGCAGCTCGGCAAGGTCGAGCGCGAGCGTGGCCGCTACGAGGGCAACTCGGACGTCTTCAAGGAGGTCCGGGTCGAGTACAACTTCGATCCGATCAACAACGTCTATCGCGAGATCGCGATCGTCCGCGACGAGAGTCTCTGGGGCCGCAACAACGTCTACACGCTGCACTCGCCCCTCATCAAGACCGAGAAGCGCGCGCTCAAGGTCGCCGAGGCCATCTTGGGCAGCCTGAACCGCTACCGCGGCCTGTTGCACCCCGACGACATTCCGCGTACGACGGAGTTCATCCTGTCGTTCGACGACCCCCGCGAGGAGTTCGCGCGCAAGCTCCGCGACCTCTCCCGGCAGTGGGAGCAGAGCGGCCTTCGGGAGCAGCGGGGCGAGCCCGAGCCGCGCCGACGCGACGGCAGCGGTTACGCCGCCAATCGCGACCTGGTGGCGGCCCCCCGCCACCGCTAGCGCCCGGGTCAGCGCGCCGCGTCGCCGGACGCGCGCATGCGCAGGTCGATCCGCATCCCGCGCAGCACCGCGGACAGCCCCTGGTGTTCGCGATGGACCTCGGCCGCGCCGTCCGTGGAGAGCGCGTCGGCGATCGGCTTGCGGTACCAGGGGAACAGGGTGTCCGGCAGGAGATCCGGGTCGAACCAGCGCACCTCGGGTGTCTCGCGGCTCGGCCGCGGTGTTCCGCCGATCGCGCGGCAGGCGTAGACCCGGGCCGTATGGGGCCGGAATCCCGTGCGCACGTACTCCCCCGTGAGGCAGACCACCTCCACGGCCAGACCCGTCTCCTCGAGGACCTCGCGCTGCAGCGCCTGCGCTTCGCTCTCGCCCGGCCGGGCGTTCCCGCCCGGGAGCTCCCAGCCGCGCAGATCCCGGCGCACCGTCAGCAGCACCCCGCGCTCGGACCGGATCACGGCCTGCACGACCACCAGCGGTTCGCGCTCCGAGAGGCGGGGCGAAACGAGGCCCCACCAGGCCAGGCTGGCGTAGACGGGCAGGATCTCGGCCAACCGCACGAGGCGCGTCGCGAGCCGAGCCGGTGCCACCCGGCTACTCGACGATCTTGTTGAGGGGGTATTCCACGATCGCGCGCACGCCGATCTCGGACAGGCGCGGAATCAGTTCGCGGACCTGCCGCTCCTCGACGACGGTGTTCAGCGCGACCCAGCGCTCGTCGGACAGCGTCGAGATCGTCGGCGTGCCCAGGGCCGGCAGGAGATCCAGCACCTTCGCGAGGGCCTCCCGGGGCGCGTTCATCATCAGCCCCACGCGATCCGCGGCCTGGATCGCGCCGAGCAGCATCAGCACCAGGCGATCCAGCTTCCGACGCTTCCACGGGTCGGCATACGCCTGGCGGTTGGCGACGAATCGCGGCGTGCTCTCCAGAACCACGTCGATCACCCGCAGCGCGTTGTCGCGGAGGCTCGCACCGGTCTCGCTGACGTCGACGATCGCGTCGGCGAGGACGGGCGGCTTGACCTCGGTGGCCCCCCACGAGAACTCCACGTGCGCCCGCACGCCGCAGCGCCGGAGGTAGCTCTTGGTGAGCCCCACGGCCTCGGTGGCGATGCGCTTGCCCTCGAGGTCGCGCACGCTGTGGAACGGCGAGCCTTCCTTGACCGCGAGCACCCAGCGCACCGGACGGTAGTTGGGCCACGGCGCGCGCAGGTCCGCCAGCTGCTTCACCTTGGCGCGCGTCTCCTGCACCCAGTCGAGGCCGGCGATGCCGGCGTCCATGACGCCCTGCTCGACGTAGCGTCCCATCTCCTGCGGACGGATCAGGATGCAGTCGAGCTCCGGATCGCCGATCCGCGGGTAGTACGAGCGGCCCGAGAAGCGGATCTCGTAGCCCGCGCGGTTGAACAGCATCCCCGTCGTCTCCTGGAGGCTGCCCTTGGGCAGCCCGAGCAGGAGCGTGCGCGGCTCGCCGTCACTCATCGGCCGTAGACCTTCGCCGGATCGAAGACCTGGACGCCGACCTCCGCGAGCCGGTCACCCTCCATCCGGCGGAAGAAGCAGCTCCGCTTTCCGGTGTGGCAGGCGGCGCCGCCGCGCTGCTCGACGCGGAGCAGGACCGCGTCGCCGTCGCAGTCGAGACTCAGGCTGCGCAGAAGCTGAACGTTTCCGCTGGACTCGCCCTTGCGCCACAGCGCGTTGCGGGAGCGGCTCCAGTAGTGGACCTGGCCCGACGCGAGCGTCTGTCGGAGCGCCTGCTCGTTCATCCACGCCACCATCAACACCTCGCCGGACGCATCGTCCTGGGCGATGGCCGTCACCAGGCCATCGTGCTTCTCGAAGTCGATTGCACGCAGGAGCTCGTCCATGGGAGGGAGGAGGCTAACGAGCGGCGATGGCCGCCGCCAGGCGTTCGCGCAGCGCCGGCAGCGAATCGAAGCGGGCGCCGCGCGCATAGCGGATTTCGCGCGCTTCCCGGCCCGGCTCGGGCGCGAGCCGCTCGAGCATCTTCCGGTGCACGAGCTGCTCCAGGGCGTTGCCGAACGTGACCGGATTCGAGGCCTCCCGGTGCTCGACCTCCCCGAGCAGCAGGGCGCGTTCGAACTGCTCCTTCATCTCGCGCTCGAGCTGCTTGCGCGAGAAGCGCTCGCCCGAAGCCAGTACCGCGCAGCACGCCACGTAGTAGGCCTCGGCGTATCCCTGCGTCAGGTTGGAGAGGAACTGGAGATACGACCGACCCTTGCCGGTGGCCCGCAGCTCGTCATCGGCGTGCTCGACGTGTCCGGACCGCACGAAGGCGTCCAGAAAGCCGTCCAGATGGGCCGCCAGGATCTCTGCGCGCGGCGTGAAGAACTCGACGTAGAACAGGTCGAGCCACTCGGCCAGGTCGTCGCGCAGCGCCACCCGCGTGGCGGGACCGCGCAGGAGCCGGCGCGCCAGGAAGCTCGGCGCCACCAGGTAGTGGAGGATCGCGTTGCGGTACAGATCGAGCGCCAGCCGGCGGGACTCCTCGAAGTAGAGGATCTCGCCGCGCGCGTCGGCAACCGATCGGATCAGGTCGGACCGCAGCAGCGTCGAGATGGATTCGCGAAACTCGCCGCGATCGCGCAACAGCGCGGGGGTGAGCCTCACGTCCTGCAGGGTCAACAGGTCGACCACCTCCTGCATGCGGAGCGCGAGCTCGTGGCGGAACATGCCGCGTCGCGGCTCGCCGAGCAGCGCACAGGCCGCCACCGACGTCGCGTTGGGAACCGTCGCCCAGTTGATCCGCTGCACCAGTCGGGCGCCGAGATCCTCGACGAAGCGCCGCCGCGCCGTGACACCCTCGGGTGTCTCTGCGGCGAGCTCCGCGCGCCGGGCGCCGACCTCGGCCGCCAGCGAGATGGGCTCCCCGAGGTTGACGTAGACGCTCCCGAACCGGCGTCGCAGGAATTTGCGCGCGCGCACCAGGCCCAGGACGCTCTCCTGCTTCTTCCGGGCGCCGCCGAGCTCGGAGAGCATCGCCTGTTCCTCGACCAGGTGCTCGTAGGTGATGGCGATCGGGATGAGGAACAGATCGCGGCGCCCACCGGAGACGAACGCCTCCACGTCCCAGGCCAGCATCCCGAGGCGCGGCGCCAGCATCTTGCCGGTGCGCGAACGGCCGCCCTCGATGAAGAACTCCTGCGTGAAGCCCTCGCGCACCAGGTAGCCGATGTAGCTGCGGAACACCTCCTTGTAGAGCGGGTCATCGAAGGAGCGGCGCAGGAAGAACGCGCCGGCGCGCCGGAAGATGAAACCGAACGGTCCGAATCCCATGTTCTCGCGCGCCGCGATGTGCGGCGGCACGAGGTGGTTCCGGTAGAAGAGCCACGACAGGATCAGGAAGTCGAAGTACGAGCGGTGGTTCGGCATCAGCACCACGGGATGGCGCTTCGCGTACTCCGCGACCTTCTCGAGCCCGTTGACCTCGATCGACGCGAACATGCGGCGGAAGATCGCGCCCGCGATCACGTCGAGGATCGCGAGGAAGGTGGAGTTCATGTTGGCCGCGATCTCGCGCACCACCTTCTCGGCGTCGAGGCGCGCCGCCGCCTCCGGTACGCCGCGTTCCTGCGCCCGCTCCCGGATGGCCTCGCGCACGCGGGGGCTCTGCAAGACGAGCTCCTGCACGCGGTGGCGAGCGCGCAGCGTCGGACCCTCGACCACCTTTTCCTCGCGGAACAGGAAGATCAGGAGCGTCCGTCGCACCTTGCGGATCACGGAGGCCTGTCCCTCGCTGCGCCGCTGCGACACGAACGCGCGCAGATCGATCGGCTCACCGACCTTGGTGTAGAGGCCCCGGTAGGTCGTCAGGAACGACATGACCTTGGAAACGTCCGAGGGCCGGTGCGGCGCGCCGTAGGTCAGGTTCAGGAAGCGGCGCTCGGACCTCGGCCCCTTGCGCCAGAACAGCGCCAGCGGAACCAGGAACACCGGACGCTCCTCGCTCCACACCGTGCTGACGATCTGATCGAGCGCGCTCTCCTCGGCGCGGCGCCGCAGCGCCGCGCGGCGCGAGCCGCCGCCCAGGCGCTCGGTGCGCAGGAACAGGAACATCGACTCGCCGGCGCGGGCGATCTGCTGGGCGTAGGCGGGCGCTTCGGCCCGGGCCCGCTCGCGGTGCGCGCGGCGCGCGCGGCGCAGCCACTCGAACAGCGGCGCGTAGTAGTCGAACCGCAACCCGTTCGCGTAGCCCGACAGACGCAGGCCCGTGCGCAGGAACAGGGCGTTGAAGAGCAGGTAGTCGAGCCGGCTCGCGTAGCGCATCACGTACACGACGGAGCCCCGCGACTCGAGCTGTCGCAGCCGCTCGACCGTCTCCGGCCGCAGGTCGAGGTGGCGGAAGAAGCGGCGCGCGAACCAGCGGACGAGCAGCCCGAAGCGGCTCGCCATGGCGGAGGCCGGATCGGCGACTGCGGGCGGGCGAACCTCCACCTCGGCGGGACGGACGGCGGGCTCGGTCATGCTTCGAGCACCAGCTTCATGAGACCCCGACGCGGGCGAAGGGCGCGGGGCCGGCCCCCCGCCGATCCCCAGCCCTCTTTCGGCCGATCGGGCCGCGAATCTGATTACGACTCGGGCAGCAGGATCTCGCTCATCCGATCCGCGATTTCCTGGGGCTGCCAGAGCCCCTCCTTCTTCGTCACGCCGGTATGCGTGACGACCTTCATCTCGGCGATCCGTCCGCCGCCCACGTAGAACGTCTTGCCGGTGACGTCCTTCGCGAGATCGCTGGCGAGGAAGGTCACGAGGGGCGAGATGTAGGAGGGGTCCAGCTGCTTCTTCAGATCCTCGCTCTGCATGCCCGGCAGGTCTTCGGTCAAGCGCGTCAGGGCCACCGGCGCGAGCACGAACGCGCGGATGTTGTACTTGGCGCCCTCCAGGGCCAGACAGCGCGTGAAGCCGGCGATCCCCGCCTTGGCGGCGCCGTAGTTGCACTGGCCGAAGTTCCCGTTGAGTCCGGACGTCGACGACGTGTTGATGATCACGCCGCCGCTGCCGCGCTCCTTCATGTGATTGAACACCGGCTGCGTGACGCAGAACGTGCCCTTGAGATGAACCGCGACCACCACGTCCCACATGTCTTCGGTCATCTTGGACAGCGTCTTGTCGCGCAGGATACCGGCGTTGTTGATGAGCACGTCGACCTTGCCGAAGGCGTCCAGCGCGCTCTTGAGGATTCCCTGGCCGCCCTCGACCGTCGCCACGTTGTCGTAGTTGGGCACCGCCTCACCGCCCGCGGCCTTGATTTCCTCGACCACGTGGTCGGCCATGGCGGTACCCTTGCCCGACCCGTCGCGCGCGCCACCGAGATCGTTCACGACGACCTGCGCACCCTCCCGGGCCAGGGCCAGCGCGTGCTCCCGGCCGATGCCGCCACCGGCTCCGGTGACGATCGCAACTCTCCCATCGAGCAATCCCATGTCGATCTCCTGACGTTGAACGAGACGAGGTCGCGTCTCGGCGCGCGTCTGCGCCGCCGTGGACGACGGCGCGGGCGCCGATCCAGATGCGGCATTCTAGCACGCCGGCGCCGCTCCCGGCATCGGAGCGCGAGGCGCCCGCCGGGTGTTACGTGAAGAGAATCGTGCGCAGTTGGGTGTGGGGACGGAAGCCGAGCCCCTCGTACAGGCGCTGCGCCGGCAGATTTCCATCCACGACCGAGAGCTGCACGTGGTTCGCGCCCGCGTGAAACGCGGCCTCGCACAGATCCGAGATGCCGGCCTTCGCAAGTCCGCGCCGGCGCCGGTCGCGCCAGGTGTAGACGCCTTGCAGGAGCCAGCCCTCGCGACAGCGCACGTCCGCATAGCCGACGAAACCGACCCGGCCGTCCACCTCGGCCACCCGTGCGCGCGGGATCCGGCCGCGCACCCAGCGGCGAAATCCCTGCGGGTCGCCCTCGTAGGGGTCGGGGCGCCCTTCCTCGGCGAGACTGGCACGCGCGGCGTAGACCAGGTCCTCGAGGTCGCCCGACGTCGCGTCGCGCAGGCGCGCGTCGGCCGGCGGCTGCGCCGGTTTGAACTCCGCTGGGCCGACGACGCACGCGGTCTCCGCGCGATCCAGCAGGGCGCGGGCGCCCCGCGCCGCCAGCCACGCCCACAGCGTCGCGACCCGGTCCGCGCGCCCCTTCGCCAGGCCGGCGGAGAGCCGCGCAACGTGGGGCGCGAAGCGCACGAGCGCCTCCGCGGCGAGGCCCGCGTCGAACAGGACGGCCGGCCGGATCGCAGCGACGCCGACCAGCTCCCCGGCGCGCCAGGCGCCCAGCAGCTCGGCCGCCTCCTCGCCGGGCGGGGGCGGCTCGCCCATGCGCCGCACGAGGTCGATCAACAGCAGGTTCCCGCGCACGTCGCGACGCAGGTAGGCGAGCGTCGCGGCCCGGTCGCGCGCCGAGACTCGCCGCACCTGCAGCGGGCGCGCGGGTCCCTCGGCGGGCATCGGCTGTCCGGTCACCATCGGGCCCCCGCCACGCGTGCGCAGCGCGCGTCGGAGCCGCGCGGGATCATTCGATCACCGCCAGCACGGTTCCCTCTTCGACGTTCTGGCCCGGCTCCACGCGGACCTCCGCGACGCGCCCGGCGCACGGCGACTCGACCGGGATCTCCATCTTCATCGACTCCAGGATGATCAACACGTCGCCTTCCGCGACCGCGTCTCCGACGCTCTTCTCGATCTGGAACACGTTGCCCGTGATCTGGGCCTCGACGGAGGTGGCCATGGGTCCGCTCCCTGACGCCGAAGTGGGCGCGCGCCCGCCGGCCGACGCGCGTGGCACGCGGTGCGGCATGGTGCACGCGATCCGGGGTCGGGGCAAGCGCTCCCGCCGGCGCCCCCGGCCGCGGCGCGCGCACAGCCCGCCGCACGGGCGATCCGCGGCGCGCGCGCGTTTGCCACGCCACCCGCCGCTTCCGTATGCTCAGGGCTGCTTCTCGAGGGGGGTCATGCTCGAAACCCTGACACAGGGCTTCGCGAACGCTCGCGATCGGCTCGCCGGCAAGCGCGAGCTCACGGAAGCGGGCATCGACGAGGCGCTGCGCGACGTCCGCCTGTCGCTCCTCGAAGCCGATGTCGACTTCTCCGTGGTGCGCGCCTTCCTGGCGCGGGTCAAGGAGCGCGCGCTGGGCGAGAAGGTCGCGACGCGCGCCCGCGACGCCTCGGGCACGACGCGCCGGGTGACGCCGGGGCAGCACTTCGTCGCGATCTGCGAGCGCGAGCTCGTCGACCTGATGGGTCCGGTCGACACCGAGCTGGCGCGCGGGCCCTCCGGTCTGGTTTCGGTCCTGCTGGTCGGGCTGCAGGGCGTCGGCAAGACGACCGCGGCCGCAAAGCTGGCGCGGCATCTGTGCCGTCTGAAGCGGCGACCGCTGCTCGTCGCCGCGGATCCCTACCGGCCGGCCGCGGTCCTGCAGCTTCAGCGCCTGGGCGAGCAGCTCGACGTTCCCGTGCACGTCGGGGCGGCCGGCGAGGCGCCGCCCGCGATCTGCGCCGCCGCGGCGGAGCGGGCCGCGCGGGAGGGGCGCGACGCCATCGTCTACGACACCGCGGGCCGCCTGGCGGTCGACGAGCAGCTCATGCAGGAGCTGGAGGAGATCGCGGCGCGCGTCGAGCCCGCCAACACGCTGCTCGTGATCGACGCGCTGATGGGCCGGGACGCGGTGACGGTCGCCAAGGAGTTCAGCGGGCGCCTGCCGGTGGACGGACTGGTGCTCACCAAGATCGACGGCGATGCGCGCGGCGGCGCGGCGCTCACCGCCAAGGCCGTCACCGGCGTACCCATCAAGTTCCTGTCCACCGGTGAGTCGCTGGACCGACTCGAGCTTTTCCGGCCCGAGGGTCTGGCCTCGCGCATCCTGGGGATGGGCGACGTCGTCGGCCTGGTGCGCGACTTCGAGGAGGTGGTCGACCAGAAGCAGGCCGAAGAAGACGCCGAGCGCATGCTCAAGGGCCAGTTCACGCTCGACGACTTCCTGACGCAGATCAAGGCGATCAAGCGCATGGGGCCGCTCAAGGAGGTCTTCGCAAAGCTCCCGATGTTCGGCTCCCTGTCGGAGCAGGTGGACGACCGCGAGCTCGTCAAGGTCGAGGCCCTGGTCGGCTCGATGACCCGATCCGAACGCGCGCGCCCCGAGATCATCGACAAGAGCCGTGCGAGCCGCATCGCGCGCGGCAGCGGGCGGCGCGCCCGGGAGGTCCACGATCTGGTCACGCGCTTCGGGAAGATGCGGGACATGATGTCGTCGCTCGGCCGCGATCCGGGGCTGCTGGGTCGGATTCCCGGCATGGGCCAGCTCGCGGGCGCCGGCGGCGCACCGGACCCGAGCGCCTTCCTGGCCGGACCGCGGAGCGGTGTCGGCACCGGAGCTGCGCGCGGCGGTGCCGCGCGGGCGCGCGCGCGCCAGAAGAAGAAACGAAAGCAGTCCCGCAAGGACCGCAAGCGAGGTCGGCGCCGCTAGCCGGGCGGATCGCGCGGCGGCGGCGCCTCGAGGACGGCCCCTCCCCCCCTGGGGCCCGAATCGAGCCGGTGGATGCGCATGGATCGAAGGGGGATTCGAATGCCGACGAGAATGATCAGGTTCCGTGACCCGCTTGCCGATTGCAGGACTCCGTGATGCGGTACCTGGCGGCCTACCTGACCGCGCTCCTCGGAGCGGGCTCCCTCGCGAGCGCCGCGAGCGACCCGCTCCCGCGCCCGTCCGGCCTCGAGCCGGCGGTGGCGTTCTGGACGCGCGTCTACAGCGAGTTCGAGACGGACGGCGGCGTCGTCCACGACTCCGAACATCTCGACGTCGTCTACGAGCGGATCCGCTTCGCGCCCGGATCGAGCGCGCGCTCGCAGGATCGGCAGGTCGAGCGCACCAAGAAGCGGTACCGCGACATGCTGCGGTCCCTTTCGTCCGGTCGGCGCGAAGGCCTGAGCCGAGACGAGCAGCGCGTGCTCGCGCTGTTTCCCGCCACCGTGACCAACACCACGTTGCGCCGCGCAGCGGGCAACGTGCGCTTCCAGCTCGGTCAGGCCAACAAGTTCCGCGCCGGCATCGTCCGATCGGGCGCCTGGCTGCCCCACATCCACGAGGTGCTCGCCCGGACCGGCGTGCCGAGCGAGCTGGCGGCCCTGCCCCACGTGGAGTCCTCGTTCACGCCCAATGCGTATTCGCGCGTCGGGGCGGCGGGCCTCTGGCAGTTCACGCGCTCCACGGGTCGGCGCTTCATGCAGGTCGACTACGCGGTCGACGAGCGATTCGACCCCGACCTCTCGACCGAAGCCGCCGCGCGGCTCCTGCTCGAGAACTACGAGATCACGGGGACCTGGCCGCTCGCGATCACGGCGTACAACCACGGTGCGGCGGGAATGCGACGCGCCGTGCGACAGGTCGGCACGACGGACATCGCTCGCATCGTGCGCAGCTACAAGAGCCGCACCTTCGGCTTCGCCTCGCGCAACTTCTACGCCTCGTTCCTGGCCGCGCTCGACGTCGAGCGCGATGCGAATCGGCACTTCGGTTCGCTGGAGCTCGACGAGCCGGTCGAAGCCGAGCGCGTCGAGCTCGAGCACTACTACGCGGTCTCGAGCCTGAGCCGAGCGACCGGACTCGGCATCGACATGCTCCGTGCGCACAATCCAGCGCTGCTCTCGCCGGTCTGGCGCGGCGAGAAGCTCGTCCCCAAGGGCTACCCGCTGCGGATTCCCAGGGGCGAGATCGATGCGCCGGCCGCCACCCTGGTCGCGAGCATCCCGAATGCGGAGCGCCACGCGCGACAGAGCGGCGACGACTTCTACCGGGTGCAGCGTGGCGATACGCTCTCGCGGATCGCGGAGCGCCTCGGCGTCCGCCAGTCCGACCTGGTCGCCGCCAACAATCTGCGCAGCCGACACCGGATTCGAGCCGGCATGACGCTGCGCGTGCCGCGCCGCGGGGGGTCGGTCTCCGTGGCCCGAAGCGAGCCGCCGCCGGACGGCCTGTACCGCGTGCAGCGCGGCGACAATCTCGAGACGATCGCCCGCCGCTTCGGAACCAGCGCGTCCGAGCTGGTGGCGCTGAACGGACTGCGCAACGCCAATCGCATCCACGTCGGCCAGACCCTGCGCGTCGTCGCGGCCGCGGAGCCGGAGCGCACGGCGGAACCGGACGCGTCTGTGCCCGCTCCGGCCGAGGCGCCTCCGGTTCGCGTCGCGAGCGCCGAACCCGTCGCATTCGAAACGACGTCCTACACGGTCCGGCGGGGCGACACCCTCGAGGCGATCGCCCGACGCACGGGTGTGTCGATCCGCAGCCTGGCGGAAGCGAACGAGATCCGGAACGCCCACCGGATCGCGGCCGGTCAGACCCTGAAGATTCCGAGGACCTCCGCGCAGGGCGCCGGGGAGCCGCAGCCGGCGCCTCCCATGGCCGACGCCACCCCAGCGCACGGGGCGCCAACCGCGGAGCCCGCCGCGGAAGCCCGATCGGCCGGAGCGGACGCGGTCGAAGTCGCGGTCGCCGGGTCCGACGTGGGCGCGCCCCAGGGGTCGGATCCGGAGGCCCCCGCGGCGCAAGCCGCGGAGACCCCGAGCGCCGCCGCGGAGCCCGCTCCCGAGGTCGCGCGCGCGGCGAAGCCGTCGCCGAGCCCGACCGCGAGCCCCCGTGCGACGACGGTCGTGCTCACGCAATTCGCGACGCGCGAAGCCGGCGCCGCCGACGCGTCGGACTCGATCCGCCCGCCGGCCCCCGAGCCGGAGCGCTATGCGGTCGGGTCGGGCGTGCAGATCCGGGTCGAGCCCGGCGAAACGATCGGACACTACGCGGAGTGGCTCGAAGTCCGGGCGTCGCATCTGCGGCACATCAACGGGATCCACTATCAGACGCCCATCACCGTCGGACAGTCCTTCCGCCTCGACCTGAGCCGGGTGTCCGCCGCGGAGTTCGAACGGCGGCGGCTCGAGTACCACGCGCAGCTCGAGCAGGGCTTCTTTTCCAGCTACCGGGTGCCCGAGGTCGAGCACTACGTCATGCAGCGGGGCGACACGGTGTGGAAGGTCGCGCGCCGCGAGCGCGAGCTGCCGGTCTGGCTGCTGCACCGCTACAACCCGGGCGTCGACTTCGGCTCGCTGCGCCCCGGCGACCGCATCGCGGTCCCCCGCGTAGAGCCGCGCCAGAGCTGAGCGCGGCGCCGGTCCGCGCCGGGGTCAGCTCTGGAAGATCGCTTCGTCGGGAAGGCGCAGCGCCGTCAGCGAGCCGCCGAACACCGCGCCGGTGTCGATGCCGATGCTGAACGGCTGATTCCAGCAGACCTCGAGGTCCGGGGTCGGCGTGTGTCCGTACACGATCGTGACGCCGAGCCGGTGGGGCATCCCCGGCGTCGAGCGACTCCAGATCAGGTCGGCCGGCTTCGCCTTGCGCAGCGCGAAGTCGACGTCGTCGCTGGCGAGCTGACGCTCACCGAGACCGGCGTGGACGAACAGATAGTCGCCCTCGCGGTGGAAGAGTCGCAGGCTCTTGTAGAAGAGCGCGTGGTCGGCCGGCAGCTCGAACGTCCGCGGGTTCGGCTCGGCGGTGTCGAAGTAGCCGTAGCTCTCGAGGGTGCGGTCGCCGCCGTTCATCAGGAAGGCGTGGCCGCCGAAGTACGCCCGTCCCCGCCAGCCCAGGAAATCCAGGAACATCGACTCGTGGTTGCCCAACAGGAACGTGCAGGGGTAGCGGCTCGACAGCTCGATGAGGCGGCTCACGACGCCGTGGGCGTCGGGACCCCGATCGATGTAGTCGCCCAGAAACACCATCCGATCGGCGGGGCGGAGCGGCAGCTTCGCGAGCAGACCCTCCAGACGTTCCACCTCTCCGTGGATGTCGCCCACCACGTAGAGCACGGCGTAAAGCTCCTTGCAGCGGCTTTTCGGTTCTCGGGGGCAGCCGCTTGATTCGCGGCGCGGCCCTCCCCGCCTAGCGGGATCCGACTCCCGCCCGCCGCTCCCGACGCCCCTGCGCGCCGCCCGCGACGAGCTGACCGCAGGCGGCGGCGATGTCGGCGCCGCGGCTGCGCCGCAGCGTGACGGGGAATCCCCGGCCCGAGACGCGAGCGAGAAAACGCTCGACCTGCGCCGGGGCCGGCGCCCGGTACGGGGAGCCCGGGTGCGGATTCATGGGAATCAGGTTCAGCTTGGAGGGGAGCCGCCGGAGCAGGCGGACGAGCCGCGCCGCATCCTCGGGCCCGTCGTTGACGCCGCCGATCAGCGTGTACTCGAAGAAGACCGGCCAGCGCGGGGTCACGACCTCGAGCCCGCGCAGCGTGTCGAACAGCACCGCCAGCGGAAACCGGCGGTTGATGGGCACGAGCTCGTCGCGCAGCGCGTCGGTCGTCGCGTGGAGCGATACGGCGAGGTTCACGCGCGCCTGCTCGAGAAGCTCGCCGAACTTCGGTACGACACCCACGCTCGACACCGTGATCCGGCGCCCGGCGAATCCGAAGCCCTTCGGGTGCATCAGGATGCGAATCGCGTCGAGCACCGCCTTCAGGTTGAGGAGCGGCTCACCCATCCCCATGAACACGACGTTCGTGAGGCTCCGACCGCCCTCCAAAAGCGAGCGCATCCGGCACACCTGATCGACGATCTCGGCGCTCGAGAGGTTGCGCGTGAAGCCCAGGCTGCCCGTGGCGCAGAACGAGCAGCGCAGCGGGCATCCGACCTGCGTGGACAGGCACAGCGTGGTGCGGTCGTCCTCGGGGATCAGCACGGCCTCGACCCGCGCGCCGTCGGTCGCGCGCAGGAGACCCTTGACGGTACCGTCGCCGGAGCGCTCCACCGACGCGAGCTCCAGCGCGCGGGAACGCCAGCTGCGCGCCAGCCGCGCGCGCAGCTCGCTCGACAGGTCGGACATGCGTTCGAACTCCCAGACGCCGCGCGCGTAGAGCCAGGCCGCGATCTGATCGGCGCGATACGGCTCGATTCCATCGCGCGCCAGACGGCCGCGCAGCTGCTCGATCGGAACGCCGAGAATCTGGGGGGCGTCCGGAGCGCTCAATGCGGGACCTCGCGCCGGTATTCGAAGAAGTGGAGCGGCCGGCCCTCTGCGCGCCATTCGCGCTCGTAGCGCGTCGGCATCCGGTCGGGCACCGCGCGCAGGAATCGCTCGGGGGCACACGCGTTCACGAGGCGGGGATCCGATGCGAGCGCCGCGTCGATGGCCTCCGCGTAGTCCACGTGATCCGTGGCCACGTGGACGCTGCCGCCGGGCTCCAGGCGCAGCGCCAGGTCGTGGACGAACTCGGGCTTCAGCAGACGCCGCCGCCGGTGCCGCTTCTTGGGCCACGGATCGGGAAAGTTGATCCAGCAGGCGCGGACGCTCGCCTCGGGGAGCAGCTCCCGGATCAGGGTCTCGCCGGTGCAGAGCAGGAGCCGCACGTTCGCGAGCTCGGTGCGCGCCAGCTTGCGCGCCGTCTTGAGCACGCGCTTGCGCGAGTACTCGGCGCCCACGTGCGCCGCGTCCGCCTCGCGCCGAGCGCAGTCGATCAGGAAGTCGCCGTTGCCAAAGCCGATCTCGACGACGAAGCGCAGCGGCCGCACGAGCTCGGACCCGAAGATCGCCTCCCAGCCCTTCTCGCGGACCTCGTCTTCGGCGACGCGCCAGTCCGGCCCCGGGATGTCGTATTTGAGCGAGCGCGCCACGGCCGGCCTAGCGGTGAAGCTTACGCTTCTTCGAGAGATAGTCGACCATCACGTACGTGCCGAGCTGTCCGGGCCGGGTGTAGAAGGCGCGGCCGCGGTTCACGCGCGTCATCTCCTCGACGAAGCTCACGAGCTCCGGCGAGTGGTCCAGCATGAAGGTGTTGATCGTGACGCCGCGGCGCGTCAGGCGTCGCACCTGCTTCAGCGTCTCTCCGACCGCGCGCGGCGATACGCCGCCGAAGCCCGTCGGCCACTCCACGCGGAGCTCCTTGCCCGCGAAGTACGCGGTCGGCTGGCCGTCCGTGATCACGATGACCTGCGGCGCGGGGCTCGGGTGCTTCGCGATCAGCCGCTCCGCGACCATGAGTCCCTCCTGGAGGTTCGTGAAGGGATCGCCCATGTTCCAGGTCGCCTCGGGCAGATCGCAGAGCCGAAGCTCGCGCGCGCGCGTGTAGAACCCCGCGATGAAGAAGTGGTCCCGCGGAAAGCGGGTGCGGATCAGGTGGTCGAGCGCCAGCGCAACGCGCTTCGCGGCCGGAAAGCGCCCCGCCCACGACATCGACCAGCTCATGTCGAGCAGCAGCACCGTCGTGGTCTGCGCCGTGAAGTCGCACTCGTGGATTTCGAAGTCGTCGAGCTCCAATGCGACGGGCACGCCGCCGGTGCCGTCCGGCGCTGTGCGGGCGCGGCGCTGTACGGCGGAGAGCAGCGTGCGCACCACGTCGAGGTCGAGTGGATCGCCGAACTCGAAGCGGCGCGTCTCCCCGGGACGCGGCACGGTGAC
>CP070734.1:2329198-2334245 GCA_020347605.1 Deltaproteobacteria bacterium | reverse complement strand
TTGCGCCGGCGCGGATCGCGGAGCACCGAGTACGCCTCCGCGACGCGCTTCGAAATGGCTCGGATCGCTTCCCGGTACTTCGCGTCGAGATGGACGCTCGCGTCGGGATGAAACGCCCGCGCGGTGGCGTGATATGCCGAGCGGATCTCGGACGCCTTCGCATCAATCGAAATATGCAGAATCTGGTAGTAGTCGAGCTCGTCGATGATGCGTGCGAGCGCCATGATCTCTGTGGGCGCGACCTTGGGCACGGATCAGCGCTTTCCCCCGTCCGGCTCTCCCTCGTCGAAGGGCAGGAGCTCGTCGGGCTCGTCGTCCGTCTCGAACGCGATCGCGCGATCGTCGTCGAGCGGGCGCGCGGAGACCACGGAACCCGCGGTCAGCTCCAACGGGTCGAGATCCTCGTCGGGCCCGAGCGCCCCGCCCGGCCCCGGATCCAGGTCGTCTTCCTCCGCGACGACCAGCGCCTCGGGCTCGTGCGCTGCGCCGGCCGCACCCACCGTCCGGTCCGGGCCTGCGCTTGCCATCCGCTCGGCTCGCCCCGCCTCGATGATGTTGCGGATCTCGTTCTCCGAGAGCCCCGACGAGAGGGTGATCTGGGTCGAGGCCTGCTGGTCGGTCTCGGGATCACAGGCCGTCACGTTGACGATGCCATCGGCGTTGATCTCGAAGGTGACATCGATCCGCACGTCGCCGCGCGGCGCCTTCTTGAACCCGCCGAACTCGAACTGCCCGAGCAGCTCGTTGCCGTCCGCCTTGCGCGACTCGCCCTGGTAGACGCGGATCTTCACCGAATCCTGGAAATCCTGATAGGTGGTGAAGCTGCGGGTCTGCTCGATCGGCACGGGCGTATTGCGGGCGATCACCGTCTCGGCCAGGCCCCCGGCGACGCCGATGCGCAGCGAGAGCGGCGTGACGTCGAGCAGCAGCGCTTCCTGACCGTCGCTGGCGAGCGACGACGCCTGGATCGCGGCGCCCATGGCGACGACCTCGTCGGGATCGATGTTGGCCTTGGGCGGCTGCTGGAAGTACTCGGAGACGGCCTTCCGGATCACGGGCAGGCGGGTGGGACCGCCGACCAGGATCACGCCGTCGAGGTCGCGCACGGTGAGATTCGCCTGCTGCATGGCCTCGTCGCAGACCTTGAAGGTGCGCATGATCAGGTCCATGACCAGGCCGCTGAACTCCTGGGCCGTGATCTTGCGCTGGATCGAGCGCATGCGGCCGTCGTCTCCGGAGATCACGTCCGGGATCCGGATCTCGACCTCGTCCTCCACCGACAGCGCCTTCTTGCCGGTCTCGGCGCCGACCTTGAGCTTCTCGAACGCGTAGGGGTCGTTGCGGAGATTGATCCCCTCGGACGCGAGGAACTCGTCCGCCAGGAGGTCGATCAGGCGGTCGTCGAAGTCGTCGCCGCCCAGGTACGTGTCGCCGCAGGTGGACAGCACCTCGACGACGTCGCTGCCGATCTCGAGCACGGAGATGTCGAACGTGCCTCCGCCCAGGTCGTAGACCGCGACGCGCTGCTGGAGGCCCTTCCCGAACCCGTACGACAGAGCCGCTGCGGTCGGCTCGTTCAGGATCCGCAGCACCTCGAGGCCGGCGATGCGGCCGGCGTCTCGCGTGGCCTGGCGCTGGTTGTCGTTGAAGTAGGCCGGGACGGTGATCACCGCTTTCGTGACGGGCTGGCCGAGGTGCGATTCCGCGATCGACTTCATCTCGCGCAGCACCATCGCGGAGATCTCCGGCAGCGAGTACTCCTCGCTGCGGACCCGGATGCGGACGCTGTGATTGGGGCCCTCCGCGATCTGATAGGAGCAGATCGCCTGCGCCTTCTTCACCTCCTCCGAGAAGACGTAGCGGCCGATCAGGCGCTTGGCGGAGCAGATCGTGTTGATCGGATCGTGGATGATGTTGGCCTTCGCGGTGTTGCCCACGAGGATCGAGCCGTCCTCCTTGAACCCCACCACGCTGGCCGTGGTGCCTTCCCCGAAGCCGTTGGGAATCACCTTCACCGAATTGCCGCGAGCCACGGCTACGCACGAGTTGCTCGTCCCGAGATCGATTCCGATGGCGATGTCGCTCATCTCGTTCCAATCCTGCCGCTGCGGGTGGACGTCTCGTGGCCTCGGTCAGCGGGCGGGACCCGGCCCTGCGCATGCAGCTTCCCCGCCCTCCTTCGAGGGCGTATCGGCAACGGCTGTGCATTCCTAAGCGGTTTCCCCGGCCGGTTGGCCGCCACCGGCGACGCGTGCTACTAACCCTCCGATTCCACGGGGTTTTATATGTCCGGCCATTCCAAGTGGTCCACCATCAAGCGCAAGAAGGGGGCCGCCGACGCCAAGCGCGGCAAGATCTTCACCAAGCTGATCCGCGAGCTGTCGAGCGCCGCGCAGCAGGGCGGGGGAGATCCCGACGCGAACCCGCGCCTGCGCCTGGCCGTCGAGAAGGCGCGCGCCGCGAACATGCCGAAGGAGAACATCGAGCGGGCGATCAAGAAGGGCACGGGAGAATCGAACGCGGAGCGTTTCGAGGAGGTGGTGTACGAGGGCTATGGCCCCGGCGGCGTCGCCATCTACGTCGAGACGCTGACGGACAACCGGAAGCGGACGGTCGGCGATGTCCGGCACGCGCTCACCAAGCACGGCGGAAACCTGGGCTCCAACGGCTGCGTCGCGTACCTCTTCGAGAAGCGGGGCGTGCTCTACTTCGACCGCCCGGCCACCGATGTGGACGCGCTGCTGGAGGCGGCCCTGGAGGCGGGCGCGCAGGACGTGGTCGAGTCGGACGACCTGATCGAGGTGACCTGCTCGCCGGGCGACCTCGAGTCGGTGCGGCAGGCGCTCGGCCAGCGCGGCTTCGAGCCCGCCGACGCCGCCGTCTCGATGGAGCCCACCACCACGGTGGCGCTCAAGGGCGAAGACGCCCGATCGATGCTCGCGTTGGCCGATTCCCTGGAGGATCTGGACGACGTGCAGAATGTCTACGCGAACTTCGACATCCCGGAAGAGGAATTGGCCGAGTTCGCGTAAACTCGTACGAGACCTCCCCCCCAGGTCCATCGGGGCGGCGCGCCCGCCGGGCGCCGGTCCCAGCACGTCCTCCGCGAGGATTGGAGGAGGGCCATGCGCGTCCTCGGGATCGATCCGGGCTCGAACGCCACGGGGTTCGGCGTCGTCGAGCGCCAGGCCGGGCGGCTGGTCTGGCTGGCGCACGGGACGCTCCGGGCGCCGCGGGGCGCGACGCTTGCGCAGCGCCTCGCGACCCTGCACGACGGCCTGGCCGAGGCGATCTCGATGCACCGCCCCGACGTCGCGGCGGTCGAGCGGGTATTCGTGGCGTCCAACCCGCATGCGGCCCTGATTCTGGGACAGGCGCGTGGCGCGGCGCTGGTGGCCGTCGCGGCGGCGGGTCTCCCGGTCGTCGAATACGCGGCCACCGAGATCAAGCGCGCGATCGCCACGACGGGCCGGGCTCGCAAGGCGCAGGTCCAGCGGATGGTGGCCCGGCTGCTCGAGCTCTCCAGCGCGCCCCAGACCGACGCGGCCGACGCGCTGGCTGCCGCGATCTGCCACGCCAACGCCGGACCCCTGGCCGGTCTCGGGACGACCGCGCGGCGCGGCGGGCGGCGGCGCGTCCGGTCCCTGCCGCGGGCGAGGGTGGCGCCGTGATCGCCTACCTCGAGGGCCTGCTGCGCGAGAAGCTGCCCACCCGCGTCGTCGTCGACGTCTCGGGGGTGGGGTACGAGGTCTGGATTCCCCTCTCGACCTTCTACGAGCTGCCGGACGAGGGGAAGCCGATCTCTCTGCGCATCTACACACACGTGCGCGAGGACGCGCTCACGCTGTTCGGGTTCCGGACCGCGCGCGAGCGAGCCGCTTTCGAGCTCCTGCTGCGCACGAGCGGCGTCGGGCCGAAGCTCGCCCAGGGCGTGCTGTCGCGCATGGAGCCCGACGAGCTGGTGAGTGCGATCGGACGGGGAGACGCCGCCGCGCTGCGCTCGATCCCGGGCGTCGGCAAGCGGACCGCGGAGCGGATCGTGATCGACCTGCGCGACCGCGTGGAGGAGCTCCTGGCGCCCGAGGCGGCGGGCGGCGCGCCCTCGCGGCGCGCGCCGGACGGCCGCGATTCGATCCAGGCCGAGGCGATCTCGGCGCTCGCCAATCTGGGCTATCCCAGCGGCCAGGCCGAGCGGACGGTGGCCGAGGCGGCCGAGGCGCTCGGGGAGGAGCCCACCCTCGAGTCCCTCATCCGCGCCTCGCTGAGGAGGCTGATCCGGTGACACACGAATCGACGGCAGCGCCGCGCGGCGACCTCGCGCCGCATCCCCTGCCCGAGGAGCGCGGCATCGAGGAGACGCTCCGACCGCAGTCCTTCGAGGAGTTCGTCGGCCAGGACCGGGTTCGCGAGAACCTGCGCGTGTTCGTCCAGGCGGCGCAGCAACGCGCTGAATCGCTCGACCACGTGCTGTTCCACGGGCCGCCGGGCCTGGGCAAGACGGCGCTGGCCCACATCGTGGCCCGGGAGCTGGGCGCCGGGTTTCACGCCACCAGCGGCCCGGCGGTGGAACGGGTCGGCGACCTGGCTGCGCTGCTGTCGAACCTCGAGCCCGGGGCCGTCTTCTTCATCGATGAGATCCACCGCCTGAACCCGGCTGTGGAAGAGTTCCTGTATCCCGCCATGGAGGACTTCCACATCGACCTGATGCTGGACCAGGGGCCGAGCGCGCGCTCGATGCGCTTCGAGCTCGCGCGCTTCACGCTGGTGGGAGCCACGACGCGCGCCAGCTTGTTGAGCGCCCCGCTGCGGGCGCGGTTCGGATACTCGGCGCATCTCGACTACTACCCGGCCGCGGATCTGGAGCGGATCGTGACGCGCTCGGCGCGGATCCTGGACACCCGCATCGAGCCGAGCGCCGCCCGCGAGATTGCGCGCCGCTCGCGCGGCACACCGCGGATCGCGAACCGTCTCCTGCGGCGGGTGCGGGACTTCGCGGAAGTTCGCACGGGCCGCGGCGGCCGCATCACCGAGCGCGACGCGGGCTTCG
>CP070734.1:2321898-2329098 GCA_020347605.1 Deltaproteobacteria bacterium | reverse complement strand
CCGTGCTGCTCGGCGGCTCGGCCGCCCGGTCGGGCGAGCGGGCCGAGGTCACGGTCTACAAGTCCCCGACCTGCAGCTGCTGCGACAAGTGGATCAGCCACCTGGAGCGGAACGGGTTCTCCGTCGTGGCCCACGAGATGAAGGACGTCGCGCCCGTGAAGCAGAAGAACGGGCTGCCCGCGCCGCTGGCCTCGTGCCACACCGCCCTCGTGGACGGCTACGTCGTCGAGGGGCACGTGCCGGCGTCCGACATCGCGCGCCTGCTCGAGAGCCGCCCGCCGGTGGCGGGGCTCGCCGTGCCCGGCATGCCGATCGGCTCGCCCGGCATGGAGGGGCCCAACCCGGTGACCTACCGGGTCTACTCGTTCGACGCACAGGGCCGCATCGAGACCTTCGCTACCCACGCACCTTGACGCGCGCACCCGCGAGCCGAGCGCGGCGCAGACGCGTCCACGCCCGCCGCGCAGACCTTCGCTTCGGGTTGAGTGCCGCTCTGGCGCTCGGAACGGCGTGCGCCGCGGCAGCGCCCGAGCCCGCGCCGCCGGCGCGGCGCGCCTCGACCGAGTGCGTCGAGCGCATCGCGCGCGCGCTGGCCGACGACGCGATGGAGGGTCGCGGCGTGGGCACCGCCGGTCTCGAGCGCGCGGCGCTCTACCTCGAGGACGCGTTCCAACGCGCCGGGCTCGCAGCGGCCGACCCGCCCACCCAGCAGAGCTTCGCGGCCGTGACCGGCGTGGCGCTCGGCGCGGACAACGCGCTTTCCTGGCGCGGCGAAGGCGCGGCCGACGCGCGCGCACTCGAGCCGGGCCGCGACTTCACGCCGCTCGGCTTCTCGTCGTCGGGCGAGTTCGCGGGGCCGCTGGTGTTCGCGGGCTACGGGATCCGCGCCGAGCCGCTCGGCTACGACGACTACGCGGGCGTGGACGTGCGCGGCAGCGTCGTACTGGCGATGCGCTACGAGCCGCGCGAGAACGACGCCGACAGCCCGTTCGCGGGGCGGCGCGCCAGTCGCTACTCGGACCTGCGCTACAAGGCGCTCCTCGCGCGCGAGGCGGGCGCGGCGGCGCTGATCCTGGTCGCGCCGCCCAGCGAGCAGGAAGAGGGCAACGACCGCGTACCGGCGCTCAAGAGCGAGGGGCCGGTGTCGCGCGCGGGCCTTCCCGTGCTGCAGGTGACGCGCGCCACGGCGCGTCGCTGGCTCGAGGCGACCGGCAGCGACGTTCCCGAGCTGCGCGCGGCGATCGACCGCGACCTCCAGCCGCGCTCCCTGGCGATCCCGACCGTGCAGCTGCGCGGACGCGTCGACCTCGAGACCACCGAGGAGCGCCTGCGCAACATCGTGGGCGTGATCCCCGGGCGCGGCGCGCTGGCCGACGAGGCGGTGGTGGTCGGCGCCCACTACGACCACCTCGGCTTCGGCGGCTACGGCTCGGTGGTGCCGGCCGCGCGCGCCATCCACAACGGCGCGGACGACAACGCCTCGGGCGTCGCCACGGTGCTCTGCGCGGTGGAGGCGCTGCGCCCGCGGCTCGAGGCGCAGCGCGGCGAGCGGCGCACCCTGGTGGTGCTGGCGTTCGCCGCCGAGGAGATCGGGCTCGGCGGATCGGTGCACTACGTGCGCAACCCGCTGTTCCCGATCGAGCGCACCGTGGCCATGGTCAACCTCGACATGGTCGGTCGGCTGCGCGACCGCAAGCTCGTCGCGATGGGCTCGGATTCGGCGGAGGAGTGGAACGCCATCCTGGAGCCGCGCGCCCGCGCCCTCGAGCTCACGCTCACCACGGGCGGCGACGGCTACGGTCCCTCCGACCAGATGGCCTTCTACGAGAAGGGCGTTCCGGTGATCCACCTCTTCACGGGCGCGCACTCCGAGTACCACACGCCCGACGACGACTTCGCCACCCTGAACGTCGAGGGCATGGCGCACGTCGCGGACTTCGTCGCCGCGGTGCTGCTCGAGCTCGTGACGGAGCCGCAGCGGCTCAGCTATCGCGCGGCCCGCGACGTGCCCGCGATCAGCGGCGACAGCCGCGGCTACGGCGCGTACCTGGGCACGATCCCCGACTTCAGCCAGATGGGCCAGGCGGAGGGTGGGGTGCGGCTTTCCGACGTGCGCGCCGGCGGACCCGCCGACCGCGCGGGGCTGCGCGGCGGGGACGTGATCGTCGAGATGGCCGGCGTCGAGATCCAGAACCTGTACGACATGACCTTCGTGCTGCGCGACCACAAGCCCGGCCAGACCATCGAGATCGTCGTGCTGCGCGACGGGGAGCGCGTCTCCATGCTCGCAACGCTGGGAGACCGGGCGCGCGACCGCGACCCCGACGCGCCCCCGCGCGCTGCGGCGCCGGCTTCGGACTGGGCGCCGAGCGCGGGCACCGACGCGACCGCCCGGCTCGACCCGCGCGAGGTGCACCTGGCGGATCTGCGACAGCTCACCTTCGACGGCGAGAACGCCGAGGCCTACTTCTCGCCGGACGGGCGCACGCTGGTCTTCCAGCGCACGCCGCCGGACGGCGGCTGCGACCAGCAGTACCTCCTCGACCTCACGAGCGGCGAGGTGACCCGGCTCTCGTCGGGCCGGGGCCGCACCACCTGCGGCTACTACGCCTACCCGAACGGCGAGCGCCTGATCTACGCGACGACCGAACACGTCGACGCCGCCTGCCCCGCGCCGCCCGACCGCTCGCAGGGCTACGTCTGGCCGCTCTACGACTTCGACCTGGTCTGGCAGGCGGGACCCGGCGCGCCGACGCAGCCCTTCGTCTCGGAGCCCGGCGCCTACGACGCCGAGGCGACGGTGTGCATGCGCGACGGACGGGTCGTGTTCACCTCCACGCGCGACGGCGACCTCGACCTGTACGCGGTGAACGCGGACGGCAGCGACCTGCGGCGGCTCACCGACACGCCGGGCTACGACGGCGGCGCCTTCTTCACGCCGGACTGCACGGGCATCGTGTTCCGCGCGTCGCGCCCGACCGGCCCGCGGCTCGACGACTACCGCGCGCTGCTGGCGCAGGGCCTGGTGCGCCCGGACGCGCTCGAGATCTTCTTCATGGACGCCGACGGCGGCAACCTCCGCCCGCTGACGGACAACGGCAAGGCCAACTTCGCGCCCTATCCCCTGCCGGACGGGCGCGGGGTGCTCTTCTCGAGCAACCTCGGCGGCTCGGCGCGGGAGTTCGACCTGTACCGGGTCGGCCTCGAGGGCGGCGAGCCCGAGCGCATCACCTTCACCCCGGAATTCGACGGGTTCCCGATGTTCTCGCCCGACGGCCGCTGGCTGGTGTTCGCGAGCAACCGCGCGGGTGGCCGCGGCCAGACCAACCTGTTCATCGCGCGCTGGGTCGAGTCGCCGGAGGCCGAGCCCGCCGAGTAGTGCCCCGGCGCCGAGCGCTTGTCGGCTGCGCCCCAGCATCTAATCTCTGCCCGATGCAGCTCCCGATGCCCTCGCTCCTGACCCGCGCGGCCTACCACGCGCAGCAGGCCTCGCTGCGCTTCCCGCTGCTCGCGGCGCACGCCGGCCTGCGGCTCGCGACCGCGCGCGGCAACGAGCCGACCGCAGAGGACCTGCGCGCGCTCCAGCGGGCGTACTTCGCCCTGCTCGAGAAGGATCTGCGCAACGCGGAGGCCGGCCTCTACCCGCGCTCGCTCCTGTTCCAGATCCCGCTGCGGAGCTACGCGCGCAAGCTGCCGCGGCTCCTCTCCGACCTGCCGCGCACCTATCTGCGCTTCCGACGCCGCGACTACCGCGATCTGCCGGCGGACGTGGACGCCGAGCGCTATCCCGCCTACTTCCGCCGCACCTTCCACTGGCAGACCGACGGCTACCTGTCGCGGCGCTCGGCCGAGCTCTACGACCTGAGCGTCGAGTTCCTGTTCCTGGGCTGCGCCGACGTGATGCGGCGGCAGGTGATCCCCCCGCTGACGCGCTTCGCGCGCCGGACGCGGGGACGCCGGCTGCGCATCCTCGACGTGGGCTGCGGCACCGGCCGGACGCTGCGGCAGATCGCGACCGCCCTGCCCGGCCACCAGTACTTCGGCGTGGACCTGAGCCCCTTCTACCTGGAGGCGGCGCGCAAGGAGCTCGCCGACGTCGCCGAGGTGACGCTGCTCGCCGAGAACGCCGAGAAGCTGCCGTTCCGCGACGGCTACTTCGACGCGGTCACGAGCGTCTACCTGTTCCACGAGCTGCCGCGCAAGGCGCGGCGGCGGGTCGCGCAGGAGATGGCGCGCGTGCTTCGCCCGGGCGGCGCGCTGGTCGTCGAGGACTCCGCGCAGCTCGCCGAGGCCCGCGACCTCGCCTTCTTCCTGGACGGCTTCGCCGCGGACATGCACGAGCCGTTCTACCGCGACTACGTGCGCGACGACCTGGCGGGGATCCTCGCCGAGGCGGGCCTCGAGGTGTCGCCGGCCGAGCGCTGCTGGCTCGCCAAGGTGGTCCGCGCAACGGCGCCGACGTCGGCCTGACGCACCGCCCCGCGCTGCCTCCCGATCAGGGCGGGGCCGAAAGGTGCTGCTTCACGACGTCGAGCAGCCCGTCGCCGTAGCGTTCCGCCTTGGCCGGCCCCATGCCGTGCGCCTCGAGGAGCTCGGCGCGCGTGCGGGGCTTGCGCGCGGCGACGTCGCGCAGCGTGCGGTCGTGGGCGACGACGTAGGGCGGAACGCCGAGACTGCGGGCGACGTCGAGGCGGTGGGCGCGCAGCGCGTCCATCAGCGCGCGGTCCTCCGGCGCCAGTTCGTCGGCGACCGCGCGTCGGCTGCGCCGCGCGCCGGGCGCCGGCGCAGCGCCCGGGACCGGCGCGCTTCGGGTCGACGGCAGCACGAGGCGCGCGGGCCGTTCGCCGCGCATCACCGTGCGGCCCGTCGGCGTGAGCACCGCGACGGGGCGCCGGTCGCCGCTGAAGTCCACCCAGCCGGCCGTGACGAGGCGCCGCATCAGGCGCTGAAGCCAGTCCTCGGAGTGCTCGCGCAGGGCGCCGAAGGTGGGCGTCTGGTCGAGCCCCTCGCGGGCCAGGCGCTCGTCGGCGGCGCCGCGCAGCAGGCGCGTCGCCGCGCCGAGCCCGAAGCGACCGTGGATGCGCGCGACGGCCGAGAGCGCCTTGCGCACGGTGAGCGTCACCGTCTCCGGGTCCTGCGCTTCGTCGCCCTCGCCGGACAGCGCGCCGCAGACGTCGCAGATGCCGCAGCCGGCGAGCGTCTCCTCCTCGTCGCCGAAGTAACGCAGGATGGCGTCGTGCCGGCAGCTTCCGCCCTCGGCGAAGCGCATCAGCTCGAGGAACAGGTTCCACTTGTGCTCCACGACCTCCGGCGCGGGCGGACCCTCTTCCGAGCCGGCCTCGATCAGCGAGCGGCGGCGCGGCAAGTCGCTGGAAGAGAAGAGCAGAAGCCCCAGCGCGCGCTGTCCGTCGCGCCCGGCGCGGCCGGCCTCCTGGTAGTAGGCCTCGATCGAACCCGGCGGCCCCAGGTGGGCGACGGCGCGCACGTCCGCGCGGTCGATGCCCATGCCGAAGGCGTTGGTCGCGACCACGACGTCGAGGCGCCCCTCCATGAAGGCGCGCTGCGCGTCGGCGCGCGCGCTGCCGCCGAGACCGGCGTGGTAGTGGCGGCAGCGCCAGCCGGCCCGCTGCAGGCGCTCGGCCTCCTCCTCGGCCATGCGGCGCGTGGGCGCGTAGACGATGGCGGCGCCGCGCGCCGCATCCGGCGCTCCCAGCGCCTCCGCGAGGGCGGCGTCGATGGCGGCGTGCCGCTCGCGCGCGCCGCGCACCTCGGCCGCCCGCAGCGACAGATTCGGACGGGCGAAGCCGCGCAGGACCTGGGGCGTGTCGGGCGGCAGCCCGAGCCGCTCGATGATCTCGTCGCGCACGACGGGCGTCGCGGTGGCCGTGCAGGCCAGAACGCGCGCCTTCGGCAGGCGCGCCGCCAGCTCGCCGAGCTGCAGGTAGTCGGGCCGGAAGTCGTGCCCCCACTCGCTGATGCAGTGCGCCTCGTCCACCGCCAGGAGCGGGCATTCGAGGTCGGCGAGCAGCGACTGGAAGCCGCTCTGCGCCAGGCGCTCGGGCGCCACGTAGACGAGCCGGTAGTCGCCGCGCGCGATGCCGCGCATGCGCGCGCGACTCTCGTCCGCGTCGAGCGTCGAGGCGAGGAAGGTCGCCGCGATATCGCAGTGGGCCAGCGAGTCGACCTGATCCTGCATCAGAGCGATCAGCGGGGACACGACCAGCGTCGTGCCCGGCAGGAAGCTGGCGGGGAGCTGGTAGGTGAGGCTCTTGCCCCCGCCGGTGGGCGCGACCAGCAACAGGCGGCCCGCCTGCAGCAGGGTCTCGACGGCCTCCCGCTGTCCGGGCCGGAATGCGGCGTGCCCGAACCGCGTCAGCTCGGCGTCGAGGTCCGGCCCGGCCTGCGCCACCTCAGCGCAGATGACGCAACGCGAACGAACGGGCGAGGTCGCGCAGCGAGCTGCCCAGGCTCGCGCCGCGCGCCCGCTTGCGGCTGCGGCGCCGGGCGGCCCCCTTCCGGGTCGCGCGCTTCCGCGTCGCCTTCCGCTTCGCGGTCTTCTTGCGCGCGGCCTTGCGCCGGGACGTCTTCGTGCGCGCGGTCTTCTTGCGCGCGGCCTTGCGCTTGGCGGTCTTGCGGCGCGCCGCCTTGCGCGCGGCCGGCTTCTGGGCGGCCTTGCGCGCCGAGCTCCGCTTGCGCTTGGCAGTGCGGGTGCGAGCGGCGCGCTTCTTCCGGGCGGCGGCCTTCTTCCCGCGTGCCGGGCTCCGGGTCTTCTTCTTCCTGGCAGCCATCGCTGTCTGCTCCCTCCGAGGTCAGCGGGACCACGGTTCGGCGTTACTGTACACGCGCGGCCGCGGTGTCGGCAGGCGCAGCCGGGAGTATACGCCGCGCGCGCGCGCGGCGGGGCGCCCCTGCCGAAACGTCGCGCGGCAGGGGCGCCGATTTCCGGAGTCGCTCCCGCGGCCCGGACTACATGTCCATGTCGCCCATGTCGGGCATGGCGGGCGCGCCGCCCTTCTTCTTCGCCGGCTTCTCCGCCACGAGCGCCTCGGTGGTGAGCAGCAGGGACGCCACGCTGGCGGCATTCTGGAGCGCGGCGCGCACGACCTTGGTGGGGTCGATGACCCCACCCTCGACGAGATCTTCGTACACTTCGGTCGCCGCGTTGAAGCCGAACGCCCCACGGCCCTCCTTCACCTTCTG
>CP070734.1:2319250-2321798 GCA_020347605.1 Deltaproteobacteria bacterium | reverse complement strand
GAGGCGGCGCTGCTGGCGGCGCGGCGCAATGCCACGCGGATCGAGCTCGCCGATCTGGAGGCAGCCGTCGAGAAGCTCGTGGCGGGACCGGAGCGCAAGAGCCGCCGGATCAGTGACGCCGAGCGGCGGCGGATCGCCTATCACGAATCCGGTCATGCGCTGGTCGCCGCGCTGAGCGAGCACGCGGATCCGGTGCGCAAGGTGAGCATCGTCCCGCGCGGACGCGCGGCGCTCGGCTACACCCTTCAGCTTCCGACCGGCGAGACGCACCTGTTGACGCGCGGCGACCTCGTCGAGCGGATCGAGGGCCTGCTGGGCGGACGCGCGGCCGAGGAGCTGATCTTCGGCGAGGTCAGCACCGGCGCCGAGAACGATCTCGATCACGCGACGGCGCTGGCTCGTCAGCTCGTGTGCGTCTATGGCATGGGAGAGGCGGTGGGCCTGACGCACGTCGCGCAGCCGCCGCGCCCGCGCTTCCTCACCGTGCCGAGTCAGGAGACGGTCGTCTATCGGGATTGCAGCGAGGACACGCTGCGCGAGATCGACGAGGAGGTGAAGCAGCTCCTCGACAAATGCTACGAGCGCGCCCGTCTGCTGCTGATCCAGCATCGCGACGAGCTGGATCGCGTCGCGGCCGCGCTGCTGGAGCGGGAGACGCTCGACGAAGCCGCCTTCCGGGCGCTGCTCGACGCGCCGGCGGAGCGCGCGACCGCGAGCGCCTTCTCGGCGCCGCGCCCGCCGCACGCGCGCGGATCCGGCTAGTCGGCCGACGGACGTCGGCCGGCGCGCAGTGAGCCGCAGGCGAACGAAGGCCGGAGCCCGAGTCCGAGCGAGGAGCGAGGACGAGGCTCGGCAGGGCTACGCGAGCGACGCGCGTCGCCAGCTTCGCAGCGCGTCGCGCAGGGCTCCGCGCCAGCCGCGCTCCGACGTATCCACGACGATCCGGTCGCTCGCCGGCCATTCGTCGGGGGCCTCGAGCTCCGCGACGCTCGCGGCGTAATACGACGGCCCCGCGTCCGAAGGGTCGAGGCCTCGCGCCTGCCGTCGGCGCAGACGGGACAGCGCCTCCGCCTGCGGGCAGCGCGTTTCGACGAGAAGGGCCGGGATGCTCCGCTGCCGGGCGAAGTCGAGCACGCGGGCGCGCCGACTTCGCTTCGAGAAGGTCGCGTCCAGGACGGCGACGCGGCCCGATGCCGCGATCGGCGCCGCGCGTTCCAGCAGACCCTGGTAGACGCGCTCCTTGCTGGCGTCCGTGTACAGCTCGGAATCCGGGCCGGGTGAGCGTGCCGCGATGCGTTTGCGTACGCGATCCGAGGCGATCACCGCGGCCTCGCCGAGCGCGTCGGCGACGAGCTCGGCCGCCGAGCTCTTGCCGGTGCCCACCACGCCGCACATCGCCGCGACGCACGGGGGCGCGGGCCGCTCGAGCGCGCGCGCCGCCAGCCGCAGGTGGCGCCGCGCGCTTCCGGCTGCGGCTTCACGCCGCGCGGCCGGCAGGGTCGCGTCGTGTGCGACGATGGCCGCCACCTTGGCGCGCACGGCCGCTCGATAGCTCAGGAAGTAGTCGACGACGCTGTACAGGTCGAAGTCGTCGGTGGATCGGGCGTAGCGCCGCAGAAATCGAGCGGCGAGCCGCGGTCGTTTGCGGTAGTCCAGGTCCATGGCCAGGAACGCCACGTCGCTCGCGGCGTCGATACAGCGCAGATCGTCGCGAAACTCCAGGCAATCGATCAGGAGCGGCGCCGAGTCGTCCCGCTCGAACCACACGTGCTCGAGGTGCAGGTCGCCGTGGCCGTCCACGCCGCGCCCGGCGCGGCGGCGCGCCTCGAAGCGCTCCGCCTCTGCGGCCTCGAACGCGGTCGACCGGCGGCGCAGGCGCTCCAGGGTTGCCGGGACGAGTCGCGCTCCCGCGACCGGCGTCAGGGCTTCCAGGTTCGCGCGCACGGGCTCGGTGCAGCGCGCCAGCCATTCCTGCGGCGCGCCGTGGGCCTCGCGGGTGAGCCGGTGTGTCTCGTGAAAGTGCGCCACCTGCTCGGCGACGGCGTCGACGTGTCGCTTGCGCAGCTCGCCGCGCCCGAGCAGCGACAGGGCGTCGCGTCCGTCGGGCAGCCTGCGCATCACGACGCAGTGCTCGCGGTCCGCCTCGCCGGGCTCGATCCCCGCGGACAGCGTCCCGATCCGGTAGCCGCCTCCGGTACGGAACACCGGCGCTACGCCCAGGTAGACGTCGGGCGCCAGGCGGCGGTTCAGCGTGAGCTCGCGGAGGCAGTCCGCATTCCGCTCGGCCCGCGTCGCGAAGCACACGAAGCCCAGATCGACCGCTTTGCGCAGCTTGTAGACGCGACCCGGCGTCAGGAAGACGTCCGAGATGTGGGTCTGGACGTGCGTTACGCTCCGCTGCGCCCCCGGGTCGTCGGGGTAGGCGCGCGCGTCGCCGAGATCGGCCAACAGGCCGGGCGGAATCGGCTCGAGGCCGGACATCGACCCTCCGCGGGCTGCCTCGGGCGAGGCAGTGGGCCCCTTCGGTAGAATCGAGCAAGAACCGTGC
>CP070734.1:2315539-2319150 GCA_020347605.1 Deltaproteobacteria bacterium | reverse complement strand
GCCGCGCTCCGCGTCGCGGCCGGTTCGCGGGTCGACGATCCGGACACGCGTCCAGGGCGGCGCGAGCTTCCGCCGCGGCTCGTCGCGACGGCGCAGCACCGAATCGTAGAACTGGCTGCCGAGTTCCGTCATTCCGTACTGGTTGACGATGCGCTCGGACGGGACGCCGAGTCGGTCCGCGATGCCGGCGTACAGAGCGTCGCGCGAGAGCGTCCGCGCGCGCCCCTTGAAGCCGCCCGTCTCCATCACGCGCGCCGCGCGCGGCAGCGCGATGCGCTCGCCGCGCGCCGCGAGGGCATCGAGCAGGTGCACGAACGCGAAGGCGGTCCCGCACAGCGCCAGCGGCGTCTGGCCGCGCGCCGCCCTGCGCAGCGCGTGGAGCAGGCCGTCGAGATCGATTTCGCCGCGCCGGACGTCGAAGCCGCTCGCGGGAGAACCGAGCGCTCGAATCGCGCACTCAAACATGTGCGTGAGCGACGAGTCGGGCGCCTCGTCGGGCGGCGGCGCCAACACGCGAATCGGGATGCGGCCGCCGAGTTCGTCGAGATCCGGAACCACGTGCAGCCGGAAGCTCGGCAGGAGCGAACGCTCGTAGAGGGCGAGCGTGTCCAGGTGAAGCGCGCCGCGCCCGTCGGTCGCCGTTCCGCTGGTGCGGAACACGTGCACTTCCCGCTCGGCGGGAAACGAGCGCAGCGCCAGCTCCTTGAAGGCGCCCGTCGGGACGGCGGGAATGTCACGCCAGCTCTTCACGGTCGCCGGTGTCGCGCCGCGTCCCGCGCAGAAGCGCGCGAAGGGCGCGCAGCGCGCCACCTGGAAGGCGAACAGCTCCAGGGCCAGCGCGTCGAAGCGGACGTCGTCGTCGATCCAGTCCGCTTCGGACATCCACTGCACGACCCGCGCGTCGAGCGCGGCGCGCTCCGGATCGGGTCCCCGGGCACTCACGCGACACAGCCGGCGACGGTGTCGAGTGCGTCGAAGAGCACCTCGGCGTCGATGGAGAGCGGCGGCGTGATCGAGAGCACGCGCCCGTCGTCGCCCGAGGTGAGCACGATCACGCCGCGGCGCAGCGCCTCGGCGCACGCGCGTGCCGCGCGCTCGGGGCCGTCGCACTCGATGCCGATCAGGAGCCCCCTGCCGCGCACGTCCGCGACGGACCGGTCTTCCTCGAGCCGCGCCCGCACGCGCGCGAGCGCCGTCTCGCCCAGGTCGCGCGCGCGCTCGACGAGCTTCTCCTCTTCGAGGACGGCGATGGACGCGAGCGCCGCGGCGCAGGCGGGTGGATGTCCCAGGAAGGTCTGGGTGTGGATCGCCTCGCCGGCCGAAGGCGGCCACAGGTCCATGAGCTCGGCGCGGCCGAGGCACGCGGAGATCGGCATGCCGCTCGCGAGTCCCTTGGCGACGCACAGCAGGTCGGGTACGACGCCTTCGTGCTCGACGGCGAACCAGCGTCCCGTCCGACCGAATCCGGTGTAGACCTCGTCGGCGATCAGCAGCCAACCCTCGCGGTCGCAGCAGGCGCGTAGCTCGCGCAGGAATCCGGCGTGCGGGATCCGCTCGCCGCCGCGCCCCTGGATCGGCTCTACGAGCACCGCGCCGATCGCAGTTCGGCTTCGGGACGCCGCGCGGACCACGTCGTCCACATCGGGGAAGCGCGCGAAGACGGTCGCGCTCGGGAGGCGCGCCGCAAACGGCTCGCGAAACAGCGGGCGATACGTGGCGTCGAGCGCGCCCAGGGCGAGGCCGTGGTAGGCGCCCTCGAAGGCGACCACGCCCGCGCGCCCGGTCGCCAGCAGGGCGGTCTTGAGCGCGGTCTCGACCGCGTCGGAGCCGGAGGAGCCCAGCACGGCCCGCGCCGGAACCCCGCCCGGAAAGCGCTCGACCAGCGTCTCGAGCAGTCTCACCTTGAGCCCGGCCGGGTGCACGTCCCCCATCGCGTGGAGCAGGCGACCGGCCTGCTCGGCGACGGCCGCGACGACGCGCGGGTGCGCGTGCCCCGCGTTCGCGACCCCGAAGCCGGCGCCCAGGTCGACGTAGCGGTTGCCGTCGACGTCCCAGACGTTGGCGTTACTCGCGCGCTCCCAGAAGATCGGCGGCAGGGGCTCGGTACACGTGACGTTGCGGGACTCGACGCGCGCGAGGCGCGCGGCGAGCGCGACCGACTTCGGACCCGGCACGTCGGTCTGGATCGCGGGCGGCAGGGTAGGGGGGCTCTGCACGCGCAGAAGGTAGCGGCCCCGCCGCGTGCGGTGGTCGCGTTTCGGACTCGAGATCCCGAGCGGCCGATCGGGAAGCCCGCCCGCGTGGCAACGGCGTCGTCCGGGGATCCAGGCTACGGTCGGCTCCGGACATGGGAACCATCGCGGTCACGGGTTCGGCGTCCGGGATCGGCGCCGCCACGGCGGAGCGGTTGCGCGCGGACGGTCACCGCGTGATCGGCGTCGACCTGCGCGACGCCGAGGTCTGCGCCGACCTGTCCACGCCGGCGGGGCGGCAGGAGGCCGTCGGGGCGGTCGCTGGCGCCTGCGGCGGCTCTCTCGACGGACTCGTCACGTGCGCCGGTATTCCCGGCGACATCCATCCCGGCGAGCGCGTGATCTCGGTCAACTACTTCGGCTCGGCCGCCCTGCTCGACGGGCTGCGCCCCGCACTCGCGCGCGGATCGCAGCCGTCCGCGGTCGCCATCTCTTCGTTGTCGACGACGGTCGTCCCCGACGTTCCCGAGGACGTCATCGACGCGTGCCTCGAAGGCGACGAGGCGAGTGCCCGGTCGCGGGTCGAGAAACGGGGCTGGGCGGCCTACGCGGCGTCCAAGATCGCGATCGCCCGCTTCGTCCGCCGGCGCGCCGTCCGCGGCGATTGGGTCGGAGCGGGCATCCGCCTGAACGCCGTCGCGCCGGGGCGGATTCGCACCGCGCTCGACGCGGCGCTACTGGCCGACGAGCGGATGCGGCCGGTGCTGGAGGCCCTCCCGATTCCGGTGGGAGAGGCCGGCCGCCCGGAGGACGTGGCCGGCGTGGTGCGTTTCCTGCTCGGGTCCGAGGCGCGCTTCTTCTGCGGATCCATCCTCTACATGGACGGCGGCAGCGAAGCGTGGATGCGTCCGGACGCACAGCCCCCCACGTTCCACACCTGACTCGCTGCGGCGCGGCGCGCGTGCCGCGCGTCGGCGTCGCGCCGGTGGAGCGCCCGGTCCCGTCGCGCGGGCGGTCCCGCGCGGGCTGCGGATCCGGGCGCGATCGAACCGCGGACGGGAGGCGCTCATGGAAGACGAGGCGGGACAGGCGGCCGAGGCGCTGGCCCGGGAGCTTCGGGGCATCAACGCCGCGCTGGCGTTGCACGAGATCGGGCCCGGCGCGCTGCAACAGGCGGTGCGTCTGGCGGGTGAGCTGCGCGCCGTGCTCGAGGGCCCGAGGCGCGCGACCTGGTACCAGCACGATCCCCACGCACCGGCGGCGTCGGCGGGGGCGCGGGCGAGCTACGGCGACATGAGTCCCGTGCGCGGCCGGCGCAATCCCGTCGCGCCGCCGCTCGCGCTCGAGACGCGGGAGCGGCCCGACGGGAGCCGCTGCATCACCGGGCGCGCCGAGCTGTCGAGGGCCTACGAGGGACCG
>CP070734.1:2309758-2315439 GCA_020347605.1 Deltaproteobacteria bacterium | reverse complement strand
AGCACACACCCGCGTCCGTGATCTCCTTCTGCGGCAGCGAGTAGACCTGGAAGCCGCCGCTGTCGGTGAGCATGGGACCCGCCCAGCGCGTGAAGGCGTGCAGCCCACCCAGCTTCTCGATCACCCGCTCCCCCGGGCGCACCCACAGGTGGTAGGTGTTCGCCAGCATGACCTCCGCGCCCGTCTCGCGAACCTGCCGCGGCGTCATGGCGCGGACCGCGCCCTGGGTGCCGACCACCATGAAGGCGGGCGTGTGGACCACGCCGTGGGGCGTGCGGAAGCGGGCGGCCCGGGCGCGGCCCGAGCGGCCCTCGAGCCGAAACCCGAACGGTGCCTGCGGAGCGGGTTCGTCGCGGGACACGCGGATCATGCTAGCTCGGAGGGGGGTCCGGCCGTCCGGGCCGGCGAGCGGAGCTACCGGTAGGTCCGGCGCTCCCCCGAGCTGCGCCGCACGCGCACGCGACGGTGCTTGGCCTTGAGCCGGGCGCGATAGCGCCGGCTCTTGCCGCGGTTCCGGTGGGGGAGCGGCTTTGCCTTCCTCACGGTCGCCTCCGTCTGCGCGTCGGGAGGCGGGAGCCTAGGGGAACGGCCGGCGTTCGTCCACGCCCCGGTGGCGCGGGGCTGGTACTCTCCGGCGCGAGCGGAGAGGTGTGCATGGGAGACGACGCGGCCCGGCGCGAGCTTTTGGAGCTGATCCTCGAGGTTTCGTTCCGCCGCGGCTCGTTCCGCCTCGCGAGCGGGCGGGAGAGCGACTTCTACCTCGACCTCCGCCAGACGCTGATGCGACCGCGCGGCATCGTGCTGGCGGGCGACCTGGTGCTCGAGCAGCTCGAGCGGGGCCGGCCGGTGGAGGCCGTCGGCGGCATGGCGGTGGGGGCGGTTCCGCTCGTCGCCGCCGTCCTGGCGGCGGCCGCGCGCCGCGACGCCGACACGCCGCTGCTGGGATTCTTCGTCCGCAAGGCCTCGAAGGAGCACGGCCTCGGCCGCCGCCTGGAGGGCGGCTTCCGCGCGGGCCAGACCGTCGCCCTCGTCGAGGACACGGTGACGACGGGGGGCTCCACGCTCGACGCGGTCGACGCGGTCGAGGCCGAGGGCGGCACGGTGGCCCGGGTTCTCTGCCTCGTGGACCGCGGCGAAGGCGCGGCCGAGCGCTTCGCGGCGCGCGGCCTCTCGCTCGAGGCCCTGTTCACGCGCGAGGACCTGCCCGTCTGAAGCCGCGCCGGAGCCCGCGCGGCGGCACCAGGAGAATCCATGACACTGAACCTCGGCACCATCCTCCAGGCGAGCGCGCAGAGCCGACCGGACCACCCGGCCATCCGGCTCGACGACCGGACCCTCAGCTACGCGGAGCTGGACCGCGCCGCGCGCGGCGTCGCCACGAGCCTGCGCGCGCGCGGCGTCGAGCCCGGGGCCAAGGTCGCGCTCATGATCCCGAACCTGCCCGAGTTCACGATCGCGTACTTCGGGATCCTCTACGCCGGCTGCGCCGTCGTGCCGCTCAACGTTCTCTTGTCGGCGCCGGAGGTGACCTATCACCTGCGGGATTCGGAGTCGAGCCTGCTCGTCGCGCATCCCCTGTTCGAGGAGCCGGCGCGCAAGGGCGCCGCCGAGGCCTCCGTGCCCGTCGTCTCCGCAGGCGCGGACGGTCCGGAGAGCCTCGCGTCGCTGGCGGCGGCCGAAGCGGCCTCCGCCCTCCACCCGACGCACCCCGACGACACGGCCGTGATCCTCTACACGTCTGGAACCACCGGGCAGCCGAAGGGCGCGGAGCTCACCCACGCCAACCTCCTCGTGAACTGCTCGCTGGTGGTGCCCCGCCTGCTCCCGATCGACGCGGATCAGGTCGCGCTCGCGACGCTCCCGCTGTTCCACTCGTTCGGCCAGACCTGCATCCAGAACGCCACCCTGTCGGTGGGTGGAACCTTCACCCTGTTGCCGCGCTTCACGCCGGAGCACGCGCTCGAGATCATGCAGCGCGACCGCGTCACGCTCTTCGCCGGCGTTCCGACCATGTACTTCGCGATCCTGAACCACGAGGGCAGCCACCAGTACGACCTGTCCAGTCTCCGCTTCTGCATGACGGGCGGCGCCCCGATGCCGGTGGAGGTGATGCGCGCCTTCGAGTCGAAGCACGGGGTGCAGATCCTGGAGGGCTTCGGCCTGTCGGAGACGTCGCCGGTGGCCAGCTTCAACACGATGGATCGCCCGCGCAAGGCGGGTTCGATCGGCTATCCCGTGTGGGGCGTCGAGATGTGCATCGTGGACGAGAACGACCGGCCCCTTGCCGACGGCGAGCACGGTGAGATCTGCATCCGTGGCCACAACATCATGAAGGGCTACTGGAAGCGACCCGACGCGACCGCGGAGGCGATGCGCGGCGGCTGGTTCCACTCCGGCGACATCGGCTACCGCGACGAAGACGGCTGCTACTGGATCGTCGACCGCAAGAAGGACATGATCATCCGGGGCGGCTTCAACGTGTATCCGCGCGAGATCGAAGAGGTGCTCTACGGCCACGAGGCGATCATCGAGGCGGCGGTCCTGGGCGTTCCGCACGAGCGGCACGGCGAGGAGGTGAAGGCCGTGGTGGCGCTGGCGCCCGGCCGCACGCTCGACGCGGAGGCGCTGATCGCCTACTGCAAGGAGCGGCTGGCCGCCTACAAGTATCCGCGCATCGTCGAGTTCGTCGACAGCCTTCCGAAGGGCCCGACCGGCAAGATCCTGAAGCGCGAGCTGCGCTGACGCGCTCGCGTGTCGGCATCGCGGTCCGCGGACGCCCGCTCCGCGTCACTGGATCCCCAGACTGAAACGTGTTCTAATGGCCGGCGATGACCGATCGCACCCAGCGGATCGTCGATACGGCCGTCGAGCTGGCCGAGAAGGGCGGCTTCGAGGCCGTGCGCCTGCGGGACGTCGCATCGCACGCGGGCGTGGCGCTGGGAACGCTCTACCGCCGCTTCCGCAGCAAGGAGGACCTGCTGATCGCGGCGCTCGAACAGGAGTGCGCCCAGCTCGAGCAACGCGTACGCGCGCGGCCCCTGCGCGGAGGCACCCCGCTCGAGCGCGTATCCGGCTTCTTCACGGTCGCGACGCGGGCGCTCTGCCGCCGCCCCAACCTGGCGCGCGCCGTGCTGCGCGCCGTGGCGTCGGGGGATCCCGAGCTGACCGAACGCGTGGCCGGCTTCCACGACCTGATGACGCGGCTCATCACCGCGGCGCTGCGCGGCACGGCGGGGACCGAGCCCGCCCCCACGTCGAACCGCCTGCCGAGCGAACGCGAACGCACGCTCGCCTACCTTCTGCAGCACGTCTGGTTCGCGTCGCTGGTCGGCTGGGCCGGCGGGCTGCACGGGCAGTCGGCCGTCGTCGAGCTGGTGCAGACCGCCGCCGAGTGGCTGCTCCGCGACCCGCACGACGCGCGCGCGCCGAGCGCGCGGACTGCGCAGGACGACGGTCCCGCACTCGGCTGAGCACGCGGCGGCCGGGCGGATCAGCGCGGCGGCGAGCCGTCGCCGCTCGCGCGCTCCGGCGACGTCGCGTAGCTCGCCGGATCGGGCGCCAGGTGGAGCAGGCGCCGCGTGATCTCGAGCACCTGCTGGCGGTGCGCCGCGAGCGCCTCCGGCTGCATCTCGCCGGCGCCCGAGCCCGGAACGAAGGCGGGCAGCGCGGCGGCGAAGAACAGCGTGGCTCCCGCGATCGCGCAGGCCAGGTGCGCCGGATCGATCGAGCTGAGGCGCGCCTCGTCCCGCGCGCGGCGACCGCGAACCATTTCCCCGACGAACGCGATGAAGGGCGTGGTGTGCTCCTGGACGAGCACCTGCAGCTCCTCGGCGGAGGGATCCGTGACCTGGCGCAGCAGCAGCCGCGGCAGCGAGGGACGCTTCGCCACGTGGTCGACGAACATGCCGACCGCCGTCTCGATGCGTCGCGGCAGCGGCTCGTCGCCGACCAGCACGTCCCGGAAGTGGTCCAGGAGGTCGCCGAACACGTCGGCCAGCACCGCGTCGTAGAGCGCGCGTTTGTCCGGGAAGTAGTAGACGATCGAGGCGCGCCGGATGCCGACCTGCGCCGCCACGTCCTCGAGACGGGTCGCTGCGAAGCCGCGCTCGCTGAAGCTCGCCTCGGCGGCCTGGAGGATGGCGGCGCGCGTTCGCTCGGCCTGCGCACCGAGTCTGGGCTCTTTGCGCTTGGGTGGCCAGGCGAGGGACCGGACTGAGGCGCGCGCCGCCATCCTCGAAACGCCGCTCGTGGACTTCCGGTTCGATACCACTCGGCTCGATTCTACCTGCGCGCAGGTAGGTACTCCAGCGCTTTTTCGCGCTCCCGCGCCGGCTCACCGGCAGCCCGCGGGGATCGACGCCTCAGGCCCGGGCTGCGCGCTCGGCGAGCAGCCCCTCCAGCCGCCGCTTGTCGATCTTGCCGCTGTCGGTGAAGGGAAGCTCCTCGCTCCGATACGAGAAGACGTACCTCGGCACCTTGTAGGCCGAGAGCTCGTCGCGCAGGCGCGCGCGAATCGCGTCGGCATCCGCCGTGCTTCCGGCGCGGGGGACGATCGCCGCCGCGACGAGCTGTCCGCGCGCCGGATCCGGGATTCCCACGACGTAGGCCTCCTTGACCTCGGGATACGACTCCAGCACCACCTCGACCTCGCGCGGCGTCACGTTGGCGCCGCCGGTCTTGATCAGGTCGCCGAGACGGCCCTTGAAGAAGAGGAATCCGTCGTCGTCGAAGTAGCCCACGTCGCCGGTGTGGTAGAAGCCGTCGCGGTCGAACACGTCCTCCCGCTCGAGCTTGTAGAGGCCCTGCATCAGGCTGTAGCCGCGCGCGCAGATCTCGCCCTCGCGGCCCGGGGGGAGCGCCTCGCGCGTCTCGGAATCGAGGATCTTGTGCTCGAGGCCCGGGACCGAACGGCCGAACGAGCCGCGCAGCGTCTCGGGCAGGTCGACGTCCATGCGATCGATGGTGTGCGGCCCACCGGTCTCGGTCATCCCGAGCGCATTCGAGCGCAGCTCGGGGTCCGCGGGCCGCACGTTCTCGGGCAGCACGTCGTACAGGTTCCCGGAGCGGAGCGCCGAGAGATCGCGTTTCGCGAAGCTCGGATGCTCCGCCATGGCCTTCGCGTAGTGCGCCCAGCCCGCCACGATCGTCGCGCGCTCCCGCTCGATGAGATCCAGGGTCCGGCCCGGCTCGAACGCCTCTTCGCACAACAGGCAGGCGCCGACGTGCATCGCCGACAGCAGACCGAACACGAAGCCGCCGACCCAGAAGAACGGCATCGGCGTGTAGATCCGGTCGTCGGTGCGCACGTCGCGGAATGCGTTCAGGTTGAACGAGTGCCGGATCACGCTGCCGTGGCTGTGGATGGCGCCCTTCGGATCGGCGGTGCTGCCCGAGCTGTAGATCAGCACCATCGGGTCGGCAGGCGCGACGCAGGACTCGACCTCGCGCAGGAAGGCCGCGTCGATGGCGGGCGTCGCGTCGGCCAGCGCCCGGAGGCCCTGCGGCGCGTCGTTCGCCCACGCGCGGTCGCACGCACCGAATACGTGGACCGAGCGCAGGAACGGAAGACCCGGAACGTGGAGCGGCGCGCCCTTCTGCTCCGCGAGCCCGGGCGCGCACGCTTCGAGGCGCTCCAGATAGTCGTGGGACAGGAAGCGCGCGCAGGTGAGCAAGCTCGACAC
>CP070734.1:2304067-2309658 GCA_020347605.1 Deltaproteobacteria bacterium | reverse complement strand
AAGCTGTCTTTTGCCATGGCCGTTTCCCGTTTCCCTGGTTGGATGGAAGTCGTGTTCGATGCAGTCGAATCCCTCGGGCGACGCGCGCGCGGTCTGCCCGCCCCGATCCGCCCGCAGGGATTGCAAGCCGCGTACCTTCCGGCGAGCCGGCGCCGGGCCGCCGGAAACGGGACCTGGCGGGTTTCCGGCGCCTTCCCGCGCGCCCCGGGGCTTCGGACCGGGACACCTTGCCACACAAGCAGGGCAAAACTTCACGCCGCGGCCGCAGCGCCGGGAGCCGGGCCTCGCGGCGGCGTCCGGCCCCTACGCAGACCGATCGTCGGGCTCGATGACACCGATGTAGGGCAGGGTGCGGTTCCGCTCCGCGTAGTCCAGTCCGTAGCCGACCACCCAGACGTCCGGGATCTCGAAGCCCAGGTAGTCGACCGTCGCCTGCACCTTCTGGCGACGCTGCTTGCGCACGAGGACGCAGGTCTTGAGCGAGGCGGGCTTGCGCGCTGCGAGGACGTCCACCAGATATTCGAGCGTGTAGCCGGTCTCGAGAATGTCTTCGACGACCAGCACGTGCCGGCCCTCGATGGGCGTCCGCAGGTCCATGACCAGCCGCACCGCGCCGCTCGTCCGGCTCGAGTGCGCGTAGCTGGAGACGGCGATGAAGTCGATGCTGCGCGGGATGGTCAGGCATCGGGACAGGTCCGCCAGGAAGATGAATGCGCCCTTCAGCACGCCGACGAGGAGCAGCTCGTCGACCGCGGCGTAGTCTTCGGAGATCTGGCGGGCGAGCGCCTCGACCCGCGAGCGGACCTCCGCTTCGGGGATGAGCACTTCGGGTTTCCGCGGAGTCACGGCGTCAGTCTCCCACGAACAGGGGCACGCGCTGGAAGCGGTTCACGTCGATCAGCCCCACGTCGGTCAGCTTGAGCTCCGGGATGACGGGCAGGGACAGGAAGCTCAAGGTCGTGAAGGGGTCGCGCAGCCGCGAGCCCAGTGCGCGCGCTGCGCCGAGCAGCGCGTCGCTCGCAGCTCGAACGCACTCGATGGGGCGATCGGAAAGGAGGCCCGCGATCGGAAGCGGGAGCAGGGCCAGCACCCGCTCGCCGTCCGCCACCGCCTGCCCGCCACCCGCCCCGGCGACCGCGCGCGCTGCGACCTGCATCGAGCGCGCGTCGCACCCGACCACCACGAGATTGTGGTGATCGTGCGCGACCGTGGTGGCGAGCGCGCCGCGGCGGAGGCCCATGCCCGAGACGAAACCGAGCCCCACGTTTCCCGAGCCGCGGTGGCGCTCGACGACGGCCATCTCGAGCAGGTCGCGGTCCGGGTCGGCGACCGCAGCGCCCGCTTCGCGGCGCGCGTCCGCGATCCCACTGCGGGTCAGGATCTGGTCGGGCACGACCTCGATCACGCGGACCCGGCCTCCCCGCGCCGCGATCCGGAAGTCGAGGTCCCCAGCGCCGAGGTGGACCGTGTGCCGTACGGCGGGCGGTACCGCTCCGGGCGGAGTCGGCGACACGAGCTCGCCGTCCCGCGCGACCAGCCGGCCGTCCTTGTAGACGCGTTCCACGCGCAGCTCGCGCAGGTCCGAGAGAACGACCAGGTCGGCGCGGCGACCGGGGGACACGGCTCCGCGATCGCGCAAACCGAAGTGGTCCGCGGCGTTGAGCGTCGCCATGCGGATGGCCGCGACCGGATCGATCCCCTGCGCGACCGCGCGGCGCACCAGGTGGTCGACCGAGCCCTCGGAGAGCAGGTCGCGCGGTCCGCGATCGTCGGTGCAGAAGCAGAGTCGGCGTTCGTTCTGCGGCGTGACGAGGGGCAGCAGCGCCGAGAGGTTGCGGGCGACGCTGCCTTCGCGCAGGAAGATGGTCATGCCGCGGCGCAGCTTCTCGCGCGCCTCGGCGGCGCTCGTGCACTCGTGGTCGGACGTGATGCCCGCGGCGACGTAGGCATTCAACGCACGGCCCGTAAGGCCCGGACAGTGGCCGTCGATCCTGCGCCCCGCGAAGGTTCCGATCTTCGCGAGCACGCGGTCGTCGCCGCGCACCACGGCGGGGAAGCTCATCACCTCGGCCAGTCCCAGGACCGACGGCTCCTCGAGCAGCGGAGCCAGGTCCGACGCCTCGAGCGCCGCTCCCGACGTCTCGAGTGGACTCGAAGGCACGCACGACGGCGCGTTGAGATACGTGGTCAGGGGCGCCCCGCGCGCATCGTCCAGCAGCAAGCGGATCCCGTCGATGCCCAGCACGTTCGCGATCTCGTGCGGGTCCGCCACCACCGTCGTGACGCCGCGCGGTACGACGGCGCGAGCGAACTCGCGCGGCAGCACCATCGACGTTTCGAGGTGGACGTGAGCGTCGATCCAGCCGGGCGCCACGTAGCGTCCGCCGAGGTCGAGCGCCGCGCGCGCGCGATAGCCCGCCCCGAGACCCGCGATGCGCGACCCCGCGACCGCGATGTCGGTCGTGTGGATCTCCCCGGACAGCACGTTCACGAGCTGCGCGTTTCGGAGCAGCAGGTCGGCGGGCTCGTCGCCCCGCGCGACCGAAAGGCTGCGGCGGAGATCCATCGCGCTGCGTCCTCCGTCCTCCCCGGCGACGGCGCGGCTGCGCGCGCCGCGCGCACGGCATGCGCGCGTCGGCAGAACCGTTGGCATCCGATCCACCCGGAGAAGCCGCAAATCCCGTGCCAGGCGAAATCCCCGCCGCGAGGACACGCGGGCCGCGGAGACGCCCCGAGCGGCCGCGCAGGACGCCCGGACGGATCCGCGCAGCGGGCGCCGGCGGCGCAATGTGTCTCAGTCGCGGCGGCCGAGGTTCCCGGGATCCGCACGGGGATCGTTGCGCGCCGGCGCGTCAGCCACCCGGCGCGTCTTCAGCGGGCGCCAGGCGCCGGAAGGTCTGCTCGAACGAGCGCTCGACCACGCGGATTCCCAGCCGCTCGATCTCGCGACGTGCCAGCGCGGAGGCCGTTCCCGACAGCCAGATCTCCCGGGCGGTGATCTCGAGTTCCGCCGGATCCGCCTGCGCGACGCGCCGGACGAAGCGCTCCGTGGGCCGCGTCCAGAGCAGGTAGTCCACCTGCGCGGGCACCACGAGCTTGCGCTCTTCCGTGTACGCCGCCGCGATGCGCGGCCCGACCTCGACGATCCGCTCGACCGGCGCGACGTGCTGGTGATGCGCGCGCAGCAACAGCGCGTTCATCAGGTAGAGGACGGGGTCGGCGGGAGTCGCCGCGCGCAGCGCCACCTTCACGTACGCCGCCCGGTCGCGTGCCGGCTCGATCGCGACCAGGGACTCGACGACCCCGGTCTGTTGTCGGGGCGAGTAGGCCGGATGCTCGAGGAAGGCGTCGATCATGGCGTTCTCGAGCCCCATGACCGCGAGCTCGATCCGATTGCGCCGGCGCAGGTCCTCGGGCGAATCGAACTGGTAGAGCCGTGCGAGTCGATCCGCCGGGATCACGTCCTCGGGCTGTGGAGCGAGCGACGATTCGGCCAACGAGGGCAGCCGCTCGAGCGACAGCCCGCCCGCGGCGCAGACCCAGGCGACGCGATTCAGCTCGACCTGCAGCACCCCGTTCAGGCTGTAGGGGTTCACGCCGAGCCGTCGCGCGAGGCGGCGCTTGGTCGCTTCGAAGGCGGCGACGCCACGCCGCACCCGGACCTCGTCCGGACTGCGCTCGCCGGGCGACAGGCCCGCGATCCGCAGGACCTCGCGCCACGCCTCCGGCGGCATGCCGACGAGCGCTTCGACCGGCGCCGTGACCAGGTTCCAGCGCGCGACGAACGGCTGCGTCCGCGCGCGGCTCCGCGCGGCGCGGAACGCGGCGGATTCCGCGACGTCGCGGAGCGCCGCGAGCGCGCGGATGTCCTGGACGTGTAGCCGCAACGACAGGTCCCCCGCGGCCTCGAACGCGCCGAAATCGGAATCGATCGCATAGATGTGCAGGAAGCCGTCGGTGCTCACCGACTCGAGAACCCGGTGATGCGGCCCGCGCACGACCTCCGGCGGCCAGAGGTCGCTCGCGCGAAGCTTCCGGGGCCGCTCGTAGCCGGCCGCGGGATCCGTGTCCGCCGGCGTGAGAACCGGGAGCGTGCCGCGCGGAGGCGCCGCGCCCGCGCACGCCAGGAGCAGTGTCAGAGCCGCCCACATTCCGCGGCGCGCTCCGCGGCTCATGTGCGGGGGCCCGCATCGCGCGCGACGCCTTCGGGAGCCGTCTGACCGTAGGGCTCGGAACGCCCGACCTTGACGAGCTCCCCGCCTGCGAATCGGTGGTCACTGCGCCGATCGTTCAACACCGCCGTCAGCGGTAGCGACCATACGTTGCCGGTGCGCTTCGAGAGCTCAGCGAGCGTCTCGCCGGCACGGGCCTCGGCGAGGCGCAGGCGTGTCTCGCGGACCTGCGCGAGCAGCTCCGGCGTCATGGGCCGGAAGCTTCGCGCCACGCTCACGAACATCGCGTCGTGGCGCATCCCCGAGGCGCTCACGCCGATCAGCCGGTAGATCCGTCCGCGCCAGGGAATGAACGTCGCGACCAGGCGAATGGATCCCGCCGCGCCGCGAACGCTGCCCGTGATCCGATGTGCCTGCCGACCGGCGAGCTTGACCGAAGCGCTCTCGAACACGCGCAGGCCTTCGTCGTGGCCCTCTTCGACCCATTCGGCGGCGGCCTGCGCCGCGTCCTCACCGGCGCTCGCCGCTTCCAGGAACACCTGCGCCTGCCGATCGGGGGAGAGGGCGCCGACCGCCTGCGGCGTATTGATCGTGTCCCATTCGTCGGGAAAGCGCAGCGTGAAGGCCAGGTCGGCGTGGAGGAAGCGCGAGTCCTGGAAGATGCCCTGTTCGCCGCTCTGTCCCACGACGAGTCCGTCCAGGCGGCGCAGGTAGTCGTCCCGATTCGTCGAGAAGCCCGGCCTCGCGTTCCAGCGGATTCCCTGCGCGCGCTGGGCCGTGTCGGCCGCGCGGCCGACCGCGCCGGGATGCGTGTCGAAGAAGCTCGGAATCCGGGACGCGCCGCTGCGGACGCGCTCGTACGCGTCGAGGCTCTGCAGGAATCCGCTGATGCCGTCCGGGTCGTAGCCGGCCACCGCGGCGAGTCCCTGGCCCACGCGATCGGCCGAGTGTTCGAGCCGCCGGTCGTACGCCGCCAGGTAGGGCATCTGCAGGAGCTGCATCACACCGGAGCCGCCGACCCGCTGTCGCGCCGCGGCGTGCCGCAGCGCCACGTGCGCGATCTCGTGGCCGAGCACGCCCGCGATCTCGGCCTCCGAGTTCGAGAGCGCGAGCAGGCCGCGCGAGACGAAGACGTAGCCCCCCGGCAGGGCAAAGGCGTTCGGCGTGTCCTCGTCGATGATCGTGAAGCGGTAGTCGAAGCTGAAGCCGGGCGCGTGGTGCGCGAGCCGCTGGCCGATGGCGTTCACGTAGGCGCTGAGCTCCGGGTCCCGGACCTCCCCGAGCTGCGCACCCGCCTGCTCGGCGGCCTCGCGCCCGACGTCCTCGTCGGCGTACGGCGTGTCGAGCGGCGGCGGGGGCTTCGGCGGCGCCTCGTCTGCGCCGGTCCGGGGCGCGCTCCGACAGCCCCACGCGCCCATC
>CP070734.1:2296078-2303967 GCA_020347605.1 Deltaproteobacteria bacterium | reverse complement strand
GGAGGCGGGCGCGACGCCGGTGCTCGAGCTCGCCTTCACGCTGGCCGACGGGCTCGAGTACGTGCGCGCGGCGCTTTCGAAGGGCCTCGGCATCGATCAGTTCGCGGGTCGCCTGTCCTTCTTCTGGGCGATCGGGATGAACTTCTACCTCGAGATCGCCAAGATGCGCGCGGCGCGGCGCCTGTGGGCCGAGCTCATGCAGCCGTTCGGTCCGCAGGAGCCCCGCTCGTCGATGCTCCGCACGCACTGCCAGACCTCGGGCGCGAGCCTCACGGCGCAGGATCCCTACAACAACGTGGTCCGCACCACGATCGAAGCCCTGGCGGCGGTGTTCGGCGGCACGCAGTCGCTCCACACGAACGCGATGGACGAGGCGCTGGCGCTCCCCACCGACACCACGGCGCGGATCGCGCGCAACACGCAGCTGATCCTCCAGGAGGAGACCGGCATCCCGGGGGTCGTCGACCCGTGGGGGGGCTCCTATTTCATGGAGTCGCTCACGGCGAGCGTGGCGGCGGCGGCGCGCACGATCATCGACGAGGTCGAGGCGCTCGGCGGCATGACCCGCGCGATCGAGGAGGGCATGCCGAAGCGGCGCATCGAGGAGTGCGCCGCGCGGCGCCAGGCGCGCATCGACCGGGGCGAGGAAGTGATCGTGGGCGTGAACAAGTACCGCCTCGCCGAGGAAGAAGAGCTCGACATCCGCGACATCGACAACACCGCGGTGCGCGAGTCGCAGATCGCCCGCCTGAAGCGGGTCCGGTCCGAGCGCGACCCCAAGGAGCTGGAGGGGTCGCTGGCCGAGCTGTCGGCGCTGGCGCGCTCCGGCACGGGCAACCTGCTGGAGGCCGCGATCCGCTGCGCGCGCGCGCGGGCCAGCGTGGGTGAGATCTCGAGCGCGCTGGAGCGGGAGTTCACGCGCTATCGCGCCAGCACGAGTGCGATCTCGGGGGTCTACCGGGCCGTCGCGGAGGGTGACGAGGCGTACGAGTCGATCCGGAGCGACGTGGAGGCGTTCGCCCGAGCCGAGGGACGACGACCGCGGATGCTGCTCGTCAAGCTGGGCCAGGACGGACACGACCGCGGCATGAAGGTGGTCGCGACCGCGTTCGCCGACGTGGGATTCGACGTCGACATCGGACCGCTCTTCCAGGTGCCGGAGGAGGCCGCGCGGCAGGCGATCGAGAACGACGTCCACGTGGTCGGCGTCTCCACGCAGGCCGGTGGCCACAAGACGCTCGTCCCCGAGCTCGTGAAGCTGCTGCGCGAGCAGGGGGCCGAGGACATCTGTGTCGTGGTGGGCGGGATCGTTCCGCCCCGCGACTACGCGTACCTGCGCGAGCACGGCGTCGCCGCGATCCTGGGTCCGGGGACGCCGATCCCGGAGGCCGCGCGCGAGGTCCTCGAGGCGATCCGGTCCCGCCGCGCATGAGCTCGGAGCTGCCCTCGGTCGCGGGGGCCTGCGAGCGCGTGCGGGCCGGCGATCGCCGCACCGTCGCCAAGACCATCACGCTGCTCGAGAGCCGGCGTCCCGACCAGGCGGCGCGCGGGCAGGAGATCCTCGAGAAGCTCGTGCCCTACACCGGAGGCTCGTTGCGGCTCGGGATCACGGGCGCGCCGGGCGTGGGCAAGAGCACCTTCATCGAGGCGCTCGGGCTGCGCCTGATCGAGAAGGGACATCGCCTGGCGGTCCTGGCGGTGGATCCCACGAGCCCGCGCAGCGGCGGCTCGATCCTCGGCGACAAGACGCGCATGGAGCGCCTCGCACAGGACGAGGCCGCCTTCATCCGACCGTCGCCCTCCGGCGGCTCGCTCGGCGGGGTCGCGGAGCGCACGCGGGAGACCCTGCTGCTGACGGAGGCGGCGGGCTTCGACATCGTGCTGGTCGAGACGGTGGGCATCGGCCAGTCGGAGGTGGCGGTCCACTCGATGGTGGATTGCTTCACGCTGCTCCTGCAGCCCGGGGCCGGCGACGAGCTCCAGGGAATCAAGAAGGGCGTACTCGAGCTGGCGGACGCGTTGGTGGTCACCAAGGCGGACGGCGAGCTGCGCAGGGCCGCCGAGCGCTCGCGCGCCGAGTACGCCCACGCGCTCGAGCTGCTGCGGCCGGCCTCGCCGCACTGGACACCGCGGGTGCTCGCGGTGAGCGCGGTCTCGGGCGAGGGCGTCGACGCCTTCTGGGAGATGGTGCTCGCACACCGCTCCGCGCTCGAGGCCGCCGGGGCGCTCGAGCGCAAGCGGCGGGGCCAGGCGCGGGCCTGGATGTGGTCGCTGGTGCACGAGGGGCTCCGAGCCGCCTTCGACGGGCATCCGGCCGTGGCGCGGCGGATCCCGCAGGCCGAGCGCGACGTCGAGGACCAGAAGGCGACCCCCGCTGCGGCCGCCCGCCGCCTTCTCGAGGCCTTCCTGGACGATTGAGCGCCGGGCTCCCCGCCGGGACCCGGTTTTTCTCGGCGGCGCTTCACTCGGCGCCCCGATTTGCCGATGAACGGACCCGGGAGCCGGCTCGCCGCCTCTCGATCCGGAAATCTGCGGCTGGGGCACACGATGGTTCAGGTGAACATGGCGGCTCGCGAGATCACGGTGAAGGTGGTCTACTACGGCCCCGCGCTCTCGGGCAAGACGACCAACCTGCAGCAGCTGCACGCCTGGATCAACCCCGACTCGCGCGGCAAGATGGTCACCCTCGACACGACCGACGATCGCACCCTGTACTTCGACTTCCTGCCCATCCAGTTCGGCACCGCGGCCGGATTCGCGATCAAGATCAAGCTCTTCACGGTCCCGGGCCAGGTGATGCACAAGTCGACGCGCAAGGTGGTGCTGGCGGGCGCCGATGCCATCGCCTTCATCGCCGACTCCCAGCGCTCGTCGGCGAGCGCCAACGCCTACTCCTGGCGCGACATGGAGGCGAATCTCAAGTCCAACGGGATCGACTTCGACGCCATCCCGAAGGTCGCCCAGTTCAACAAGCGCGACCTCGACGACGTCAAGCCGCTCGCCGAGATCAAGGAGCAGTGGAAGAACATCCCCGCCTTCCCGGCCGTCGCGATTCGAGGCGAGGGCGTTCTCGAGACCTTCCAGGAGCTGATGCGCCAGCTCTACCGCTCGATCGACGAGCGGCACGAGTTCGGCGCGAAGTTCGGCCTGAGCGAGACCGATTTCCTGAGCGGAATCTTCCAGATCCTCGATCCCGACAGCCCGCCGCCCCAGGAGGTGGTGTAGCGATCCGCCACGCCGGCGCGCCCGCGCCGGCGGTTTGACACCGGAATCAACCGCTGATAGCTTGAATCAGGCCCTGTCCGGCCGGCGGGGCGCCAGCCTGTAGGGTGCCGCGGAGAAGTGCGATCGACGGAACCGCCGCGCGCGGTCCGTACGGGAGGAGCACAGCCCATATGCCCTCGGACCCGAGGCCGCTTCCCCTGAAGTCCCGAGCCGCATCGAAGCCGCGCCGGCGGGGGATCGTGCCCGTCGAGGAAGCCATCGAGGCGATCCGACGCGGCGAGCTGGTGATCCTGGTCGACGACGAGGACCGCGAGAACGAGGGCGACCTCTGCCTGGCCGCAGAGAAGGTCACCCCCGAGAAGATCAACTTCATGGCGAAGCACGGGCGCGGGCTGATCTGCCTGTCGCTCACGGACGAGCGCTTGCGCCAGCTCCGGCTGCCCCTGATGGTGCCCGAGGAGGCGAACACCTCGTCCCACGGCACCGCCTTCACGGTTTCGATCGAGGCGCGGCGCGGCGTGACCACCGGCATCTCGGCGGCCGACCGCGCCACCACGGTGCTGACGGCGATCGCCGACGACGCCGGCCCCGCCGACCTGGCCCGTCCGGGCCACATCTTTCCGCTGCGGGCGATGGACGGCGGCGTCCTGCGGCGCACCGGGCAGACCGAGGGCTCGGTCGACCTGGCGCGGCTCGCCGGGCTCAAGCCCGCTGGCGTCATCTGCGAGATCATGAACGATGACGGCAGCATGGCGCGGCTGCCCGACCTCCTGGACTTCGCGAGCCAGCACGACCTCAAGATCGTCACCATCGCCGACCTGATCCAATACCGGCTGCGGCACGACCGGCTGGTTCGCCGGGCGGCCGAGGCGACGCTGCCGTCGGCGTTCGGGGGGCGGTTTCGCGTGATCGTGTACGAGAACGACATCGATCGCGTGGACCACATGGCGCTCGTCATGGGCGAGATCAAGCCCGACGACGAGATCCTGGTGCGGACGCACAGCGAGTGCCTGACGGGCGACGCCTTCGGGTCGTTGCGCTGCGACTGCGGCGAGCAGCTTCAGGCCGCGCTCAAGATGATCGGCGACGAGGGCCGGGGCGTCGTGCTCTACATGCGGCAGGAGGGGCGCGGCATCGGACTGAAGAACAAGATCCGCGCCTACGCCCTGCAGGACGACGAAGGGCTGGACACGGTCGAGGCGAACAAGAAGCTCGGCTTCCCCGCGGACATGCGCGACTACGGCGTGGGCGCCCAGATCCTGCTCGACCTCGGCGTGCGGCGCATGCGCCTCATGACCAACAACCCGATCAAATACGCCGCGATCGAGGGGTACGGGCTCACGATCGTGGAGCGCGTACCGCTCGAGATTCGACCCAACGCCGACAATCTCGAGTATCTGCGCACGAAGAAGGAAAAGCTCGGTCACGTGCTCCACCTGATGAGCTAGTGGCGCGACCGGGGCGGCGGGACCGGCGCGTCCCCCTGCCGGGAGAAGCGAAAGCGCATGTTCGATTCCGTAGAACAGGTTCGCGAAAGCCTGGAGAAGCAGGGCTACATCTGCGACAAGAACATCGCCACGGTGGTGTACCTGGCGGAGCAGCTGGAGAAACCCGTGCTGGTCGAGGGCCCGGCCGGCGTCGGCAAGACCGAGCTCGCCAAGGTGGTCGCCGCGGCGACGGGGCGGAACCTCGTCCGGCTGCAGTGCTACGAGGGGCTCGACGAGGCCAAGGCGCTCTACGAGTGGGAGTATTCCAAGCAGCTCCTCTACACGCAGATCCTGAAGGAGAAGTTCGCCGAGGCGCTGGCCGGCGCCACGACGCTGCGCGAGGCGGCCGAGCGGGTGGGTCGCGAGGACAGCATCTTCTTCTCCGAGCGGTTCATCGTGCCCCGGCCCCTGCTGCGCGCCATCACGGCCGAGGAGCCGACCCTGCTGCTGGTCGACGAGGTCGACAAGTCGGACCCGGAGTTCGAGGCCTTCCTGCTCGAGGTGCTGTCCGACTTCCAGGTGTCCGTGCCCGAGGTGGGGACGATCGCCGCGGCCGCGAAGCCGCTCGTGTTCCTCACGTCGAACGACGCGCGCGAGATGACCGACGCGCTGAAGCGGCGCTGCCTCCACCTGTTCATCGACTTCCCGGGGGAGGAGCTCGAGCTCCGGATCCTGGACGCCAAGGTGCCGGGGATCGACCGGCGTCTGGCGGAGGACGTCGTGCGGGTGATGCAGCGGCTGCGCGAGCTCGATCTGAAGAAGACCCCGTCGATCAGCGAGACGCTCGACTGGTCCCGCGCGCTCCTGGCCCTCAACGCGAACGAGCTCGACGAGGATCTGGTGCAGGACACCTTGAACGTGATCCTCAAGTACGAGGGTGACATCCGGAAGGCGCAGGGCGAGCTCGGCAAGCTGATCGCGCAGAAGACGGGTCAGCCGGTGCCCGAGGAGCCCGCGGGACAGGGAGCCCGCGTCGCCGCCGCGAAGAAGGGGGTCCTCCACTAGGGGGACGTGGGATCGGGAACACGCGGCCGATCGAGAGCGGCCCGGGCGATGCGCCGGGCGCTTCCGACGGGCCGCGCCGGGCGCGCCGTGCAGAAGAAGATCGTCGAATTCACCAATCTGCTGCGCAAGAGCGGGATCCGCGTCTCGGTCGCCGAGGCGATCGACTCCTTCACGGCGCTCGACGAGCTGTCGGTCGAGGACCGGGAGATCTTCCAGGACGTGCTGCGCACCACCATGGTGAAGCGCAGCGAGGACATTCCGACCTTCGACGAGCTCTTCCACCTGTTCTGGTCGGGCTTCCACGACCAGCTCCGCGACACGCTGCAGAACGCGCTGTCGGGGATGGGCGGCGGTGCGATCGACCTCGACCAGCTGATCGAGCGGCTGCGCGAGCTCCTGGGGCAGATGGAGGGCTCGGACCTCGACCTGTCGGAGCTGGCGGCCGCGCTGCTCACGGCGGACCTGACCCAGCTCGAGAACCTGATCCGGCAGGCCGCCGAGCAGGCGGGCACCGCGCGCATCGAGAACATGCTGCAGGTCGGGTTCTTCAGCCGTCGCACCCTGGAGCAGATGGACGCCGAGGGAGCCGGGGCGCAGCTCGAGGAGCTGATGCGCCGGCTGGTGGGGCAGGGCCTCAGCGAGGAGGAGGCCGCGGCGCTCCAGGAGCTGATCCGCGCGCTCCAGGAGGCCCTGCGCCAGGCCGTCCGCCAGTTCACGGAGCGCGAGCTCCAGAAGCAGAACCACGACTACATCGAGAAGTTCCGGCGCGAGACCCTGCTCGAGAAGAGCTTCTACAACCTGACCGAGGAAGACATCCGCCGGATGCGCGACGTGGTGGCCCGGCTGGCGCAGAAGATCAAGAACATCCTCACCATCCGGCGCAAGCGGGAGAAGCGGGGCAAGTTCGATCTGCACCAGACCCTGCGCCGGAACATGGGTCGCGGCGGCGTTCCGTTCGAGCTGATCTTCAAGCAGCGCCGCAAGGATCGCCCGAAGCTCGTGATCCTCTGCGACGTGTCCTCATCCGTCGCGAACGTCTCGAGGTTCATGCTGCAGTTCGTCTACAGCCTGCAGGAAGCCTTCACGAAGATTCGCAGCTTCGTGTTCGTGGCCGAGCTCGGCGAGGTGACCGACGTCTTCTCGGAGTACGACATCCACGAGGCGGTCGACCGGGCCCTCGACGGCGGCGACGCGATCAACGTCTACACCCGCTCCAACTTCGGGTTCGCCTTCCACCACTTCTGGCAGAACTACCTCTCCGCGATCGACAATCGCACCACCGTGCTCGTGCTCGGCGACGCGCGCAACAACTACAACGATCCGCGCGCCTGGTGCCTGCGCGACATGCAGAGCAAGGCCAAGAACGTCGTCTGGCTCAACCCGGAGAGCCCCGGCGCCTGGGGCTTCGGCGATAGCGTGATGGATCGCTACGTGCCGTACTGCGACGTCGCGGAGGAGTGTCGCAACCTCCGCCAGCTCTCGAAGTTCGTCGATCGACTCGTGCTCTAGCGCGCGAGCCCCGGCCGAAAAAAAACGCCCCGCCGGCGCGGGGCCGGCGGGGCGAGACAGGCGGAGGGCGGTGGATGGATTATGGGGGGTGAGAGGTTGGACATTTCGGTGAGAAATGTCTGATCCACCGCCGCTCCAAAACCTGGCGATTCGTTCTGGTGTCACTCCCGTTCGGATCGTGGACTCAGTTCATTATGACGGGATTCGTGCCGTTGTCAAACGGGTTTTCACTCCGCTGGAAAAATCTTTTCAAATCGAGCAGATAAGCCCGTATCTATTCGAAAATACTTCACAAATCTCCGGAATTCGGGACGCTTTGCACCGCGCGTCGGGCTCGGATACGGTTCGCGCCGCCCGTGCCCGGCGCCGAACGCCGGTCCGCGCGGGCGGTTTCGGGCTCCAGGGAGGTCCGGTGAGTCCTGCGAGACGCTTCGCCATCCGAACGTTCGGATGTCAGATGAACGTCCACGACTCGGAGAAGGTCTCGAATCTGCTCCTGCACGACGGCTACGAGCGCGCCCGCGCGCTCGAGGACGCCGACGTGGTGATCGTCAACACGTGTTCGATTCGCGAGAAGGCCGAGCACCGCCTCTACAGCGACCTGGGAAGCCTGCGCAGTTGGAAGCAGGCCGCCCGCGGCCGTGTGATCGGGGTGGGCGGCTG
>CP070734.1:2283694-2295978 GCA_020347605.1 Deltaproteobacteria bacterium | reverse complement strand
CGCGCACCGTCAGCTCGAGCGGCTCCGGGTCGAGGCGGGCCAGCACCTGTCCCTTCTCGACGGCGTCGCCCAGATCCACCTCCACGGTCTGCACGGTGCCGTTCACCTCGAACGCCAGCCGCGTATCCTCGACGGCGGTGACGATGCCCGAGATCACCCGCTGCTCGGCCGCGAGCGCGCCCGACACGCGCTTCCACTGGATGGCGCGCGGCGGGAGCTCGGGGGGCGGCGCCTCCTGGCGGCAGGCCCCGACTCCCGACAGCAGCGCGCCACACGCGGCGAGCGCGCGAACGACGCCTCGCCGGCGATGCGTAGACATGGATTCCCTCCCGCGTGGATCCGCAACCGGGCAGTATAGGCGCGTGGGCGCTGGATGCCGGTCCTCTACGGCTCCGGCGGGCCGCGAATCAGCGGAGCTGCTTCACCCAGCTCGGGTCCTTGAACCAGATGCGGGTCGCCTTCTCGAGCGCGCCGCCTTCCCGCAGGGCGTCGAGATACGCCTGGATCAGGCCGGCGAGCCGGGCGTCGTCCGGCGGCAGGGCGATGCCCATCGGCTCGAGGCTGAAGACGTTCTCGGGCGCGATCAGGCCGGCATCGGGGCGCCGCAACACGGCGAAGGAACAGGTCTCGCGGTCCGCGACGAGCGCGTCCACCTCGTCGTTTCGCACCTTCCGCACCGCCTCTTCGAGGGATTCGGTGAAGACCAGCTGCGCGCGCGGCGCGGAGCTCCGCAGAAACGCCTCGCTCGTCGATCCGGCCAGAGCGGCGAGCCGGAGCTCCGGTGCGTCGAGGTCCTGCGGGATCTCGATCGCGGCCACGCGCTCCGACTTCGTGAGCAGCGATTTGCCCGAGGTGTAGTACGGCCCCACGAAGGTCGCGCGCCGACTGCGCTGTGGCGTGATCGTCATCCCCGACATCACGAGGTCCACATCGCCGGCCAGCAGCGCGTCGAGGAGCTGGCTGAACGGGAGCTTCACGAAGCGCGCCTCGACGCCCATCGAGCGGGCGAGCACGCGCGCCAGCGCGATGTCGAGTCCGAGCAGCTCTCCGTTGCGGGCCGTCATGCTGAGCGGCGGCTGCTCGCCGGAGGTTCCGACCCGGATCTCCCCGGTCTCGGTGATGCGGTCGAGGGTCCGGGACGGCGTCGGGCCGGATTTCGAAGCACAGCTCGTGCACAGAAGCAGCAGCGCCGAGAGTGCCGCCAAGGGCAGGGCCCGGCTTCGATGGTGCGGCGTCATGGTATTCGGATCTCCCTCTTCATGGCGCAGCGCGCGGCCTCAGAACCGGATCGGAACCCGAGCGTAGCCGCGCACGGTGCTCGTGTGGATCATCTCGAGACCCGGCTCCTCGACCTCCCAGACGGGAAAGCGCCGCAGCGTCTCCTCGAGCGCGACGCGCCCCTCGAGACGCGCGAGGTACGCACCCAGGCAGAAGTGAATGCCGAAGCCGAGACCCACGTGGCGCTCGATGCGCCGCGTGACGTCGAGCCGGTCGGGCTCCTCGAACTCGCGATCGTCGCGATTCGCCGAGGCGGTCAGCAGCACCAGCTTCGAGTCCTTCGGAACCACCGTGCCGTAGTACTCGACGTCACGCGTGACCCAACGTCCCTGGAGCGGGGAGGGCGCCTCGTAGCGCAGGATCTCCTCGACGCCGTTCCGGATCAGGGCCGGGTTCCCGACGAGCCGGGCGCGCTCGGCGGGGTTGCGGGCCAGGAGCAGCGCCGCCCAGCCGAGCATCCGGGCGACGGTCTCGTTCCCCGCGGCGGACAACAGACCGAAGAAGGCATGCAGCTCTGCATCCGTGAGCGCCCGCGTCGTGCCGTCGCCCTGCTCGAGCTCGGCGCGGACGAGGTCGCTCATCACGTCGCTCCCGGGCCGACGGCGGCGCGCGTCGATGTGGCCCTGCCAGTACGCCCAGATCTCCTTCCAGGCGTCGAGCGCGGCCGGGCCGGGACCGGTCTCGCCGGGGTCGCGGTGGAGCGTCTGGTCCGTCCAGTGCCGGAGCTGATCCTGGTCCTCCTCCGGGACGCCGAGCAGCGAGCTGATCACCATCACCGGCAGCTTGGCGGAGAAGTCGGCGACGAAGTCGAAGCCCCCGGACCCGACGAAGGGATCCAGATAGCCGGCCACGAGCTCGCGGATGCGGCCCTCGAGCGAGCCGATCCGGCGCTGCGTGAAGGTGCGGCTGACGAGCTTGCGAAAGCGCGTGTGCCGCGGCGGGTCCATGAAGATCATCGGCGGATCGGGCATCGGGTTGTCCATCAGCTCGATGACGGTTCCGCGCGCCGAGCTGAACGTCTCGTGGTCGACGCTCGCCTCGAGGACGTCCCGGAAGCGGGAGAGGGCCCAGAATCCGTAGCGCTCGTTGTAGTAGATCGGCGCTTCGTCGCGCAGGCGCCGGAAGACGGGGTAGGGGTCGGCGTCGATGCTGTAATCGTACGGATCGTAGACGAGCGGCTCCGCCGTCACTGCGCTTCCTCCGCTTCGGGCCCGTCGGCCCGCCCCAACGCCTGCTCGGCGTACTTCATCGCCCACGCGATGTCGAGCTTTCCGGTGGGGGTTCTCTGCAGCTCGGTCAAGAGCAGCGCGCGCGGGACCTTGTAGCCGGCCAGGTGCCGCCGGCAGTGGTCCTGCAGCGCCTCGAGGTCGAGGCGCCGCTCGGCGGCCTCGAGCTCGACGAGCGCCACGACGCGCTGCTGCCAGCGGGGGTCCGGCACGCCCACCACCGCCGCGTGGCGCACCGCCGGGTGGCGCACCAGCACGGACTCCACCTCGTCGGGAAAGACCTTCTCGCCGCCGGAGTTGATGCACTGCGAGCCGCGACCCAGGAGCGTGATCGTGCCGTCCGCCTCGACGCGGGCGTAGTCGCCGGGCAGCACCCAGCGCACGCCGCGCGCGTCGGTCACGAAGGTGTCGGCCGTCTTCTCCGGGTCCTTGTAGTAGCCGAGCGGAATGTTTCCAGAGCGCGCCAGTCGCCCGATGCGATCCGAGCCGGGTGCGATCGGCTCGAGGTCCTCGTCGAGGACGGCCACGCCGGGATCGAGTCGGAAGCGCGGGCCGCTGCGGGCATCGAAGGTGCGCGTCTCCTTGGCGGCGCTTCCGATCTCCGAGCTGCCGATGCCGCCGGTCAGGTAGACCTTCCCGAAGGCCTGTCGCAGGAGACGCCGCACGGGATCGGTGAGGATCGCGCCGCCCGTGGAGATCGCCTGGAGCGAGCGCGTGTCGTAGTTCCCGCCGAGCTTCGCCTCCGCGAGGGGGCGGCCCATCGCGTCGCCGATGATGCTGAGCGTGGTGACGCGCTCGCGCTCGACGATCCCGAGCACCTCGTCGGGGTCGAAGCGCCGCGAGACGGGGAACAACCCGACGCCCCCGTTCAGCACCGTGATCAGGAACGGAAACTGGCCGCCACCGTGCATCAGCGGCGAGAGCGTGAGCGTGCGCATGCCGAGGGGGTTGTCCGCCTGCTTCGCGATCGCCTCGGGCGCGTCGACCGTGCCGAGCAGCGATCCGATCACGTTCGAGTACAGATCTTCGTGCCGCCACAACACGCCCTTGGGCATGCCGGTCGTGCCGCCGGTGTAGACCAGGTAGATGTCGTCGCCCGAGCGCGGCGCGAAGTCGCGCGCGTCGCACTGCGCCGCGAGCGCGGCTTCGTAGGCGCGGCCCGGTCCCGGCGGCGCATCGCTGCCGTCTTCGAGAGCGAGGTAGGTGCGCACGCCCGGAAACTCTTCCGCCAGGGCGCGGACGCGCTCGGAGAAACCGCGCTCGTAGACGAGCGCCACGAGGTCCGAGTTGTCCCAGATGTAGCGGAGCTCGTCGGTCACGTACCGGTAGTTCACGTTCACCGCCGCCGCCCGGATCTTCCAGCAGGCGAGCAGGGCCTCGACCCACTCGACGCGGTTCATCGAGTAGATTCCGACGTGGTCGCCGGCGGCGACGCCGTGCCGAAGCAGGTGATGCGCCAGGCGGTTCGCGCGCGCCTCGAGCGCCGCGCGCGACACGCGCCGGTCGCCGGCGATCACGGCCGGGGCCTCGGGACCCGCGTCGCACAGGCACTCGTACAGGTCGGCCAGCTGAAACTGCATGCGTCCGTCTTCCTGCCGCCGCGCCGACTCGCCGCGCTACGCGGCGTCGAGGACGAGCTTCGCCACGCGCTCGCGATGGATGCCGTTGTAGCCGAGCAGGAGGTCGTTCTGCTTCGCCTTCCGATAGTGGATGTGCGCGTCGTTGTCCCAGGTGAAGCCGACACCGCCGTGGATCTGGATGCACTCGCCGGCGATGAAGTTCGCCGCCTCGCCGACGTAGGCCTTGGCCATGGCGGCGGCCTCGGCTCGCACCGGGTCGTCCGCGTCGGAGGCCCAGGCCGCGTAGTGCGTTCCGACGCGCGCCAGCTCGAGCTTGTGCAGCATGTCCACGGCCTTGTGCTTGATGACCTGGAACGTCGCGATCGGACGCCCGAACTGGACGCGCTGCCGGGCGTATTCCACCGCGATCCGGTTCGCGCTCTCGCTCGAGCCGATCAGCTCCGCGCACAGCGCGACGCAGCCGTCGTCCACGACGCGTCGCCAGATCCGCGTGTGGTCCGATTCCGGCCCGACGGGCTCGGCCGGCGTGTCCCGGAGCTCGAGCGACGCGATCTTGCGCGTGGGATCGAGCGTCGGGAGCGGCGTGGCGGCGGGCTTCTCGATCCGGAAGCTGCCGAGCCCCGTCTCGGTGCGCGCCGCCACCAGCACCCAATCGGCGGTGTGGCCGTCGATCACCACCGGCTTGGTGCCGCGCAGGCGCCAGCGCCCCGACTTGCGGCTGGCGCGCGTGCGGATCCGGTCGATCACGTCTCCGTGCCCCTGCTCGTCGATGGCGACGCTGCCCCGACTGCGGCCGGCGGCGAGCTCGACGAGCGGGTCGTCGAGGCCGAGGGCGCAGCAGGCCCGGGTGGCCAGGACCGCGGAAGAGAGATAGGGGCTCGGAAACGGTACGCGCCCCATCTCCTCCATCACGACGACGAGATCGACGAGGCCGAGCCCCAGCCCGCCGTGCTCTTGCGGAACCAGAAGGCCCGTCCAGCCCAGCTCGACGAGCCGGTTCCAGACCGCGTCGGAGAAGCCTCGCTCGTCCTCCAGCAGCGAGCGCCAATGGGACGCCGGACTCTCGCGTGCGAGGAAATCGCGCACCGCGCTTCGCAGGGCTTCCTGGTCTTCGCTGAAGGTGAAATCCACGCCCGACCTACCTCTTCGGGAGCTTCAACGCGCGGTCGGCGATGATGTTCTTCTGGACCTCGGTCGTGCCGGCGCCGATCGAGGTGTAGCGCTGGAACACGTAGAGTCGGTTCCAGGCGCCGCCGTCCACGGCGAAGTCGCTTCCCTTCGCCATCATTCCCGCCGGTCCCAGCAGATCGATCGCCAGCTCCGCGAGCGTCTGGGCGAGGTGGCTCCACTGGAGCTTCGCGAGGGGCACCTCGGGCCAGTTCTTCTGATTCTTCAGGATCTTGGAGAGTGCGCGGTAGTTGAGCAGCTTCGTGTACTCGATCTCGATGTGGGCGCGCGCGATGCGCTCGCGGAGCGCCGGATCCGCGAGCGCGCCCGGATTCGTGGAGCGCGCCAGGCTGATCATCGCGTCGAGGTCGGACCGCATTCCGATCGCGAGCCCCGCGGTGCCCACGCGCTCCTTGCCGAGCGTCCCCATCGCGACGGCCCAGCCCTGGCCCTCGCCGCCGAGACGGTACGCCACCGGCACCCGGGCGCCGTCGAAGAACACCTCGCAGAACATCTCCTCGCCCGCGATGTCGCGGATGGGTCGGATCTCCACGCCGTCCACCTCGAGGTCGACGATCAGCGCGGTGATGCCTTCGTGCTTGGCACCGCGTTCGATCGCGGTGGGGTCGGTCCGCACCAGGAACAGCCCCCACTTCGCGAGGTGCGCGCTCGAGATCCAGATCTTCTGGCCCCGCAGCACGTAGTCGTCGCCGTCGCGGATCGCGGTGGTGCGCAGGTTGGCGAGGTCGCTGCCGGCGTCGGGCTCCGTGAAGCCCTGACACCAGTGATCGTCCGCGTGGAGGATGTTCGGGATCCAGCGACGCTTCTGCTCCTCGGTCCCCCACGCGAGGATCATCGGACCGATCTGCCAGAGCCCGTTGGCGTTGTAGATGCCGGGCGTTCGGTGCGCCGCCATCACCTCGGCGTAGAGGACGTTCTGGGTGATCGTGGCGTCGCGCCCGCCCCACGCTTGCGGCCAGTGGATGGCGGCCCAGCGGCCTTCGGCGAGCGTTCGCTGCCAGGCGCGCCGGCGCTCCATCGAGCGCATCACGCCCGCGGCGCTGCGCGCGTCGCCGGCGTCGTCGTCGCCGGCCCACGTCTCGAGGAAGGGGCGCAGATGTTTCGCGAGCCAGGCGGTGAGCTCGTCGCGGAACGCCTCGTCCTCGTTCGTGTAGGCGAAGTCCACGCGGGGGCGCCCTCCGGGTCGCTGCGTTCCGTCCCCCGGACCCGTGTTGGAGACGGGGTCGAAAAAACATTATTATCATATTATTGATTTTGACCCGAGTCCAGTGTTGGGGGCGGCGAACCATGGCGAAGACGGTTGCTCCCGCGAAGCCCGCGCCGCGCCGCAGCCAGGCCGGCCGGAGCGCCGAGACCCGCGCCCGGATTCTCGCCGCCGCGGTCGCCTGCGTCGACGAGCTGGGCTTCGGGCGGGCCACCTTCCAGCGGATCGCGCGCCGCGCCGGCGTGACGGTCGGCGCGGTCCAGCACCACTTCGCCGCCAAGGAGGACATCCTGCGCGCGATCCTCGAGGACTCCTTCGAGCGCTTCTCGCGCTGCTTCGAGGGCGTTTCGGTGGAGGGGCGCAGCCTCGAGTCGTGCGTGTCGGTGTTCGTCGATCGCGCCTGGCTCCACTGCAGCTCGCCCACCTTCCGGTCCACGGTCGAGATCCTCTTGACCACGCGCGGCGAGGGCGCGGCGCGCGGCCGGCACTGGACGGACGCACCGCTGCTCGAGAGCAGCGAGCGGGCGCGGCGGCTGTGGAGCTCGGTCTTCGCCGCGTTCGCGATACCCGTCGAACGGGAGCGCGAGATCCTGCAGTTCGCGTTCGCCGCGCTGGCGGGCATCGCGATGACGCTGCGCCTGCAGGGGAGCCGCGCGGCGACGGATCGCCAGCTCGCGCTGCTCAAGACCTCGCTGACCGGCCTGCTCGAGGCGGTCGCGGCCCGCGGGAGGAGCTCCTGACCATGCCGATCCACTACGAGAAGAACGACGAACACATCGTTCGGATCACGATCGATCGTCCCGAGGCGCGCAACGCGCTCGACATGTACCACTTTCGCGATCTCGCGGCGGCCTGGCGCAGCTTCCGCTCCGACGACGACGCCTGGGTCGCGATCGTGACGGGCGTCGGTCGCGCCTTCATGGCCGGTGCCGACCTCAAGACGTTCATCCCCCAGGTCACGCAGCTGCAGAAACGCATCGCGGCGGGCGACGTCACGGAGATCGAGGGGTGCAAGCTCTCCGACAGCGTGGACGCGGTCCTGCGCAACACGAAGCTCTACAAGCCGGTGATCGCCGCAGTGGGCGGGCCCTGCGTCGCGGGCGGGATGGAGATGCTCGGCGGCATCGACATCCGGATCGCCACGACGCACGCGAGCTTCGGCGTGATGGAGCCGAAGCGCGGTCTGTTCGCGGGTGGGGGCACGACGGTGCGCCTGCCCCGCCAGCTCGCCTTTCCCGCAGCGATGGAGTTCCTGCTCACGGCGGAGCGGTTTCCGGCCGAGCGCGCGTTGCAGCTGGGCCTGCTCAACGAGATCGTCGAGGAGGACGCCCTGCTCGACCGCGCCTACGCCTGGGCGCGTCGCATCACGGCCAACGCCCCGCTCGCCGTGCAGGCGACCAAGGAGAGCGTGATGCGCGGTCTCGCGCTGTCGCTCGACGAGGCGTACGACGTCGAAGCGGAGATCAGCAAGCGGGTCTTCCAGAGCGAGGATGCCCGGGAGGGGCCGAAGGCCTTCGCCGAGAAGCGGTCGCCGGTATGGAAGGGGAGGTGACGGATCCGTGACGCCGGGTCTCGGCCGGATGCCCCTCTGGTACCATGGAGGGCCGCTCGGGAGGAACTCATGAACGGGGTAATGGACGGAATCCGGGTCCTGGAGGTGGCCGAATACACGTTCGTGCCGGCCGCCGGCGCGGTGCTGGCGGACTGGGGCGCCGACGTGCTCAAGGTCGAGCACCCCCGCCGCGGCGACAACCAGCGCGGGCTCCTGCGCGTCGGTGGCCAGGACAACACCGGGGCGATCAACTTCCTGATGGAGCACGCGAACCGCGGCAAGCGCAGCATCGGGATCGATCTCGCGAAGGCCGAGGGACGCGAGCTGCTCTACGAGATCGCGAAGTCGTCCGATGTCTTCCTGACGAACTACCTGCCGGCCACGCGACAGAAGCTCCAGATCGACGTCGAGCACCTGCGCGCGGTGAACCCGAAGATCATCTACGCGCGCGGCTCCGCACTCGGCGACCGCGGCGTGGAGCGCGACAAGGGCGGCTACGACTCGACGGCCTACTGGGCGCGCGGCGGCAGCGGCATGGGCGGCAAGCAGATGGGCGACGCGCCCTCGATGCAGCCGGGAGCCGCCTACGGCGACTCGATCGGCGGCATGACGATCGCCGGCGGCATCGCGGGCGCGCTGTTCGCGCGCGAGCGCAGCGGCGAGCCCTCGGTCGTGGACATCTCGCTGCTCGGCACCGGGCTCTGGGCGATGGGGTGCTCGCTCACCGGCGCGATGCTGGCGGGCGGCGCGCCCGCGATTCCGGCCGGCGCGCGATTCATGAATCCGCTCGTGGGCCTCTACGCCACCAAGGACGGCGGCTTCCTGATGCTCACGATGCTCCAGGGGCACTACTACTGGGCCGACACCTGTGAGCATCTGGGCCGGCCCGAGCTCGCCCGCGACCCGCGCTTCGCCACCGCCGAGGAGTTCGCGAAGCACAGCGAGGAGGCGGTCCAGGAGCTGCGCGCGGCCTTCGCGAGCGCCACGCTCGAAGAATGGCGCGGCCGTCTCGCGACCATGAAGGGTCAGTGGGGGCCGTTCCAGACCCTGCAGCAGGTCGCGACGGATCCCCAGGTGCTCGCGAACGGGCACATCGTCGACGTCGAGGCGGGCGACGGCTCGACCTTCAAGCTGGTCGCGAGCCCGGTCCAGTTCGACGATCGGCCGCCGCAGCTGCGGCGGGGACCCGAGCACGCGCAGCACACCGAAGAGGTGCTGCTGGAGCTGGGTCTCGATTGGGATCGCATCGCGTCGCTCAAGCAGCTCGGTGCCATCAACTGAGAGGCCCGCCGCGTCGGCACCGCTGCGCTCTGTGAAAGTTCTGTGACAACTGCTCGCGTCGCGTTCGCGGCCGTCCGGGCCGCGTATCCTATCGGCTTCGGGAGGCCCCGGCCGTGACGACCCACGCGAACGCCCCGCTCTACAGTGCGGCCGAGGAGATCGCGCACGCGGTCACCCATGGCCTGGGGCTGATCCTGAGCGCCGCGGGCCTGGTGGCGCTCGTGGCGGCGGCGACCCTGCGCGGAACCACCTGGCACGTGGTCGGCTGTGCGGTCTTCGGTGTCACACTCGTGCTGCTGTACGCCGCGTCCACGCTGTATCACGGCGTCACGAGTCCGCGCGCCAAACGCGTCCTCCGACAGGTCGATCACGCCGCCGTCTTCCTGCTGATCGCGGGCACCTATACCCCCTTCACCCTGGTGAACCTGCGGGGTAGCTGGGGCTTCACCCTGCTGGCACTGGTCTGGGGCCTGGCCATCCTGGGCGTCGCGCTCCACGTGGCCATCCCGCGCGGGGCGCGGCGGCTGTCCGTGCCCCTGTCCCTGGCCATGGGCTGGCTGGTCGTCATCGCGCTGGAGCCGCTGGTGCGTTCGGTGCATCCCGAAGGGCTGCTGCTCATGGTCCTGGGGGGCGTCGCCTATACGCTCGGGGTCGTGTTCTACACCTGGCGCCGGCTCCCCTACAATCACCTCATCTGGCACCTGTTCGTGATGGCGGGCAGCGCCTGCCACTTCTCGTGCGTACTGGGCTACGTGATCCCGCCCGCCGCCTGACCGCGCCCGCCGTCGCCCCCCGCCATCGTCTATGCTGGTCCACCCGGGAGGGTCCGTGACGCGCGACGCGAGCCATATCCCCCACGTCGAGAGCGGAAGCTATCCCGTGCGCGCAGGCAACCGGGTCCGGCCGCTGGTGGACGGGGAGCCGGCCTTCCGTGCGATCCGCCGCGCGGTCGAGGCGGCGCAGCACTCCGTCTGGGTGACCGTCGCCTTCCTGAAGCACGGCTTCGAGATGCCGGGCGGAGGCGGCAGCTTCTTCGACCTGCTCGACGCGGCCGCGCGGCGCGGCCTGGACGTGCGGGTGATCTTCTGGCGATCGGCACACCAGGAGGCCGAGGAGCCGGGCGTCCACTTCCCGGGCACGGAGGCGCAGCGCCGCTCGCTCGCCGAACGGGACGCGCGGTTCCGCGCGCGCTGGGACGTGCTGCCCGGACCGCTGTGCCACCACCAGAAGAGCTGGCTGATCGACGCGGGCCGCCCCGGTGAGATCGCCTTCGTCGGCGGGATCAACCTGGAGCCCGCGTCGGTCGCCGAGCCCGGCCATCCGCCGCGCGCCGAGGGCAACATCCACGACGTCTACGTGGAGCTGCGCGGTCCCGCCGCCACCGACGTGCACCACAACTTCGCGCAGCGCTGGAACGAGGCCAGCGAGCGGCAGCGGGACGACGGCGCCTGGCCGGATGTGGCCGCCTGCGACGATCTTCCCTTTCCCGAGCGCGTCTCCCCCGCACGCGGTGAGGTACCCGTCCAGATCACGCGCACGGTGCGCAGCGACACGTACGCGTCGGGCCCCGCGACGCCGGGCGGCGCGCCGTTCCCGATCGCGGCGGGGGAATCCTCGATCCTCGATCAGTACGTGGCCGCCATCGACGCCGCGCGGCGCTCCATCTACCTGGAAGACCAGGTGATCGCGTCGCCGCGGATCATCGAGCGCCTCGACGCGGCGCTCGCGCGCGGCGTCGAGGTGGTGTTCCTGGTGCCGGTGAACGCGCATCCCGAATTCGTGGCCGCGCGCGCGAATCCCGCCCTCGCGGAGCTGTTCGAGCCCCTGCACGCGCTCGCCCGTTTCGAGCACTTCTGTCTGGCGGGGATCGCCTCCGATGCGGGTCCCGGCGCGTACCACGACGTCTACGTCCACGCGAAGATCGCGCTGGTGGACGACGGCTGGGCCACGATCGGCTCCACCAACGTGGCCGACCGCTCCTTCCGGGGCGACACCGAGCTCAACGCCTCTTTCTGGCACGTTCCGACCGTGCGCGCGCTGCGCGTCGAGCTGCTGCGCGAGCACCTGGGCGTGGACACGGAGCCGCTCGACGACGTTTCGGCCCTGCGTCTGTACCGGGATCAGGCGCGCAAGAACGCGGTCGTTCGCGCGCGGCGCGAGCCGCTGGCGGGGATGGCGTTCGAGATCGACCCGCGGCGCTACGGCCGCGGATCCGGCGCTCGCCGCGCGTAGCGATTTCCGGCCTCGGCTGCTAATCCTCCGCCTCTATCGCGACCGCGATGAAAGGAGCCCCCGTGTTGCGCTCATCCCCCGTTCTCCTCGGTCTTCTCGTCGTAGCGCTGGGCGCCTGCCAGTCGTTCCCCGCCGCGAGCGGCGGATCTCAGGCGCCGGAGCCGGCGCGGCTGCAGCGCGTTCTCGAGAGCGGCGAGCTGCGCGTGGGCCTCTCGGGCAACCAACCGCCGCTCAACATGAAGAACCGCCGTGGCGAGATCATCGGCCTCGAGGTCGACCTGGTCGAAGCGCTCGCCCGCTCGATGGGCCTCACGGCTCGGCTCGTCGAGAAGCCGTTCCCCGAGCTGCTTCCGGCGCTCGAGCGGGGCGAGGTCGACCTCGTGATCTCCGGCGTGACCATCACGCCGGAGCGCAACGCGCGCGTGGCGTTTGCGGGCCCGTACTTCATCTCGGGCAAATCGGTGCTGACCAAGTCCAAGACCATCAGCAACGTCGAGAGCTCGGCCGCACTCGACGATCCGGTCCGCACCTACGCGGTTCTCGCCAGCTCCACGAGCGAGCAGTTCGTGAAGGAGGTGCTGCCGCGGGCAAAGCGCGTGGCGACGCAGGACTACGATACGGCCGTCCAGATGGTGATCGACGACGAGGTCGACGCGCTGGTCGCCGACTACCCGATCTGCATGATCTCCGTCCTGCGCCACCCCCTGTCGGGGCTCTCGACCCTGGTGACGCCGTTCACGATC
>CP070734.1:2281993-2283594 GCA_020347605.1 Deltaproteobacteria bacterium | reverse complement strand
CCATGCCGCCCAGCAGCGAGAACGTGGTACAGCCGTGCTTGCGACAGATGTCCCAGAGGCGCGACTTGGTGAAGCGCCTCGAGATCACGGCCGGGAGCTCGAGGCAGAGCGCGCTGGCCAGCGTCACCGCCTGTGCGTTGCCGTGGGTCAGCGAGAGCCCGGTGTAGAGCCGCTCGTCGGGCGCGAACTGGAAGATCACGCGCCCGAGCAGGGCCATTCCGCCGTAGCGGCCGTTCTCCATCACCACGCCCTTCGGGTCGCCCGTGGTGCCCGACGTGTAGATGATCTGTAGCGGGTCCTCGGGGCCGCGGAGCCGCACGTCGACGCTCGGAGCCGGCTTCGCGAGCGCCTCGCCGAGCGAGTCGACCCCCGAGAACGCGCCGATCGGCCCAGCGCCGTCCTCACCGCTCTCGAGCGCCAGCACCAGCGACAGGTCCGGCAGGCCCGCGCGCAGCTCCTCGAGCTGCGGGAGGTTGTAGTCGGCGATCACCATGCCGCGGCAGCCGGAGTTGCGCAGCGTATAGGCGAGCTTGTCGCCGCGCGTGCGCGGATCGATCGGCACGAACACGGTCGCCGAGATCGATGCGGCGATCATGGCCTCCACGAACTCCGGGTGGTTGCGCATCATGAGACCGAAGCGGTCCCCGGGTCCGAGTCCGTGCGCAATCAGCGCAGCCGCAAGGCGGTTCGCGCGCTCGTGAAGCTCCGCGAACGTGCGGACCTCGTCTTCCTTCCCCGCGCACTCGAACGTGAGCACGGGGAGATTCGGGTTCCGCTCGGCCCGGGTCGCGATCAGGTCGGCCAGGATCAGCTCGGAACGCTCGGGCGCCATGATCGCGGTCCTAGAGGCTCACGATGGTCACGCACATGGCGGCCGCGTCGCCCCCGATGGTGCCGCCACCGTTCTGGGCCATTCCGACCCTGGCGCCCTCGACCTGGCGCGCTCCGCTCTGACCCCGCAGCTGCTCGACCAGCTCCGTGATCTGCGCCAGACCCGTGGCTCCGACCGGGTGCCCCTTGCGCAGCAGTCCGCCGCTCGGGTTGACCGGGATGCGGCCGCCGATCTGCGTGGCTCCGGACTCGATGAAGGGCCCTCCCTCGCCCGGCTTGCACAGACCGAACTCCTCGTAGTACATCAGCTCCGCCGGCGCCGAGGCGTCGTGACACTCGATCACGTCGAGGTCCTCGGGGCCGACCCCGGCCTTCGCGTAGGCCTCCCGGACGCAGCGCTCGACCGTCCCCTCCTCGTCGGCGCCGTGATCCCAGCCCGAGCGGAGCACGCACGCGTTGATGTAGACCGGCTTCGCGACGCCGACCTCGCGCGCCTTGCGCTCGCTCAGGATCACGGCAGCGGCCGCGCCGTCGCCGATCGGCGAGCACATGGGACGGGTGAGCGGCTCCGCGATCATGGGAGCGGCCAGTACGTCCTCGATCGAGAGCTCGTCCCGAAACTGCGCCTTCGGGTTGAGGCTGCCATTGTGGGCGTTCTTGGCGGCGACGGCGGCGAACTGGCGCGCCGTCGTGCCGTACTTCTCCATGTGGCGGCGCGCGGCGGCGGCGTAGAAGTCCATGAACATGCTGCGCTTCTCGCCCGCGCCGCT
>CP070734.1:2276461-2281893 GCA_020347605.1 Deltaproteobacteria bacterium | reverse complement strand
TGGGCGCTGCGCGACGGACGCCTGGAACACGTCGAGCGGGTCTCCTTCGCCGACTCCCTGGGCTCGATCTGGAGCCGCGTGACGCGGATCCTGGGCATGAAGCCCTGGGAGCACGAGTACAAGGTCATGGGGCTGGCGCCCTATGGCGAGAGTGGACGCGGCGAGGAGCTGCTGGCGCGTCTGCGCCGCTTGTACACCGCCGCCGAGGGTCGTCTCACCAATACGACCCGGCGCACGGGCATCCATCTGGAGCGACACCTCGAGCGCATGCTGCGCGGGTTCCGCTTCGATCACGTGGCGTACGCCTTGCAAAAGCTCACGGAAGAGGTGCTCTGCACCTGGGTCTCGCACCACGTGCGTGCGACCGGCATCGCGCGCGCGGCGCTGGCGGGCGGCTGCTTCCTGAACGTCAAGGCCAACCAGGCGATCGCGGCGCTGCCCGAGCTGGAGGCGGTCTTCGCGTACCCGCCCGCCGGCGACGAATCGGCGTCGGTGGGTGCGGCGCTCTGGGCGTGGGCGCACGAGGTGGGGCTCGAACGCGCGCTCGCCGAAGCCCCGCCGCTCGAGCAGCTGTATCTCGGCCCCGATTGTGAAGACGGCATCGAGGCCGCGCTGGCCGCGTGGGACACGAGCGACCTCGAGGTCCGCCGGCCCGACGACGTGGATCTCGAAGTGGCGCGGCTCCTCGCGGAGGGCGAGATCGTGGCGCGCTGCACCGGTCGCGCGGAGTTCGGGCCGCGGGCGCTCGGCAACCGCAGCATCCTGTGTCCGCCGCACGATCGCGCCGCGGCCGAGCGCCTGAACCGCATCATCAAGCAGCGCGACTTCTGGATGCCGTTCGCGTCCACGCTGCTCGATCGCGCCGCCGACCGCTACCTCGAGAACCCGAAGCGCCTGTCGGCGCCCTTCATGATCCTCACGTTTCCGACGACGGCCGAGGGTCGGCGCTGCCTGGCCGCCGCCATCCACCCGGCGGACGGCACGACGCGCCCGCAGGTGCTGACGCGCGAGGTGAATCCGCGCTTCTACGATCTCGTGGCCGCCTACGGCGCGCAGACGGGCGTCGAGGCGCTCCTCAACACCTCCTTCAACCTGCACGGCGAGCCCATCGTGGCCAGTGCCGAGGACGCGCTCTCCACGCTGCAGCGCTCGGGTCTGCAGCACCTGGCGCTCGGTCCGTATCTGATCCGCAAGCGCGGCCCGAGCGGGTAGCGAGGACGAGGCCCGGCAAGGCAAGTCGGCCGACGCAAGTCGGCCGACGCGCAGCGAGCCGAAGGCGAGCGAAGGCCGGAAGCCCGAGTCCGAGCGAAGAGCGAGGACGAGGCCCGGCAGAGCCCTAGGCGATCTTGCGCAGCATCACGCCGATCATCAGGCCGCCGCCGTAGATCTCGGAGTCGTACACCGCGACCCGGTCGCCGACGAGTCCTCGGATCTCGTCCAGGGTGTAGAAGTGTACGATCGGGACCATGAACTTGTCGTGGAAGTCCATCTCGATCTCGCGGCGGGGAATCCTGCGGAAGCGCCGGTACAGGATCACGTTGGCCGTCCGGTACAGGACGCCGTAGAGCGGAACCAGGATCCAATTGAACAGGAAGTCCAGGCCCAGTCGCTTGGCAACGCGCAGGACCGCCGTCGCGCGGTACACGTAGAAGTAGAGGTTTCTCCGGTTGTAGACGGAGAGATAGATCGAGTGGCCGGGGCGGGTCACGCGGATCAGCTCGCGGATGCCCCGCTCGGGATCGACCATGCAGTGAACCGTTCCCGTGGCCGCGACGAAGTCGACCGAATCGCGATCGAAGGGCAGCGCGCCGGTTTCGGCCTGCAGGAAGTGCACGTCCGGGTGGCGCTTCTTCGCCAGCTCGAGCGAGCGTCTCGAGAGATCCGTGCCGAAGAGCTCCGCCCGCTCCGCCCAGGGCGCATAGGCCTGCAGGAACGAGAGATTCTTGGCGAGTCCACCGCATCCCACGTCGACCGCGCGTCGGATCTCCGGCTCGCCCTGCCGCTGGACGTAGCGACCCAGCGGAGTGTCGAGGTGGACCCGCTCGAGGACCTGCTCCCCGTCCAGGTAGAACGGGTGCCGGTCGTAGTGGCGTCGGACGTCCTCGGCGGTGGCCTTCCCGCGTCCCATTCCCGAACCTCGTTGGGCCTGGTTTCGGAAGTCCCGCGCACCGGCCGAGCCGCTGGCGCTCGCTCGTCGATTCCAGGGTCTTCCGGTAGATTGTGACACACGCGACCGCGTGCAGCATTGCGCCACGGACGCGAAACCGACAAGGTAGGTGGCCCAACGGTCGCCCCGCGTCTCGGAGGGAGGCCCTCCGATCCCGCGTGCGACGGGGGCTCGGCCGCATGCGGCCGGTCGAGGGTCCCTGGGGAGCAGCGCTTCGTGGCCTCGCGAATCCTCGTGACCGGCGGTGCCGGCTTCATCGGGTCGAGCCTCGCGCTGTCGCTCGCGCGCGACCGCGTCGCCGACCAGGTCATCGCACTCGACAACCTGAAGCGACGCGGCTCCGAGCTGGCGCTGGACCGCCTGCGCGCGGGAGGCGTGATCTTCCAACACGGCGACGTGCGCAATCCCGAGGATCTCGAGCGGGTCGGGCGCGTCGACCACGTGCTCGAGTGCTCGGCGGAGCCCTCGGTGCAGGCCGGCTACGACGAAGATCCCCGTTACCTCGTGCACACCAATCTGCTCGGCACGATCCACTGCCTCGAGTTCGCGCGCCGTCACGCCGCGCACGTGATCTTCTTCTCGACGAGCCGGGTGTATCCGATCGCGCCGCTGCGCGATCTGCCGCTGGAACGTCGCGGCGATCGCTTCTGCATCCCCGCCGGACGCAGCGGACCCGGCTGGTCCGAGCGCGGCATCCGCACCGAATTCCCGCTCGCGGGCGCCCGCTCGCTCTACGGCACGACCAAGCTCTGCTCCGAGCTCCTGGTCCAGGAGTACGCGGAGACCTACGGACTGACCACCGTGATCAACCGCTGCGGTGTCGTGAGCGGACCGTGGCAGATGGCGCGCCTGGATCAGGGCTTCGTGGCCCTGTGGGCCGCGCGCAGTCTCTACGGGGCTCCGCTCGAGTACATCGGGTTCGGGGGCGAGGGACTCCAGGTCCGGGACGTGCTGCACGTGGACGACCTCTACGATCTCGTCGCCCGAGAGCTCGAAGACCCCGCGCGACACCGCGGCCGGCTGTACGGCGTCGGCGGCGGGCCGGAGCGCAGCGTGTCCCTGCGCGAGCTGTCGGCGCTCTGCGCGGAAGCCGTCGGGCGGGAGCTCACGGTCGGCTCCCGGCCCGAGACGCACCCCGCCGACGTCCCGTACCACGTCACCGACATCGGGGCGGTCTCGGCGCAGACGGGCTGGAAGCCGCACCGCGCCATCGAGACGACCGTCGCCGACCTGTTCGGGTGGCTCCGCGAGTTCCGCGCGCAGCTCGAGCCGATCTTCACGTCGCGATGAGCCGGGCCGGGGTCAGCCGGGAGTGAGTGTGGCGGTCGTGACGGGGTCGGCCGGTCTGGTCGGGGCCGCGGCGACGCGGCTGTTCGCCGAGCGCGGCCTCGAGGTCCACGGCATCGACAACGACATGCGCCGCGCCTTCTTCGGCGACGCGGCGAGCACGCTGCGTACGCGCATGGAGCTCGAGCGGGAGGTCGACGGGTACACCCACTGCGACGCGGACGTTCGGGACCGCGAGGCGCTCGAGAAGATCTTCCGGAAGCTCGGCGCGCGGATCCGCGTCGTGATCCACGCGGCGGCGCAGCCGTCCCACGATTGGGCCGCCCTGAATCCGCAGGTGGACTTCGCGATCAACGCCAACGGAACCCTGAACCTCCTGGAGCTGACCCGCGCGCACTGTCCCGAAGCCGTCTTCATCTTCACGAGCACGAACAAGGTGTACGGGGACACCCCGAATCGCCTGCCCTTCGTCGAGCGCGAGACGCGCTGGGAGCTACCGGACGACCATCCCTACGGACGCCACGGGATCGACGAGAGCATGAGCCTCGACCAGAGCCTGCACAGCCTGTTCGGCGTGTCGAAGACGGCCGCCGACCTGCTGGTGCAGGAGTACGGTCGGAACTTCGGCCTGCAGACCGTCGCGTTCCGGGCGGGGTGCATCACGGGACCGAAGCACGCGGGCGCGCCGCTGCACGGCTTCCTGGCCTATCTGGTCCGCTGCGCGGTGACCGGCGAGCCGTACGAGATCTTCGGCTATCGCGGGAAGCAGGTTCGCGACAACATCCACGCCCACGACCTGGCCACGGCCTTCTGGGAGTTCTTCCAGAAGCCGCGACGCGGCGAGGTGTACAACATCGGGGGCAGCCGACACTCCAACTGCTCGATGCTCGAGGCGATCGAGATCGCCGAACGGCTGGTCGGGCGGCCCGTGGACCGCAGCTATTCCGACACCCACCGCACCGGAGACCACATCTGGTGGATCAGCGACGTGCGCAGGTTCCAGAGCCACTACCCCGACTGGCGGTTCCGCTACGACCTGCTCTCGATCATGGAGGAGATCCACGAGGAGGCGCGGGCCCGCTTCGCGTCCCGCTGAGGCGCGCGCGGACCGGGGCGCGACGCGCGGCGGCGTTCAGGTGCGCTCGACGCTCGGCGTTCGCGTTCGTCGCGGGGCCGCCTTGCCCTCGGCCTCGCCGCGCTTGCGACGCGGTGCCCGGATGCCGCCGGCGACGGTCTCCTCGATCTTCTCGACCCGCCGCTCGAGCATGGCGAGCCGGTCCGCCGAGTGCTCCCGTCTCGCCACCCGCTCCTCGAGGATGTCGTCCGACACCAATAGCTTCTCGAAGTAGACCTTGAGCAGCGCGCTGAGATAGCGCCGGCCCATCTGGGTCAGGCTCAGGTTCGAAGCGCCCCAGGTCCGGCCGTACCAGTGGACGGGAATCTCGGCGATCGTGTAGCGCCGGATCAGCGCGCTCAGCGACATCTCGATCGTGATGTTGAAGTGACTCGACGAATACGGACCGCAGGCCAGCACGACTTCGCGCCGGTAGGCCTTGAAGGCGTTGGTGAGGTCGTTGAAGCGGGTCCAGAACAGCAGCTGGATCGCCTTGTTCACCAGGCGGTTGAACAGCCGCTTCACGGGGGGGTAGTTGACGACGCGGCTCCCGGGCCGGAAACGCGAGCCGAACACGCAGTCGTACCCCTCTTCGAGCTTCCGGTAGTAGCGGACGACGTCTTCGGGATCGTCGGATCGGTCCGCCATCACGAGCACGACCGCGTCCCCGCGAAACTCCTCGAGCCCCGCTCGCACCGCGCGGCCGAAGCCGCGGAGCAGTCGCCGATCGACGAGGCGCACCTCGGGGCGCGAGGCCGCGAGCGCCTGGGCCACCTCCAGCGTCGCGTCCGTGCTGTTGTCGTTCACGACGATGGCCTCGAACGGAATCCGCTCGCGCTCGAGCACGAGGGCGAGCTGCGACAC
>CP070734.1:2267161-2276361 GCA_020347605.1 Deltaproteobacteria bacterium | reverse complement strand
GGCGCGCTGGCGCGCGCGCATCCGCGCGGCGTGATCGCGTGCGGCCCGCTCGACTCGACGCCCGATCTCGCCGAGGCGATCCTCGAGCTGGCTGCGGCCGCGCGCTGGCCCGTGCTGGCGGAGCCGACCTCGCAGCTTCGCTGCGGGTCGCACGCCGACGGCGCGCTCGTCGTCTCGCACGCGGACGCGCTGTTGCGCGACGCGGCGTTCGCCGCCGCGCACGCGCCCGACGTGGTGCTTCGCTTCGGATCTGCGCCGACCAGCAAGGCGCTGCGGCTGTGGCTGGAGCGACACGCGCCCCCGCACGTGCTGCTGGTGGATCCCGACGGCGGCGCGCGAGACCCGAGCCACCTGGCCTCCGAGGTGCTGCGCCTGGATCCCGCGCCGCTCTGCAGCCGCCTGGCGCGCGCCGTCGCAGGGGCGCGATCGAAGCCCGCGGATGCTCGCTGGCTGCGCGCGTTCGAGGACGCCGAGCGGCGCGCGGCGGCGGCCGTCGAACGGTGTCTGGCCGCGGACGACGCCTTGCTCGAGCCGCGTGTGATCCGCGAGCTCGGCGCCGCGCTGCCGGACGGCGCGCTGCTCTACGTATCCAACAGCATGCCGGTGCGCGATCTCGACGGCTTCCTGCCGCGCTCGCCCCGCCGCCTGCGCGTGCTGTGCAATCGCGGCGCGAACGGGATCGACGGGATGGTGTCGAGCGCGCTCGGCGCAGCGGCTGCGCACGACGGGCCGAGCGTGCTGCTCACCGGCGACCTCGCACTGCTGCACGATCTCGGGGGTCTGTACGCGGCCCGGCGCCACGCGCTCGCACTGACCCTCGTCGTGCTCAACAACGACGGCGGCGGAATCTTCTCCTACCTGCCGATCGCCGCGCACGGCGACGCCGTCGACTTCGAGGCGAATTTTCGCACGCCGCACGGGCTGGACTTCGCACCGGCGTGCCGGACGTTCGGCGTGCGCCATACGCGGGTCGGCTCCTGGGAGCACCTGCGCTTCGCGCTGAAGGAGTCGTTGGGCTCGGGCTGTAGCTCGCTGATCGAGGTGCCGATCGACCGCGACCGCAGCCTCGCGCACCACCGCGCGATCGAGCGCGCGGTGGCGGACGCGCTCGGGGGGCGCTGATGGACGCGTGCGCGCGATTCGTCGATGCCGGTGCGCTCCGCCTCTACGCCGAGCTCGAGGGCCGCGGCGCGCCGCTGCTGCTGCTGCACGGGTTCACCGGCTCGACGCGCAGCATGGAAGGGCTCGCGCGCGAGCTGTCGGGCGACTACCGGACGCTGCGCCTGGATCTGGCCGGTCACGGGCGCAGCGACGCCCCGCACGCTGCGGACCTCTACGCGATGCCGCGCTGCGTGGATCAGGTCGCCCGCGCCGTGCGCGAGCTGTGCAGCGGGCGCGTGCACGTGATCGGTTACTCGATGGGCGGGCGGGTCGCGCTGGCGCTGTGTGCGACCCATCCGGAGCTCGTGGCCTCGGCGCTGCTGATCGGTGCGCGGGCCGGGATCGAGGATCCCGAGGAGCGCGCGGCGCGCCGTCGCGACGACGCCGCGCTCGCCGACCGGATCGAGCGCGACGGCGTGCGCGCGTTCGTGGATGCCTGGCTGGCGCAGCCGCTGTTCGCCAGCCAGGCGCGACTCTCCGCGGAGGCGCGCGCAGCCGCCCGCGCGCAGCGTCTCGAGAATCGCGCGCACGGGCTGGCCGGCAGCCTGCGCGGGCTGGGCGCCGGGTCGCAGCCGCCGCTCTTCGAGGCGCTACCGCGGATCGACGTGCCCATCTGCCTCGTCGTCGGCGCCGAGGACGCGCGCTTTCGCGACATCGCGCAGGACCTGGTCCGCCGCCTGCCCGACGCCCGCCTCGAGATCGTTCCCGAGGCGGGACACGCGGCGCACCTCGAGAACCCGGAGGCCTTTCTGTGCGTCGCGCGGCGCTTCCTGGCCCGCGTCGACGCGTCTCGTCCGAAACCTGGAACCCGACCGGAACCGAATCCGGTCGACGCGAGGAACGCCAACCCATGAGCTCCGTGAACTGGAAGACGGTCCGAACCTACGACGACATCCGCTTCGAGACGAGCGACGAGGGCATCGCCAAGCTCACCATCGCCCGTCCCGAGGTGCGCAACGCGTTCCGCCCGAAGACGCTCTTCGAGCTGATCGACGCCTTCTCCCGCGTGCGCGAGGATCCGCGCATCGGCGTGGTGCTCTTCACCGGCGAGGGCGACGAGGCGTTCTGCTCGGGCGGCGACCAGCGCGTGCGCGGCGACGCGGGCTACGTGGGCGACGACGGCGTGCCGCGCCTCAACGCGCTCGACCTGCAGCGCGTGATCCGCTCCCTGCCGAAGCCGGTGATCGCCCTGGTCGCGGGCTACGCGATCGGCGGCGGACACGTGCTGCACCTGCTCTGCGATCTCACGATCGCCGCGGAGAATGCGCGCTTCGGCCAGACCGGCCCGCGCGTCGGCAGCTTCGACGCGGGCTTCGGCGCGTCGTACCTGGCGCGCGTCGTCGGGCAGAAGCGGGCGCGCGAGGTGTGGTACCTGTGCCGCCAGTACGGCGCCGAACAGGCGCGGGCGATGGGCCTCGTAAACGACGTGGTGCCCGTCGCGGATCTCGAGGCGACGGGCGTGGAGTGGGGGCGCCAGATCCTGCGGCACAGTCCGCTCGCGATCCGCTGCCTCAAGGCCGCGTTCAATGCCGACTGCGACGGCCAGGCGGGCATCCAGGAGCTGGCGGGAAACGCGACGCTTCTGTTCTACATGAGCGAAGAGGCGCGCGAGGGCCGCGACGCGTTCCTCGAGAAGCGCGAGCCCGATTTCTCCCGTTTCCCGTGGCGGCCGTAGGCGCACCGCTCGCGTCGGGCTGGCGCGCCTACCGGCTCGCGGCCCGACCGCAGACGCTCGCCGTCGGCATCGCGCCGGTGGCGCTCGGGACCGCGCTGGCGCACGCCGACGGGAGCGCAGGCGCACTCGCCGCCGCAGCGGCGCTGCTCTGCGCCGTCTGCATCCAGATCGGCACCAACTTCGCCAACGATCTGTTCGACGCCGAGCGGGGCGCCGACACGGCGGATCGGATCGGCCCGCCGCGCGCCACACAGCTCGGGCTGCTCTCGCCGGCGCGCATGCGCGTCGCCACCGGCGTCGCGTTCGCGCTGGCCGCGGTTCCGGGCCTCTACCTGATCTGGCTCGGCGGCTGGCCGATCGCGCTGCTGGGAGCGCTCGCGATCGCGGCCGGCGTGGCGTACACGGGAGGCCCGTTTCCGCTCGGCTATCACGGCCTCGGCGACCTGACCGTCTTCGTCTTCTTCGGTCTGGTGGCCGTCTGCGGCACCTACTACGTACAGGTGCTCGACCTTCCCGCGCGCGTCGTCATCGCCTCGCTGCCGATTGCGGCACTCGCAACCGCGGTGCTGGTCGTGAACAACGTGCGCGATCTCGAGACGGACGCGCGCGCGGGCAAGCGCACGCTCGCCGTGCGACTGGGCCGGCGCGCGACGCGCTTCGAGTACGCGGCGCTGCTCGCGCTGGCCTACGCGGTGCCTCCGGCGCTCGTGGCGGCCGCTGCGGCTCCGGCCGCCGCGCTGCTTCCGCTGCTCACGCTGCCCTTTGCGATCCGCAACGCGCGCGCGGTGTTCCGCTCGACCGAGGGTCCGCCGCTCAACGCGGCGCTGCAGGGAACCGCGCGCCTCGAGCTCGCCTATGCGTTGCTGTTCGCCGCGGGCTGGCTCGCGTGAAGATCGCCGCGGCGCGCGTCACGCCCGTGCGGCTGCGGCTGCGGCACGCGCTCGAGACGGCGCACGGGCGGATCCGGGTGCGCGAAGGGTTCCTGCTCGAGCTGGTGGCGGAGTCGGGTCTCGTCGGCTGTGGCGAGGCGCTGCCGCTGCCGGGCTTCGGGCTCGAGACCGCGGATCGGGCGGGCGACGCGCTGCGTGCGATGGCCGCCGCGCTGCGGGGTCGCGACGCGCGCGACCCGGGCGCCGCGCTCGACGCGATCGAGCCGAGCTGGCCCGGCGCGCCGTGCGCGCGCGGCGCCGCCGACGTGGCCCTGCACGATCTCGCCGCGCGCCTGTCGGGGCGCAGCGTGGCCGAGTGTCTGGCCGAGGCGTCACCGCCCCGGGCGGGCGTTCCGGTGAGCGCCCTGCTGCCGGATCGCGGCTCGGAGGCCGTCGCGGAGGCAGCCCGGCTGGCCTGCGACGCGGGCTTCCGCACGCTCAAGCTCAAGGTCGGTGTGCAGGGACTCGCGGCGGACGAAGCCCGCGTCGCCGCCGCGCGCCGCGCAGCCGGCGGCGAGGTATCGCTCCGGCTCGACGCGAACGGCGCCTGGAGCGAATGCGGCGCGCTGCGGGCGCTCGAGCGCCTGGCGCGCTACGGCCTCGAGTTCGTCGAGCAGCCGGTGCCGGCGGACGACGGCGCCACCCTGGCGCGCCTGCGCGCGAAGTCGCCCGTGCCGATCGCCGCCGACGAGGCGCTGCGCGACCCGGCGTCCGCCGCGCGTCTCATCGCGTGCGAGGCCGCCGACGTCTTCGTCATCAAGCCGGCGGTGGTGGGCGGCCTGCGGGCGGCCGGGCGCATCGCCGCGGACGCGCGCGCGGCCGGCGTCGACGTGGTGGTGACGTCGTTTCTCGACTCGGCGCTCGGCGTGGCCGCCGCGCTGCAGCTCGCCGCCGCGTTGCCAACGCGCCGCGCGCACGGACTCGCGACGGGTGCGCTGCTGCTCGACGATCTCGCCGCCCCGCTGCCCGTGCGCGCGGGCTGGCTGGAGCGCCCGGCGGGGCCGGGGCTCGGCGTCGCCCCGGATCCCGGGACCGTGCGGCGCCGGGCGCGCGCCGCGAGCCGCGAGATCGACGCGTGATGCCGGCCGTCCCCCCCTGGCTGGCCGCGCGCGCGTCGATCTCCGCGGGGAAGATCGCGGTCGAGTGCGGCGGGGAGCGCGTGCGCTACGCGGAGCTCGAGCGGCGCGTGCGCGCGGTCGCGCACCGCTTGCGCGGGCTGGGCGTCCGCGAGCGGGATGTGGTGGGCGTCCTGCTCGGGAACGGGTTGCCGTTCGTCGAGCAGGTCCACGCGCTCGCGGCGTGCGGCGCGACGATCCTGCCGCTCAACGTGCGTCTCACCGCTGCCGAGCTGGCGGTTCCGCTGCGCGACAGCGGCGCCCGGCTGCTGCTGCACGGTCGCGGCGCGCTGGCCGAGCTCGCGGCGTCCGCCGCGGAGGCGTCGCCCGGGCTGAAGACCGCGCTCGCCGACCCCCTTCCCGTGCGACCCGATTCCGGAGGCGCCGCACGGTCGGCCGCTGCGTCGGCGTTCGACGCGTCGGGGGATCGCGCGATCGTGTACACCTCCGGCACGTCGGGCGTGCCGCGCGGCGCGATCCTCACCCACGAGAACTTCCTGTGGAGCGCGGTGGCGTCGGCCTTCCACCTGGGCGTGCGGCCGGACGACCGCTGGCTGGCCTGCCTGCCGTTGTTCCACGTCGGCGGCCTGTCGATCCTGCTGCGCAGCGTTCTGTACGGCACGGCGGTGGTGGTGCACGAGCGCTTCGACCCCGCGCGCGTGAGCCGCAGCCTCGACGCGGACCGCATCACGCTCGCGTCGCTGGTGCCGACGATGCTGGAGCGGATCCTCGACGCTCGCGGGGATCGCCCTGCACCGTCGACACTACGCTGCGTATTGCTGGGCGGCGCGGCGGCGCCCGCGTCGCTGCTCGAGCGCGCGCGCGCGCTCGGGTTCCCGATGGCGCCGAGCTACGGCCTCACCGAGGCGACCTCGCAGGTCGCCACGCGACCCCCGGACGGGGACGCGAACGACGCGCCGGCCGGTCTCGTGCCGCTGCTCGGTACACAGCTGCGCGTCGTCGCAGCGGACGGTCGGGACCTGCCGCCCGGTGAGAGCGGCGAGATCCTGGTGCGCGGCCCCACGGTGATGCGCGGCTACGTCGACCGCGGCGCTGCGTCGCACGGCGCGCTGCGCGACGGGTGGCTGCACACCGGCGACGTGGGATCGCTCTGCGCCGACGGATCGCTGCAGGTGGCCGGTCGCCGCGACGATCTGATCGTGTCGGGCGGGGAGAACATCTCCCCGGCCGAGGTCGAGGCGGTTCTGCTCCAGCACCCCGAGGTGGCGGAGGCGGGCGTCGCAGGTGTCGCCGATCCGGAGTACGGCCAACGCCCGGTGGCCTGGCTGGTGCCGCGCGGGGGCTGCGCACCGAGCGCCGACGCGCTGCGCGACTTCTGTCGCGCGCGGATCGCGGGCTACAAGGTCCCCGTGGCGTTTCGCTGCGTTCGCGAGCTGCCCCGCACCGCGTCGGGCAAGCTCTTGCGCCGCCGGCTCGCGCAGGACGCCGAGGGCGGCGCGCGGACTTGACGGCGCCATCTTTTTCGACAATACTGTCGAAAAAGAACCGAGGCCGGACGCGATGCCCAGGATCGTCGACTCCACCGCGCAGCGACGCGAGATCCGCGGCGCGGCGCGGCGCGTGTTCGCGCGGCGCGGGGTCGCGGGCACCGGCCTCGCGCACGTCGCCGAAGCGGCCGGCATGGGCCGCTCGAGCCTCTACCACTACTACCCGGACCGCGCGTCGCTGGTGCGGGACCTCGTCCGCGACCTGCTCGCCGAGGAGAAGGCGCTGTTCGCCGCAGTGGCGCGCGAGCCCGGCCGCCCGCTCGAGCGGATCGAGCGGCTCGTCGCGCTCCTGGCGGGCGTGCTCGAGGAGTGGGCCGCGCTCGGGCCGCTGCTCCTCGACCTGTGGTCGCGCAACGCGCGCCGCTTCCGCCCGTTCTTCCGGAGCCTGCGCGGCGAGCTCGCCGGGATGATTCGCGCGGGTCAGAGCTCCGGCGAGATCGACGGCACGCTCGATCCGCAGCTCGCCGCCGCCAGCCTGATCGGCGCGGTCGACGGCATCCTGCTGCAACGGCTCGTGGATCCGGACGCGTTCGCCGACACCGACGCGGTGCGCGATACGCTGGTTCGCGCCGCGCGCAAGCAGCTCGCGCCATGAGCTCGCTCGCCCTGATGCGCCTGCTGGAATCCACGCCGGACCGCTACGACGCCGGCATGCGGGCGTTGACGCTGGGACGCGTCCGCGAGCTGCGCGAAGCCGTCGCCGAGGCGGCGGCACAGCCCGGGGCGCAGGTGCTCGAGATCGGCTGCGGAACGGGGTCGGTGACGGAGCGCCTGCTGGCGCGCGGCGCACGGGTCACCGCGCTCGACCAGAATCCCGAGATGCTGGAGCGGTCGCGCGAACGGCTTGCGGGACGTACCGGGGCGGTCGAGTGGCTCGAACGCACCGCGTCGGAGATCGACGCGCTTCCGGAGGCCGCGTACGACGCCGTCGTCGCGAGTCTGAGTCTCTCCGAGATGTCCGCCGGCGAGCGCGCCTTCGTGCTGCGCGCGGCCGCGCGGCGGCTGCGCCCGGGCGGCGTGCTCGCGGTCTGCGACGAGGTGCGTCCGCGCCGGGCGCCGCAGCGGCTGCTCCACGGGCTGCTTCGCGTTCCTCAGGTACTGCTCGCTTGGCTCGTCGTCGGCTCCGTCTCCTCGCCGATCCCCGACCTGGCTGCGGAGCTTCGGAGCGCGGGGTTCTCGGTTCGCGCGGAGCGGCGCTGGCTCTGGGGCAGCCTGGCCGCCCTGATCGCGGAGCGCCCGGCATGAGCGGCGGGGCCACGCAGCTCCGCGCACGCGCCGCGCGCCTGCGCGAGCTCCTGCGCGAGGCGCTCCAGGCCGCATTCCGCCTCGTCCCGTGGCCGACCGAGCCCGGCCTCCGCGCGGTCGGAGCGCCGGGGCCGTTCAGCCCGGTGATCGTGACCGGCAACTACGACCTCACGGTTCGGCGCGTGATGCGCGCGCTGCGCGGCGTCGACGCCTGGCTGGTGGTGGCGCCGTCGAACGGCATCAACGTGTGGTGTGCGGCATCGGGTGGGATGTTCACCACCCATCAGGTCGTGACCGCGCTCAAGACGTGCGGCATCGAGGACCGCGTGAAGCACCGGCGCGCGATCCTGCCCCAGCTCGCCGCGACCGGCGTACAGGCGCGCGAGGTCGCGCGTCGCTGCGGCTGGCGGCTGCGCTTCGGTCCGGTCTACGCCCAGGACCTCCCGCGCTACCTCGCCGGGGACCAGAAGAAGACCGACGCGATGCGTCGCGTCCGCTTCGGTGTGGCGGAGCGCCTGGAGATGGCCGCCGCCTGGGCGGCCCCGGCCGCGCTCGTCGTGGCCGCCGGCGCCGCGCTCGTGAAGCCGGCGTTCGCTCCGGGCCTGGTGGCGCTGGCCGTGATCCTCGCGACGACCTGCTTCCTCGTCTACGACCGGATCCCAGAGCCGCGGCGTCTGCTGTTCGGAGTCGCGGCGGTCGCGGCAGCGCTCGCCGGCGTCGCGCTGGCCGGCGGCGAGACACCCGCGCTGCTCACCGCCGCGGCCGGGGGCGCCGCGCTCACGGCGCTGCTCACGTTCGACTACTCGGGCTCCACGCCCACCGAGGGCGGCAGCCACTTCGAGGAGCGCAGCTGGCACATCGTGCTCGACCGGGAGCGCTGCCGGGGCGTGTACTCGTGCTGGGAGGTCTGCCCCGAGGCCTGCTTCGAGAAGCGGCCGAACCTCCACACGGTGGATCTCGCCCACGACGGCCGCTGCATCCGCTGCGGCGCCTGCGTGGTCCAGTGCCCGATGGACGCGCTGGCCTTCGAGGACGCCGAGGGTCGTCGCGTCGAGCCGGACGCGATCCGGCGCTTCAAGCTCAACCTGCTCGGCCGCCGCGCCGTGGACGCCGGTTCCCCGGGGGCAGGTGCCGTTGCGGAGCCGCCCGAAGCGCCGTAAACGCCTTCACTTTGAGACGGGTTCGACCGATAATGCGCACGGCGGTACCCCCCATCCGTCGGGGGGTGTCGTATGGGGTCTCGCATCCAGAACGGGATCGGTACCGGCCTCGGACTCGCGCTCCGCTCCAGTGCCACGTCGCTGCTTCTGGGCGCCCGCTGGGTGAACCAGGCGGTGGCGGCGAAGCACCCGCACGTGCCCGCGCCGCGCGTGAACCTCGCCCTGGCCTCCAAGGTGGCCCTCGACGAGGTGTTCTTCGCCTCCGAAGTGCTGCTCGCCACGCTCGTCTCGCTCGGCGATCGGCGGCGCGTGACGCGTGAGATCACACGCGCCCTCTCGCTCTACGAGCTGGAGGGCTGGCTCGACGAGCCGGTGCGCTACCACCGCAAGCCCCCGCGACTGAAGGA
>CP070734.1:2264366-2267061 GCA_020347605.1 Deltaproteobacteria bacterium | reverse complement strand
AGAGCGTGGATTCGGCGATCGCGGCGGGACTCTACGGCGCGTGGACGCCGAGCGAAGCCGAGCGGGCGCGCCTGCTCGAGATCTTCCCGGACGGCGTCTGCGACTGGAGCCGCGGCGACGTCGGGCGGCCCTGAGCGCGCAGCCGGGTCGGGCCTTCAGTACTTCCCGATGGCCTTGTTGATGAACCCGTGGATCGTGTGCACGTTGAAGCCCGACACGAGGTACATCACGGCGCAGGTGCCGGTGTGGACGTTCACACCGCGATCCCGCGCCAGGCGCAGCGCCTCGGGGGTGTCGCGGTTCATGTGGATCCACACGTCGTCGATACCGGCATCCGCGGCCAGCCCGACCCACTTCGCCGTCTCGTCCTTCGGAACCTCGAGGACGGCGGCCTCCACCGGCTCGGGCAGCGCCTTCAGGTCCGGATACGTCGCGTCGCCCTCGATCTGCGCGACCGATGGGTCGACCGGGAAGACCTTCTTCCCGAGCTTGCGGGCCTCGCGGTAGCTCGTGGCCGGGAATCCCTTCGCGGCCGCGTGGCCGACGAATGCGAAGCTCGCGTGCTCCCAGAACCGTTCTCGATCGGTGGGCATGGCGGAACCCTCCTCGAAACCGACGCTGCCGGATCCAGGATACGCCCGCCGGGGGAAATGTGGGGACATCGTTGAACGTTCGACCACGGCCGGGGGCGCGGGCGCGGCTTCGATGTTCGGTAGGCTCTCGGTGCGATGCGTCTCTACCTGGTGCAACACGGGCACGCGCTGGCCAAGGAGGTCGATCCCGACCGGCCGCTCAGTGACGCGGGCCGGGGTGACGTGGAGCGCCTTGCGGCGTTTCTCGCCCGAAGCGGCCTGCGCGTGGAGACCGTCGTGCACAGCGGCAAGACGCGCGCCCGGCAGACCGCCGAGATCCTCGCGGCCGCCGTCTGCGAGGCGAGCCCCGAGAGCCGCGCCGACCTCGGCCCGAACGACCCGGTCGGACCGGTGGCGGAAGCGGCCGAAACCTGGACGGCCGACGCGATGCTCGTGGGGCATCTGCCGTTCATGGCGCGGCTCGCGTCGCACCTGGTCGGAGCCCGCGAGGACCGCGGCGCCGTGGCGTTCCAGCCGGGCGGCGTCGCGTGCCTCGAGCGCGCGGGCGACGGCACGTGGGCGATCGCCTGGATGCTCCGACCGGAGCTCCTCGCGGCGGGCGGCGCCTAGCTCCCGGTCTCGCGCAGCACGTGGTGCCGCGCGACCGTGATCCGGGCCGGCACGGTCGTCTCGATGAACTCGGAGAGCAGCTCGACGAAGCGCTCGGGCGCCTCGCAGTGGGGGTAGTGGCCCACCCCCTCGAAGATCTCGAGACGGCTGCCCGGGATCGATTCGTGGGCGGCATAGGCGTGATCGACGGGGATGATCGTGTCGCGGTCGCCCCAGAGGATGAGCGTCGGTACCGCGGCGGCCAGGTGCAGGCGGTTCGCGGCGCTCACGGCCTGCCCGCGGGGCTCGACGACGGCCCGCAAGGTGCGCAGGAAGGCGCGACGCGTGGCGTCGTCGGAGAGCGAGGCGTAGCTCCTCCACAGCTCCGCCACGACCGGAACCGGCTGCAGCCCCACGCGCGCGGCGCCGCTCCCGAGCGACTCGATCGCGCCGCGCACCGGCGCTGCGCAGGCCAGCCGCAGCACGGTTTCGGAGCCGGGGAGCGCGAGGAGACGCAGGAGGCGGTTGACCTCGCGGCCGAGCCCCCCGCTGCCCACCAGCACGAGCCGCTCGGTGCGCTCGGGGTACTGGTAGGAGAACTGCATCGCGACGCCGCCGCCGAGCGACTGGCCCACCACCGTCGCGTGCTCGTGGCCGAGGGCGACGAGCAGGTCGCGCAGGGTGCAGGCGAAGGCCCCGAGCGAGTAGTCGCCCTGCGGCTTGTCCGAGCGCCCGTGCCCGAGCAGGTCGGGCGCGACCACCGTGAAGCGCTTGGCGAGCCCGGGCATGACCTGGCGCCAGGTCGTGGCGCTGCCGGCCATCCCGTGGATCAGCAGCACCACGGGGCCGGAGCCGGCGGTGCGGTAGGTGATGCGCTGGTCGTGGATCGAGAGCTCGCGGAGATCCATCGCGCATAGAGTGTCGCAAACCTGCGCCGCAACGCACGCGGGCGCCCGGGCCAACCGACGCCGCCGCCGGGACGTCGTCGGGCGTTCGATTACGTGCCCGCGTCGACCGCTTCGGATTCCAGCAACGCGGCGGACTTCAGGATGTTGCGGGAGATGAAGGAGGTCTCCTGCTCGGCGCGGGCGGCGAGCAGCTCGGCCTTGAGGCGCCGGGCGGCGGCCGCGTCTTCGCCCCCGCCGCCGTCGATCGCGAAGTCGACGAGGTGCAGGGCGCGCTGCAGGGCGTCGCGCTGCTTCTCGGCGGCGAGCGCGCGCGCCCGCTCGAGCACGTTCGCCGGGCCGCCGGCCAGGCCGAGCACCTCCTGCGCCACGTCGGCGCGGGCGCTCGGGAAGAGGTTCGACGGGTTGCCGTCGTACCAGCCGGTGTAGCGGCGCAGGATCGCGTGCACGGCGAAGGTCGGGCAGCCGTACACCGGCCGCAGGTAGGGGCTGTCCCGGAGGTCGTCCGGCAGGTCGACGGCCTGCACGATCTCCTCGTACCACTGGCCTTCGTTCAAGCGCCGCACCACCTCGTCCTCGAGCCAGCGGAGCGCGCGCGCCGTGGTGGTG
>CP070734.1:2243678-2264266 GCA_020347605.1 Deltaproteobacteria bacterium | reverse complement strand
GCGGCCGACGACGCGAAGTCCGAGGTTCAGCTTGGCGGGCGCCGCGATCCGCACGCGACGACTCAGCGCGGCGACCCGGTCATTCCTTGCTGACCTCGACGAATCGCATGCGCAGCTCGAAGAGCAGGCTGTCGAGCAGGCGCGTCTCGGCCTCCTCGAGGTTGCCCCGCGTCTTCTCCTTCAACACTTCGAGCAGGTCGATGGTGTGGCGGGCCGCGGTCAGGTCGACCTCGCCGCGCTTGCCCGTCGACGGGTCCGCGACGAGGCCGAGGTTGTAGAGCGCCGAGGTCGACATCGAAACCAGGAAGGTCGAGAAGTCGACCGCGGGCAGCGCGTCTGCCTTCGCCGGATCGGCCTCCGGTTTCGCCCGCTCGTCTCCGGTCCCGTCCGACATCAGGGATGCTCCCCCACCTCGCGCCTCGCGTTCGCGTCGACCCGCTCGAGTTCGCGATAGGCGAGCGCGAAGCGCTGGCCCACGGTGATGGTCGCGCCGACGGCGATCACCCACAGCGCCGGGATCAGGAGGTCGAACAGCAGCCCGGCGATGATCAGGGCGATGCGCTCACCGCGCTCGAGCACGCCACCCCGGAACGATGTTACGAGCCGTTCCGCACTCGCCTTGGTGTACGAGACCATCACGCACGCGACCAGCACGTAACCCGCCAGCAGCACGTGTCCCGGCTCGCCCGCCACGGCGTAGTGCATGAGGATCCCGAGCAGGATGCCCATGTCGACCAGGCGGTCCAGCGAGGAGTCGAGAAAGGCCCCGAAGGACGAGGTGCTTCCGTGCCGGCGGGCGACGACGCCGTCCACGAGATCGAAGAAGCCGCCGCCCAGCAGCAGTATTCCGGCCAGGCCGAAGCGGCCCAGACCCGCGGCGACCGCCGCGCACAGCGAGACGAGCGTACCCACGACCGTGAGCAGGTTCGGATTGATCGGGCGCCGCAGGAGGAACGGAACGACGCGATCGACCCAGTCGTCCAGCCGATCGCCCAGAACTGCCTTGATCATGACCCCAACTCCGGCTTCGAGCGTCTTCGCCGCGAAGCCCCGGGCACCCGCCGCGCGACCCGCGGATCGGGAGAAAACTCAAGTGCAACCGTGAGTTTACCGACTCGTTCCAGATGCGGAAAGCAGCTCGGGGAGGGCAGGCGGGGCCTGCGGCGGATCACTCGGCGTGTTCCGCTTCCGGCTCCTCGGCCTCCTCACCGAGCGGCACGCCCTTGTCGGCGACGTCGGGCAGCGCGGCCAGCTCCTGGTCGAGCTCCGGGTCGGAGATCCAGTCGCGCCGCGTGAGCAGCCGCCGATCGAGGCGCAGGTGTCGAATCGATTCGTGCATGGTTTGGCGTCTCCCGCGGTTCAAGGACGCGGAAGGCTAGCAAAATTGACACGCTGCACCGATGGGGGTTAGCCTGACCCCGGTCCGGGTGGGGAGACGAACCATGTCTCAGCGCACGCCGAAGCGCCGCCGGTCTGGCCCTGTACGCGGTGCCGTCCGGATCGGCCTCGCGGCCGCCCTGCTGGCCGGCTTCGCCGCCTCGTTCGGGGCCTGTTCGAAGCCCCCTCCGACGTTCCTGGAGGACGTGCCCTCCGCCGAGGAGCTGTACCGCGAGGGCCTCTCGATCCTCGAAGGCCGGCGCCGCTTCCTGTTCTTCCGGACCGTCGACTACCAGTCGGCGATCGACACGTTCCAGCAGATCGTCGACAACTATCCGTACAGCGACTACGCGGTGCGCGCCGAGCTTCGGATCGCCGATTCGTATTTCGATCAGGGGAAGTACGAGGAGGCGCTCTCCTACTACCGCGACTTCGTGGACCTGCACCCGCAGCACGAGGACGTGCCCTACACGATGTACCGCGCCGCGCTCTGCTACTACCGGCAGTCCCGCTCGGCGAATCGCGACCAGACCGCCACGCGCAAGTCGATCGAGTATCTCGACCAGCTGATCCGCCGCCACCCGCATGCGCCCCAGATCCGCGAGGCCGAGGTGCTCTGGCAGGAGCTCCGCACGCGGCTCGGCGAGCATGCGATGCAGATCGGGGATTTCTATCTGGAGCGCGAGGAGTTCGAGTCGGCCGCCGGTCGCTACCAGTCCGTACTCGACGAATTTCCCGGGCTCGGACTGGATGCGCAGGCCCTCTACAAGTTGGGCCTGTGCTACAACGCGATGAACCGCGACGACGACGCGAAGCGCATCTTCGAAGTGATCTTGCGAAACTACCAGGGAACGGAGGTCGCCGAGGCGGCGGCGGACCTCGTTCCCGCAGCGAAATAGACCCGTTCCCGAACGCGTCATTCGATCCGACTCGAGCCGCGTCGCGGGGCTCGGGCTTCGGTGGAAGGAATCCGTGATGCGCAGCGGCGCGGGCATGTCGTCCGAGGAGCGCGAGCAGTATCGCCTCGGGCGGCTCGACCTCGAGCGCGGTGATTCGGACGCGGCGCTCACCCACTTCGGAAAGCTGCTCGCAACGCGCTCCGACTTCGCCGATGTCCACTACATGCTGGGGCTGGCGTACGACCAGAAGGGCGAGCTGGAGGAAGCCACGCAGAGCTTCCAGGAAGCCCTGCGCATCAACCCCGCCTACACCGAGGCGCGCGTCGCACTCGGCAGCGTGTGCGAACGGGCCGGCGACTTCGAGCGCGCGCGCTCGCTGGTCGAGCGCGCCACCGATCGCGGTCACGCGCTCGATGACCGGCTCGACGCCACCACGCGCGGCAAGCTGGCCAACCTGCAGGCGAAGCTGGCGGACGCCTACCGGGATGCCGGTGAGCTGCGCGAGGCGATCGAGGGATATCGCAAGGCGCTCGACCGCTGTCCCGACTACCACGACATCCGCCATCGCCTCGCGGTCGCCCTGCGCGAGGCCGGCCTCCCGAGCCGCGCCATCGAGGAGTTCCGGCGGGTGCTGCGCGCGAATCCGGACTACCTGGTTTCCGCCGTGCAGCTCGGCGTCACGTACTACAGCCTGGGTCGGACGCGCGAGGCCGTGCTGGCCTGGAACACGGTGCTCGAGCGCGACCCCGAGCGCGCGGATGCCGCCATGTACCTGCGCATGGTGCGCGCCGAGCCGTCCAGCCAGGCCTGATCAGCGGCCGCGCAGGTCGCGCAGCACCTCGCGCGCGGCGTTCCGTCCACACGCGCCCATCACCCCGCCGCCGGGGTGCGTACCCGCGCCGCACAGGTAGAGCCCCGGACTCGCCGTGCGATAGCTCGACCAGCCCGGCAGCGGCCGCAGGAACAGGAGCCGATCGAGGCTCATCGCACCGTGGAAGAGGTTGCCGCCGGTGAGTCCGAAGATCCGTTCCAGATCCGGCGGCGCCAGCACCTCCCGCTCGAGCACGCTGTCCGAGAATCCCGGCGCGACCTCGTCGACCAGCGCGAACACGCGGTCGGCGAAGCGGTCGCGGACCGCGTCCCACGACGCGCCGTCGAGACGCGCGGGCACGTGTTGCACGAACAGCGACGCCACGTGCCGGCCGGGCGGCGCGAGACCCGGGTCGAGCACCGATGGCAGCGTCAGCTCGACCATCGGACGCTCGGGCAGGCGTCCCGCGCGGGCCGCGTCGAAGGAGCGCTCGAGTGCATCGAGGTCGGTCGCACCGACGTGGATGGTTCCGACGTGGTGTGGGCCGACACCGCCTCCGCCGCGCGCCGCGAAGCGGGGAAGCCGTGCGAGGGCGACGTTGATCTTGAGCGAAGGGCTCCGGAAGTCCAGCGCTTCGAGCTCGCGCACCAGCGACTCGGAGAGCGCGCCGCGTTCCACGAGACCGAGCAACGTGCGCTGCGGGTCCGCGTTCGAGACCACGGTGCCCGCCTCGACCACCTCGCCGTCGGCCAGGACGGCGCCCACGGCCCGCCCGTTCCGCAGCGCGACGCGTTCCACCGCGCAGTCCGTGCGGATCTCGGCGCCGCCGGCGCGCGCCGCCGCGGCCAGGGCCTCCGAGATGCTCCCCATGCCGCCCTTGGCGTAGGCCCAGACGCCGCGGGCGCCCTGCGTCTCGCCCATCACGTGGTGAAACAGCACGTAGCCGGTTCCGGGCGTGGAGGGGGCCGCCCAGGCGCCGATCACGGCGTCCGTGGCCAGCGTGGCGAGCAGCGGCTCGCTCTCGAACCACGCTTCGAGCACGGGACGCGCGGCGCCGAGCAGGAGACGCAGCGCCTGCGGCAGGTCGGCCCCGAGACGCCGCGCGCCGCGCAGCACCCGGAGGAGCGGCCCCAGATCGCGCAGCCGCGGGCGCGCGGGATCCGGCGGCGGCACGTCGAGCAGCGGCTCGAAGGTGCGCGCCGTGCGGTCGAGCAGCGCCTCGTAGGCGGGAAAGCGCTCGGCGTCGCGCGCGGAGAAGCGCCGGATCTCGGCGCACGAGGCGGCGAGATCCGGTCCGAGCAGCAGCGAGCGGCCGTCGGGCAGCGGCGTGAAGGATGCCGGATCGCGCGCCAAGAGGCGCAGCCCGTGCGCGTGGAGCGAGAGCTCCCGGACGATGGCCGGGCGAAGCAGCCCGACCACGTACGCGGCGCGCGACACGCGGAAGCCCGGCCACAGCTCTTCGGTCACGCAGGCCCCACCGACGCGGGGCCGACGCTCGAGGACCAGCGTGCGCAGCCCCGCCCGCGCCAGGTAGGCGGCCGCGGCGAGACCGTTGTGCCCGGCCCCGATCACCAGCGCATCGACCGGCATGCACGCCAGTGTATACCCGGAGCCGGCAGCGCTGCGGCGGCGACCGGCGACCGCTAGAATCTGCGCTCGGGGGGATCCGTGGCCGCTGTGGATCTCATCGTGATCATGATCCTCGGCATCGCCGCCATCCGCGGTCTGCTGCGGGGCATGATCCGCGAGATCTTCTCGGTGCTGGCACTGGCGAGCGCCTGCCTCGCCGTGCGGTTCTACGCCGCGCCGCTCGCCGAGCGCATCATCGTGCTGGCCGACGGGCGCATCGGCTCACTCGCCGCCTGGGGCCTGGCGGCGGTTTCCGTCGTAATCGGGGTGGTCGCGGTGATCGCGCTTGCGGGAAGCTTTCTGCGGCGGGGCGCCAAGAGCGTCGGGCTGGGCTGGGCCGACCGGCTCGGCGGCAGCGTGATCGGGCTGGCCGAAGGGAGTCTCGTCGCAGCCGTGCTGCTCCTGCTCGCGGTGCGCATACTGGGAAGCGACACGCCGACGTTGCGCGACTCGCGCTCCGTCGCCGCACTCGATCAGCTCACCCGCGCCGTCGTCGCGCAGCGGGCGGGCGAGGCGACGGCCGACGTGGCCACGCCGCCGCCCCGGGACCGAGCGCTCTAACCCGCGTCGGCGTCCGGATCCACCCAGCGGCCGTGCTCCCGGATGAGCTCGACCAGCCGGTCGTCGGCCTCCGCCTGCGGCACCGCGCGCGCGACCAGCTGCTTGCCGACGTAGAGATTCACGACACCGGGACCCGAGCCCACGTAGCCGAAGTCGGCGTCTGCCATCTCGCCCGGTCCGTTCACGATGCAGCCCATGATCGCGATCTTCACGTCCTCGAGATGCTGCGTGCGGGCCTTGATGCGCGCGGTGGTCTCCTCGAGGTCGAACAGCGTGCGGCCGCACGACGGGCACGAGATGAACTCGGTGCGCGTCGTTCGCAGGCGGGCGCCCTGGAGGATGCGGTAGACGAGGTCGAGCGTCCGGTCGGGAGCGCCGAAGCCGCGCAGCGATACGGCGTCGCCGATGCCGTCGCACAGCGGCGCACCCAGGTCGGTCGCGGCGTGGAGGATCGCGGCGTCGTCCGACAGGCCGGCGGGGCACTGGTAGCGCAACGCGATGGGCACGCCGGGATCGCCCCGCTCGGCGAGCCGCGCCGCGACGATCCGCACCGCGTGCACCGGGGTTTCATCCGTCTCGACCGACACGATCGGATTGCGCAGGCCGGCGGTCTCCGCAGCGCGGAGGGCGCGGTCCAGGAGATCGACGAGGGCCCCGCACGGCGCGGACAGGCACCATTCGAGGCCCTTGCGCGCCTCCACCGCGAAGCGCGCAACGGCGTCCAACGCCGGGTCGGGCGTGTCGGGGTGGATCCGCGCGACGCCGCACGCCGCCGCGCGGGCCGCGCGCGCGAGGGAGCCGGCCTCCGACCGGACGGCCACCGGCACCTCGATGCCTCGCTTGGCCAGGGCATCCACATAGGCGGGAACGCGGGCGGCGGACGCCTCGTCGGCGGCGTCGAGCAGCACGCCCTCGCAGCGAAGCCGTCCCAGCCCCGCGAGGGCGCGCTCGAGCGTACGGGCCGCCGCGGTCGGGTCGTCGGGCACCGGTCCCAGCTCGAGCTGCGCACGGACCGGTTGCTCGCCGCCGATCGCGAAGGGCGCGGCGCCCGCGGCGCGCGTCCGCCGCCGCGCGTGCGCGTACGGGTCGGGCGTGAAGGACGCGCCGACGTGGACCCTGCGCGGTGCCGGCGGTCGGTCGAAGCGGGCCTCGTAGCGCCGGGCCAGCTCCCGGGCCACGGGGATCTCGCGGACCGGATCCTCGGTGAGCGATACGCGGATCGTGTCGCCGAGGCCGTCCTCGAGCAGCGCCCCGATCCCGATCGCGCTCTTGATGCGCGCGTCCACGCCGTCTCCCGCCTCGGTGACACCGAGATGGAACGGAGCGCCGGGAGCGCCGCCGTCGCGCTCCCGCAGGCGAGCCGCCAGCAAGCGGTAGACCTGGACGGTGACCTGCGGATTGCTCGCCTTCATGCTGAAGACCACGTCGTCGAAGCCCTCGTCCTCGCAGACGGCGAGGAACTCGAGCGCGCTCTCGACCATGCCGAGCGGCGTGTCGCCGAAGCGGTTCATGATGCGGTCCGACAGCGAGCCGTGGTTGGTGCCGATGCGCAGCGCGCGCCCCAGCTCCTTGAGCCGCCGCACCAGCGGCCGGAAGCGCTCCGCGACGCGCTCGAGCTCCCGCGCGTATTCGGCGTCGCTGTACTCGCGGACCTCGAACTTCTTCTTGTCGGCGTAGTTGCCGGGATTGACGCGGACCTTTTCGACGTGCTCGGCGGCGATCAGCGCCGCGTTGGGCGTGAAGTGGATGTCGGCGACGAGCGGGAGCGTGACGCGGCGGCGGCGCAGCTCGGACGTGAGCTCCGACAGGGACTCCGCGTCGCGAATCGAGGGAACCGTGACGCGCGCGATCTCGCACCCCGCCGCGGCGAGTCGTTCGATCTGGTCCGCCGTGGCCGCGACGTTCTGCGTGTCGGTCGTCGTCATCGACTGCACGCGGATCGGGTTCGCGCCGCCGATCCCGACGTCTCCGACGCGCACCTCGCGCGTGGCGCGCCGACGCGGGACGAAGGGATCCTCCACGTAGGGTCGCAACCGTTCAGCCCTGCTCGACGAGCGCGTAGAGCTTCTCGAAGGCCGCCGGCAGGGCTGCCGGGTCGTTGCCGCCCGCCTGCGCGAAGTCGGCCTTGCCGCCGCCCTTGCCACCCACGACGCCGGCGACCTCGCGCACCAGATCTCCGGCGCGATAGCGGTCGGTGAGATCGGGCGTCACGCCCAACGCCAGCGACACGCGCCCCTCCGACACCGTCGCGAGCAGCACCACGCCGCTGCCCAGCTCGTCGCGCAACGCGTCGACCATGCTGCGCAGCTCCTTGGGACGGGCGTCCTCGGCGCGGGCCGCCAGCACGCGCGTGCCGCCGATCTCGCGCGCTCGCTCGATCAGCCCGGCCGACTGCGCGCCCCGGTGCGCGCTGCGCAGCGCCGTCACTTCGTCTTCGGCCTGCTTCTTCTCGTCGAGCAGCTTCTCGAGCCGCGGGACCACCTCTGCGACCGGAGCGCGCAACAGCTCCGAGACGCGCGTCAGCGCGCGCTGCGTCTGCCGCAGGTACTCGAGCGCCCCGAGCCCGGTGAGCGCCTCGATGCGGCGCACGCCCGCCGCGATACCGCTCTGGGCGACGACCTTGAGCAGCCCGATCTCTCCGGTGGCGCGCGCATGGGTGCCGCCGCACAGCTCGGTCGAGAACGGCCCGAACGAGACGACGCGCACCTCGTCGCCGTACTTCTCCTCGAAGATCGCGACGGCCCCCGACTCGATCGCCTCGGCGTACGGCATCGTGCGCACCTCGGCCGGGGCGTTCGCCTCGATCCACGCGTTGGCGAGGTCCTCGATGCGCTCGATCTCGTCGTCCTGCAGCGGCCGGTCGTGTGTGAAGTCGAAACGAAGGCGGTCCGGCGCCACCAGCGAGCCCTTCTGGACCGCCTGGGGGCCCAGCACCGCGCGCAGCGCCGCGTGCAGCAGGTGCGTTCCCGAGTGGTTGCGGACCGTCGCACCGCGGGCGTCGGCGTCGACCGCCAGGCGCGCATCCTGCTCGACGCGCAGCTCGCCGCTCAGCACGCGCCCGCGGTGGACGATCAGGCCGCTGGCGGGCTTCTGCGTGTCGTCGATCGCGACCCGGGCGCTCTCCGTCTCGAGCGTGCCCCGGTCACCGACCTGTCCGCCGGATTCCGCGTAGAAGGGCGTCTCGTCGACCACCACCTCGACGCGATCGCCTTCGCTCGCCGCGCGCGTGCGGTCGCCGGCCACGAGGAGCGCGCGAATCGGCGAGCACGCTTCGAGCGCTTCGTACCCCAGGAAGCGGGTCGGGAGCTCGGTCGCGAGCGCGCCGTAGATCGCGGCCACCTCGGCGTCTCCGCTTCCCTTCCAGGCCGCTCGGGCGCGGGCGCGCTGTTCGTCCATCGAGGCCTCGAAGCCCGGTTCGTCGAGCGCGAGGTCGTGACCGCGCAGGATGTCGGCGGTGAGATCGACCGGAAACCCGTAGGTGTCGTACAGCTTGAAGACGACCGAGCCGGGCAGCGTCGTCTCCCCCCTCGACCGGAGCTCGCGGATCTCCTCCTCGAGGAGCACCAGTCCCTTGGACAGGGTCTCGAGAAAACGCTCCTCCTCGCGCAGGATCCGCTCGGCGATGTAGGCGCGCCGCTCGGAGAGCTCCGGGTACGGCCCCTTCATCTCGTCGATCACCGCGTGCGCGAGCTCGTGCACGAACGGGCGCTCCACGCCGAGCAGCACGCCGTGGCGCGCCGCCCGGCGCAGGATGCGGCGCAGCACGTAGCCCCGTCCCTCGTTCGAGGGCAGGACGCCGTCGCCGATCAGGAACGTGAGGGCGCGCGCGTGGTCGGCCAGCACGCGCAGAGAGACGTCCTTCTCGGCGTCACCGCCCAGCGTCACGCCCGAGATGTCCTGGGCCCGGGCGAGGATCCCGGCGAACAGATCGGTATCGAAGTTGCTGCGCACGCCCTGCAGTACGGAGGCGACCCGCTCCAGCCCGGCGCCGGTGTCGATCGAGGGCTTGGGAAGCGGCCGCTGCTCGCCCGAGGCGCTGCGGTCGTACTGCATGAAGACGAGGTTCCAGATCTCGAGCCAGCGGCCGCAGTCGCAGGCCGGATCGCAGACGGGATTCGCGCAGTCGGGGTTCGGCCCGAAGTCGACGTTGAGCTCGGAGCAGGGCCCGCAGGGGCCCGTCTCGCCCATCGACCAGAAGTTCTCCGACTCCCCGAGTCGGAAGATCCGGCCGGTCGGGAGCCCGATCTCGCGTTCCCAGATCGCGTGCGCCTCGTCGTCGGTCTCGAAGACCGTCGCGACGAGGCGGTCCGGGTCGAGGCCGAACCCGTCGGTCACGAGCTCCCACGCGAAGGCGATCGCCTCGTGCTTGAAGTAGTCGCCGAACGAGAAGTTGCCCAGCATCTCGAAGAAGGTGTTGTGGCGCGGCGTGCGGCCCACCTCCTCGAGATCGTTGTGCTTGCCGGAGGCGCGCATGCACTTCTGGGAGCTGCAGGCCCGCTTGTAGTCGCGCGATTCCTCGCCCAGGAAGACCCGCTTGAACGGGACCATGCCCGCGTTCACGAACATCAGCGTGGGATCGGCCTCGGGAACGAGCGCGGCGCTCGGGATCACGCGGTGGTCGCGCGCCTCGAAGAAGCGCAAGAACGCCTCCCGGATCTCGTGTGCGGTGCGCGGCGTAGACCGCATCGGATGCGCTCCCGAAGTCGGCAAGAGGCTGAATATACGGGAGAACGGTAGCGGACGCCGTTCGGAGCGCGCCCGCCGCGTCGGCCGACGGAGGCCGGCGTGGCCGGTGCGGGCGCCGGCGCGCCTGCGGCTGGGCCGGGACGTCGGATCGGAGGCGCGGCTAGAACCGATCGATGTCCAGGGAGTCGTCGCCCGAGGCCCGCTCTTCCTTCTTCTCCTCGCCCGGGTCGCCGCCCTCGAAGTCGTCCCAGGTGCCGTCGGAGGCGGACGCGACGCCGCGGAAGCGGAGCGCGAAGTCGTCGGCGTTGGAGACGTGCTTGAGCGCCTCCTCGTAGGTGACGTAGCGGTTCTTCACGAGGTGCATCAAGGACTGATCGAAGGTCTGCATCCCGTAGGTCGTGAAGCCCTTCGCGATGGCGTCCTGCAGCTCCTTGGTGCGGTCCTTGTCGGAGATGCATTCGCGCACGCGCGCGGTGGACACCATCACCTCGAGTGCGGGAACGCGCCCCTTGCCGTCCGCGCGCGGCACGAGGCGCTGCGAGATGACGGCCTTGAGGATCGAGGCGAGCTGCAGTCGGATCTGCTTCTGCTGGTACGGGGGAAACACGGAGATGATGCGGTTGATCGTCTCGCGCGCGTCGAGCGTGTGCAGCGTGCTCAGCACGAGGTGTCCGGTCTCGGCCGCCGTGATGGCCGTCTCGATCGTCTCGAAGTCGCGCATCTCACCGACGAGGATCGTGTCGGGGTCCTGCCGCAGGGCGGAGCGGAGCGCGTCGGCGAAGCTGTTCGTGTCCACGCCGATCTCGCGCTGGTTGATGATCGAACGGCGGTCGCGCAGCAGGAACTCGATCGGATCCTCGATCGTCATGATGTGACAGGTCCGGTTCGAGTTGATGTGATCGATCATCGCCGCCAGCGTGGTGGACTTTCCGGAGCCCGTCGTGCCCGTCACCAGGATCAACCCGCGTTGCTCCATCGCGATCTTCTCGACGACCTTCGGCAGCAGGAGCTGCTCGATCGTCTTCACGCTGAATGGAATCACGCGGAACACGATCCCCACGCTGCCGCGCTGCTGGAAGATGTTCACGCGGAAGCGTCCGAGGCCCGGCACGCCGTAGGCGAGGTCCGTCTCGTGCGCGCCTTCGTAGCGCGACTTCTGGACGTCGTTCATCAGGCGATCGGAGATCTGCTTCAGCTCCTCGGGCAGGAGGCGTTCGGCGTTCTTGAGCGGCACGAGGGCGCCGTCCACCCGGAACACCGGAGGCAGGCCGGACTTCAGGTGGATGTCCGAAGCGCCGCCCTTGAGCGCGATCTTGAGGATCTCGTTGAGGTCCATTCCCACCGGTGCGCAGCCCCCAACTCCTGGACCTCGAACCATGGGTCCGTTGCGAGCCCTTTCGACCACTTGAGCCCTCTTCTTGAGCGTCGTCTGCGCGCGTCGCCTCGGCGCCGGGCCCCGGCGCTCAGGCTGAACCGGCCAGCGGTCGAAAGGGGGTCGGGAGTGCGCAGGAGGGGTCGGCAAATGGTGCGCGTTGCGCCCGCGCTCGCAGTCGCGGCGCTGCTCGGTTGTGTGCCCCTGCCCGTGCGGCTGGCACCCGACGCGCGCGGGGTCGTCGTGGACGCCGTTTCGGGCGCGCCCCTGGGGCGCAGCCTGGTGCTGATCCGCTTCGAGGCGCGCTACGACGAGGTGCTCCCCGACCGACTGGCGCTGGGCCAGCGTGAGGCCGTGAGCGGCCGCGACGGCCGCTTCGAGGCCCCGGGCCTCGTACAGGTAGGCTTCCAGGCGTGGCCCTGGCTCCGGGCGCAGGCGCGGGTCGTGACGGTCCTGCGCCGCGGCTACCGATGCCCGCGGCCGCGCGAGCTCGGACGTGGTGCCGCGGCTCGCATCGCGCTCCAGCCGGCCGAGAGTCTGCTCGACCAGCGCGCCGCCTGTCAGGAGGTGCCGGAGCTCTGGGAGCTGGCCCGGACCTCCGCGGAGGTCCGAAGGGCGCTCGCGCGCATGGGGCTCGAGGGACCTCCCAGCGCCGATCTCGGAGGCGACGACGAGCGAACGCTGACCGCCCGGGCCGCACTGGGGTTCGGGGCAAACTGCCAGGGTCCGATCCGCGACCTGGCTCTCGCGCCCGACGGGGCCCGCGTCGCCTTCCTCGCGGGCGGGCCGTCCCGCGCGGACGTCTTCGTGAACCGCCTCGAGCCTGAAATCGCGGCTCCGGAGCTCGTGGCCCGCTCCGTGCCGACGGAGGGCCGAGAGCTCCTGTGGACGCACGCGGCCGAGCTCGCACTGCGCGGGTCCGACCGTCTCGACGGACCGGGGTTCATCGACGTCGTTTGGGCGCCCAACCCCGCTCCCGCGGCCCGCTCTCCCGGGGCAGGCACGCGCCTCGACCTCCCCGCGCTGGTGGATCCGGACGATCGCAACGACGAAGGGGACGCGCGCTGGCTGGGCCGCTCGTTCTCGATGACCCGAGATCTCGAGCCCGCCACGGGTCTGCCGCGCGATCTCTTGCACGTGACCCGCCCCGACGGCTCCTCGAGCACGCTGCCCCTGCCCGGGGAGACCTGTGCCGTGCGCGGTCGCTTCGGTCGGCCGCACTACCGGATCACCGCCGACGGCCGCTTCGGGCTCGACCTGCGGTTCGTCGAGGGCGGCTGCCACGTGGTCCGGATCGACCTGGACAGCGGGGCGTGGGCGCGTCTCGACGCGGTCACCGGCGCAGCCGCCTGCCGCGAAGAGCGCCGCATTCCGCCCTCGCAGCTCGGCTTCGCGCTACGCGACTACGTGCGGGACGTCGAGCAGCGGCTCGCGTCCGCTGCGGTCGATCCGACGTCTGCCTACACGCTGGTGATCGTGCCCGGCGCGGCGGCGAGCATCGAGACCCGCACGCGCGCGGGCGAGCGGCGCAGCCTCCCCGCGCGCCCGTTCCCGATCGTCACCCCGCTGCACCGCATACACGTCTCCCTCGTCGGCCGGACGCCCTGAACCCCCCGAGGCTCCGGCAGCGGGTCAATCGACCGGCGGCTCCTCGGAGGGGGCGCCGGCCGGCGCGGCGGCGGGCACGTGGCGTTTCAGCCCCTTGGCGGCGTAGACGGCGTCCTCCAGGCGTGCGTAGACGTCGGGGTTCTCCTTGAGGAAGCGCCGCGCGTTCTCGCGCCCCTGACCCACGCGCTCGTTCTCGTAGGAGTACCAGGCGCCGCTCTTCTCCACGATGCCCGCGTCGACCGCCAGGTCGAGCAGGTCACCCTCGCGCGACACCCCCTCGTCGTAGAGGATGTCGAACTCCGCCTGTCGGAACGGCGGTGCGCACTTGTTCTTCACGACCTTGACGCGCGTCCGGTTGCCGACGACGCGCTCCCCGTCCTTGATCGCGCCGATCCGGCGCACGTCCAGACGCAGCGACGAGTAGAACTTCAGCGCGTTGCCGCCGGACGTCGTCTCCGGATTGCCGAACATGACGCCGATCTTCATCCGGATCTGGTTGATGAAGATCACGGTCGTCCCGGACTTCGACACGGTGCCCGTGAGCTTGCGCATCGCCTGGCTCATCAGGCGCGCCTGCGCGCCGACCTGATGATCGCCCATCTCGCCCTCGATCTCGGCCCGGGGAACCAGTGCCGCCACGGAGTCGATCACGACGATGTCGATGGCGCCCGAGCGCAGCAACACGTCGGTGATCTCGAGCGCCTGCTCGCCGGTATCGGGCTGCGAGACCAGCAGGTCCTCGACGCGCACACCGAGTCGCCGGGCGTAGCCCACGTCCAGGGCATGTTCCGCGTCCACGAAGGCCGCCACGCCGCCCTGCTTCTGCGCCTCGGCGATCGCGTGCAGCGAGAGGGTCGTCTTGCCGCTCGACTCGGGGCCGAAGATCTCGACGATGCGACCGCGCGGATAGCCGCCGATTCCGAGCGCCAGGTCCAGGCTCGGCGCTCCGCTGCCGATCGACGGGATCTCGCGGTTGATCGCGTCCTCGGTCATGGCGAGGATCGCCCCCTTGCCGAATTGCTTTTCGATCGTCGAGACCGCCAGGTCGATCGCCTTGCGCCGGGCGGCCTCGGCCGAATCGGCGCGCGCGCGACCCTCGTTGCTCTTGCTCGTTGCCATGGTTCAGGTTCCTCCAGGAGCTCGGGTTTCGGGGTGGACGTCGCCGCCGAGGGGTAGGCGCTCGAGCCGCGTATAGGTCGGGCCCGAGGGCGAGAGATCGCTGGCCAACAGCGCGATCTCGCCGACCTCGAAGGGACACGGCGCCGGAGCGGGCGCATCGCTCGGAAGCGCGTAGCGGCCGCGGACCCGCCCCAGCGTGAGGTGCGCGCGAAACGGCCGCGCCTCGGCCTCGAAGCCGGCCGCGACCACGCCGCGCTCGACGGCGGCCGCGAGCTCCGCGATCGATTCGAAGGGCGCGAGGCCCAGCGCGACCACGCGCGGCCGGCGCGGAGCGGGAAACGCGTGCAGCGCGTCGAGCCGCAGGGTGAACGGCAACACCCCGTGCAGCTCGGCGGCGACCGCGCGCGCCAGCTCCGCGAGACGTTCGGACGCGACGTTCCCGAGGAAGCGGAGCGTCACGTGCAGATTCTCCGCGCGGACCCAGCGGACCGCATCTCCGTCGGGCCGTTTCCGCAAGGCGTCCGCGACGGCGCTCGCCGCCTGCCGCGCCTCGCTGCCGAGCTCGACGGCGAAGAACGAACGCACCGCCCCCGCGGACTTCTGCGCGCGCTCGGCCCGGGCCGACCGTGCCACCACCTCACCCCTTGCTCCGCAAGAGCGTCGGCGCCGCCAGCTCCGCGCCGAGGATCGCGCGACGCACCCAGTCGAGCGCAATCTGCGACGCGATGGTTCGATGCCGCACGCGGTCGAGCGCGAACACGAAGCGGTCGACGTGGGTGCTGCCGCCCTGCCGCGCGAAGGCGATGTACACGGTTCCCAGCGGGGTCGCTTCGGTCGCGCCCGTGGGCCCCGAGATGCCCGTCGTCGCGAGACCGAAATCGGTCGCGAAGCGCTCGCGCACGCCCTCGGCCATCGCGCGCGCCACCGGCTCCGAGACCGCACCCTCCGCCGCCAGAAGCTCCGCCGGTACGTTCAAGAGCGCGGTCTTCGCCGCGTTTCCATACGCCACCACGCCGCCCGCAAAGTACTGCGAGGCGCCGGGCACCGACGTGATGCGCTCCGCGAGCAGTCCGCCGGTGCACGACTCGGCCACCGCGACGGTCCGGCCGGCGTCGAGCAGGAGCCGGCCCACCACGTGCTCCAGCGTCTCGGGCCCCTCGCCGTAGACGATCGGTCCCAGTCGTTTGTGGATCTCGCCGCACACCTGTTCGAGCTTCGATTCGGCCTCTGCCGCGGAGGCCGCACGCACGCGCACGCGCACGTAGTTGTCCGGGAATGCGGTGCGGAAGCCGATCGTCACGTCGCCCTCGAGCGCGACGTCGCGCAACTGGTGATCGAGGTTCGACTCACCGATGCCGAACGTCCGCAGCAGCGTCGCGCGCACCGCGACGCCGGCCGCGCGACGCTCGGCGAGCCGCGGCAGCACCTGTTCGTCCATCATCCGGCGCAGCTCGCTCGGAACCCCCGGCAGGCAGAAGAACAGCGCCTCGCCCACATCGAGCATGAAGCCGGGCGCCGTCCCGATCGGATTCGGGAGCACCTCGGCGCCTTCGGGGAAGTAGGCCTGACTCGCGTTGTTCGGCGACATCTCGCGGCCCAGCCGCTCGAAGAACCTCCGGATCGAGGCCAGCGCGGTCTCGTCGAGCCGAAGCTCCCGACCGAAGCTGTGCGCCAGGACCTGGGTGGTGAGATCGTCTCGCGTCGGACCCAGACCGCCGGAGACCAGCACCGCGTCGCTGCGCTGCGCCGCACGCCGAAAGGCATCGCGCATGTCCTCGGGATCGTCCGCGACCGAGGTGTGGAAGCGCGTCTCGATGTCGAGGTCGAGCAGACGTTCGGACAGAAACGACTTGTTGGAGTCGACGATCTCACCGCGCAGCAGCTCGTCGCCGATCGTGAGGATCTCCGCCTTCATGGCTTCCCTACTGTCCGACCGCGAGGGCCAGCGCCGCGACCACGAGGGCCGCCAGCAGGCCGGCCGCGACGTCGTCCAACACGACGCCGGCGCCGCCTCGGAAGTGGCGCTCCGCCCACGCCACGGGCCCCGGCTTCCAGATATCGAACAGCCGGAATGCGACGAATCCGGTCACGAGCGCGGTGGCTCCGCGCGGGCCCCCGCCCAGCGCCAGCGGCGCCAGGGCGATCAGCTGGCCGACCACTTCGTCGATCACGATGCGTCCGTCGTCCTTTCGGCCGAAGAGCCCCTCGGTCATGTCTGCCGCCCAGATTCCGAGAAATACCAGTGCGACCACGGTCAGACTGTAGAGCAGGGGATCGAGTCGCGAAAGTAAGACGAAAATCGGGATCGCCGCGGCCGACCCGAAGGTGCCCGGCGCCACGGGCGCGTAGCCGACGCCTCCGGCCGTCGCGACGAACAGCGCCAGGGCCCGGGCCGGCCGACGGACCGCCGCGGGGGATTTGCGATTGTGTTCCGGTAGTTCGATGACGCTTTCGCTCGCGACCGCGGAGGATGCACGGCCTGAGGGCGTGGACCGGGGATGGCCCGAGAGTAGCCCTGCGCGCGCCGCGGCGGCAAGCCGGGGCGGACCGCTGCGCGCCTCCGAACCCGCTAATTTCCGGCCATCCGTGCGCGTCCTGGCCCTCGACTACGGAACCCGACGCATCGGGATCGCGGTGTCCGATCCCGATCAGCGCATCGCCACGCCCGAGACACCCCTGACCCGCCGCGGCCTCGAGCGCGACCTGGCGGCGCTGCGGGCGCTGGTCGCGGAGCGCGAGATCGGGCACATGGTCGTCGGCTACCCGATCCACATGTCGGGCCGCGTAGGACCGGAGGCGGAGGCGGTGCGAGCCTTCGCGAACCGGCTGGCGGAGGACACCGGCCTGCCGGTGGACCTGCTGGACGAACGCTGGACGACGCTCGAAGCCCGCCGGGCGCTGCGCGAGTCGGGCCGGCGCGGCGCTCGGCAGCGGGAGGTGGTGGACTCGGTTGCCGCCGCGCTGCTGCTCCGCGCGTTTCTCGAGCGGAGGCGCGCCCTCGCCGCGCGCGAGGCGGAAGACCGATGAGTCCTCGGCGCGCACTCCCGCTGGCGGCGGCCGTCCTCGCCCTGGCCGTCGCCGGGGCCGGGGCGTCCCTGCACCGGGCGCTGGCGCCGCTGCGGCCCGACGCGGAGCCCACGTCCTTCGAGGTGCCGCGAGGATCGACGCTCGGCAGCATCGCGCGGAATCTCGAGCGGCGGGCGATCGTCCGCAGTGCCCGCGCCGTCGAGTGGCTGGCGCGGCTGCGGGGGATTTCCGCGGATCTGCAGGCGGGAGAGTACCGGCTGTCCGCGTCCCTCTCGCCCGGCGAGATCCTGGACATCCTGGCGTCGGGACGCGTGGTCACACACGAGGTGGTGCTTCCCGAAGGTCTCACGGCAGTCGAGATCGCGCAGCGTCTGGAAGCGGCCGGCCTCACCCGCGCCACCGAGTTCGTCGCCCTCGCGCGCGACCCGGCATCCGCCGCGCGGTTCGGCGTCGAGGGCCCGACCCTCGAGGGCTACCTCTTCCCCGACACGTATCGCATGCCGCGAAACCTGACGCCGAGCCAGATCGCGCAGGTCTTGATGGAGCAGTTCCTGCGCGTCTGGAACGAGATCTCCGCGGCCGCGGCCGCACAGGGCCTGTCGATGCGCGAGGTCGCGACGCTGGCCTCCATCGTCGAGAAGGAGACGAGCGCGCCGCAGGAGCGCCCGCTGATCGCGGGTGTGTTCCGCAACCGGCTCGCGCTCGGCATGCGCCTCGAGTCGGATCCGACCGTCATCTACGGCATCCCCGATTTCGACGGCAACCTGAAGCGCGTGCATCTGCTGGACAGCGAGAATCCGTACAACACCTATCAGCGATCGGGGCTGCCGCCCGGCCCGATCGCCAACCCCGGCGCCGATTCGCTGCGCGCGGTGGTGAGTCCGGCCGATACCGACTACCTGTTCTTCGTCTCGCGCAACGACGGCACGCACATCTTCTCGCGCAGCTATCGGGAACACGTGAACAACGTGAACCGCTTCCAGAAGCGGCGCGGCCACTGACGCGGCGTCGGGGACCTGCAAGCGCCGGACGGCGCGCGCAGCGAGGCACAGCCGAGCGGAGGGCGGGCCGGCGGCTTCGCCCGCCGGTAACCCGCGAGAGCTGCAAGCGCCGGACGGCGCGCGCAGCGAGGCACAGCCGAGCGGAGGGCGGGCAGGCGGGCTTCGCCCGCCGGTAACCCGCGAAACTACGCCAGCGCGACTTCCTTCAGCAGCGCGAGGTTGTCCAGCGCCCGTCCGGCGCCGGTCGCGACGGCGGTGAAGGGATCTTCGCTGCGCAGGATCGGGAGCTTGGTCTCCTCGCGCAGCAGCAGGTCGAGGTCGCGCAGCATCGAGCCGCCTCCGACGAGCATGATGCCGCGGTCGACGATGTCGGCGGCCAGCTCGGGCGGCGTGTCTTCCAGCGCCAGGTGCACGGTCTCGACGATCGACTGGATCGGCTCGACGAGCGCCTCGCGGATCTCGTCGCTGGTGGCCTCGACGACCTTGGGGATCCCCGCGACCAGGTCGCGGCCCTTGATCTCCATGGTGGTGGTCTTCGCCTGGGGCGATGCGTTGCCGATCGTGAGCTTCGCGATCTCCGCGGTCCGCTCGCCGATCAGCATGTTGTACTTGCGCTTCACGTAGTTGATGATGGCGTCGTCCATCTTGTCGCCGCCGCAGCGGATCGATCGCGATGTGACGATGCCGGCGAGGGAGATCACGGCCACGTCGGTGGTGCCGCCGCCGATGTCCACGACCATGTTGCCGGTGGGCGCGGTCACGTCGAGTCCGGCTCCGATCGCCGCCGCCATCGGCTCCTCGATCAGGTACACCTCGCGCGCGCCGGCCGACAGCGCCGACTCGCGCACGGCGCGCTTCTCGACGCTGGTGATGCAGGGCGGAATGCAGATGATGATGCGCGGGCGCAGCAGCTTCTTGCGGTTGTGCGCGCGCTGGATGAAGTGGCGGAGCATCGCCTCGGTGATCTCGAAGTCGGCGATCACGCCGTCCTTGATGGGCCGCACCGCCCGAATCGTTCCGGGGGTCCGCCCGACCATCTCCTTGGCCTCGTGCCCCACGGCGAGGACGCGCTCGCCGCGCCCGTTGGGCTCGGTGGTCGTGGCGACGACGCTCGGCTCGGAGCAGATGAGCCCCTTGCCGCGCGCGAAGACGAGGGTATTGGCGGTTCCCAGATCGATCGCGAGGTCGTCGGAGAAGAAGCCGGCCAGTTTGTCCAGAAGCATCGCGGAATCCTTCCGGCAGCGAGGCGGGCCCGCCCGAGCTACGCCGTCCCTGCACGTATCGGCAGCGATTGGCAGGAGTTGAGGCGAAAAGGGGGATCTCGAAGGAGAAACGCGGAGCGCGCCGCTAGTCGTCGGCGGGTGCCATCGGCGGAGCGCTCGGGGGGAGCTGGACGAGCTCCTCGAGCTCTGCGATCCGGATCCGGAGGTCGCTGACGCGGCTGCGGACGTCCGTCAACCGGTCCCGATACGCCTGCAGCTCGACCCGCGCCGACTCGAGCTGCACCTGGAGGTCTGCGACGCGCGCCTCGAGGGCCCGGTTCTGCTGCGCCTGGCGGGCGATCCAGAGCCCGCCGATCAGGAACAGAAGCACGACGACGGCGCCGAGCCAGCGCCGGGGGCGCTGCGGGGGCGCTCCGGGCTCGGCGTCTTCCACCGCTGCGGGCTCCCGTTCGGCCCCGACCTCGCGCAGCGTCTCGGCCACGGCGCGATCCTCCTCAGGACTGGATCACCAGCTTGGACAGGCTGGTCTTGCGCAGGTTCGTCTTCTGGATGGTGCGCACCAGCTCCGCCACCTTCTCGGTGTCGGTCTCGAACGGGTTGTTGCAGATGACCCGCACGTTCAGAAGGTTGCCCAGCCGGATGTTCGACCAGTCGAGATCGTACTGGATGGAGTTCTGCCGCGCGAGCTTGATGAACTCGCCGCGCATCCGCGCCCGCGTGTTCTGCGGCGGCTCGGTCTTCGCCTTGATGACCTCTTCGTCCCCGAGGACGCGCTCGACCGCACCGCGCCGCTCCAGCAGATAATAGAGACCGCGATTCAGGCGAATGTCGTGGTATTGCAGGTCGAGCATGAAGACGCGCGAGTCGTCCCAGGAGAGCCCGCGGTCCTTCACGTAGGAATCGATCAGGCGGCGCTTGATGATCCAGTCCACCTCGGTCGAAAGGCGTTCGGGATCGTTGTTCAGGGCGTCGAGGACGTGCTGCCATTTCGCGACCGCGTCCTTGAGCTGGTCGCTGACGGGATAGTGCTCGATGTACTTCTGGGCCATCTCGCAGTACTCGAGCTGGATCTGGATCGGCGAGAACTCGCGCCCGTTGTCGAGCCGAAGGCGCCGCTTGCAGGTCGTGTCGTAGGAGATGTCCTTGATCGCCTTGACGGGGTTGCGCAGCGTGAAGTCCTTGTTGACGTAGTTGTCCTCGATCATCTGGAGGACGACTGCGCAGGTTCCGATCTTCAGGAAGTTCGTGTACTCGGACATGTTCGAATCGCCGACG
>CP070734.1:2232887-2243578 GCA_020347605.1 Deltaproteobacteria bacterium | reverse complement strand
GCTGCCCCCTGCGACGCCGCCGCCGCCGAAGGTCAGGTCGTTCCAGCCGAGGTCGTCGGCGAGGATCAGTACGATGTTGGGCGGCCGTTCTTCCGGGGCGCGTCCCCGCGGATCGGCGCCGGACGACCACGCAATGTCCTGGTTGGGGCCAACCGGTACCCGCTGCTGGACCATGAAGCCGACCAGCGCGAGCGCGATCTCCTGGCGCTGAACGAACGCGACCGTCGCGAGCAGGAAGAGGATCGCGACGACGCCGCTCCCCCACTTCAAGCCTCGACTCATACTCGCCTCCTTCGCTCAGCGCAGATCGATCGGCACGTGCTTCGCGATCTTCCGGGAGGTCGCACGCCGGGGCGCGATTGTATCCCGCTGCGAACGTCGCCGGTCGATCCGCGGGCTCTGGTCTTCGACGACTCTGGAGCCGCGCGGCCGAGCGGTCCGAACCCGCACGATGCCGCCGCGCGCCGCGGGCTCTTCAGCCGTTTACTCGCGCGCTCGATCCGCGCCTCGGCTTGCCACGCGCTGTGGGGACTCGGTGGGGGATTTGATCGAACGAGCCCGATCGGTGCCCGCCCTGCAGCGCCCGTACCTCCCCAAACCCTAGAGAACAAAGGCAAACCTCCGAAACCCGGGTCCGCTCTCGTGACCGGGGGTCGGGGGTTCGAATCCCTCCCCCGCTACCATTTAGGCCCCCGGCAGTCCTCGACGTCCGGACGCTCATCCATTCGGGCTCGGCGCACGTTCTGGTGGAGTTGCCTGAGTTTCGTGAACCCCTCCTTCCCAGGCGTAGAGGTGTCCACGAAGCTCCGGGAATTCCAGCCGCGCGTTGACCCGTTGAACCGAAGAGCGATTCCGACGAGTCACCCAGAGAGCGAATGGGCACGCTCGGCCGTTGCCCGCCGTCCACCCGGCCGATCTCGGGGCGTGAGTGATTCAGGGGCTCGCCGCGGGGCCCGCATGACCCTCGTCATAGCGGGGCTCCGCTCCGGCACATACGCTGGGTGGACGGCGGGGCGGAGCTGCCTCGAGCCCAGACGAGCGGGCACGGACAGGGGACCGGGTTGATGAATGACGCGCAGACCGGCGGCGGCCGCGACGATGCGGTGGCGCGGATCGCCGGCTGCGACCTGGGCAAGGCCGCGGCGAAGTTCGTGATCGGCACGATCGACCCGGCGGGCCGGGTGACCATAGACAAGGCCGAGAGCGTGACGCACGACGGCCAGCCGCTGGAGGCCTTCCGGGAGTGGTACCGGCGCGCAGACGTGGCCGCCTGCGCCGGGCTGGGGGCGACCGGGCTGCACGCAGACGAGCTCGCGGCGCCCGCGATCGCCGGCCTGCCGGAAGACGCGTGCCTGCTCGCGGCGCTGCGCCGCCGGCCCGAACTCGACGGGCCGCTGAACCTGGTGAGGGTCGGCGCGCGCGGCTACGCGGTCCTGGCGCGCGACGCTGGCGGACGGGTCCAGTTCCTGGAGAACGACAAGTGCTCGTCGGGCACCGGCGAGACGATGGTCAAGATCGCAGGGCGCTTCGGGCTCTCGATCGAGCAGGCCGACCGCCTGGCGCGCGCCGCCCGGGAGTCGATCCCGATCACCGCGCGCTGCTCGGTCTTCGCCAAGAGCGAGATGACGCACTTCGGCAACCAGGGACGCCGATCGGACGAACTCTTCCGCGGCTATTTCGCGTCGATCGCCGGCTACGTCTCGGCGCTGCTCGCGCGCACGCGCATCGACGGACCGGTCCTGCTGGTCGGCGGCTGCACGCGAATCCGCTCGCTCGTGGACGCGCTCCGCGAGGCGGTCGGCGGCGACCTGCGCGTGCCCGACGACGCGCTCCACTTCGAGGCGATCGGAGCGGCTCTGCTCGCTGCAGAGCAGTGCTCGGCGGGCACCCTGGACCCGCTCCCCGCAGATCCCGAAGACCTGATCCATCCCGCGCAGCGCCGCTTCCGCAGCCTCGCCGCGCCGGCCGACGCCGCGCACCGGGTTCGACGGCTGGATGCCGCGCCCGTCCCGCATGGCGCAGAGCGCGAGCCGGCGATCCTGGGGCTCGACCTGGGCTCGACCGGGAGCAAGGCCGCCCTGACTTCGCTCGCGACGGGCGAGTCGGTGCTCGACGTCTACGACACGACGCGCGGGAACCCCGTCGAGGCGGCGCAGCGGCTGATCCGGGCGGTCCTCGATCGAACCGAGCCCGACGTGCGCGCGATCGGCTTGACCGGCTCGGGCCGCGAGGCGGCGGCCACGGTACTGCGCGCGGCGTTCCCCGGCGCCCCCGACCGCATCCTCGTCCAGAACGAGATCGTGGCCCACGCCAGCGCGGCAATCCGTTGCGACGAAGCGGGCGGCGACAGCCTTTCGGTCGTCGAGATCGGCGGTCAGGACGCGAAATTCATCCAGATCGCGGGCGGCCAGATCGTCGAGAGCGACATGAACAAGGCGTGCAGCGCGGGGACGGGCTCCTTTCTCGCGGAGCAGGGCGCGTTCTTCGGGATCGACGAGATCGAGCAGTTCACCGACCTCGCGCAGCAGGCGCGGACGCCCCCGGAGCTCGGGCAGATGTGCACCGTCCACGTCGCCGAAGCAGCGGCCGAGGCCAGCAACGAGGGCTTCGACACCGCCGACCTGTTCGGGGGCTTCCAGTACTCCGTAATCCAGAACTACATCGATCGCGTGATGGGTCAGCGCACCTTCGGCCGGCGCATCTTCTTCCAGGGCAAGCCGGCCACGGGCCCCGCGCTCGCGTGGACGCTCGCCCAGGTGACCGGCCGCGAGGTCGTCGTGCCGCCCAACCCGGGCGCGATGGGGGCGTGGGGAATCGGACTGTGCGCCCGTGACGAGCTCGACGCCGCTGCGCTCGGCGAGTCGCCCGCCTTCGACCTGCGCAGCGCACTGGGGGCGCGGGTGGTGGAGCGCGGCGAGTTCCAGTGCCGCGACCGGGGCTGCGCGACGCTGTGCAGCATCGAGAAGACGACCGTAGAGGTCGCGGGTACGCAGCAGACGGTCTACTCCGGCGGAGCCTGTCCCAAGTACGAGATCTCGACGGCCGCGCGCCCGAAGCTTCCGCGCGAGGCGCCGAGCGCGTTCGACGAGCGCGACCGCGTGCTGGCGCCGTATCTGCGCGATCACGCGGGCGAGCACACCGTCGCGTTGCCGCTCAGCGGCGCATGCCACGGCATCTTCCCGTGGCTTGCGACGTTCCTGCGCGAGCTCGGCCTCGGCGTGAAGGTGCTGCGCGCGGACTCCGGCTCGCTCTCGCGCGGGGAGGAGCGCTGCTACACGTTCGACGCCTGCGCACCCGTGAAGATCGCGCACGGCACGGCGGACACCGACGCCGACGTTCTGTTCTTCCCCAAGATCCTGACGCTCGGCGATCGCGACGGCAGCAGCGGGCGCACCTGCACGATGGAGCAGAGCCTGCCCGAGATGCTGCGCGAGTCACTGCGCGCCCAGGGACGGGCGACCCGCGTGGTTCACCCGCTGCTCTCGTTCGAAGCCGGGCTCGACAGCCCGGAGCTGCGCCGCCAGGCGCGACGGGCCGCGCGCATGCTCGGGGCGAGCACGCGGCGCGTGCGGGCGGCGCTGCATCGCGCTGCCGACGCCCAGCGCCGCTACGAGGCGGACCTGGCGGCCGTCGGAGAGGCCACCCTCGCGTACGGCCGCGCCGAGGGCATCCCCGTGGTCGCCGTCGCGGGCTCGCTCCACGTGATCCACGACCGCCACGTGAACGCCGGAATCCCGCGGCTGCTGCGCGACAACGGAGTGCTGGCCCTGCCCATGGACTGCTTCCCGATCCCCGCCGACGTGCACGCGATGCCGCGCATCTTCTGGGCCGAGGCGAGCCGCGAGCTGCGCACGGCCGTCGCCTGCCGCGAGCGCGGCGACGCCTACCCGTTGCTGCTCACGTCCTTCGGCTGCGGACCCGGCTCGTTCACGGAGCAGATCTACGCCGCACTCATGGAGGGCTACCCGCACACCGCGCTCGAGACAGACGCGCACGGCGGCACCGCCGGCTACGTGACCCGCGTGCAGGCGTTCCTGCACACGGTGCGCCAGCACGACGGGAGGCCGTCGCCCGCTCCCGCCGAGCGGCTGCGCCTGGTGGAGCCCCTGCCCCGCCTGCCGGTGGAGCAGGCGAGACAGGGCCGGATCCTCCTGCCACCCCTGGGCGAGCGGCTCACGCCCATGCGAGCGGCGGTATCGCGTTCCTTCGGCTTCGACGCCGTGTCCGCCGGCCCCGCAACCGGCGAGGCGCTCGCGCTCGCGAAGCGCGACTGCTCGGGCAAGGAGTGCCTCGCGTATCAGGTGCTGTGGGGCAGCTCGCGGAAGTACCTCGAAGACCACCCGACCGACAAGCCGACGTATCTGATGCAGGCGAGCGGCGAGGGCATGTGCCGCTTCTGCCTCTACTCGATCAAGGACCAGATGTCACTCGAGCGCCTGGACCTGGGGCAGGAGGTCGTGGTGTACCACGGCATGTCGGGCCGCGCCGCGGACCCCATGCTCGGCTTTCGCAAGACCTACGCCGCCACCCTGACGGAGGACATCCTGGTCCAGCTCGCCGCGTACCACCGGCCCCTCGAGCCGCGGCACGGCGAGTGCGACGATCTCTACGAGCGCTACTGCCGCGAGGCCGAGTCCCTGCTGGAGGAGCCCTCGCACGAGACCGCCGACGGCACGCCCGTGGTCGACGCACTGGCGGCGCTCAACCGCCGGGCGGCGGCCGAGTTCGCCGCCCTCGCGCAGCGGGCCCCCGCGGACCCGGCGCGTCGCACGGTGTTCCTCGCCGGCGACTTCTACATCAAGGCCGTTCCCGTCGCGAACGACTTCATCATCCGCCGGCTGAACGACCGCGGGCTCCAGGTGATCGTCGAGCCGATCGCGGTGATGATGGAGTACCTGGCGGAGGAACGGCTGAGCGACCTGTTCGGCCTGCCCTCGGGCTGGCTCGCCAACAAGCTCGTCAAGCGCGGCATGCGCAGCCTGACGCGCGAGTTCTACGGTGGCGTGCGGAAGCACCACCCCTGGCTGCCGATCACCGACATCCGGGCCCTGCTGCGCGAAGCCGGGAAACACGTCGACCGCCACCCCCAGGGCGAGACGCCGGTGATCGTCGGTTCCGCGCTGCACGCCTGGCACGAGGGAATCTGCGACGGTGTGGTGCTGATCAACGGCTGGGGCTGCAGCCCGGCCCTCGCGAGCGAGAGCGTGCTGCGCCACCAGCGCGACGTCCCGATGCTCTTCGTGTACAGCGACGGCACACCGATCGACGAGCGGCGCTTGAACGCCTTCGCGTTCCGGCTGCGCCGCAGCGCCCCGGTGGCGGCATCGCCCGCTGCGAGCGAAATCCGAATCTAGCCGGTTCGGAGTGTCCGAAGAACGAGCGGGCGTCCGCGTTCCAGAACCCGCGCTTCCGACGCGTTCCGGAAAGGAAGAATGGGCAGCCAGGGTCCCATCGATTCATCGACCGTGGCCGCAGGAACGGTACGCCCTCCTCGCCGCGATCGACGCGACGGCGTTTCCCGCATAGACCCGGGTTGCCCCCTCCCCCTCCGGGGATTCGACCGAATGCCGGTTTGTCGGACGTAAACGATTCCTTATATTTCCGCCCCGCCGAAGCGCCCCGGCTGCGGGGTTCCGGAAGCGACCGGGACCGGCGCGCCAGCGCGCAGCGTGTCGGCGTAGTCGACGCCCAGCGAGATCCCGCGCGCATGGGCGAGCTGCGGGAGCAACGGGACCGAGAGCGACCGCGGCCGGTCGGATTCCACGCGGGTGTCCCATCGACCGGTGGATACGCTGGATCGGCTACGGAGCGTGGACGTGAATTCCAAGGCGAAGAACCTCCTGATCCTATCGATCGCGGCGGTCCTCCTCGCATCGATCGCCCATCGGTTCGCATCGACGCGTTCGTGGGCCACGCCAAAACCGAAGAACGTCGTCATCATCAGCGTCGACGGGCTCCGCTACGATTACGCCAAGCGAATGGAGTCCCTGGCGCGCTTCTTCGCCGACGCGAGCGTCTTCGACCAGGCCATCTCGGCCGCCTCCTTCACCCCGCCCAGCCTGTGCAGCCTGCAGACGGGTCTCGTCCCGCTCAAGCACGGAGTTCACCTCACCCTGGACACGCTGAACGAGGACGATCTCCTGCTGAGCGAGGTCCTGAGGCGCAACGGCTTCTACACCGAGGCGTTGATCGCGGTCAACATCGTCACCGGGATCGGCCTCGACCGCGAGGCTGCGTGGGACCGCTGGACGCATTACACGGAGCTGCCCTACAAGCAGGCCGACTTCGTCACGGACCGCGCCCTCGAGATGCTGGGTCGGGCGGAGGCCGTCGACCGACCCTACTACCTCTGGGTGCATTACTTCGACCCCCACATTCCCTTCAGAGCGCCGGACGAACACTACGTCAAGGACGACGCGCGCCCCGAATACGCCGCCGAGGTGCGCTTCGTGGACCACGAGCTGCGGCGTTTCCTGCAGGCGCTCGATTGGGACGACACGATGGTGGTATTCACCTCGGATCACGGATGGGGATTGTGGCTGGAGCACGATTACGGCTACCACTACCACAAGCTCTACGAGGAGCAGATACGCGTCCCGCTCCTGCTGCACGTGCCCGGCCGAACGGGCGGGTCGGTCCTCCATCAGGTCCGGACGATCGACGTCTTCCCCACCGTTCTCGACGAGCTCGGTGTCGAATTCGACACCGCAATCGACGGGGTCAACCTGTTCTCCGAGCGAGTGATGCCGACCTACAGCGAGACGCACTTTCCGCGCGGCGAAAGGGATCCGGAGGTCATCGAGCGACTGGGCAACAGCGCCTTGCAGGCGATCCGCTGGCGTGGCCTGAAGCTGATCTACGCCGTCGACGAGCCGAAACAGAGCCTGCTCTTCGACCTCGCGGCCGACCCTCGCGAGGCGAGTCCCTTGGACCTGGAGACGCACCGGCGCGAATTCGAGAACCTCTACTGGCTGCTGCAGAGCTTCAACGACGCGCAGACCGACGAAGAGCGACTGCGAGCGCTGGGCTACGCGCAGTGAGCGCGCCGTCGCTCGGGTCCGGTCGGGGGATCTGCCACGTGCCGCAGCGCGCTGCAGATCCCGGAGCGGCCGAGATGACTCCGACTGGGCCCGAGGGAGACGTCTGCCCGGACGTCGGGTCGAGGTACCGCGGACCGGCGGTCGGGTCGGCGCGCACCGCTTGAATCCCTGGCCTGCGGTCCCCCGGCTCGGGCGTGGCTCCGCGGGAGAGGTGAGGTCGGTGGGGGGCCCTCCTCCGTGATCCCCTGGCCCCGGGCGCGCGGCTACTTCTCGCCGCAGTCCGTCGCCGCTCCGGAGGATACGACGGCGGCCTTCTCCGCTTCGCTGAGGAGTCCCGCATCCAGGAAGTCACGTGCCGTATGGGTGAGGTTCTTCACGGAGACCCCGTGGCTCTTCCATACGGCGCCACTCAAGGCGTGTTCACGGGGAGCGAGGTCCCAGATCGAGCAGCCGTCGGGGTTCACGATCTCGCCCAGAGGCGTCGGCACGCGCGGGTCGCTCGCATCCAGTACGCCCTCGCACGCGGCGCGGGTCGAGCGTTCGGCGCGATTGCCAGCGCGGGACGCGCTCGCTAGATCTCGGCGGGATGGGCTGTAGCACCGTCGTCGTGCATCGCGCGGAGTCCTCGGACAGCCCGCGGCTCCTGCGCGCGCGAGTGAGAACCGGAAAGACGTGAAGCGCAACGGAATCCTCTCGCCTCGCCGCCTGTGGTGCGCCGCCGCCTTCTGCGCCTTTGCACTCGCGATCGCATGGACGCACGGCGCCGCCTGGCGCGCGGGCGCGAGAGAAGCCGTCCCCCGGAGCCGCGCGGCCGACGCCGCGGCGGCGGCGTCGAAAGCCTGGGAAAACACCGGGCTCGCCGACGCCACCTTCGCGACCTGGCTGGTGGGAAGGAACGCGCACACGCTGCTGCGCCGACCCTGGAACCTGTTCGACACCGAGCACTGCGCGCCGGGCGAGAAGACGATGACGCGCGGCGAGCCGATGATCAGCTTGGGACTCCTGGGAGCGCCGGCCGCGCTCTGGACGGACGATCCCATCCTCATCTACAACTGGGCGCTGGTCGCGCTCGCGCTGGTCAGCGCCTTCGCGATGTACCTGCTGGTCAGCGCGTGGACGGGCGCGCCCGCCGCCGGGATCGCAGCGGGGCTCTTCTACGCCTTCCATCCGATCAAGCTGCATTCCATGGCGCACGCGTTCATCCAGGACACCGGCTGGACCGTGCTGGCGCTCTTCTTCGCGCATCGGCTCTTCGCGCGGGGCCGCTGGTGGGACGCGCTCGGCCTGGGGGCGAGTACGGCCCTGCAGATGGGGGCGAGCTTCTACCCCTTCCTGGCCGCCGTGTTCCTCGCGCCGCCCTTCGCGCTCTGGCTCCTCTTCCACTATCGCCTTCGCAACGTGAAGCTCGCGCAGCTCCTGTTCGTGGGCGCGGTCGCGGCGCTCGCCGCGTGGATCGTCTTCGGTCCCTATCTCGAGGCCCGCAGCGGTGGCGAGCTTTTGAGACGCGCCAACCAGATCTACGCCCCGTGGTCGTCCTATCTCCCGGGCCACGCGGCCTTCCCCGGCTGGGTCGCGATTCCGTTCATCGCCGCCGCCCTCTTCGCGCACCGCGCCCGCGCCCTGCGCGGCCTCGACGGGGACCCGCGCTGGGCGATCGTCGTCGGCGCGCTGCTGGTCGCGCTCGCCGCGGCGGGCGGAAACATGTACGCCCGCATGATGGCGATCGCCGGTCAGGCGCCGCCGCCCCTGCCGATCCCGAACCTGTACGCGCTCGTCGGATCGGTGCTCCCCGGCCTCGACTCGGTGCGAGCGGTCGACAAGCTCAAGGGCGGCGTGCACGTCGCCGCCTCGATCCTGCTCGGACTCGGAATCGCCGCCGCGATCCGGCGCGCGCCGGTTCGCTGGGGTGGCGCGGTCGCGGCGGCGGCCGTGCTGGCCGTCGCGCTCGACGTGCTGAGACCCGCCGCCCTCGGGCTCCCGCCGAGGATCGCCTACGTCTCGGAGCGGATCCGCCCGGACCCGAGTGCGCTGGCCTTCTTCGAGGAGCTGGCCGCCGGCGCGAACGACGGCCCGATCCTGGAGCTCCCCTTCGAGCGGACGACGATCCACGCGATCGCCCACGCGCCGGGCCGCATCCTGCTGAGCGGCTACCACCACCGCCGCACGAGCGCCTGCTTCGCGTCGTACATGGGGGACCGCGGCGAGATCGCGGAGATCGTCGAGCGCCTCCCGGCGCGGGCGGCGCTCTTCGATCTGCAGCGGCTGGGCTTCACCACGCTGCTCGTTCACGCGGGGACGCCGAAGGCCGCGAGCCTGCGCGCCGCCTTCGACGCGGAGGCGGCGTCTCCGGCCGGTGCGCTCGCGCGGATCCAGGCCAGCCCCGCCCTCAGCGCCTACGCGATCGGGCGTTAGGCGCAATCGCCCCGCCGCGCAGCGCATCCTCCTGCGCGCGGACTGCCGGGAAGCTGCGCACGTCGAGGATCTCGCGCGGCGCCGCGCGGGCCGCGAATCGTGTGATACCCTGCGCCCCGCTCGAACGCCCGATGCCCCGAGAGGCCGTGTCCGCCGCCGTGATCGCCGTCGTCATCCCGTGCTACAAGGTGCGCGACCAGATCCTGGACGTGCTGGCGGGCATCGGCGACGAATGCGGTGCCGTGTACGTCGTCGACGACGCCTGTCCCGAAGAGACCGGCAAGCACGTCGAGGCGCAGTGCCGCGATCCGCGCGTGCGGGTGCTCCGCCACTCCGAGAACCGGGGGGTCGGCGCGGCCACCCAGACCGGCTATCGGCAGGCGCTCTCCGACGGCGCCGAGATCCTCGTCAAGCTGGACGGCGACGGGCAGATGGATCCCGCGCAGATCCCGCGGCTGGTGCGACCCATCCTCGACGCCCGCGCCGACTACACCAAGGGCAACCGCTTCTACGACCTCGACGCGCTGCAGCAGATGCCCCGCTCGCGGCTCGTGGGGAACGCTGTCCTCTCGCTGGTGTCGAAGCTGTCCACCGGCTACTGGGGCATCCTCGATCCCACCAACGGCTTCACCGCCCTGCACGCGCGCGTCGCGGAACGCCTGCCCCTGCCGAAGATCAGCGAGCGCTTCTTCTTCGAGTCCGATCTGCTGTTCCGCCTGAACGTGCTGCGCGCCGTCGTGTGCGACATCCCGATGACGCCGCGCTACGGGGCCGAGAAGAGCAATCTGTTGATCCGCCGCGTGATCGGCGAGTTCCTGTTCAAGCACTTCGCGAATACGCTGAAGCGGATCGCCTACAACTACTTCCTGCGCAACTTCAGCGTGGCCTCCCTCGAGATCGCGGCCGGGCTGCCTCTGCTCGCGTTCGGCGGCTGGATCGGCGTCACGCGCTGGCTGGACAGCCTCGTGACCGGGGTGCCCGCGACGCCCGGCACCGTGATGCTGGCAGCGCTCCCCATCGTTCTGGGCGCCCAGCTCCTGCTCGCATTCCTGGCGCACGACGTCCAGGACGTTCCCCGCGAGCCCCTGCACCCGCGCCTCGACTGAAGCGCAATTGAGCGCCAGCCACACGGGCTCCAACGCGCCCTGCAGTCGGCCACGTTCGCCAGATCGTGCTAGAAGGTCCATCTCGAAGGCAGGTTCAGACGCAGCGGGAGTGGGCGCAGAGCACCGTGACTCG
>CP070734.1:2220836-2232787 GCA_020347605.1 Deltaproteobacteria bacterium | reverse complement strand
CGCGCGGGCGCGCCCGCGCGAGGAGGTGTACGTCGGTCCCCACGTGGCGCGCGCCCCCGACATCGTGGTCGAGCTGGCGCTCGACGCGGGCTACGGTCTTTCGCTGGTCGCCACCCCGTGGCACGCCGAACGGCTCGAGTCGGTCCGCAGCCTGGCCGACGACGAGCTGGCCGGCGGCCGGGGGCGCGGCATGAACGGCACGCATCGCCCGGAGGGGATCCTGATCGCGACCGGAGACCTCGAGCTCGCGCGCAGCGCCGCGGCGCCGGCTTCGATCGTGGACGTGGCACCGACGATCCTCGACGCGCTCGGGATCCGCAGCGACGCGGAGCGCGACGGCGTATCGATGGCGCGCGAGCACGTCGCCTACTCGAGCGACGAACAGGCGCTCGTCGCCGCGCGGCTGCGCGCGCTGGGCTACCTCGAGTGAGCGTCGGCGATTCGTACTCCGCGTCCGCGGCGTCGGCTGCATCCATCGCGCCGCGTGCCCCGGCCGCGTCGCCCCGAGCGCGTCGGGCCGCGTGGCGCGCGCGCCCGCGGCTCTCGATCGTGTTCCCCGCCTTCGACGAGGAGCGCAACATCGGCGACGCGATCCGCATCGCGCGGGCCGTCGCACCGCGGCTGGCTCCCGACTTCGAGATCGTGGTCGTGAACGACGGCAGCCGCGACGGGACCGCCGCGGCCATCGAGCGGTCGCGCGGCGGCGATCGGCGCGTCCGCGTGGTGCAGCACCCGAGCAACCTGGGCTACGGCGCGGCGCTGCGCTCGGGGCTCCGCGAGGCGCGCGGCGAGCTGGTCTTCTTCACCGATTCGGATCTCCAGTTCGACCTCGCCGAGCTGGTGAAGCTGCTCGCGCACACCGAGAGCTTCGACATCGTGGCGGGCTACCGGGCGCCACGCCGCGATCCCGTGGGCCGCTGCGTGATCGCGGCGCTGTGGGGACTCCTGGTGCGGGTCGTGTTCGGGCTGCGCGTGCGCGACATCGACTGCGCGTTCAAGGTGTTCCACCGGCGCGTGATCGAGGCCATGCCGATCGCGTCGCTCGGCGCCTTCGTGAACACCGAGATCCTGGTGCGCGCGTCGAGCGCGGGCTACCGCGTGCACCAGGTGCCCGTGAGCCACCGCCGGCGCCGACACGGCCGCCAGACCGGCGCGCGTCCGCGCGTGATCCTGCGCGCGCTGGTCGAGCTCACCTCGCTGTATCGCGAGCTGCGCGGCCTCGGTTCACCGCGCGCCGACGCGCGCAGCTGATCCGCGACCGTGTTGCGCATCGCGGTGCTGGGCGCGTTTCCGTTCCCGGTGCCGCAGGGCTCGCAGGTCTACGCCGCCGAGCAGGCGCGGGCGCTGCTCCGCGCCGGGGCGCTTCCGACACTCATCTGTTACGGACGGGGTCGCGGGCCGGACCCCGCGGACCTCGACGTGCTGCGCGCGTCGCGCGCGCTGTCGCCGCGCCGGCTGCGCGCGGGGCCGAGTCCGCTGAAGCCGTTCGCGGACCTGTCCCTGCTGGCGGCGCTCGTCCGCGCGCACCGGCGGCGCCGCTTCGACGTCGTGATCGCGCACAACGCGGAGGCGGCGCTGGTGGCGTTGGCCGCGCGTGCGCGACTTCGCCTGCCCGTCGTGTACGCGGCCCACACGCTGCTGGCCCGCGAGCTGCCGAGCTACGCGCCGCGCAGCGTCGCCGGCCCGCTGTCCCGGATCGGCGCGGCGCTCGACGCGCGGCTCGCGCGGCGCGCCGATGCCGTGCTGGCGCTGTCCGCGGCGGGCGCCGCGGCGCTCGAACCGCACGCGCGCGGGCGCGTCGCGGTGATTCCGCCGGGGCTCGAGCCCGCGCCCGCGCCGAGCGCGGACGCGATCGCGCAGACCTGCGAGCGCCACCGGCTCGTCGTCGGTGGCTACGCCGTGTACGCGGGCAACCTCGACGGCTACCAGAATCTCGAGACGCTCGCGCGCGCGGCGGCGCGGCTGACCGACGTGACCGTCGTGGTGGCGACGCACGCGCGGGCGGCGGTGCCGTTGGCGCCGCTGCGCGTGTTGCGCGTCCGCGACCTGGCCGAGATGCGCGCGCTGGTGCACGGCGCGGGCGTCGCGGTGTTGGCGCGCCGGATCGCCGGCGGCTTCCCGATCAAGCTGCTCAACTACATGGAGGCGGGGCGCGCCATCGTGGCCTACGCGTCCGTCGCCGACACGCTGGAGCACGACCGCTCGGCCTGGCTCCTGCCCGACGCTGCGGACGACGCGGCGATGGCGCGCGCCATCGAGACGCTCGCGCGCGACCCGCATCGCGCGGCGCGCCTGGGCGAGGGCGCGCGAGCCGTGCTCGCGTCGCAGCACGCCTGGCCGGCGCTCGCGGCCCGCACGCTGCGGCTCGTCGAGCACGCCCGCGCTCCCCGTTCGGCGCGCGCCGGCCGGTGAGCGGCTAGACTCCGGCCCGCGAGACCCCGCCGTCCCACCCCCTCCCGGTGCGACGCGCGGGGCAGCTGTGTCTGGAGAAGCGAGTTGTCCCACGCGTCCGTAACGGCCACCGACCGCGTCGCGAGTCTGGGCGACGTCGTCGCCCGCGTGATGGAGCGTTCGGGAAGCGTGCGCCTCACCGGGCTGCGCGGTGCGGCGCGCGCCGTGGTGGGTGCGGAGCTGGTGCGGGCGCACGGCGACCGGCCGGTCGTGTTCGTGACGCCCACCTCGAAGCGGAGCGACGCGCTGCTCGAAGACCTGCGCATCGCGCTGGGCGCGGACGCCGCGGAGCGGGTGCGCGCCTATCCGCGGCACGACACGCCCCCCTACGACCGCTTCTCGCCGCAGCCCTTCGTGACCGCGCAGCGCATGGACGTCCTCTACCGCTGGCTGTCCAGCGCCGGCGGCGGCGCCGCGCGTCCGGCCGAACCCGCGCCCGTCGTGGTGTTGCCGTGGACGGCGCTGGCGGCGCGCGTCCCGTCCCGCGCGGTGGTTCGGGCTCGCACCATCCACGTCGAGGTCGGCCAGACGCTCGACCGCGATCGGCTGGTCGAGATGCTGATCTCCACGGGCTATGCGCGCATGCCGCTCGTGGAGGACCGCGGGGAGCTCTCGGTTCGCGGCGGCATCCTCGACGTGTTTCCGCCGCAGCGCGAGAAGCCGATCCGCATCGAGCTGCTGGGCGACGAGGTGGAGTCGATCCGCGAGTTCGATCCCGCCAGCCAGCGCTCGCAGGGAACGCTCGGCTACGCGGTGGCCGCACCGCCGCGCGAGCTGCTCTTCGATCGCGCGCTCGTCGTGGAACGGGCGCCGGCGATCCACGCGCTGGCCGACGCGCAGCAAGCCGACCACAAGGTCGTCGACGAGCTGGTGGACGGGCTCCTGCGCGGGCACCTGCCGCCCGGCGCGGAGGCGCTGGCGCCCTTCCTGCAGCCGGAGCTCGAAACCGTATTCGACTTTCTCGCCGACGACGCGCTGCTCGTGCTCGACGATCCCGCCGCAGGACGCGACCGCCTCGTGGCGTACACCCGGGACGCGTTCGACGGCTTCGAGGCCGCGCTCGAGGGAGGCCGCGTGGCGGTTCCGGTCGGCGAGCTCCTGCTCTCGCCGGAGGCGATCGACGCGGCGCTCGACGCGCGGCGCCCGGTCAGCCTCGAGCGGCTCGACGTCGAGGACGCTGCCGAGGGCGCCGAGCGCTACGCGATCCGCGCCTTCGCGCACGACGAGCTGAGGCGCGCACTGCTCAAGGCTCGCACCCGCGAGGCGGCGCTCCAGCCGCTGGTGGATCGGCTGCAGCACTGGTGCGACGAACGGAATCGCGTGGTGCTGGTGACGCATTCCCCGTCGAGCGCCGAGCGCCTGCGCACCCTGCTCGACGAATACGGCGTCGCCACGCGCGGCGCGGACGACGCGCGGCCGGTCTGGCGCTGGTCGCGGCCCGGGCGCATCGAGGTCCGCGTGGCCCGGCTGTCGGAGGGGTTCGAGCTGCCGATCGAGCGCCTCGCGGTGGTCACCGAAGACGAGATCTTCGGGCCGCGCGAGCGACGCCGGCGGCGGACCGGGCTGCGCGAGGCCGCCGTTCTCGAGGGTCTCTCGCAGCTGGCGCTCGGTGACCACGTGGTCCACGCGACGCACGGGATCGGCATCTACCGCGGCCTCGTCACGCTCGACCTCGGCGCTGCGGTCGGCGACTTCCTGCGCCTCGAGTACCAGGGCGGTGATCGGCTGTTCCTCCCGATCCACCGCCTGAATCTGATCCAGCGCTACATCGGGTCCGACGGGCACGTGCCGCGCATCGACAAGCTCGGCGGCGAGACCTGGGAGCGCGCCAAGCGCTCGGTGCAGCGCTCCCTGCGCGACATGGCCACCGAGCTGCTCGCCGTGCACGCGGCGCGCGAGGTGGCGGAGGGCCACGGCTTCCCGCCGCGCGACCGCATGTTCGAGGAGTTCGAGGCGTCGTTCGGCTTCGACGAGACGCCGGACCAGCTCGCGGCGATCGAGGACGTGCTCGCCGACCTCCAGAAGCCGAAGCCGATGGACCGGCTGGTCTGCGGCGACGTCGGCTACGGCAAGACGGAAGTGGCGGTGCGCGCCGCCTTCAAGGCCGTGATGGACGGCAAGCAGGTCGCCGTCCTGGTGCCTACGACGGTGCTCGCGCAGCAGCACGAGGAGACGTTCCGCCAGCGCTTCGAGGGCTATCCGGTGCGCATCGAGTCGTTCTCGCGCTTCCGCTCCCCCAAGGACAGCCGGGCCGTGGTCGAGGGGCTCCTGACCGGGGACGTGGACATCGTGATCGGCACCCATCGGCTGCTGCAGAAGTCGCTGCGCTTCCGGGACCTCGGCCTGCTCGTGGTGGACGAGGAGCACCGCTTCGGCGTCGCGCACAAGGAGCGCATCAAGCAGCTGCGCAAGACGGTCGACGTGCTGACGCTCACCGCCACTCCGATCCCGCGCACGCTGCAGCTGGCGTTCTCCGGCGTGCGGGACCTGTCGGTGATCAGCACGCCGCCCGTGGACCGCATCGCCATCCGCACCCAGGTCGCGCGCTTCTCCGAGTCGCTGTGCCGCGAGGCCGTGCTGCGCGAGGTGCGCCGCGGGGGCCAGGTGTTCTTCGTGCACAACCGCGTGCAGACGATCGACTCGATGGCCGAGCTGCTCGGTCGGATCGTGCCCGAGGTGAAGGTGATCGTCGCGCACGGCCAGCTGCCCGAACGCGAGCTCGAGAAGCGCATGCTCGCCTTCCTGCACGGCGAGTCCGACGTGCTTCTGTGTACCACGATCATCGAGAGCGGACTCGACATCCCGCGCGCCAACACCATCCTGATCAACCGTGCGGACACGATGGGCCTGGCGCAGCTCTACCAGCTGCGCGGCCGCGTGGGGCGCAGCCACCATCGCGCCTACGCGTATCTGCTCCTGCCCGACGCGCTGACCGCCGACGCCGAGCGGCGCCTCGAGGCGATCCAGGATCTGTCGGAGCTCGGCAGCGGCTTCCGGCTCGCAAACATGGACCTCGAGATCCGCGGCGCGGGAAACCTGCTCGGCGCGGAGCAGTCGGGGCACCTCGCCGCGGTGGGCTACGACACGTACATGCAGATGCTCGAGGAGACGATCGAGGAGCTGCGCGGAAACGCGCACGAGGCGGAGATCGACCCCGAGATCCGCCTGCCCGTCAGCGCGCGGCTCTCGGAGGACTACGTCCCCGAGGTGAGCCAGCGCCTGGTGCTCTACAAGCGCCTCGCCAGCGCGCGCGACGAGACCGAGGTGGAGCGGATCCACGACGAGCTGCTCGACCGCTACGGGCCGCTCCCGCCCGAGGCCGCCAACCTGCTCGAGGTGATCCGCGTCAAGATCCTGGCGCGCCGGCTCGGCGTGGTGGCCGTCGACGTGGCCCGCGGCGAGTTCGTCTTGAGTGCCTCCGAGACGTCCCGGATCGATCCCCAGCGCCTCGTGAACCTGCTCACCCGGGCGGGCTCGGGCGCCCGCGTCTCACCCGATCACAAGATCTTCGCGCCGCTGCCCGGCGAGCCCGCCGAGCTGTTCCCGGCGGCCCGCCGGCTCTTGTCCGCGCTCGGCGCGGATTGACTTCACCCCGCCCCGGCTCCTGCCGATACGTGCGCCATCCACTGGACTCGAGGTCCCGGTATGCGTCGCTCCAAGGCTCTCGCAGCGCTACTGGGCGCCGGCCTGTGCCTGGCGTCCGCACCCGCCTCCACCCAGGAGGACGCCTTCGCGGCCGGCCCGGCCGAGCCCGCGGCGGCCGAGGCCGCGGAGCTGCCCGATCCCGACGTCGAGGCCGCCGAGGCGTGGTGGGCCCGGTCTGCGTCGGAGGACGAGGCGTGGTGGGCCGGTGTGCCGGAGAACACGCCGGACGATCACGACGCGTGGTGGGCGACCCCGACGGAAGCGCAGGTCGCGGCCGCCGACACGGCGGACGGGGATGCGGCGACGCTCGAGGAGGAAGAGGAGGCGGACGACCCGCGGCGCAGCTGCGCGACGCTCCGCAAGCAGATCGCCCACTTCGAGGGCGTGAAGGCCCTCGCGGCGCACCGCGGCGACGAGGCCTGGGAGCAGGGAACCGCGCTCCACCTGGAGCGGCTCCGCGCGCAGCAGATGAAGCAGTGTCCGGAGGACGTGCCGCCCAACGCCGGACAGCAGATCGCCGCCTTCGCGGCGCAGGCCGCCTTGATCGCCTACCAGCTCTTCATGATGGGTCTCCTGTAGCAGCGGGTATCCTCGCGCGCGGTGGACTCCGTCACCGCTCGCGTCTACGAGGACCGCGCGCGCGACTGGATCGCGCAGCGGACGCCGCGCGCCCTCGAGGACGGCCGACTCGACGCCTTCGCCGCGCAGGTGAGAGGCGGCGGTCGGATCGCCGACCTCGGCTGCGGCCCGGGCTGGTACGCGGCGCACCTGCGCGCGGCCGGCCATACGGTCGTCGCGCTCGATCTATCGAGGGCGATGCTGGTCGCCGCCGGTCGGCTTCACCCGGGCCTGCCGCGCGTCTGCGCCGACCTCGCCGCGCTGCCGATCGCCGACGCCTCGCTCGACGGGGCGTGGGCGCAGGCCTGCTATCCGCACCTCTCAGGCGACGAGCTGCCGCTGGCGCTGGCGCGCCTGCACGCCGCGCTGCGCGTCGACGCGCCCCTCGCACTGGCGCTCGCGGACCTCGAGCGCCTGCACCCGCCGGCGCGCGCCGACACCGGCGGCGAGCTGGAGCGGCGCTTCGAGGACGACGCCTTCGGCCCGCGCCTCTTCTCGTTCCAGACACCCGAGCGCATGCGCGCGCTGCTCGAGGGGGCGGGCTTCGCGTCGATCGAGCTCGAGCCCTCGCGCCGCAGCTTCTGGATGCACGTGCGGGCGCGGCGCGCGCGCACGCTCCCCGACTTCGTCGCGCCGGGCCTGCGGGTCCTGGTGTGCGGGCTCAACCCATCGCTCCATGCGGCGGATCGGGGCATCCCGTTCGCGCGCGGCGGGAACCGGTTCTGGCCCGCCGCCCGGGCGGCGGGCCTCGTCGAGCGCGAGCGCGACGTGCTGGCTGCGCTGCGGCGCGGCATCGGCTTCACCGACCTCGTGAAGCGCGCCACGGTCCGCGCGGCCGAGCTGCGCCCCGAGGAGTACGCCGCGGGGGTTCGGCGCCTGGCCGCGGTGGTCCGCCGCCATCGCCCGGCGGTCACCTGCTTCGTGGGGCTCGACGGATGGCGCCGGGCGGTGGACCGGCGCGCCCGGCCCGGGATGATTGCGAACGGGTTCGCAGGACGCCCCGCGTACCTGATGCCGTCGACCTCGGGACTCAACGCGCACGCGTCACTCGAGCGCTTGACCGAGCACCTGCGGAAGGCCGCCGCGGCGACCGGCTGAGCGGGCTGCGGGCGGCGCTCAAGGGCCGCGCTCGCGCAGCTCCCGATCGATGGCGGCGTATCCCTCCGGCCGCAGACTGGAATCGGCGCGCACCAGCGGGTCCAGTCCGCCGGCCTCGCAGATCCGCTGGAGCGCCAGCCCGGTGGCCAGCTTGTCGTGCGGCCAGCGGCGCAGATCCTGCGGGTAGCGCGCTTCGAGCGCCCGCACGATCGCGTGCAGCGGGTCGGATTCGCCCGTCACCTCGACCTCGACCTCGAAGAGCTGGACCTCCCGATCGCCGAGCCGGTGGTGCACGCAGTCGATCGCCAGCTCGGCCAGGCTCGCGCCGGCTGCGTCGCGGACGTCGCGCACCCGCCGGTGGGTCTCGCGGTCCTGGATCACGGCCAGGCCGCAGGCCTCGAGCGTCGCCACGGGATCCCCGGCCGCCGGGCCGGCCGGCCCCTCGAGCCGTACGCCCGCCTCGCCGAGCGCGGCCGTCACCCGTCGCAGGCTCGCGTCGGACCAGGGCAGCTCGAGCTCGCTGCGCCGCACCGCGCCCTCGAAGCCGGCGCCGCGGTCGGGGCCCTTCAGCGCAATCCACGCCTCCCCGTCGCAGCGCCGGATGCGAAGCGCGAACCGGACGTCGCCGAGCGCGCGCGCCGGCGTGTCGAGGTACGTGTCGCGCAGCGTCCGCGCCTGGACCGGTCCGAGTGCGTAGCCGTCGAGGCGGGGCGCGGCCGCGAGCGCGTCCGCGATGCGCGCCGGCGCCGCGCCGCACACGATCAGCTTGGCCTCGACCTCCTCGCGCGCCGCGGTCACCGCGGCAGCACGCGCAGCGCCTCGCAGAGCGCGAAGGTGACGTGGTAGACGCTCGTGGCCGGCATGTACGCGGAGCGCAGCGCGCCGTCGCGCGCGGTCTCTTCGTGGAAGCCGGGGTGCTCGCGGCTCGCGTAGCGATCGAGCAGACCTGCGAGTGCCGCGCGCAGCGCATCGAAGCGCAGCGGGCTCGGATCCGCCTCGGCCCGCGCCGCGAGCGCCTTCACGTACTCGGTCTGCGGCCACAGGCGCTTGGTGTCGCGCAGCACCGAGCCGTCGGGATCGATCTGGTCGTAGACTCCGCCGAACTCCGGATCGACGCCGTACCGCTGGCCGAACGCGAACAGCCGCTCGGCCAGTCCCGGTGCCGCGTCGTCGCCGCTGACGCGCGCGTGCTGGTGCAGCAGCCAGACCCACTCGAAGTGGTGCCCGGGCTCTACGATGCGGCCCTCCGGCCCGGGGTGCGGGCGCAGGTCGTCGGCGAAGAACTCGAGCAGGCAGCCGCGCGCGGCGTCCACGAAGCGGCGGCGCAGAAGCTCGAAGAGCCGCCGCGCCAGCTCGATGTAACGCGCGCCGCCGCCCGCTTCGGCCAGCGCCAGACACGCCTCCAGCAGGTGCATGTGCGGGTTCTGACGGCGCGTGGCGGCCACCGGCTTCCACTGCTCGGTGGCGGCCTCGAAGAATCCCTCCGGCGCGGACAGGTGCGCCTCGAGCAGGTCGAGCACCGTCGCCGCCTCGCGCAGCGCTTCGCCGTCCCCGCTCGCGCGCGCGTGATGCGCGAGCGCGAACAGCACGAAGGCGTGATCGTAGAGGTCCTTGCGGCGGTCGAGCGGCGCACCCGCGAGATCCGTGCGGTGGAAGTAACCGCCGTGCCGCGCGTCGCGGAACTTCTCGCGCAGGAAGGCGAGGCCGTGCCGGGCGGTGTCGCGCGCCCAGTCGGGCGCGCCCAGCCGCGCGGCCTGGCTGAACGCGTATACGAGCCGCGCGTGCACCACGAGCCGCTTGCTGTCGTCGGGACCCGGCGCGAGCCGGGCGTCGAGCCGGTTGTGGAAGCCGCCGCGCGCGCGATCGACGCCGCGATCGCGCCACAGCGGCAGGAAGCCCTCGAGCAGACGCCGGCGCAGCGCGTCGCGCGACACATCCAGCGCCGCGCCCATCAGCGGAACTTCGAGTAGTCCGGGTCGCGCTTCTCGCCGAAGGCCTTGCGGCCCTCCCACGACTCCTCGGTCTCCGTGAAGAGGTCGAGCGCGGACATGGCCAGCTGCCCCTGGCCGAGGATCTGTGCGCTGTCGGCGTTGAAGGATTGCTTGAGGAAGCGCAGCGCCGTCGGCGACAGCGCCGCCGCTTCGCGGCCCCAGGCGCGCGCCTCCTCCAGGAGCTGCGGGCCGGGCACGATCTTGTTGACGAGGCCCCAGCGCTCGGCCTGCTCGGCGGAGTACTGCCGGCAGAAGAACCAGATCTCCCGGGCGCGCTTCTCACCGACGACGCGCGCCAGGTACGCAGTTCCGTAGCCCGCGTCGAACGAGCCGAAGCGCGGCCCCGCCTGCCCGAAGCGGGCGTGCTCCGCCGCGATCGTCACGTCGCAGACCACGTGCAGCACGTGCCCGCCTCCGATCGCGAAGCCGTTCACGGCCGCGATCACGGGCTTGGGAACCTCGCGGATCACGTTGTGGAGCGCCTCGATCTCGAACAGTCCGTTCTCGCTCGTGCCGTAGCTGCCGGTCTCGTTCCACTCCTTCTGATCGCCGCCGACGCAGAAGGCGCGGTCGCCGGCGCCGGTCAGGATCACGCAGGCCACGGCCGGGTCGGCCCAGGCCGCCTTGAAGGCGTGGATCATCTCCTCGACGGTACGACCGCGAAACGCGTTCAGCCGATCGGGCCGGTCGATCGTGAGCGTCGCGATCGCGTCGCCCACCTCGTAGCGAATGTCCCGGTACTCCATGTGGTGTCGTCTCCGGACGGCCGCGGGATCGCGCCTCAGCGCGGTTCGAAGCGGTTCCTGCCGTCCACGTGCGAGACGCGGCCGGCGCGTCCCACGAGCTCCGTTTCGACCAGGCGCTCGAGCGCCGCGCGGCTCGCATCGAGGTTGGCCAGGAAGCGCCGACCGTCGTCGAGGCGCCCGATCACGACGCCCTGCGCGGGCGCGCCGTCGCGATCGTAGAGCACGGTGTAGGTCTCGACGCGGGCGTCGCCTTCCGCTTCGGCGATGGGCCGGACCGCGGCCGCGGTCGGCGCCGGCGCCGGTGCCTTGGCGGCGGCGACGTCGTGCGGCGGCGGGGCGCTCGAGTAGACGCCCGCCGAGTGCTTGGTCAGGTACCAGCCGTTGCCGCTCACGAGACCGCGCGATCCGGGATCTTCGCGCAGCCGTCCCACCAGCGTCGCGAGCGAGTGCAGCGTGTAGTTGTTGCCGGGTCCGCCGGCGTACGGGAGGCCGCCCGTCAACGTGAAGCCGCGCGGGTCATCCTCCGCGAGTCCGAGCGCCTCGGCCGCCATCTCCACGGCAACCGGGAAGCAGCTGTAGAAGTCGATGTGCCGGATCTCGTCGATCCCCGAGCCCGCGTGTTCGAGCGCGCCGAGCAGCGTCTGCCGCATCGCGGGACAGCTGTGAAAGTCCGGACGCTCGCTCACGAACCACTGCGCCTCGACGCCGTTCGCGCCGCCCCACCAGTAGACCATCCGGTCGTCCGGGATGCCGTGTGCGCGGGCCGCGTCGCGCGACATCACCAGCACCCCCGCCGCCTGGTCCGTCTCCAGCACGGCGTTCAGGTACTTCGTGTACGGGAACGCGATCATGCGGTTCTCGGCGCTGACCTGCGTCAGCTCCTCCGCGCTGCGCTCGACGGGAAACCAGGCGTACGGGTTCTGCGCGGCCACCCGCGTGAAGCGCGTCATCAGCGCGCCGAGGCGGCGGCGGTGCTCGTCCAGCGACAGCCCGCGCCGCGCCCGCAGCGCGTTCTCGAAGACCGGGTAGACGTGGATGGGCATGGCCAGCCCATGCGCCATCTCGAGCTCGGAGGCGCCGTTCTTGTTCTCGCCGAAGAGCTCCGGCTCGCCCTCGCCGCCCTGCGGATACTCGAGCTTCCGACCGGCCCTATCCGCGTTGCGAAGCGTGCGGACCGTGGAGGAGCCGCCCACGAAGGCGGCCCGCACCCGACCGTGCGCGATCTCCTCCGCCACGTGATTCACGAGCGTGAGCGGGATCTCGCCGCCGATCGCGCTCACGATCTCGCGACCCGGCCGCGCGCCGAGCCGCTCCGCCAGAAGACGCGGCGCGTTCTGCGGACGCCACGCGACCACGTCGACGATGCCGATCAGGTCGAGGTCGCGCAGCAGCCGCTCGCCGC
>CP070734.1:2216316-2220736 GCA_020347605.1 Deltaproteobacteria bacterium | reverse complement strand
GCGCTCGCCACGCTGGCGCTCGCGCGCCGACTGCACGGGGCGCCGGATCTGGGCGCCCTCGCGTCGACGACGTCGCGCGTGCTCGCGATTGCGCTCGTCGCATGCGTCGCGGCCCAGAAGGTGCAGCTCGGCGGCAGCGGACTCCTGCGCGCGAGCGTCGACCTGGCGGTCGCGGGCGCGGTGTTCGCCGCGGTCGCGGGGCTCGGCGTTGCGCTGCTGGGCGATCCCGAGCTCAAGCGCACGCTCTTGCGCATCCTCCGGCGGGTCCGGCCGGTGCCGGGCCCGTGATACCCTGCCCGCCATGTCGAGGAACGCCAGCGTCCACGGTCCCGAGCGGCTCGGCGGCCAGGGTCTCGACCCGGAGCAGGAGGAGTCCGGCAATCGGGCGATCCGGGCGCTCCTGTGCGATCCGGAGGCGCGCGACCACGTCGATCTGGTCGTCACGTGGCGCGGCGCGGCGCGCGACGACGGCGCGTATGAAGTCTGGGCGCGGCGCGGCATGGTGCGCTTTCGCCGTCTGCTGCGCGACGATGGCGCGCTCGACTACGAGGTGCTCGAGGTCGTGGGCGAGAACCCGTTGGCGAACCAGGACCCGCACGCGCTGCGCACGCTCGACGCGGAGCGCGAGGCGGCGCGCGCCTCCGGCTTCGACGCCGAGGATCCCGCGCGCCGCTTCATCGCGGCGGCGCACCAGAGCTACCCGTTCGCGTACGAGCGGATCGCGCAGCTCTTCGACTCGCCCAACACGGGCGACCTGGTCGTGTCCGCCAACGACTGGACGCTGGGAAGCCAGGCCGGCCAGCACAGCGCGCTCAACGTGCGGCAGTCGCGCGCGCCGCTCTTCTTCGCCGGGCCGCGGATCCGGCCGGGCGTGCACGAAGTCGCGGTGCGCAGCGTCGACATCGCGCCCACCGTCCTCGCGGCCCTCGGCTTCCCGAAGGTCGACGGCGCCGACGCCACCGGGCGGACCGCGAGCGAGCGCGGGGTCGAGCCCGACACCTATCTGCGGCGGCAGGACGGGCGCGTCCTGGAGGAGATCCTCGACGGGTCGCAGCCCGCGGCGCAGCGTCTCTACATCTTCCTGCTCGACGGGCTCCATCCCACCGAGCTCGAGGATCGCCTCGAGAACGAGCCGCAGTCGATTCCGAACCTGCGGCGCCTGCGGGAGCGGGCGGCCGTGTTGGCGTCGGGGTCGATCGTGACGTTTCCATCCATCACCTGGCCGAGCCACACCTCGATCGGCACCGGCGCCTGGTGTGGTCATCACGACGTCGTCAACCCGACCTACTACCTGCGCGAGAAGCGCGAATCGGTCTCGCCCCAGGGCCAGCAGGTCCACAGCGAGGGGTTCGTGTCCTCGCGGGTCGAGACCCTCTACGAGGCGTTTCGCCGCGTTCGGGGCGCGGCGTCGCTGTGCGCTGCGATCCACGAGCCGGTGGGACGCGGTGCGGACCACGCGGTGCTGGAGGGACGGAACCTCTGCGATCGCGCGCGCTTGAAGGCGCTGACCCTGGAGCTCGCGGCCGACTGCGACGGCCGCTGGAAGCGGGACGGGCTTGCGGACGTGGAGCGGGAATCCGTGATCGACACCCGCGGTCTCGCGCAGGTGATCGAGCTGTTCACGCGTCCGGACCGCGAGCCGCCCGACTTCGTGTTCCACGAGCTGACGCTGACCGACGGTGCCGGGCACGACTACGGGCCCCATCACGCGGGCACGAAGGCCGCGCTCGACGAGAGCGACCGCCGCATCGGGCGTGTGCTCGACCTCCTCGACTCGCTCGGCGTGCTCGAATCGACGCTCCTCGTCGTCACCGCGGATCACGGGATGTCGCCGCAGGACGGCGCGCTGCGGGCCAGCCCCGCACATCACGTGGAACGCGCGGGGATCGCTTCGATCGTGGCCGAGCCGATGATCTGGCTGCGCGACCTGGCGGTGGAGGTCGAGCGGGCCTCGGACGGACGCACGGCCCGGGTGCTGGTGAGCGACAACGACGCGACGTCCAGCGGCGAGCGTCCCGCCCTCGAGGGCGCGGAGGTGCTGGTCGAGATCCACGAGCGCGAGGGCGCTCCGCGCCGCCTGGCGGGGGGACGCACCGGAGCGGGCGGCGTGTACGGCTTTGCGACGCCGCCCGACGTCGACTCGGAGCGGATCGCGGTCCGCGTATCCGCCCCGGGCTTCAACCCGCGCCGCCTGACGCTCGACGGCCGGAGTCTCGTGATCGATCTGTGCAACGCGCTCTACCGTGGCGCCGATTGATCGGGCGGAGACGGGCGGCGCATCGGCCCCCAGCGGCGGCCCCGCGCAGGGCTGGGACTTCTGGGTCGATCGCGGCGGCACGTTCACCGACTGCATCGGGATCGCGCCGGACGGGACGCTCCACACGGCGAAGGTGCTCTCCTCCGACACCGCGCCGGTCGAGGCGATCCGCGCCGTGCTCGGCGCCGCGGGCGTGCTGGAGCCGGACGCGCCGCCGCCGCGCTGCCGCGTGCGACTCGGCACCACGGTCGCCACCAACGCACTGCTCGAGCGACGCGGCGTGCGCACCCTGCTCGTCGCCAATCGCGGCCTCGGCGACGTCGTCGCGATCGGAACGCAGGAGCGCCCGGAGCTCTTCACACTGGCGGTCGAGAAGCCGCCGCCGGTCCAGGAACGGGTCGTCGAAGTCGCGGGGCGCGTGGGGGTCGACGGGGTTGCGATCGAGCCGCTCGACGAGCCGGCCGCCCGGGAAGCGCTCGCGGCGGCGCGCCGCGACGGGATCGAGTCGGTGGCGATCGCGCTGATCCACGCCTACGCGACGCCCGACTTCGAGCGGCGCCTGTGCGAGCTGGCGCGCGAGGTCGGGTTCGCGCACGTGATCGCGTCGCACGAGATCGCCCGCGAGATGGGTCTTCTGGCGCGCGCCGAGACCACCGCGGTGGACGCCTATCTGACGCCGCTGCTGCGTCGGCACGTGTCCGCGCTCGAAGCGGCGCTGCCGGGCAGCGCGCTCCGCTTCATGCAGTCTTCGGGGGGTGTCACGGACGCGCTCCGGTTCCGGGGCCCGAACGCGCTGCTGTCGGGTCCGGCCGGCGGCGTGGTGGGGGCGGCTCGGGTTGCGGCGAGCGCCGGCTTCGAGCGCGCAATCGGGTTCGACATGGGCGGTACGTCGACGGACGTGTCGCTGATCCGCGGCGGGGAGTGTGAGCGATCGTTCGAGACGACGGTCGGCGGCGTGCGCGTCAAGGCTCCCATGCTGAAGATCCACACGATCGCGGCCGGCGGCGGCTCGCTGTGCCGCTTCGACGGCTTCCGGCTCACCGTCGGTCCCGAGAGCGCGGGGGCCGAACCGGGACCGCTCTGCTACGGGCGCAGCGGGGGTGCGGACGGCGCAGCGGAGGACGGTCTCGCGCTCACCGATGTGAACCTGTTCCTCGGCCGCCTGCAGCCCGACCGTTTCTCGTTCGCCGTAGAGCGCGCTCCGGTCGAGGCCGCGCTGCGCGCCCTGCGCGCACGACTGCGTCGCGCGGGGCACGCGCTCGACCTCGACGACGTGGCCGCCGGCTTCGTAGAGATCGCGAACGCCAGCATGGCGCAGGCCATCGCGAAGGTTTCGGTGGAGCGGGGGGTGGATCCGCGCGACCACGCGCTGGTCGGCTTCGGCGGGGCGGCCGGACAACACGTCTGCGCGGTCGCGCGCGCGCTCGGCATCCGCAGCGTGCTCTTGCACCCGCTGGCCGGAATCCTGTCCGCCTACGGCATCGGCCTGTCCGAGACCACCTGGGACGGCCAGCGCGACGCCGGGCGCGTGATCCTGCCCGAGGGGCGGGCCGCGCTGCCCGACGCGATCCAGGGGGCGCTGTCTGCCCTCGAGGGCGACGGTCGCGCGGCGCTCGTCGCGGAGGGCATCGGTCGGGACGCGGTCCGGGCGGAGCGCTGGCTCGACCTGCGCTATCGCGGATCCGAGACGCCGCTCCCGATCCGGGAGCCGGCCGACCTCGACTTCGCCCGTGCGTTCGTCGCCGAGCACCGCGCGCGCTTCGGCTACACGCGGCCGGGCCGCGCCATCGAGATCATGACGGCGCGGGTGCGCGCCCGCGGACCCGGCCGCGCGCCCCCGGCGGCGCCGCCGCTGCGCCGGGTCGGTTCCGCTGCGTCGCGCGCGCGCAGCGCGCGGGTGTGGTTTCCCGGTGTCGGACGCGTGAGCGCGCCGATTCGCGACCGCGAGAGCCTGCGCGTGGGAGAGGTGGTGCGCGGACCCGTGGTGCTGCTCGAGGACACCGGCACGGTCGTGATCGACCCGGGCTTCGTGGCGCGCGTCGCTTCCGACGGCCGGCTCGCGATCGAGGACGCCGAGGGGCCGCAGCACGCGCACGATGCCGACCTCGAACGCTTCGACCCGATCCGCCTCGAGGTGTTCGGCAATCGCTTCATGTCGATCGC
>CP070734.1:2200701-2216216 GCA_020347605.1 Deltaproteobacteria bacterium | reverse complement strand
CGCCACGCCCGGGTTGATCTGCTCGTCGAGGACCTTCTGCACGCGGGCCGCCAGCGGATTCTGGAGCAGCTCGGGCGTGTTGGGGTTGTCGAAGCGGAAGCCGCTGCCGCCGAGGTCGTCGACGTACTCGAGCGTCGCGCCGCGGAGCCGCGGGACGCTCTCGGCGTCGATCAGGAGCCGAACGCCACCCGCGTCCACCGAGGCGTCGTCCGACGCCTGCTCGCTCCGGTTCACGAACTCGAGCCGGTAGCGAAACGAAGCCCCCTGCTCGTCGACCGACACGCGGACCGCGGACTCGTCGCCCAGCTTCTCGGCCCGCATCGCGCTCTGGATCTTCTCGCGGGCGGCCTCGGTGAGATCGAGAATGGCTTCGGACATGACGTCTCTCGCGTAGGAAGGTTTCTGCGCAGCGCGCTCCCGTAGGGTAGGAGAGCGGCCGGGTAGCGTCCAGAAAGCCCCCGCCGCAGGCTCGGACCGGCCCCCGGCGGCCGCCGGGAAAAACGCCGTATTCCAGTCGCTTGACGGCTCGATGCGGGCGCCTCGTTGTGCCGTTCGGGGCTCGTTGCTATCGCTCACCCGATGCCCGACCCGGCGCGCGCGAGCCGCGCGCCGCGGAGCGCCCACCGCTTCGGGAAACGCGGGATCGACAGGAGGCCGGCGTGAAGTTCGGAATCTTCTACGAACACCAGCTCCCGAGGCCGTGGGACGAGGGAGCGGAGCTGCGCCTCTACCAGGAGGCCCTCGATCAGGTCGAGCTCGCCGACCGGCTGGGAATCGACTTCGCGTGGGAGGTCGAGCACCACTTCCTCGAGGAGTACTCGCACTCGGCCTCACCCGAGGTGTTCCTGGCCGCCTGCTCACAGCGCACGAAGCAGATCCGACTCGGCCATGGAATCGTCTTGATGCCGCCGGGCTACAACCACCCGGCGAAGGTGGCGGAGCGCATCGCGACGCTCGACCTCGTTTCGGGCGGGCGCGTCGAGTTCGGAACCGGCGAGTCCGCGTCGCGCGCGGAGCTCGAGGGCTTCGGCATCGACCCGTCGAAGAAGCGCGCCATGTGGCTCGAGGCCACCGAGCAGGTCGCCAACATGCTGGCGATGGATCCGTACCCCGGCTTCCAGGGCGAGCACTTCACGATGCCCTGTCGAAACGTCGTCCCGAAGCCCGTCCAGAAGCCCCACCCGCCCATGTGGGTCGCGTGCTCGAACCGCGACACGATCCATCTGGCCGCGAAGCTCGGCCTCGGCGCGCTGACGGTCGCGTTCGTGGACCCGACCGAGGCGCGGCACTGGGTCGACGACTACTACCAGACGCTCAAGAACGAGTGCACGCCGATCGGACACGTGATCAATCCCAACATCGCGATGGTGACGGGCTTCTCGTGCCATGCGGACCCCGACGAGGCCCGGCGCCGCGGCGAGGACGGCTTCCGCTTCTTCGGCTTCGGGCTCGCGCACCACTACATCTTCGGCACCCACAAGCCGGGCCGGACGAGCGTGTGGGATCTCTTCGAGAAGGCGCGCCCGCTGCTGCCGGACGCCGGCGCCGGCCGCGGCATCGGCACGCCGGACCAGCTCCGCGCGCATCTCGAGCCCTTCGCCGACTCCGGCGTCGACCAGGTCGTCTTCATCCAGCAGGGCGGGCGCAACCGGCACGAGCACATCTGCGAGTCGCTCGAGCTGTTCTGCGAGCGCGTGATGCCCGATTTCAAGGAGCGGGAGGCGGATCGCGAGCGCGCGAAGCTCGAGGCGCTGGCGCCGTACCTCGAGAAGGCGATGGAGCGGAAGACGTGGTTGCGCGAGCTCGACGATGCGGAGATTCCCGAGATCGTGGCCTACGGCCGCACCGTCGCCCAGCAGACCCCGGCGCCCGGCCCCGGCGACCGGGGCGTATCGATCCCGCTCAAGAACCCGCTCGACGAGTAGCCCGCGGCGCCCGGCACACGGCGAGCAGGTCGAGGCACGCGTCGTCGGCCGGTCCCACCGGAAAGTCCCGCCAGGTGGCGGCCGGCAGGCCCTCGTCGCTTCGGATCCGCGAGCGCACGACGATCGCGAGGCGCCCGAACAGCCACTCGACCAGCGCTCGGGGCAGCCGCCGGCGCAGGCGCAGCGGGTCGAGCTTCACGATCCTGCGAATCCGCTCGAGCCGCGCCGCGTAGTAGCGGGCGACGTCGCCCGTGGCGCCGATGCCCAGCACCTCGACCTCGGCGAACCGCGTGCGCAGCAGCTCGGCGAGCTCCGCGGCCAGATACTCGCGAACGTGGAAGGGATTCTCTCCGTCGGAGGTTTGCCGATTGGGCGTGGTGATGAGCGCCGTACCCTCGGGCGCGAGCGCACCCGCGATGGCGTCGAGATAGTCGCTCGGATCCGCCAGGTGCTCGATCACCTGAAAGCTCACCACCAGATCGAAGGCGCCGTCGGCGAGGGGGCTGTCGCGCAGATCGGCGCGCAGGAAGTGCGCCGGGCCGCGATTGCGCGCATCCGGCGCCACCCGATCGACGCCCACCACGAGCGCGTCGCCGCCGGCGAGACCGGCGGCTCCGTAGCCCGAGCCCGATCCGAAGTCGAGCACGCGCCCGCCGCTCGTGCGTCCGCGCGCGAACTCGTAGGCGGCGCGGTGCCGCGCCAGGTCTACGGCGAAGAGATCGCTGCCCTCGTGCAGGCGCTCGCCCGTGAATGCGACCCCTTCACTCATCGCGGATCTCCGGTCTGCGGCGTCGGTCCACGGCGTTCGGACGCCGCGCGCAGTATGCCCGGTTGCGCCCGATCCGGCTCGACCGCGGCGAGCGAGACCCGCGGCCGGGGCCGCGGCGAGCCGCCACCGGGTCCGAGCGGGCCCCGGGGCCGGGAGCTCGGCGCGATCGGTCCCGGGCCGGGGCGAGCTGCCGCTCCGACCGCGAACGGCTCCCGGGATGGTGGTGCGAGCGGGGACTTTCTTGACAGAATCCGCACGCTTCCTACGCTGGTGGGGTCGGAATGCATTCGAAGCAGAAGAGCCCGGGCCGCATGGGCCCCACCGAAACCGCAAAGGAAACGCAGATGCGCACCATCGCCGCTCTCGCGCTGGCCGCTTTCGCGCTGGCAATCCTCCCCGGGTCGGCTCCAGCGGGAGAGGGCTGCAAGAAGTTCGACGTGGTCTCCCACATCTTCGACACCGCGGACACCGACGGCAGCGGTACCCTCAGCCGCCAGGAGTACTCGGACGCCGGCCTCGAGCGCTACGGCGTCGCGTTCGACGAGTACGATGTCAATAGCGACGGCGAGGCCTCGTTCGAGGAGTATCTCGACGTCTACAAGCGACACCACCGGGCCGAGGGCGAGATCGAGGTCTGAGCGGCTCGGACGTGGCAGGATCCGTACGCCTCGCCGCCGCGGTGGCGTGCGGCCTGCTCTCACTGGCCGCGCGCGTGGCGGCCGCTCCCGATCCGGCCGGTTGTGTCGACGCGCAGTCGCTCCCGCGCGTCGCGCGCATCCTGGCCGAGCCCGCGGGCGCCCCGACCTGGGTGCGCGTCGTCTCCCACGAAGACGGCCTGCCGACGGCGGTCTCCCCGCTCGCGGACGGCTCGCTGCCGATCCGCGCAGCGCTCGATCGCGCCGTTGCCGAACCCGGCGCGGACGTCCCCGTCTGGCGACTCGACGACGAGGCGCGGCGCGATCGGGTGTGCAGCCCGGTCCCGCTGCGCCAGGCGGACCTCGACGCCGAGCGTCGCGTGGTGGTGGCGGCCGGTCTCAACTACGCCGCCCATGCCGAGGAGGCCGGCGGCGGAGACGTCTTCGTCTTCCCGAAGCCGGTGGCGCCGGGCGCTCCGTACGGCCGGGTTGCCGCCCCCGCCGGTGTCGTCCTCCTCGACTACGAGGTCGAGCTCGGCTTCGTACTGCTCGAGGACGTCGACCTCACCGCCCTGCCCTCGCGCACCGCGCTGCTCGCCCGGAGCGCATTCTTCGTCGCCAATGACGTGACCGACCGCGAGCCCATCATCGTCCACAAGGCGTTCTCCGGACCGGGCACCGGATTCGTCGACGCCAAGGGACAACCCGGCTTCCTGCCGCTCGGTCCCTGGCTGGTGCGGGGAACCGAGCTCTTCGCAGCGCTCGACGCATGTGCGGCCGATGGCCTCGGCTTGCGGCTCGAGGTGGACGAGGGCGAGGGGTTCGAGGTCCGGCAGGACGCCAGCACCGCAGCGATGATCCTCGACCCGCTGGCCTTCCTGGCGCGCATCGGCGACGAGGTTTCGCGCGACGGCGCGCGCACGCCGATGCCCCTGCGCCGCACCGATCCCTGGCGCTACTACCCGATGGCCGTCGCCGGAGACGGCGGCCGCCTGCGTCTGCCGGCCGGGAGCATCGTGCTCACCGGCACGCCGGAGGGCGTGGCCCTTCGGGCCCCGAGCCCGCTCGGCGTGGTCGCGCGCGGCCTCGTGCGCTTGCGCAGCCCCTTCGAGCAGGCCCGGCAGGAGGAGCTCGCGAGGGCCGCGGGCGGCGAGCCGGGTGGCTACCTGGAGCCGGGAGATCGCGTTCGGGCCCGGATCGACGGGCTCGGCGCGCAACTGTTCGAAATCGCCGCGCCGGGATCGTCCCCGGCGGCCGATCCCTGCGAGTCCACCACGGAGGCGAGCCACCGATGAGCCGCGACGCGCGAATCCTCACCGTCAAGATCCCCCTGACGATCACCGCGCTCGAGTTCTTCGGTCCCGTCCTGCGCGACTACCACCCGAGCCACGCCTTCAATCCCGACTGGGTGGGCCACGCCCGCGTGCACCTGGTCTGGCTGCTGGGCTTCATGTTCCTCTCGGGCGTCGCCAACCTGTATCTCATCTGGTTCCGCAGGCCCTTCGAGCTGCGCAACCTGTGGCTCTCCGCCGGCTGGCAGAGCTGCAACCTCGGCGGGTTCTGGATCGCCTATCTGCTGGCGCCCCACTACGACGGGGCGATCACCGTGCCCCACATCCACACGCAGGTCTTCGGGATCGACGAGAACGTCTTCGCCTTCAGCGTCCTGTCGCTCGCGATGATCGCGGCCGTCGCGCTGCTGTGGCGAGGCGTTCCACCGCAAACCCGGCCGTGAGCGCGTACGAGGTCCCGGTCCTCGTCGTCGGCGCCGGTCCCACCGGCCTGATGGCCGCGCTGCTCCTCGAGCAGCAGGGCATCGCAAGCCACGTCGTCGAACGCCGGCCGGGCCCACAGCGCGCTCCCGCCGCACACGTGGTGAACGCGCGCACGCTCGAAATCTGCCGCGCGGCCGGCGTCGACCGGCTGGCGGTCGCGGAGGCGGCCGCCGATCCCGAGGAGGCCGGCTGGGTGTACTGGGTGACGCGGCTCGGCGGCCGCGTTCTCGGCCGACTGCCGTTCGAGCGCCAGGGCGACGATCAGCTCGCCGTCACACCGACGCCGCTTCGCAACCTCTCGCAGAGCCGCTTCGAGCCGCTGCTGCTCGACGCCCTCCAGCGCACGGCGGGGCGCGCCCCGGCCTGGGGTCGCGAGTGGATCGCCTCGGTCGACGAAGGCCACCGCGTGCGCAGCGTGGTGCGCGACGTCGAGAGCGGGCGCGAGCAGGAGATCTCGAGCCGGTACGTCGTCGCGGCCGACGGCGCCGGCAGCGGCGTCCGCAAGTCGCTCGGGATCGACGTACAGGGCCCGGCCGGCATCCAGAGCTTCGTCATGGTGCACTTCCGCGCGTGCCTGCGCGGCGTGCCCGAGGTGCCGCCCGGCGTGCTCTTCTTTCTCTGCGATCCGCGCAGCCGCGGCGGTGTCTTCGTCGTCCACGACCTGGATCGCGAGTCCGTCTACATGATTCCCCACGACCCCGCGACGGAGTCCGTCGAAGACTACGACCCGGCGCGCTGCGCGAAGCTCGTACGCGAGGGCCTCGAGGATCCGACCCTTCCACTCGAGGTCGAGAACGTGAGCGCCTGGACGATGACCGCCCAGGTCGCCGACCGGTACCGCGCCGGCCGGATCTTCCTGTGCGGGGATGCCGTCCACCGCTTTCCGCCCACGGGAGGCCTCGGACTGAACTCGGGCGTGCAGGACGCCCACAACCTGGCCTGGAAGCTCGCGGCGGTCCTGCGCAGCCACGCGGACCCGGCGCTGCTCGACACGTACGAGCGCGAGCGGCGCCCCGTCGCCCAGACGAACGCCGACCAGAGCCTGCGCAATGCGCTGCGCCTGCTGCAGGTGCCCCAGGCCCTCGGCATCACCGAATCGATCGAGGCCTCCTGCGAGCGCGTCGCGGCGACCCTGGCCGATCCCGACGGCATCGCGCGGGTGCGCGCCGCGATCGAGGCGCAGGCGGAGCACTTCGACATGCCGGGTCTGCAGCTCGGGTTCCGCTACGACGACGGTGCACTGCTGCGCCGTCCCGGGGACGAAGCGCCTGCGCTCGAGGTGCGCCGCTTCACACCGACGGGGTGTCCGGGCGCCCGCCTTCCGCACGCGTGGCTCGGGCGCGGGAACGAGTCGCTGCTCGATCGCGTGCCGCTCGACCGCTTCCTGCTCGTCACCGGCCCGGCGGGCGCAGCCTGGATCGACGCGCTCGCCTCGATCGACGCGCCACCCACTGCTTCCCTGGTCCTCACGTCGGAGCTGCTCCCCGAGCTGCCGCGCTGGCTCAGCCAGGCCGGCCTCGAGCCGAGCGGCGCCCTCCTCGTGCGACCGGACCAGCACGTCGCCTGGCGGGGGCCGGCGCTCGGAGACGCCCCGTCCGAGGAGCTCGCGGCCGCCTTCACGGCGGTCGTCGGTCGGAGTCCGCGCAGCCCGATGTGAAGCGCTTCACAGCGCCCCGAGACCCGATCCATCACCGTGCGTCCATCGCGCGCGAGAGGCGTCGCGCGAGGCGGAGCCGGTGGGTCGGCCCCGCGACACGACCTGCCGCGCTCGACGCGGTGCGCGGTGAAGCGGTCCCGCGCGGTGCCCCTCGCGGTGCCGACGCGCCGGGGACGCGCGGGGGCGAAGGCGCGCAACGAGCCGCCTCGGGAAAAGGGCTTGAGGGCGGCGCCGCGCATCGCGCATCATGGCTGGTCATGCCCGATCCGGCTCGACCGCTGCGCGCGAGGCCCGCGTCCGGGGCGCGGGCCGGGTTCGCCGCGCTCGCCTGCGCGGCGGGCGTCGCGACGGCCGCCGAGCGGCCGATCGCCGGCAAGCGGCTCGAGCTGCGCGCGCACGCCACCCAGCCGGCGCGGCGCTCGTTCGCCTTCGCGTCCACGGACCCGAGCCTCGCGCCGCCCTTCGCCGACCCCACGCGCGGCGCCTCGCTGCGGGTGGGATCGGGGGACGACGCCACGCAGTGTCGCGCGGAGATCGCTCTCGATCCGCTCCACTGGCAGCCGATCGCGGGCGACGGCCCCGGCCGGGGCTATCGCTACCGGGACGCCAGCGGGGACGGCCGCGTCGCGATCGTGTACGCGCCGGGCCGGATCCGCGTGCGGATCGACGGGGCGGCCTGGCCCTGCGACCGCGTCGCGCCCGCTCACGCCACGCCCCTGCCCGTCGAGCTGCGCATCCACCGCGAGCGGTACTGCGCTGCGTTCGGCGGCGACATCGCGGTCAACGCGCCCGGCCGCTTCCGCGCGCGCCGTGCGCCTGCGCCGCGGGCCTGCGACGCGGACGTCACCGCGGCGCAGCTCAACATCCTGCACGGACTCTTCTGCCCGCCCGACACGGCCTCCTGCCGCTTCGTCGAGCGCGCCGAGCTCTTCGCGCAGTGGGCCGAGGCCAGCGGCTGTCCGGACGTCCTCACGCTTCAGGAGGTGAACGTCCTCGGCTTCCAGGACGACATCCTGCAGGACGCCGTCGAGGCCGCGTGTCCGTACCACTACCGACGCGTCGCGTTTCCGGTGATCGGCGTCTCCGAGCAGATCATCCTGAGCCGCTTTCCGGTCCAGCAGAGCGAGCAGCTGATCCTGCACAGCTTTCTCAGCGCCGCGCCGCGCAACGCGACGTATGCGCGCATCGACCATCCCGTCGGGCCGCTGGACGTGGTCTCGACGCACTTCGCGGCGGGCGTCGACCAGGGCTCCGGCCCGTGCGACATCGACAACCCGCCGGGCGGGGACATCGAGATTCCCTGCCCGGCGGCGTGCCGCGCGGCCGGCGCGACGACGATCCGCGACTGCCAGGCGGTGCAGCTCGCGCAGTTCGTCGAGTCGCGACACGATGTCGCGACGCCCGCCGTGGTCGCCGGCGACTTCAACGCGCGCGCCGGCAGCTTCGCGTACGAGCACTTCACGGAGCGCGGCTGGATCGACGTACACCTCGCCGCCGGGAATCCAGAGTGCGATCCGGACAGCGGCACCGGCTGCACCTCCGGACGCGACGAGACGAGTGGCGAGAATCCGTCCGGCGACCTCGAGTCGCCCGAGGCGAACGTCCGCTCGCGGATCGACTTCATCTTCGTCGTGCCGCCGGCCGCGGGCTCGGACTGCGCGGGCGGCATCGACCCCTTCGACGACGCGGACGGGGACTTCACCGCGACGCGCATCTTCGCCGACGATCCGAATCCGTTCGCGCCGGGCTGCGGTCCGCTCCCCGCGGCGATCTGCTGGCCCTCGGACCACGAAGGGGTCGAGCTGGACCTGAACTGCGACTAGCCTCGCCGGACCTCGTTCAGGCGAGAACGGCCTTCCGGTACCACTCCCACAGGGCGGCCAGGCCGTCCGCCAGGTCCGTCGTCGGATGGTAGTCGAGCAATTGCCGCGCCTTCTCGATGCTGGCGTAGGTCACCTTCGGCTCGCTGGCGGGCGCGGGCGGCGTCGAGAGCACGGCCGCGCGGCCCACCAGCCCCTCGATGCGCTCGACGAACTCCGACATCAGGACGGGCTGACCGCGGCCGAGGTTCACGATCTCGTAGCCGAGCGACCGATCCAGGGCGGCGAGCACGCCCGCCGTTACGTCGTCCACGTAGGTCCAGTCCCGCTTCATGCGGCCGGCGTCGAACAGCGAGATCTCCTCGCCGCGCACGATCCGATCCGTTACGAGGTAGGGCATCATGTCGGGTCGCCCGCGCGGGCCGTACACGCTGAAGAAGCGCAGCGCCGTGAAGTGCGTGCCGTGGAGGTTGTGGTAGGTGTAGCCGAGCACCTCCACCGCCTTCTTCGAAGCGGGATACGGCGCCAGGGGACGATTGCACGGATCGCTCTCCACGAACGGCAGCTGTTCGGTGGCGCCGTAGATCGAGGAGGTCGACGCGAAGACGAAGGTCTCCGTGCCCGCTGCGCGCGCGCACTCCAGGACGTTGACCGATCCCACGATGTTGACGTCCGCGTAGAGCGGCGCGCGTCCGATCGAGTAGCGGACGTTGCCGTAGGCGGCGAGGTGCGCGATGGCGTCGGGCGGCCACTCCGCGAACCGACGCTCGAGCGCGGACGCGTCGCGGATGTCCAGCTCGGCGAAGCGGCAGCGGGGGTGATCGCGAAAGCCGGCGACGTTCGCGCGCTTGCGCGCCGGATCGTAGAAGTCGTTCAGGTCGTCGAGCGCCGACACCTCGTCGCCGCGCGCGAGCAGAGCCTCGCACAGGTGCGATCCGATGAAGCCGGCGGCGCCGGTCACGAGAACCCGCAAGTGATCCGTACTCCAGGTGCAGTTGAAGCGCGCAGATCCTATCGCATTCCGGGAATCAGCTCTGCGCGTCCGCCTCCACGAAGCGGCGCAGCGCGTCCTTCACCGCCTCCGCGCGGTCTCCCCGCCAGCCCGCCGCAGCGGAGAGCACCAGGAAGGCCTGTGCGGGAAGGGCCGACGCCCCCTCGCGCCGGATCGTCTCGAGCGCGCGGGCGGCGACCGCGCGCACCGCCGCGTTGGGACACTGCTCGCTCGCCGCGACCAGCGCCTCCGTCACTCCGAGCGGTCGCCGTTCCGCACCCACTTCACACCTGCCGCCGCGCGCCGCCGACCGGCGTTCGTCTCAGCCCCCGCCCGTCCGCTCGAGAAAGCGCTCGAGGTCGGCCTCGATGCTTCCGATCGATTCGAGCCAGAACCCGGGCGCGGTGAGATCGACGGACACGCCGCGCGCCGCCACGCTCTCTGCCGCGTCGCTGCCGGTGAGCCGCAGCAGCTCGTCGTAGCGCGGCAGGAAGGCGGGCCCCTCGCTCCGGGCCCGCGCGAAGATCCCCCGACTGAACAGGTATCCGAAGGTGTAGGGGAAGTTGTAGAACGAGACGCCGGTGATGTAGAAGTGGAGCTTCGAGGCCCAGTACCAGGGATCGAAGCCGTCCTCGGCGAGGCAGTCGCCGTAGCTGCGTCTCTGGGCCTCGACCATCAGCTCGCGCAGCCGGCTCACGCCCACCTCGCCGTTCGCGCGCTCCGCGTAGAGCGCGCGTTCGAAGTGAAAGCGCATCGGGATGTTGAGCAGGAACACGGCGGCGTCGAGCAGGCGCGCGTCGAGCACGTGCAGCTTGTCCGCCTCGCTCGCATCCGGATCCTCGAGCACCGCCTCCGAGACGAGCTGCTCGGCGAACGTGGACGCGGTCTCCGCGAGCGTCATGGGATAGCGCCGCGCCCAGGGTCGCATGTCGCGCATCACGTGGTTGTGGTACGCGTGGCCGAGCTCGTGGGCGAGCGTCTGGAGGTCACCCAGCGAGCCGTTGTAGGTCAGGAACACGCGCGATTCGCCGATCAGCGGCGACGAGGTGCAGAAGCCGCCCGGACGCTTCCCGCGCCGCGGCTCGTAATCGATCCAGCGCCGCTCGAACGCCTGCCGCGCGAACGCCTCGAGACCGGGATGGAACGCGCCGAAGGCGCGCAGGATCCGCTCGCGTGCCGCATCGAACGGGATCCGCCCCGTGCCGGTCTCCGGCAGCGGCGCCAGCAGATCCTGGAAGCCCAGCTTCTCGACGCCGAGCCGCTCCGCCTTGCGGCGCAGGTAGCGGCGGGGCAGCTCGGCGCGCGACTCGACGGCCTCGAGCAGCGTGTCGAGGGTCTCGCGCGAGATCGCGGCGTCGAAGAGCGCCGGATCGAGGAAGTCCGGAATCCCGCGCCAGCGGTAGAGCGTGAGGCGCGTACCCGCGATGGCGTTCAGACTCGCGGCCATCACGTCTGCCACGCCCTCCCACGCATGGTTCGCGCCGCGGAACGCCGCGCTGCGCACCGCGGGATCCGCGTCCTCCAGGAGCGTGCGCGTCATCGCGATCGGCATCCGCTCGCGCGCATGGCCCGGCCGCGCCAGCTCGAACTCGAGGTTTCCAGAGACCTGATCGTAGAGCCGACCCCAGGCGGAGAGTCCGGTGACGTCGAGCTCCGCGGCGAGCCGCTCGAGCTCGGGTGCGAGCGTCCACGCCGCCGCCCGCCGCAGGCGCGCGAGCATGTACGCGGCACCCTCGAGCCTCGGATCGGCGACCAGCTGCGCGAAGCGCTCGTCGTCCGCGTCGCGCAGGGCGGCACGGACCCCCGCCAACGCCGTCTCCAGCTGGGCGCGGCGCGCCGCGTGCGCCGCCCGCTCGCGTTGGACCGCCTCGTCGCGGGCATCGGCGGCGGACAGACAGCCGAGGTACGAGCCCAGATGCGCGCTGCGCGCGGAGGCGTCCTCGATCTGGAGCAGCACGTCCGCGAAGCGCTCGAGCCCTTCGCGCCCGGCCGGAACCCGCGGCGGAACGCGCGCGGGCAGCGCTTCGAGGTCGGCGGCGAGCGCGTCGCGGAAGGCGCGGTAGGCGTCGCCGCCGAACGCGGGGAAGTACGGCGTCAGATCCCAGTTCGGCTCGAGGCGCTCCGGCACCCGGCGGCTCGGTCACCCAGCGACGTCGTTTCCGCCCAGCTCCTCGTCCACGCGCGCCTTGAAGGCCTCGTAGGGCTGCGCGCCGGAGAGAAGCCGCCCGTTGATGAAGAAGGCGGGCGTGCCGGTGGCCCCGAGGCGCCGCGCCTCGGCCTGGTCGGCGGCGATGATCCGCGCCGTTTCGTCGGACGCGAAGTCCTCCTCGAACCGATCCATGTCGAGCCCGAGCACCCGCGCGCGCTCGCGCAGGTCGTCGTCACCGAGCTGGCGCGGATCCGCGAAGATGAGCTTGTGCATCTCCCAGAACTTCCCCTGCTTGCCGGCGGCGATCGCCGCCTTCGCGGCGCCGGGCGCCTGCGGATGGATGGACAGCGGGTTGTGCTTCACCACGTGGCGCACCTGATCGGGATGCTCGTCGAGCAGCCGCTGGACGGTGCCCTGCACGCGGCGGCAGTACGGGCACTGGTAGTCGGTGAACTCGACCACCGTGACGGCGCCCCTGGCCGGCCCGCGCGACGGAGCGCCCTCGATGTCGACCTTGCGCACCGCGGCCGGAGCGGACGGCCGCGCCGCGCGCGCCCCAGGAGCGCCGGCCCCCTGCTCCTTGAGCTCGCCGAAATCCCGCTCGATCTGCGCCACCCGCTCGCGCAGGCCGCCGTAGCTGTTGCCGGTCCAGAAGCCCGCGCCGAACGCGAGCACCACGACGGCCGCGACGCCGAGTTGTCTCATGATGCGTCACTCCTCTGGCCGACGACGGAGGCCATGGCCGGCGGATCCCCGGAAGCCAGGAACCTAACACCGGGCTTCCGGGCGGGGCAACGCCTGATATCGTTCTCTGCCATGAAGCGCATCGTGGTCGTAGGAGCGTCGCTCGCGGGGCTGCGCGGCGTCGAGACGCTGCGGCGGCGCGGCTTCGACGGGAGCCTCACGCTGGTGAGCGCCGAGTCGCACCTTCCCTACGACCGGCCGCCCCTCTCGAAGGAGCTGATCCGCGGCGAGCGCGAGCCGGACCAGCTGTTGCTGCGCCCCAAGGACGCCTACGACGAGCTCGAGCTCGACTGGCGTCGCGGCCATCGCGCCGTGGCACTCGAGCTCGCCGAGCGAAGGGTCGTGCTCGACGACGGGGAGCGGCTCGCGTACGACGGGCTCCTGATCGCGACGGGCGGGGCGGCGCGCGCGCTGCCGGGTACCGATGCGCTGCGCGGCGTTCACGTCCTGCGCACGCTCGACGATGCGCTCGCGATTCGCAGCGCGCTCGAGGCGGGTCCACGCGTCGCGGTGATCGGCGCCGGCTTCATCGGCTCCGAGGTCGCCGCCTCGTGCCGGCAGCTCGGACTCGACGTCACCGTCGTCGAGGCGCTCGACGTGCCGCTGGTGGGCTCGATCGGACCGACGATGGGTGCCGCCTGCGCCGCGCTCCACGCGGACCACGGCGTCGCGCTGCGCTGCGGCGTGAGCGTCGACGGGTTCGACGGCTCGGAACGGGTCGAGGCGGTGCGCCTCTCCGACGGAAGCCGCATCGACGCCGATCTCGTGGTGGTCGGAATCGGCGTGCGCCCCGAGACGGGCTGGCTCGAGGGCTCCGGCCTGGCGCTCGACGACGGCGTGGTCTGCGACGCGACGTGTGCGGCGAACGCACCGGGCGTGGTGGCCGCCGGCGACGTGGCGCGCTTCGCGAACCCGCGGTTCGGCGAGTCGATGCGCATCGAGCACTGGACCCACGCCGTGGAGCAGGGCATGGCGGCCGCGGCGCGGCTGCTCGACGGCGAGGCGGCCGCGCCGTTCGCACCGGTGCCGTTCTTCTGGTCGGATCAGTACGACGTGAAGATCCAGTTCGCGGGGCGCGTCCGGCCCGACGACGAGATCCGCGTCGTGCACGGGTCGATCGAGGAGCGCCGCTTCGTCGCGCTGTACGCACGCGCGGGACGCCTGGTCGGCGCGCTCGCCTGGAACCGCCCGCGCCAGCTGATCGGCTACCGCCGCATGCTGCGCGAACAGGCGAGCTTCGAAGCCGCGCTTGCCCAGGCCGCCAGGTCGAGCTGAGCCTGGGCGCACGCCGGGCAGCGGCGCGTGTGTGGCTCCGCTACTGAAGCTCCGGCGGCGTCTGCTTCGCGGTGAACGCGTGTGCGGCGAGTGCCGCGGTGGAGCGCGGCAGCAGCCGCAGCGCCGCGTTCGCGCGCAGGTAGTTGAACCAGCCGGAGATCACCGAGGGCTGCTGGCCGAGCGCCTCGAGCGCCACCGCGACCACCGTCTCCGACGGCTCGCCCCAGTGCGGCAGCTCGCCGGCCACCTCGTGGAACTCGGACTCGGTGGAGCCGGGCTGCAGCACCAGCACGTCGACGCCCGAGCCGCGCAGCTCGCCCCACAGCGACTCGCCGAACAGCTGATCGAAGGCCTTGGTGGCCGCGTAGACGCCGTGCAGCGGCAGCGGCTGATTGCCGGCCACCGAGCCGACGACGATCACCGCGCCGCGGCCGCGCTCGCGCATCCCCGGCAGGAGCCGCGCCGTCAGCACCACCGGCGCCACGCAGTTGAGCTGCACCATCGCGCGCAGGCGGTCCACGTCCTGCTTCTCGAAGCGCCCCGCGTAGCCCACGCCCGCGTTGTTCACGAGGATCGAGATCTCGAGGTCCGTCACCGCATCCGCCACGCGATCGGCGGCGTCCGGCTCGGAGAGGTCGACCGCCACGATCCGGGTCGAGATGGCGTGCGTCTTCTCGAGCTCGTCGGCGAGCTCGCGCAGCCGCTCTTCGCGACGCGCCGTCAGCACGCACGACACGCCTTCGCGCGCGAGTGCGCGCGCGAAGTCCGCGCCGATGCCCGCGGACGCGCCCGTCACGAGCGCCCACTCGCCGTAGCGCTCGCGCAGCGACGGGTGCGGGCTGCGGAAGGCGTCGCGTGAGCGGAACAACACCCACGCGAGCGCGCCGAACGCCGCGCCGGCCACGAGGCCCGCGGCCCATCCCGACGCGCCGCCCACGTAGACGAGATTCCAGACCAGCATGGCGATCGCCACCTGTGCGACGTACACCGCCGCCCACGGCCACATCCACGGGCGCATGCGCCAGAAGCCGTAGGTGCCCGCCGCGTAGATGGCCCAGTGCAGCGGCTCGGTCGCCTTGGCGGCCCAGCCGTGCAACCGGATCCCGAACCAGACCTCCTCGTCGGCCGCCACCTCCTTGAAGAAGAAGTCGAACGGCAGGTACACGATGGCCATGTAGGCGCTGAAGAACATCAGCGCGTTCATCCACCAGGCTCGGCGACCCAGCACCTCGCGCCACCAGTCTCCCACGGCGTCCTCCCCCTCTGCGCGCGCCGGGGCCAACGGCGCCCCGGGGACCCGCGCAGCCTAGCTCGCTTCGCCCGCCTCTCGCGCGGCGCTCCGCGCGGGCAGCGCGCGGAGCGCTTCGACGTAGCTCACGGGCAGGCCGTGCTCCCGCGCGCCCGCGAGCAGGAGCCGCTTGTACCAGTCGAACGGCACGATGTCACGCGTGGTGCGCACGGCGACGTAGATCTCCGCGTCGATCGTCGCCTCCGCCGCGCCGTATACGCGCATCGGCAGCCGGCGGTAGCCGACCTCGTAGCGGTCGAGTCGAGCGAGGTCGGAGACCGGCACCTCGTAGGTGACGCCCCACACGACGGCGCCCGGCTGCGGCTCGACGTTGGCCTTGGCCGAGCCGTCCACGCCCGGCTTGTTCAGGACCAGGCGGTGATCGGGGAGCTGCGCGGGACCGACCGCCCGCGCGTCCGGGACGCGCTCGGCCAGGCGCGCGGAGCACATGTTCGAACCGTACGCGAAGTAGAGGCCCCGCATCGTC
>CP070734.1:2194411-2200601 GCA_020347605.1 Deltaproteobacteria bacterium | reverse complement strand
CGACGCGCACGGAGCTCGCGATCATGCGCGAGTCGGCCGGCGAGATGGCAGACCGGATCGGTCCCGGCTGTCTCCTCATCGAGTTCGGGAGCGGCAGCAGCACGAAGACCCGCCTGCTGCTCGACGAGCTGCGCGATCCCGCGGCCTACGTCCCGATCGACATCTCCAAGGAGCACCTGATGCGATCGGCGGCGGACCTGTCGGCCGCCTATCCGGCGCTCGAGGTGATTCCCGTCTGCGCGGACTACACCGCGGACTACGACCTGCCGAAGCCGCGCCGCGCGACGGAACGCCGAGTCGTCTACTTTCCGGGTTCCACGATCGGGAATTTCCACCGGGCGCGCGCGATCGAGTTTCTCGAGCACGTGCGCGAGGTGTGCGGGGCGAACGGCGGCGTGCTGATCGGCGTGGACCTCAAGAAGGACCGCGAGACCCTCGAGCGCGCCTACAACGACGCCAAGGGCATCACGGCCGACTTCAACCTGAACCTCCTCGAGCGCATCAATCGCGAGCTCCGAAGCGATTTCGACCTGCGCCTGTTCCGCCACCGCGCGGTCTACCACGAGGGTGCGGGACGCATCGAGATGTACCTCGTGAGCCTCGCCGATCAGACCGTGGAGCTGGACGGCGAGCCGATCTCGTTCGAGAAGGGTGAGGGCATTCGCACCGAGTGCTCGTACAAGTACGATCTCGAAGAGTTTCGCGATCTGGTCTGGGAGGCGGGATTTCGCGTGGACGACGTCTGGACCGATCCCGAGGCGCGCTTCAGCGTTCAGTATCTGAGCGTCGTTTGACCGGCGAGCATGCCCGTCTACCGACTCGGGGCCGAGCACGCGTTTCCGCCTCCGGAGGCGGCGGAGCCGTCGGGCCTGCTCGCGGTCGGGGGTGATCTCGCGCCGGAGCGGCTGCTGCGGGCGTATTCCCTCGGCATCTTTCCCTGGTACTCGGATCCCGATCCCATCCTGTGGTTCTCACCCGATCCCCGCATGGTCCTGGTGCCGTCCGAGCTGCGCGTCTCGCGCAGTCTGCGAAGAGCGATCCGGCGCGGGGGCTGCGAGGTTCGCCTCGACACGGCGTTCGAGCGCGTCATCGCCGCGTGCGCGGCGGTCGAGCGCCCGGACGATGCGGGAACGTGGATCACACCCGACATGATCGACGCCTACGTGCGCCTGCACCGGCTGGGCTACGCGCACTCCGTCGAGGCGTGGCGGGACGGCCGGCTGATCGGAGGTCTCTACGGCGTTTCGATCGGAGGCAGCTTCTTCGGCGAGTCGATGTTCGCGCGCGAGTCCGACGCGTCGAAGGTCGCCTTCGTGAAGCTGGTCCGTCAGCTCCACGCATGGAACTTCGACCTGATCGATTGTCAGGTTCGCACACCGCACCTGGCGCGCTTCGGCGCCACCGACTGGCCGCGCGCCCGCTTCCTGGCGGCACTGGCGAAGTCGCTCGAACGGGAGACGCGCCGCGGGGCCTGGCGTTTCGACGCGGAGCCGGACGGCGGCGTCCGGGCGGCGCATTGACGGCGCGCCTCGGCGGTACCGCGCCGCGCCGATCTGCCGGTCGGCCGTGACCGGGGACGCGCCCGCCGCGACGCCGCGCCCGCCGACGTCGCTCGAGGCGCTGCGCTACCGCAACCTGCGAACCTACGTCGGCAGCCGCCTGTTCTCCGGCGCGGCGATGAGCATGCTGCGCGCCGCCGTGCTCTGGCACGTCTACGAGATCTCGCGCTCCGAGTTCCACCTCGGCCTGATCGGCCTCGTGCAGTTCGTTCCCTCGCTGTTCCTGAGTCTCGTCGGTGGCGCCGTCGCAGACAGCTACGACCGGCGGCGCGTGATGATGGTCACGCAGGTCGGCACCCTGGCCTGCGGGGCGGCTCTGTTTCGCGCGACCGCGGTCGGTCTCGACAGCCTGCCCGTGCTGTACGCGATCGTGTTCCTGCTGGCGATCGCGAGCGCGTTCGAGAACCCCTCGCGACAGGCGCTGCTCCCGCAGCTCGTGCCGCGCGACGTCTTCCCGCGAGCCGTGCCGGTGTATGCCACGGCTCAGGCGCTTTCGCTGATGAGCGGCCCCGCGCTCGGCGGCATCGTGATCGCGACGCGGGGCATCGCGGACGTGTACGGTCTCCAGGTGCTCCTCACCCTCGGCTCGCTCGCCGGTCTGCTGCGCGTGCGCCCGCGACCCGCCGAAGGGGATCGCCGCCCGGTCAGCGTGCAGGCGATCCGCGAGGGTCTCGCCTTCGTGCGCAGACAGCCGGTGGTGCTGGGCTGCATGACGCTCGACATGTTCGCGGTGATCCTGGGGGGAGCCGTCGCGCTCGTGCCCGTGTACGCGCGCGACATCCTCGCCGTCGGGCCGACGGGGTACGGGATCCTGACCGCGTCGCTCGAGGCCGGCGCCCTGCTCATGTCGGTCGTGCTGGTCGCGCTGCGACCGTTTCGGCGCACGGGACGCGCGTTGCTCTACGCCGTGGTGGCATACGGCATCGCCACCATCGTGTTCGGCCTGTCCCGGTCGTTCCCCCTCTCCGTGGCCGCGTACGTCGCCGTGGGGATGGCGGACCAGGTGAGCGTCGTGTTGCGCAGCACCGCCATCCAGCTCTCGACGCCCGACGCGCTGCGGGGCCGGGTCAGCTCGGTGAACATGATCTTCATCGGAGCGTCGAACCAGCTCGGAGCCGCCGAGTCGGGATTCGTGGCGGCGCTCACGAGCGCCACGTTCGCGGTGGTCTCGGGCGGCGTCGGTTGTCTGCTGGTCGTGGCCTGGATCGCGCGCAGGATTCCGGAGCTGCGCCACTATCGCGCGTCGCTGCCGCCGGCCTGAGCCGGCCCGGTCGGCCGGCCCTGCGCACCGTCGACAGGCGGCGGAGCTGCGGTATACCCAACGCCTTCGCGGCGTTGCGGAGGCAGCGGGAGGGGTTCGAACCGGGCATGGACGCGCAGGCGAGCCAATCGCGGAGCACCGTGCTGTGGCTGGCGTTCTTCGCGGCCGCCGGTCTGGCGCTGGCGGCGACAGGGCTGCTCCAGCGGCGGAGCGCATCGGCGCTGCCCAGCGGCGCGATCGCGCGCGTCAACGGCTCGGTCATCGATGCGGAGAGCTACGAGCGGCTGATCGTCGCGCTCGCGAGCGACCGGCGCGGCGAGCTCACGGATGCCGATCGGCGTCGCGTCCTCGATCGCATGATCGAGGAGGAGCTCCTGGTGCAGCGGGCCCTCGAGCTGGGACTGGCGCGGGTCGACCGCCGCGTGCGCGCCGATCTGGTGAGCGCCGTGATCGCGTCCGTCACCGCCGACGCCGAGCGCCGCACGCCGACGGATGCCGATCTGCGGGCCCTCTACGACGCCGAGCCGGAGTTCTTTGCCCGGCCCGGTCGGCTGCGCGTGCGTCAGATCTTCTTCCGGGTGCGTTCGCCGGACGACGTGGACGCGGCGTCCGCGCGCGCGGAGGCTGCGACGCGGCGCCTCGCGGCCGGCGAGGCGTTCGAGGAGGTGGCGCGGGCGCTGGGCGACGAGCCGATCGTTCCGATCCCGGATGCGCCGCTTCCGGCGACCAAGCTCCAGGAGTACCTCGGGCCCAGCGCCACGCGCGTGGCGCTGGCGAGCGACGGCTCGTCGCCGAGCGCACCGGTGCGCTCGGGCACCGGCTTCCACATCCTCGACGTGCGCGAACGGGAGCCGCGCGTGATCCCGCCCTTCGACGCGATCCGCGACCGCCTTCGCGCGGAGTGGACGCGGCGAGAGGGGGAACGCGCCCTGCGCGCGTACCTCGACGAGCTGCGCGCGCGCGCCGACCTGGTGGTCGCTCCCGGGGTGCCCTAGACCGCGTTCTGCCCGGGACGGTCGCGTCCATCGCGCAGCCGCGACCCGCTATGCTGCCGGCGGAGGGGCGCCTTCGTGTTCCGCTTCGATCCAACCCGCACGCCGCGTCTGGGCGCCGCGCTCCTCGCGGCGCTGGCCGGCGCGCTGATCGGCTCGGCCGCCCACGCGCACGGCCGCAGCCTCTCGTACTCGAGCTGGGAGCTCGACGGCGCTTCGGCGCGCGTCGTGCTTCGGATCGCGCAGCTCGAGCTGACGCGCCTGCCGTGGGGTCCGGTCGCGGCGCCCCACCTGCATGCCGCGCTCGGCGCCTACCTGACGGAGCATCTGCATCTCGATTCGGAGACGGGCCGCTGCCGCCTCCGCGATGGCCCGCGCGCGTTGTCCGCGCCGGTCGGCGACGCCGCCATCGAGTGGAGCCTGGAGTGCAGCGAGGTCCGCGCGCTCGCGATCTCGAGCGAGCTGTTTCGCGAGGTGGCGCCCGGCCACCTCCACTTCGCACGCGTTCACGCCACGGGCTCGAGCGTTCTCGAGCGCGTGCTCACCACCGGCGACGCGACCTGGCGGTTGGAACGGCCGGCCGCGCGCGAGGCGGACGAGGGATTCGCGGCCGCGCTCGCCCGCTACCTGCTGCTGGGGATCGAGCACATCTTCACCGGCTACGACCACCTCGCCTTCCTGCTGGTCCTCCTGCTGCTGGCGCGCCGGCTCGGCGAGGTCGCGGTCATCGTGACCGGCTTCACGGTCGCGCACAGCATCACGCTCGCGCTCGCCGTGCTGGGCGCGCTGCGCCCGCACGCCGAGACCGTGGAGGCGCTGATCGGATTGTCGATCGCGCTGGTCGCGGCCGAGAACGCGTGGTGGCTGTCGGGCCGGCGACGCCTGATTCCGCGCGCGATCGTGTGCGGCCTGGCGCTGGCGACGGGCCTCGCGCTGCTCGGGGTCGGCGCGCCGCCGGCGGCGACGCTCGGCGGCCTCGCGATCTTCTCACTGGCCTATTTCGCGCTGCTCGAGCGGGTCCAGAAGCCCGTGCGTCTCCGGGCCGCGGTGGCGTTCAGCTTTGGACTGGTGCACGGCTTCGGGTTCGCCGGGGTTCTGGCGGAGCTCGAGCTGCCCGCCGAGCGCCTGGCCTCCGCGCTGCTGGGATTCAACCTGGGCGTGGAGCTCGGCCAGCTGGCCGTGCTGGCGCTCGTGTTCCCCCTGTTGCTCCTCGCGGCGAGCTGGCGCGAGGGGCGTGCGCACCGCGGCTTCGTCGAGCTCGGCTCGTCCGCGATCTGCGGACTCGGTCTGTTCTGGTTCGTGACGCGCGCCTACGGATGAGGCCCCGCGCCGGCGGAAGCGGGATCTCGATGCAGCCCCGCCGGCGGTCGTCCTCGTGAGCGCACGCGTCGCCCTCTGGATCGTGCTCGCGCAGGCGATCGGCGGCAGCACCCCCGCCCTGACGAAGCTCGCGCTCGCGGGCCTGTCGCCGTGGAGCCTGGTCGTCGTGCGCCAGTCCCTGGGTCTCTTGATCCTGCTGGGGGTCAGCGCTCTGCGCCGGCCCGACGTGGCGCCGGCGCCGCTCCGCGCTCGCGATCTCGGGTTACTCCTGGTCCTCGCCTGGGGGGGCTTCGCATTGCCGATGGTGCTCAATGCGATCGGGCTCGAGCTCTCGACGGCGACGAACGGCGCCCTGCTCTCGCCGCTCGAGCCGATCGGGATCCTGATCGGCGGAGCGCTGCTGCTGCGAGAGGTGCTGACGGCGCCGCGCGTGGTCGCGATCGCATTGGGCGCGGCGGGCGGAACGCTGATCGTCCTGCAGGGCACGGTCGACATCCGCGCCGGAGACCCGCGCGGCGATGCGCTGATGGCGCTCGGGCACCTCTCGTGGGCGATCTACACGCTCGCCGCGAAGCCCCTGCTGCGCCGTCACGATCCGCTGCGGGTGGCGATGCTCGCGACGGCGCTGTCCGTGCCGCCGCTGATCCCCCTGGCGCTCGCGGAACCGTTCGACGCGGCCCGCGCGCTGCCCGCGTTGGGCTGGGTATTCGCGCTGGCGTTCCTGTCCACGGCGCTGATCTCGTACGCCTGGAACGCGGCGCTGCGCGAGATCTCGGCCTCCACGCTGGCCGTGTTCATCTTCCTGCAGCCCCTGGTCGGCCTCGTCATCGGCGCGCTCCTGCTCGGCGAACCGGTGGGAGGGCAGGCTCTCGCGGGGGCCGTCCTGATCGTACTGGGCGTGACGCTCGCCGCCCTGCGCGGCGAGTCCTGAGGGCCGCCCGGCGCGCCGCGACTCCGCCGCGCGGTGCCCGCGCGCGACTCGACGCGCCCGCTTGCCGGGGCCTCCCGGGCGGGTACCCTATTCCATTAATCAGAAAAGAGTTTCAAATAATGGAACA
>CP070734.1:2186085-2194311 GCA_020347605.1 Deltaproteobacteria bacterium | reverse complement strand
CGGCGCCGCTGCGCGCGCTGCGCGATCGGCTGCGCGCCGCGGACCGCCACATCACCTACACGCACCTCATGCTCAAGGCCGCGGCGTTGGCCCTGGAGCGCTTCCCGGACGTGAACGCCACGTTCCGGGACGACCGCATCCTGCGCTTCAATCCCATCAACATCGCGCTGGCGGTGGACGTGCAGGGCGAGCTGGTGGCGCCCGTCGTCAAGGATTGCCAGGGCCGCGACATCGACGACCTGGCGGGCGCCGCCGACGCGCTGATCCGCAAGGCGCGCGAGAAGAAGCTCTCCCCCGAGGACTACTCCGACGGCACCTTCACGATCTCCAACCTCGGCATGTTCGGCGTGGACGACTTCTACGCGATCATCACGCCGCCGCAGAGCTGCGTCCTCTCGGTGGGCGCGATGCGGCAGGTGCCCGTCCTCGAGGGCGACACGGTGCGGCCGGGCACGCGCATCAAGCTCGGACTCGGGGTCGATCACCGCGTGCTCGACGGCGCGAAGGCGGCGCAGTTCCTGGACGGGCTGCGCGACCTGCTGGAGCATCCCGACGCGCTGCTCAACAGCGGAGCCGCGCATGGATCGTGAGCTGCGCATCGAGTGGCTGGGACGCGTCCCGTATGCCGAGGGCCTGGAGCGGCAGCGCAAGGCGCTCGAGGCGCGGCGCGAGGGCAGCGCGGGCGACGTGCTCCTGCTGCTCGAGCACCCGCCCGTGATCACGCTGGGCCGGCGCGCCGATCGCCGCCACGTGCTCGCGTCGCGCGAGGCGCTGGCGGCGCGGGGCATCGAGCTGTTCGAGGTCGCGCGCGGCGGGGACGTCACCTATCACGGTCCCGGTCAGCTCGTCGGGTATCCGATCGTGGACCTGGCGGCGCGCGATGCGCGCGACGTGCACGCCTTTCTGCGCGGCATCGAGTCGGCGCTCGTCGGCGCGCTGGCGGCGCTGGGCGTCTCGGCGCGCACGCACCGAGGGCTGACCGGCGTCTTCGCGGCGCAAAGCCGCCCGGGCGCGCCGCGCCGCAAGATCGCGTCGATCGGGATCGGGGTGCGCGGCTGGGTCACCTGCCACGGCTTCGCGCTGAACGTCCGCAACGACCTGCGCGGCTTCCGGGACATCGTTCCCTGCGGTCTGCACGGCATCGAGATGACCTCGGTCGCCGCCGAGCTCGCGTCGCAGGCGCCCGCGGATCTTTACGCGCGCGCCCGCCGCGCGGTGGCGGACGCGTTTGCGGGGCTGCTGGCGTGAGCGCCACGACCGGCGCAGCGGCGCCGCGCCCGCCCTGGCTGCGCGTGCGACTGCGGCTCACCCAGGCGTTCGAGCGGGTGCAGCGCGCGGTGCACGACCACGACCTCAACACCGTCTGCTACGCGGCCGCCTGCCCCAATCTCGGGGAGTGCTGGGCGCGCGGCACCGCCACCTTCATGATCGGCGGAGGCCGCTGCACCCGGCGCTGCGGCTTCTGCGACGTCGCGACGGCGCGCCCGGCGCCCCTCGACCCGCAGGAGCCCGAGAGCGTGGCGGAGGCCGTGGAGGCGCTGGAGCTCAAGTTCGCGGTGATCACCGCGGTCGCGCGCGACGACCTGCCGGACGGCGCCGCCGCCCACATGGCGGCGACCGTGCGGGCCATCCGGCGGCGCCGGCCCGGGACCGGGATCGAGGTGCTGATCCCCGACTACAAGGGCTGCGAGGACTCCCTGCGCACGGTGCTCGAGGCCCGCCCCGACGTGCTCAACCACAACGTGGAGACGGTGCGGCGGCTGCAGCGCAAGGTCCGCCCGGCGGCGCGCTACGACCGCTCGCTCAGCCTCCTGCGACGCGCCGGCGAGATCGCTCCAAGCGTGCGGACCAAGAGCGGAATCATGCTGGGGCTGGGGGAGACCGTCGAGGAGATCGCCGTCACGCTCGCAGATCTGCGGGAGGCCGGGGTCCTGCTGCTCACGATCGGCCAGTACCTGCGACCCTCGCCGGACCACCTGCCGGTCGAGCGCTACGTCACGCCGGCCGAGTTCGACGCCTGGGCGGATCGCGCCCGGGCCATCGGCTTCCGCGACGTGGCCTCGGGGCCGCTGGTGCGGAGCTCCTATCGCGCGGAGAAGCTCGCCGGCCGCCTCGCCTGATCTTTTTCCTTCTTCTATACTGCGCGCGCCGTGCCGGGCAAGGTCATCAAAGTCAAGCGCCACGAGAAGCTGGGCTTTCTCGAGCGGCTCTACGTGCCGATGATCGCGCAGGCGCTCGTGACGGTGAGCCGCCACTTCTTCCGCAACATGTGGGGCTTCATCACGGGCAACCGCACCACCTTCGTGGTGCAGTACCCCGAGCAGCGCGTGGACTATCCGGACGCGTTTCGCGGCATGCCGGTGCTGGTGCAGCTCGACAACGGCCAGCCCCGCTGCGTCGCGTGCGGCCTGTGCGAGTTCGCCTGCCCGACCGATTGCATCAGCATCGTGCCCGGCCAGCTCGAGGGCGCGGGGATCGAGCGCTATCCCGAGGCCTTCGACATCGACATGTCCCGCTGCATGTTCTGCGGGCTCTGCGAAGAGGCCTGCCCCGAGGAGGCCATCGTGATGAGCCGCGAGGTCGAGATCAGCGGCTTCGACCGCGCCTCGCTCTACTTCGACAAGGAGCAGCTCCTGGTGCCCGAGCACCTGCTCAAGCGACGACTCGACTTCCTGCGCAGCGAGTACAACCGCCCGCGCGGAGCGCGCTGATGGAGGACCACGGCTCCACCGCGCTCCGGCGTCTCATCGAGGCACAGCGGGACGCCCTCGTGGAGACCCACGCCCGGCTGGGCGACGCCACGGCGCTCGTCGAGCGCGGGCAGGTCGCCGCGCTGCTGCGCTTCCTGCGCGACGACCCCGACTGCGGCTTCGACGTGCTCACCGACCTCACGGCGGTCGACTACCTGGGCGAGACGCCGCGCTTCGAGGTCGTCTACCACCTGTTCTCGTACACGAACCGTCACCGCCTCCGCGTCAAGACCCGCGTGCCCGAGGAAGAGCCCGAGGTGGATACGGCGACCGGGCTCTGGCCGTCCGCCAACTGGCTGGAGCGCGAGGTCTACGACATGTACGGGATCCGCTTCCGCGAGCACCCCGACCTGCGCCGCCTGCTCCTCTACGAGCAGTTCGAGGGGCACCCGCTGCGCAAGGACTACGCCAAGGAGCGCCGGCAGCCGCTGCTCGGTCCGAGGAACTAGCCATGGCACAGCCTTCGCACCTGCGGGAGCTGCTCAAGGGCGACCTCGGCGAGGCCGACCTCGAGCGGGACCTGCACACCGAGCACCAGATCCTCAACATGGGTCCCAGCCATCCCGCCACGCACGGGACGGTGAAGTTCCTGATCGAGCTCGACGGCGAGAACGTCGTGGACATGGACGTGCAGGTCGGATACCTGCACCGCGGCTTCGAGAAGGAGTGCGAGAGCGGCGCCTGGTACCAGGCGATTCCCTACACCGACCGGCTCAACTACAACTCCGCGGTCCTCGCGAACGTCGGCTACTGCCTGGCCGTCGAGAAGCTGCTCGAGATCGAGACGCCCGAGCGGTGCCAGTGGCTGCGCGTACTGTCCGGCGAGCTGGCGCGCCTCGCCGATCACCTGACGCGCTGTGGCGCCGCCTGCCTGGAGCTCAACTCCTTCACGCCGTTCATCTACGGCCTCGAAGCGCGCGAGCTCACCTGGGACCTGATCGAGATGTTGTGTGGTGCGCGCGTCACCGCGAACTACATCCGCATCGGCGGCGTCAAGCACGGCATGCCGAGCGATTTCCCCGGGGTCGCGCGCGGGAGCGTGTCGAAGATCCACGAGCTGCTCGACGACTTCGGCAAGATCGTGACGAGCAACCGGATCTTCGTCGACCGGCTCAAGCACACCGGCATGCTCTCGAAGGAAGATTGCATCCGCTACGCGGTCACCGGGCCGCTGGCGCGCGCTTCCGGCCTGCCGTACGACCTGCGCAAGGACGAGCCGTACCTCGTCTACGAGGAGATCGACTTCGACGTCCCGATCGGCGAGGTGGGCGACAACTACGACCGCTACCTCGTGTGCGTCGAGGAGATGCACCAGAGCCTGCGGATCATCGAGCAGTGCGTGGAGCGGCTCGAGAAGCTCGGGCCCGGACCCGTGAACGTGGACGACCCGCGCGTGCGCTGGCCGGCCAAGGACGGCGTCTTCAACAAGATGGAAGAGCTGATCGGTCAGTTCAAATCCGTGACGGAGGGGCCGCGCGTTCCGAAGGGCGAGGCGTACGCCGCGGTGGAGTCCGCCAACGGGGAGCTCGGCTTCTACGTCGTGTCGGACGGCAGCGCCGTGCCCGTCAAGGTGCGCTGCCGGCCTCCCAGTCTCATCAACCTCCAGCCGCTCTCGGTGATGATGCGCGGCGCGCTGCTCGCCGACATCATCCCCACCTTCGACTTCATCAACATGATCGGCGGCGAGTGCGACCGCTGATGGCGGGCCCCGAACGCGCGCAGGTGTGGAAGCTGCTCGGACCGCCCACCGACCAGATCGGCAGCGTGAACGAGCCCCGCACCCGGGAAGAGTACGGCGCCAAGTGGAACGAGAAGTGGATCTACTGCCGCCCGCGCAGCACGCAGATCGACCGGGTCGTGCTCTGGAACCGCTACGACTTCGTGGGCCTCTTCCGCATCAAGGTCGACGGCACCGCGGAGCCGGAGCCGCTGCCCGCAGGCTGACGCGCGTGGTCCCCGAACGCGCGGCCGCGGGGCCGCGCTCCGGCCCGCCGCCGCTGCGTCCCTTCGGTCTGGTGCTCCATCGCGACGGCCGCTGGTCGCACGAGGGCGAGCCGATCCGCAACCGCCGGCTGCGCGCGCTCTTCGACCGCTCGGTGCGCTACCTGCCCGAGGAGCGCGCCTACGTCGTCCAGGTCGGCCGCTTCCGGGGCCAGATCGAGATCGAGGAGACGGGCTTCTTCGTGCGCGCGCTCGACGCGGCGTCGGGCGAGATCGCGCTCTCGGACCGCAGCCGCGAGCGGCTCGACCCCGCCACGCTCACCGTCTCGCCGGCCGACGGCGCGCTGCTCTGCCGCGTGAAGCGCGCGCTGGCGCCGCCGCACGGCCTTCCCGCCCGCTTCACGCAGGCGGCCCAGGCCGAGCTGCTCCACGCGGTAGAGGAGACGCCCGAGGGACCCGCCCTGCGGCTGGCGGGCCGGCTGGCGCCGCTGCCCGGCATCTGAGCCATCCGTGGCCGTGCTGATTGACGCGCGGCCTCTCGGGCGGTACCCACTAACGCCCCGGTTCCGCTACCGGTTCCGGGTGGGGCGGCGTAGCCAAGTGGTAAGGCACGGGACTGCAAATCCCTGATCACCGGTTCGAATCCGGTCGCCGCCTCCAGCTCCCACCCGCGGGCCGCGCACCGGCCGCCGGAGCCGCCCGGCGGCACGCGGCGCCCGCGCCGCTCAGCGCTCGCCGAGTTCGCCGGGATCCCCGTTCTCGACCTCGGGGAGATCGCGCTTCTGCTCCAGGGTCCGCACCGAGAAGAGCGTGTCCTTGATCGGCGGGTTGATCTCGAGATCGTGGAACACGACGTCGGTGGTGGTGCCGCGCTGCAGGTTCGCGACCTCGAGGCGCGTCGGCAGCACGTGGCCGGGCGCGTAGGTCATCGACTCCCGAGGCGCCACCATGATGCGGTAGGGCTTCTCGGCCCCGAGCTTGTAGTAGCGGGTCTCGAGAATCGCATGGTCGGAGCGGGCCACCACGAAGTCGACGTGGTGGTAGTTGAGCCGGTGGCGCGGCGCGCCGCGGACCACGTACACCGCCTCGGAGCCGAGCATCTCGGCGGGCCGCAGCTCGAGGTCGTAGTTCTCGACGTGCTGGCGCTCGAAGTCCTCGTAGGTGAGGTCGCTGCCCAGGAAGGCATCGCCGCGCTTCGAGGTCGAGATGCGCCGTGTCCGCCCCACCGAGGGCAGGTAGACGAAGGTGTCGTTGCGCCGGTTGTCGGCCTCGAGCGTCATGAAGGTCATGCCGCGCAGGTAGGGCGGCTCGGTGAGGCGCGCGATGCCGCGCAGCCGGTCGTCCGAGATCTTGCTCACGACGTGGAACGTGCGCGTCTGCTCGTGCCCCGCGCGGTTGCGCATCACCAGCTCCACCGTGGCGATGATGTCGAGCTCGTAGCGCGTCGTGAACGCCGTCTCGAGGATCTCGTGGGCGGAGGCGGGCGTCGCGTCGACCGGCGGCTCGGCCACGCCCGGCGCGGTGAGCGCTCCACCCAAGAGAAACCATCCCGAGAGAACCGAAAGCCCCTTCGATATGTGCCTCATCTCGACTCCCGCTCCGCAGGAACGACGATCGTCGCGCGGGTTCCGCTGCCCGGCTTCGTCGTCAGCTCGATACTGCCACCCAGTGACTCGACGATCTCCCGCGAGATCGTGAGCCCGATCCCCGAGCCGCTGTCCTCCGCGCGCGTGGTGAACCCACGCTCGAAGGCGTTCCGCAGCACCTCCGGGCTCATGCCCGCGCCGTGGTCGGTGACCGAGATCCGGATGCTCTCCCCGTCTCCCGTCGCGAACAGGTGAACCGGCTCGAGCCCCGGGGCGGCGCGCAGGGCGTTGTCGAGCAGATTCGCGATCACGCGTCCGATGTTCTCGTGCGCGCGCGCCTGGCGCAATCCCGGGTCGATGCTCTCGGTGACGCGCCCCTCGCCGTGGATGCGGCACATCGTCCCGACCGCCCGCTGGACGAGCAGATCCAGCTTCTGCGTGCCGGGAGGGTCCGGTGCCGGATCGGTGGCGTCGCGCACGAAGTCGTGGATGCGCTCGGTCAGCCCATCCGTGAACTCCTGGATCATCGAGATGTCGCGGGCCAGCCGCGGCGCGTCGTCGAAGCGCTTCGGGAGGCGCTTCACGAGCCGGCCGAGCCAGTCGAGCTCCTTCCCGATGTCGTGGGCGAGCGCGACCGCGATCCGGCCCGTCGTGGCGTGGCGCTCCGCGGACAGGAGCTCGCCGGTGAGGCGTGCGTTTCGGAATGCAATGCCGGCGTGGGAGGTCGCCATCGCCGTGAAGTCGAGGTCCCCGCCCGCGTATGGCGACCTGCGCGAAGGCCCCGTCAGCAGCACCAGGCCGAAGCGCTCTTCGCCACTGCCGATCGACGCGATCAGCTCGATGCCGTCGGCCGCGAGCCGCGTACGTGCCGGCGTCTCGAGCTCGGGCGCCAGCGCCAGATAGATGAGGTCGCCGTCTCCCAACACCGCCAGTGCATCCGCGACGCGCCGCGTTCCCGTCGGCGGATCGGTGCCGAACAGGTGTGCGGGCCGCCACTCCCCGGCGACGGAAAGGAACACACAGCCCGCGCGCGCCCCGAGCGCGCCGTACAGCGCTTCGCCCAGGAGCCGCGCGGCCTCGTCTTCGTCGCGCACCTGGGAGATCTGCCGCGTGTAGCCTTCGCGCAGCCGGCGCAGTTGTTGTAGGCGGGGAGTGAAGATCTCCTCGACGTAGCCGAAGAATCGACTGCGCAGCGGCTCGACGGCGACGGCGCAGGCGAAGGACAGCAGGAACAGGAACGCCGGGTCCCGGAGCGGCGGTGCCGCATCCACCACGGTCAGGGTCGCCACGAGGACGAGCGTCACCACCAGCGCTACGGCGCTGAAGTAGACGAGCCGCCCCACCCAGCGGCGCGCGTCCCACTCGAGGTCGAACAGGTTGTAGCGGCTGATCGCGAGGCCCAGCGGCAGGGGCATCACGACCGCGGCCATCCAGAGATACGTGGTCGCGAGCTGCGCGGGCTCCGAGGTATCGGGCGTGAGCATGAAGGTCGGAATGATCGGCAGCAGGAGCGCGCCGTACAACAGCACGCGCGCGCGCACGCGCTCCAGGATCGAGGTCGACTCGCGGATCGTGTAGGCGCAGGACACCAGCAGGATCGCCCCACATCCCGCAATCAGACCGATCAGAAGCCACGTAAACGTCGGCCACAGGAGCGGGTTCCGATCCAGTGCGAGCCACGCAGCCGGCAGCAAAATCGCGCTCAGTCCGTACGGAACGAACACGAGGATCGGTGCGTCCCTGAGCGCCCTGCGATGTCGCAGAAAGGTAAGATTCAAATGAACCAGAGTGGCGGGCACCATGGTTGCGGCGACCAGTGCCGCGTACATCATAGATTCGGACTGGCGTCCGGCAATCATCGTAATCGCGTTGACCGCCACGGCAGCATAGAAGAGTGTAAATGGTATGGCTGCGGGTGAGGACGAACGACGCAGAACGAACAGTGGGAT
>CP070734.1:2181474-2185985 GCA_020347605.1 Deltaproteobacteria bacterium | reverse complement strand
GCGCGCCTGCGGCCGGGGCGCACCCGGCTCGTCTGGGTCGAGTCGCCGTCCAACCCCACCGGCGCGATCACCGACATCGCGGCCACGGCCGAGGTCGCCCACGCGGCCGGCGCGCTGGTCGCGGCGGACAGCACGTTGGCGACCCCGGTCCTGTGCCGCCCGCTCGCGCTCGGCGCCGACCTCGTGATGCATTCGGCGACCAAGCAGCTGAACGGCCACAGCGACGTGCTGGCCGGCGCGCTGGTGGCGGGCGGGGAGAATCCCCTGTGGGAGCGCATCCGCCGCGAACGCGGTCTCCGGGGCGCCGTGCTCGGTCCCTTCGAAGCGTGGCTCCTGCTGCGCGGCATGCGGACGCTCTACCTGCGCGTACCCGCCAGCTCGCGCGGTGCGCAGCGCGTCGCCGAGGCGCTGGTCGAGCACCCGAAGGTGATCGAGGTGCTCTACCCCGGACTGCCGAGCCACCCCGGACACGCCGTGGCTGCCCGCCAGATGCACGGCGGGTTCGGTCCCATGCTGTCGTTTCGGGTGGCCGGGGGCGAGCCGGCCGCACGCGCCGTCGCGTCGGCTCTGCGGCTCGTGAAGCAGGCGACGTCGCTCGGTGGCGTGGAGAGCCTGATCGAGCACCGCGCCAGTGTCGAAGGGCCCGAGACGGAGCTTCCCGGCGATCTGCTGCGCCTGTCGGTCGGCATCGAGGACCCGGAAGACCTCGTCGCGGACCTTGGCCAGGCGCTGGCGCGCGCCTGATCTCCGAAGCCTCCACGAATTCCAAACCCGTTTCGAGAAATCCAGCTCAAGAATCTGTTTGAACTAGGTAAATACCAGAAGGACCCTGGCTTACGCTGACGTTGCGAAGGGTCCCAGACGGCGCCGCTCGAGCTCCTCGGTCATCAGCTTCTGGAAGCGACGGTTGCGGGCGAACGCCATCACGACCATGCCGAAGTAGCCGCGCGGCAGCTTCGGGCTCTCCGGCCAGTGGCGGAGCTGCTGATACGGGCGGGTCGCGAACGCGTGGTGGTCGGCATGCCGCGACAGGCCCACGAGCGTGTAGAGCGTGAACCACGACTCGGTGTCCCACGAGTCCACCGGCGTGATCTTCGAGCCCTGCCGCGCGAGGCCCCAGTGTTCGAAGAAGTTGACGGCCTCGAGCAGCCGGATCGCGACGAACGCCTGGGCCAGGTAGATCGCGAAGGCCCCGCCGCCGAAGCCGGCGAGGATTGCCAGCGCAACCGCCCACTCGACCGCGAGCCCGTGCACGACCCGGCTGCGCAACAGGCGAGGATCCCACCAGCGCATGTCCTCGTCGCCGAGCCGCCGCGCCTCGAGGCGCCAGGCGTGGCGGAACTGCGCGGGGACCGTGCGCCAGAAGAAGCGGTGATAGCTCTCGCCGAAGCGAGCCGTCGCCGGGTCGTCCGGCGTCGCCACCCGCGCGTGGTGTCCGCGGATGTGTTCTGTGTAGAAGTGCTCGTAGAGGACGCCGCACAAGAGAGCCCGGCCCACCAGGCGCGGTAGCCGCGCCTGCCGGTGGATCAGCTCGTGGGCCACCACGATTCCCGAGTACCCCGAGGTGATGCCCATGAGCTGCCAGCCCACCAGGCTGTCCATGGTCCAGAAGCCGTGCGACGCGGTGACGCGTACGAGCAGGCCGAGGTTCACGAACTGGAGCGCCGCGAGCACGTAGAGGAGCGCGTCGAAGGGCCAGGCGACCCGGGTCCGCGCGGGCTGCCGGGTCTCGGTCCCGGCCCGCCGGTCGAGCCACACCGAGGCGACCACCACGCCCAACCAGGGCAGGGAGAGGTACCAGGGGTGCGGCGCCGTCCAGAAGAAGCCGAACGCGGTGAGCGGCAGGACGAGGCACAGCAGGTGGCGGGCCAGGATCCGGGCGGTCTCGAGCGCCGGTGCGAGGCGTTCGGCGGCCACCGAGGCGGTCGTCATACGGGCGTCTCCTCCACGCGCATCCGTTCGCGTACGCGTTCGCATACGAAGCCGTATGTGCGCTTGATTTTTCACATACGAACCGGTATGTCAAGAGTCATGCCCCGACGCCCTCGCTCGCGCGACGCCAGCAAGCGCGGCACGCGCGAGGCCCTGCTCCACGCCGGCATGGCGGAGTTCGCCGCGCACGGCCTCGACGCTCCGAGCCTCGACGCGATCTGCGCCCGCGCCGGCTACACGCGCGGGGCCTTCTACGTCCACTTCAAGGATCGCGACGACTTCATCGTGGGCGTGATGGAGCGCGTCCTCGGGCCGTTTCTGGACGCGGTGATCGCGACCGGCGATCAGGCCCGCGACCTCGAGCGGACCGTCCGCCGCTACGTGGAGTCGATCGGACAGATCGGCCCACCGCCCCGGCGCACCGGCCGGCGCTCGCCGCGCGTCGCGGGGACGGGCGTGCCGTTCCACCGCCTGCTCGAGGCCTGCGCCCGCTCGGAGCGGATCCGCGGCCGCTTCGTCGCGCTGCTGCAAGAGGCGATCGAGCGCGTCGCGAAGGCCGCGGGCGCCGGGCAGGCGGCGGGCAGCGTCCGATCCGACGTAGACGCCGAGGCGCTGGCCACACTGCTCGTGGCCGCCGCGCTGGGCGCGGCCACGGCCCTCGAGATCGGCCTCCCCTTCGAGCCCGAGCGCGTGCGCTCCGCGGTGCTGGATTTGATCGGAGGCTGATCCCGGTCCGCGTCCGGGCTTCTTGCCGGGAATGGGGTCGAGGTTCACGCGGTGGCGCAGGTCGATGCCGGCGCTGTCGACCCTGAAGTCGCCTGGAGGTTCCGAAAGAAGACCCCGCTCCGCATCTTCCGCATCGGTTCCACACCCCTCGTGTACCCGCATTCGGAAATGAATGGCCTACGGAGCCTTCGAGGCTTTTCTTCATTCACAACTCGAGCTCTGTCCTGGCGTCTTCGACGCCCGTCGTGGGCAGGATCGACGGCCCGATCAGCCGGCCCCCGCCCGAGCCCTCGCAGAGCTCGGCGAGCCACGCGTCGTAGGCGCGCACGCAGGCGAGCTGGAGGTCGCGGTTTTTTCGGATGCGGGCTCCGCTACGCGTGACGCTCGGATCGAGGAGCCGCGCGTAGATGCCGTCGGCGTCCCTGTCCGCGCGACGCGCGGACTACACGCCGAGCGCCTTCCGCAGCGACTGGATCCCGCCGGTGTAGATGCTCCGGATGATGCCCGACGCCTGTGCCTCGGTGGCGGGCTCGGCCTCGAAGGTGCCAGTCCACGTGTAGGTGCAGCGGTCCGCGCCCTTCTCCTCCACGGTCACGACCGAGTGGTAGTTGCGAAACGGCAGCGGGTTGTCGCCGACGATCGCGTAGCCGAAGCTGCGGCCCGCGTCGTCGAAGGACTCGAGCTTCTCCTGGAGCGAAAGCCCGCCCGCCATGCCGAGCGTGCGCACCGCACCGACGCCCTCCCCTTCGACGCTGCAGCTCTCGACCCCGGCGGCCCACCGGTCGACGGCGCCGAACTCGCGAATCAGCTCCCAGACCTTCGCCGCCGGTGCGGCGATCTCCTCCACCACTTCGACCTTGCCCATCCCTTCGATCTCCTCCCGCGCGCTCTGCCGGTCATCGGCGGCGTGCGTCGCAGTCATTCCTCCGATGCCCGGACCCGATCCGTCGGATCGTCCAGCAACGCGGCATGGCCGACCTCGATCGGCGCGAGCGCGCTCCTTCGTGGCCGGCGAGCCTACCAGATCGAGCTGCGCGGGCGCAGATTGGCATGGACACCCGCCGCGACGCGGGGCGATGATGCCCGACCATGCGACGGCGTCCGGCATGTCCGCCGCCGCGAACGGGTGAGAGCGAGCGGACGCAGGACCCCATGCTCGAGCTGAACCACCGCACGGCCACGTGCACCGGCGGCCGGCGCCTGGACGACGCCACGACGGAGCGGGAGCGGCGCGCCGGCGCGCGGAGCCCGGCGCGGTGAAGTTCGGCGTCTCGACCGGCAGTCTGCATCCGGGCTTCTTCCTCGAGGTCGCACGCGAGGCGGAGCGGCTCGGCTACGAGTCGTTCTGGATGCCCGAGCACCTGGTGTTCCCGATCGACATGGCGGGCTCTCCCCACCCGGGCGAGGCGCAGCCTCCTGTTCCGCCCAGCACGCCGGTGTTCGACGCGTTCGCCTACCTCTGCTTCGTGGCGGGCCGGACCACGCGCATCCGACTCGGCACGAACGTCTATCTGCTGGGTCTGCGCCACCCCTTCACAGCGGCCCGCGCGGTGCAGACGTTGGACATCGTCTCCGGAGGGCGCGCGGAGGTGGGGATCGGCGCGGGCTGGCTGCGCAGCGAGTGGACCGCCGCCGGTCTCGACCCCCGCACGCGCGGACGCCGTCTCGACGAGGCGATCGAGGTGTGCAAGCGGCTCTGGACCGAAGAGACGATCGAGCACCGCGGCGAGTTCTTCTCGTTCGACCCGGTGATGTTCGAGCCCAAGCCGATCCAGAAGCCGTGGCCGCCCCTGCACATCGGCGGCGAATCCGAGGCCGCGCTGCGGCGCGCGGCGCGACTCGGCGACGGCTGG
>CP070734.1:2172955-2181374 GCA_020347605.1 Deltaproteobacteria bacterium | reverse complement strand
AGAACATGCAGGAAGGAGCCACGCACTGAGGCGGATGGCCGCGCGGCGCGGGTGGAGGTTCCGTCCGCGTCGGCGAAGCCTCGCCCTGCTCGCGGTGGGCGGCCTGGCGCTGGCCTGTCATGGGTATCGGATCCCGACGGGAACCCCGCACCCGCAGGCCGACGCTCCCGCGCGCCCCCGGCTCGTGCTGCAGATCACCGTAGACCAGCTGCGCGGCGACCTGCCCATGCGCTTCCAGGACCGCCTCGGCCCCGGAGGCTTCCGCTACCTGATGGCGCAGGGCACCCACTTCACCGACGCCCACTATCGCCACGCCAACACCGAGACGGCCTGCGGACACGCGACGCTCTTCACCGGCGCCGATCCGGCGCGCCACGGGATCATCGCCAACGACTGGATCGACCAGACGAGCGGCGCCTTCGTCTACAACACCGAGGACGACCGCCACCACGTGCTCGGAAGCGAGCCGAAGCCGCACGAGGGGGTGTCGCCGCGCAACCTCCTCGCGACCACCATCGGCGACGAGCTGGTCGCCAACGACGGCGGCCGCTCGCGCGTCTTCAGCGTCTCGATCAAGGACCGCGGCGCCATCCTGCCCGGCGGGCACGCCGGCAAGGCGTTCTGGTTCTCCAAGCGCAGCGGTGAGTTCGTCACCAGCAGCTACTACTACGCGGCCTACCCCGAGTGGGTGCAGGCGTGGAACGCGTCCCGGCCCGCCGACCGCTACCGGGGCACGAGCTGGGAGCTGCTGCACGATCGATCGACGTACCTGGCCGGAGACAGGGACGATCGACCCTACGAGGCCGACATTCCGCCCCTCGGACGGACCTTTCCCCATGCCTTCGGTGACGGAAAGTACCTCTACCGGCTCCTGACGCTGACGCCGGTCGGTGACGCGCTGACGCTGGAGTTCGCCAAGGCGCTGATCGAGAACGAGCAGCTGGGCCAGGGAACGGCCACGGACTTCCTGGCGGTGAGCTTCTCCTCGACCGACTACATCGGGCACGTCTTCGGGCCGTCGAGCCTCGAGGCCGAAGACAACGTCCTGCGGCTGGATCGAACCCTGGGCGAGCTCTTCGCCTTCGTGGATGCAGAGGTCGGGCTCGAGCACACCCTGATCGTGCTGAGCGCCGACCACGGCGGGCCGGAAGCGCCGGAGTACATGACGAGCCTCGGAATGGAGGTCGGCCGCTATCCCTTCGACTACTTCCGGAAGCCGGGCCCCCTGACCGAGGCGCTCGAGCGGCGCTTCGGCCGGGACGACCTGATCGCCACGCACAGCCACCCATACCTGTATCTGGATCTGGAAGCGATCCGGTCCGCCGGTCTCGCGGTCGAGGCGGTCGAGCGCTTCCTGGCCGACGAGCTGCGCAACCTACCGGGCATCGCCGATGCCCTGACGCGCAGCGACCTGCTCGAGGGACGCGTCGGCGGCGCGCCCGTGCAGGACCAGATCCGCCGCAACTTCCATCCCACGCGCTCGGGCAACATCCACCTGGTGCAGGAGCAGTACTGGTTCCTGCACTCCACCGAGGAAGCGGAGAAGATGGGCATCCCTTCGATCGCCGCCATCCACGGCTCGCCCTGGAGGTACGACACCTACGTGCCGATCTTCTTTGCCGGCCATCGCGTGCCGGCGCAGCGCATCGCGCGGCGCGTGGCTCCCAGCGACATCGCACCGACGCTCGCCGCCTACCTGGGCATCAAGCCGCCCTCGGGATCGATCGGGAAGCCGCTGCACGAGGTCGTGCCGCGGCGCTGAAGCGTCGCCCGCGTCTCCTGCGCGCCCGCGCCTCCAGGCCGCGGCCGCGTTCGAGCTGGATCGGGAACCGGCGCCGCGGGAGCCCGGCTAGCGCTGCCCGCGCCGCAGCGCCGCCTGCTGCCAGGGCCAGTGACCGTTGATCTCGACTTCGAGCGCGAAGCTCAGGGCCGTTCGAATCGCGACGATCAGCGCCAGCACGCCCAGGTTCTCGAAGGTCGGGTCGACGACCACCGTACCGACGATGTCCGCCGCGACGAGGAACTCGAGGCCCAACAGGATCGCGCGTCCGAGATTGCTCCGATACCCCTGGTAGGGCGCGTCGAAGCCGCGGGTCGAGACCCAGTCGTGCAGGAAGCGCCAGGTCGAGATCGCCGCCCCGCACACGATGATCGCGATGCCGACCCCTTCGATCCCGATGGCGATCCGTTCCGCAATGATGGTGAACATGGCCGCCAGTCTATCACTCCGCGCGTCCGGGACCGGTCCGCACCCGGTTCGCGCGTGGATGCGCGTTCGCGGCCGCCGGCGCGCCGGCGCTTCAGTCGCGCCCGTGTTTCAAGATCCGGTTCGCGGCGTAGAGACCGGTGATGAACGAATCCTCCAGCCCGCAGACGTTGCCGTCGCCGATCAGGTACCGGTTCTCGCCCTGCTCGCATTCCAGCAACGCGTCCCCCTCCAGGTTGAAAGCCGGATTCCAGTAGTGGTGCTCCACGACCCGGTGCTCTTCGAAGAAGCGCTCGAAGTCGGGTTTCTCGTGTCTGGAGCAGAAGAGCACGCTGCCGTTCTCCTGGCGGGCGATGGCCAGGGTCGGATCGTCCTGGGAGAAGAGTTGGATCGGCTCTCGCTGCCAAGGGGCCCGCAGGGTTCCGGCGATCTGGAACATGTGGGCGCGCACGGGCTGCTTCACGCGTCCGAGGCCCAGCAATTCCCGGGATGTGTCGATCGGCGTGGCGACCACCAGGTTTCGGGCCCACAACACCTCGCCCCCCTCGAGCTCGACGCGGTGACGGTCGCCGTCGCGATCGATGCGGGTCACCGAGCCGGTCCGGATCGCGGCCTCGAAGCCGCGGATCAGCTCGGCCTGCTGAAACTCGAACTCGTGGATCGGAACGATCATGGGAAGCGTGAACTGGAGGAGCACGAATCCGCTCAGCCGGCTCAGCGGAAGGAAGGTCGAACCGTGCAGGCCCGGCGCGGCGAAGTGTTCGACGAAGTCCGCGATTCGGCACTCCGCCACCAACTCGGAGGCAGGCGCGCGGTAGAGACCCCGGAGGAAGGGATCCGCGCGGATCGCCTGCGCTTGCGAGCGGGTCTCGCACGCCGTCTTGAAGGCTTCGTAGTGCTCCCGGAACTCCCGCAAAAGACGCCCGAAGCGACGGGACTGACGCAGCGTCCTCACGGCCCGCCAGCTCCAACCCGTGTAGCTGCCGCTGCCGACGTGGACGCGACTGCGGAGTGCGCTGAGTTGCCGACCGCGCCGCACGTAGCGGCCCACGTGACGGTAGTCGCCCATGACGTAATACGCGCCGAGGTTGACCGCACCGTCCCGCGAGCGGCGGATCCGGCCCCCCACGCGTTCGGTCACGAGCGTGAACGGGGCGCCGGCGTCGCACAGTCGCCGCCCGCAGGCGAGCCCGGCGATGCCGCCTCCGATGATGACCGTCTCGCGCGGGTCCATGCTCGCTCCCGGTGCATTGTATGGCACAGCGCGCGGCGACGGCTCATGACGCCGGTCATATCCCGATCGAGCGGGCGGGCCTCGCCCGGCGCGCAGACGCGTCGGAATGCCCGCGCGTCCTAGAGGGAGGCCCGATCGTTCGCGAGCGCGTCGGGCGCACGCCGCCTCGGCGCGCGTGGCGCCGGCAAAAGGCCCACGGCGAGCAGGAGCGGCAGCGTCAACGCGCTGAGCCAGACACCGGTGAACAGCGGCGCGGGCCGGTAGCGAAGCCGGACGTCGTGGCGGCCGGGCCAGAGCGGCACGGCCAGCAGGTTGTAGTCGGCGCGCAGCGGTCGCACGGCCGCGCCGTCCAGCGTGGCCGTCCAGCCCGACGCGTAGCTCTCCGAGAACACCAGGTAGCCACCCTCGGGCGCCCGTGCGTCGATTCGCACGTCGCCCGGCCGGTACTCGACGATGCGGACGCGCGTCTCGGGCGCCTCGGGGAACACGCGCGGGTACAGGCCGGGTCGCTCCTCGAGAATCACGGTGCGCCGCAGGTCGACGTCCGGCGCCGCCAGCAGGCGCAACGCCTCTCTCGGCGACTTCGCCATGCGCGCCTCGCTCGCGATGAACGCGCGCGGGAAGGCGTGCGGGTTCCGGTAGACGGCGACCGGTCCGGCCGCGATCGGCTCGAGCGCGCCCAGCAGCGCGGGGTCCTCCAGCGGCGGACGCGCGATGACGTGCCGCACGTTCAGGAGATTCAGGATGCGCAGCGCAGACGGATCGGGTGGGCCGACCGATCGGGTGACGTACTCGAGGAAGCTCGGAAGCCCCGCGCGGTTCAGGAGCCGCATCGTGCGCAGGCTCTGCGCCGGCTCGTAGATGTCGAGCCGCGCCGTCCGGTAGATGACGTTGGCGTTCGGCGGCAGGAGCGACGCGGGGATGAACACGCGATCGAGTTCCCCGGCCGCGCGAACCGTTTCGAGGGCCGCCGGTGCCGGGGGATACGCCGCCGCGCCGCTGCGCGGCCGGGGTCCCCGCGCGACGAATGCGTCGGCGAAGAGGAGCGCGGCGGCCAGCCAGCCCACCGCGGCGGCGGCCCGCCAGCGCCGCCCGGCCGCGACGAGCGCGCCGACCGCCAGCAGGAATGCGAGCGGCTGCACCAACGCGGTGGGTACACCAAGGCGTGTGGCCGGACCCGGGACCCAGCCGACCCCCCACAGGAGCAGCAGCGCGAGACCGAGACCCGCCGCCGCGCCCAGCGACGCCCGGTCGCTGCGGGCGTCGCGCGCCGCATCCACGCCCGCACCGACCAACAGCGCGAGGCAGAGATGGATCACGACCAGCAGCCGCGAGTGATCGGCCAGGCCCACCACCGGGAGCGAGCCGAGCAGGCTCCGCACGGGCCAGATTCCGTAGGCGGCGGCGAACGCGGCCGCGCCCACGAGCGCGATGGGGAGGCGGGGGAATCGGCCGCGCGCCGCCGCGCCCCGCACGGCGAAGAAGAGGGCCGCGATCCCGACGTACGCGCCGTAGCCGCGCGACTGCGTCGTGAGGATCGTCGGCACGTCGCGCGGCAAAAGACCCCGATAGCCGAGTGCGCTTCGCACGGCGGCGGCGCTGCTCTCGGAGATTCCCTGCAGATGGGGCAGCAGCAGTGCGGCGGCGCCGAGCACCGAGAGCCCCGTGCAGACCGCCAGGAAGCCGGCCTCCCGGCCGACGCGCGACCAACGCCCACCCTGCCCCGCCGTGCCGAGCGCGCGCAGCAGGTGGTAGGCCCAGGCGGCCGCGACGCAGTAGACGCTGGTCTGCAGGTGTCCCGCCAGCAGGGTCAGCGCCCCGAGCAGAGCCCAGGCGGCGCCGAGGCGTCGGGCCCGTCCGCCGCGCAAACGGAGCTCGCCCACGGCGAGCAGGAACGGCAGCAGCATGCTGGCGTTCGGCACCGGGTGGAACCGGGTCTGCAGGTGGAAGGGGTGGAACATGAAGACCACACCGGCGGCGACCGCGGCGGGCGTGCGACAGCCCAGCAGGCGGGCGAGCAGAAAGCAGCCGAGTCCCGCGATGGCGAGGCGCAGGACCGCCATCACGCTCAGCGCGGACTCGAACGGAACGAAGAGCAGGAGCAGCGTGAAGGGATGGAACAGCGCCGGCTGTCCGGTCTCGACGAGCGGCACGCCCGTCGCGACGTAGGGGTTCCAGAGCGGCAGGCGCCCCGCCCGAAGCTCGTCCTGCATGAAGCTCGCGTAGGGCGCCAGCAGGGTGACGTAGTCACCCGGCGCGTCCGGGGGCGTCGCGGGGGGCCAGCGTTCGGCCCACAGCCCGAACGCTCGGAGCGCCGAGGCGTCCGAGAGCAGGCCGTCCGCGCTCGTGCCGGGCAGCTGGAACGCGGCGCTCAACGCGAGGAACAGGCCGGCGGCGGCCGCCGCGACGCGCGAAGACAAGGAGCGGCTACCCGGTCCCGCGATCGCCCCAGCGCGCCAGGAGCTCGTCGAAGTTCCTGCGGTGGGTGATGATGACGACCTCGTCGCCGGCCTCGAGCTTCGTGTCCGCCTCGATCAGGAGGAACTTGCCATTGCGGTACAGGTGCGACGGACGCGCCTGGTCGGGAAGCTCGAGCGCGGCCACCTCGCCCTCGTCCTCCGGACGCGCCACGAAGACGAAGGCGCGCGCATCGCCTTTCAGCGCCGCCGAGAACTCGAGCACGTCGATGCCCTCGACGCGGTCCGCGATGTAGCGGCCGATGGCGCGCGCGGGAATCACCGTGTCCTCGAGTCCCAGCTCGATGGCGATGTGCTCGAACTCGGGATCCTCGATGCGCGTCACGACCCGGCGGAAGCCGAGCGACCGGCCCACGAGGCTCGCGATCAGGTTCACCTGATCACTGCCGGTCAGACAGAAGAGGAACTCCGTGCCCTTGGGATCCGCCTCGCGGAGCACCGCCGGGCGGGTCCCGTCCCCCTGCAGAAGCCCGCAGTCGAGCGAGTCCGACAGCGTCGCGAGCGTCTCCCGATCGCGGTCCACGATCACCACCTCGTGTCGCCGCGCCACCAGGGTGCGCGCCGCGGCGACCGCCAGCGCGCTGGCTCCGACGAACACGACCCGCATCTCAGCCCGCTCTCCGGCCGAGCCAGGTGGCGGGCGACAGGGCGACCAGCAGCGCCACGACTTCGAGCCTCCCGAGCAGCATATCGGCACATAGTACCGCCCTCAGCACGGGCTCGAGAGATGCGCCGACGAGCCCCACGCTGAGCCCGACGGTCCCCGTGGCCGACACCACCTCGAACAGCGCGTCGAGCGCGTCGTGGCCGTATGCCACGAACGCGAGCCACGAGAGCCCGACGACCGCCAGGAAGAGCAGGATCAACACGAGCGCGCGCTCGATCTCGACGCTTTCGAGCCGCTCGCCCCCGAGCCGGGGCTCCGCGACGGCGTGGGGCGCCAGCCGCGCGCGGCGGATCATCCAGCGGATCAGTCGGATCGCGATCAGCACGCGCAGCAGCTTGATGCCCCCGGCGGTGGAGCCCAGGCTCCCCCCGGACGCCATGGATCCGATCACCACCAGCTTGGCCGCGGGGCCGAGCTCGGCCGGCGCGATCGGCGTGAATCCCGTGGTCGTCTGGGCGGACACGGCCAGGAGCGAGGCGTGGCGAAGCGCGGCCAGTGGCGCAGCGCCGGATTCCGTGGCCAGCAGGAGCCCGAGGAGCAGCGTCGAGGCGCCGCAGGCGAGGAGCAGCGCGCGCAGCTCGACGTCCTGGGTGAGCGCCCGAATTCCCTGGCGACGCGCGCGCGCGTAGAGCGGGAGGGAGACCGCTCCGCACAGCCCGAGCAGGGTGGCCACGGCCTGGATCGGCCAGCCGCCCAGCCCGGGAAGGCTCGCGTCGTGGCTCGAGAAGCCGCCCGTGGAGACGCCCGAGAGCGCATGGGTCAGCGCGTCGAAGGACGTCGCGCCCACCAGGACCAGGGCCACGACGCCCAGCGCGGTGATCTGCAGGTAGGTCACCAGCATCTGGCGCGCGTGGCCGCGAAAGCTCTCGGGCGCGAGCTCGCCCTCGGCGCCCACGAGCCCGAGCCGGCGCGTGGCGATACCCGGACCGGTCATCAGCGCCGCCGCGAGCGCGACGATGCCGAGACCGCCGTACCACTGCATCCACGCCCGCGTGAACAGGAAGCTGCGAGAGCGGCCCTCGAGCGGGGCCACCGTGGTGAGACCCGTGGTCGTGACGCCGGAGACGGCCTCGAAGAACGCGTCCAGGAACCCGAGGTCACCCGCCACCATCAGCGGACCCACCATGGCGACTGGAACGAGCAGGAAGATCGCGGCGACGATCACCATCGCCTCGTTCCGCTGCACCTCCTCGGATGCCCGGAGCCGCCGGAGGAGCAGCCCCAGGCCGACCAGCGCGGCGGCCGCGGTCGCGAGGGCGAAGGTCGCCCGGAGCTCGGAGGAGGCCAGGGCGACGCCGGCGGGAACCACCGTCAGCAGACCCACCGCGAGCGTCAGGTCGCCCAGGTAGCGACCCACCACGCGGGGGCGGACGGCAAAGCTCAACGCGCGAACGCGTTCTTCCGTCGGCATCCCGCTCCCTCTACTGCACCCCGAGCAACGAATCGCGAATGTCGCTGCGCGCCGAGCGTCGATCAACCAACGGGGACGTTGTTCGAACGTTCGTCTCGAACGTCGATCGGCGCCGCGGGGCCCGGAGTCGCCGAGCCATTCCGATCCCTGCGCCGAGCCGGTCCCAGCGTACCGCCAGATGCCCCGCCGGGCCCTACCCGTGCGCTGCCCGCGAAACCCTCCACGCCTCGTTGCGACGATCCGCGAGGCGGTCGCGGTCGCTGAGCGGGGCGCCAGGCGCGCCCGGCTGGGAGCCTCCGACTGCGGGAATCAGTCACGACGGGCGCGGCTGGATGAGCTCGTCGATCAGGTCGGCGAAGCGATCGAGGCGCTTCTCGAACGGGTAGTTCGGGTCATCGAGCCAGCCCAGCAGCGCCGTGTTGAG
>CP070734.1:2129277-2172855 GCA_020347605.1 Deltaproteobacteria bacterium | reverse complement strand
ACCTCGGCGAGCGCACCCGGCACGTCCGGGATCCCGACGTGCAGCCGCACCAGGCGTCCGGATCGCACCAGCCCGCGCTGGATGATCGAGGACAGCGCCAGCAGGTCGATGTTTCCGCCCGACAGGATCAGGCCCACCTGCCGGCCCGCGAAGCGGCTGCGGTGCTGGAGCAGGGCGGCCAGACCGGCCGCCCCGGCGCCCTCGACGACCGTCTTCTCGACCTCGAGCAGCAGCAGCACCGCCGCCTCGATGTCGCCTTCCCCGACCAGCAGGATCTCGTCGACCCGCTCCCGGATCACGGGCAGCGTGCAGCGTCCCGGCTCCACGACCGCGATGCCTTCGGCGAGCGTCTCGCTCCCGCACTCGATCGGCTCTCCGCGGATCGCCTGAAGCATCGCCGGAAATCGCGCCGCCTCGACGCCGACGATCTCGATCTCCGGACGCAAGGCCTTGGCCGCGGTCGCCACGCCGGCGATCAGTCCGCCGCCGCCGATCGGAACCACGAGCGTCTCGAGGTCGCGAAACGCGTCGAGCATCTCGAGTGCGATCGTTCCCTGGCCCGCGATGATGTGTTCGTCGTCGTAGGGGTGGACCAGCACGAGCTTCCGCTGGCGGGCGAGTGCCTCCGCGTGCTCGCGCGCCGCGTCGAGCCCGGCGCCGTGCAGGATCACCTCCGCGCCGAAGGCACGCGTACGCTCGACCTTCACGTTGGGCGTGGTGCGGGGCATCACGATGGTCGCGGGAATGCCGAGCCGCTGCGCGTGATAGGCGACGGCCTGGGCGTGGTTTCCCGCCGACATGGCGATCACGCCGGCGCTCCGCTCCTCCGGCGTCAGCGTGAGCAGCTTGACGAGCGCGCCGCGGTCCTTGAACGAAGCGGTGAACTGGTGGTTCTCGAACTTGAGGATCACCTGCGCACCGGTGATCTCGGAAAGCGTCCGGGATCGCGTGCAGGGAGTCCGCACGACGCTCCCGGCGATCGCCTCGGCGGCGGCCTGGATGTCGCGGAGGTGCACGGCCACGGGTCAGCTGATGGCTTCGAGCTCGCGCCGCCGGGTCTCCGGGAAGAAGACCAGCAGCGCGGCCCCGGCGAACACGGCGAATGCGAGCGCCGACGTCATGCCGATGAAGTCGCCGGGCTCCACGCTTCCGAAGTACAGGATGAACAGACCCAGCGCGGCACCGAGCGTATCGAGGATTGCGAACAGTCCCGAGGACGATGCCCGCTGCGAGGTCGGAAAGAGCTCGGCCGCCAGCGCGCGCAGGATCACGCGGCCGCCCGAAGACGAGAAGACGAGACCGATCCACATGAAGGGCAGGCTCCAGCCGGGGCCGTTGTAGAAGACCGTCACCCAGAGCGGGAACGTGCCGAGCAGCAGGAAGCCCACGCGACGTCTCCCGAAGCGGTCGCCGAGGTGACCCGCCGCCACGTTGCCGATGATCCCGATCGCACCGGCGAGGAAGACCATCGCCGCGTACTCTGCCCGGGACCAGCCGTGGATCGCCTGTGTGAAGTAGCCCGTGAACTGGAAGGCCGAGATGAGACCCACGGACGGAAGGAATCCGACCGCCGCGATCCCCACGGCGCGCGCCGGGTGCGTCCGAGCCAGCTCGACGAGCGGCCCCGCCCAGCGCTGGATCGCGGTTTCGCTCGCAGACCCGGCCCGGTCGGCGTCGTGTCGCGTGAAGCGCTCCGTCTCGTGGATGCGGCGCCGGAACATGGGGAGGAAGAAGATCGGGATCACGCCGATGAAGTAGAGCGCGCGCCAGCCGTAGGGCAGGTACTCGCTCACGGAGTAGAGCAGCATGGCGAGGCCGTGACCGCAGGCGCCGAGCGCACCGAGCATTCCGATTCCCCAGCCCCGGTTCCCGGCCGGGAACTCCTCGGTGATGACGACGAAGGCCACGGCCGAGCCCGTGACGAAGAAGGTTCGCGTGAACATCTGGAGCGCCACGAATTGCTCGGCCGTCTGGCTGAAGCCGGTCAGGAAGGTCGTGAGCGCCGTGATCACGAGCGCTGCCAGGAATACCCGTCGCCGGCCGATCCGATCGGCGAAGGGAATGAAGAACAGGGCGGGCAACGCGCCGAGGCGAATCACTCCGAGATACAGACCGAAGTCGATCTCGGCCATCGACAGGTCCGCGGCGATGTAGGGCAGCGCCGCGGTCAGCATCGCGAGGTCGTATTCCTCGAACACGAGCGCCAGTGCGATCGCGCCGAGCAGGGAGAGGTGTTGCGGCCGGACGTCGGCCGGAACGCTTCCCAGGAACGGGGGAATCCACCAGGGATTTCGCCAGACGGAACGCCGCGGCGCCGGGGGCGTGGCAACGGGGTCGGGCACCGCCACGTCTAGCGCCTCCGAAGCCGACGTCGCGTCGACACGTCCGACCCTCCTCGACGATCCGACCCCGGGGACGCCGACCCCCCTTTATAGCCCGTGGACGCCGGCGCTGTCGCCGGGCTGCGGGCGCTCGCCGCCGCAACGGCGGCTCAGGCGCCCGCGGGCTCGTCGTCGCCGGTTTCGATCGCCCCGGCGTCCGCGTAGTGTCGCAGCGCCTCCGGCGTCAGGCCGAGCAGCTCGCCGAATACGTAGTCGTTGTCCTGTCCGACCGCGGCACCCGCCGGACCGCTCCGGCCGGGTGTTCCGGTGAGGCCGAGCGGGATGCCGTTCGCCACGACGGTCCCTTTCACGAGGTGCTCGATCGACTCGAAGAAGCCCCGCGCGGCCAGCTGGGGATCGCGTCGCATCTGATCTTCGATGTTCTGCACGACGCCCGCGGCGATCCCCGCGCTCTGTAGCGCCTCCATCAGCGCGTAGTCGGTCTGGCTCGACGTCCACGCTGCGATCTCGCGATCGAGCGCCTCCGCGTGCTCGAGCCGTGCGGGCTGCGTCGCGAACCGCGGATCCGTCACCCACTCGGGGCGGCCCGCAACCGCGCACAGGCGCTCCCACTCCGCGTCGCCGAACACCGCGATCGCGCACCAGCGATCCTCGCCCCGACACGGGTAGCAGCCGTGCGGCGCCGCGTGCAGCGCGCGGTTCCCGAGCCGGCGGGGCTCGCGCCCGTTGGCCAGGGTCTCCATGATCTGGTGCCCGACCACGCCCACCGTCGCTTCGAACTGGGACAGGTTGATGTACTGGCCGCAACCCGTGCGCTGCCGATGATCGAGGGCGCACATCACGGCAAACAGGCCGTGCAGGCCGCAGAGCGCGTCGGGATACGCATACTGGGTGACGGTGCAGTCCCGTTCGGCGAAGCCGGAGAGCGTGCTGAGTCCGGCGAGTGCCTCGATGTTGGGACCCCAGGTGACGTACTGTCTACACGGACCCGTGTCGCCGTACCCCGAGGTGCTGAGCATCACGAGGTCCGGCTTCGCACGGCGGAGCTCCGCATAGCCGAGGCCGAGCTTCTCCATCACGCCGGTGCTGTAGTTCTCGACCACGACGTCGCTCGCCGCCACGAGGCGTCGGGCGAGATCCACCGCATCCGGGCAGGTCAGGTCGAGCGCGACGAAGCGCTTTCCGGCATTCCAGTCGGTGAACCACGGAGACAGCTGGGGCTGCGTGCCCCGCTCCGGCTGACCGGGCGGTACGTAGAGGCGGACCACGTCCGGACGCTGCTTCGACTCGACGCGGATGACCTCGGCGCCGCAGTACGCCATGAAGCGCCCGACCCAGGGGCCGGCCATGCCGGCCGAGAATTCGACGACGCGGAGGCCGTCCAGGGCTCGTGTCACGCGCCGCGCCTCCCGCATTCCACGGTCAGACGATTCCGTCGGCGTGCAAGGCGCGCAGTTCGTCTTCCGAAACGCCGAGCTCCCCGCAGTAGATCTCGGCGTTGTGCTCGCCCACGCGCGGCGCCGGCCCGCGGATGCTCCACGGGGTTTCGGCGTGGCGGTAGGGTGCGCCCGGGTAGCGCAGGCGCCCGACGCCCGGATGTTCCACCTCGACGAAGTAGTCGCGGGCCAGGAGCTGCGCGTCGCGCGTCACGTCGGTGGCGGTGTTGACCGGCGTGAACGCGATGTGGCGTCGCTGTCCTTCGTGGTAGACCTCCTCGACCGTGAGTCGCGTGGTGAGTTCGGAGATGAACAGGTCCAGGAGCTCGCGATACGGCTGCCGGTTCGACGAAGGCCCGTCGAACATCGGATCGAGGACCTCCTCGTTTCCGGTCACTTCGTGGATCCACTCCGCCAGGGCCTTCCAGTGTAGGGGGCGGTTGACCATCAGGTAGACCTTGCCGTCCTTGCACGGATACGCGCCCGACGGTACGGAGTGGAACAGACCCGTGCCCCAGCGCCTCGGCACGATGCCGTCGTCCAACCATTTCCCGGCGCCACAGATGTGCGTTACCGAGCTGGTGGTCTCCTCCACCGAGATGTCCACGTGCTGTCCCTCTCCGCGGAGCGTGCTGTGGAAGAGCGCGATCATGCTGCTCGCGGCGGCGAACGAGGACGCCATCTGGTGCGCCTGCGAGCCCGCCAGCGTCACCGGCGGGTCCTCCGCGGCGCCGGTGACGTGCATCGCGCCGCCCAGGGCGCTCGCGACGAGGTCGCAGGACGCGTAGTGACGGTGGGGACCGCTCTGCCCGAAGCCCGTGATCGAGGTGAACACGAGGCCGGGATTCGACGCCTCGAGCGAGCGGTATCCCAGCCCCAGCGCGTCCAGGTAGCCGGGCGGAAACGTCTCCAGCACGACGTGCGCCGTCTCCGCCAGCCGCTTGAAGAGCGCCTGCCCCGCCGGCTTCGTGAGGTCGAGCGTGATGCCGCGCTTGCTGGTGTTCATGTACAGGAAGAACAGGCTTCGATCGGGATGGGGCTCGTCGCGCCAGAACGGCGGGATCCGACGCGTGGCGTCGCCGCCGGGCGGCTCGACCTTGATCACGTCCGCGCCCATGTCGGCCAGCAGCTTGCCGCAGTAGACGCCCTTCTCGTCGGCGACTTCGAGCACGCGCCGACCCCGGAGGGCGGCGTCTCCCGCAGCGTTCATGCGCGTCCCCGGTGACGAACGGCGTGCCGCCCGCGCCGTTCGGGCGGGCGGGCGCGCGTTCGAGCGAGGTCTACACGAACGCCCTGCGCGTGTCGACCGCGCGCAGGACGCCGGGCCGGCGCCGGGTCGAGGCCTCCGCGCACCCGGGTCGTCAAGGTGGTCGAGGTCGCGGTAGTCTGACCGTCACCCAGCAGGCGGGGACCGGGCGTGACGTCGATCGACATCGAGGCGGGGCTCTCCGACGAGGACATCGCGATCCGCGATGCGGCGCACCGGTTCGCGGACGACGTGCTGCGGCCCGCGGGCATCGAGCTCGATCGGATGGTGGATCCGGCGGACGTGATCGCGCCCGAGTCGGTTCTCTGGGAGGTCTTCGCGAAGTACCACGCGCTGGGGCTCTCCAGCCTGGCCGGCGACGCGGAGCGGGAGCCCGTCGCGAAGGCCCGCCTGATGGCCGTGGTCAACGAGGAGCTCTCCCGGGGTGACGTCGGGCTCGCGATCAGCTGCGGGCTGTGCGGCTTCCACGGCCCCTGGGTCCAGCAGACGGGCGATTCCGAGCTGATCGAGCGCTTCTGCTCGGCGGACGAGCCCACCATCGGCTGCTGGGCGCTGACCGAGCCGGACCACGGTAGCGACACGGTCGCACTGACCGAGCCGCACTTCCGCGACCCGTCGCTGCGGGCGAACTGCCGCGCGCGCAAGGACGGCGACGACTACGTGATCAGCGGGCAGAAGGCGGCCTGGGTATCGAATGGATCGATCGCGCACATCGCGGTGCTCTTCTGCGCGCTCGACGAGAGCCGGGGCTTCCAGGGCGGCGGCGTCTTCCTGGTTCCGCTCGACCTGCCGGGCGTCTCGCGGCCTGCGCCGCTCGACAAGCTGGGACAGCGGTCGCTCAACCAGGGCGAGATCTTCTTCGACTCGGTACGCGTCCCCGCCCGCTACATGGCGCTGGGTCCCGACCTCTACGCGATCGGCCTGGAGATGATGCTGTGCCACGCCAACGCCGCCATGGGCCAGCTCTTCGTGGGGGTGGCGCGCGCCGCGTACGAGCTCGCGCTGGCCTACGCCAAGGAGCGCGTGCAGGGCGGGGTGGCGATCTTCGAGCACCAGAGCGTGCGCGCCCGGCTCTTCAAGATGTTCGCGAGGGTCGAGGCGGCGCGCGCGTTGGCGCGCCGCGTCGCCGTCTACAACGCCGGTGGCGCACCGCAGATCCAGCACTGCATCGCCTCGAAGACCTTCTGCACGGACACCGCGTTCGAGGTCGCCACCGAGGCGCTCCAGATCTTCGGCGCCAACGGCCTGTGCCGCGAGTACCCGATCGAGAAGCTGCTGCGCGACGCGCGCGCCTCGCTCATCGAGGACGGCTGCAACGAAGTGTTGAGCATCGTCGGCGGCGCGCGTCTGTGAGCGGGCGCGCCCGGCGGAGGGGAGCATTCCGATGGAGTTGAGAGAGGTCATCGGACGCCGGCGTTCGATCCGTTTCCTGTGCCCGCACCGGCCGGTCGAGCTGCACAAGATCCAGCGCATGCTGGAGGCGGCGCGGCTCGCGTCGCACTGGGGGAACGTGAACAGCCTTCGCGCCCTCGTCGTGGAGCGCGACAAGGCGTCCCAGGCGGTGCTCGATGCGCTTCCGTCGCCGGTGGGCGGCTACCAGATCCAGCTCGCCCCGGTGGTGATCGTCTGGTACATCGAGACGGCCGCCACCGATCACGCGGCCGAGCGGCTCCGCGAACTCGTGGACGCGGGGGCGATCGGGTACGGCGACCGCAAGCGCGAGGTGCTCGAGCAGACCCTGGTTCCCATCTTCGAGCGGATCGGGGACGCGGTGAAGCTGCCGGGCCTCGGCGAGATCGACTGCGGCCAGGGCATCGCGCAGGCGACGCTCGTGGCCTTCGAGCAGGGACTCGGCACCTGCTGCCTCGGCAGCGCCGATCCGGACGCGATTCGCCGCAAGCTCGGGCTGCCCGACAGCTGCCGGGTGCTGGTCACCCAGACGGTGGGCTACCCGGCCGAGAGCCCGGAGGCGGGCGGGCAACGGCCGCGTCTGCCCTTCGAAGAGCTGTTTCAGCTGAACGCGTACGACAGCCCGTTCCCGCGTGCGCCCGAGGTCGTCGCGGAGCTCGAGCGCGACGGGATGATCCAGGCGCTGGCGCCCCTGCCCTGGCGGGAGGCCGAGCTCGCGTACCTCCGCAAGGCGCTCGAGCTCGAGGGCGAAGGCCTGATCTGAGAGCCGCGAGATGCGCGAACGCAGCGAGATGATCCTGGCCGACCTGATCCGGATCCGCGCCGAGCGGCAACCGGATCTCCCCGTCCTGACCTTCGAGCATCTGAGCCTGGACGGGCGCGCGACGCCGGACGAGGTGCGCAGCTACGCCGACCTCGATGCGAACGCCAATCGGATCGCGGCGGGTCTCCTGGCGAGGCGTCTCGCGCCGGGGGAGCGCTTCGCGATCATGATGGGCAACCACCCCGAGTTCGTGGAGGCGATGGTCGCCGCCTCCGCGAGCGGCGCCGTATTCGTTCCGATCGATCCGCGCACCCGGGGCGAGAAGCTCCTCTACCTGCTCGGCCGGTCGGGCTGCCGCGGCATTCTGTGCGCGGACTACTGTCTTTTCCAGCTCGACGCGGTGCGCGCGCAGCTCGCTGGCCTCGAATGGGTGCTGGCACTCGAGACCGGTGGCGACGCGCCCGCACGTACGAGCTTCCGCGGCGTCGATTCCCTCGCGGAGGTGCTCGCCGAGCCGGCCCCGAGTCTCGACGCGCGCGTGCCGAGCCCCGATGCGCCGCTCCAGATCATGTACACCTCGGGCACCACCGGCGATCCGAAGGGGATCGTCGGCTCGAATGCGCGCTTCTGCGCAGCGGGCGTGCTCGGCGCGTTGTTCGCCTACGGAGAGGACGAGCGGCCGTACACCGGCCTCTCGCTCACCCACGGAAACGCCCAGTCCGTCACGCTCGCCCCCGCCCTGACCCGGGGGCTGCGGGCCGTGCTCTCCCGGCGCTTCACGAAATCGCGGCTGTGGGACGTGTGTCGCGCGTACGGCTGCACGAGCTTCTCGCTGGTCGGGGGCATGGCCATGGGCATCTACAGCGAGCCGCCGCGGCCCGACGACGCCGACAACCCCGTTCGCCGGGTCGTCTCCGGCGGGATGCCCGCCGCGATCTGGGAGCCCTTCGAGAAACGCTTCGCCGTGAAGATCCTCGAGTTCTACGGCGCCATGGACGGCGGCGGCATGGCGTACAAGCCGGTGGGCGAGGGCCCGACCGGATCGTTCGGCAAGCCGATGCCGGGCCTCGAGATGAAGGTGCTCGACGCGAACGGAGACGTGTGCCCACCCGGTGTCGTCGGGGAGATCTGCACGCGCCCGGCCGGGGGCGATCCGGCCACCCTCGAGTACTTCGGCGACCCGGAGGCCTCCGCCCGCAAGCTGCGCGGCGGCTGGAACCACAGCGGCGACATGGGCCACGCCGACGCCGACGGCTGGCTCTTCTTCGACTACCGCGCCGGGGGCGGTATCCGCCACAACGGGGAGTTCGTGAATCCGGGCTTCGTCGAGAAGGCCATCGCGGAGCACCCGAGCGTCCGCGACGTCTTCGTGTACGGCGTGCCGGCCGCCTCGGGAACGCCCGGCGAGAAGGACGTCGTGGCGGCGATCGTCCCGGTGGGCGAGGGCGGACTCGACCCGGCCTCGATCTTCGAGCGCTGTCGCGCCGAGCTCGAGGCGAACTTCGTGCCGAGCTACGTGCAGGTCGTGGACGAGATTCCCAAGACGGCATCGGAGAAGCCGCAGGAGCGCTGGTTCGTCGAGCGCTTCGATGCGGGCGCCGCGAACGTACACACACGGAAGCCGGGTGCGGCGTGAAGGACGCCGCCGCCATCGTCGGGATCGGCGAGACCGCATTCGCCAGGAAGCTCGACGCCCCGGAGAAGACACTCGCGGTCCGGGCCATCCTCGCCGCGCTCGACGACGCCGGAGTCTCTCCGTCGGAGGTCGACGGCTTCGCCTCCTACACGATGGAGGCCACGGACGAGGTCGAGGTGGCGAAGAACATCGGCGCGGGCGACGTGACGTTCTTCAGCCAGGTCGGCTACGGCGGCGGCGCCGGCCCGGCGACGGTCGGCCAGCTGGCGATGGCCATCGCGGCCGGCCAGTGCCGGGTCGGGGTGGCTTGGCGCTCGCGCAAGCGCGGCTCGGGCGCTCGCCCGTGGGCCGGCGCGTCCCAGGCCTTCAGCGCGCCGGCCCGCTGGACGCGGCCGTGGGGACTGCTGCGACCGGTCGACGAGATCGCGATGCTGACGCGCCGCTACATGCACGAGTACGGCGCGACGCGCGACCACCTCGCCAACGTGGCCATCGCCGTGCGCACGATGGCCAACCACAATCCGCGCGCGCTGATGTACGAGCGCCGGCTCACGCGCGAGGACTACATGGCGGCGCGCTGGATCTCGGAGCCGCTGTGTCTGTTCGACAACTGCCTCGAGACGGACGGGGCGTTGGCGTGCGTGCTGGTCTCCGCCGAGCGCGCGCGTGACTGTCGTCAGCCTCCGGCCTACGTGCACGCCTTCGGGCAGGGTCTACCCCGTCAGTCGCACACCATGGTCAACTACTGGTGCGAGGACCCGCTCACCGGTCCGGCGTGGACGTGTTCACGACAGCTCTACCGGCGCTCCGACATCAAGCCCCACGACATTCCGGTCGCGCAGCTGTACGACGCGTTCACGCCGCTGATTCCGCTCTCGCTGGAGGGCTACGGATTCTGTGCGAAGGGCGAGGGGGCGGCCTTCACCGAGGGCGGCGCGCTCGAGATCGGCGGGCGCCTGCCCATCAACACGTCGGGCGGCGGACTGTCGGAGGCCTACGTCCACGGCTTCAACCTGATCAACGAGGGGGTGCGCCAGATCCGCGGAACGTCGGTGAACCCCGTTCGGGACGCGGACGCGTGTCTGGTCACCGCCGGAGAGGGCGTTCCCACGAGCGCCCTCATTCTGAGGAAGTAGGCGGTGAGCGAGCCGCTACTGCCGCCGGTGGATGCGGACTCGGCGCCCTTCTGGGAGGGCGCGCGCAACGGCGAGCTGCGCATCCAGCGCTGTGCGGTCACCGGTCGCCTGATCTTCCCCCCCCGCCCGATGAGCCCGTGGGACCCGCACGCGGAGCCGGTCTGGACGGCGGTTTCGGGCCGGGGCGCGATCTGGTCCTTCGTCGTGCCCCATCCGCCGCTCCTGCCGCAGTTTGCGGAGCTCGCGCCGTACAACGTGATCGTGGTGGCGCTCGACGAGGATCCGACGATCCGGCTGGTCGGCAACCTGGTGGCGCGCGCCGGCGGTCCGATCGACGAGGTCGATCCGGCCACGATCGAGATCGGCGCCGCGGTCCGCGTCGTCTTCGAGCCCGTGAGCGACGCGATCCATCTGCCGCGCTGGGTGCTGGCCTAGGCTCGCCGCGCGCGATCGCCGGCGCCGAGCCCCGGACGCACGAAGGGCGGCAGCCGGATCGGCCGCCGCCCTCGCAGGTCAGAACGAGAGGAGCCGCCCGCTCAGCGCGCGGCCTTGCAGAAGACCGGAATCACCTTGGTCTCCGTCCCGATGTTGCCCTGATCCGGCCCCGCCTCGGTGATCCGGGGCGTCGCGACGTAGGTCAGGGTTCCCTCGGTGGTGACGCCGCTGCCGGGCGCCGGGACGCCGTTGCAGGCACTCGAGTCGAACGGCACGAAGAACTTGGTGGCCGTGTTCGAGCCCTCGGTGTAGAGCAGCACACCGCTGCGACCCATGTCGATGGTGTCCGAGAAGATCAACTGGTTCGCGCTGTTGATGACGGCCAGGTCGACCTCCATCTCGCGGGTCGCGCCGTCGGGGCACACCGTCTCGTCGCTCACCAGCGTCCCCTTGACGGTGGCGGACTTGGTCAGCAGGAAGCCCTTGGCGCCCGTTAGGGAGATCTTCCCCGGCGTCGCGAGGCGCGTCACCAACGGCCTGCACTCCTTCTGCACCGGCGGCGGACCCGCCTCCGCGATGTTGGCCACCGCGAGACCGAACAAGAGAGCGGGCACGGAGCCCAGCGAGATTGCTTTCCTCACGAAGTATCCTCCGCGGCTTGCGCCTCGAACCAGGTTTGGGCCGCATCTCCTCCCAGCGGCGAACCGCGCGACGGGCTGTCCGGGTTTACGGGTCGCCCACCCGATCGGTCTACGTTTTGCAAGAATCACGCCGCCGCGCAACGCGTAGAACGGCGTCAGGAGCGGCGCGGAGGCCTCTGGAGCCAGCCCGGTCGGTCCCGTGCGACGCCGCTTCCACCAGAAGGGAAATTCTTTTCCACCCCATCCCGCTTCCCGTGCGGTAGGCCGCGGCGCCTGCGCAGCTCCTGAACGGAACGGTTAGTATCGTAATGGACATCGGATCCCAGGGGACCTCCGCGGGATCCGGACGGGTCGCCGCCCGCGTGCGGTTCTGGGAGTCCCGATGAGCTCCAACGCGCAGACCCCCGTGAGCGCCGGCCGGCCTCGGAGCGAGGAGGCCCACCAGGCCATCCTCGACGCGACGCTGGCGCTGCTGGTCGAGGCGGGCTTCTCGGGGCTGACCGTGGAAGGCGTGGCGACGCGCGCCGGGGTCGGAAAGGCCACGATCTACCGGCGCTGGCCCTCGAAGCTCCACCTCGTGATCGAGGCCTTCCGCCAGCTGCCGGGGCTCGCCGAGGTGGACACCGGCGACCTGGTGGAGGACCTCGAGCAGATGCTGGGGAGCTATCTGCGCATCCTGAACGACACGCCCCTGGCTGCCGTGATGCCCAGCCTGGCCGGCGAACGCGCCCACAACCCGGAGCTCTCCGAGCTCATCGATCCGATCCTCCGCGGCCGGCGCAAGCCCGTCCTCCGGGCGCTCGAGCGCGCCGTCGAGCGCGGTGAGGTGCGGGACGACCTGGATCTCGAGCTGGTCGCCGACCTGATCTTCGGGCCGATCGCCATGCGGGTCTTCTTCGCCGGGGCGCGCATCAACCCGAAGCTCGTCCGGCCCGCCATCGAGCTGGTCTTGAAGGGCATCACGCCGCGCGCCGGGGCCTCGGACTGACGCGGGCGCCGGATCTCAGTCCCAGACGATCTCCGCGGGGTCGCGGTCGAGGTGCCCGAGCGCATCCTTCCAGCGGTACAGGATCAGCGTGTCCAGCAGCTCCGAGCCCTGCCCGCGGCGCTTCTTGTCGAGCTCGGTGCGCAGCAGGTCGAGGGCGCCGTGCACCTCTTCTCCGAACAGCGATTCGAGGTAGGAGGGTGGGATCCGCGAGCCCCCTTCGTCGAAGCTGCCGTCCTCGCGCAGCGGAGCGGGGGCGAGCGGGGGCACGTAGTACACGTTCGGCCGGGTCCCGAACTCCGGATGCAGCGGCAGCGCGACGTTCCACTGACGGACCAGCTTCGCCACCGCGCCGGCCGGATCGTCGAGGAACCCCACGAAGGCGGCCCGCCCCGGGCACTGTCGAACACACGCCGGCGCGACACCCTGTTCGATGCGCGGGAAGCAACCGATGCAGTGCTGGCTCACCTTGCGCGCCTCGTTGAAGTAGATCTTCTTGTACGGGCAGGCGCGCGCGCACTTCTGCGCGCCCTTGCAGCGGTCTTCGTCGCGCAGCACGAGGCCGTCCTCCTCCCGCTTGAAGAGCGCGTCGTTCGGGCACGCGTCGAGGCAGGAGGGCCGGCTGCAGTGGTTGCACATGCGCGGCAGGTAGAAGAAGTAGGCGTTCGGGAACTCCCCGCCGCCCTCGTCCTCGTCCCAGTTCATGCCCCAGGTCTTGCTGCCGCCGACCTTGGTGAGGTGCGCGTCGCGCCCCCGCCCGCCCCGCAGCACCTCGTCGTAGTTGAAGTCCCAGCCGCCGCCGAACTCCTCCGGCGTCGGGAGCTTGCCGAGCACCGGCCTTCCGTCGTCCCAGCCGCCGCCCATCTTCTCCCAGTCGCGCGGGGTGCCACGGCCCGGCTGCGTGTTCACCGACATCCACCACATCGGTTCCGCACCCGCGTCCTCGGTCCAGAGCACCTTGCACGCGACCGAGCAGGTCTGGCAGCCGATGCATTTGTTCAGATCGAATACCCAGGCGAGCTGGCGCTTCGACTCGGTGAGGCTTCCCATCGGATCTCGCTCCTCGCTTGACGCAAGCTCCCGCGAGCGTGCGTTCCCGGACGCGTCTCAGCCCGCCTTCGCGACGTCCACCCGGATGGCCCGATCGGCGGGGATCGGCTGCCAGGCCAGCGGCCGGTACTGGAGGTGGCCGTAGCCGCCCGCCAGCCCGAGCCACTTGACGTGTCCCGGCTCCAGGTCCGACTGGCTGTACCACTGCTCGTGCATGTAGGGCTCGAAGCCGTTGTAGAGGATCACCTGCCCCGGTCGGCAGGCGGGCGTGAGCTTCGCGACCAGCAGCATGGCACCCGCGTCGCTCGACAGGCGCACCTTGTCGCCGCCCTCGATGCCGAGCTCCGCCGCGTCGCGATCGTTCAGGAACACGAACGGCTCGCCGCGATGCGTGTTGAGCAGGGTCCGGTTGGGCATGTTCATCGAGTGGATGCTCCAGCGGTTGTGGCCGCTGGTCAGCTGGAAGCGCCGCTTGGGCCCGCCCTGGCCGGGCGGCTCCTTGTGCATCGGAAGCTCCTCGCCGGCCTCGAGGAACCACTCGTGGTCGATGTAGTACTGCGCGCGCCGGGTGAGCGTCGCGTACGGGACCTTTTCCTCGGTGTGCCAGCGGAACGGGTTGTGGACTTCGTCGGGCCGCAGCGTCGAGGCCTGGGCCTGCCCGTGGCCGATCATCCCCCACGCGGTCCAGCGCAGGTGACCCTTCTCGCGCAGCGTGTCGAGGCTCGCGTCGGGCGGCAGGATCCCGTAGGCCGCGCTGTCGCGCAGCGCCTCGTCGAACATCTTCTCCTCGTCCCGGAAGGCGCCGTTCAGCGTGGCACGCGCCATGAGCCCCGTGAGCGAGCGGGGCGTGCCCGCGCGGTCCGTGAAGCCCGTCAGGCCCCGCGCCGCCGCGCGCTCCTCGAGCTTCTCCACCAGGCGCAGGCCGATCTCGTTGTCGGAGAGCGCTTCGTCCGGCGGGTCGACCGCGCGATCGCACAGCACCCAGTTGAGGTGATGCACCGACGGCATGCTCTGGCCGAGCTTCTCGTAGTGCTGCGCCGCCGGCAGGATGTAGTCGGAGTACATCCCCGTCGTGGTGATCCGGAAGTCCACCGACACGATCATGCGCAGCTGCGGCCAGAGGTTCTCGAGCAGGAGCTTCTGTCCGCCGCGCTGCCGGCGCAGGATGTTGCCACCCGCCTCGAACAAAACGCGCGGCGACACCTCCTGGTAGGCCTTGGCGTAGCTGGCATCCCACCAGCCCTTCTCGATCGCTTCGTTCATGTACGCGTCGAAGCTTCGCTTCATCGAGGGATCGTGGTTCTTCGGATCGTTCCAGCGGTCCCGATAGCCGTAGCGGTAGTACCAGAGGAAGGCCGGCGGCATCATGCGACCCATGCCGCTGAGCTCGGGACTCATCGAGGCGGCGCGATTCGAGATCATCTCGAGCGTCTGCGTCGGGTCGTCCTGGGCGATCAGGCGACGCATCTGCACCAGGTTCTGCAGGTACTCGCGGGCGGCGTCCTGACCGGGCCGAGCCTTCTGCGACAGGAAGACGAAGCTGTCCCAGCCCGCCACCGCCCAGGAGCGCGTGCCGGTTCCCTTGCGCCCCCAGTTTCCGGTGAGCCCGAGCAGCAGCGCCATCGAGCGCTCCATCAGGTCCCCGTGGTAGTACTTGCCCGAATTCCAGCCGATGAAGATCTTGGTGCGCCGCGTGGCGACCTTGCGCGCGAGCTTGCGAATCGCGTCCGGATGCGCGCCGCACAGCTTCGACGCGCGCGCCGGCTCGTAGTCCTCGAGCCGCCGCTTGAGGCGCTCGAAGGCGGGCTCCACCTCCACGCGGGTGCCGTCCTTGAGCGTCACGGTGGCGCTTCCCTCGAGCGCGGGATCCACGTCGCCGGTCGCGAGCGTACCGCGCGGCGCGGGCGTCACGATCCGCGAGCGCGAATCCAGCCAGAAGAACTGGTCGTCCCGGTCGCCCTCGTTGACCTCGCTGCCGCGCAGGAAGCGGGCCGTGTCCTTGCGCACCAGGAGCGGCAGGTCGGTCTGCTCCTGTACGAAGGTGCGGTCGTAGAGCTTCCCGTCGACGATGACCTGGCACATCGAGAGCGCGAGCGCGGCGTCGCTGCCGATCCGGACCGGCACGTGGTAGTCGGCGTGAATCGCAGAGGGGCTGTAGTCGGGCGAGATCGTGACGACCTCGCCGCCGTTGTAGCGCGACTCGGCGACGTAGTGATACCAGTGGATGTTCGTGTAGACCGGATTGGCGTGCCAGATCAGCGTCAGCTCGGCCAGGAACCAGTCGTCCATCGAGGCCGTGGGGTTGAACACGCCCCAGGTCAAATGCCAGCCCGGGCTGAAGTCCTGGAACTCGGCGTTGCCGTCGGTCGTCGGCGTACCGAGCACGTCGGCGAACAGGCGCGCGGGCGAGCCGCCGAGCTCGGGCGTCATCAGCGTGATGATCGATTCGGGTCCGTCCTCCTGCAGGGCGTCGAGCATCGCGTCCGCGATGTCGGTGAACGCCTCGTCCCAGGAGACGCGCTCGAACCGTCCCTCGCCGCGCTCCCCCACGCGCCTCAGCGGGTGCGTGACGCGATCCGGAGCCGTGAGCAGCTGGCTCCAGCAGGCCCCCTTCTGGCAGCCCATCGGGTTCATGTCGGGAATGCCGCGCTCGACCGGAGAGAAGCTGCCGGCCTGCTCCTCGCGGACGACGCGCCCGTCCTTCACGTAGATCCGGTAGGGACACCCGCCCGGGTAGCAGTCGACCGCATGGCTTCCCCAGGCGACCTTGTCCCAGGTCCACTTCTTCCGATAGGCGTCGGCCCAGGGGCCCCGGGTTTCGGCCACGTTCCGCCCTCCTCGCTGGCTCGGCATCCGACCCGGGACTGGATGCCACATCGCCGATTGGACCCGTATGACCGGGGTCATGCGCGCCGCGCGGGGAGAGCGGGACTCGGAGGACCCAGACGCAGACGCCCCGGCCGGAGCCGGGGCGTCTCCTGTTCCGCGGGCGATCGCCGCGGAGAGGGATGGAGGGGGACTACTGCGGGAGCAGCGTCACCGCGTCCGTGTCCTTGCCGTCTTCGGAGGTCACGACGTACTTGAACTTGCCGTCCAGGGACGGGACCGTGCACCCCGCGCTGTTGCAGAAGCTGCCGCCCACCTCCTTGGTGATGGTGGGGCCGGTCGTGGGGCAGCCCGCGCTGCTGCACGTGATCGCGATGTCGACCGCGGTACCGGAGCAGATCTTGATCCGGTGCGCGGTGTCCCCGTAGGCGGCGGCGCCACCCACGATGTTGCCGGTGATGGCGTGCGAGATCTTGGCGTTCTGGCTGGCCGACTGGCCCTTCGCGATCGTGGTGATGCTGGTGCTCGGCCAGTCAGCCGCGCACCCCGTGGCCGGCGGCGGACCCGCCAGCGCAGCGCTCGCGAGCCCGAGGCCCGCACCGAATCCGACCAGGGAAAGCGCGATCCGCGTGATGCTCATCTTGGACTCTCCTGTGTCTCGAGTTGATCCCGGGGCGATCCCGAGCGCCCCGCCGAACGAATCGTGACGCGCGGCCCCTCGCCAGCGCGCGTCGTCGCAGCGGCCCCGTCCGAGGGATCCGCCGCGCCCAACCGGACAAGCCTACACCAGTTTCGAGGGTTTTTCGCAACTATCCTAGAGAGACCCTCGTACCGCGACGTGGGGTACCCTGGCGCGCGCGAGGCTCGGGAGAGGGGGCCCGGCCGCCGCCATGTCCTGGCTGAAATCGATGTTTCGCCCGATCGCGCGCAGCGCCCAGGATCTCGCGCCCATCATCCTGGTGATCGGCGTCTTCCAGCTGGTCGTCCTGCGGCAACCGATACCGGAATTCGGCGCGCTTCTGACCGGCCTCGCCCTGGTGATCCTGGGCCTGGCCTGCTTCGTCCGCGGCCTCGAGCTCGGACTGTTCCCGTTGGGAGAGAGCATGGCCCACGCGTTCGCCCGCAAGGGCTCGCTGGCGTGGCTCGTCGGGTTCTCCTTCGCGCTCGGGTTCGGCACCACAGCGGCCGAGCCCGCGCTCATCGCCATCGCCAACGAGGCCTCCGAGGTCGCGGCCCGCGCCGGCGCCATCGCCGACACCGAGCTCGCGCGCGGGCGTTATGCGCTCGGTCTGCGGTTCACCGTGGCGCTCTCCGTCGGCACGGCCATCGTGATCGGCGTCTGGCGCATCCTCACGGGCTGGCCGATCCACGCGATGATCGCCACCGGCTATCTGTTGGTCGTCGTCTTGACGGCGTTGGCGCCCCCGGAGATCGTGGGGATCGCCTACGATTCCGGCGGCGTGACCACGTCGACCATCACGGTGCCTCTGGTCACCGCTCTCGGTATCGGTCTCGCGTCGTCCATCAAGGGGCGCAATCCCGTCACCGATGGCTTCGGGCTGATCGCGTTCGCGTCGCTCACGCCGATCCTCTTCGTGCTGCTCTACGGGATGCTCATCTGATGCTGCCGTTGGCCGCGCCGTTCGGTGTCCTGGGAGAGACCCTGCGCGACGTCCTCCCGATCGCGACGATCCTCGTGACGTTCCAGTTCTTCGTGTTGCGCCAGGCGCCGCCCAGCCCGAAGCGGCTCCTCGTGGGGTTCGCCTACGCCATTGCGGGTCTGACGCTGTTCCTGCTGGGTCTCGATCAGGCGCTCTTTCCACTGGGCCGGATCATGGCGGCCCAGCTGACCGACCCGGCGTTCATCGGCGGTGGGCCGAACGCCGCGGCGGTCGCGTCCGTCGACCCCAGCGCCTACGTGTGGGTGTACGCATTCGCCGGCGCGATCGGCTTCAGCGCCACGATCGCCGAGCCGGCGCTGATCGCGGTGGCCCTCAAGGCCGACGAGCTGTCCGCCGGCGCCATCAAGGCCCACGGCCTGCGGATCGCGGTCGCGGTCGGCGTGGCCATCGGCGTGACCCTGGGCGTGTTCCGCATCGTCGTCGGTGCGCCCCTGCACGAGCTGATCGCCATCGGCTACGTCGTGGTGGTCGTGCAGACGCTGTTCGCGCCCCGCTTCATCGTGCCGCTGGCCTACGACTCGGGCGGCGTCACGACCTCCACCGTGACCGTGCCGATCCTGGCGGCGCTCGGGTTGGGCCTGGCCGAGACGGTCCCGGGGCGCAGCCCATTGATCGACGGGTTCGGGCTCATCGCCTTCGCCAGTCTGTTTCCCATGATCTCCGTCCTCGCCTACGCACAGGCATCGGCGTGGTACGCCGCGCGCAACACCCCGGCCGACGCACCGCCGACCGGAGATTCCAACGCTTCTGGAGGAGACCCAGCATGCGGTTCAAGCTGATCGTCGTCTTCGCAGACGACCACAAGACGGACACCATCACGAAAGCCGCCCGTGAAGCCGGGGCCACCGGCTGCACCGTCATCACCAACGCGCGCGGGGAAGGGCTCGAGGAGAAGAAGACCTTCCTCGGGTTGAGCCTGGAGACGCAGCGGGACATGGTCCTGCTGCTCGTCGAGGAGCACCGCGCGCGCCAGATCCTGGAGACGGTCGGCGAAGCCGGCGAATTCGACACGACGCCCGGCACCGGCATAGCATTCCAGATCGACGTCGAGGACGCCGTGGGCGTCACGCATCAGGTCGAGAGCATCACGCCCAGCCTCGAGGAGGAGGAGCTGTGACGGAGAAGAGTCTGGTTCGAGTGTCCGACGTCATGGAGCTGGACTTCGCCATCGTGGACGGGGTCGCGACGGTGGCGGAGGCGCTCGCGACGATGCGGGCGAAGAACGCCCGCTTCCTGATCGTCGCCAAACGCCACGAGGACGACGAGTTCGGCATCGTGCTGGTCGCGGACATCGCCAAGCAGGTGCTGGCGCAGAATCGCTCCCCCGAGCGCACCAACGTCTACGAGATCATGTCGAAGCCGGTGCTGTCCGTGAAGCCGGAGATGGACATCCGCTACTGCGCGCGGCTCTTCCAGCGCTTCGGCATCTCCGCCGCGCCCGTGATCGACGGCCAGGAGATCAAGGGCATCGTGGCCTACGACCAGCTGGTGTTGAAGGGGCTCGCCGCGCAGCCGTGAGACGTGGAGCGGGCGTCGTGGCGGGGATCAGCGCGCGGCGCGTGCGCGCTCGCGCAGCACGTACTTCATGACCTTTCCGGAGGCCGTCGTGGGCAGCGCATCGACGATCTCCACGAAGCGCGGGACCTTGTAGTTGGCCATGTTCTCGCGGCACCAGGCGATCACGCCGTCGGGCGTGAGCTCCTGCCCGGGCGCCGGCACCACGAACGCCATGCCCACCTCGCCCATGCGCGCGTCCGGCACGCCGATCACCGCGACCTGTGCGAAGCGTCCGCTCCCGAACATGATGTTCTCGATCTCGGCCGGGTAGCAGTTGAAGCCGCCCATGATGAACATGTCCTTGATGCGGTCGGTGATCCGCAGGTAGCCGCGCGGGTCCATCACCGCGATGTCGCCCGTGTGCAGCCAGCCGTCGGCGTCGATGGCCTGGCGGGTCTCCGCCTCCTCCTCGAAGTAGCCCTTCATGAGGTTGTAGCCGCGCACGACCACTTCGCCGGGTTGGCCGCGCGGAACCTCCTTGCCGTCGCGGTCGACGCAGCGCACCTCGACGTCGGGGATCGCCCGCCCCGAGGTGTTGGCGATCGTCTCCGGGTCGTCGTCGTAGCGGCACATGCTGACCACGCCGCAGCTCTCCGTCAGGCCGTAGCCGGTGATGACGGTGTCGAAGCCCAGCTCGTCGCGCATGCGGTGGATCAGCTCCACCGGAATGGCGGCTGCGCCGGTCACCGCAAGCCGCAGACACGAGAGGTCGTACCGGGCGCGGTCGGGGTGGGCCAGGATCGACTGGTAGAGCGCCGGGGGCCCCGGCAGGACGCTGATCCGCTCGCGCCCGATGCGCTCGAGCACGGCCGGCACGTCGAACACCGGCTGCGGGATGATGGTGGCCCCGCGCATGATCGCCGACAGCCAGCCGGCCTTGTAACCGAAGCCGTGGAAGAAGGGGTTGATGATCAGGTAGCGGTCCCCCTCGCGGAGCCCCACCACCTCGGTCCAGGTCTCGAACGCCTTCAAGTTCTGCCCGTGAGCGGTCATGACGCCCTTGGGCTTGCCCGTGGTGCCCGATGTGAAGAGCAGGTCCGACAGATCCTCGGGCGACACGGCGTCCGCGCGCTGGCGGACCGAGGCCTCGGACACCGACTCGCCGTCGGCCAGAAACTCGGGCCAGGGCACCGCGCCCTCGGCCTCGCCGCGCAGCGCGACGATCCGCTCCAGCGCCGGCAGCTCTTCCCCGGCGATCAGGTCCACGTAGCGGGTACCCAGGAACCCGCCCACCGTACACAGGATGCGAGCGCCGCTCTTGCGCAGCACGTAGGCGGCCTCGGCGGCCTTGAAGCGGGTGTTGAGCGTGACGAGGACGGCGCCCGCCGATTGCAGCCCGATCGAGGCCAGGATCCACTCGAAGATGTTCGGGGCCCAGATCGCGACGCGGTCGCCCGGCTGGATCCCGGCGGCGCAGAAGGCGCGCGCGGCCCGCCGCGCGGCGTCGCGGAGCTCGGCGAAGGAGAGCTTCGCGTCGCCGTCTTCGATCGCGCTGCGCTCGCCGAAGCGTTCGGCGGCGGCATCTACGAGCCGGGGAATCGTGCGTTCCCGCTCGGGCGAGGCTGCCAGCTTCACGCGTCCGCTCCCCTCGTCGGGCGATTCCGCAGGCGGTCGCCCGTGTTGCGTGGACCGCGCACCAGATCCTAGTATGACCGGCGCATTCCGCATCTCGGGGGGCCGCGCGCCCGGTGAACATCCACTTCAGCGAGGAAGACGAGCGCTTCCGCCGCGAGATCGCGAAGTGGCTCGCCGACAACCTGAGCGGCGAGTTCGCCAAGCTTCGGGGGCGGGGCGGTCCGGGCGACGAGCACGCATTCCTCGAGGAGCGGCGCGCCTGGGAGCGCAAGCTCGGCGCGGCGGGCTGGACGTGCGTGGGGTGGCCCGAGGCGTACGGCGGTCGCGGGCTCTCCCTGAACCAGCAGGTGATCTACTACGAGGAGTACGCGCGCGCCGGCGGGCCGGGACGCGTCAGGCACATCGGCGAAGGGCTGATCGGGCCGACCCTCATCGCGTTCGGCAGCGAGGCGCAGAAGCGGCGCTTCCTGCCGGGGATCGTCCGGGGCGAGGAGCTCTGGTGCCAGGGGTACTCCGAGCCCAATGCGGGCTCCGACCTCGCCAACGTCCAGACGAAGGCCGAGCGCGTGGGCGACGAATGGGTGATCACGGGTCAGAAGGTCTGGACGTCGCTGGCGGCCTGGTCCGACTGGTGCTTTGCGCTCTGCCGCACGGATCCCGAGGCGCGGCCGAAGCACCGGGGCATCTCGTACCTGCTCGTGCCCATGCGCCAGGAGGCCATCGAGATCCGGCCCATCGTGCAGATGACCGGCGACTCGGAGTTCAGCGAGGTGTTCATGAACGGCGCGCGAACCGCCGCCGAGAACATCGTCGGCGAAGAAAACGGGGGCTGGGCGGTCGCGATGGGCACGCTCGCATTCGAGCGCGGCGCGTCCACCCTGGGTCAGCAGATGCTGTTCCAGAACGAGCTCGACGAGGTGATCGGCGCGGCGCGCGCCAACGGCGCGGCCCGACACCCCGTGGTGCGACAGCGCCTGGCGGACGCCTGGATCGGCCTTCGGATCCAGCGCTACCACGCGTTGCGGACGCTGAGCCACGCCGAGGCTGCGGAGCTCGGCCGCGAGGCGATGATCACCAAGCTCTACTGGGCGACCTGGCACCGCAACCTGGGGAAGCTCGCGATGGACGTGCTCGGCGCGCGATCGCTGGTCACCGACGGGGAGCCCTATGACCTGAGCCGACTGCAGCGGCTGTTCCTGTTCAGCCGATCCGACACGATCTACGCCGGCTCGAACGAGATCCAGCGCAACATCATCGCCGAGCGCGCGCTGGGACTGCCGCGCGAGCCGCGCCCTGCGCCGGCCGCCTGAGGACACGAGACGGATGAGCAAGGCCATTCCGCCCTACGTCGAGGGCCACGACCTGCTTCTGGGCAAGACGGTCCTGGTGACCGCCGCGGCCGGAACCGGCATCGGATTCGCCGTCGCCAAGCGCTGCCTGGAGGAGGGCGCGACCGTGATGCTGAGCGACGTCCACGAGCGGCGCCTCGGCGAGTCGGTCGAAATGCTCGAGCGGGAGTGCGGGACGCGGCCCGCCAGTCATCCGTGCAACGTCGCCGTCGAAGACGACGTGCGCGGGCTCGCGCGCGCGGCGCTCTCGGAGCTGGGCCACATCGACGTCCTGATGAACAACGCGGGTCTGGGCGGCACCACCGCCATCGTCGACATGACGGACGAGCAGTGGTACGCGGTGATCGACGTCACGCTGACGGGGACCTTTCGCATGACGCGCGCCGTTCTGCCCCACATGATGGAGCGCGGCTCGGGCGTGATCGTCAACAACGCGTCGGTGCTCGGCTGGCGCGCACAGGCCGGACAGGCCCACTACGCGGCCGCCAAGGCCGGCGTGATGGCGTTCACGCGCTGCGCCGCCGTCGAAGCCGCCGAGTCGGGCGTGCGCGTCAACGCGGTGTCGCCCAGCCTCGCCACGCACAAGTACCTGACCAAGGTCATGTCGCGCGAGCTGCTCGACGAGCTGACTGCGCGGGAGGCGTTCGGTCGCGGCGCGGCGCCCTGGGAGGTCGCCAACGTGATGGTGTTCCTGGCCAGCGACTATTCCTCGTACATGACCGGAGAGGTCGTCTCCGTCTCCAGCCAGCATCCCTGAGCGGCCGGTGCACGGTCTTCGCGGAGCTGGAATCGGGAAGCCGCCAGAGGCATCATCGCGCACATGCCGCACACACGTCCGCCGCTCGCCAGCCTGCGCGTGATCGAGAGCTCACTGCTCGGTCCCGGTGCCATCGGAACCCACCTCGCGGACCTCGGCGCCGAGGTGATCAAGGTGGAGTCGCCGTCCGGCGACTACATCCGGGAGATGACCTGGCCGATCATCGAAGGGGTCTCGCTCCTGCACCTGCACGTGCATCGCGGCAAGCAGAGCATCGCCCTCGATCTGCGCACGCCCGAGGGCGTCGAGGTCTATCGCGACCTGGCGCGGGGCGCCGACGTCGTCATCGAGGCGATGCGGCCGGGCTCGCTCGGCCGACGCGGGCTCGGCTACGAAGACCTGCGAACGCTCAATCCGAAGCTGGTCTTCTGCAACATCTCGGGGTACGGCGCCACCGGGCCCTACCGGGACCTGCCGTCGCACGGCATCGCGTTCGACACCTGGGGCGGCGTGGTCAAGCCGGAGTACGACGCAGAGGGCTACTGCTTCATTCCGGAGCACGCCTCGATCGGCATGCACGCCGGACCGATGTTCGGCGCCATGGGCATCCTGGCGGCCGTGATCCGGGCGCGCGATTCGGGCGAGGGCTGTGCGCTGGAGATCGGGCAGTCCGATTCGACGGCCTACATGGACTGGTATCGGATCGAGAGCTGGCTCGCCTACGAGCGTCCCGAGTCCGAGGTGACGGGCAACAAGGCCGACGACTACGTGCGTCGCGCGCCCGGTACCGCGGGCATGAAGGAGGGCGTTCGCTACCAGATCTACGAGTCCGCCGATGGACACGTGCTGTTCATGGCGTCGGAGCAGGCGTTCTGGAAGAACTTCTGCGAGTGCGTGGGGCGCATGGATCTGTTCGAGCGTTGGCCGGGCTCGAAGTACGCGGACCACGCGCGCGGCAACCGCGAGCTGCAGGCCGTGTTGCGCGACATCTTCAAACAGAAGACCTCGGCGGAGTGGATCCGGCTCGGCGGCGAGAAGAACTTTCCGGTCGCGCCCGTGAACACCCCGCAGAGCATCGCGTGGGATCCCCAGTTCCAGGCGCGCTTCCCGCTCTATCCGCACCCGCAGCACGGCGCCGACATGCTTCCGTTTCCGGTGAAGTTCTCGGACGGAGCGCTGCCCGTGCCCGGCAAGGCGCCGACGGTGGGGGAGCACACCCGGCAGGTGATGCGCGACGTGCTCGGCTACGACGCGGAACGGATCGCGGCCCTCGAGGCCGCGGGCGCCTTCGGGCGTCAGTCGCCGTAGACCTCGGTCGTGAAGCGCCGGTAGACGAAGAGGAACACCTCGAGCCGGTAGTCGACGTGGTCGACCTGCTGGATTCCCCCGGCGGCGGCCGCCGCCTCCGACGACGCGTCTCCCCAGGCGAACAGGTCGAGGCCCGAAGCGAGACCCGCCACCGGCAGCGGCGGCAGACCGATCTGGAACGACGTCGCGGTGCCGCGCCGGGTGCCGAAATCGGTCCCGCCCGCGGTGACCGGCGCCTTGATGTCGCTGTAGAGCAGACCCTGGGGCGGAATCACGGGCGCGCGGACCTTGGCGGCCATCCGGTAGGCCATGTCGGGCCGCGAGCCGGCGCCGACACACCCGAGGAGCGGGATCGACGCGAGCAGCGCAGCGATCGAGCGCGCGAGCATCGACTCAGTCTCCGTAGACGACGGTCGTGAAGCGCTGATACAGGCCCAGGAAGTTGTAGAACTCGTAGTCGACGCGCTTCACCTCGGTGATGCCGCCGGCCCGCGCGGCGCCCCGGACGCTCGCGTCGCCCGTCGACACCAGGCCGAGCACCGCGACCACGCTCGATTCGCCGCGTCGGCTGCCGACCTCGCCACCACCGAGACCGAGGGGCGCGTCGAAATCGGAGTACACCATTCCGAGCGGCGGCACGACGGGCGCGGCGACACACCCGCCCACGCCGAGCGTCAGCAGGAACACGGCGAGCAGGGCTGCAGTCTTCGACATCTCGTTCTCCCAGAAGCGCGCACGGAGATGAGGTCCGGCGCGTGCGTCGATGCAGGTTCGAAGCGGAGCGCGAGGCTATCACGGCGTGTCGGCGAGGCACAAGGCGGTTCTCCCGCTCGGCGCGCCCGGCCCCGGAGTCGCCCGCGCGGTGCGCCGGTCAGCCCACCCGCGAGCGCGCGGTCTGGCGCGGCCAGAGCCCGAGGAGGGTCTCGAGGATCTCGTCCGCGGCGTCGAGGCTGCCCATGTGGCCCTCGCGCGGCCGGACCTTGAGATCGGAGTCGGGCACCAGCCGCGCCTGGTGTTCGCCGTGCGCCAGCGGAACGAGGTGGTCCGCGTCGCCGTGCCAGAAGCGGATCGGCACGCGGATGTCGCGCAGCGAGAAGCCCCAGGGCCGGCTGAACAGGACCATGTCGTAGATCGGCGCGCGCAGCTGCCGCCGGCCGGCGCGGAGCATGTCGTCGAGGAACATCGCCTTCATCTCCGGCCGCCACATCACGGCCTGGTCCCCCTCCGGCATCGTGCTGATGAACAGGTCGAAGGCCTGCGATGCGAGCGGCCGGGCGGAGTAGGTGAGCACCCAGGCGAGCCGGCCCAGACCGCCGTGGAAGACCCCCAGCGGGAGCCGGAGTCGCCGCGCGAGCGCCACCGCGCCTCCCGGTACCGCCTCGTCGCCGCACGAGGGGGCGACGCCCCCCAGCACGGCGCCGGCGACGACCCGGTCCGGAAGCTCGTGCGCGCACGACAAGACGTAGGGACCCCCACCCGACAGGCCCACGAGCCCGAAGCGATCGACGTTCAGCCGATCCGCGATCTGCTGCATGTCGTCCGCCCAGGCGAGCAGCGAATCGTGGAGATGTGGCGTGGAGCTGCCCGCGCCCGGGCGTTCGATCCCGATCAAGCGGATGCCGCGCTCGAGTGCGATGCGCCGCGCGAGCGGCGGGATCTGCCGGCGGCCGCCCGGCGTGCCGTGGAACCAGAAGATCGTGTTCCCGTCGGGTACGCCGTACTCGGCCAATCCGATCGCGCGTCCGTCACACAGCTCGACGGTGCCTTCCATGCGCGCCGCCGGGATCTCGGGCGTGGTCGCCATGCTGCGGGATCCTCCTCCACCTCGGGACTCGAGCCGGCCGGGAGTGTGCGGGTCGCGGGCCTCGCACGCAAGCCGCGCGCCGACGATTCCTGAACGGGGACGGTGGCTTCTCGGCTCAGCGATAGGCGCCGAGCGGATCGCGGACCAGCCGCTCCCCGAGCTGGCGGAAGCCGCGGCGGAGCTCGGCCTCGGGCAGCGACCGCGCCAGCGCGTCGACGAGGCCGCGCGCCTCCGCCGCATGCCGCTCCGCCGCGGCGCGGTCGGCGGAGCGCCGCGCCAGCTCGGCGAGCAGCGAGAGCGAGCGCCATACGACGGGCGGGTACTCGATGCGACGCGCGATCTCGAGCGCCTCGCGCAGGCTCGCCTCGGCGTCTTCGCGCTGGTCGACCGTGACCAGCGCCCGGCCGCGGAGCTCCAGCGCCCGGGCCTGGATCTTCGCGGGCCCGTGGAAGCGGGCGCCTTCGAGCTCCTCGTCCGCCAGCGCGATCGCGCGCTCCGGCTCGCCTCGAACCAGGGCCACGCGTCCCAGGCCGTCGTGCACGTGCAGTCGGTAGCGCCAGCGCTGCCAGGGATCGCCGGGATGGTCGAGCTCCGCCTGGATCGGCGCGAGGTGCTCGAGCGCGCGCTCCTCCTCGCCGAGCGCGGTCCGGTTGTTCGCCAGATTGATCGCCGCGTTGGCGTGGAGCTCGGGTGCGCCGGCCACCAGGTCGAGCTCGACCATCTGCCACGCGAGCGCCTCGCCGCGCCGGTTGTACTCGGCGGCGATCTCGTGGCAGCCGAACTCGGCGTAGCACCAGCCGAGCGAGTTGAGCAGACGCGCCTTGAGCGCCCGCTCGCCCGCGCGATCGCAGCAATCCAGGGCTTCACGCAGGACCTCGATGGCACGTCCGTAGTCGCCGAGACAGCCGAGCGAGAGCCCGAGCGCCCAGCGCGGGTAGATGGTGAGCAGGCTCATGCGCCGGCCGCGCGCGAGCTCCAGCGCCCGTTCGCTGAGCGCGACCGCCGCGCGGTACGAACCGCCGGCTTCGAGGTACAGCGCGCGCTGGGAGCCCGCGTAGAGGAGCGCTTCGGCGTCGCCGCTGCGCTCGGCCCGCTCGAAGGTATCGGCGCCGGCCGCCGCGCTCCCCCGCGGCCCCTCGCACGCCGTGTCCGCGAGATCGCGCGCAGCCAGCGCCATGCACTCCGCCGCGGCCTCGCCGCTCTCGCGCGCGGTCGCGGTCGCCTCGCGACGGGCCTCGGCCGAGGCGTCGTAGTCGTGAGCCCACACGTAGCTGAAGGCGGCGCGCGCGTGGTTGCGTGCGCGCCGCGCGCCGTCCGCGCAGAGCGCCGCGGCTCGGCGGTACGCCTCGGCCGAGGGGCGAAACGCGCTCACGCAGAAGTGCACGTCCGCCAGCTTCTCTTCGATGCGCAGCCGCGGCTCCGGAGCTGCGCGGTCGCCGAGCCGCTCGGCGATGGCGAGGGCCTCGGTGTAGTGGCTGAGCGCGGACTGGTTGGCGTAGGCGTCGGCGGCCTTGTCCCCGGCGCGCTCGTGATAGAGCATCGCGCGCGTCCAGTCGGCGCCGCGCTCGAAGTGGTGGGCGAGCGCTTCGTAGTGCTCGGCGAGCCGATCGGCGTAGAGCTCCTCGATGGCCGTTCCCACGATGCGATGCAACGCCTTGCGGCGCTGCACGAGGACACTCTCGTACGCCACGTCATGCGTGAGCGCGTGCTTGAACATGAACGCCAGCTCGGGGTGCGCCGCCTTCTCGTAGATCAGCTCGAGGGCCCGGAGGTCCTCGACCACGCTGCGCACCTTGTCGCCGGCCTCGCTGATCTTCTCGAGCAGGCGCAGCGCGAACTCGCGACCGATCACCGAAGCGACCTGTATGGCCCGCTTCGCCTCCTCGTCGAGTCGGTCGATGCGCGCCATCAGCACGTCCTGGATGCGGTCGGGCACCGCGATCGAATGCAGCTCGCGGGTGAGCTCGGCGCGACCGTTCTCGACGCGCAACACGCCGCCTTCGATCAGCGACTTGGTCACCTCCTCGACGAAGAACGGGTTGCCCTCGGCTTTCGCCGCGATCAGATCGCGAAGCGCTTCGGGCACGGCGGGCGCTTCGAGCAGCCAGCCGGTCATGCTGCCCATCTCGGCCGGGGAGAGGGGCTGAAGCGAGAGGCGGACGTGATAGCTGCGGTCGCCGAAGGGCTGGTGGTAGCCCGGGCGATAGGTGAACAGCAGGAGCGCCCGGGCGGCGGGACAGGCATCGGCCAGGAACACCAGGAACTCCTCCGAGGCCGGGTCGATCCAGTGCAGGTCCTCGATCGCGAAGACCACGGGGTCCCGCCGGGCCGCGCGCAGGAACTGCGCCTGCAGGGCGCGGAAGGTCTCGCTGCGACGGGTGCCCGCCTCCATGGCCTCGACGTCGGGATCGCCGACGGGTAGCGAGAGCAGCTGCCGCAGGTAGGGCAGCGTCCACGCCAGCTCTCCACCCTGCGCGGCCTCGAAGTCTGCCAGCTTCGCAACGGCGCGGGCGTCGTCGTCGCGCTCCTCGATGCCGACCCGCCGGCGCAGGCCATCGCGGATCGGCTCGAAGGCCGTCGTCCGACCGTACGCGCTGCAGCGTCCCTCGAACCACGTGTGGGCCGCGCCGTCCAGACTCTCGCGGAACTCGTGGAGCAGGCGCGACTTGCCGAGACCGGCTTCGCCGACGAGGAACACGACCTGGCCGCGTCCCTGGCGGGCGCTCTCGAACGCGTCGCGAAGCGCGCCGAACTCGCGGTCGCGACCGACGTACGGGGTGAGGCCCGTCTCCGCAGCCGCCGCCTCGATGCGGCCGCGAACGGGTCGCTCGGCCAGCACTTCGAACGCCCGGACCGCACCGGTCCTGCCCTTGAGGCCCATCCGACCCCGGTCGCGAACCTCGAAGAAGCCGGAGACGAGGCTCTCCGTCGCCTCCGAGATCAGGATCGAGCCCGGTGCTGCGGTCTGCTGGAGACGCGCAGCCAGGTTCGTGGTGTCGCCGACGGCGGTGTAGTCCATCCGCAGATCGTCCCCGATCCGGCCCACCACCACGGGTCCGGTGTGGATTCCGATCCGCATCCGGAACTCGAGACCGTGCTGCGCCTTCACCTCGTCGTGGAGCGCAGCGAGCGCGCGCTGGATTCCCAGAGCGGCCAGCAGCGCTCGGCGCGGCGCGTCTTCCAGGGCGATGGGCGCACCGAACAACGCCATCACCCCGTCTCCCAGGAACTGGTTGACCGTGCCTTCGTAACGGTGGACCTGCTCGAGGATGAGCCCGAAGCAGCGGTCCATCAGCGCGTGCATGTCCTCCGGGCCGATCCGCTCGGTGAGCGGGGTCGAGTCGCGCAGGTCGGCGAAGAGCACCGTGACGTGCTTGCGCTCTCCCTCCAGCGCGGTTCGCGCACTCAGGATCCGGTCGGCGAGGTGCCGAGGCGTGTAGCTGCGGGGCGTCCGGCTCGACTTCGGGGCCTCGGTCGACCCGCCGAGCGACTCGCCGCACGCGTTGCAGAAACGCGAGCCGGGCGGATTCGAATGTCCGCATTCACGGCACGCGCCGGTGAGCGGAGACCCGCAGCCGTTGCAGAAATGCGCTGCAGCCGGGTTCTCGCGCTGGCAGCTCGCGCAACGCATCGGGATAGTCTACTCGGGAGCGCGCGGCGTGGCACCGACGGGGAAGCCTCACCAGCGGTGCGCGAACTCCTCGGCCCAGCCGACGAGGTCCTCGATCTCGAACGACTGGCCGTCGATCCGGACCCAGCCTCGCCAGGCGCCAAAGCAGCACACGCCGCCGGTCGCGAGCAGGCCGAGGTTCAGACTGGAGCGGTGCGCCATGCGGGGTCGCAGCGTGAGGTCGAGGGTATCGGAGTGCAGCGATCGGATGCGCCACGGCTTCATCCAATCGCGCGGATCGTAGCTCCAGTGCAGGTCCTCCATGATCTTGTGGAGACGACCGTCGAGCAGGATTCCGTTCTCGTTGGCGCCGGTGCCGGTCGTCCACTTGCCGCCCAGGTTCACGCCGATCCGATGGCCGGCCTGCTCTCCGGTGCAGACGGCCCAGTTCCAGAAGGAGCGGTAGGGCCAGATGCCGCGCCCGAAGTCCTGCACGGCGTGGCAGGTGGCCGGCTCCATCGCGTGGCGCCGGCCGGCCACCGTGACGTGACCTTCGCAGGGCAGCGTGTTGTGCTTCGAGTTGAGCTGGAAGCGCCGGTCCGTCCAGGGCACGACCACGTTCAGGCTCTCGTGATCCGGGGGCTTGTGGACCCGGAAATCGGCGACGATCTCGACGCCGTCACGCGTGCGGCCCCGGAAGTCGACCTCGAGGTCGCCGCCTGCGTTCACGTTGGCGTACTCGAGACCGCCGCCCCGAAAGGACACGCTGCGCTCGACGTGCTCGGGCATGGCGAAGCGACCGGGGCGCCCGTTGGATTGGCAGCGGAACGTCTGCCCCGCCGCGAAATCGCTGAACGTCGCGGCGCAGAAGGACGCGTAGTCGAGGTCGGCGAGCGTCACCGAGAAGACGAAGTCCCGGCTGATCCAGTTCCAGAAGTTCCAGCGCTTCTTGCGCGGCCAGTGACCCGACAGGTTGGCTCGGACGATCGGGAAGCGCGACCAGCCGACCGCGTCGGGGTTGAGAACTCCGCGCGCGTCGCACAGGTCGACGGGCGCGGTGATCTCGCGTTCCGCGTAGCGGGGGCGGTAGTCGCCGCGGGCCATCCGCCGGTTCAAGATCGGCAGGTGCTCCGGCAGACGTCGCCTCGGCCCGCCCGCGCTCACCGGCGGGCTCCGCGCGGAGCGTCATCCCGCGCCGCGAGTCGCGCCAGGAGACCCTCGATCGCATCGCGCGCCGCTTCGAGCGTGCCGTCCTGGAACGCGAGCGTGGGGAGATAGCCGGGCGCCGGTTGCCAGGCGTCCGAGCGGTGGACGCCCGCCTCGTGCACGCCGGTCCGCCCGCGCGGCTCGCCCTCGCACAGGTGCCCGAAGCGCCGCACGTAGCGCTGCGTCCAGGGAGCCGGCTCGGTCCACCAGGGCCGCTGAAACAGACCGAACAGCGGCAGCAGCGCGTCGTAGTCCGCCTCGGCCGCGAGCAGCACGCCGGGCAGGCGGCTGCGCAGGCGCGCGGTGAGCGCGCGAAGGCCTTCGTGAACGGCGTGGTCGGGGTCGTTGGTCCAGGCGTGCACCGTGTCCAGGAAGACCGCGTCGAACCCGAAGCGCTGCCAAAGCGCCTCGATCGCGGACGCCAGGGCATCCCGCCAGCTCGGATGTCCGGGGTTCAGCCAGGCCTGCCAGCCCGTGTCGTGCGCGCGAGACAGGTCCCAGTCGGGCTGGTTGCCGTGGAAGCGGTTGCCCGTGGCGCTCTTCAGGTACGCCGTCGGGTCGACGTCGCGCCAAGCGGGCAGCCAGACGTTCGCGCAGTTCGCGCCGAACATGGGCATCACGTGCACCCCCAGCTCGCGCGCCCCGTCGCAGAGCTTCGCGAAGCCGCTCGCACCGCCCAGGCGGGGCTCCGGCCGGTAGTCGCCGTACTGCCAGTAGTAGCGGCCCTCCCAGCCCGGCAGATAGGCGAGGACGTGTCTGCCCGGAATGCGTTCGGCGAGGAAGCGCAGGACTCCGAGCATCTCGTCGTAGCGCAGGAAGACGCGACCCGTGAAGTGCATCCCGTGCAGCGTCGCGACGAGGCGCAGGTCGCGCGCCCAATCGGGCAGGTCGGCCCGCCGCTCCCAGGGATCGAGGCCCAGCGCGCGCTCCGCGAAGCGGAGGTGGTCCCGCGCGACGTCTTCCGCCGTGACGTCGGAGGTCACGACCCAGTCGGGCGTGTCGAGGTCCCGCGAGAACCGGGACGCCGCCTCTTCGTGGATGAGCTCGATGGTGGCGCGGCCGGCCATCGCTCCGCTGGACTCCCGAAACAGCGCGAACCGCTTGGCCCGGACATCGCGATCCTCGGCGCGCAGTCCGAGGCTCCGCTCCCCGCTCCGGACGCACAGAAACGGCGCCGGCAGCCCCGTCGGATAGGCGAGGAGCTGGCCGTGCTCACCGACGCTCGTCACGCCGCCGGCGGGTCCGATCGTCGCCAGCGCGGGATCCAGATCGCGCAACAAGAGCTTGCTGCAACGGATGGGCTCCGGCGCCCGCGCGCGGACGCTCGCGCGCACGGCGCCGGTGTCCTCGCGCCGCAGCACGAGCTCGACTTCGCCCGCGGCCCGCTGTTGCTGGCCGGCCCAGGAGAGTCCCCCGGCGCGCAGCCGCAGCGCGTTCGCGGTCTCGCGCCGCTCGATCCGCTCCGGATCCAGGCCGTACAGGTTCTCGAGCGTCGTGATCTGTACCGAGAAGCAGTGCCCGAACGCGCGGAACGTCGGATCGGCGAGGTCGAAGCTCGCGAACTGCACCGCGCCAGGCTAGCTCAGGCGCGCGCGGCCGAGCGGGTGCCGTCGGCCGGCGCCGACCTCAGGGGCGGCGCAGGCGCTCCGGGTTCTCGACGAGATCCCGGAGGAACAGCTCGCCGTTCACGAGGGACACCTCGACCGCTGACAGCTCGCGGTCCCCGATCCGGATGCGGGTGAAGGTCCACGGGTCGTCGGGGTCGTGCTGGCAGGTGATCCGGCCCGGCTTCGAACGGCGCAGCGCGCCGCCCGACGCGTAGCGGATCGAGCGAAGCCGGTGCCGCGGCTCGGGCTCGACCGCGAGCACGTCCGGCGTGCCGTCGGGCGACATCCAGTAGTGCAGCGCCGCGATGCAGCGCTCCGTCACCCGGTCGGGTGCGGACGCCGAGCAGCCGGCGCAGGCCAACGCGCCGGCCAGCAGCGCTCGCGTGATCCGCGTCACAGCCCTCGACCTCCCTGGCGCTTCGCGTGCCACCCCGCTTTCGGACAGCCGGGCCCGACGGTTGGTGCGCCCGGTCACGCCGCGGTTCGATTTGAATCCGCCCGTCCGGGCCGTCATGCTGGTGCGCGCAGCATGCCGATGCCCGACTCTCCGATTCTGCGCCGCGCCCTCCGCGGGGCCGTCGTTGCCGCGGGCCTGTGCGCCCTGGTGCTTCCGCGCGTGTTCGAGGCGGGCGTGGGCTACCCGGCCGTGGTGCGCGCGGCCGAGGCGCGCGTGGACGAGAGCCTCGAGCGCAACACCGTCACCTTCCTGTCGCTCTCGGGCATCAAGGCCGTGATGGCGTCCATCGAGGGAAGCGCGGTGGGGGTCGGCTTCCACTTCGAGATGGGCGACCTGATCCAGCCCGCCTACGACTACGTCGACTTCGTGTGGCACGCCTTCCTGTACGCCCTCGCGCTGCTCGGCCTCTACAAGCTCGGGATGGAGACGGGGATCCTCGGCCTGGGGTTCCCCCTGCTCGGCATCGGAATGCTGAGGTGGGCCGCGGGCGGTCTCGACCTCGCCGCGGCGGCGGCGCTGCGGCGCTGGGGGCGGCGCGCCATCGCGCTCGGCCTCGTCGTGATCTACGTGGTCCCGGTCGCGCTGCTCGTCAGTCACTTCGCGGCGCAGCGCTACCTGGTTCCGCTCGAGGCGCGGACCGCGGCGCGCATCGAGGAGACGCGCGAGCCCCTGGCGGACGCCGCGGAGCGCATGCGACGGCTGCGGGAGAAGATCTCGATCCTCGAGCCCGCCAAGAGCGTCGATGCCGTGAGCCGGGAAGCCAAGGCGATCGCCGACCAGGTGTCGAACGCGATCTGGGAACGCCTCCAGGCGTTCCTCGCCCTCGTCCTGATCCTGCTCGTCGAGCTGCTGCTGCTGCCCTTCCTGAGCGCCTTCGTGATCTACCGCGTGCTGTCGCTCGCCGCGCGCGGACCCGACTGAGCGCGCGGCGTCACGGCGGCGCGTCGAGGTAGCCGAGGTTCCGCAGCGCCTGCTCCTCCTCGGCGCTGAGCGTCACCGGCTCCGGTTCGTCGAAGGTCCGTCCGCGCGCCACGGCGGCTTCCTGTGCCGCGTCGAGCAGCGCCTCGAGCCGCTCCCGCACCTCGGGCCGGGCACTCGCGAGGTTGCGCCGTTCCCCGGGGTCCTGACTCCGGTCGAAGAGCCTGAGAACTCCGGCCTTTCGCCGTCGCACCAGCTTCCAGCCGTCGGCCTCGATGCTGTCCACGTCTGCGAAGAGCCGGAGCTCCTGGAGCACGGGACGCGGGGGCAGATGCTGCCCGCGCATCGCCGGGACGAGGCTGCGCCCGGCGAGCCCGTCGGGCGCCGGCACGCCGAGCAGCTCGAGCACGGTCGGGAGGACGTCCACGAGACCCACCAGCGTCTCGACGCGGCGCGCGGGGAAGCCGGCGGCGCGCAGCGCGAGCGGCACGTGGACCACCTCGCGGTACAGGTGAAAGCCGTGTCCGGTGAGCCCGTGCTCCCCGAACTCCTCGCCGTGATCCGCCGTGAAGACCACGAGCGTCTCCGGGCTGAGGCCGGATTCGCGCAGGTGGTCCAGCAGGCGTCCGATCGCGGCGTCGGTGAATGCGATCTCGCCGACGTAGAGGTCGCTCTTCGTCTCCGTGCCGAAGCGCTCCGAGACGCCCTCGTGCTCGAGATACCGCTCGTGGGGGTCGAAGTAGTGGGCCCACAGGAACCAGCGGTCTGCGACGCCCGCGCGCCCGTCGAGCCACGCGATCGCCTTGTCCGTGATGCGCGGCGAGGTGATCGCCTCGTGCGATTCGATGGTTACCGGGTCGATCAGCTCGGCGTCGTAGTCCGCAAAGCCCTGCTGGAGGCCGTACTTCTCGGCCAGGAAGGTGTGGCTGCCGATCCACGCGGTGTCGAAGCCCGCTTCGCCCAGGATCTCCGCCAGCGTGGTGAAGCTGCCGTCGAGGCGCGACGCGAAGTTCCAGCAGCGGTGTGTCGAGACCTCGAAGCCGGTCATGAGCGAGGCCAGCGAGGGCAGCGTCCAGGACGACGGGGCCCGCGCGTCCTCGAAGACGACGGATTCGCGCGCCAGCGCGTCGAGGTTCGGCGAGCTGGGCCGTTCATAGCCCCACGCGCCCAGGCGATCGGCGCGCAGCGTATCCACGCTGACGAGCAGGAGGTTGCGGGAAGCGGGCGCTTCGGCGCCACAGGCCGAGAGGGCGGCCGCGATGCTCGCGAGCAGCCCGAGCCGCCGGCCGCGGGCCCGCGCAGAGCGCGCGGGCCTCACACCGTCCCGGGGTTGGAAACGTCGCTCCGGATGGCGGGCATCGCTCCCAGTATACCGTCGGGCCGAACCCCGTCGGGACCGGTATCCTGGGGGACCCAACGATCGGCTCCACGGGGCGGACCGCGTCGGGCGATGGGCTCCGGGGAACCGGGAAGGTTCGCATGCGACGGTTCGGCGCGCTGCTGACAGGGCTCGGCGTGGCGGTTCTCGTGTCGGGCTGCGTTCTCACGCAGACCACGGACGGTAGTCCGCTCGCGCGCGATGCCGTGAACGAGATCGTTCCCGGCACGTCCACCCGCGCGGACGTGACGCGCCTGCTGGGCACGCCCGACGAGATCGTCTACTCCAACCGCGAGCACGACCGGCTCTTCGAGCGGGCCTACCGCTACGAGCGCACCCGCAGGAAGACGACCTACTTCACGTTGATCCTGTTCTCGGCCGCGAACAGCGACAAGAACAGCGATCACGTGGTGATCTTCTTCGACGACCGCGGGGTCGTCGAGGACGTGGCGACGCGCTTCGAGATGGATGAACCGCGGTATGGGACGCCCTTCTAGCGTCGCGGCATTCCTGCTCGCCGGGCCGCTGCTCCTTGCGGGCTGCGGATTCCACATGGCCCAGGTCGAGGTCCGCCGTCCCTTTCCGGTGGCCGACTTCGACGCGATCGAGGTCGGCGCGAACGGCCGCGCGGACGTGCTCGCGCGCCTGGGGCCTCCGGACCGGCTCAGCTACACGCTCGCCGACGAGGTCCTCGAGTACGACACGGGCCGTCACCGCGCCACCGATCTCCGCTTCTTCGTGCCCAGCGACGCGCTGCGCCTCCCGGGTCTCGGAACCGCCATGGGCATCCTCGGCTTCTTCTTCGAGCCCTTCGAGGAGTCCGAGGCGTTTCGACAGCCGCGCGAGCTCCGAGCGAGCACCGCGGTGCTCGGCGCCGTCGGAGGACTCGTCCCCTTTACGGGCGGCAGCGACGTCCTGACGCTGCGCGGCCGGCAGCTGCGCACCGACCGGATCCGCGTGATCGTCGATCGGGAGACGCTGCGCGTGAAACAGAAGGCGCTGCTGCTCGCCACGGACGACCTGGAGCGACAGTCGATCGTGGACCGCGCCACTCTGCGAACCGACTGAGCTCCGCCGGGACGCGCCGCGGCGCGCCGCGCTAGCGGACGCCGGCGGGGATCGTGCGCAGGTGGCGGCTCAGGTCGCCGACCAGATCCACGTGGATGCGCCGGGCCGCGAAGCGCCAGCGTCCGTCGGCCAGCTCGAAGCGATCCTCGTAGCGGCCGGAAACGATCGGCTGCAGCGGTCCGCCCGGAACCTGCTGCAGGACCACGTAATAGGAGTGCGCGCGGGCGCCGCGCCCCGCCGCATCCAGCTCGATCGCGACGTTGGTCGTGACGTGCTTGGTGCGGGGCGTTCCATCCTCGTAGAGGATCACCAGCTCGCCATGGAGTCGCTCCACGTCCGCACCGCTCAGGCCGAGCGGGCCTTCGCCCGCACCGTAGCGGGCCGCGGCGAAGAGTCGACCGACGGCGGCGAAGTCGCCCGCGTCGAGGCGTTCCGCGTAGGCGTAGATGAGCCGGCGGATCTCGTCGTGCGCGCTCGCCACGCCGCGAGTCTAGCTCTCGGAGGCGCGCGGCCGCTCCACCGCCTTCCAGGCGTCGGGCACCGACCGCACGTGCAGGTCGCGCTGCGGAAACGCGATCTCGATGCCCGCGTCGCGGAACGCCCGGTCGATCGCCATGTGGATCTGGTGGCGGATCAGGAACATGTGCGCCACGTCCGGGCTGAAGACGCGCAGCTGGAACTCGAGCGAGCTGTCGCCGAAGCTCAGGAACCACGCCTGCGGCTCCGGATCCTTCAAGACGTGCTCGTTCTCGGCGGCGACGCGGTGGAGCACCTCGAGCGCCTTGTCGGTGTCCGACCCGTACGCGATGCCCACGGGCACGTCCACGCGCAGGATCGCGTCCGACAGCGACCAGTTGACGAGCCGCCCGGTCACGAACTCCTTGTTCGGAACCACGAGCTCCTTGCGGTCGAAGCCGGTGATCCAGGTCGCCCGGATCCGGATCCGCGTGACAGTGCCGCTGATGTCCCCGACCGTCACGGTGTCGCCGACCCGGATCGGCCGCTCGAACAGGATGATCAGACCCGACACGAAGTTCGCGAAGATCTCCTGCAGCCCGAATCCCAGGCCCAGTCCGACGGCCGCGACGAGCCACTGGATGCTGGACCATCCGACGCCGACCGCGTTGAAGGCGAGCACCAGCGCGGCGAGCGTGATGCCGTAGCGCAGGATCGTCGCATACGCGTAGCGCTCCCCGGCGCCGATGCCGGCGCGTCCGAGCAACGCCATCTCGAGCAGCCCGGGCAGGTTGCGGACCAGCACCAGCGCCACCACGCCGATCAGCAGCGCGCGGAGCAGGTCGGCCAGCGTGACGGGCGCGACGCGTTCCTCGCTGGTCAAGAGCCGTTCGCCCTCGGCGTCCGCAGTCTCGACCGTCACCGTCTCGGTCGTCGTCCAGAGCTCGACCTCCCGAAGGATTCCGACCGCGGGCAGGACGTCGGCCCAGATCAGCCACAGACCCATGAGCACCGCGAACAGCGCCGTGCTCGTGAGGAGCCGACCGGTCTGCGCGCCCGCCGCTGCGACGTCGACCTCCGGCTCCGAAATCTCCGGGGTCGGCTCGGCCTCGCCCTTCGCCTCCCGGGCGCGCCGCTCCGCCTCCACCCGCTGCCGCGCCTGCTCCATGACGAGCCGGCGCCGGGCGAGGAGCGACCAGCGGCCGCCGAGCCGCAACACGACGAACAGCGTGACCAGGAAGAAGAGGCTCAGGTGGTAGGGCGCGGCCAGTCGCAGGGCGGTCCAGTAGTACCCGCTCAGCGCGGCGGCGGCGAGAAACACCGGCAGCGCGACGGCGAGCGAGTACGCGAGCCGCCACAGCCAGCGCGGGATCCGGGACCCGATCGCCGCGCGCGCGATCTCCCGGAGCGCCCCGCTGCGTTCCCGCATGGCGCGGTGCGTGAAGACGAGTGCCGCGGCCATCGTGGCGACGAACAGCGCGCGGCCGATCGACTCGCGCCACGCCTCCTCGTCCCGAAGCTCGAACACGTAGATCAGGAACACCGCCGGTACGGCGCTGGCGGTCAGCCAGAGGAGGTCGCGGCGGAGCGCCTCCACCGCCGCGCGGGGCCAGCCGAGGTGCGCCTCGGCTACGCCGAGATCCCGGAGCAGCTGGCGCGGGATCTCGAGCGTGAACCAGAGCGCGGCGGCCATCAGCATTCCGTGCGCCACGCAGCGCGTGAACTGCGTGGCGCCCGGCGAGATGCCGAGCTGCCAGCCGAGCACGGCGAGCAGGCCCGGCAGCCACGGCACCAGCAGGATCGTGTAGCCGAGCGCCTGCCAGGTGGGTGCGTAGCGCGTGCACGTCGTCTCGCGCGCGCGCTCGCCGAGCGCGCGGATCCGGGGCCGCACGCGCCGCGCGAGTGGCAGCGACGCGAGCAGCGCGATCACGACGGCCGCGAACAGGATGGGTCCGTCGCGCACCGCGCGCGCGAGCGCCCGGCCGAGCTGGCCCCAGAAACGCGGCGCCATGAACCAGGCGAGCGCATCGCGGCCGTCGGCGAGCATGCTGGGACGCACCGCTTCGCCGCTCGGGATCCAGAGGATGCGCTCGTCGATGTAGCGCAGCAGCTGCTCGGTCCGGTCGATCAGCTCCTGCTGCTTGGCGTCGAAGTCGATGAGTCGCTCGAAGTAGGTCTCGTAGTCCTGGATCAGCGCTTCGGTGTACCGACGTTTCGTCTCGAGCAGGTCGCGCAACAGGGACTCGATGCGGGCGCGGTCGGCGGACCCGAGGTCGGGGTCGAGTCGCGCCATCGTCGTCTCGACGATGCGGTCGATATCGGCGAGCTCGCGGCGTCGCTCGCGCAGCTCGATCTGCTGGAGCTGCACCGCGCCGATCTGCTCCTGGCGCATCCGGATGAAGCGGCGGTACTTGCCGACGTCGGGCGCCTCGGAGCGCTGCCGTCGCAGCAACAGACCCACCGAATCGCTGAGCCCGGCGGCTTCGATCTTGGTCTCGAGGCGCGCGAACTCCGCCTCGACCGCGGCCACGGCGCCCTCGGCGCGCGCGAGCTTGCGGCTCACATCGTCGATCTTTCCGACGAGTCCCTCGTCGCCGGTGCGCTGACGGGCGAGCTCGGCGTTCTGCTCGGCGAGCTGGCGCACCACGCCGCGCGCGGTCGGCGGCAGCGCGGTGGCCGCTTCGAGAAGCTCGCTCGCCCGTTCGGCGTCGCGGGCGGCTTCGACCTGCTGACCGATCGTGACGGCGTCGCGCAGCGCGGCGGTCCGGGCCTCGTTGCGGGCGACGCGGAGCGTGGCGCGGTCGAGTCGCCGCGCGAGCAGCGCGCCCCGGGCTTCGTAGCTGGTGAGCTCCTTCTCGTAGGCGTCGATCTCCTGCTCGAGCGCGACGCGGCGGGCGTCGGCGAGCTGTCCGCGGGCCTCGATCAGCTGCGGGGCCTCGTCCGGCGCGCCGGCCGGAACATCCTCGAGCGCGCGCAGCCGCTCCTTCGCGGCGGCGAGCAGCTCCGGGATCCGCTTGCGGCGCTCCGAGCGGCGCGCGGACTCGGCTTCGAGCTCCGCAGCCTCCTTGCGCGCCAGGTCGAAGTCCTGCTGCGCGCCGACGAGCTGCGCCTCGATCTCGTCGAGCGTCGCGCTCTTTGGAAGCTCGACCGGCTCGCGCGACTGCAGCGCTGCGATCTCCTCCTCGATCGCGCGCAACCGCTCGGGCGCCGCCGCGCGCGCCTGCTCGTAGTCCGCGGCCTTTGCCGCCCACTCCTCGGCCTGCGCGCGCGCGCGTGCGAGCTGCGCCTCGATCTCGGCGAGCTTGGCGCTCGCCTCCGCGGACAGGTTGGCGGCGCGGGCGCCGGCCCCGGTCTCCGTGGGAGCGCGGGTCGGTGTCTGCTGCGCGTCGAGCGGCGGGGCGAGCGCGAGGACGGCGAACGCCAACGACGACCGGAGCAGACCGTGACGCATCGATTCGCCTCTCCCCGCGACATGCTAGCAGCGCCACGTCCCGGCCGGCCGTGCCGAGCTGCGTAGCGGGTGGTCTCGAACGCGCCGAGCCGGAGCTGCGAACGGGGGGGAGCCGTCAGCCGGACTGCGGCTGGTTCCACTCGATCCAACCGAGCCCCGTGCGCCCGTCGGCGGCGCTGTAGCGGGCGAGGCAGCGCGGGAAGCGCGAGACGCGGCCGTCGGGATCGGTGAGCAGGACGGGTGAGAAATACAGGGGCTCCACGTCGAGGTGCAGGTCGCCGACCCCGATGCGTGCGGAGGTCGGGAGGCCGTCGGCGCCGAGCGCCTCTTCGGCGCTCGAGCTGTGGATCGGCTCGAGGGGTTGGCCGGGCGGCTGCACGTAGCCCGCGGCCCAGGGGATGTTCTGACCGTCCAGGGTGCGCGGTGCCACCGAGTGGAAGCGCGTCCCGTCCGCGAGGCGACCCGCGTTCCAGCACCAGGCGTTGGCCCACCAGTCGCGCTCGCCCCACGAATGATCGCGCTGACCGTGCCCCTCGAACGCGATCGTCTCCCCGTCCGTCTCGAGCTGTCCGCTGACGCGACACGGAATCTCGTAGCGGGTGAGGTCGCGGAAGCGGTAGCCGCCCGGTCCGTCGGTCTCCCACTGCAGGTCGAACCGCAGCCGTGTCGGCTTGCCGTGCATCCCGCGGTAGGTCTCGGCGGGATCCTCGAGCGCGATCGCGCGGGCCGCCAGCGTGAGGCGGAAGCTCTGGTTCGGGGTCGCGCAGCGGTGCGTGGCGGCGAGGTCGCCGTGCCGTAGATCGAGCGAACCCGCCGCCGGGAGGGGCGCCGCGTGATCGATCACGGTCACGAGTGGGCGTCCCGCTCCGACCAGGCAGGCCCAGTACCAGGTCACCCCGAGATTGGGGCAGATCCCGATCCGGACGTAGCCGCCCAGCGATCCGTCGTCTCGCTGGAAGTCGAAGTAGTAGGACTCGCTCCAGAATCGTTCGGAGCCGGGCTCGTGGCGCCCCTCGTCGCTGGGGTCGATCGCGTATTCGTGCATGGCGGCAGTATCGCAGAATCGCGCGAGCGGAGCCGGGTCCACAGGGCGAGCACTGCGAGCGCGGCCAACGCCGAGAGCCGGGACGTGATGGCGTCGGGCTCCGGAACGGCCGAGATGACGGCTCTCGCGAGCTCGCTGGCGATCACCCCGTGGCCGGCGGCGTTCGGGTGCGGATCGCAGCTCGCGAAGTGCAGATCCAGATCGAGGAGCGCGTAGAGGTCCGGTCCACACAGGAGGCCCGGGGGCCCCGCGCACAGAGCCAGGATCGCTCGGCGGTAGCCGAAGAGCCGCCTCTGGCCCGACGCGTCTGCACCGCAGTTCCGCGGGGGTGTCATCAGGATCACCTGGGCGGCGCCCGCGGCGAGGAGATTCGCGGCGATCTCGTCGATGGCCACGGCGTATGCTGCGACGGAGACCGGTTCCGGCTCCCCGAATCCCACCGCGTCGTTCGTGCCGAGCAGGATCGCGGCGAACGACACCGGCAGAATCGGTAGCGCGCGTGTCTCGAAGAGACCCGGTGGGACGTATTCCGCGCTGCACCAGGGCGACGCATGGGTCAGCGTCCAGTCGAGCGACGTGGTTCCGGGGCACGCGATGTTGCGGACTTCGAAGTCGGCTCCGAGCCGGGATCGGAGCCGCTCCGCATAGGCCACGCCGTCGGCGCCGCTGACCGCACCGGCCGTGATCGAATCTCCGATCAGCAGCACTTCGATCGGCGCCTCCTGGGCGGGACTCGCCCGAGGCTGCGATGCGAAGAGAACCAACGGCAAGAGGACCCGTAGCCGGCTCACGCCGCTCGTCCCGAGTTCACACCACTCGTCCCGAGCTCGCGCCGACGTGCGCCGCGCGCCGGCGACGCCGGCGTGCGAGAAGCGGCACGATGAGGGTCAGCTCGAAGCCGAGCCCGCAGCCCGCGCCCCCGCTCGGGGTCTCGGTGGCGATCGCGTCGCAGCCGTGGAACGGCATTCCGCTCCAGGTCCGGCCCGAGAGACACGCATGTGTCTGCCCTCGAACGATCCCCGTGTCCCGAGTCGAATGGTGCGAGATCAGGTCCGTGCGACCGTCCCCGTTCACGTCCCGGAGGTGATGCGCGAGCTCGACCGGGTCTGACAGGTCGTGCTTCGGGGGTGCTGCGTCCGGACCGAATGCCAGGGTGATCGCGTCCACGTCGGCGACGTCGAACGAGGCGGATCCCAGGACCGCCACGGCGATGGCCCCGCGCGCAAAGGGATTGATGGCGTTGGCGTCGCTGTCCGGCTTGATGTCGATGTCGACGGAGATGGGTGGGGGCGGCACGACGACCGTCTCGACCACGAGGGATTGCCCCGAGCCCCCCGGGCAGCCGGTGGAGAACTCGATGAAGACCGATCCCTCGACGGCCGGGTCGAGCAGCGATCCGCCGACGAAGACGGGCCACGTCTCGCCCTCTTCGATGCCGACGAAGCAGAAGAAATCGCCGGTGAACACGCCGAGGTTCGTGTTGGCGGTTCCATCGATGATGTAGGATGCCAGGACGTCTCCTCCGGGCCCCGCAGTGAACGTGGCCTGATACTCGAACGAGCCCGTCTCGTCGGCGAACACGATCTCGGGCGCCTGGAACGTCTGGGCGGCGGAAACTGCCGGGATCAGGATCAGGAGTGCGGCATGGGACCATCCCCTGCGCGCGCTTCGCTTGCCTCCGTTCATGGCTCGACTCCCATGCGAAGAAGCGGCTCGGCAGCGTCGCACGCGAACGACTGTGGGGCGTCGGCATCGCGCGCGAACACGCCGCGGCGGGCACGCGGCAAGACTACTCGGCAGGCGGGGTCGAGTCTACGCAAAAGTGCGGAGTGGGCGGAGCGACTCGAGGCCGCCGCGGGACCGGGCCCGCGCTGCGGCCTCAGAGCAACAGGAACTTCAGCGCGAAGAGCGCAGCGATGACGAGCACGGCGGGGGAGCAGTCGGCAAAGCGCCCGCTCAGCAGCTTGGCGAGGGCATAGGTGATGAGCCCCAGCCCGATTCCGTCGGCGATGGAGAACGTGAGGGGCATTCCCAGAGCCGTGACGACGGCGGGCGCGTACTCCGTCGCGTCGTCCCAGTCGATCTCGGTGAGGCCGCGGGCCATGAGACACGCGACGAACAGCAGGGCGGCGCCGGTCGCGTAGGCCGGGACGGTCTGGGCGAGCGGCGCGAAGAAGAGGCAGATCAGGAAGAGCACGGCGACGGTCAGGGCGCACAGGCCCGTGCGCCCGCCGGCCTTGATGCCCGAGGCGCTCTCGACGTAGCTGGTCGTCGTGGAGGTCCCGAGCAGGGCACCGGCCACCGTGGCGGTGGAGTCGGCCAGCAGGGCGCGGCCGATGCGCGGCAGGCGACCCCGCGCGTCGAGCAGTCCGGCGCGATGCGAAAGACCGACCAGCGTTCCCGCGGTGTCGAAGAGATCGATG
>CP070734.1:2119093-2129177 GCA_020347605.1 Deltaproteobacteria bacterium | reverse complement strand
GCGACGACCTGCCGGACGGTGGCGCCGGCCCCTTCGCGGCCGTGATTCGCGCGCTGCGCGCCGAGCGACCCGAGGCCACGGTCGAGGTGCTGACGCCCGACTTCCAGGGCCGCATGGATCCGGTTCGGACGGTGTGCGACGCGGGGCCGGACGTGTTCGGCCACAACGTCGAGACCGTGCCGCGGCTGTACCGCCGCGTCCGCCCCGGCGCCCGCTTCGAGCGCTCGCTCGCAGTGCTGGCCGAGGCGAAGCGGCGCAGGCCGGCCGCGGTGGTGAAGTCCGGAGTCATGGTGGGGCTCGGCGAACGCCACGCAGAGGTGATCGAGGTGGCGAGGGCGCTGCGCGGCGCGGGCGTCGACGCGCTCACGGTTGGACAGTACCTGCGGCCGACGCGTCACCACCTGCCGGTCGAGCGCTACTGGGCGCCCGACGAATTCGACGCGCTGGCGGCAGAGCTTCGCGCGCTCGGCTTCGCGTCCGTCGCGAGCGGTCCGCTCGTGCGGTCCTCGTTCGGCGCCGATGAGGCCTATGCGGCGGTCCGAGCGCTTCGAGCTTCGGCCAGTGAGCAGAAGGCATGACGATTCGACACACGTTCAACAAGCTGAACCGCCTGCCCCCCTACGTGTTCGCAGAGGTGGACGCGCTCAAGATGGCGGCGCGCCGGGCCGGGCAGGACATCATCGATCTGGGCATGGGCAACCCCGACCTGGAAACGCCCCGCCACGTGGTCGACAAGATCTGCGAGGCGGCGCGCAATCCGCGCAACCACCGATACTCGAGCTCGCGCGGCTTGCCGAATCTGCGGGCCGCGATCTGCGAGTGGTACGAGCGCAACTGCGGAGTCTCGCTCGATCCCGATCGCGAGGCGATCGCCGTGATCGGCGCGAAGGAAGGGTTCTCCCATTTCGTCTTGATGACGATCGGGCCCGGCGACGTCGTGCTGTGTCCGGACCCCGCGTATCCGATCCACCAGTACTCGGTCGTGATCGCGGGCGGCGACCTGCGCAACGTGCCGCTCACCCCCGACTCGGATTTCATCGGGAATCTCGAGGCGGAGATCGGACGCACCTGGCCCAAGCCGAAGATGCTGATCCTCTCCTTTCCGCACAATCCGACCACCAAGGTGGTCGACCGGGCGTTCTTCGAACGCGTCGTGCGCTTCGCCCGGGAGCACGATCTCATGGTGCTGCACGACTTCGCCTACGCGGAGATCTGCTTCGACGGCTACAAGCCGCCCAGCATCCTGGAGATTCCCGGCGCGCGCGACATCGCGATCGAGTTCGTGTCGCTCTCCAAGAGCCACTCGATGGCGGGCTGGCGCGTCGGCTTCGCGTGCGGCAACGCCGAGATGATCCACGCGCTGTCGCGCATCAAGAGCTATCTCGACTACGGCATTCCGACGCCCATCCAGGTGGGGGCGATCGTCGCCCTGCGCGGTCCCCAGGACTGCGTCGCGGAGGTCAACGAGACGTACCGGCGCCGGCGCGACGCGCTGATCGAGGGTCTCGGACAACCGGGCGACGGCGCCTGGAAGATCGAGAAGCCGCTCGGGACGATGTTCGTGTGGGCGCAGATCCCGGAGCCGTTGCGGCGCCTCGGGTCGCTCGAGTTCGCCAAGCGGCTGCTGCGCGACGCCGGCGTCGCCGTCTCGCCCGGCGTGGGCTTCGGCGAGCACGGGGAGGGATTCGTGCGCTTCGCGCTGGTGGAGAATCAACACCGGATCCGGCAGGCGGTGCGCGGCATCCGCCGCTTCTTGAGAGAGGCCCGCGTATGAGCCCGGCCCCCGCGAAAACCTCGATCGGGATCGGCGTCATCGGCCTCGGCACCATCGGCACCGGCGTCGTCAAGGTGCTGCGTCGCAGCGAGCGGGTGATTTCGGAGCGCCTCGGCTTTCCGCTGCGCCTGGTGCGGATCGCGGACATCGACACCGAGCGCGATCGGGGCGTGGACCTTTCGGGCGTGCGCTTCGACGCCGACGCGCAGGGCCTGATCGAAGATCCCGAGGTGGACATCGTCGTCGAGTTGATCGGAGGCTACGACACCGCCCGCCGCTTCATTCTCCGCGCGATCGAGCGCGGCAAGCACGTGGTGACGGCCAACAAGGCGCTCCTGGCCCTGCACGGGCACGAGATCTTCGAGGCGGCGCGGCGGCGCGGCGTGGACGTCGGCTTCGAGGCGAGCGTGGGCGGCGGAATCCCGATCCTGCGCGCGCTGCGCGAGGGCCTCGCCGCAAATCGGATCCTGTCGGTCCACGGGATCATGAACGGCACCACGAACTACGTGCTGACGGAGATGGAGCGCACCGGCGAGCCCTTCGAGGTGGTGCTGAAGCGCGCGCAGGACCTGGGCTACGCGGAAGCCGACCCGACCTTCGACGTGGACGGGATCGACGCTGCCCACAAGCTCACGCTGCTCGTCGCGATGGCGTTCGGGGCGCAGCTCACGTTCGAGGACATTCCGACGCAGGGCATCCGACACATCAAGCCGCTCGACCTGGAGGCGGCACAGGAGTTCGGGTATCGCGTGAAGTTGCTGGGCATCGGGAAGATCGTGGAGGCGCCCGACGGCGGCGAGCGCATCGACGTCCGCATCCACCCGACCATGATCCCCCGCGAGAGCCTGCTCGCCAGCGTCGACGGTCCGATGAACGCGATCGCGGTGCACGGGGACGCGGTGGGCCCGACGCTCTTCTACGGCGCCGGCGCCGGCGAGCTGCCGACGGCGAGCGCCGTCGTCGCCGACCTGATGGAGATCGGCCGCGAGATCCGGCGCGGCAGCGCGGGACGCGTGGCGCCGCTCTCGTACCTGCCGGAGGCGTTGTCGCGGAAGCCGCTGCTCGGGCTCGGGGAGCTCTTCGGGCGCTACTACCTGTGCTTCACCGCCAAGGACCGGCCGGGCGTGCTGGCGGAGATCGCGGGCGCGCTCGGCGAACGCGAGATCGGTATCGACTCGGTCATCCAGAAGGGCCGGGGACGCGCGTCCGAGTCCGTGCCCGTGATCGTCCTCACCCATCCCGCCCGCGAGGCCGCCGTGGCCGATGCCCTTGTCGAGATCGATCGGCTGTCGGACGTGACGGCGGCGACGCGCGTCGTGCGCATCGAGGAGGAGCTCTAACCGTGGCCGACAAGCCGAGGTACCGGGCGTGGTTCGAAAGTCTCCGAGACCCGAACGAGCGCTACGCACTCGACGATGTCGTGTATCAGGCGCGCGACGGCTCGTTGCTGCGCGTCGTGCACGACATGGACGAGCTGCGCAAGACCCCGCCGGAGGAGTGGAAGGCGCGCTTCCGGGAGCGCGCGCACACGACCGAGTGGCCCTACGGATCCGGCGTCTGGGGCAAGAAGGAATGGGTGTGCCCCGAGATCGACAACGCCAACGTCGTCTCGATGCTGGAGGGCCTGACCAATCTGTTCTGGGCCGAGCGCTACGGCTCCGAGATCGGGATCGACGATCTCTGGATCAAGCAGTGCGGGAACTCGCATACGGGCTCGTTCAAGGACCTCGGGATGACCGTGCTCGTCTCGATGGTCAAGGAGATGATCGCCCGCGGCAAGGAGATCCGAGCGGTCGCGTGCGCGTCGACCGGCGACACCTCGGCGGCGCTTGCGGCGTATGCGGCCTGCGCGAGCATTCCGGCCGTGGTGTTCCTCCCGAAGGGAAAGGTGTCGATCCCGCAGCTGATCCAGCCGATCGCGAACGGCGCGATCGTGTTCCAGCTCGAGACCGACTTCGACGGCTGCATGGAGATCGTGAAGCGGGTCGCGCAGAGCGACGGGATCTACCTGGCGAACTCGATGAACAGCCTGCGCATCGAGGGTCAGAAGACGGTCGGAATCGAGATCGTCCAGGAGTTCGATTGGGAGGTGCCCGACTGGATCGTGATCCCGGGTGGAAACCTCGGGAACGTGTCGGCGCTCGCGAAGGGCTTCGACATGATGCTGGATCTCGGCCTGGTGACGCGCCGCCCGCGCATCGCCTGTGCGCAGGCGCAGCAGGCGAACCCGCTCTACCTGTCCTATCAGCGGAACTTCGAGGTCTTCGAGCCGATCGCGGCGCGGCCCACGCTGGCGACGGCGATCCAGATCGGAAATCCCGTCTCGATCGAGAAGGCGATCGCCGCGCTGAAGCGCTTCGACGGGATCGTCGAGCAGGCCAGCGAGGCGGAGCTGGCCGAAGCCGCGGCGCACGCCGACCGCACGGGTCTGTTCAACTGCCCGCACACGGCGGTGGCCCTCGCCGCCACGGCGAAGCTCCGCGAGCGCGGTGAGATCCGGACCTCGGATCGCGTCGTGGTGATCTCCACGGCGCACGGTCTCAAGTTCGTGGACTTCAAGGTCCGCTACCACGAGATGCGGCTCGAGGGCATCGAATCGCAGATTCCCAACCCGCCGATCTCCCTGCCGGCGGAGTACGGGGCCGTGCGGGACGCCATGTTGCGCGAGATCGACCGCCGCTTCCCGGCCTGACGTGTTCACCGGAATCGTCGAGGCGGTGGGTACGGTCGTTTCACTGGAGGACCTGGACGACCTGCGCCGCTTGACCGTCGAGGCGCCCGAGGTCGCGGCGGGCGTTCGCGTCGGGGACAGCATCGCGGTCAACGGGGCGTGTCTCACGGTCACGTCGGTCGGTGGCGGACGCTTCTCGTTCGACGCCATACGCGAGACCCTCGACCGCACCAACGTCGGCGAGCTTCGGGTCGGGGGGCGCGCGAATCTCGAGCGCTCGATGCGCGCGGACGGCCGCTTCGACGGTCACATCGTTCAAGGTCACGTCGACGAGACCGGAATCGTGGCGCGACTCGAACGCTCGGATCGCGACGTCCGCGTCCACGTGGACACGAGCCCCGAATTCGCCGAGCTGCTGGTCGAGAAGGGATCGGTCACGATCGATGGCGTGTCGCTGACGGTGGTCGGCGTCCGCGCCGACGGCTTCGACACGGCCCTGATTCCGCACACGCTCGAGGTGACGACGCTGGGCGAGCTCCGGCCCGGCGATCGGGTCAACCTCGAAGCCGACATCCTGGGCAAGTACGTGAAACGCCAGCTGGACGCTCAGCTGCGCGCGTCTCGCTAGCTCCGAATCCCCTACAGCTCGGTTCCCCGAATCCCGATTCTGGGACGGAGTCGGGCGCTGCGGCCCCTTCCGGCCGCACGCCCGAAACGGAGGGGTCGTGTCGGGGTTCGGGGTCGCAGCGGGCAGGCGGCTCGGTGGCGCGTTCGGTCGCGGTCTCGCGGTCGCGCTGGTTGCGGCGCTCCCCGCGCTGCTCGATCTCGCGCTGCGCTTTCCCGCCTACCGTGCGCGCATCGCCTATCTCTACTACGTCTCCGGCCCCCTCAAGATCGCGGCCCTCTACGTACTCGTGCTCGCGGCGTCCGCGCTGCTCTACGGGGCGCTGCTGGCGGTGCCCCGCGTCGGGCGCTGGCTCACGGCGGCGCTGGTCGCGACCCTGTTCACCGCCCAGATGGCCTACCGGTCGGCGATGGGCGGCTTCGCCGGCGTGCGCGAGGTCGCCATTCTCGCCGCCTCCGAAGCGGGCATGACGCTCGACGCGGTCACCTCGTTCTTCTCGTTCGAGATGCTGCTGTGGGCGGCGCTGGCCGTGCTCCTCGCCGCGACGCTCGTCCGAATCGCGCGGTCCGCGGTCCCCACGACGAGTCTGGCGCGTGCCGCCGCCCTCGTCGCGCTGGCGCTCTTCGCACACGGGGCCCTGTGGAACTACCTGTATCGAAAGTGCCAGGCGTTCCCCGCCGATCCCGTGCTGCACAGCGTCCGCGCGCTCGTCTACTTCGACAAGGAGCGGCGCGAGTTCCTGAGCATTCCCCGCGAGCGCCTCGCGCCGGACGTGGCCGCCGGCCGTCCGGACGACAACGTCGTGTTGATTCTCGACGAGTCCGTTCGCTACGGATTCCTGTCGATCAACGATCCGGAGGTGGGAACGACGCCCTTCCTGCTGGAGCTCGCCCGGCGCCACCCGGGGTTTCGCGACTACGGGTTGATGCTGGCGGGATCGACCTGCTCCATGAGCAGCGAGGCCATGATCCTGACCGGCACCACGCGCGCGCCCGACTCGGAGCGCCGCGCGCTCCGGAATCCGACCCTGTTCCAGCACGCGAAGCGGATGGGCTATCGGACCGTCCTGCTGGACGCCTGGGGTACGGCGTTTCCGAACAACTTCCTGCGCGATACCGATCTGCGCTTCGTCGACGAACACCTGGGCGGTGCCGCGCTCGGCGGACCGGAGGCACACCCCGACCTCGGCGCGGCCGATTGGGCGAGACGCCGCATCACGTCGAGCCGTGGGAACTTCGTCTTCATCCTGAAGCAAGGTGCGCATTTCCACTACGAGCGCGCGTACCCCTCCCACGACCCGTCCTACCGCCGCTTCGTGCCGACCCTCGGGCTCGACGAGAGCTACGCGGCCTCGCGGCAGCGCATGATCAACAGCTACAAGAACGCGATCGCCTTCAGCGTCGACGCGTTCGCCCGGCGTCTTTTGCCCGACGATCTGAACCACACGACGATCCTATGGGCGTCCGACCACGGCCAGAGCCTGCAGGAGCACGGCCAGACGTACACCCACTGCAATCGCGAGATCGAGCAGGCGCTCGTGCCCTTCTTCACGCTCTCGGACTCGCCGTGGACGCTCGCGCACCAACCGCGCGCTGCGCGCGACGCCTCGATCTTCTACTCGCACCACAACGTCTATCCCACGGTCGTCTCGCTGCTCCGGAAGGATCGGGCGTTCGCACACGAGGGGTTCCAGTCGCTGTACGCCGCCGAGCCGGAGCAGCCGCCCCTGTACTATCTATACGGGGGACTCTGGGGGGGATCCACCGTGATTCCGGTCAGTGGAGCACAGCTCGCGGCCTTCCGAGCCGATCCGCGCAGGGGAGCGCCCGGCGAGTGAGGCATTCGCCGGCGCCGGTTCCGAGCCCCCGCTTCGCCGCCCGTCTGGCGCTACTCGCGGCGGTCTCGGCGGCGTCCGTCTCCGCCGCGCGGGCCGCCGACGTCTGGGAGGCCACGCTGGAGCGCACGGCTCCGGCCGTGGTGGCGATGCGGGTGACGTTCCCGCGTTCGTTCGACACGGGGCCGGCCGGCTCGAGTGCCGCGACCGGCTTCGTCGTCGACGCCGAGCGCGGGATCATCCTCACGAACCGACACGTCGTCGGCGCCGGTCCCGTGGTCGCGGAGGCGATCTTCCTGGATCACGAGGAGGTCCGCGTCCGGCCCATCTATCGCGATCCCGTCCACGACTTCGCCTTCCTCCGCTACGACCCCGCCGATGTCCGCTTCATGCAGCCCGGTCAGCTGGATCTGGTGCCGGAACACGCGCGCGTGGGCGTGGAGATCCGCGTGATCGGGAACGACGCGGGGGAGCAGCTCTCGATCCTGGCCGGAACCCTGGCGCGGCTCGAGCGGGAGGCGCCGTCGTACGGGCGCGGTCGCTACAACGACTTCAATACCTTCTACTACCAGGCGGCATCCGGTACCTCGGGCGGCTCGTCCGGCTCGCCCGTGATCGACCGGCACGGACACGTCGTGTCGCTCAACGCGGGTGGACGGAGCCGCGCGGCCTCCAGCTTCTACCTGCCGCTCGGGCGCGTCGTCCGCGCGCTGGAGCGGATCCGGGCCGGCGAGCCCGTGCCCCGCGGCACGCTCCAGACGGTGTTCACGCACCGCTCCTACGACGAGCTCGGGCGGCTGGGATTGCGGTCCGAAACCGAGGCCGCCGTGCGGCGCGCATTTCCGAAGGCGACCGGCATGCTGGTCGTGCGCGAGACCGTGCCGGGTGGGCCCGGCGACGGCATCCTCGAGCCCGGGGACGTCCTCGTGCGGCTCGAGGGTCAGCTGCTCGCGGAGTTCGCGCCGCTCGAGGCGCTGCTGGACGACCGCGTCGGCGCCCAGGTCTCGCTCGAGATCGAGCGCGGCGGCGCGCCCGTGAGCGTCTCGCTGACCGTCCAGGACCTTCACGCGATCACACCCGCCGCCTATCTCGAGGTGGGCGGCGCGGTGCTGAACCCGCTCTCGTACCAGCAGGCGCGCAGCTACGGCGTTCCGGTGCGCGGGATCTACGTCGCCGCGCCGGGGTACATGTTCGGACGCGCGTCCATTCCCCGCGGCGCCGTCGTCACCGACGTGGGCGGTGCGCCGACCGAGACGCTCGAGCGCTTCGAGGACGTGGTGGCCGCCCTGCACGACGGCCAGCGGGTCCCCGTCCGCTACTTCCAGCTGCGGGATCCCCGCAACGAAGCCGTCGCCGTCGTGCGGGTGGAACGGCGCTGGTTCCCGATGCGCCACTGCGTCGAAGAGGCGGCGACGGGTCGCTGGTCGTGCCACGCCTCGCCCGCGCCGCCGCCGCGGCCACGCCTCGAGCCGGTCACGGTGCGCTTCGACGAGATGGGCGACGCGCGCGCGAAGCGGCTCACGCCCTCGCTGGCCTGGGTCCAGTTCCAGGTGCCGTACCGCCTCGACGGGGTCCACGGCGATCGCTTCGTCGGCGCCGGCCTGGTGGTCGACGCGGAGCGCGGGTTGGTGGTGGTGGACCGGGACACGGTGCCGATCGCATTGGGCGACGTCACGCTCACCTTCGCGAGCGCACTCGAGGTTCCCGGCGAGGTGGTGGCGCTGCACCCCGAGCACAACCTCGCGATCGTGTCCTACGACCCGGCCGCGCTCGGCGACACGCCGGTCGAGAGCGCCGAGCTTCGCACGGAGCCGATCGCCCCGGGCGACCGGCTCTGGCTGGTGGGGCTCACGCGCGGGCAGCAGGTCGTCTCGCAGGAGACGCGGGTCTCGCGGGTCGAGAGCCTGGGACTGCCGCTGCCGAGGCCGCCCCGCTTTCGCCCGGTCAACCTGGAGGCGATCGGTGTGTCGCCGTCCACCTCCACCGTGGGTGGCGTGCTGGCGGATCGCGGGGGTCGCGTGCTCGCCTACTGGGCATCCTTCGCGGTGGACGAGGGCGCAGAGACGCGCTCCGTGACGGCCGGAATTCCCGCGGAGATCGTGTTGGAGATGCTTCGGCCGCTGCGCGAGGGACGCGAGCTGACGCTCCGCACGCTCGGCGCGGAGCTCCGGACCGTGAGTCTCGCGGAGGCCCGCAACCGAGGCCTGCCCGACGCAGCCGCACAGCGCCTCGCCGGGCGCAACGGGGGGCGGCGTCGGGTGCTGGCGGTGGAACGGCTGACCGCGGGAACGCCCGCCAGCGAGCGGCTGCATGCGGGAGACCTGCTGCTCGCGGTCGGCGGATCCCCGGTGACGCACTTTCGCGAAGTCGAACGGGCGGCGCGCGCGGCGTGGGTGGACCTCACGGTGCTGCGCGACGGGCGCGAGCTCCGGGTTCGCGTTCCGACGACGCCGCGCGACGGGCTCGGCACGCGGCGCGCGCTCTCGTGGGCCGGCGCGCTGCTCCAGGCGCCGCACCCCGCCGTCGCCGCCCAGAAGGGAGCTCCGCCGGAGGGCGTGTACGTCGCCTGGATCGCCTACGGCTCGCCCGCCCACAGCTATTCCCTGCGCACGACGCACCGCATCACGGCGGTCAACGGCACGCCCACGGAGGACCTCGACGCGTTCCTGACGGCGGTGGCCGATGTGCCCGACGGCGGCTCGCTGCGGGTCAAGAGCGTCGATCTGGACGGCAAGACCCACATGAGCACGCTGAAGCTCGATCTCGAGCACTGGCCCGGGATGGAGCTCGTCCTGGCGCCGGAGGGCTGGGTGCGCCGCGAGCTCTAGCGCTTCGAACGCAGAGCGGAAGCCCGACAGCGGTCGGTCCGTAGCAGAATGCCACGGTTCGTGGCGTCACGTCTCTTTCGTGTTCTTCGCGGGCGATTCTCGAGGCGGTTCGATCGCCTCGCCACGCGGCACGGCACGTGCAAGCGGGTGCTGCATGAGTCCCACCCGCGTCGGGGTGTGCGCCCTCGTGCTGCTGCTCGCCCCGGGTGTGCCGGCTGCGGGGCAGGAGAGCGACGCGGTGCCGGGCGCCCCGTTCGCGGAGGGCGAGGTCATCGCATTCGAGCAGATCGCCCGCCTCGAACCGTACCTGCCGCCCGCGTTCTGGGCCCATCGCGAGCGCTTCTTCTTCGAG
>CP070734.1:2116111-2118993 GCA_020347605.1 Deltaproteobacteria bacterium | reverse complement strand
GCTGCTGCGCGGCGAGTTCCCGCTGGCCGGCCGGATCGGCATCACCGGCGGCTACGACCTCGTCGCGCTGCTGCCCAACTCGGAGGACTGCCGGGCTCCGATCGAGCGCGGCGAAGCGTCGCTGGAGTTCCGCGACGTCGGGCGCGAGCCGTTCCGACTCCTGGGGCCGGCGGCGACCTGCGCCATCCTCGGGTTCGCGAGCCCGCTCGAGCGCGGCAATCTCACGGAGTGAGCGAGACGCGGGCAGGGGACCGACGCCGCGCTCTAGACCGAGAACTCCTTGCCGTAGTCCGTCGTCAGCCACTGCTCGGGTCGCATGCGGATCCGGACCGTATCGGCGCGCGCGGCCTCGCCTCCGGTCGCCTCGACGTAGCGATCGCCGAGCTCGCGCCCCAGGTACCGCCGTGCGAGCGGTCGCACGTCGCGCTCGATGTCCGCTGGCTCCGTGGACGTGATCGGCCCCTCGACGGAGACGTACTTGTAGGGCGGGGCTTCGGTCTGGACGCACAGGCTGAAGCGCCCCGCGGCGTCGAGCAGCCGGCCCTTGCGCGAGCTGCGGTCCGTCACGATCCAGAGCTCGCGCCCGGGCTCGTAGCCGTACCAGATCGGCACGGCGAGGGGTGCGCGCTCGCTGCGCGCGACGCTCAGGATGCCCACGTGGACCTCGGACAGGAAGCTCTCCCGCTCCTCGCGCGTCATCGTGAGGGACATTTCGGCTCCTTTCGCGGATTCGGGGACCCCGGGGCAGCGGGCTCCGCATTCTACGATGCCGCACGCGCGTCACGGGGCGCCACGGCGGGCGGGCCGGCGCCGTTCGGCTCCGCACGGCGCGCAGAGCCGAGCGCCGGCGAAAATCGAATCAGAACCCGGTCGAGCTTCGTCCAATGCCCAGGGGGCGGGAATCGCCGGGAGGGAACGCGCTCCGTGGCTCGCGCCGGTGGCAGCCTCGCGGAACTGTGCGATGCGGAGGTCGATCGCCTCTGGCTGCGCGGTGCCGACGCGAAGGTTCTCGAGGAGCTGCATCGCCGCTACCACCGCCGCCTCGAATCGGTCGCATACCGCATCCTTGGAAACCGGGCCGACGCCGAGGACGCGGTGCAGAACGTCTTCCAGGCGCTCCCCACCGCCGCGTACCGCGGCGCGTCGAGCCTGTGGACCTACCTCTACCGGGCGGCGACGCATGCGTCGGTGACCGTGCTGCGGTCACGGCGCCGCCGGGAGGGGTACGAGACGCAGGCCCTCGGGCATGCGCTCCTCCTCGGCAACCCGGCGTCGGACACGCCCGAGGCGCAGATCCTCGAGCTCGAGATCGTCTCGGCGGTGGCGAAGGCGCTCCTCGCCGTGAAGGAGTCGCACCGGCGCGTCCTGGTGCTGCGCATCGTGTGGGGCCTCGCCAATACGGAGATCGCAGAGCGGGAAGGGGTCCCCGTGGCCACGGTCGGGACGTGGCTGCGCCGCGGCCGCGAGGAGCTGCGGCGCGCCCTCCGGCCGCTCTTGCGGGAGCTCGGCCGGGAGCCGCGGAGGGACGTCCGATGAACCACTGGCGTGCCAGACGGCATCTGGCTGCGGTCCCCGACCACACGCTGTCACCCGACCTGGAGGCGCGGGTTCTGGCCCACACCCGTAACTGCGCGAGCTGTCGTCGAGTGCTGCACGAGCACTGGGCCTCGGAGCGACTTCTCCAGCGGATTCCCGCGTCGATGATTCCCCTTGGGATCGGCGCCGATGCCGCGCTGCGGCTCGCCGGCCTCACCCGCTGGGCGCCCGAGGCCGCGCCGGTGGTTGGACGCTGGCGCGCGCCGGCGCTGGGCGTCGTTGCGGTGCTGGTCGCCGTGCTGCTGCAGCTCTCCCTCGTGCTGCCGGTCACTCCCGGCATAGCCACCGCCGAGCCGTGGATCGAGGTCTCGACGCGGGCGGGGGAGCCGGCCACCGTGGGAGGCATGGCGGGCTGGCGATAGCGCGAAACGCCGTTTGCTTCATCGATGAAGCGTAGCTTTTCAGCCCCATACACTTTGAGATCGCGTTCGCAGGTTCGATGATCCCCTCGGGGATCCGACTTTTCTCGGGCTCGGCTGGTGTCGGCGCGCTGCTTGGCGCTACGCTCTCGAACTGGCACCTGGAACTGTGGAGCCCTGGGTCGATGAACCGGATTCGTGCGGCACGTCAATCACTTGGCTGGACGCAAGACCAGCTCGCGCACCGAGCGGACGTGTCACCCCGCACCGTTCACGCAGTCGAGAAGGGACGCGATTGCCGACAGGCGACCAAGCGGAAGCTTCTGACTGCGCTCGGTGTACCGTGGGATCTGCGCAGTGAGTATTTCCCCACTGCTCGCAGCGTGCGACACGTCCCGTACGTCGCGGCACGGTCGGCCTGAAGGCCGTCCGAGGCCCGCGCGCTCGATCTACGCGCCCGTATCTCGGCGCAACGCCGACGCGCGTTCGAGCGCGCGCGCGACACAGCTCGACATGAACTCCGACAGGATCTCGCAGGCGCGTTCCGGATCGTCTGCCGCCTGCGCCTCGGCGTCGACGCGCTGACGCTCGGTCTCGCGTTCGAACTTCGACCATTCCTCGCGCAATTGCGGCGTATGTTGCGAGAAATCCGAAGCCGCGGCGTCCTGCAACGCCTTGAACGCCCACCACGCGGAGTCGTCGCTGTACGCCGCGCCACCGCGCGCGAGCGCGGCGGGAATCACACCGTCCAGGTAGACGGGAAGGAAGGTTCCGGTACACGGCGTCGCGAACGAGATCCAGACGGGCCACGGGCGTCCATCGGCCTCGGGGAGCGGCGCGATCAGACTGGCCGTCGTCTCGTGGATCGGCGCGCTGTGACCGCAGACCGTGAAGAACGCCTCTTCCTCGACGCTGCGCCCGCCGGGC
>CP070734.1:2108129-2116011 GCA_020347605.1 Deltaproteobacteria bacterium | reverse complement strand
CACGGTCACGTCGGCGCCCGCGAGCCGCAGCAGGTCGCGCGCGCGAAGGCCGATGTTCTGGGCGCGCAGGTGGCAGGGCGCCTGGTAGGCGACCGTCCCGAGCGGCTGCTCGAAGCTGCGGTCGAGCTTCTGATCGCGCGCGAGGTGGTAGAGGCATTCCATCAGGTCCAGCGTCGCGTCGGCGACGCGCTGCGCGGCCTCGCCGCGCACGAGCTTCGGGTACTCGGTCTTGAGCAGCAGCGAGCACGACGGCCCCGGCACCGCGATCCGCGCCCCGGCCTCCACGTGCGGCAGCAGCGCGGCGACGTTGCGCTCGGCGTGGCGCCGCGCTGCGGCGAGGTCGCCGGTGTCGGTGTGGGGCATGCCGCAGCAGGTCTCGTAGGCCAGCTCGACGCGCACGCGGCTGCGCTCCAGGACGCGCACGGCGGCGCGCGCCGTCGCGGGGTCGCTGTAGTTGACGGAGCAGGTGGTGAACAGCGCGACCCGACCGTTCTCGCCCGCGCTGCGCGCGCCGCCGCGCTTCTGCCACCAGCGCTGCGCGGTCTCCCTCGCGTACACGGGCTGCACGAAGCGGCGGTCGATCCCGATCGCCGTCTCCATGACCCGCCGCGCCAGCGGGTTGCGATTGGCAAAATTGACGAGGCCCGGCGCGAGCGCGCCCGCGCGGCCGATCCGATCGGTCTGGGTCGTGAGGCGGCGCGCGAGCGGAATGCCGTCGCGCCGCGCGCGGGCGATCTGCTGGCGCCGCATGAGCGCCGGGAAGTCGATGTCCCAGTCGTGCGGTGGCGTGTAGGGGCAGTGGTTGTAGCAGAGCTTGCAGTGGTAACAGAGCTCGTTCACCGCGTCGAAGCCGCGCGGCGTGACGCCCTCCACCTCCTCGGGCGTGGCGTCGACGAGGTCGAAGAGCCGGGGGAACGCGGGGCACAAGGGCAGGCAGCGGCGGCACTGGTGGCAGATGTCGGCCACCCGGCGCAGCTCCCGCTCGAGGCTCGCGGGGTCCCCGTACGCGGGATGGTCGTAGACCATCTCGGTGGACGGGTGCTCGGGCGAGGTGGCCTTCATGAGGGCGATGCGCGGGGGGCGATCCGCGCCCCGCGCGCGCGGATCAGAGCTTCTCGAGCCCGTCGAGCGCCTTCTGGAAGCGACCGGCGTGTGACTTCTCGGCCTTGGCGAGCGTCTCGAACCACTCCGCGATCTCGTCGAACTTCTCTTCGCGCGCCTGCTTCGCCATGCCCGGATACATCTCGGTGTACTCGTAGGTCTCGCCGGCGACGGCCGCCGCCAGGTTCTGGTCGGTCGAGCCGATCGGCTTGTCGGTGGCGGGGTCGCCCGCCTCCTTGAGAAAATCGAGATGGCCGTGCGCGTGCCCCGTCTCGGCCTCCGCGGTGTCGCGGAACAGCCCGCCCACATCCGGATGGCCCTCGATGTCGGCCTGCCGCGCAAAGTAGAGATAGCGGCGATTCGCCTGCGACTCGCCGGCAAAGGCGTCCTTCAGGTTCTGGTGCGTCTTCGTCCCCTTGAGACCGGGCATGTTCCCCTCCTTGTGGCTGCGAGACTCGTGGCTGCGAGACTCGTGGCTGCGAGACCGACGCGGCTGCGCACGGTTCTCGTCTCGCGCCGGACCCGAATCTTGACCAACCCCCTGCGCCGGGTCAACATCGGCGCGTCGATTTCGACGCGAGCTTCCGCATCCGACATCGGCATTCCGGGCGGGGCGCGACGATGAGCGACACGAAGGGGACCCGCGTCGAACGGGACTCGATGGGCGAGATCGAGGTCCCGTCGCACGCGCTGTTCGGCGCCTCCACCCAGCGCGCGGTGCAGAATTTTCCGATCAGCGGCGAGCGCTTTCCGCGCCGCTTCATCCAGGCGCTCGGGATCATCAAGGCGGCGGCGGCGGCCACCAACGCCGAGCTCGGCGTCCTCGACGCGGACCTCGCCGAGGCGATCGGAGCCGCCGCGCAGGAGGTCGCCGACGGCGAACACGACGACCAGTTCGTGCTCGACGTGTTTCAGACCGGCTCCGGCACGTCGACCCACATGAACGCCAACGAGGTGATCGCCAACCGGGCGCGACAGCTTCGCGGCCGGCGCGCCGCGCGCGTCCACCCCAACGACGACGTGAACCGCAGCCAGTCGTCCAACGACGTGATCCCCAGCGCGCTGCACGTCGCGGCGCGGCAGGCGATTCACGAGGATCTGCTGCCGGCGCTGGCTCGACTGCGCGCCTGCCTCGAGCGCAAGGCGGGCGCGTTCGACGCCGTCGTGAAGATCGGCCGGACGCACCTGATGGACGCGACGCCCGTGCGCCTGGGGCAGGAGTTCGCCGGCTACGCGCGCCAGATCGAGCTCGGCATCGAGCGCGTCGAGGCGGCCCGCGAGGCGCTCGCCGAGCTTCCGCTCGGCGGCACCGCGGTCGGCACCGGTCTCGGTTGTCCGCCCGGCTTCGCGGACCGGGCCGTCGCGCGCATCTCGGAGGCGACCGGCCTGCGCTACCGCGAAGCGCGCGATCACTTCGAGGCGCAGGGCGCGCGCGATGCCGCGGTGCAGGCCAGCGGCGCGCTGCGGACCGTCGCGGTGTCGCTGTTCAAGATCGCGAGCGACATCCGGCTGCTCGGCTCGGGTCCGCGTTGCGGGCTCGGCGAGCTGGCGCTGCCCGCCATCCAGCCGGGCTCCTCGATCATGCCGGGCAAGGTGAACCCGGTGATCTGCGAGTCCGTGACGCAGGTGGCGGCCCAGGTGATCGGAAACGACGCGGCGATTGCGCTCGGGGGGCTCGCCGGCCAGCTCGAGCTCAACACCTTCATTCCGCTGATCGCGCGCAATCTGCTCGAATCGATCCGCCTGCTGGCCAACGTCTCGAACGTGTTCGTCGACAAGTGCCTCGAGGGGATCGAGGCCAACGCGCTTCGCGCCGCATCCCTCATCGAGGGCAGCCTGGCGATGGTGACGGCCCTGGCGACGGTGATCGGCTACGACGCCGCCGCCGAGATCGCGCACCAGGCGTTCCGCACCGACAAGACGGTGCGCGAGATCTGTCTGGAGCGGAAGGTGCTCCCGCCCGAGCAGCTCGAGCGGCTGCTGGATCCCCGGACGCAGACGGAGCCCGGCGCTTCGTCGCGCTGAGGCGGCGCGCCGCGCCGGCGCGTCAGCGGATCACGCGCGCGTCGCGCAGGCGCGCGACCTGTTCCGCGTCGAGCCCCAGCTCGCCGAGGATCTCCTCGGTCTGCGCGCCGAGTCCAGGCGCGCCGCTGCGCACGCGCAGCGGCGTGCGCGAGAGCTTGGCCGCGGGACCGGTGATCGGCGCGCTCTGGCCGTCTTCCTGGGGGACCTCCTGGAGCATGTCGCGGGCGCGCACGTGCGGGTCGCGCGCGGCATCCGCGTAGGACTGCACCGGCGCCGCCGGCAGACCCGCCTGCACGAGCGCCGCGACCACCTCCGGGACGCCCCGCTCGCGGGTCCAGGCCTCCACCCGCCGGTTGACGTCGGCGCGTCGCGCGAGGCGGGCGGGCGTGGTCGCGTAGTCGGGGTGGTCCGCCAGCTCCGGATGTCCGATCTGCCGGGCCAGGATCTTCCAGTGCGAATCGAGCAGCACGCCCAGCATCACGTCGCCGTCCCGGCACGGATACACACCGGCCGGCGCCGCGATGCGGAACTCGTTTCCCATGCGCGGCAGCGGAATGCCCAGCGCGCCCAGGGTGAGATAGCCCGTGGACTGGAACAGCATCGCGTCGAGCAGCGAGACGTCGACGTGCTGGCCCTCGCCGGTGCGATCCCGGTGCCGCAGCGCGGCCAGTGCGCCCAGTGCCGCGTGCAGCCCCGCGAGGTCGTCGGCCAGGAAGGTCGGCGACTTCACCGGCCGACCCTCGGGCTCGCCGTTCAGCGACAGGTAGCCGCTGGTCGCCTGCGCGATCGGGTCGTAGCCCGCGCGCTCGCTGTCCGGGCCGTACTGGCCGTAGCCGCTGATCGAGACGTAGACGACGTCGGGCTTGCGCGCGCGCACCGCCGCGTAGTCCAGGCCGAAGCGCGCCAGCACACCGGGGCGGAAGTTCTCGACGACCACGTCGGCGCGTTCGGCGAGCCGCAGGAACACGTCGCGTCCCCCGGGCTGGCGCAGGTCGAGGGTGAGGCTCCGCTTGTTGCGGTTCACCGTGGCGTGCATGAACGAGACCGCCGCCTCCGCGGTCGACAGGAAGGGCGGGGCGTGCCGCGCCACCTCGCCGTCCGGGTGCTCCACCTTGATCACGTCGGCGCCGAAATCGGCGAGCAGGCAGCCGCACATGGGTCCGGCCCAGGTGGTGGTGGCCTCGATCACCCGGACGCCGGCGAGCGGGCCGGTCAGGTCGGCGCGCGCGTCGCGATAGAATTCGGAGTGGTCCACGCGTCCCCCGCGAGACGCAGACGATACCAGGGTGTCGGGGGGTGGGCTCAGCGCCGGTGCGCCGGCAGGCGCGCTTCGCCCGGCTTGGCGTTGCGGTGTCCGGCGCGCGCGGCGCGCTCGGGAACTTCGGGGCTCGAGACCAGGGTCGGCCCCAGCGGGGCCGGCGCTTCGCCGTGCGCGGGGCCGCGCGGCACGGCGATCTCGAAGGGATCTTCGACGTTGATCCCGATCGCCCGCATGCGTTGGCGGAAGTAGGCGGCGATGCGATCGATCCCGTCGTAGGCGCACGGCACCACCACCAGCGTCAGGATCGTCGAGGCGGCGATGCCGCCGACCACGCCGGCCGCCAGCGACTGGAACACGATCGATCCGCGGCCCACGCCCAGGGCCATCGGCATCATCCCCAGCACGGTGGTTCCCGCCGTCATCAGGATCGGTCGCATGCGCACGGCGGAGGCCAGGGCGATCGCCTCGCGCCGCACCAGCCCGCGGCGGCGCAAGCGGTTCGCGTAGTCCAGCAGGACGATCGCGTTGTTCACGACGATGCCCATCAGCATGATGATCCCGACGAAGGCCGGCACGCTCAGGTCCTGACCGAACAGCGCCAGTCCCCCGTACACACCCGCCAGCGAGAGGGGCAGCGTCAGCATGATCACGAAGGGCTGCGTGAGGGACTCGAACAGCGCCGCCATGGTCATGTAGATGAGCACGATGGCGATCGCGAGCGAGAGGGCGAGGCCGTCGAAGGCCTCGGTGCGGCGCTCCTCGGTGCCGGCGAACTCCCACGAGTACCCCACCGGCATCGGCACGTCCGCCATGCCCTCGGTGATCTGCGCGGCGATCCGGGAGAGCGCCACGTGGCGGTCGCGCTCGGCATCGACCGTCACCATGCGGCGCTGGTCGATGCGCCGCATCTCGATGGGTCCGGTGCCGACCTCGACCCGGGCCACGTTCTTGAGCGCGAAGGGCACGCCTTCGGGATTGCGAATGACGAGGTCGCTCAGATTCGCGATGTTGCGCCGCTCGCTCGGCTTGTACTGGACGCGGATGTCGACCTCGTCGCCCGCATCGGTGTACTGGCCGGCCACCTGGCCGTCCATGGCGGTCTCGACCGCTTCCGAGACCTCGCGCACCGAGAGCCCGACGTCGGCGGCCTTCAGGCGGTCGATCTCGACGCGCAGCTCCGGGCGGCCCTGCTCGAGCGACGAGCGGACGTCGAGCGCGCCCGGGATGTTCTCCATGTGGCCGCGGAGTGCCGTCGACAGCGTCGCGAGGCGGTCCAGGTCTTCGCCGAGCACGTGGACCTCGACGTCGCGTCCCCCGTCCCCGGCGCCCGCATACGACAGGATGCCGATCTCCGCATCCGGGATGTCGCCGAGCGCGCGCCGCAGATCGGTCTGGATGTCCGACGAGTGGCGCGTGCGGTCCTTCAGCAGGGTGACGCCGACGGTGGTCCGCTCGCGGCGCACCGACGCAAAGGTCGTCTCGACGTCGGGATCGCGCCGGACGATCTGCTCGACGCGCCGCGTCACGTCGTCGAGCACGGGAAAGGCCGTGCCCTTCGGCATCTTCACGTAGATCGCGAACGTGTCCTCGTCGTCCTTCGGGAAGTAGTCCTTGGGATGGAGCATCAAACCGACCACGGACGCGGCGAAGATCACCGTCGCGCCGACGAGGATCCCCGAGATGCGGCGGCGGCGCTCGAGCAGGTGGAGCAGCACCTCGCGCAGCCCCGCCTGCGGTCGGTGCAGGGTCGCGATCTCCTCCTCGATGCTCACCTCGTGCTCCTGCGGCGCGCCCTCCTCGGCCTGGAGGAACTTGGAGGCGAGCATCGGCACGATCGTGATCGAGACGAGCAGTGAGGTGCTGAGCGAGAAGGTCACGGTCAGTGACAGGTCCGTGAAGACCTCGCGCGCGATGCCCTCGATCCACGCGATGGGCAGGAACACGGCCAGCGTCGTGAGCGTCGACACCAGGATCGCCAGCGCGACCTCGGAGGCCCCGTCCACGGCGGCGCGCTTGGGCCGTTTCCCGAAGGACAGGTGGCGCGCGATGTTCTCGATCACGACGACCGAGTTGTCCACCAGCATCCCGATGCCGAGCGCCAGGCCGCCCAGGCTCACGACGTTGAGCGTCAGGTCCGCGAACTTGATCAGGATGAAGGTCGCGGTGATGGAGATCGGCATCGCGAGCGACACGATCAGCGTGGCAGGCGAGCTGCGCCACAGGAGCCGCACCAGAATCACGAAGAGCGGAAGGCCCAGCACGGCGCCCAACGCGACCGCGTCGGCGCCGATCGCTCCCGCGTAGCGCTCGGAGAGCGGACCGATCAGCAGGAGTCCGGCGCCGCTCGCCGCGATCGCGACGAGCACGCCCCAGCGGCGGCGCGACAGGAAGGGCCACAGGACCAGGACCGCGAAGAACGCGCCCCAGGCGGCGTTGTCCTGCACGTTCACGACGGCGTCGCGGATGAAGGGGGCGGAATCGAAGGCGACGTCGAACGAGATCTGGGAGAACTCCCGGCCGAGCTCGGCCACCTGCGCGCGGGCGGCGTCGCTGATGGCGAGCGAGTTGCCGTTCGCCTCCTTCAGGACCGCCAGCTCCACGGTCTCGAGGCCGTTCACGCGCGAGAGCGAGGTGATGTCCTTGTGGGCATCCACGACCTCCGCGACGTCGGACAGCGTCACGATCGCGCCGCCCCGGTTGGCGAGCGCCAGGTTCTCGAGCGCCGCGAGCGAGTCGAATTTTCCGATCGTGCGGACCAGGAACTCCTCGCGTCCGCGCTGGATCCGGCCGCCGGGGTTGTTGAGGTTCTCGGCCCCGATGGCGCGCATGAGGTCCGACAGGGTCAGCGCGTAGCTCGAGAGCTGCTCGGGGATCACGTTGATCTGGATCTCGCGCTCGTAGCCGCCGCCCACGTTGACGGTGGCGACGCCGTCGATGCTCTCGAAGCGCGGCTTGAAGATGTCGTCGGCCATGCGGCGCAGCTCGGTGAGCGGGATCGCCGGCGACGAGATCGCCACGCGGATCGCCTGGGGGTCCGTCCCGAAGGTCATCCGCGAGATGATCGGGTCGTCGATGTCGTCGGGCAGCCCGCCGCGTATGGCGTCGAGCTTCTCGCGCACGTCGATGCGCAGCATCTCGGTGTCCGCGCCCCAGTGGAACTGGATCACGGTCGTCGACTTGCCCTCGCTGGCGACCGAGCGCAGCCGCTTCACGTCCTCGACCGCGGCCACGGCCTGCTCGATTGGCCGCGTCACGCGCTCTTCGATCTCCTGTGGTGCCACACCGTCGTAGTCGGTCGAGACGGTGATCACCGGAAACTCGAGCTCGGGGAACATCGCGATGGGCAGACCGACGATCGAGATGGCGCCGAGCATCACCAGGATCACGATCAGCATGACGATCGAGACCGGGTGCGCGACGCTGAACTCGGTGAGCTTCATCGCTGGCTGGACACGTGGGCCAACGGGCGCGGCTCGGGCGCGGCGACGGCGGCCT
>CP070734.1:2103033-2108029 GCA_020347605.1 Deltaproteobacteria bacterium | reverse complement strand
GCCGGCAAGCCGGTGATCCATCACCAGCCGCCCTCGTGGCTCGAGGTCGAGGCCGAGACGGAGGCGCTGCTGCGTTGGATCGAGGCCGGAAAGGTGAAGGGCGACGGCGCCGACGACCCCTGGGTCCACCCGGTGCTCCAGGCCGGGGTCGTGCACCACCGGCTGGTCTGGATCCACCCCTTCGTCGACGGCAACGGCCGCACCGCGCGCATGTTCACGACGCTGCTGCTCTACCAGCGCGGCTACGACTTCAAGTACCTGTTCGAGCTGTCGACCTACTACAACGAGCACCGCGACGCGTACTACGCCGCGCTCCGCAGCGCCGACACGAGCGGCGACTACACCGACTGGCTCACCTTCTTTCTCGGCGGCTTCTCCTACCAGATGGTGCGGATCCAGGAGCGCGCCCGAAGCGGGGAGATCGTCGCGTCGTAGTCGCCCGCCGTTCCCACCGGCAAACGGGTGCGCTCCCCACGCGCCGGAGGGTCGGGGAACCGGTTCGCAAGACCGCGCGGATCGCCGCTTCCGCACGACGAGCGTGCCAACCGGCATTCCCCCCGGCGCCTACCCTCCGAACACCGTGCGCAAGAGCTCCGTGACGCGCGCCGCGGGGTCGGTGCGGATCTTGCGCTCTTCCTCGCCGAGCATCGTGAACACGCCGTCGAGCGCGTGCTCGGTCACGTAGGCCTCGACCTCCGGAAGCGGCCGCGCGCTGCCGACCATCGGAATCTGGCGGTAGTAGCCCGTGAGCTCGTCGTAGAGCTGCACGAGTCCCACCTCCTGCATCTTCTCCTCGACGATCGGCTCGAAGCGCTCGAACAGCGGCACCGAGGTCTTGCGGCGAAAGTAGTCGGTCGCCGCGGTGTCGCCGCCTTCGAGGATGCCATGCGCGTCGGCGATCGTCATCGCGCCGATGGCCTTCCAGAAGATCGGGCCCGCCTCGCCTGCGGCGCGCTCGGCCGCGCGGTTCATGGCGATCTCGAGCTCGTCGACCTGATACCGCAGGCCGACGCTCCGCAGCGCGTCCGCCATCGGCTCGAGCGAGTCCGGGAGCGGAATGCGGATCCGCTCGTTGCCGAGAAAGCCGTCCTCGGCCGAGGTGAGGCGCACCGCGTTCTCGGTTCCGATGCGCAGCGCTTCTTTCAGTCCGGCGACGACGGTGCGCTGGTCGGACGGCGGCTCCTGTCGGATGCCCACATCCTCCAGCACGTCGTCGAGCATCGCGTCGAACGACGTCGAGCCCATCGGACCCGCGCAGCCCGTGGCCGCGCACGCGCACGCGAGCGCGAGAACGCGCAGCCCGGCGCGGTTCGCGCCGGGGCTGCGCGGGCTCGAGCGCCACAGGACCACCCGAAGCGCCCTGGCGCGCATCGCGGTCAGGCGCGGGAGCGGAGCAGGTCGCGGATCTCCGTGAGCAGCACCTCCTGCTTGGGGGGTGCAGCCGGCGCCGCCTCTTCCTTCTTCTTGAAGCGATTCACCTGGCGGATCAGGAGAAAGATCACGAACGCGACGATCAAGAAGTCGATGACCGTGTTGATCAGCATGCCGTAGCTGACGACGGCGGCACCCGCCTCCTGGGCGGCCGCCAACGTCGGGTAGTAGCCGCCGCTCAGGTTGATGAACAGGTCGGAGAAGTCCACGCCGCCCATCAGCAGGCCGATCGGGGGCATCATCACGCCGTTCACGAACGTGCTGACGATCTTTCCGAAGGCCGCTCCGAGGATGATGCCGATGGCCATGTCGAGGACATTGCCTCGCATCGCGAAGTCTTTGAATTCCTTGAGCATCTTGGTTCTCCCGCCGTTGTTGTGGCCGCTCTGCGGCTCCCCGGAGAAGCGCCCTCCGGTCTCCGCTGCGCGCGCCGGACTCCACTTTCTACGCGACCGCGATGCCCAATTCAAACGGAATCGAAGCCGCCCACCGTCGCGGCGCGCCCGGCTCGAGCGCGCCGCTGGGTCGATGTTCTGCGAGGCGTGTACGCGCGACGCGCGTCAGAGTGCCTCGGACCACTCGCTCTCGCCGCGCTCGGGCTGCAGTGCGTCGATGAGACCGCGCGCCTCCGCGCGGCCGCGCATCTTGTCGAGCGCGCCGCGCTCGAGCTGCCGGACGCGCTCGCGCGAGAGCCCGAGCTGGTCGCCGATCTCCTGGAGCGTGTGCGGCGACTCGTCCTCGAAGCCGAAGCGCAGCCGCACGATGGCGCGCTCGCGCGCATTCAGGACGCGCAGCAGCCGCTTCACCTCCGGCTGCATCTCCCGCTCGCTGAGCGACTGCACGGGATCGGCCGGCTGGGGATCGGGCAGCTGGTCGGCGAGCGTCTGCCCGTCGCGCCCGGGCAGCTCGGCGTCGAGCGGCATGCTGCTCTGCATCGCGCGGTTCAGGTCCTCGAGCTGCTCCGCCTCGACGCCCATCGCCTCGGCCAGCTCGGCGGCTTCCGGGCTGCGTCCGAGCCGGCCCGAGAGCTCCTCGTCCGCGCGCTTCTTGCGCAGCCCGAGCTCGTACATGTGCGAGGGCACGCGCACCGTCCGGGAGTGGTTCTGTGCCGCCCGGATGAACGACTGCTGGATCCACCAGGCCGAGTAGGTCGAGAACTTGAAGCCGCGGCTCGGGTCGAACTTCTCGACGGCGCGGATCAGGCCCAGGTTGCCCTCCTGGATCAGGTCGGTGAACGGGATGCCGAGGCCGCGGAAGCCCTTCGCCACGTGCACCACGAACTTGAGGTTGTGGCGGATGAAGGCGTTCTTCGCCTCGAGCAGCTGCTCGTGCTCCTCCTCGATCGACCCGATCTGCGAACGCAGGCGCGCGTTGCCCGCCCGGACCCCGCTCGCGTGCTCCCGCAGCGCCGTCCAGGCATCCTCGAACACCGCCATCGACAGGTCGGCGCGCGCCAGCGCGCGCGCGATCCGCGAGCGTTGCGCGGCGCTTCGCACGCCGCCCTCGAGCAGGGCCGCCACGCGGCCGAGGGCGCGGTCGAGCTTCGGGCCCGGATCTCCGGCATTCGGATCGCGGAAGCGGGCGGACAGCGAAGCCGTCGCCCGGCCGGCCTCGCGCAGCGCGTTCCACCGCTCGACCGCGTAGCGCGCGATGAACGGGATCTCGCACAGTGCCGCCTTGAACGCCTCCGTGTGCTCGCGGATCCGGTTTCCCAGCTCCACCTCCTGCTCGCGCGAAAGCACGGGCACGTTCGCGATCTCTCGCAGATAGGAGCGGAGCTCGAAGAACGGATCACTCGGGTCGAGCTGAGATCCGCGCGGCCCCGGGCGCACCTCCACCGGTACGGAGCCGGAGTGTTCGGAGTCCTTCCAATCCTCTACGGGGACGTGGGTCGAATCGCGTTCGTAGTCCATGACCGGATCATCGCAACGGGGCGGCAGTATGTCAATAGATTGTCTAGAAAAATCTCGACATTTTTTAGAGATATGATCCCCTGGGGGCAACGAGAATGAGGACGTCGCTCCGCGGGCGCTAGGCCTCGGCGGAGGTGGGAAGCCGCTGCAGGCGCGAGATCCGTCGACCGAGCTCGTCGAGGTCGATGTGATCCACGCCGGGCACGCCGTCGATCGGTCCGGTGCCGCCGACCCAGATCTCGGTCGCCGCGGAAAGCCGCTCGCGCAGGTCGGTCAGGTAGCGGCGCGCGGCGCCGAGGGGCAGCGTGATCACGCCCAGCGCGACGACGCGGGCCCCGCTGGCCGCCACCGCGCCCGCGACCTCGTCGGTGGGAAGCTGCGGCCCGAGATAGGTGGCCGCGGCGCCGGCGGCCACCGCCGTCACGGCGGCGATCAGCGCACCGAACTCGTGCGGCTCGCCCTCCGGTGTCGTGAACAGGATGCGCGGCGTACCACCCGCCGCGAACGAGCCCGCGCGCAGCGCGTCGGCCAGGATGCCGCGCGTCGCCGAGCTCACCAGGTGCTCGGCCGCGATCGACACCTCGCCCCGCTCCCAGCGCTCGCCCATGTCTCGCAGCAGCGGGCCGGCGACGTCGCGGGCGAAGGCGGCCGGACCCAGCGCGCTCAGCTGGAGCCCCAGCGTCCGCTCGACCTCGCCGAGATCCAGCCGCGCGAGCGCCTCCTCGAGCTGCGGGAGCGGTACGCCGGGCCGGTCCTCGAGCGGGGCCAGACGCGCCTCGATGGCCGCATCCGGCAGCCCGGCCAGGTCGCCGATCCGGTAGCCGGCCTCGGTGGCCGCCCGCAGCAAGCGCAATCGCGCCACTTCGACGGCCGCATAGCGGCGCGTGCCACCCTCCGTTCGCCGCGGCTGGACCGCCCCATAACGACGCTCCCAGGCCCGGATCGTGTGCGCGGAGAGCCCTGTCATCCGAACGACCGCCCCGAGCGGATAATCGATCTCCTCGGCGCAGATCTTCGGATTTTCTGACATCCTGCCCCCAAAATCTAGACATCAATTTGACAGATCCGAAATCGGAGTCAACCTCCCGTCCATGGAACCTGCGCACTGGGACATCAAGATTCTTCATGACGGCGACTGTCCGCTCTGCGCGCGCGAGATCGCGATGCTGAAGCGTCGCAATCGGCAGGGCCGGGTCGCCTTCGAGGACATCGCCGCGCCCGGCTTCGATCCCGCCCGCTACGGCCTCGATCGCGCAGCCGTGATGGGCCGGATCCACGGGGTGCTGCCGGACGGACGGGTGATCGAGGGCATGGACGTGTTCCGCCGGGCCTATGCCGGCGTCGGGCTCGGCTGGCTGCTCGCCCCCTCGCGCTGGCCGCTCGCCGGCCGGGTGTTCGACCGGGCCTACGAGATCTTCGCGCGCAACCGCCTGCGCTGGACCGGTCGCGAGGACGCACTCTGCTCCGAGGAGCGCTGCGCCGTCCCGGACACGCGAGGCTAGGCCGGCATGCGGGCGGTCTTCTGGTTCCGCAGCGACCTGCGTCTGCGCGACAACCGCGGCCTGGCGGCCGTGGCCGCGCGCGCCCGCGAGCTGACGCCGGTCTTCGTGCTCGATCCGCGCCTGCTCACGGGCCCGCGCGCCGGCGCGCGG
>CP070734.1:2095039-2102933 GCA_020347605.1 Deltaproteobacteria bacterium | reverse complement strand
AGGCGGGAGCGTACTCGTTTCTCAAGGCGCCGCGGTACGACGGAGAGGTGTACGAGGTCGGTCCACTGGCCCGCATGCGGATCGCCTACGACCGGGGCGAGCCGACGGCGCGCGGTCTGGTCGACTCGCTGCTCGGCGAGCTGCGCGCCGACCCCTCGGTGCTTTCGTCGGTGCTCGGGCGACACGCGGCGCGGGCGCTGGAGTGCAAGCTGGTGGCCGACGCCATGGCGGCATGGCTGCTCGAGCTCTCGCCCGGCGAACCGAGCTGCGGCGAGTTCACGCTGCCCGAGAGCGCTTCGGGCGTGGGCCTGACCGATGCGCCCCGCGGCGCGCTGGGGCATTGGATCCAGATCGAGAACGGCCGCATCGCGAACTACCAGGCCGTCGTACCGACGACGTGGAACTGCTCGCCGCGGGACGACGACGGCCAGCCGGGGGCCTGCGAACAGGCCCTCGAGGGAAGCCCGGTCAAGGATGAGCGCAACCCGTTCGAGCTGGTGCGGATCGTGCGCTCGTTCGATCCGTGCCTCGCCTGCTCGGTGCACGTGGTGACGCCGAAGGGCGACGAGATCGGCGCGTTTCGCGCCGTCTAGGTCTGACGATGGAGAGGCCTCCGCGACTGTTTCTCGGCGTGGGCAACGTGCTGCGGCGCGACGACGGCGTGGGCAGCCGGGCCGCGCAGATCCTGGCGGCCTGGCCCCTGCCCGATGCGGTCGAGGTGTTCGACGCGGGCACGCTCGGCCTCGACGCGGCGGTCGTGCTCGAGCGCAGGGAGCGGGTCGTGGTCGCAGACGCGATCGATGCGGCGGCCGACCCCGGCACGATCTTCCGCCTGGCCCCGGAGCAGCTCCGCCCCGGGTGCCGCTCGGGGCTGAGCGTGCACGATGCCCATCTGCTCGACGCGCTGGACGAGACGCATCTCCTGGGAACCGCTCCCGAGCGCGTCGTGATCCTGGCCGTCCAGATCGGGGACGTCTCGACGGGGATCGGGCTCTCGCCCGCGGTCGAGGCGTCGCTGGAACGCGTCCTGCGCCTCGCGGCGCACGAGCTCGGAATCGAGGCAGCCCCGGCGGTGATGCCCGCACCCCGGGGCGACGCAGCGGATCCGAGAAGGAGCGTGCCATGGCTCTGACACGACGAGAGCTACTCGAGGGGGGCCTCGGCACGATCAGCGTGCTGAGCTTCTCGCTGGTCCGGATCCCGGGGCTCGACGGACGGGCGCGGGCGGACGCGGGCGAGCCGGTCGCGGAGATCCCCGTGATCTGGATGGCGACCGGCGCCTGCTCGGGATGCTCGGTGGCGTTGCTCAACACGGCGTCTCCGACCATCCAGGAGGTGCTGCTCGACCCCGTGCTGCCGGGCCTGCACCTCTCGCTCGGCTTCCACTCGACGGTGATGGCGGCGTCGGGCGAACTCGCCATGCAGGCGCTCGAAACGATCGCACGCGAGCACCGGGGCGCCTACGTCCTCGTCGTGGACGGCGTGACGGCCGCGGCGGACGACGGGCTCTACTGCCGGATCGGCGAGAGGGACGGACGACCGGTCACCGCGTACGAGCGCGTGGTCGAGCTCGGAGGCGACGCACTGGCGGTGCTCGCGGTCGGCGCCTGCGCGGCGTTCGGGGGGATCCCGGCGGCCGCTCCCAATCCGACGCAGGGCCTGAGCATCGGTGAGCTGTTCCAGCGCGAGGGGATCGCCGTGCCCTACGTGAACATCCCCGGCTGCCCGCCCCATCCGGACTGGATCGTGGGCACGATCGCCACCCTGCTGCTGGCGGGGGTCGACGGGCTCGCGCTCGACGAGCACCACCGGCCGGCGCCGTTCTTCGCCGAGCGGATCCACGACCGCTGCCAGTACCGCGGCAACTTCGAGCGCGGCGAGTTCGCCGAGCGCTTCGGCGAGCACGGCTGCCTGCTCAAGCTCGGCTGCAAGGGACCCATCACCCGGGCGGACTGCCCGGTCCGCAAGTTCAACAACGGGACGAGCTGGTGCTGCGAGGCCGGGCACCCGTGCATCGGCTGTTGTCACCCCGACTTCCCGTTCGAGTCGTCGATGTTCGAGCCGGTGGAGCCGAGCGACCTCACGTTCCCGGCCGCGTACGCCCCCGCGGAGGAGCCTGCGGCCGGGGGTGTGGACACCGGCACCTACGTCACCCTCGGTCTGATCGGGGCGAGTGCGTTCCTCGCGGGCGTCGGCGTTGCGACGGCGGCGAATCGGCTCAACGCCGAGGAGCGGGAGGAGGAAGCGGAGCCGCCCGCTTCCCCCGGTCGCGAGGAGTAGCGGCATGAAGAGGCTCAGCCGGAGGCGCTTCCTGACCGGCTCCGGTGCGATCGCCGGGGCGGCGCTGCTGCCCGGGGAATCGCGGGCAGCGGTCGGGGCGGCTCCCCCGAGCTACGACGACGCGATCGCGGTCCTCTACGACGCGACCCGCTGCATCGGCTGCCGGTCGTGCGTGCGCGCCTGCCGGAGCTTCAACGAGCTCCCGCCCGAGGAGCGGGAGATCGAGGGCGTGGCGTTCGACGTGCCCACGCGGCTCTCGGAGGACAACTGGACCGTGATCCAGCTCTACCGGCAGGAGGGCTCGGACGGGCAGCCGGCGGGAGCCGACCCGCGCTGGTCCTTCGTGAAGAAGAACTGCATGCACTGCAACGTCCCCGCGTGCGTCTCGGTCTGCCCCGTCGCCGCCCTTCAGAAGACCGATGCGGGCGCCGTCGTCTACTACGAGGATCGCTGCATCGGGTGCCGGTACTGCATGCTCGCCTGTCCGTATCAGGTGCCCCGCTACCAGTGGGTCGACCGGATGCCCCGGGTTCGCAAGTGCAACTGGAATCGCGCCTGCGTGAAGGCGTGTCCGGTCGGCGCGCTCCAGGAGGGATCGCGCGCCGAGATGATCGCCGAGGCGCACCGCCGGATCGACGAGAGCCCGCAGCGGTACGTCGACCACGTGTACGGGGAGCACGAGGCAGGCGGTGCGAGCTACCTGATCCTCGCCGGCGTGTCCCACGCGAAGCTCGGCCTCCCCTCGCTCCCGACACGCCTCCGCTCGACCTACGCCGAGCCGATCCTGAAGAGCATCCCCGGCCTCATCATCGGACTGGGGCTCTTCCTCGGTGGCCTGTACCGGATGGAGGGGCGCCGCCGGGCCGTCGAGGCCGAGCGCGAGGAACGGGCCGGCAAGGAGACCGGACCGTGACCACGACCAGCCCCCAGGTTCCGACCATCCGCCTCCTCTTCTCCGTCCTCGTGCTGATCGCCGTCTCGCTCGGCGTCTATCGGTTCTACGCCGGTCTCGGGGCGGCCACGAACCTGAACGACGCGTTTCCGTGGGGACTCTGGATCGGCTTCGACATGCTCTGCGGCGTCGCGCTCGCGGCCGGCGGCTTCGTGCTGGCGGGAACCGTCCACATCTTCGGACTCAAGAAGTACGAGCCCTTCGTCCGCCCCGCGATCGTGACGGCCCTGCTCGGCTACGTGCTGGCGATCATCGGCCTGCTGATGGATCTCGGCCGGCCCTGGGCGATCTGGCATCCGATCACGATGTGGCAGCCCCACTCGGTCATGTTCGAGGTGGCGTGGTGCGTGATGCTCTACACGACCGTGCTGTTTCTCGAGTTCCTGCCGGTCGTGTTCGAGCGGCTGAAGCTGGTGCGGGCGCTCCGCGCCATCCGGCGCGTGATGATCGTGTTCATCATGATGGGAATCATCCTGTCGACGATGCATCAGAGCTCGCTCGGCTCGCTCTTCGTCATGATGGGTCACCGGCTGCACGGCCTCTGGTTCACCCCGATGCTCCCCGTGCTGTTCCTGATCTCGGCGGTCGCGGTCGGCGTGGCGATGGTGATCTTCGAGGGGCTGCTGTCGGGCGTGATCTTCGGACACCGCTACCCGGCGCGACTCCTCGGAGACCTGGCCCAATCCCTGCCGCCGATCCTCGGCATCTATCTCGGGCTGCGGCTGATGGACCTGAACGCGCGCGGCGCGCTCGGCCTGCTCGTCGAGAACTCGTTCGAGAGCTGGGCCTTCATCGTCGAGAACCTGGTCGGAGCGTTCATCCCCGGCACGCTGCTTCTGAGCGCCCGGATCCGCTACGACCGGTCGAAGCTGTTCTGGTGCGTACTCGCCGTCATCGCCGGCGTCGTGATGAACCGGCTCAACGTATCGCTCGTCGGGATGATGGCCAGCTCGCCGACCGGATACATCCCGAGCTGGATGGAGGTTCTGATCACCGCGGGGGTCATCGCGGGCGGTCTGCTCGTCCTCTCCGTCATGATCCAGACGCTGCCGATCCGGCGGACCCCCGAACGCGCCTGATCCGCCCGTGAAGCCCCCGCGCAAGATCGCGAACCGCGCCGACCACCGACGTTCGAGAGAGTCGCGCCACGTCCCCCGTGGCCTCCTCGAGCTCCGCGTCGAACGGCAGGACACCGAGCAGCGGGACCTCCAGCTCGTCCGCCAGCGCGCGGACCGCCGCGGATCCGCCCCGGCTCATGTTCTCGACCAGGCCGACCACGGGCGCCTCGATGCGTCGCAGCAGCTGGAGGTGCTTGCGCACGGTCTCGAGCACGACGCGAGAGCCGGTCGCCACCACCAGGTGCTCGGCACGGGGGATCCGGCGGACGGCATCGAGCATCGCATCCCCCAGCCCCGGCGGCATGTCCACGACCAGCACGTCGAGCGTTCCCCAGCGGGTGATCGCCAGAAGCTCGAGGAGTGCGTTGCTCACGTCGACCCCGCGCAGCGGGGTGGGTCGGCTTCCGACGAACGCCACGATCGACATGAAGCGGATGCCGTGAACCAGGCGTGGCTCCACCCCGAAATCCTCGCGCGGAGGACACGCGTCGATCCCGAGAACCACGTGGTCACTCGGACCGGTCAGATCGAGGTCCAGGAGGCCCGCGCGACGCCCCTCCTCCGCGAGCGTCAAAGCGAGCGTCGAGGCGAGCAGGCTCTTGCCGATGCCCCCCTTTCCCCCGCCGACCGCGATGATCCTGCGGACCCCTTCGAGACGACGGTCGACGACGGAGCCGCGGGGATCCACGCCGGCTCAGCTCCCCTCGATGCGCTCGATCGAGACTCCCCGACCCTCGATCACCTCGAAGTCGGGGCTCCGGCAGACCGGACAGCAGAGGAAACTGTGCGCGAGCTCGGGAATGAAGTGGATCGACTCGGCGGCGTCGGGATCGAGGGGGCTCGACGTGTCGGAGAGGCGAAACGCGTGGCTGCACGCGTGGCAGCGAAGGCGCGTGGGCTCGGTCGCGACCCGGAAGCGGGCGTCGGCGACCCGGGGCTCGGAGGCGGGAAGCACCTCCCGCAGGGCGAACTCGAACACCTCCCTCTCGATTCGCTGAAGCTCGCCGACCCGGACGGAGATCTCGCGGATCGCCGAGAGGCCTTCCCGCTCGGCGACCTCGAGGGCTGCCGCGACCACCGCCTCGGCCAGGGCGAGCTCGTGCATCCAGATCCTCCCATCGCGCCGGGAACGCGGCACGATTCTAGCATCACTCCGATGGGGCAAGGATCGCGCGCGGCGCAGTGCGCGCGTGCGAGGCGGGGCGGAATGCGCGAGCGGCTGAAGCTCGAGATCGAGGGGGCCGTGCAGGGGGTCGGGTTTCGCCCCTTCGTCTATCGGCTCGCGCGCGAGCTCTCGATCGGCGGCTGGGTCGGCAACGACGTCCGCGGCGTGGTGATCGAGGCGGAGGGGGCGCCGGCCGATCTCGAGCGCTTCGTGGAGCGGCTCGCCGCCGAGAAGCCGGCCCCGACGGTCATCCAGGCGCTGCGCCGCGAACGGCTCGAGCCCTGCGGGTACGGCTCCTTCCGCATTCGGGAGAGCGAAGATCGAGGCGCGCGGAGCGCGCAGCTCCTCCCCGACATCGCGACGTGTGCCGCCTGTCGATCCGAGGTCTCGGACCCGGCCGACCGCCGCGCCGGCTACCCGTTCACCAACTGCACGCATTGCGGACCGCGCTTCAGCATCATCCGATCGCTCCCGTACGACCGGGACGGCACGACGATGGCACGCTTCACGATGTGCGACGCGTGCCGCGCGGAGTACGAGGATCCGGTCGACCGCCGCTTCCACGCGCAGCCGAACGCCTGCCCGGCCTGCGGCCCCCGGCTGGCACTCTGGTCGGCCGCGGGGGACGTGCTCGCCGGGGGCGTGGAGGCGCTCGACGGGGCGGTGCGGTCGCTCCGGGCCGGCGCGATCGTCGCCGTAAAGGGGCTCGGCGGCTTTCACCTGATGGTCGATGCCCGGAACGGGGACGCCATCGCCCGTCTCCGCAGCCGGAAGCCGCGGCGCGAGAAGCCCCTCGCACTGATGGTGCGGGACCTCGATCAGGCCCGCGCGCTCTGCGAGCTCGACGAACCGGCGTGCGCCGTGCTCGCCTCGCCCGAAGCTCCGATCCTGCTGCTCCCGCGCCGCGGCGACGCGCCGGTACACGCGAGCGTGGCACCCGGAAATCCGTGGCTCGGCATCATGCTTCCCTACACGCCGCTCCACCAGCTGCTGCTCGAACGCGCGGGCATCCCGCTGGTCGCCACCAGCGGAAACCTGACCGACGAGCCGATCTGTACCGACGAGCGCGCGGCGCTGGCCCGCCTGACCGGAATCGCCGAGCGCCTTCTGGTTCACGATCGACCGATCGCCCGCCACGTCGACGACAGTGTGGCCTGGATCGTGCGCGGCGAGATGCGCCTGCTGCGCCGGGCGCGAGGCTACGCGCCGCGTCCCGTCCTGCTGGCGGACGAGTTGCCCACGATCCTCGCGCTGGGCGCGCACCTCAAGAGCACGGTGGCGCTCTGCGTCGGTCGGCAGGTCTTCTTGAGCCAGCACATCGGAGACATGGAGACCCCCGAGGCGCTCGAGGCATTCGAGCGCGTCGTCGAGGATTTCGTGCGTCTGTACGAGGCGGTGCCGGCCGTGGTGGCCCACGACCTCCACCCGGACTACCTCTCCACCCGCTGGGCCCAGGAGTGGGCGAACCGAATGCGACACGCGGCCCGACCGGCGCCGCGCCTCGTCGCGGTCCAGCATCATCACGCGCACCTCGCCGCGTGTCTCGCCGAGAACGAGTTCGCCGGCCCCGCGCTGGGCGTGACGTGGGACGGCACCGGCTACGGGACGGACGGCTCGGTCTGGGGCGGGGAGTTCCTGCTCGGAAGCGCGGCGTCGTTCCGCCGCGTCGCCCACCTCCGCCCCTTCCGGCTGCCGGGGGGCGAGACCGCGATCCGCGAGCCACGGCGCTCGGCCCTCGCCCTGCTCTACGCGCTCGACGGTCCGCGCGCGCTCGGCGAGGAACGGCTCCTGCCGGTGCGCTCGTTCCGCGCCGCGGAGCGGGCGCTCCTCGCGCGCATGCTCGAGCGCGGCGTCAACGCGCCCCGGACGACGAGCGCGGGTCGGCTCTTCGACGCCGTGGCGGCCCTGGTCGGCCCCTGGCAGCGAACTTCGTTCGAGGGACAGGCGGCGATGGGACTCGAGCACGTCGCCGATCGCGGCGTGAACGATCCCTACCCGATCGTCGTCGCCGCGGGCGAGCCATCTGCGTCGAGCGGAACCGCACCCCCGGCTCTCGTCCTCGACTGGGAGCCCCTGGTCCGAGCCGTCCTCGAGGATCTCCGGCGTGGCGTGGCTGTGGAGATCATCGCGGCCCGCTTCCACGCGGCACTGGCCGACGGGATCGTGCGCGTGGCGGGCATCGTCGGAGAGCCGGTCGTCGCGCTGAGCGGCGGCTGCTTCCAGAACCGGCTGCTGGTCGAGCACACCGTTTCCCGACTGGAGGCGTCCGGCTTCCGCGTCCTGCTCCACCGTCGGGTCCCTCCGAACGACGGGGGCATCAGCCTCGGCCAGGTGGCGGTCGCGGCGGCGCGGAGCGGCGACGCCTGAGGCCGCTGCGAG
>CP070734.1:2091274-2094939 GCA_020347605.1 Deltaproteobacteria bacterium | reverse complement strand
CGGTGAGCCGATCGACCCCGTGTACGACTTCATGCTCAACCGGAAGCCGCCGCGCGCTCCCGGAGAGCCGCTGACCTCCCTGGGCTTCGGCCTCGCCAAGCGCTACATGCGCTGGGACGATTCGCGGTAGCAGCGCACCGGTCACATCCGCGGGCAGCTGGCCGTCCACCCCACGAGACTTCCGACAGGTACGATCGCAAGAGACATGGCGCCGAGCCACGGTACTGCCCTTCCCGATCCCGGGACCGGCAGCTTCCTCTACACGCACGACGGCTCGCCGACCACCAGTGGCAGCTTAACCTACGTGATCGACGATGCGCTGGGAGAGACCTCGAACGTCGCCACCGTCAGCGTCACAGTGACGGATAGCCCGCCGGCACCCATCGTCTCGGACGACTTCAACCGGCCCGCTCTCGACCCGTTGCTCTGGACGATCGAAGACCCGTTCCAACACGGGTCGGACGCGATCGTCGGCGCGGGGACGGGCGCCCGCAGCACAGGTCCCGGGCCTGGGCCCGGCCGGACTGTCGCTCGTCGTCGCGCTCCTCGGCGCCACTGCGGTCCTGAGCTTGCGCCGCCGGGCCACCCGGCGCGGACTTCCGGATTGAGGCACCGGGAGGCTGCGCCCGCTCCAGGTCGGCGGCGTCGCTAAGATGGGCGGCGTGACCGAACGCCTCACCGTGGCCCGCTGCGTGGCTGACATCGACTGGTCGCGCTGGGAGCCCGTCGACCCGGCGACGCTCGTGTTCGTCCTCGACGGCGACCGGGTGCTGCTCATACGCAAGAAGCGGGGGCTCGGCGCCGGCATGATCAACGGGCCGGGCGGACGGCTCGAGCCCGGCGAGACGCCGATCGCGTGCGCGGTGCGCGAGACGGAGGAGGAGCTGGGCATCACGCCGACCGGGCTGCGCCTTGCGGGCGAGAACAGCTTCGTGTTCGTGGACGGCTACTCCATCCACGTGCACGTGTTCGTCGCGAGTGGCTGGACCGGGGAGCCGCGCGAGACCGATGAGGCCGTTCCGCTGTGGACGCGGCGCGACGAGATTCCCTACGACGAGATGTGGCAGGACGATCGCCTCTGGGTGCCGCACATGCTCGCCGGTCGCCACTTCCTCGGGCGTTTCGTCTTCGAGGGCGAGACGCTGCTCGACCATCGGGTCTCGGTCGGGGTCGCGGCCGGGATCCCGACGGGGTCCGGCGGCGCATCCTGAACTCGCCGCAAAGGCGGCGCGCTCAGCGGGGCTCGGGCACGAGCGGCAGGCCGTCGCGGCGCTTGGTCTCGATCTCCTCGATGGTGCGTGAGATGGCCACCGCCCGCTCCGGATAGCTCGGGTGGGTCGCGAGCATGTTCTCCTCGATGCTCCCGGGATGCTCGACCGCCATGCGTCGCCAGAAGAGGGGCGCGCCCTCGATCGCGTAGTCCGCGCGCGCCGAGAAGTAGAGACCCATGTAGTCGGCATCGGCTTCCATCTCCTCGGAGTACACGATGGCGCCGAGCTTCGCGAAGAGGCCGCCGGTGTCGACTCCTCCGAACACGGCGATCGCGAGATCGACCAGGAGACCGGCCAACACCTGGGCCCGCTGCTGCTTCAGGTGTCCGAGCGCGTTGTGGGCGAGCTCGTGGCCGACCACGAGCGCGAGCTCGTCGTCACTCTCGGTGAAGCGCAGCATGCCCGAGGTCACCAGCACGTTCTTGCCGTCCGCGAGTGCGTTCACGCGGTCGTCCTCGAGCAGGCCCACCCGGTAGTCGCACGCAAGAGCGCCTTCGAGTGCGACTTCGAGGCGCTCCCCCGCCGGTCGCTCGATCTCCATCGAGAGCTGACCGGTCTCGAAGGGGCCCACCATGGCCCGCTCGAAGCCGCCAAGGTCTCGGACCTCGCGGCCCGCGATGGCGACGATCCGGTCCCCGCGCCGCAGCTGCTCGGCCGCCACCGGGAAGCCCTCGGACACCGACCAGATGCTGACGCCCGGCCCGAGCCCGACCTCTGCGGTCACCTCTCGAAGGTCGGGTCGCAGCGTCGCCGCGTCCACGGCGAAGAATCCGAAGGTCTGGCGCGTCTCCTCCCCGCACAGCTCGGCGCCCGCCCTGCGAATGCGATTGCCCAGCGCCCAGACGCGGCTCTGCCTCTCCAGCAGCAGAGTGAGCGCCAGCTTCTTCTGCTCCCTGCGCTCGGCCTCCACCGCCTCCGGCTCGACCGGCGGCCGGCCCAGGCGCGTCGCGCACCCCACACCCCCGAGGAGCGCGCCGAGGAGGCACGCAAAGACGATGGCGCGGTGCATGGAGGCCCCCCCGATCCCGCGGCGTCCGATCCAGGCGATTCCCTGGCCCAACCGCGGCTCCGGTCTGCTGTGCGCTTCCCACTGAATGCATGTCGCGTGCCCTTTCGAACCCGCCGATCCGGCGGGATCCGAGACGAGCCGTGACGCGCTTCGGCGTGTGATAGGGTGCCAACCGGATCGGATCCTGGAGGTCGACACCATGAGGACTTCGAGACATCGGATCGCACCCATCGCAGCCCTCGTGGCGATCGGTGCCCTCGCCGCGACCGGCTGTGCTCCCGGTCGGGTCGCGGACCTCCGCGACTCGGGTCGGCTCAGCATCGGCCTGGGGCTGGGGCTCTCGGCCGATGCAAAGCTCGGCGACCTCACGCATCCCGCACTCGGCTGGGTCGCCTCGTCGGCCATGTTCGGCTTCGAGTCGCGCGACATCGACGGCCCCTGGTTCGAGGGGCGGGTGAGCGATCCCTATGCGATCTTCTGGTACCGCCGCGAAGGCAAGTCCTGGGCGCACGCGCTCAACTCCTCCGGCTGGCGCGGAGAGTGGGAGTCGCTCGACTGGCTCGACGCGCTGCAGGAGGTCGACGAGCCGCTCGACCAGGAGCCGCTGCCGGAGACCGGCACGGTGGTCGGCGGCGAGCTGCTCGACGGCCGGGTGAAGCGGAGCCTCTGGCTCCCGATCCAGACCGGGCCGGACGATCGCTCGCCCCTCTGGACCTTCAACACTGCCAGCGATGTTCACGCGGGCGCGACGCTGCTGTTCCTCTCGGCGCGGGCGGGCTTCAATCTGCTCGAGTTCGTGGACTTCCTGCTGGGGTTCGGCGGCCTGGACATCGCCGGCGACGATCCACAAGCCGAGTGAGAGTGGGTCCGTCGCAGCGCGCCAAGCCGCGCCGGTAGAACCCGGGCGTGGGCCTGCCGGAGTACGAGCGCTACGACGCCGTCGGTCTGGCGGCCCTCGTGCGTAAGCGCGAGGTGACGCCTCGCGAGCTGCTCGACGAGGCCGTTCAGCGCATGGAGGCGCGGAACCCGCGCATCAACGCGGTCGTGATCTCGATGGTCGACCAGGCTCGCGCGGAGGTCGCCCGCGGGCTGCCGGACGGGGCCTTCACGGGCGTGCCCTACCTCCTGAAGGACTACGGACTGCGCACGCGGGGCGTCGTCACGACGACGGGCGCTCGGCTGTTTCGCAACTACACGTCGGACTACGACGACGAGTTCGTGGTGCGCATGCGCCGCGCCGGGCTGGTGCTGTTCGGCAAGACGGCGGCGCCCGAGTTCATTGCTCCGACGTCGCAGAGCGCGCTGTTCGGCGACACGCGCAACCCGTGGAATCTCGGGCTCTCGCCGGGCGGCTCGTCGGGCGGTGCGACCGCCGCGGTCGCGGC
>CP070734.1:2083990-2091174 GCA_020347605.1 Deltaproteobacteria bacterium | reverse complement strand
ATCGGCACGGGGTGCGGGGACGGCTGCGCGCGCGCCGGGCTCACGATCGCGCTGGCGAGGAGCACGAGGCCGGCGCCGAGGACGGATCCGATCGGTGCCCTCATCCGGTCGTGCGCGCCGGGTGCGGCCAGACAACGACCGCGGTGCCGACCACGAAGGCCAGCGCCCCGATCCAGATCCAGTTCACGAGCGGATTGCAGTAGACCTTGAGCGTCGCCGAGCCGTCCGGCTCGATGGCGGTCAGGATCACGTACAGATCCTCGCGCAGCGTCGAGTAGATCGACGGAACGGAGGAGGGCTGCTCCTCGAGCCAGTACTCGCGCTTCTCGGGAACCATCGTCGCCAGGGGCTCGTCACGCCGGTAGAGCGCCAGGCGCGCGACCGCGCCCCCGTAGTGCTGGGCGGGGATCGGACGCGCCGTCAGGTACTCGATCCGGTAGTCGCGCAGCTCGATGGCGTCGCCCGGCGCCACGTTCTGCAGGAGCTCCTCGTTGAACGCCGAGCCCGCGGCGCCCAGCAGCACGAAGACCGCGCCCAGATGGATGATGTACCCGCCGTAGCGCTGCTGGTTCTTTCGCAAGAGGGTGCCGAGCGCCGCCAGCGGGGTCTCCGCGTGGCTCCGCATGCGCACCCGGATCGCGCGCCAGTACTCCTGCGCGATCGTCGCCATCACGAACGCGCCCAGACTGAAGGCGACGTGCGAGTAGAACGAGCCGGCCAGGCCGAAGACCGGCAGCAGCGCCGCCGTCAGGAGCCCCGCGATGCCGGGCCACACGAACTGTCGGCGCAGGCTCGTGAGCGACGAGCGCCGCCACGCGATCAGCGGACCGACGCCCGTGAGGAACAGCAGGAAGAGCGCCAGGGGGCCCGCCATCGTGTTGAAGAACTGCGGACCGACCGTGATCTGCGAGCCCGTGAGCGCTTCCGAGAAGACGGGAAACAGCGTGCCCCAGAAGACCACCAGCAGGATGGCCATGAATACCCAGTTGTTGATCAGGAAGCCCGCCTCCCGCGACGCGATGGACTCGATGCGGTGCGGCGTGCGCAGCCTTCCGCGGCGCGCGTAGAGCGCGGCGAAGAACACCAGGCTGGTCACCAGGACGTAGGACAGGAAGATCGTCCCGAACCACTCCGTCTGGGCGAAGGCGTGCACGGACTGGACGATGCCGCTGCGGGTCAGGAAGGTTCCGAACAGGCAGAGGGCGTAGGTCAGCCCGATCAGGGCCATGTTCCAGATCTTCAGCATGTCGCGCTTTTCCTGGATCATGACCGAGTGGAGATACGCGGTTGCCGCCAGCCAGGGCATGAAGGATGCGTTCTCGACCGGATCCCAGGCCCAGTAACCGCCCCAGCCCAGCACCTCGTAGGCCCAGCGGCCGCCGAGGATGATGCCGATCGACAGGAAGAACCAGGGGATCAGCGTCCAGCGACGCGTGACCCGGAACCACGACGCGTCGAGCGCTCCAGACAGGAGCGCCGCGAGCGCGAACGCGAACGGCACGGCGAACCCGACGAAGCCCAGGTACAGGAACAACGGGTGGATCATCATCGCCGGGTGCTGGAGCAGGGGGTTCAGCCCCTGGCCGTCCGACAGCACGTGGCCCGTGGGAATCTTGTCGAAGGGGTTCGAGGTGAAGTTGATCAGCACCAGGAAGAAGGCGCAGTTGGCCAGCAGGACCGTGCACACCCACGGCATCAGGGCGCGACTCGAGCGGTGGTGTACGAACACGGCGGCCGCGCCGTAGGCGCACAGCATGAACAGCCACAGGAGCAGCGAGCCCTCCTGCCCGCCCCAGAGTGCGCCCAGCCGGTAGTGGAGCGGCATGCTGCGCGCGGAGTGGCTGGCGACGTACTCGAGCTGGAAGTCGAAGGTCGCGAACGCCACGAACAGCGCGGTGATGGCCAGCGTGGTGAACCCGGACACGGCCAGGAGCAGACGCTCGAGGACGCGCGTCCGTTCGGGCCGCGGATCGAGCGAGGCGTAGATTCCCCAGCCGAAGCCGACCAGCGAGAAGGCCAGGGCGAGCTGCAGGGCGAAGTAGCCGATGTCGGACATGTCGAGCGGTTTCTCCAGCCGCGCCTCGGGGGCACGCAGCGCATGTCGGGGAATGCAGGGCTAGAGCGACGCGCGGTCCTCCAGCTTGGCCTCGAACTTCGACGGACACTTGGCGAGCAGGTTGGTCGCGTGGAAGACCCGCGCGTCACCGGTGTGCGCCAGCCGGCCCTCGATCACGACCTCGGCGCCGTCCTTGAACATGTCCGGCACCTCGAGGCTCGCGTACTCCACGGACAGGCCGCCTCCGGGGCGGACACCCGCGTGGGGCGGCTGAGACTGCACCCGAAAGCGCACCACCTTCGCGCCCACGTCGCGGTCGATCGATCCCGTGGCCACGAATCCGTGGACGCGCGCCGGGCGCGATCCGGCGGATTCCGGAGCGGCGAGGAACTCTTCGAGCGTCTGGTAGTAGGTGAGGGTCGCGCCCTCGTCCAGAACCGTGTTCGCGTACCAACCGAGGAGCAGGGCACATACACCCGCTCCGAGCGCGATCTGCACTCCCTTCGACATGGTCTGACGTCTCCCGCTTCGAGTCGACCGGAGTTCGCGTGCGACGCGCGTGACCGCGCACGCGTTGGGGCAATGTATCACGCCTGCGCTTCCGACGCCAACGCGAGGGCTCTGGAAAAGTACATGATTTCAGCTAGTTGCGTGGTCCGACTCACTCCCCGACCGCAGCTCCGCTACACACGGGGGCGCCGTGTCGTACCCGTTCGCCGCGCGCGTTCGCGAGATCGAGCCGTTCCTCGCGATGGAGGTGATGGAGCGGGCGTTCGAGCTCGAGCGCGCGGGGACGCCGGTCATCCACCTCGAGATCGGGGAGCCGGACTTCTCGCCGCCGCAGCCCGCCATCGATGCCTGCCACGCGGCGCTGGACGCCGGTCAGACGCGCTACACGGACAGCCGTGGTGTCCGCGAGCTTCGCGAGGCGATCGCGGCCGAGCACACGCGGCGCAGCGGCGTCGCGGTGCCCCCCGAGCGCGTCATCGTCACGAACGGGACCTCGCCGGGAATGCTGCTCGTGTTCTCCCTGCTCGTGGGGCCCGGCGACGAGGTGATCGTGCCGACGCCGCACTACCCCTGCTATCCGAACTTCGTCCGCTACTGCGGGGGGACGCCGGTTCTGACGCGGACGGAAGCCTCGGACGGCTATCGCATCGATCCCGACGCCGTCCGCAGCGCGCTGACCCCGCGCACCCGCTGCATCGTGGTCGGCTCGCCGGCCAACCCCACCGGTGCCGTGCAGGATGCCGCGACGCTGCGCGCCCTGGCCGAACTCGGCCTGCCGCTCGTGTCCGACGAGATCTACGACGGTCTCGTCTACGGCGACGCGCGGGTGACCTCCGCGCTCACCGTGAGCGAGGACGCGTTCGTGCTGGACGGATTCTCGAAGCGCTACGCGATGACGGGCTTTCGCCTCGGCTACGTGATCGGGCCGGCCGATGCGATGCGCCCGCTGCAGGTCATGCAGCAGAACCTGTTCATCTCGCCCAATCACTTCGTCCAGCGGGCCGGAATCGCGGCGCTGCGGCACGGAGCGCCGGCCGTCGCGGCGATGCGCGAGGCCTTCGATCGGCGTCGGCGCCGGATCGTCGAAGGCCTGCGCGAGCTGGGCTTCGGAGTGCCGGTGCTGCCGGACGGGGCCTTCTACGTGTTCGCGGACGCGCGCGCCTTCGGCGCCGACTCGCGCAAGCTGGCCTTCGACCTGCTCGAGCGCACCCACGTCGCGGTGACGCCGGGGGTCGACTTCGGCGAGGCGGGCGAGGGCTTCCTGCGCTTCTGCTACGCGCGCCCGGACGCCGAGATCGAGACGGCGCTCGAGCGCCTGCGCGGCGCACTGCGGCGCCGCTGAGGGGCGCCGGAGGTCCGCGATGAGCCGCGTGCGCAGCGCCGAGCTCGTGACCAGCGCCTCCGCGAGAGCGGGATTTCCGGCCGAGGGTCCGCCCGAGATCGCGCTGCTCGGCCGCTCGAACGTGGGCAAGTCGAGCCTTCTGAATCGGCTGGTGGGCCGCAAGAAGCTCGCCCGCACCAGTCGCACGCCCGGCAAGACGCGCCTCGTGAACTTCTTCCGGGTGGAGCGCAGCGACGGCCCGCTCCTCCTGGTGGACCTGCCGGGCTACGGATACGCGCGCGTATCGCGCGCGGAGCGCCGCCAGTGGCGAGGTCTCGTCGAGGGCTATCTCGAAGGGCGCGGCGCGCTGCGGGGCGTTCTGCTCCTGCAGGACATTCGACGCGACGCGTCGGAGGACGAGACCGATCTGCTCGCCTGGCTCGCGGAGCGGCGGGTCCCGGCGATCGTGGCGCTGACCAAGGTCGACAAGCTCAAGCCGATGCGGCGGGCGGAACGCGTGCGGCGCTTCGCCGAAGGGCTCGAGCTGCCGCGCGGACGGCTCGTCGCCACCTCGGCCCAGACCGGGGCCGGGATCGGCGACCTGTGGGACGCGATCGAGGCGCTGCTCTGAACCGGCTCAGCGAAACAGGTCGAGAGACGGATCGCGCAGCGTTTCCCGGATCGATCCATCGCCCTCGGGCGCGACGCCCTCGATCCAGACGGCGGGGATGCCCGCGTCCTTGCCCATCAGGAGTCCGGCCGCCGCGGCCAGCTGGTCGGCGGTCGCGTTCACGGTGACGAGGAGCTCGCGGTCGCGCAGGTCGCGCGCACCGCGCAGGTCGCGGAGCGGTGCGAGTCCGGCGCAGCCGATCGCCTGGTCGACGAGACCTTCGCGCCAGGGCCGCCCGAACGTGTCGGAGATGATCACCGCGAGCGGGCCGGCGCCTCGCGCGGCGAGCTCTTCGCGCAGGCGTCGCGCCGAGGCGTCGGGATCGCTGGGCAGCAGCACCGCGGTGTCGTCGTCCGGCGCGTTCGACAGGTCGACGCCCGCGTTGGCGCACACGAATCCGTGGCGCGTCTCGCAGATCAAGACCCCGTGGCCCTCGCGCACGATGCGCGCCGATTCGCCGAGCACCACCTCGACGTGCCGCGGATCCTTGTCCCACGCCGCCGCGATGCGCTCCGCGCGCGGCGAGGGTCGAACCCCGGACAGGCGCACGGTCCGCCCCTCCTGCTTCGAGACGACCTTCTGGCAGACCACCAGCACGCCGTCCGAGAGCTCGAGGCCGGCGCGCTGCGCGGCTTCGGCGAGTGCGCCGCACAGATCGTCCCCCGGCCCGATGAGCGGCATCCCCGGCAGCGGGACGAGTCGGATCGGCGCCGCGCTCAACGCGCGTCGCTCCGGACGCCCAGCTCCCGCAGCAGCGCGGCGGTGCGTACGCCGTCGCCCGGCGCGCGGGCGAAGCGCGCGAGGTCGTCGGGGAGATCGATGTCGATCGCGAGCGACGGCAGCACCCGCTCCCGATAGGGCACGCCCGCCGCCTCGGCCAGCTCGCGGTGGCGCGCCGCGCTGTCCGGTCCGAAGGCCGCCGGGATCACGTCCGGCGGCGCCCGCAGCAGGGCCGAGGTGCCGCCGTCGAGCGACGGCGCCAGTACCACACCGCGACCGCCGAGCTCGCCCAGCGTGTCGAGCAGTGTGCGCAGATCGTTTGCGCAGGCGCCGGCGACGTCGCCGAGCACCACGAGCAGCCCGTCGAGCGCGCGGTCCTGGATCACGCGGGCGGCGCGCTCCAACGACGGGTTGAGTCCGTCGTCGGCGATTTCGATCGCGCGCGCGCCGGCCGCCTCGGCGGCGCGCGCGACGAGCGGGTCCTCGGTCACGACCGCGACCGGGTCGAGCGCGCGTACCGCGAGCAGCGCCGCGAGTACGTCGCCGAGCATCGCGAGCGAGAGGCGCTCGACGTCCTCCCGGGCGAGCCGCGCGCGCAGGCGCGACTTGCCCAGCTCGAGGCGCTTGACCGGGACCAGTGCGGCGATCACCGCAGCGCCTCGGCCAGCTCGAGCGTCGCCCGCGCCAGACGCGCCGAGGCGTCGGCGCTGCTCATGATGGTGTCGATCACACGCGTCTGGATGCCGAGCGCCTTCACGTCCGGCGCCTGCGCGGCGTCGCGCTGGTCCAGCACGAAGCCCCCGAGCAGCGTACCGTAGTGACGTGCGACACCCCGCGCGGACACCTCCACGCCGATCGCCCGCAGCAGCCGGTCGGCGGGTCCCTTGACCGGGGCACCGCCGACGATCGGCGAGACCGCGACCACGGGAGCTGCCGACGCCGCGATCGCCTCGCGCACGCCGGGTACCGCCAGGATCGGTCCGATCGACACGACCGGATTGCTGGGACAGACCAGGATCGCGCGCGCCCCGCGCAACGTCTCCTCGACATCGGGGCCCGGTCGCGCGGCAGCGGCCGCCGAGAGGTCCACGCCGCACACGTCTTCGGGGGCGCCATCGCGCGCCAGGTAGTCCTCGAAGTGACTGCGGCGTCCGCCCTCGAGCTCGATCAGGGTCGGACAGGGGTCCTCGGACATCGGGAGGATGCGCAGCTCGAGTCCGAAGCGCCGCCGGATCTCGTCGGTCACCTCGGACAGTCCCGCGCCGGCGCGCAAGCGCAGCGTGCGGTGCAGACAGGTGGCGTAGTCCCGATCGCCGAGCCGGAACCAGGTCTCGTGCCCGAAGCGCGCCAGCGCGTCCACCAGCGTGAAGCGGTCGCCCGCGAGTCCGTAGCCGCGTTCGGGATGCACGACACCGGCCAGCGTGTAGATGACGATGTCGAGGTCGGGCGACACGTGAACGCCGTAGAAGTTCTTGTCGTCGCCCGTGTTTCCGATCACGACCAGCTCGTCGGCCGGCATCGCGGCGACCAGCCCGCGCAGGAAGCGCGCGGCGCCCACGCCCCCCGCCAGGGCGACGACCGGTCCCGCGTTCGCACTCACGCGTCCACGCCCCTACGGCTCGTCGAGCTGCGTGCGCCGCTCGCGCAGCGCGCGCAGCTCGGCCTGTAGCTACGGAAGGCGAAGCGCGATCTCGCGGAACTCGGATCGTTCGGGGAGCTGTGCGTCCCGCGAATCGTCGGGGTCGCTCAACAGCTCGACGAGCGCTTCCTCGTCCCGCGCGATGCGTTCCTCGAGCGCCGCGATCTCCGCATCGAGCGCCGACCGCTCGGCCTCGCGCGCGCGGGCCGCCGCGCGCTCTCTCTCGCCGGGATCGAGCCGCGGTGCGTCGACGCCCGGCTCCTCCGCG
>CP070734.1:2079030-2083890 GCA_020347605.1 Deltaproteobacteria bacterium | reverse complement strand
CACCGCGTGCAACTGGCGCAGGAACATGTGGCGAATGGGTCTCGGGAGCTGGACCACCGACCTGACCGTGGCCCGCGTCGTGCCTCGCTGGGTCTATATCGAAGCCACCCTCGTCGGACACGGCCTGAGCCTGACCGTCTACACACCCGCGAGCGCGGAGTGCGCGCACGTCATGCAGCCCGAACAGCCCGTGGACTACGTGGAACGCGGAGTGGGAGGGCGCTTTCTCCGGGACGATGTGCAGTGCGACACCGTCGGCATCGGTCCGCCGCTCGTGCAGCGGACGCGGGGCGGGCGGGGCGGCTCGCTGCGGACCCAGCCGATCCCGCGGGAGCCGGCGAGATTCCAGGTCGTCTTCGAGGACGAAGAGGTGATCCTGCTCCGAGGCCGCTTCGTGCTGGCGAGTCGGATCGGCTGGAGCGGCGGCCACGACAGCGTCGCCGTGGTGCCCAACGATCTGCGCTGCCGGCGCGCGGTCGAGGAGGGCGTCGCCTCCATGGAGTTTCGCCCGTCGGGCCGCAACACGCTGAGCCTCGTCTCGCGCGAGGGCCCCTGTCGGATCATCGGGCTCGTCATCCCGCCGACGTCGACCGAAGATTCCGATCGCGATTCGCCGCCCGTGCGCTTCGGGCCGGAAACGTTGCGGCGCTCGGGCACTCCTCGAACCGATGCGCGAGACGCTCACGGCCCTGGCCGTTCCCTCTTCTACCGACGAAACCGATGCCGAGGTACGAGGGTGCATTCATCGCGACGTGTCTGATGCGACGACGACGAAACCTCTTCTCGTGTCCGTTCGTGCTGGCCGCGATCGGTTGCGACCGGGGCGGGATTCGCCCACGAGAGGAATCTCCTGGCTCGCGAGCGGCAATCCGATCCGCGCGGTGTAGAGTCTGTGCGATCGGAGGTTTCCATGGCCACGAGACCCATCCTCGGACTCGCCCTGGGACTGAGTGCGCTGATCGCAGGCTGCGGCGGACCCTTCTTCCTGCTACCCGGCGGAGCCCTCGAAGGCTCGACGGCGCCTACTCCCGACAGCTGGGCCTTCACGGACGCCGTGAAGACGGTGCAGCTCGAGACGCGTTCCACCGACCCCTACTCCGTGAACATCTGGGTGATCGCCATCGGCGAGAACCTGTACGTGCACGCGGGAGCGCATCGCAGCGCCTGGGTGGAGAACCTCGAGGCGGACGCGAACGTGCGGCTCCGCATCGACGATTCGATCTACGAGCTCGTGGCCTCGCGCGTGGAGAGCCAGCAGGAGTTCGACCGATTCAGCGACGCCTACGAGCAGAAGTACGGGCGACGTCCGCGCAACGAAGACGTCGCCGAGGCCTACCTGTTCCGGCTCCGGTGAGAACGGCGAAGAGCCCCGGCTCTCCACCGCGCCACGCCTCCGGCGTCGGCGAAACGTCGACGTCGTACGCGAAGCTCTCCGGCTGCCGGAAACCCGCCTCACCGAGGTCGCGCAGCCACCTGGGGCGCAGGCCGAGACGGCCGCTCCGCTTGCACTCCGGGTCGTGTCGTTCGACCCGCGTCCCGGTGGCGCGCCGGGTCCTCGGCCGTCTTGCCGAAGTCCGGCCTCATTGCGGCGCCGCCCGCAGAAGGTCCCAGGCGCCGTTGATCCCCAATGCCCGCCGCGCGACCTCCTTGGCCATGTTGTAGCCACCGAGGCGGTCGCTCAGGAAGTCGAGGCCGCCGCCGGTGTTGGTGAGGACGATGACGGCGTCCCGTTCGTTCGGCTCGAAGACGATGAGACTCTGGAAGCCCGGATTGCTTCCCCAATGCCAGTACGTCGTCGGCTCCGCGGAGCGGTCGATGCCAATTCCGGCGCCCCAGGCGATCCCGGAATCGACGTCGACCCGGGGACGCAGCATCTCGTCGCGGGTCGCCTCGCTCACGAGCGTTGGCCGCATCAGCTCGAGGACGAACCGCGTCAGATCGTCCACGCTGGTGTGGAGGCTCGACGCCAGCAGGACCCGGCGAGACCAGGGCTCGATCGGCACGATCGTGACCGAGCCCGCGGCGACGAGAAGCAGCAGGGCGGCGATCCACTCGAGCACGATCAACGGCGCGGCCCGCTTTGCCGCGAAGCGTTTCCAGGTGCGCCGGTTGAGCCACAGGCAGGCAGCCCCCGCGATCAGGATCGCGGCGATGCCCCCGATCCGGTCGGCGCTCCGCGCGCACCCGATGAACATTCCCAGCACGAGGTCGGCGTGCCCCGTCGCGCGGCCCTCCGGCTCGGGCTGCTCGTAGGTGGATCGGGTCATCCCGAGGGGCCGCAAGACACGATCCTCGACGAACCGCCCGGCGGGCTCGCCGGTTTCCGCCTCGAACAGATGATGCAGCACGATGTAGCCTTGACCCGCGTAGGAGAAGGAGGCTCCCGGGCGGCAGGCCGGCCGGTAGCGCCGCGCGCTCAAGTCGTTGCCGAGCCCGGCCGTGTGTGACAGGAGCTGGACCAGGCTCGGGCTCTCGCAGCGGGCGTCCACGTCGAGAGCGGGTGTGCGCACGGGCATGCCGAGAGACCAGCGCCCCTCCTCGACCAGACCGAGCGCGGCGTAGGCGGCGACGACCTTCCCCAGCGATGCCGCTTCGAAGACGGTATCCGACGTGACCGGCTGTCCGGTGCGCGCATCCCGTACGCCGAACGACCCGGTCCAGACCACCCGGCCGCTGCGGACGAGCGCGACGCTCGCACCGCGCACCCGCGCTCGCTCGAGTGCACGCGCAGTAAAGGCGCGAAGCACCTCGACGCTCTCGCGCCGGATCTCTCCGCCGCGCGCCGGTGCGGCGGCGCAGAGCGCCACGCTGAGCGCGCAGATCGCACGCCGAGCGGTTCTCCAGGCCGCGATCGAAGCGCTGCGCGGCTCGCTTCCATGGCGCACCCCGCTGTTGGGCGGGCGCGGCTGGCTCGAGTCGAGCGGCGGTTCCGGCGATTCCATGGAGGCCCGTGTGCCCCCTCTTCCGTCGAGGCGGGGCTAGGGAGCGAGATCGCAGAGCTTGACCAGGCGGTTCGACCGGCCCAGGAAATTCCAGATCAGCTCTTCTCCCTCCAACGTGCGCGTCACCAGGACGGCGAGGCCGAAGGGTTTGAGATCGTGGCTGCCGTCGTTGAACTCGGCGGCTACCTGAATCGGATTGCAGTCGATCGCGCTCACGTCGTTGACCCCGTTCGCGAGCGTTCCGTCGGCGCGCATGTCGTGGATCACGCCGCCGCCGGTGATGACGATGCGGTTTCCGCACTGCTCGATGCGCTCGACGTGGCCGGGAAACGCGCCCTGGTGCACGACCCACAGGCCGCGCAGGTCCGGGGCGCCTGCCACCAGCGGCTCGTTGCAGGCGGCCAGAACCGGCGGCGGGAACTCCTCGTAGCCGCAACCCGGCGTGTGGGCCACCGGGATGTCGTCGGCCGCGATCAGGAGCCCCTTCTTCGCGAGCTTCTCGAGCTTCAGCTTCTTGGGCTTCTCGCCGGCCATCTCCGGGCAGGAGTGGTAGAGGGCCGCGATGCTCAGCTCCGTGTCGCGGACGGCGAGCCCCGTATCCGCGACCTCGAGGCCCGCCTCGCCGACGACGAAGGGGCCGTCCGGAGCGAGCGGATTCTGTGCGGCGGCTGCGAGGGCGATCGGTGCGGAAGCGAGCACCGCGAGAACGAGCTTCTTGTGCATGACGGCTCCTGCGTCGACGGCCGGGACAGACCCCGAATTCAGCACCCGATTCAGAACGTCGCCGTTCCTGCGACGCCAACGCCATCGCAGCGACGCCCACGCGCCGGGCGTTATTGTGTCCCAGAGATCGCACTCGAATCAAGCCGTGCACCAGACCGGGCGCGCCGGTCCCGTCGGCGGTGCAGCGGCGCTCGGCTCAGGAAAGCAGCGCTTCGCAGTCGTCGGGCAGAAGCGCCGAGAGTCGCTCGAGCCAGGTGTCGATCAGCCGCACGCCGCGCTCGCTCTGGAAGTCGATCATGTCGATGCCGAGTACGATGCGGTAGGCGATCAGCAGCTTCGAAAGCTGGTGGCCGTGCCAGCAGGCGTCGAAGCCGTACTCCGTCACGCCGCGCTCGACGAGGGTGTCGTGGTAGGCGCGGACCAGCGCGCGCTCCGACGCCGCGGCGGTCGCGACGTCGAGATTACCCGTGATGAAGTACGCCAGATCCACGACGCCCGGTCCACGATACGGACCCTGCCAGTCGAAGGTCGTGACCTGCAGCTCCGGCCCCTCCCCGCGAAGGCACATGTTGTCGAGCCGGTAGTCGCCGTGGGCCAGCGTTCGGGGCAGGGCGGCCAGGCGGGCCAGCGCTCCAGGAAGGCGACCACCCGCTCTTCCTTGCCGACGAACGGGTTCCGATCGCAGTCGCCGTAGTACAGGCGCGGCGTGCGGATCGGGACCCGCTCGCCGAGCTCCTGATAGAAGCGGATCTCGCGCTCGTACGCTCCGCCCAGCTCGCCGAGGGCCTTGTTCTGCTGGAGGCCGATCGGGAACTTCCCGACCAGACTGCGCGGCGCATCCGGCTCGGGCGGATCGAGCGACAGTCGGATGCGCGCGAGGGTGCCGACGAAGCCCTCTCCCACCCCGAGGATCTCGCTCGTGAAGCCGCGGACGGCGGCGTTGCGCAGCACCCCGCGGCTGCGCAGGGTCTCCGTGAGCCACTCCGGGGTGAGCTCGTCCGGATGACCCGGGATCGCCGAGGCGGGAAGCGCCCTCACGGCGCCAGGAGTGTGCGTACGCGAAACGGATGTCAAGCCGCGCTCACGAATGCGGGTCCCGACCGTTGGCCGCCCCGGTTGGCAGGTCGGCGCCGAGCCTTCTAGGAGGCGGCTCCACCGCCGTCCCAGGGGCGATCGGGTGCGCCCACCCCATAGA
>CP070734.1:2077380-2078930 GCA_020347605.1 Deltaproteobacteria bacterium | reverse complement strand
GGCGCGGGTACAGACCGGCGCCGTGGGGCAGCACGCCGAGCCGGCGCCGCGCGGCGAGCGGCGCAGCGGTCACGTCCAGACCATCGACGGCGGCCGTTCCCCGATCCGGTCGCAGGACGGTGTAGAGGATCCGGAGCGTCGTCGACTTGCCGGCGCCGTTGGGCCCGAGCAGACCCGTGATGCGCCCGTCGCCGGCCTTGAAGGACGCGCCGTCGACGGCCACGACGTCCCCGAATGCCTTCCGGATGTCGTTGACTTCGATCATGACCGAGCTACGGCGCCGGTCCGCTCATGCGCAGGAAGAACGGGACCGGCTCCATCCGCGCGATGCAGTCGGCGTCGATCGCGTCGGCGTTGCCCGCCTCGACGAAGCGGCTCATGAGCCCCGGAATGCAGCCGCGGATGGCGACGCCGTGGCCCTGGCCCGGTGCGACGAGGTGTCGACTCCGGCGCAGCGTCCTCGCCGCGCGCTCCGCGTGGTCCGGCGGTGTGATCGGATCGAGCTCGCCGGACAGCAGCAGCACCGGCACGTCCGACACGACGGGCTCGCGAAAGTCGGCGGCGCGCACGCCGACCGGCCAGTGCGCGCAGACCTCGCGCAGGAGGTCGAAGGGATGCGAGCCGAGGTAGGTCGCCTCGAGCGCCGCCGGCGCGCGGTCCGCGAAGGGGACGTCCTCCGTGCACGCGACCGAGAACTGCATGCCGTAGCTGAAGCTCTCCGCGAGCTGCCGCTCGAGGATCAGCGACTGCGCCGCGAGCGGCGCGAGGTCGTCGCCCCGGTATGCCGTCTCGATCAGGAGCGGGAGGAGCGCGGTGGTCTCCGGTGCGTACGACAGCAGCCGCACCGCTCCGGCGAGGCGATCGCGCGTCATGCGCACGCGCGTCGGCTCACCGCTCGCCGGATCGCGCAGCGCGAGCTCGATGGGATCGGCCTCGAGGCGCGCGGCGAGCGCCGCGAAGTGGGCGCGGAGCTCGGGGAACGCGGCCGCGCAGGCCGCGTCGGCCTCGCAGCGCGCAAGCGTCGCGTCGAGGCTGTCCTGCGCGCTCTGCGCCATCCCCGGACCCAGCGCGACGTCGGCGGGCACCACGCCGTCGAGGATCGCGCTGCGAACCCGCTCGGGGTAACGGCGCAGGTAGGCGAGCGCCACGCGTGACCCGTAGGAGATGCCGTAGAGGTTGAGCTGCTCGTAGCCCAGCGCGCGGCGCACCGCTTCCAGGTCCTCCACGGCCACACCGGTCGTGTAGAGGCGGGGATCGGCGTCCACGGAGATGGCGGCCAGGCAGCGTCGCGCGAGGGTCGCCGCGCCGCCCGGCGCGCGGGCGAGATCGGCGGGCACCTCGCAGTCGAGTGGGTGGGAACGGCCCGTGCCGCGTTGATCGAGCAGCACGATGTCGCGGCGGCGGCCGATGCGCGTGAACGCCTGCGGCAGCGTGACGAAGCTCTCGGTGGCCGCCTGACCGGGGCCGCCGGCCAGCAACACCAGCGGATCGGGCTCGGGTTGGCCGGCCACCGCGGGCACCACGCCGACGAAGAGATCGAGGCGGCGTCC
>CP070734.1:2071850-2077280 GCA_020347605.1 Deltaproteobacteria bacterium | reverse complement strand
AGGAGATCTCGATGATCAAGGTGGTCGTGCCGAACATGATGATGAACGTGCTCGACCGCGTGATCCAGTGCCTGGGTTCGCTGGGCATGTCCGACGATACGCCGGTCGCGATGATGTGGCGTCAGGGCCGCGGCCTGCGCATCGCGGACGGGCCGGACGAGGTCCACAAGATGGTGATCGCGCGCCGCGAGCTGCGGCGCTTCGCGTAGCCCGCTAGCGCGGCCCCGAGAACAGCCGGAGCAGGAGCGTCAGCACCACGCTCAGCAGCACGCACGTGGTGATGGGGAAGTAGACGCGGACGCCGCCGCGCTCGATCCGGATGTCGCCGGGCAGCTTGCCGAGCAGCGGAATCTGCGGGGCGAGCTGCACGAGCAGACCGACGGCGACCAGCAGCACGCCCAGGACCACGAGCAGCTTCCCGAACGTCATCGCCGCTTGCGACTCCCGTAGTCGCCGAACGGATCGTCGCGGTCGCGCACCGCCTGCCGGAACCCGACGTCGCCCGCGCGGCGCACGAAGTCGAGGCCCTCCTGCGTGTGGCGGGCGATCCCGTCGAAGAGCGTTCCGAGCATGCGGCTCGAAGCGAACCCCATGTTCTCGACGGTCTGGTTCGCGAGGAGCTTCAGCATGATGAGCTGGTTGAGCGGCAGCCGGGCCATGCGCGTCGCCAGCGCGAAGGCGCGGTCGGCGAGCTCGGCGTCCGGCACCGCCTCGAGGATCAAGCCGATGCGCGCCGCCTCGGGCGCGGGAATCTCGTCGCCGGTGAGCATGTAGCGCTTCGCGCGTTCGAGGCCCATCCGGTACACCCACATCGCCGTCGTCGGCGTGCCCCAGACCCGCGACGGGGGGTACCCGAAGGTGGCGCCCTCGCCCGCCACGATCAGGTCGGCACACAGCACCATGTCGGTGCCGCCGCCGATGCACCAGCCCTGGACCGCCGCGATCGTGGGCTTCTTCGCGTACCAGAGCTTCATGTAGGTGTCGACGAAGCGCCCCAGCATCCGCAGGTCCGCGACGGAATCCCAGACCCTCGAACTCCGCTCGCCTGCGGCTCGCTGCGCACGACCCACTGGGTCGCTTGCTGCGTTCCTCGAACTCCGCTCGCCTGCGGCTCGCTGCGCGGCGGCTTCGCCGCCTTGCGCTCGCACCGGGAGCGGTTCCGCTTCGCTTGACGTCATCTCCCGGGCTTGCGCATCGATGGCCCAGTCGAAGCCGTAGCCGGCGCAGAAGGCCGGGCCCTCGGCGCGCAGCAGGATCACGCGGACGTTCGGGTCGCTCTCGGCCGCGTCGATCGCCTGCGACAGCTCGTCGCGGAGCTGGGGCGTGATCGTGTTGTAGGCCTCGGCCCGGCACAGAACGATCGAACGCACGCCGTCACGGGTCTCGGTACGCAGTGTCTCCATGCGGAACTCCCGCCCGGTCGCCCGTCTACGGGCCGCCCGGGCCTCCGTTGCGCTTCTGGCGCGGCGGCCGGGCGACCTCCAGCTTGGCCGCGACGGTTTCGCGAAGATGCGCGAGGACGCGGTCGCGCCACGGGCCCGCATCCGCGTCGCCGGCGCGGATGCGACGCGACAGCTCGGCGTTGCGCTCGAGGAGCGCCGCGCAGCGCGCCGCGCGATCCGGCGGCAGCGCCGCCTCGATTCCGAGCAGGCCCGAAAGGCCCGCCCACTCGGCGCGCTGATGCGCGTCCTCGGTTTCGATCTCGCGCGCCACGATCGCCACGACGTTGGCGGCGACGCGCGCGTGATAGCGCTGGACGCCGTCGAGGCCCGGCACCGCCGCGTCTTCGAGGAAGCGCTCGACGGCGCGCAGCAATTCGACGGCGCTGGGGCGATCGTTCACGGGACGTCCTGCATCCGCTCGATCAGCTCCGCCTCGGCCTCCCCGATGCGGCGGCCGAGACTCGCCAGCTCCAGCGAGCGGACGCGTCCGGAGAGGTACACGTTCGACTGCTGGATGAACACGAGCGCTACCTTGAACGAGCCGAGCGCCTCCCAGAAGCGCAGATGCTCCGGGTCGACGGCGCCGCCGCCCGCGCGCTCGTAGGCCGCGAGCAGCGTCTCGCGCGAGCCGATTCCGCCGACCGGGAGCTCGCTGCCGAATCGCCAGGCCCGCGTGCAGAGCCAGCCGAGATCCTCGACGGGATCGCCGACGTGCGCCAGCTCCCAGTCGAGGATCGCCCGCGCGCCGCCCGCGTCGAACACCACGTTTCCGATCCGGTAGTCGCCGTGCACGAGCGCAGCGCGCGTCGGCGGAGGCAACCGCTCGCGCAGCCAGCGCTCCGCGAGGTCCAGGGTCGGATGCGGCTCCGCGGCCAGCGCGCGAACGCCGGCCGCGACGGCGTCGAGCTGTGCGCGCGCGGGTGCGGCATCGCCGGGCGTCGGCGCGGCGAGCGCGGCCCGCAGCGACGGCTCGAGCGGAACGCGGTGGATCCGGGCCAGGATCTCGGCCAGCTGTTCGGTCATGCGGGCGCGCGCATCGGCGTAGGCCTCGTCGCGCAGCAGCCGGCGCGGCAGGGTCTCGCCCGGGATCCGGTCCATCACGAAGAAGGGCGTGCCGATCACCTCCGGGTCGGAACAACAGAAATGCACCCGGGGCACGGGGACGCCGGCCTCGGCGGCCGCGCGCAGCACGCGGAACTCGAGTCCTCGGTCGCTCTCGCCCGAGCGGCCCGGCGGATCGCGCCGCAGCACCGCGTCCAGCACTTCGGGCGCGCCGCCGGCGCGCTCGATCTCGAGGCGCAGCGACCACGTCTCTCGCGACGATCCGCCCGGCATGCGCCGCAGGCCGCTCGCGCGCACCGAACACCGCGGCGTGCCCAGCGCGTCGGCTGCAAAGGCCGCGATGCGCGCGCACATCTCGTCGGGACCCAGGCATGCGGGAGGCTCGGGGGCGCTCATGGATCGCGGGCGCAGGGTATCGCAGATGGGGGTGTCAACGGGCTGCGAACGTCGGCCGATAACGGGACCGGAGGTGGCGCCATGCTGCGGCGAAGATCCCGGATCGGCCTCGTCGTGCTGGCGCTCGCGGTCGCGTGCGCCGGCGGGATCTCGCCGCGGGCGCCGCGCGGCGGACACGATCCGGGGGCGCTGGCCGCCGCCTACGCGGAGACGGGGCGCCTCGACGAGGCCGTGCGCGAGATCGAGATCGCGCTGGGCATCCACCCGAACGACGCCGACCTGCGCCGCCAGGCGGCGGCGCTCTACCGGCGGCGGGGCGCGCTCGCGGACGCGAGCGCCCAGCTCGAAGCGGCGCTTCGGCTCGACGGGGGCCACGCGCCGACCTGGATGGCCCTCGGGGAGGTGGAGAGCCAGCGCGGCCAGCCGGACAGCGCGTACATCGCCTTCCGCCGCGCCACGCAGCTCGCGCCGCACGACGCGCGGGCCTTCGCCGCGCTGGCCACGGCCGCCGATCGCGCGGGCCTGCCGGAGGACGCCGAGCACGCCCGCGACCGCTGGCGCGCGCTGGATCCCGCGTCGGCGCCGGCCGCGCCGCGGCTCCGCAGGGCCTGGCCGTGAGCGCCGCCGGCGCGCCCTGCGCGGCGGCGGCCGGCCGCCGCTGCGCGCCGTCAGCGCCGCACGAGGTCGGGATCGCGCGACAGGTCCTTGACCAGGTTCTTGTGGTGGGCCTCGAGCGTGCCCCCACCGATCTCCAGCAGCTTCGCGTCGCGCCACAGGCGCGACACCACGTATTCGCCCATGTACCCGTAGCCGCCGAGCACCTGGATGGCCGCGTCCGCGGTGCGCTTGGCGACCTGGCTGGCGAGCAGCTTGGTGGCGTCGGCGTCGACGCGTTGGCCGACGGCCTCGAGATCGATGCGGCGCGCGGTGTCGTACACGAAGATCCGCGTGGCGCGGTACTCCGCGAAGCTCTCGGCGATGTAGCGCTGGATCTGCCCGTGCTCGCGGATCGGCTTGCCGAAGGTCTGGCGCTCGTTCGCGTAGTCGATCATCACCCGCAGGCAGCGCTGCGCGATGCCCACCGACATGGCGGCGAGCGCGAGGCGCTCGATCTCCAGGTTCCGCATCATGTGGCGGGTCCCGTCGCCCTCCTCGCCGAGGCGGTTCTCGAGGGGCACGGGCACGCCTTCGAAGACCAGCTCGGCGGTGAACGACGCCCGCACGCCCAGCTTGTCGACCCACTTCTGGCCGAGCCGAAAGCCCGGCATCCCCTTCTCGACGAGCAGCGAGCTGATTCCCTTCGGCTCCGAGGTCCGCGCGTAGACGATGAAGCAGTCGCCGAGCGTGTCGGCGTCGACGCCGCCGTTCGTGATGAAGGTCTTGACGCCGTCCAGCCGGTAGACGTCTCCCTCCCGGCGGGCGCGGGTACGCATCGACAGCACGTCCGTCCCGACCTCGGGCTCGGTCATGCACAGGCCACCGATCCACTCGCCGGAGACCGCCTTGGGCAGGACGCGCTTCTTCTGCAGCTCGCTGCCGTGTACCGCGAGGTTGTGCGCGAACAGGATCGAGTGCGCGAGCACCGCGAGTGCGAAGCCGGGATCCGAGGTGGACAGGCTCTCGAGGATCTGGACGGCCGCCGTGGCGTCGAGGCCGGCGCCGCCGTACGCGTCCGGAATCGTCACGCCCAGCAGCCCGAGCTCGCCGGCGCGCCGGAACAGCGCGGCGTTGAAGGTCTCCGCGCGGTCGTGCTCGGCGGCCTGCGGCTCGACCTCGCGCTCGACGAAGGCGCGCAGCGTCTCGCCGAGCAGCTCGTGCTCCGGGGTCGGCGCGAACAGGCTCCGGTCGCGCCAGGCGGTGTCGCGAATCGCTGCTCCCACGGCGCTCCTCGCGCGCCATTCTACCGAGCTGCCCCGTGACCCGCCTCCGCGTCCTCGTGTTGACCAAGACGGCCGCGCTGGGAGGCGCGGAGCGCCTGCTGATCAACTCCCTTCCCTACCTGGACCGCATCGCGTACGACTACCGCTTCGCGGTGCTGGAGCCGGAGGGGCCGCTTGGCGGCGCCTGCGCGCGCGCCGGCCTTCCCTTCGAGCCGCTGCCCCACCGCAGCGCCTTCGACCCGCGCAACGCCTGGGCGCTGCGGAACCGGCTGCTGCGCGAACGCATCGACCTGGTGCACGCACACCTGCCGCTGCCGGGCGCACTCGCGCGGATCGCCGCGCGCGGACTGGCGACGCGCGTGATCTACACCGAGCACAACACGCAGGAGATGTACCGCCGCGGCTCGCGCGTGCTCAACGCGGCGACCTACGGCTGGCAGACGCGCGTGGTCGCGGTCTCCGAGCGCGTGCGCGACAGCGCGGCGTCGCGCATCGGCGCGCGCGCCGCCCGCCGCACCACCGTGGTTCACAACGGGATCGACTTCGCGGCGCTGGAGCGCGAGGCGCGCGGAGCGCCCGAAAGCCCGCTGCCGTGCGGCGAGCCGGACGCCATCCGGGTGCTGGTTCCGGCCACCCTCGCGCCGCGCAAG
>CP070734.1:2062027-2071750 GCA_020347605.1 Deltaproteobacteria bacterium | reverse complement strand
CACCGACTTGAGCCTTTTTTGCCGGCCGGGTGCGAACGCATGAGCGAGCAGCTCCGCCTGGACGACGCGCGGCTGCCCGACTACCTGCGGAGACTGGGCCTGGTCGCCGCCGGGACACCCGTGGAGGTCGAGGCGGCGGGCGACGGGAACATCAACTGGGTCCGCCGCGCCGCCTGCCCGGGGCACTCCTGGATCGTCAAGCAGGCGCGTCCCGCGCTCGAACGCTTTCCCGAGTACCGCGTACCGACCGAGCGCATCGTGTTCGAGGCCCGTTATTACGAAGCCGTTCGAGCGGTCGACGACGGCTGCGTCTGCCCCGCCGTGCTCCACTTCGACGCCCGCGAGCGCGTGCTGATCCTGGAGGATCTGTCCGGATCCGAGCGGCTCGACGCGGCGCTGGTGCGGGGCTTCGACGCCAGCGGGGCCGCCGCGCGTCTGGGTCGTTTCCTCGGACGCGTGCACGCCGCCACCGACCGCGGCAGCCTGGCGCCCCGCTTCGAGAACGACGCCATGCGACGCCTGCACGGCGATCACATCTTCGAGCTACCGCTGCGCAAGAACGACTTCCCGCTGTCGCCGCGCCTGCGCGCCGCCGCCGACCGGCTGGCAGCGGATCGCGCATTGATTCGGCTCTCGGACGCCGCGTACGCGCGGTACCTCGAACCGCGCGGTGCGCTGGTGCACGGGGACGTGCAGGCGGGAAACGTCCTGCTCGCGGCGTCCGGTGCAAAGCTGCTCGACGCCGAGATCGCGCACATCGGTGACCCCTGCTTCGACGTGGGCACACTGGTCGCGCACCTGCTCCTCCCCGCGGCGGCCGCGGGGAGCGCCGCGCCCGCCGTGCGCTACGCGGAGGCGGCGTGGTCGGCGTATGCGACGACCCGTACCCGACTCGCGCGAGGCGCGTTTCGGACGGTGGCGCGTTACGCGGGCCTCGAAATGCTGCGCCGCACGATCGGCGCGGCGCGCGTCCCGGCCGTCGAACGAGACGAAGCGGGCCTGGCCGTGCTCGAGACCGCGCTCCACCTGATCCGGACGCCGCCGGAATCTCCCGACGGAATCGCGGTCTGATCTACGCCGGGGCGTGAATCGCCCGGCGAAAAAGGCGCGAAATTTCGTAGCCGATCGCCAGGGCCTGTAGTATCTTTGTCTCGAATAGTGGAAAAACTATATAAATCGCGGAGTTACGGCGCAAATACAGGACCGCGAGGGTCGCACGAGGGCCGATTTCGATGGATGTGAAGATCAAGACGATGGTCGTATTCAGCGTTTCCGACAGCGCGCTGGAAGACGCGCTCGCTGAATTCGACGAGCTCACCGTCGAGGCGCTGATCCGCGAGATCATCGACAAGGGCATCGCCTGCGACAACATCACGGTCACGGTCGAGGAGGGTCCCAACACCCTCGAGGAGTTCGACCAGCTCCAGACGAAGTAGCGCGCGGCAGACCGGGCCGCGCAGCCGTGTTCCGGCGCCAGAGATCCGCACGCGGCGCCGTCCTGGATCCCCACATCTCCTGGGCTCACGCGAACAAGTCGCGCTGCTCGGGCGCCGCGCGGCGCCGGCGCGCGGGCGCGCGTTCCGCCGCGACCGCCGGCCGCGGGGTCGCCGGGACCGCGAGTCCGGGGCGGTAGATTCCCTCGGCGCGGGCAAACTCGAGCAGGCGCAGGTAGAAGGCCCGGAAGCGCTTGCCGTGATTGAAGTGTCGCAGGTGTGCCAGCTCGTGACACAGCGTATTGACGAGGCTCGAGTACTTGAGCGCGCGGCCACTCGTGGCATGACGGAGCCGGATTCGAATCGAGCCGTCGGCGAAGCAGATCCCGTAACGCCGCTTGACGTTCGACCGCTCGGCTTCGATCGACTGGTAGCGCAAGCCGAACGCCCCCGCGATGCGCTCCGCGTCGCGGTTCAGCTGCTCGATGATCTGCTGCGCGGCGCGCGGATCCATCGGGGCGGGAGTCTCTCGGCGTAGGGAAGACGCGTCAAGGGGTCCCGTGGCGCTTCCCGCCCGCGTGATATCCTAGACCCGTGGCGGGCACCCCGACGCGGACTCTGTTGCGCATCTTTCCGCTTGCGAACGTGGCCCTGTTTCCGGGCATCGAGATACCGCTCCACGTCTTCGAGCCGCGCTACCGCGAGCTGACGAAGGCTGCGCTCGGCGACGACGGTCGAATCGGAATGGTGGCGGTGCGACCCGGACACGTCGACGCCATGAGCGGGGACCCACCGCTGTTCGAGATCGGATGCGCCGGAGTGATCCGCGCCGTGCAGACACTTCCGGACGGCCGCTACAACATCGCGCTCAACGGCACCCAGCGCTTCCGGATCGTGGGCGAGCCGCCGCGCCCCTCCGAGCAACGGTTTCGAACGGTGGAGGCGATCCTCCTCGAGGAGCCCGTGGCGCCCCGCGAGCAGACCGCGTCGCTGCGGATCCGGGTGGAGCGCCTGCTTCGCGCGTTCACGGACGACCCGCCGGGCGACGAAACCGGCTCGGACCGTCGAGGCGTGCTGGCCGATGCCGACGACGTCCGATTCGCGAACGCCATCTGTCAATACGCCGAGCTCCCGGTCTCCGAGAAGCAGGCGCTGCTCGAGGCGAACGGCGTCGGGCCGCGCCTCGAGCGGCTCCTCGAGATCCTCCAGTTCCACATCGCCGAGCTGCAGAGCGCGCCGCTGGGTGGTTCCGAGACGGTCCACTGATCTCCGCCAAATTCATCGAAAAATCGCCTCAGAATTAGAAATAATCCGATTTTCGTAGATTGCAAAATCCGGGTGCGGGCGCCGATCGACCTGCAGAAGGCGCGGAGAGACGCGAATCGGTCTTAAGCCTTCGCGGCAAGCCCCTGGATTTCTAGCGGTCTCTGAAATACAAACCGGGGTTGTACGACGCTGTTCGGCCGTAAGTTTCGGTGAGATCAACCGATATTTGATTTCAACGATCGTTCGCAATCGGCGTTGCCAAGCTTCGGCACGCGTGGTTTACTGCGCCGGATTCCGATCGGTTCTCGCCCGAAAACTGGGAGAAACCGTCGGATTCCTGGGAAAACCCGACATCGCGTGAGTCCTGAGATGGACCAACAAACGGTCTGGGCCGGTGTTCTGCGCCGACTCGGGGCGGAGCTGCCCGACTTCGTCCTCGAATCCTGGGTGCGGCCCCTCGCGGTCGAGCCGAACGGTACCGGCTTGCGACTGCTCTGCCCCAGCGCATTCCATCGCGATCGGATTCGCGAGCGCTATCTCGCGCCGATCGCGCGCTGCGCGGCCGAGGAGACCGGGCGCGCGGTGAACGTGAGCCTCGGCGTGCGCGCCTTCGGCGCAGGAGTGCCGGAGCCGGCCGGCGACGCAGCGTCCGCGCCGCGGCGGCAGCCCGTCGCGGCGGTCGCGGCGGTCGCGACGCCCGCGCCCGACGCTCGCGCGCCGGCCGCCCCGCGCGTCGACGCGAAGCCCGAGCGCGCCGCCGCGCAGAATGTCGCCCCCGTCCGCCGGCCGCCCGAGCAGCACGTCCTGCCCCACACGTTCGAGAGCTTCATCGTCGGCAACTGCAACGAGCTGGCCCAGGCTGCGGCGCGAGAGCTCGCGCGCGGGCGCCAGCGGCTCTCGCCCCTGTTCCTCGCCTCGGCGTCGGGGCTGGGCAAGACCCACCTCGCCAAGGCCCTGGCGTCCGAGGTGCAACGGCGGGATGCCGCGCGCATCGTGTATTCCTCCGCCGAGCTGTTCACCAACGAGTTGACCTCGGCGATCCGCAGCAAGCGAACGCACGGATTCAAGCAGCGCTACCGCGCCTGCGACCTGCTCGTGATCGAGGACGTGCAGTTCGTGCTCGGCAAGGCGGCGACGCAGCTCGAGCTCTTCCACACCATCGAACACCTGCTGGACACGGGACGCCGCGTCGTCCTCACGGGAGACCGTCTGCCCCGCGAGATCGGCGACCTGGAGCCGCGGCTCGCCTCGCGGATGGCGAGCGGCCTGGTCGCCGAGATCGAGCGTCCGGACGCCCAGGTCCGTCGGCGGATCCTGAAGGCCAAGGCGGCGGCGGGCGGCGTCCACCTTCCGGACGCCTGCCTGGATCGCCTCGTCGAGGCCGTGCGCGGCAGCGTTCGAGATCTCGAGGGTGTTCTGATCCAGCTCGTGGTCAGCGCGTCGCTGCTCAAACGCGCGATCGACCTCGAGCTGACGGAGGCCGCGCTGCGCAAGCTCGCGCCCGACCTCGCATCCCGGCGGAGATCACTCGAGATGCGAACCGTGATCGGTGCCGTATCGGCGTTCTTCCAGGTGTCCGCGGGCGCGCTCGCGTCCCGCTCGCGGCGGCGCGACGTGCTGCTGCCGCGCCAGCTCGCCATGTATCTGTGCCGCCGCTATACGGACGCCTCGCTGCCCGCGATCGGACACGCCTTCGGGCGCAAGCACTCGTCGGTCGCCAACGCCATCGCCTGCGTGGAGCGGGCGATCCTGGAGCGCGCGCCCCTCCGCTACCAGGTGGAGGCGATCTGCGAACGGCTGGACGCGCTCGCCCGGTGAGCGGAGGGCTGCGCGGGCGTGCGCGCGGCCGGAGTCAGGCAGATGCGGCGGACGACGGCCGTTCCAGACGCGTCAGCTTCGCGCCGGCGCGCATCCGCCCGGGTCCCGCCAGCGTCTGCGCCGCGTCGGGCTCGAGGGAGGGCGGGTCGAGCGCGGGATCGTCGAAGCGGCGCAGGATCGCGTAGGTCGTGCTCCGCTCGACGGGCACGCGGCCCGCACCGCGGATCAGCGCGCGAATCGTCTCGGGCGCCAGGTTCTCCCCGAACCCGGCGCCCGATTCGCGGCTGATCGATTCCTCCATCAGCGTGCCGCCGAAGTCGTTGGCGCCGGCGAGCAGGCCGAGCGTCGCGAGCTTCGGCCCCATCTTGACCCACGACACCTGCACGTTGGTGATCCAGGGGCGCAGGAAGAGCCGCGCCACGGCGAGCACGCGAAGGTCCTCGGCCATGCTCGAGCCCCCGCGCGCGCCCATGTGGGCGTAGAGCGAGTTCTTCTCGTGGATGAAGCCGAGCGGAACGAATTCGGTGAAGCCACCGGTCCGCTTCTGGATGTCGCGCAGCAGCCCGAAGTGTTCGGCGAGGTGCTCGGGCTTCTCGATGTGCCCGTACATGACGGTCGAGCTCGAACGGATGCCGACCCGGTGCGCGGCGCTCACGATCTCCACCCAACGCTCTCGCCCGAGCTTGCGCGGCGAAACGATCTGGCGGATCGAATCGTCGAGAATCTCGGCTGCGGTTCCGGGAATCGTGTCGAGACCGTGGTCGCGCAGCCAGAGCAGGTAGTCGCCCAGCTTCATGCCGCTCTTGCGGTGGCCGAAGTCGATCTCCTCGGGCGAGTAGGCGTGAATGTGGATGGCCGGAAACCGGCGCTTGATTGCGACCAGGATGTCTCGGTAGTGGGTGTGATCCTTCTGGGGATGGATCCCGCCCTGGATGCACACCTCGGTTGCGCCGCGCGCAACGGCGTCGCGCACCTTGTCGAGGATCTCCTCCAGCGAGCGGTCGTACGCATCCGCGTCGTCGGAGTGCCGGGAGAATCCGCAGAAGCTGCAGCCGACGTAGCAGATGTTCGTGAAGTTGATGTTTCGATTGACGACGAACGACACGTCGTCGCCGACGTCCGCAACCCGCGCCACGTCCGCGGCGCGCACCAGCGCGAGGAGATCTGCGCCGTCGGCCACCAGCAGGCGAGCGGCCTCGGGGATCGTGAGCTCGCGACCGTCGAGGGCCGCGTCGAGAATCCTCCCGACTTCGCGGTCCACGTCGAGAAGTAGCCGTTCGAGCATCACGCGGTCTCCTTGCGGTCCGGCGGGTAGGCGGCGCTCACGCCAGCCCGATCTCCGTCTCAGCCGGCGCCTGTGCCGGCCTCCCCGGGGCGTCGGGCGCCTGGCGGAACGTCGCGGTGGATGCGGCCGACGCCCGGGCGAAGCCGTTCGAGTCACGCAGCGCCTGCACGCGCTGCCGGACGCGGGCAGCCAGGAAATGGGGCCTCGAGATCACGTCCTCGGGGTAGATCGGAAGGCGCTCCAGCAGACGCTGGCCGGTGGCCTCGGTGCGCTGCCGGAGCGTGTCGAGCGCGGGCCAGGGCGCCTCCGGATTGATGAAGTCGAGCGTGATCGGCGAGACGCCGCCCCAGTCGTTGAGTCCGGTACGCGCCAGCGCCTCGAGCGCATCGGGGGCGAGGTTCGGCGGCGCCTGGAGGTTCATGTCCGGGCCGAGCACCAGCCGCGCCAGACCGATCCAGCCGGCGATCTCTTCGTTCGTCCGCGCCGACGCGGCGCGCATCGGCGTGCCGGGCTTGGGATGGAACGGCTGGATGATGGTCTCCTGGATGTGGCCGAAGCGTTCCTGCAGGTCGCGAATGGCGAGCAGGGTGTCGACGCGTTCGTCGGGCCGCTCGCCGATGCCGATCAGCATGCCCGTCGTGAACAGGATCCGGAGCTCGCCGGCCTCTTCGTGCATGCGCAAGCGCCGGGCCGGCTCCTTGTCCGGAGCGTAGTAGTGCGGCATCCCCTTGCCGCGCAGCCGCGGGCTCGTCGTCTCGAGCATCAATCCCATGGACGCGTTCACCGGTCGCAGGGCCGCCATCTCGTCCCGGGACAGGACGCCGGCGTTGGTGTGCGGCAGCATGCCGCCCGCGAGCGCCACGTCGCAGGCATGGACGAGGAACTCCGCCGTCGAACCGAAGCCGCGCGCGGCGAGCAGCCGGCGGTACGACGCGTAGGCCTTCTCCGGCTTGTCGCCCAGACAGAAGAGCGCCTCCGTGCAGCCCATGCCACGCGCCGCGCGCACCACCGCCGCCACCTCGTCGAGCGTGTACGTCTTCGCCTCGGGCGAGTCGTCGGGCTTGGCGAAGGTGCAATAGCTGCAGCGATCGCGGCACAGGTTCGTGAGCGGAATGAAGACGTTGCGCGAGAAGGTGATGACGTCGCCCTTGACGCGTCGCTTGCTCTCGAAGGCGCCCTCGAGCACTGCGCCGCGCACCGCGGCGTGACCCAGGCTCGCGGCCAGGCGCTCCGCCCCGGCACGGCCCAGCCGGCCGGTCTCGACGGACTCTCGAACCAGGATCTCCGCCGCGCGGCGGGTGAGCGGGGCGTCGGAGCGGGGAGTCGTCACGCGAGCCCTTCTTCCCGGACCGACGCGACGCCGGAACTCCGGGGAGCGGCGAATATACCACGCACTCGGCCCATCACCCGGTCAGGCCGCAAGTCCGGCCACCCCGATCCAGCCCCGCAGCGTCTCGGGGTCCGCCCGATGCAGGAACTCCCCGACGGGCAGATCGTCCCGGTTGTGCGCGCGAATCGCCGCGAACAGGCCGACCAGGACCGGGATCATCTGCTCGCCGGGCACCCGCGAATACAGGACCTGTCCCAGCCGTGTCCCCTCCCGCGAGCCGCCGACCAGGATCACGTGGTCGTTCTTGCCGTAGCCGTAGATTCCGATCTCGGCGGTCGGGGGCCGGGCGCAGTTGTTCGGACAGCCGGTCATGCGGATCACGGCGTCGACGTCACCCAGGCCCGCCTGTTCGATCGCATCGAGGTAGCTCGGCAGGATCCGCTCGGCATCGGTCATCGCCAGACCGCAGGTGGGCTTGGCCGGACACGCCATCGCATTGCGCCGCACGATCGAGAGCGTCTCCGGTCGCGGCACCGCGTGGGCGTCGAGGATGCGCTCCAACGCAGCTCGATCCGGGACATTGCACAGGAGGACGTCCTGTTGCGGCGTCAGGCGAACCGCGAGATCGAGCTGTTCGACGGCCGCGCGAATCGCCTGCCGCAGTCGGCCCTGGATGCGCCCGTTCTCGACCGGGATGCCGTAGTAGCCCCCGCCGCCGCGTTGCGGGTGCCAGCCGAGATGGAGCCGCATCGGCGCGAGCGGCTGGGGCTCCGCCTCTTCGATCTCGATATGGAAGCGGCTCTTGAGCTCGTCCCTCACCGCGTCGAGCCCGAGGCGCCGGATCGTGTACTTCCAGCGCGCTCGGCGGCGGTCGCCGCGGTCGCCGTTCTCCTTCTGGAGGATTGCGATTCCGCGGCACGCCTCCACGACCTGCTCGCGGCGGATGCGGCCCAGATGGAGCCCCAGGAGCGGCCGCGTGTGCGGCATGTTGTGCGTCATGCCGAGTCCGCCCCCCGAGTAGAGGTCGAAGCTGCTTCCGTCTGCGACTCCGTCCGCCTGCACGGGGACGAGGCCGATGTCCTGCGTCAACACGTCGACCGCGTTGTCCCTCGGGTGGGCGATTCCGATCTTGAACTTGCGCGGCAGGTAGTTCGTTCCGTAGATCGGCTCCTCATCCTGGACGGACCGCTGCTTCCCGCCCTCCGCGTCGGTCAGCCAGATCTCGAAGTAGGCCCCCGTCCGGGGCGCCAGCAGGTCCGCGATCTCGCGCGCGAGCTCGCGGCCGCGCGGATCGTGTTCGGGATCGAGCCCGTCGATCGGCGACGCCATCACGTTCCGGTTCACATCGCCGCAGGCGCCCAGGGTGGCGTGATCGCGGTAGCCGCGGTTCAGATGGCGCACCAGCGGCGCCAACGCGGGGCCGTAGACGTGGTGGTACTGCAGGCCCTGCCGCGACGTGACGCGCAGCGTGCCGTCTGCGTAGGCATCGCTCGCCTCGTCGAGCGCCCGCCACTGCCGGCAGCTGATCTCGCCGCCCGCAGGGTTCTTGATGCGCACCATGAAGAAGTATTCGTCGGTCTTCCGTCCGCGCTCGCCGCGCGCCTGCTGCTTGTACACGCCGAAGAACTTCGAGAGCTCCTTGGCCTCGTTCCCGATCGTGGCCGCATCGCCGCGGGCGAGCCGGTCGATCTCGCTGCGGAAGCTGTGCGTCTCGCCGCGGCCGCTCGACACGAGCCGCAGGCCTCGACTCGCGGCCTTGATCCGCTCCACCTTCGAACGCCGGTCCGCGTCGCCGGCCAGCAGCGTAACGGGGGGCTTCTCGGGGCTGACCCTGTCGGACATGGCTGCGCGTCCTTCCCGGGATGCGCCCGGCGGAGACCCACCCGCCGGCGCTCGGCTCGTCCAAGCCGATCCCGAGCCCCCAACGTAGCCGAGTCGGACCGTCCTACGGGAATACTCGGGTACAAAAATCGGGATTCTGGACCGATTTCCTATCTTTTTTTGTGGAAATCGCCGCGGCCGCCGGAACGCCATCAAGCTGCCCCCGGCTTCAACCGATGCGGCACGTGGAGGAGCATGTAAGGATGGCGGACAACCCGCCGCGCTGGCAGCCTTTCCACAGCGTTCCGTCCCGGATCATCTTGTTCGTGCTCTCGGTGACCCTGGCGACATCGCTGATGGTCACCTGGGTGTCGGTGGGCTGGATCCACACCTTCCTCAACACCCGGCTCGAGCAGAGGTTCCCGACGGTCCTGCGGGGCGCCGTCGAACGGCTCGATCTGTGGTACGCGCAGCGCACGCTCGACATCCAGACCTTCGCCCGCCGCGACCTCCTCATGGAGAGCCTGGAGCGGCTCCGCGCCGGCGGCAGCGGTTCGCGCGCCCGCGCTGCGACCGAGGATGTCCGCAGCTACCTCGAAATCGTGCTCCAGCGCTTCCCGCAATACGAGGCGTTGCTCCTCCTGGACCCCGGGGGCACGGTGATCCTCGCGGTGGGCGCGGATCCCCGGCTGCCGAGCGCGCTGCGAACCCGGTTGGCGAAGGTCTCGACGCCCCGGGTCAGCGACGCGTATCGGATCGGCCCGCGTCCC
>CP070734.1:2058908-2061927 GCA_020347605.1 Deltaproteobacteria bacterium | reverse complement strand
CCGCAGCGAGCTCGAGCTCGTGGCGGGCCGCGACGGGGCGACGCGCATCTCTCGACTGCCCGGGAGGGGTCGGGGTGCGAAGCGCGTCGCGCTACCGCTGGCGGGCGAGCGCATCGAAATCTCGCCGGGCGTGTTCGCGCAGGGCAACGCGCTGCTGCTCGCGCCGCTCGCCGCGGCGGTGCACGAGGCCGCGGGACGCGGCCGCCACGCCCTCGAGCTGTTCGCCGGAGCGGGCTTTCTCACGCTCGGTCTGGCGCGACGCTTCGAACGCGTCACGGCCGTCGAGTCCGACGCAGCGGCCGTGCGCGACCTGCGACACAACCTGCGCGCCGCGCAGATCGCGAACGTCGCGTGCGTGCGCGCACGCGTGGAACGCGCGCTCGAACGCGCCGCGCTGCAGTCCGCGGCGTTCGACGCCGTGGTTCTCGACCCGCCGCGCTCCGGTCTGCCGCGCGGCAGCGCCGCGCGCGTCGCCGCGCTCCGCGCGCCCCGCATCGCGTATCTGTCGTGCGATCCGGCCACGCTGGCCCGCGACGCCGCGGCCCTCGTCGGGCACGGCTATCGCCTCGAGCGCGTGGTCGGCTTCGATCTGTTCCCGCAGACGGCCCACGTCGAGGTGCTGGCGCGGCTCGCGTCGTGCTGACGAAGGGCGCAAACCGGTCGCGCGCGGCGCGAGAGCGCGAGTCCGCGGCGCATGCGCTCGGAGTGACAGCGACGGGGGCGCCGGCTACGCTCGCAGGCCCGGTCACACCCGAGCGCGCGCGCCGCAGCGGCGAGCCGGCGTGCAGGGGGCCGGCGCGCGATCCGGGAGACGGCGTTGGACTTCGCAGAGTCGTCCCAGCTCGGCACCGCCCGGAGCCGCGGCGATCCCTTCATCGTCTACGTCGAGGGACCCAGCGACCGGGAGATCCTGCGCGGCTGGGCGGGACGCGTCTCGCCCGCGCTCGGGCGCGCGCTCGATCGCGCCGCGCGGATCCTCGGCGGTCGACAGCCGGAGCGGGCCGCCGCGCACTTCCGGGGGCTCGGCGGGGCGAGCCGCACGGCGCGCGGCCTGTGCGTGCTCGACCGGGACGGCGAGGCCGATTCCGCGCCGCCGTCGGTGGACGAGTCCGGCCTCGAGTTCTTCACCTGGAGCCGGCGCCACATCGAGAGCTATCTGCTGGTCCCCGACGCGATCCGGCGCGGCCTGCGCCTGCCGGGCCACGACCAGCGCGTCGCGCGCTTCTTCGAGGCGCACCTGCCGCGCAGCCCAGACGAATCCGCCTTCCAGAAGCTCGACGCCAAGCGCCTGCTCGGGCGCGAGGGGGCGCTCGCGCGCGCGCTCGGCCGGCCCGTCACCCTGGGTCGGGTCGCACGCGCGATGCAGGTGTCCGAGTTCCACCCGGACGTGCAGAGCCTGATCGAACGGCTGCGGGCCGGCTTCGGCGTGCTCTGACCCCGACGCGCCTGCTAAAAGATCCGGCATGCGCGCGATGGTCCTGCGAGCCGCGGCGCCCGCGGAGTCGGCGCCGCTCGAGCTCCGCGAGCGACCGGTGCCGTCGCCGGCGGCGGGGGAGCTCCTGATTCGCGTGGAGGTGTGCGGCGTCTGCCGCACCGATCTCCACGTCGTGGAAGGGGATCTCGAGGCGCGCCGCCCCGAGCTCGTGCCCGGCCATGAGGTCGTGGGCCGCGTCGCGGCGCGCGGTCCGGGCGCGGAGCGCTTTCGCGAGGGCGATCGCGTCGGCGTCGCGTGGCTGCACCGCGCGTGCGGCGCATGTCGCTTCTGCCGGCGCGGCGACGAGAACCTGTGCCTGGCGCCGCGCTTCACCGGTTGGGACGCCGACGGCGGCTATGCCGAGTACTGCGTCGCGCCGGCCGACTTCGTGTATCCGATCCCGGCCGACCTCGAGCCGCGCGCGGCGGCGCCGCTGCTCTGCGCCGGCATCATCGGCTATCGGGCCTTCGCGCGCTCCGGCGCCGGCAAGGGATCGCGGCTGGGGCTGTGGGGCTTCGGCGGCTCGGCGCACATCGTGATCCAGATCGCGCGCCACGCGGGCTGCGAGGTCTACGTGGCCAGCCGGGAGGCGCGCCACCAGGCGCTGGCGCGCGAGCTCGGCGCGGTCTGGGTGGGGGAGAGCTACGCGTCGCCGCCCGAGAAGCTGGACGCCGCGATCCTGTTCGCGCCGGCGGGCGAGCTGGTGCTGCCGGCCCTCGAGGCGCTCGACCGCGGCGGCACCCTGGCGATCGCCGGCATCCACCTGTCCGCCATCCCACCGCTCGACTACGCCCGGCATCTGTTCCAGGAACGGACGCTGCGCAGCGTGACCGCGAACACGCGCCGCGACGGCGAGGCGCTGCTGCGCCTGGCCCGCGAGATCCCGCTCGAGACGCACACGGCCTCGTATCCGCTGGAGGCCGCGAACCGGGCGCTCATCGACCTCAAGCAGGACCGGCTGCGCGGCGCCGCGGTTCTCGAGGTGGGCTCGGACGGCGCGCGGAGCGGGGATCCGCAGGCCGCTGCCCACGAGCCGAGCGCGTAGGCCGCCGTGCCCATGCGCGCGCTGGTTCTCGACTTCGACGGCGTCATCTCGGACAGCGCGCCCGAGGCCTTCCGCGTGGCGCTGAAGACGTATCGGGAGATGTTTCCAGAGGCGTCCTGGCCGGGCATGGACGAGGCGGCGCTGTACCGCGAGTTCCTCGCGCTCATGCCGCTCGGGAATCGCGCGGAGGACTACGCGGTGGCGCTCGCGGCCCTGGAGCGGGGCGTCCCGCTGCCCGACCAGCAGAGCTACGACGCCTTCTACGCGGGGCTCCCCGCGGAGCGGCTCCGCGCCTTCCACGAGCGCTTCTACCGCGTGCGTACGGAGTTCGCGCGCACCCGTCCCGAAGCGTGGTGCGGCCTCCTCGCCCCGTATCCCGCGTTCATCGAGATCCTGCGCCGGCGGCTGGGGGAGGCGGTGTTCGCGATCGCGACCGCCAAGGACCGCGCCTCGGTGCGCCGCCTCCTCGAGCACTACGGAATCGACGACCTGTTTCCGGA
>CP070734.1:2051057-2058808 GCA_020347605.1 Deltaproteobacteria bacterium | reverse complement strand
ACTCCGCGCCCAGCTCGAGCGCGCACTCGGGCTCGCCGAGCGTGCGCTCGAGCTGGGTACGAGCGTGCTCGAGCGGCTTGCCGGGTCACCCCCGGCGGCCGATCTGTTCGAGTCCACCGTCGCCTTTCGCTGGGATGCGCGCGGGGGTCCCGGGCGGCTCGTGCCGGTGCGCGACCCGCTGTCCTTCGACCTCGACGACCTGCTGGGCGTGGAGCGGGCCGTCGGCCGGCTCCTGCGCAACACCGAGCAGTTCGTGCGCGGCCTGCCGGCCAACCACGTGCTCCTGTTCGGAGAGCGCGGAACGGGGAAGTCGTCGGCGGTCCGGGGCCTCCTGCCGCGCTACGGCGCGCGCGGCCTGCGCCTCATCGAAGTGCACAAGCTCGATCTGGTGCATCTGCCCGACGTGCTCGGGGCGGTCCGGGACGCGCCCTACCGCTTCCTGCTGTTCTGCGACGATCTGTCCTTCGACGAGGGCGAGCCGGGTCACCGCGAGCTCAAGGCGGCGCTCGAGGGGAGTGTCGAGGCCCCGCCCGCGAACGTCCGGATCGTCGCCACCAGCAACCGGCGTCATCTCCTGCCCGAGCGCATGAGCGACAACCTGGCCGCGCGCATGGACGAGGCCGGGGAGCTGCACATGGATGAGGTGGTCGAGGAGAAGCTCGCGCTCTCGGATCGCTTCGGTCTCGTGATCGGCTTCTACGGCTTCGACCAGGCGACCTACCTGCGGATCGTCGAGCACTACGCGCAGAAGGCGGGCCTGCGCGTCGATCCCGAGCGGCTGCGGTCCGAGGCGCTGCGCTTCGCGCTCGAACGCTCGAGCCGGTCCGGTCGCATCGCCCGGCAGTTCGTCGACGACCTCGCCGGACGGCTCGCGCTCGAAGCGCTCTGAGGCGCCGTCCGTGCTGCCGCCGGGTGGCGGCTAGCCGCAGACGTCGGTGATCACGCGCAACGCGTTCTCGCCGAGCAGCTTTCGGACCGCGTCGTGCGCGTGACCGCGCGCCAGGAGGCCGTGCGTCACGAGCGGGTAGCTGCGCACGTCGCCCATGCCGACCGCGGGCACGATGGCACCGTCGTAGTCGCTGCCGATCGCGACGGCGTCCTCGCCCCCTACCCGCATCGCGTGCTCGACGTGGTCCAGGTACCCGTCCACTCCGCGACGGCCGAGAAAGTCACGTCCCACGGCGATCCCCACCACGCCGCCGCGGTCCGCCACGCGGCGGATCTGGTCGTCCGTGAGGTTCCGGGTGCGATCGTGGAGCGCCCGGCACGCCGTGTGGCTCACGACGAACGGCCGCTTCAGGACGGACAGCGCGTCGTCGACGCCGCGCGCGTTCAGGTGGGCGAGGTCCACGACGATCCCCAGCCGCTCCAGCTCCGCGAGCAGCTCGAAGCCGAACGGCGTGAGCCCGCGGCCCTCGAACGCATCGACGGTCATGGGGTAGCCGACCTCGGTCGCCTGGAAGTGGACCAGACCGAGCATCCGCAGGCCTCGCGCGTGCGCCTTGCGCGCATTGTCGATCTCGCCACCGATGCCGTGCGAGCCTTCGAGACAGGGCAGCGCGGCGAACCTGCCGTCCGCGACCGCGCGCCGGATCTCGCTTCCGGAGCGCGCGAACGCGAGTCGGTCCGGGTAGCTCTGCTCGGCCTGCCGCAGCAGCTCCAGCGCGTCGAGTGTCTGCGCGAATCCGCTGCCGCGTTCGGCGCGGGCCAGCAGTCGAAGCGGCAGCATCAGCTCGCGCCGCGGAACCGTCGGGTTGATCACGAGCCCGAACACGCTCGCGTCGAGCCCTCCGTCGGCGGCGCGCGGCAGGTCGAGATGCCAGCAGAAGGGCGCTCCCGGAATGCGGTTTCGGTGGCGCGTGCCGATGTCGTAGCGGAGCAGCCGCATCCAGAGCAGCGTGTCGATGTGGAGGTCGAGCACGAGGCAGTCGCGGTGGAAGGCTCGCGTCTCCGGCGGCAGCGGGTCCGTCACGGGGCGATCCGAGGCGGGTCGAACCGGCGCTGAAGGCGTGCCCATCGAGTCGGCTCCGCCGCCCGGCGTTTGTGCCGGACGGCCATCGGAGATTATCCTATCCTGCGCTCGACAAGAGCCAGCGCCCGTTCGTTCCGGTGTCGACCGTTCGGATGGGTCCCCCCAGCGGTTGACTCGCGAGTGGAGCCGGTGCGCGAATCGGTGGTTCCGTCCATCCTTGCGATCGTCTTGGCGAGCGCACTGGGCTGCGCCGCATCGGGGACCGCACCCGGCGCACCCTCCCGACCGGTCGCTCCGACGGCGGTGGAGACCGGCTCCGCGCGCGCTGCGAGCGCCGCGACCGGGCCCGACGCGATCTCCGAGCCTTCCGGGGAACGTGCGGCCGAAGCACCCGAAGCCGCCGAAGCGGCCGAGCCTTCCGCGGAACGGGCGGCCGAAGCCGCCGAGCCTTCCGCGGAACGGGCGGCCGAAGCACCCGAAGCCGCCGAGCCTTCCGGGGCGCCGGCCGTCGAGACGCGCGAGTACGACTTCGCGGACGCGGATCTGGAAGACGAGTTCCTGGAGGACGAGTTCGATCCGGAGACCGGCGATCCCTACGAACGGACCAACCGCAGGATCTTCGGCTTCAATCTGAGAATCGAGAAGTACGTCCTGGATCCCATCTCGGACGCCTACGAGTTCGTCGTGCCGGCGGCCGGACGCCGCGCCATTCACCGGGCGATTCTCAACCTGAACTCCACCTCGGTGCTGGTCAACGATCTCTTCCAGCTCCGTCCCCGACGGGCCGGGGTCACCGGTTCGCGCTTCGTGATCAATACCACCGTGGGACTGATCGGGCTCTTCGATGTCGCTGTGAAAATGGGACTGGAACGGCACCACTCGGATTTCGGCCAGACGCTCGCCCTGGCGGGTGTGCCGTCGGGTCCGTACCTGATCCTGCCCATCTTCGGACCCAGCACCGCCCGCAATGCGATCGGAAACATCACGGACGGTCTCTTCCAGCCCTACTTCTACCTGCTGGGTCCGACCGAGACGCTCGTCCTCAGTGCGGGCAGCGGCTTCGCCGTGCGCGACGCGAGCCGGGAGTCGATCGCTGCCCTGCGCGCCACCTCGGTGGACTTCTACGCCGCCATGCGCATCGCCTACATGATGCACCGCGACAAGGTGATCAACGACAGGGACTGACGCGCGGATGCGCCACCCGCAGGGCTACTGCGCCTGGCCGTTCTCGAGCTCGCTCACCTTCTCGTCCAGTGTCGTGATGAACGCGTCGAAGCCGTCGCGCTTGATGACCGACGAGTATTCGGAGCGCCGCAGGGCGAGCTCGCTCACGCTGCCCTTGAGGAAGACGTCGATGATCCGCCAGCCCTGTGGCGTGGATCGCATCCGGTAGGTGAGATCCACGGGCTCGCTGCTTCCCGGAGTCAAGCGCGTCTGCACCAGGACCGTCTCCTGGGCCGACGGCTGCTCGCCCAGGATCTCGAACGTCTCGCCGTCGTAGCCATCGAAGCGGGAGGCGTAGGTGGCGATCGTCATGCGCGAGAAGCTGCGGATCATCCGCGCGCGATCGGCCTCGTCGAGCTCCCGCCAGTAGCGGCCGGCGGCCTTCGCGCCCATGTACGCGAGGTCGAAGCACTCGGTGAGCGTGGGGGTGAGTACCTCGCGGCGCCCCTCGAAGCCCAATTCGTCGGCGCGCTTCATGACGTCGAGCAGCGTCGCGTGTAGCCGCTCGATGCACCGCGCGCTGGCGCTGGGCTCCGCGTGTGCCGCCGGGGCGTGCCAGAACAGCGCGATCGCGATCAGCGCCGCGAGACGCGCGCGCCCGACGAGAAGCCTCCGTATCATACGCGTCCTTCTCCACAGCGAGTCCAGCCGCGCTCCGCCTGGATCGCGGCTGGAGGCTAGCGAAGCCGTGCGGTGCTGGCGGGCCCGGGGCGCGGATCCGGAGGCCGCGGTCTGCTAACGGTCCCGCGCGACCTCCCCGCCGGGAGGATGCGCGAGGGCAGTCGCTTGATCCAGGGCATGGACGAGTTCCTCGGCCGGTCCGCTGCGCGCTGGGTGGACGTCACGCGCCGCAGCGCGGCCGCCGTCGTGGCGCTCTTTCTCGTCATCAGCGCCGGGACGCTCTTCTACGTGGCGCAGGGTCTCGGGGTCCATGGCGGCACCGAGGAGATGTTCTCCGCGGAGCTGCCGTTCCGGAAGGACTGGGACGCGTTCCGGCGCGCCTTTCCGGACGTCTTCGACCCGATCTACGTGGTCGTCGAGGCGGACACGGCTTCCCGCGCACGCGAGGCGGCCGAGCTGCTGGCGCGGCGCCTCGACCGGCAGCCGGAGCTGTTCGAGGCCATCTATCTGCCCGGTCACGGGACCTTCTTCGAGCGGCACGGACTGCTCTACCTCGAGCCGGAGGAGCTCCTGGACCTCGCGGATCACCTCGCCGAGGTCCAGCCGTACCTCGCCGAGCTGGCGCGCGATCCGACGCTGCGCGGGCTGTTCGACCTGCTCGCGACGGGCCTGGACGCGGCGGGCGAGGGCGATTCCACCGTGATCGAGCTCGCCCCCGTGCTCGACCGGATCCGCGATGCGATCGACGCCGTGCTGGCGGATCGCCCGCAGCCGCTGTCCTGGGAGCCGGTGATCCTCGGTGACGCGCCGACCGGCGGGGACTTCCGCGTGCTGATCGTGAGCCCGGTGTTCGACTACTCCGACATCACGCCGGGGCGCGCGCCGATGCAGGGCGTGCGCCGCGCGATCGAGGAGCTCGGGCTGGATGCGCGCGCGAACGTGCGGGTGCGCGTCACGGGCGACATCGCGCTCGAGGCCGAAGAGATGGAGCTCGTGGGGCGCGACGCGGCGCAGGCGGGCGCGATCTCGTTCGCGCTCGTGACCCTGATCCTGTTCGCCGCGCTGCGCTCGCCGTGGCTGGTGCTGTCGACGGTCGTCACGCTGCTCTGCGGTCTGGTCCTGACCGCCGGCTTCGCGGCGTTGGCGATCGGCTACCTGAATCCGGTCTCGGTGGCCTTCGCCGTGCTGTTCATCGGCCTGTCGGTCGACTTCGCGATCCACCTGGGGATCCGCTACCGCGAAGCCGTCGGTCGCGGCGAGGCGCACGCCGAAGCGCTGCGCAGCACCGCGACGAGCGTCGGCGCGTCGCTCGTGATCTGCGCCGTCACCACCGCGATCGGCTTCTTCGCCTTCGTGCCGACGGACTACCGGGGCGTCGCCGAGCTGGGTCTGATCGCCGGGACCGGAATGCTGATCAGCCTGATCTGCAATCTGACGCTCCTGCCGGCGCTCGTGAGCCTGCGCCCGCTGCCCGAAGGTACGAGACCGGCTGGCCGGTTGCGTCCGTTCATCGAGGCGTTCGCCGCGGTTCCGGCGCGCCGTGCGCGTCTCGTCGGACTCGGCGCGCTACTGCTGGGGATCGGCGCGATCGCGCTGCTGCCACGCGTCTCCTTCGATTACAATCCGCTCACGCTGCGCGTCCAGGACTCCGAGTCCGTCACCGCGTACTACGACCTGCTGGAGCACGGGGGCGAATCCCCGTGGCAGATGAGCGTCCTGGCGCCCGACCTCCGCGTCGCCGATGCCGTCGCGGCTCGCTTGCGCGGACTCGAGGCGGTCGAACGCGCGGTCACGCTGAGCGACTACGTGCCGGATCGGCAGGCCGAGAAGCTCGAGATCCTGTCGGACATCGCGCTCTTCCTCGGACCGATCGCACCGGCCGAGGTCTCGAGGGACGGACGCGGGATCGGCCCGCAGAAGCAGGCGCTGCGCGCCTTCGCGAACGCGGTCGAGAGGCTCGAGGGCACGGAGGCGGACCCCGAGCTGATCGCGAGCGCGCGCCGACTCGCGCGCCAGGTGGAGCGCGTCGAAGCGCGCCTGGCTGCGGGCGCGCGCGGCGCGGCGCTGATCGCCGAGCTCGAGTCGAACCTGCTGGGGGACCTGCCCGACGGCCTGCGACGGCTCGAGGCGGCGCTCGGGGCCACGCGCGTCGAGGTGGACGATCTGCCGCGTGAGCTCGTCGCCTCGAGTGTCGCGGACGACGGGCGCGTGCGCGTCCAGGTGTTCCCGCGCGAAGATCTGTCGGACGACGCGGCGCTTCGGCGCTTCGTGGAATCCGTGCGCGGCGTGATCCCGAATGCGACGGGCCTGGCGGTCGTGATCCTGGAGTCGGGTCGCTCGGTGGTCCGCTCCTTCCGCGAGGCGCTCGTCTCCGCGAGCGCCGTGATCGCACTGCTGCTGGTCCTCTTGTGGCGGCGCATTCCCGACGCAGCGCTCGTGATGGCTCCGCTGTTCCTGGCCGCCGCCTTCACCAGCGCGGCGACCGTGGTCCTCGGGATTCCGCTCAACTTCGCCGACGTGATCGTGATCCCGCTGCTGCTCGGCATGGGCGTCGACAGCGGCATCCACCTGGTCCACCGTCATCGCATCGAGCACCTGGCGGGTGGGGGGCTCCTGGCGTCGAGCACCGCCCGCGCCGTGCTCTACAGCGCGCTCACCACGATCGCGAGCTTCGGAAGCCTGGCCCTCTCGGTGCACCCGGGAATGCGCAGCATGGGAATGCTGCTCAGCGTCGGCATCGTCCTGATGCTCGCCTGCAACCTGGTCGTGCTGCCGGCGCTGATCGAGCTCTCCCGCCGCCGGTCGGCGGCGCGCTAGGCGTCACGCGCCGAGCGCGAAGCGCTCGACGGCCTTTCGCAGACCCTCCGGGTTGTCGGTCATGACGGAGTGACCCGCCTGCGCGATCACCTCGAGCGTGCCGTGGGCGAGCGCCTCGTCCACCATGCGGTCCGCCGTCTCGGGCGCCAGCACGTCCGAGGCGGCGCCGCGAACCACGAGCGTCGGGCACGCGACCTTCGCCAGCGCGTCCCAGAGCGCCTTCGCCTCGTCTGCGGCCCACTGCTCGGCGGCCTCCCGCGAATCGTCGCGCGCCACGCGAAACGAGGGATCCATCCGGTGCACGAAGCGCGCGTCGTCCCGGCGGCGCAGCGCGTGCGCCGCCATCCTGCGGATCGCCTCGCCCGTGGCCATCGGGTAGGCGCGCGTCAGCAGCATCTCGTACGCCTCCACCGAGGTGAACGAATCGGGCGCCTGGGCGGCGTCTTCGCGAATCCGCATCACGCCGCGAACGTCCAGATCGGGTCCGGCGTCGACGATGATCAGGCCGGCGAGCCGCTCCGGAAGTCGGCCCGCGAAGCGCATCGCGACCCGCCCGCCCATCGAGTGGCCCACGAGCACGCAGCGCGGGATCGCGAGGTGTGCGAGCACGGCCTCGACGTCGCGCGCCATGCTGGCGTGGTCGTAGCGCCGCTCCGGATCCCAGTCGGAACGCCCGTGACCCCGCATGTCGAGCGCCAGGCAGCGGTAGTAGGGCGCGAGCGCCGGGATCAGGTCGTCCCAGATGTGCGCCTCGTTCCCGAACCCGTGCAGGAACAGCATCGGCACGCCCTGCGCGCTCCATTCGAGCAGGTGCAGCGCGAGGCCGTCGGCGCCGGGTACGCGTCGGGATCGGGGCTCCATGGTCCCGATCCTATCCGACGCGGTATCGTCGCGGAAGCGCGGAGCGAGCCGGTCGCGCGCCGGGCGGCGCCGGCTCGTGGCCGCCAGCAGGGGAGGCCGAGCGTGATTCGACGATCGTGGCGCGTGGCGTTGGCGCTGCTGCTCGCCGGCGCGGCCGGCGCCGCCGAGCCCGCCGTCGAGGTCTCCTTTCCGACCGCGGACGGCGGGGAGGTCCACGCCCTGTTGCGCGGCGCCGGCGAGCACGGCGTCGTGCTGG
>CP070734.1:2021192-2050957 GCA_020347605.1 Deltaproteobacteria bacterium | reverse complement strand
GCGCCTTGACGGCCGCGCAGTGGAGCGTGCCCCGGATCTTGTTGACGACGAGGGTCGCCAGGGCCTCGCCCTCGAGGTCCTCGCTCACGATCAGGATCGGCGCGCCCTGCTTGGAGACCTGCTCGAGCAGCGGCAGCAGGTCCTTCATGCTGCTGATCTTCTTCTCGTGGAGCAGGATGAGCACGTCCTCGAGCACCGTCTCCATGCGCTCGGGATCGGTCGCGAAGTAGGGCGAGATGTAGCCCCGGTCGAACTGCATCCCCTCGACCACGTCGAGGGTGGTCTCCATGCCCTTGGCCTCCTCGACCGTGATCACGCCCTCCCGGCCGACCTTCTCCATCGCCTCGGCCAGGGTTCGGCCGATGCTCTCGTCGCCGTTGGCGGACACGGTGCCCACCTGCGCGATCTCGGCGCTGGTGCGGGTCTTCTTCGACTGCTTGCCGAGGCCCTCGGAGAGCATGGCCACCGCCTTGTCGATGCCGCGCTTCAGGCCCATCGGGTCCAGGCCGGCGGCCACCAGCTTGCTGCCCTCGCGGAAGATGGCCTGAGCGATGACCGTGGCGGTGGTCGTGCCGTCACCCGCGACGTCGGACGTCTTGCTCGCCACCTCGCGGACCATCTTGGCCCCGAGGTTCTCGAGGTGATCCTCGAGCTCGATCTCCTTGGCGACCGTCACGCCGTCCTTCGTCACGGTCGGCGATCCCCAGCTCTTCTCGATCAACACGTTGCGACCCTTGGGGCCGAGCGTCACGCGCACGGCGTGCGCGAGCTGCTCCACGCCCCGTAGGAGTCGATCCCGGGCGTCCTGTGCATAGCGGACCTGTTTCGCGGACATGATGCGCTTCTCCTACTCGAGCACCGCGAGGACGTCGTCCTCGCGGATGATCAGACGTTCTTCGCCCTCGATCTGGATCTCGCTGCCGGCAAATTTTCCGAACAGGATCCGGTCCCCCGGGTGCACCTCGATCGGGAGCAGCTTCCCCTCGTCGGTGACGCGTCCCTTGCCCACCGCGATGACCCGGCCCTCCTGGGGCTTCTCACGGGCGGTGTCGGGAATGAAGAGCCCGGACTTGGTCTTCGCCTCCGCCTCGATGCGCTCCACGAGGATCCGGTCGTGCAACGGTCTCACCTTCATGCCTCATTCTCCTTGCGAGGCCCCCGTGCGCCGGGGACGTCTCGTACGGCCTTGTCTGGAAACCGGCCGGGCGTCGGGTCCGCCCGCCACCCTCAGGGCCGGGGCCCGCGCCAGCCGGTCGTCTGGGCAACCCCTTGCTGCGCACCGTTTGCGGGCTGTCAAGCGCGCGGCAGGCGGGCGGGTCGGCGCACCGTAGCCCGTGCCGACCGATCTGTGGTACGCACGCCCCGGCGAGCGCGGCTGTTCGCGCACCGGACGCGGGTCGAAGCGTGGATCGTCTCCCGATCGACATCCTCCCCCAGCCCGACGACACCGCCTGCGGACCGACCTGCCTGCACGCCGTCTACCGCTACTACGGCGAGACGCTCTCCCTCGAGTCGGTCGTGAACGAGGTGACGCCCCTCGACTCGGGCGGCACCCTGGCCGTCCACCTGGCCCGCCACGCTCTGGGACGCGGCTACCGCGCCAAGATCTACACCTACAACCTCCACATCTTCGACCCGACCTGGTTCGACGACGCCGGCGTCGACCTGCGCGAGCGGCTGCGGGAGCAGGCCCGGCTGAAGGCGGACCCGAGCCTGCGCGCCGCCACCGATGCCTACCTCGACTATCTCGCGCGCGGGGGGCAGATCGGCTTCGAGCCGCTGCGCTTCCGGCTGATCCGCGAGCACCTGGAGCGGGGCCGCCCGATCCTCACCGGTCTGTCCGCCACCTACCTGTACGGGTGCGCGCGGGAGACCGGTGACGCCGTGCTCGAGTACGACGACGTGCTCGGTGTCCCGGTCGGCCATTTCGTCGTACTGTGCGGGTGCGACCGCAAGCGGCGCGAGGTGCTCGTCGCCGATCCCACGGCCGACAACCCGCGCTTCGAATCACACCTGTACACGGTCGGAATCGACCGCCTCGTCGCGGCGATCCTGCTGGGCGTGATCACCTACGACGCGAACCTTCTGCTGATCGAGCCGGCGAAGGAGGCCCGCGGTTGATTCCGCTGGTGGTGGTCGAGAACATCCAGCGCTTCCCGCTGGAGCTGCCCGACGCCGAGGTCGTGACGGCCCGCGGCTACCTCACGGAGTCGCGCTACTTCGAGCGTCGGGGCGTCACCGTCTTCAACCTGTGCCGCACCTACGGCTACGAGACGGTCGGCTACTACGTTTCGCTGCTCGCCGAGGCGCGCGGGCACCGGCCGCTGCCCTCGGTCGCGACGCTCCAGGACCTGCGGATCTCGCCGGTGGTGCGGATCGCCTCGGAAGAGCTCGAGGACCTGATCGAGCGCAACCTCGCGGGGCTGCGCTCCGAGCGCTTCGACCTCTCCGTCTACTTCGGTCGCAACCTCGCCAAGCGCTACGACCGGCTGAGTCGCGCGCTCTTCAACCAGTTTCCGGTGCCGCTGCTGCGCGCGAGCTTCGCGCGCTCGGCCAGCGGCTGGGAGATCCGCGCGCTGCGCGCCATCGCCACGGGCGAGATCCCCGAGAGCCACCGCGACTTCGTCGTGGAGCAGGCCCGGCGCTACTTCGGGCGGCGCGGCCACGCGGCCGTCGCGCCGCAGACCTACCGCTACGACCTGGCCATCCTGACGAACCCCGACGAGACGGACCGACCGTCGGACGACGCCGCGCTGCGGCGCTTCGTGCGCGCCGCCGAGCGGCTCAGCATCGAGGCCTCGCTGATCGGCCGCGACGACTACGGTTGCGTTCCCGAATTCGACGCGCTGTTCATCCGCGAGACCACGGCCGTGGACCACTACACCTACCGGTTCGCGCGCCGCGCCGCCGCGGCCGGCCTGGTCGTGGTGGACGACCCCGAATCGATCGTCCGCTGCAGCAACAAGGTCTACCAGGCGGAGCTCTTCGCGCGTCACGGCGTCGCGTGCCCCGAGACGCTCGTGGTGCACGCCGACAATCGCGACGAGGTCGAGGCGCGGCTGGGCTTCCCGTGCGTGCTGAAGGTGGCCGACGGGGCCTTCTCGCGCGGCATCGTGAAGATCGAGTCCGCCGCGCAGCTCGACGAGGAGCTGTCGCGCCTGCTGGCGCACGCGCAGCTGCTCCTGGCGCAGCGCTGGGTGCCGTCCGATTTCGACTGGCGCATCGGCGTGCTCGACCGGCGCCCGCTCTACGCGTGCCGCTACCACATGGCGCGCGGCGACTGGCGGATCGCCACGACCACCCGAACCGGGCACCGCCGCTACGGGCGCGTCGAGGCCCTGCCCCTCGAGGAGGTGCCGGAGGGCGTCGTCGCGCTGGCGGCCCGCGCGGCCGGCCTGATCGGCGACGGCCTGTACGGGGTGGACGTGAAGGAGGTCGACGGGCGGCCGCTCGTGATCGAGATCAACGACAACCCGAACATCGACGCGGGCTATGAGGACGCGGTGCTGGGCGAGGCGCTCTACCGGGAGATCATGCGGCACTTCCTGACGCGGCTCGAAGCGCGCGGCGTGGGCCGGGAATCCGCGTGAGCGCGCGCGACACGCTGCACCTGTTCGAGGGCTTCGGGATCGAGATCGAGTACGCGATCGTCGAGCGCGCCGGCCTCGACGTGTGTCCGATCGCCGACCGGCTGATCGAGACCGAGGCCGGAGCGCCGCTGGCCGAGATCGAGCGCGGCGATGCGGCCTGGTCCAACGAGCTCGCCCTGCACGTGGTCGAGTTCAAGACCAACGGGCCGGCGGCCTCCCTGCGAGGGCTGGCGGCGCGCTTCCAGGGCGAGGTGACACACGCCAACGCGCAGCTCGCGGGACTCGGCGCGCGCCTGATGCCGACCGGCATGCACCCGTGGATGGATCCCGACACCGAGCTCCGGCTCTGGCCGCATCAACATGGAGATGTGTATCGCGCCTTCCAGCGGATCTTCGACTGCCGCGGGCACGGCTGGGCGAACCTCCAGAGCGTGCACCTGAACCTGCCCTTCGCGGGCGACGAGGAGTTCGGCCGCCTGCACGCGGCGGTCCGCCTCGTGCTGCCGCTGCTGCCCGCCCTCGCCGCGAGCTCACCGCTGGCCGAGGGCCGGCTGTCCGGCGCCCTCGACACCCGCCTCGTGTACTACGCGCGCAACGCGGCGCGCGTCCCGTCGGTGGGGGGGAAGGTGATCCCCGAGCCCGTCTTCACGCGCGACGGGTACGAGCAGCAGATCCTGGAGCGGATCTACGCCGACCTCGCGCCCCTCGACGCGGCGGGGGTGTTGCGCCACGAGTGGGTGAACAGCCGCGGCTGCATCGCGCGCTTCGACCGCAGCGCCATCGAGATCCGCCTGCTCGACACACAGGAATGTCCGGCCGCGGACCTGGCCGTCGCCGCCGCCGTCGCGGCGCTGGTGCGGGCGCTGGCGCTCGAAGAGCTCTCGGCGTCGCGCGCGCAACGCGAGGTCGCAACGGAGCGCCTGACCGCGCTCTTGATGCGGACGATCTGCGACGCCGACGACGCGCGGCTGGACGACGTCCCGTACCTGCGCCTGCTCGGCTGGACGCGGGGACCGTGCACCGCGCGCGACCTGTGGCGGCAGGTCGTGGAGCGCTGTCTGGCGGGCCAGCCGGGCTACGACGAATGGGAGGCGCCGCTCGGGAACATCCTGGACGCCGGCTGCCTGGCTCGGCGCATCCGCACGCGTCTGGCGGGGGACCTGCGGCGCTCGCAGGTCGCCCGGATCTACGCCGACCTGTGTCGTTGCCTCGAGACCGGGGGCCTGTTCCGTGCGCGCGCGTGAGCCCGCCGTCGTGAGCTGCGAGCACGGCGGCAACCGGGTGCCGGCGCGCTGGCGACCGCTGTTCGCGGGGGCGGCCGAGCTGCTGGCGAGTCACCGGGGCTGGGACCCGGGCTCCCTGGTGCTGGCCCGGCGCATCGCACGCGCGCTGGGGAGGCCCCTGCTGGCCCACCGCGTGACGCGCCTGCTCGCCGACGCGAACCGCTCGCGCCACCACCCGCGGCTCTTCTCGGAGCTCACGCGCGGACTGCCGGCGTCGGAGCGCGAAGGCATCCTGACGCGCTGCTGGGCGCCGCACCGCGCGCGCGTCGAGGCGGAGCTGGCGCGGCGTCTCCGGCGCGGCCGGCGCGTGTTCCACCTCTCCGTCCACAGCTTCACGCCGGTGCTCCACGGCGTGGATCGCGAGACCGACCTGGCGCTGCTCTACGACCCGGCGCGCCGCTCCGAGCGGGCGCTGTGCGCGCGCTGGAGCCGGCTGCTGCGCGCAGCGGCGCCCGACCTGCGCGTGCGGCGCAACCATCCCTACCGGGGCGTGGCCGACGGACTGACGACCACGTTGCGCCGCCGCTTCGGCCCGCGGTACCTGGGAATCGAGCTCGAGGTGAGTCAGTCGCTCGCGGCGAACGAGCCGGCCCGGATCGGCGCGCTCGTGATCCACACGCTGCGCGAGCTTGGCGACAGCTGAGCGGCGGGCGGCGGCCCGGCGGGCGCTCAGACCCGCGGCGCGGGCCCCGGCCGCTCCGCGGCGCCGCTCTGGATTTCCTCGACCGCCTCCAGCGCAGCCAGGACCGGCCGCTGGATGGCGCCGGCCGAGGGCCGCACGGCGAGGGTGCGCAGCGCCACCTCGGGTGTCGGAATCACGCGTGCCGGCAGGTCCCGCAGCAGGACGAGCGGAACCAGTCGCGCGGCCGCCGAGACCAGGAACAGGAGCTGGTAGGCGCTGCGATCGGCCAGGGCCCAGCTGAACAAGAGACCTCCGATCGCGCAGCCGACCACCATGGCGAGCGTATTGGCCAGGTTGAACACCGTCAGGATGCTGGCGCGGTCGCGCTCCTCGAGGCTCTCGAAGAACAGGAGCTGCGTCGCGTACTCGAGCGCCGCCCAGGCCGACCCGGCGAGAAGCTGCACCGCGACGAGGTAGAGCAGTGAATCCGAGACGAGCCACAGCGCCGGCAGCGGGACGATCGCGAGGGCGCCCGCGCGCAGCACCGGCCGGGAACCGAAGCGGTGGGCCGCCGGCCCGAGCAGCGGAAGGACCGCGATGCGCGCGACGAAGGCGGCCGCGATCAGCACCGTGAAGCCCGTGTAGCTGAGCCGGAGCGGACCGAGCATGTAGGGCGTGAAGAAGGGTGCGGCGATGTACACGGAGACCTGGATCCCGAGCAGGTAGGCCAGAAGCCGCGTCCCTTCGCCCCGGCCCAGGTGCCGCAGCGCGCGCGCGGGCGAGACGTGGCGATGGCCCTCGACCAGGCCGGGCGGCTCACTCTGGCGCGCGAGGAACGCGGCCGAGATCCAGCGCGCACACGCGGCGCCGGCGAACAGCACCGCGAATCCGGACACCGGGCCACCCTCGAGCGCGTCCAGCAGCGCACCGGCCAGCAACACCCCGGTCAACAGCGCCACCTGGCCGCGGTGCGCGCGGCGCGCGAAGTAGCGGGCCCGGAGGTCCTGCGGCACGAGCGCGCCCACCCAGGCGTTCCAGGCGGGAGACGTCGCCATCCCGAAGCCCCAGTACGCGGCCGCCACGACGAACACCCACTCGCTGCGCACCGCGCCGGTCCACGCACCGGCCACGAGCGGCAGGAAGCTCAGGGCCTGCAGGCGTGCGCACAGCACCACCCAGCGCCGGTATGATCCCAAGCGTCGGACGCCGTACGGCGTGACCAGCTGGAGCACGGACCCGGCCAGCAGGGGAAGCGTGGCGATCCAGCCGGCGGCGAGCGCGCCCAGCCCGCTGGCGAGCACGAAGGCGGGCAGGTAGGTCTCGCCCAGGCCCACCATCACACTGAAGGCGACCACGTCGCCGGTCATGGCGCGCAGGTCGCGCGCGGTGCGGGTGTCGGAGCTGGGTTGCATGCTGTGCCGTGAACCGAGGTCTGGACGCCGGTCGCGTCTCAGATAGGGCCCGGGGCCGCGCGCCGCAAGACCCGGTCCCCGGCTGCGCATGCGCCCCGCCGGCTGTCAGCGCGGCTGCGGATCGTCTTTCGCGGCGCCCTGAGTCTCGCGGCGCTCGATCCAGCCGCGCCGGCGGAACCACGTGACCAGGCCCACCGCCACGCCGATCATCACGCCCCAGAGCGCCGCGTACCCCCAGCGCCAGTGCAGCTCGGGCATGTGATCGAAGTTCATGCCGTAGACGCCCGCGAGAAAGGTGAGCGGAATGAAGATGGAGGCCACCACCGTCAGCGTCTTCATCACCTCGTTCATGCGGTGACTGGCGCTGGACAGATAGACGTCCATCAGACCGACGGACATGTCGCGGAAGCTCTCGATGGCGTCGAGGATCTGGAAGGCGTGATCGTGGGCGTCGCGCAGGTAGGGCCGCACCTCGACCGAGAAGGGATACGCCTCGTCCCGCATGATCGCCGCGACGGCGTCCCGCTGGCGCCACTGCAGACGGTGGATGTGCTGCAGCGTGCGGCGCGTGGCGTGGATGCGCGCGAGCGTCGCCCGGGTGGGAAGCTCCATCACCTCCTCCTCGAGCCGATCGATCACGCCGCCGATCGTCTCGAGGACCGGGAAGTAGCCGTCGATCACGGCGTCGAGCAGCGCGTAGACGAGGAAGTCTGCACCCATCTGGCGGATGCGTCCCGATCCCGCGCGGATCCGCGTCCGCACCGGGTCGAAGACGTCGCCGGGATGCTCCTGGACCGTCACGACCCAGCCCGGGCCGAGGATGAGGCTCACCTGCTCCACTTCGATCTCACCGGTCTCGCTGCAGCGGGCCATCTGCATGATGATCAGCAGACGGTCGCCGTAGAGCTCGGCCTTGGGGCGCTGCGGAACGTTCACGACGTCGGCCAGCGCCAGGGGGTGGATGTCGAAGTGCTGGCCGACCTGCTCGAGCACCGCCGGGTCGCCGAAGCCGTGGATGTCGACCCATACGACCCTCTGCGGATCCCCGAGCCGGGCGGCCACCTCGGCGGGATCCCGCGTGTCCCCCTCCTCGACGGACCCGGTCCCGTACACCATCCAGTGCAGCTGCGTCGCGGGCGCGTCCCGTCGGACCACGAGCTCCCCGGGCCGCGCGCCCACGGGCGGGGTGCGCCGCCGCCAGCGATGCGCGACCCCGAGAAAGCGCAGCGCCTCGCGGGGGAGCTGGGCCGAGGCTCTCACCAGACGCTGGGAGCGGGCGGCCCGCTTCCGAGGCGCGGTTCGTTTCGCGCCGCTCATCCGCGCGCTCCGCGGCGCGGGCCGCCGCGCCGCTCGTCCGTCGGCACCGGTCCGGCGTCGATCGCGCCTTCGGTCTCGGGACGGTCTTCACGCGGGCGCGCGGCTGCGGCATCCAGCATGCGCACCAGAGTAGCGATCCGCTCGCGGAACTTCGCCGCCTCGGGGGCTCGAGGCGGCCGGCCGGAACCGCCCTCCGTCAGCGCTTCGTCCAGTGCCGGCCGCCGAACAGGCGCACCAACCGGTAGGCCACCGGCACGTAGGCGCGGATCAGACGCGCCTCCGCGGCTCCGATCCGACCGACCTGGCACGCGAACCAGGCGAGGCGCAGCCAGTTCGAGCGCAGCATCTGGTCCGAGATCCGACGCTCGGCGCGCGAGCCGCCGCGCGCGTACTGCAGGTCGTGCACCACGCACGCCAGCCAGATCCGCACGAAGCGCTGCGAGAGCCAGGCGGGCGGCAGGCGGTCGGGGGACGCCGTGCAGCCATCCACCCGCACGTCGGACGCGTCCGCGAAGGCGTCGCCGAGCGCCCGGCGCGTCGCGGCGTCCATGTCGAGCCGCATCAGGAGCGCGAACTCGTTCGCATTCACGCGGTGCGGAGCGTCGCGACCCACGAGGATCATGGCGCTCCCCACTGTACTGGAGCGCCGGCCCGTGCGGGGTCACGCCCGGCGTGCGGAGACCGGCCGACGGACTCTCCGACTCCGCGAGACCGCGGCCGCCGCACCGGATTCACGCGCCGCGGACCCGCTGGGGCGCGCGGCGCGTTCGGCCTCGACACGGCGGAGAAGCTCCGGTACTAGATCGCCGCGCCCGCCTCGGTGCAGCCGCCGGCATGCGGTCCGGTCGGACACCGCGGGGTCACGGGCGGCGGAGAGGACGCGCCATGCAGGGGAAGCCGCGCCGCGTGTGGGCCGTCCGGATCGGGCTCTGGGCCGCGCTGTCGAGCGCGCTTCTGGGCTGCCAGACGGCGGCTCCGCTGCGCGTCGTTCCGGACGTCGACCTCGAGCGCTACCTCGGGCGGTGGTACGAGATCGCGAGCTTTCCGCACCGCTTCCAGCGCGGCTGCGTCGCGACCGCGGCGACCTACACGCTGCGCGACGACGGTCGGATCCGGGTCGAGAACCAGTGCCGCGATGGATCCTTCGACGCGGAGCTGCGGCGCGCCGAGGGCGTCGCCTGGCTGGCGGATCCGGACCGCAGCACCGCGAAGCTCAAGGTGCAGTTCTTCTGGCCCTTCCGCGGCGACTACTGGATCATCGAGCTCGACCCCGACTACCGGTTCGCCGTGGTCGGGCACCCGTCGCGCAACTACCTGTGGATCCTGTCGCGCAGCCGCAGCATGGACGCGGCGCTGTACGAAGATCTGGTCGCGCGCGCGGCCGCTCAGGGCTTCGACGTGAGCCGCCTCGAGCGCACGCCGCAGCCGCCCGCGTCATAGGCCGGGCGGGTCGAACGTCTCGCGGATCACCTCGTAGCGATGATCGAAGATGCGCGCGAGCGCGGAGTGCACCGCGAGGGCGTGCGTCGCACGGCCGAGCGGACCGAGCGGCAGTGCGTAGCGAACGATGTCGGTCATCAGAACGCCGCCGCCCTGCACCTCGAAGAGGTGGGTGTGCTCCCAGAGGGCGTAGGGGCCCCGCTCCTGCGTGTCGCAGAAGCTGCGCGGGGGATCCCAGCCGGTGATCACGGTGCGCCAGCGAAGGGGAACGCCCGCGAGCCGCAGCCGGTAGTCGATCCGCGTGCCCACGCGCAGCTCCGCCGGCGGCTTCGAGACGAACCCGAAGCCCAGCCACTTCGGTGTGATCGCCTGCAGGTTCGCGGCATCGCGGAAGAACGCGAAGACCGTTTCCAGCGGCGCCCGGATGAACTGCTGTCGTTCGAGCCGGTAGACCTTCATGCCGAGGCGGTCGGCCCCGGCGGCTGGCTCGCGGCGACCCAGCGGTCCACCCTCTCCCATTGGTCGAAGAGCCAGCCGACGCGCGCTTCGCGGTCCGCGGGGATCTCCGCGGCGGGAACGCGCCAGAACGACACGCGGATGCTGCGACCCACCAGATCGCCGGCCAGGAACTCGGAGAAGCGCGTCACGGCGTCGAAGCCGACGTGCACGCAGAACACCACGTCGACCCCGGGACTCGCCTCGATGAGCGCCAGCGGACCGCCGAGCTTCGGCGGCAGGACGCGGCGGAAGCCGCGCGCGCGCTCCGCGAGGGCGTGTGCGCCACTGCGCTCCATCTTCTCGAGGATGCGCGCGCGCTTGGCCTCGCTGAAGCGCGTGCCCTCGGGATAGATGAGCACGCCGTCCGTCGGCCCGAGGTCCGCCGCGAGCCGGCTCACCGCCGCGACCTCCTCGCCGCTGTTCTCGGATTCGCGGTCGACGAAGTAGTTCGGCAGCCGATTGCCGACGATGTCGAGACACGGGTCCCAGAGCAGCTCGCGCTTCAGCACGTAGCGCAGGCGCAGCCCGTGCCGGTCGGAGAGCAGCACCGCCGGGAGCACCGTGTCGCCCACGCTCGCGTGCCGGATGAAGAGCAGCACGGGACCGGGCAGGACCGACGCCTCGCCCTCGACCTCGAGCCGCAGCGAGAAGATGCGCGCCGCGCCGCGCAGCAGCGTCCGGGCCCAGCGGCACTGCAGCCGGAAGTTCGCATCGAGGTAGCGCTCCTGCGAGACGCCGGGCACGCGGCCGGCGAGCCATAGCAGCGCGCTCGTGACGATGCCCGCCACCTCGCAGCCGAGGTAGAGCACGAAGAAGAGCAGCGCGCGGCTGGCGGCAAAGCGCGAACGCCGCACCAGATCCACGAGCGCGGCGATCGGCAGCGCCAGCGGCAGCACGACCAGCGCCGCGACGAGCAGCACGGCGTACAGCGGGATCGTGATGACGCGGCGCGCGAGCGGGCTCATGGAGCGATCCGCTCGCGCGCGGCGCGATGCAATCCGGCCGTCATGCGCGGACGCTGGCTTCCTCGCACAGCGCCCAGAGGGCCTCGCGGGCCTCGCGCGACTCGCGCGTGAGGGGAAGCAGGTAGGGGCTGCGCGGCGCGCGATCGAAAAAGAAGCGGCCGCTCCACTCGCGCGCGCGGGGACACGCGGCCAGCCACACGACCGTGTCGGCCCCCTCCGCGGGCGTGCGCAGGATGTGACGCGTCACGCGATAGAAGCGGGGCAGCGAGCTGCGGACCGAAGGCGTGTCGGCCCAGCCCGGATGCATGGCGTTGACGACGACCTTCGTGCCCTCGAGGGCCTCGGCCCAGAGCCGCGCGAGCACGACCTGGGCTCGCTTGGTCTCGGCGTAGGCCGCGACGCCGTCGTAGTCGCGGTCCTCCCAGTTCGGATCGTCGACCTCGAGCATGCGCGTGTACATCCCGCCCGACGACACCCACACCACGCGCGCGTCATCCGACTGCTCGAGCGCGCCGCGCAGGAGCTTCGTCAGCAGGAACGGGCCGACGACGTGGGTGGCGAAGGTCAGCTCCAGCCCGTCCGAGGTGAGGGTGCGCGCGTCGGGCAGCACGCCGGCATTGTGGACCAACACGTCGACGGGCCGCGCCGCCAGACGCTCGGCCGCGGCGCGCACCGACGCGAGCTCGGACATGTCGACCGGCTCGACGGAGACGCGGGCGTTGCCCGTCTGCTCGCGGATGCGCGCCGCGGCCGCCTCGCCGCGCTCCGGACTCCGGCACAGCAGGACCACCTCCGCGCCCAGGTCGGCCAGCGCCAGCGCGCTCTCGTAGCCGATGCCCGAGTTGGCACCGGTCACGAGACAGCGGCGCTCGGAGAGGTCGACCTCGAGGTCGTCGGGCCGGAAGGTCAGCGCGTGGATCTGGAAGCCGTGCCGGTCGAACGACAACACGATGGTCGGATCGACGAGCCGGCTGAGTGCGCGCCCCAGGAGCGACGTCACGGTTCCGCTCGCGGGCTCCTCCGAGATCGGCGCGGCGTCCTCGGCCAACGCCGCCACGATGTCGTCGACGGGCGGGTGGTCACCGGCCTCGCGGCTCACGTAGCGGTAGGTCAGCGCACCGCCGGGGCGAATCACGAACACGCCGCCGAGCTGCCAGGCGTCGCCCTGCACCGCCCCCTGGCGCGAGCCGCTCCGGAGCGCGCGCAGCGCGTTCCACGGCAGCCGCGGCGACAGGGCCTCGACGCGCCCGCGCCGCAGTCCGGCGGCGCGATAGGCGCGCAGCTCGGGATCGACGAGCAGCGGCCCGTCCAGCGCGTAGTCCTCGCGGAACGCCGCGGCGAAGTGCTGCGCGCCGTTCCCCACGATCACGAGCTCGGCACCCGCCTTGCGAATCTCGTCGACCCGGTCGCGCAACTGCGCGACTTGCTCGCGGCAGAACAGTCAGCCGAAGTGACGGATGAAGACCAGCACGATCGGCCGGTCCTCCCAGAACGAACCCAGCCGCACGCGCTGGCCGCGCCAGTCGGAGAGCTCGATTCCGGCAAGCCGCGTCGCGAGTCGCATGGAAATCTCCTTGTCCCGGCTCAGCCGATGCGGCCGGTCGGCACCGCCCGGCGGCAGCGGGACGCTTCGAGCCGGATCGGGAGCCCGACACCGGCGGGCTCGCCGCGGTGGCTCTCCCGGTAGCATAGGCCGCACGCCTCGATCCGCCGCCGCTCGCCCCGCATGGCGCGGCGGCCGCCGCGCGACCGGCTCAGCGAGCCGCCTCCGGGCGGGGCGCGAACCGGTAGTGCGACACCCACCACTCGTCGCCACCGCGGTAGGCGAACAGCTCCGAGCACGCGAGGAAGAAGATCCTCCAGCGCCGGTACCACAGGCGGGCCTCGTCGGGGCCGTAGACCTCCGCGAGGACCGGCCGTAGGGCGCTGCGCTGCCGGTCCAGGTTCCGGAGCCACGCCTCGCAGGTGCGGTGGTAGTGGAGTCCGCTCACCCGCCAGTGCTCGTCGAGGACGAGGTCGCGCTGGAAGTGCAGCAGCAGGTCGTCGGAGGGCATCGTGCCCCCCGTGAAGAAGTGGCGCGCCATCCAGTCGTTCTCTCCCTGCGACTCGTACGGATAGGCGTAGCGACGGTGGCAGAACAGGTGGACGAAGAGCCTTCCGTCGGGCGCGAGCCAGCCCGCGATGCGCGCCATCAAGCGCTCGACGTTGCGGAGGTGCTCGAACATCTCGACCGAAACGACGCGGTCGAAGCGCCGGCCGGCTTCGAAGTGGTTGATGTCGGCGGTCTGGACCTCGACGTTCGAGAGTCCGCCACGGGCCGCGCGCTCCAGCACGAACTCGCGCTGCAGCTTCGAGTTGGAGACGGCGAGCACGCGGCAGCCCGGGAAGCGCTCGGCGACGAACAGGGCGAGTGAGCCCCAGCCGCAGCCCAGGTCGAGCACGGTCATGCCGTCCCGGATCTCTGCGCGCTCGCAGGTGAGCGACAGCATGCGCTCCTCCGCCGCGTCGAGGTCGGCGGTCCCGGGCGGCCAGAGCGCGCAGCTGTACTTGAGGCGACGGCCGAGCACGCGCTCGAAGAAGGCCGGGGCGACCTCGTAGTGCTGCTCGTTGGCGCGCTCCGGGACGAGCGCAACGGGACTGCGGCGCAGCTCTTCGATGAAGGCGCGCAGCGCCGCCCGCTCGGACTCGCAATCGGGCGCCGACACGGCGCGCAGCCGCTCCGCCAGCATGCGCCGGATCCCGATCCGGATCAGCGCGTCCGGGATCCAACCGGCCTCGGCGAGCGCGACTCCGCGCACGGGGCTCCTTCTCGACTCCGCGCCGGCCGCTAGACCGGGAAGTAGGCCGGCCAGACGAGCGCGTCGAGGACCGCGGTCTGGAAGCTGAACGCGGCGGCCCCCACGATGGCGACCGCGTGTGCGACCGGCGCCGGCCTCGGCTTCACGGAGAGGATGGCCGCCAAAAGGCCCAGCGACGCGAGTCCCACCACCGCGAGCGTAACGCGGATCGCGATCCAGAGCGGCAGGCTGGGCGACTCCAGCATGGCGAAGGTGAGCGGCATCCAGAGCGCCGACGGCACCAGGATCAGGGCATAGATCACGGGGAAGGCCCCGTACGCGAAGCGGCCGGCGAGCCGGTCGCGATCGGGGTCGATGCGGAAGAACACGAGGTAGCTGAACGCGAAGTACCCCGCCGCGGCCAACAGCATCGAGACCGTGTACAGCGGCCGCAGGCCCTCGGGCACGCCGCCCCAGACGGCGCCGGCCGAGCCCGGATGGGACGCCAGCCCCGAGGCGTAGCTTCCCAGCACGGCGATGCCGCCGACCAGATTGATCGCGAGCAGCCAGAGTCGCGTTCGATGCATGCGCAAACCCTCCCGTGAGCGTATCCCGGAGACTGCGGTTCCGACGCTCATGGCGTGGCCAGCAGCTGCCGCTTCAGCGATGCGTCCAGGGGTGCGTCTCCGAGCCAGATGGCGAAGATCGCCGCCGCGAAATCGGCGCCCGGCACGACGCCCCGGGGCTCCCCGTTGCGCGCCAGCTCCGTTCCGGCGCCGGGCACGTAGGTCAGCGTGTAGCGGTCGCCCGGCTCGACGTCCTCGTAGAACGCATTGAACTGCTCGATTCGCTCCCGCAACGACTCGAAGGTCTCGGGGTCGACGTTGCGGGCGATGCCCTCGCGCGTCGACCACGCGAACTTGTCGGCGGGAATCGCCCAGAAGTACTCGATCTCGAGCTGGCGCGCGACGTCGCCGAGCGCTGCGTCCGGGCGGGCTCCGCTCGCGAGGTAGAGGGCGGCCACGTACCCCTTGAAGAGGACGCGGTAGCGCAAGAGACCCACGCCGGACAGCTCGAGGACCTCGCCCGACCGCTCGACGCGATCCGCGAAGCGGACGCCCTCGATCTCGGCGGCGCCGGCGGGCGGAATCACGAGACCTGCGACCGCCAGCGCCAGTGCGAAGCGCCCAAGAAGCTTCCTCATCATCCCGAACCTCCGACGCGACGCAGGCGGCGCTGCGCGATCGCGTCCTCCCGACAACGAGGGATCCCAATACCTGGACCCAGGGGGGCCCGGAGCGCGAGGGCAATGCCCGACTCCGGACTGCCGCTTGAGATCCAGGTTCGCAGAATAATCGGATAATGTCAAGATATTATCTAGACATTATAAAGACAAAATATCGGTTGAAATCGATTACCCCCTGGGGGGATCCAGGAGGGGGAAGGCGCGCACCAGATCGGCCAGGAAGGTCATGACGTGGGCGCGCTGCTCGGGGACCGAGCCGCCCAGGCGCACCACCACGAGGTCGCGGCGGGGGTCGATCACGATGTACTGCCCCCGGTAGCCGCTGGCGTGGAAGATCCCGGAGCCGTCGAGCGCGAGCCAGAAGTGGGCGCCGTACCAGCCGGAGGATTGTGGCGTCACCGTGCGGGCGTGGTCGACCCAGCCGCCGGGAAGCAGCGCAGCGCCCTCCCAGACGCCGCCGCGCAGGTACAGCAGTCCGAAGCGCGCGAAGTCGCGCGCCGTGGCGAACACGAACGAGGAGCCGATGAAGGTGCCGGAGGCGTCGAAGCGCGGCTCCGCGCGCCTCATGCCGATCGGATCGAAGAGCTCGCGGCGCATGAAGCCCAGCATGCCGTCGCGGCCGCCGCCCACCGTCCGGCCCAGGATGCCGGCCACGATGTTGCTCGTGCCGCTCGAGTAGCTCCACCACGTCCCGGGCCGGTGTGCGAGCGGCCGCGCGGCGGCGTAGCCGGCCACGTCGTCCTTGCCCGAGCCGAACAGCATCTCGATCACGTGCGACCGCTCCGGCACCTCGTAGTCCTCGGCGAAGTCGAGCCCGTCGCACATGCGCAGCAGGTGCTCGAGCGTGATCCGACCGCGCGGGTCGCCGGCGCCCTGCCAGGCGGGGACGGCGGCCGGCGCCTGCACCTCGAGCCGGCCCTCGCGCACCAGGATCCCGACCAGCGCGTGCGTGAAGCTCTTGGCCATCGACCACGAAACCAGGGGCACGTCCGGACCGTAGTCGGAGCCGTAGCGCTCCAGGACGAGCGCGCCGCGGTGCACGACGACGAGGGCGTGGGTCTCCCCCGTGGCCTCGACGTGCGGCGCGGCGAAGACGCGATCCACCGCGTGCGCGACGCGTTCGCGGTCGACGTCGGGGCCCAGCTCGGACTCGGGCCATTTCTGCGTCGGCCACGGAACACCGCTGGGCTGGGGCTGCAGCGGGGGCATGGCGCGCTTCGGCTCGGCGTCGGGCATGTCGACTCGTGCTCCTCGGTGCCTGGATAGCGCGGGGCGCGGGCGGGGTTCCAGTCCGGCAGAGGCCGGCCGGGCGCCTCGCGCGCGGCGGCCGCGGAAGCGCGGGGCCGGTGGTCGTACCGGCCCCCGGGCCTCTCGGAAGGCGCCGCCGGTGTCCGAATTTCGGCCTCCGGGCGCATCAAGCCGCCGTCCCATCGACCCGATCAGGGGGGGACCCGATCGCATCCGGACCGAGCCCCCTCGGCGCGGATGGGAGTGCTCGATGATCGATTCCGGTGGCGCGGACCCGAAGCCCTTGATCCTGGTCGTGGACGACGACCGGATGTCGCGCGAGATGGCGCGCAGCGCCCTCGAGGAGCAGGGCTACGTGGTCGCCGAGGCGTCCGACGGGGACGAAGCGCTCAAGGTCTTCGAGGCACGCCGGCCCCGCCTCGTCCTGCTCGACCTGCAGATGCCGGTGCTCGACGGCTTCGGCGCCTGCGAGGAGCTTCGGCGCCGCTACCCGGAGGACCACTCGCCGATCCTGGTGGTGACCGGAAACGAGGACCGGGAGGCCGTCGACCGCGCCTACGAGGTCGGCGCCACCGACTTCACCCACAAGCCCGTGAACTGGCCGCTCCTGGTGCACCGCGTCCGCTATCTGCTGCGGGTGAGCGAGGCCTTCGGCGAGCTGCGCCGCAGCCAGGCGTCGCTCGCCAGCTCCCAGCGCATCGCACGGCTCGGCAGCTTCGAGTGGGACGCCGACAGCAACGAGATGCGCTGGTCGGACGAGACCTACCGGATCTTCGGCCTGGTGCCGGGCTCGGTCGACGCCAGCTACGAGAGCTTCTGGAAGCGCGTCCACCCCGACGACCGCGAAGCGGCGCGCGACCAGATCCGCGAATCCCTGTCGCAGAGCAAACAGTTCAGCGTGGAGCACCGCGTACAGCGTCTCTCGGGAGAGCCGCGGCACGTCCGGCAGCAGGGCGAGATCGTGGAAGACGCCTCTCGCCCGGGAACCTGGGTGCACGGGACGATCCAGGACGTGACCGAGCAGTGGGACGCGCAGCAGAAGATCAACTTCCTGGCCAGCTACGACAGCCTCACCGGCCTGGTGAACCGGCGCCTGTTCCGCGAGCAGCTCGAGCGCGCGATGGCCGCGGCCGCGGAGCGGGGCCACAGCCTGGCGCTGCTGTTCATGGACCTCGACCGCTTCAAGCGCATCAACGACACGCTCGGTCACGATGCGGGCGACCAGATCCTGAAGGTGGTGGCGGAGCGCCTCCGGCTCCACGTGCGCGGCTCCGACCTGGTGGCCCGCGGCGAAGACGGGAACGAGACCGCCGCCGTCTCGCGGCTCGGCGGCGACGAGTTCACGGTGCTGCTGTCGAAGATCGCCCGGGCCGAGGAGGCGGGCGACGTCGCCCGCCGCATCCTGCGCGTGCTGCCCGAGCCGATCTCGGTCGACGGGCAGGAGGTCGCCATCACCGGCAGCGTCGGGATCGCGGTCTATCCGAGCGACGGACAGGACGTGGACGCGCTCGTGCGTCACGCCGACGCCGCGATGTACCACGCCAAGGACCGGGGCCGGAACAACTGCCAGTTCTTCTCGGACTCGATGAACGCACAGTCGCTGCGGAAGCTCACGGTCGAGGGCCGCCTGCGGGAGGCGCTCGAGCGCGGCGAGCTTCGGCTCCACTACCAGCCGATCGTGGATCTGCGCACCGGGGCGATCACCGGGGCCGAGGCGCTGCTGCGCTGGAACCATCCGGAGCTGGGCACGGTGTCGCCCACGGAGTTCGTACCGGTGAGCGAAGAGACGGGCCTGATCGTGCCGATCGGCGAGTGGGTGCTCCGCAGCGCCTGCCGGCAGGCCAAGGAGTGGCAGGACGCGGGCTACCTCGACGTCATGATGTCGGTGAACGTCTCGATCCGGCAGTTCGCCCACCACGACCTGCGCGACACCGTGGCGCGCGCGCTCCAGGACAGCGGGATCGATCCGTCCTACCTCGAGCTCGAGCTGACCGAGAGCTTCATGATGCAGGACGACGAGGCCGCCGCGACGGTGCTGCGCGACCTGCGGGCGATGGGCGTTCGCGTGGCGCTCGACGACTTCGGGACCGGGTTCTCGTCGCTCAGCTACGTGACCCGGTTCCCGCTCGACACGCTCAAGATGGACCGCTGCTTCGTGCGCGACATCGACACGGATCCGGCCGCCGCCGGCATCGCGAGTGCGGTGATCTCGATGGCGCACAGCCTCGACGCCCGCGTCGTCGCCGAGGGGGTCGACACCGAGGAGCAGGCGAACTTCCTGCGCGCCCAGGGCTGCGACGAGATGCAGGGCTTCCTGTTCAGCGAGGCGGTGCCCGCGGAGGAGTTCGTCCGCCTCCTGCAGCTGGAGCGGGATACGCCCAGCTGAGCCGCGGCGCCGGCGGGCGGCCGGCAACGCCCGCGGCGGATCCGCGGGCCCGGAACGGGGCCCGAGACGCGGCCGGGCCGACGCTCGCATCCCGGCCCGCGCGTGCTAGGCTACCCGCCGATTGGCATGACGTGATCGGTGCACGCACTCGGTAATTATCCCCGTACGTTCGTGTTTCCAGGCGAAGGTGCCTTTCCCGCCTTCGGGTGGGCGCGTATGCGTCCGTCCTGAGGCGGTGTCGATGCGTTCGGGAGCCCGCCATCGGATGGACCGACGGGCGACCCGGCGCGTTTCGCGCCCGGCGGCGTTGCCGAAGGGGCGCGAGGGAATTCGTTGAGCAAGAAGATCTACGTAGGAAACCTGCCCTGGTCGACGACCGAGGCAGAATTAGAGCAGCTCTTCGCGGAGCACGGCTCGGTCAACTCGGTGCGGATCATCACCGACCGGGACACGGGCCGCTCGCGCGGCTTCGGATTCGTCGAGATGAACGACGACGATGCGAATGCCGCGATGCAGGCTCTCGACGGCCGCGACATGGGCGGACGCGCGCTGCGCGTGAACGAAGCCCAGGAGCGCAGCGGCGGTGGCCGAGGCGGCTACGGCGGCGGCGGGCGCGCCCGCTACTAGAGCCGCGACGCGCTAGTGCACCGCCTCGAGGGCGGTGTTTCGACAGCCCGGCGGCGCGTTGACCGGATTGCACCGGCCCGGCGCGCCGCCGGGAATTTCCACCAGATAGCCAGTTCCGAAATCCGGGTCGGGCACGGGATAGTCGGTGCTCACGAACTGTGCGCCGCTCGCGAGGGCGGCGTCGCGTCGGCTCGTGTAGCCCAGGCGCGCCTCGATGGTGTCCGCGTCGGCGCGGGTCCGGACGATGTAGCCCTTCGCGACCAGCTCCTGGATCTCCGCGACGCGACCCTCGGGACCGTTGCGCTTCATGAAGGCGGCCTCGGGCGTACCCGCCGGTGAATCGGTGAACAGCACGCGATCGCGCAGGCTCGGGTGGTCCGCGATGTAGAGGTCGCGGAGCTCGCCCCCGTTGTCGAGGGCGAAGAGCACGCGGCCGCGCGCTTCCTCGAGCGCCGGCCAGCCGCGCTTCAGGACGGCCTGCTCGAGGCTCTTCTGCCGGCCGCGCACGTCGTCGGGCGTGATGAGCTGGTGGGGCGGGAAGATCGAGCGGATCAGCTCGTCGAGGGCGTCGAGGTCCTCGGCCTCGAAGAGCAACGGCACCACGAAGGGCAGCCCCACCTCGGGAAGCGGCTCTTCCTTGAGCTCGATCAGGACCGTGAGCGGCAGATGCCTCGGGTTCGCCGCCGACCACTGCTGAATCTCCTCCAGACACAGCGCCAGCGTGAGACAGCTGCTGCGGAAGTCGAGATCCTGCACGTGCAGGACCTTGAAGCCGGGCTCGAAGAGCAGGCCGTCCGGATCGTGCGGCGGATCGAGCGGGGCCAGCAGGCTGCCGAGCGGGAGCGCGAAGAGCCCGCCGTCGGGGTCCGCGAAGACGTCGAGCTCGACCTGGCGGATGCCCTGCGTCGCGAACTGCGCGGCCAGGGGAATGTGGCTGTACTCCCAGACGATCGCGAGGTCGGATCCGCACGGCGGCCCCCCGGGCTCGCCGCACCCCGGCACGTTGAAGCTGGCGATCAAGTCCTGGAGCTGGGGAGCCGGCTCCTCGTGGTAGCTGTTGTGGCTGCCCAGCACCTGGACCTGGTTCAGGTGCACGCACGCTTCGGCGAAGTCCGCGATCGCGCCGGCGTCGGCGCCGCCGGCTTCGATGGCCTCGCCCAGCTTGCGGCAGCGCGCGCGGTCGTCGTCGGCGAGGGCGGCGGAGGCGGGAGCGATCAACAGGGCTGCGATCAGGGCTGCGTGCGCGGGACGGCGTAGCATGGGGGCTCCTTCCTGGGGCGCGCAGAGCGCGTGCGGCCATTCTACACCGGTCGGGATCCCGTTCCGGAAGAAATCGGCGGGCGGCGCGGGGCGACCCCGAAGCCCTCCGAAACCGCGTTGCGGCGCGGGGCTGGGATGGGTTACGACCTTGGCACGGTAGGAGCGCGGGGAGCGAGTAGCGATGAAGCCCAGCGAGGTGCGCAAGCGGATTCTGGAGGAGCACGCGGCGCTGCGGCGGCTGCTCGCCGAGGTCGAGGGCCTCGCGGAGCGTTACGAGGACGGCAGCGCCGACCTGGCGCCGATGCTCCTGGAGCGCGGCCGCACGCTCTACGAGAGCCTCGCCGCACACCTCGACGTGGAGGACGCCTATCTGGCGCCGGCGCTGCGCGCCGCCGGCGCCGAGGGGGAGCGGCGCGCGGAGAGCCTCGCGCACGAGCACCGCGAGCAGCGCGAGCTGCTCCGCTACCTGCTCGGCCGCATCCACGAGCTGCAGCGGCCGACGATCCTGATCGCGCGCGAGGTGCGGAGCTTCGTCGGCTACGTGCGGGTCGACATGGAGCACGAAGAGAAGACGATTCTCAGCGAAGCGGTGTTCCGGGACTGACGCTCAGGTCCGCACCGGCAACGCCGCGAGACCCCGCAAGAACGTGAACCGGCGCCAGCGCAGGTGCCCCGCGCCGAGGCGCAGGTTCGGGAAACGCGCCAGCAGCGCGGCGAAGGCGATGCGCCCCTCGAGACGCGCGAGCTGCGCCCCGAGACAGAAGTGCGCGCCCTGGCTGAACGAGATGTGCGCGTTGTCCGTGCGACCCACGTCGAGGCGATCGGGCTCCTCGAAGACCGCCGGATCGCGGTTCGCGGCACCGAGCGCGAGGATCGCGTTCTGCCCCCTGCGGAAGGGCCGACCGTGGAAGTCGAGATCCTCGAGCGCGATGCGGGCAGTGAACTGCACCGGCGAGTCGTACCGCAAGAGCTCCTCGACGGCCGCATCGACGAGCTCGGGCGCAGCGCGCAGCCGGGCCAGCTCGCCCGGGTGCCGCAGCAGCGCCAGCAGGCCGTTGCCGATCAGGTTCGTGGTCGTCTCGTTTCCCGCGGCCAGCAGCAGCGCCACCGTTCCGTGTAGCTCGTCTTCGCTCAGGCGATCGCCCTCCTGCTCGGCGAGCACGAGCGCGGACAACAGGTCGTCGGCCGGCTTCGCGCGGCGCTCTTCGGCGATGCGGCTCACGTACTCGAAGAGCTCGTCCGCCGTGGCGCGCAATATCTCCGGGCCCGGCGATGCGATCGGGTCGAGGAAGCCGACCAGGATGTCGGACCAGCGCTTGAAGGTGGCGCGGTCCGCGGTCGGGATGCCGAGCATCTCCGCGATCACGGTGACGGGCAGCGGAACCGCGAAGTCCTCGATCACGTCGAACGCGCCGCGGGATGCCAGGCCGTCGAGGAGCTCCTCTGCGATCGCCTCGATGCGGGGCCGGAGCTTCTCCACGGCGCGCGGCGTGAAGGCCTTGCTCACGAGTCCGCGCAGCCGCGTATGGTCGGGCGGATCGCTGCGCAGCATCACCGGCGTCTCCTGCCGGTCGGGATCGGCCAGACCGTCGCGGATGGCCCGCGCGCGCATCTCCGGGTAGCGCTCGAAGTTTCGATCGTCGGCCGAGAAGCGCTCGTCGCGCAGCACCTCGAGGATGTCGGCGTGGCGCGAGAGGACCCAGCCCGCCGCCGCGCGGCTGCGGTGGATCGGATCGCGCTCGCGCAGCCGCCGGTAGACCGCATACGGGTCGGCGCGGAACCGGCGGCTCATCGGATTGAAGACGATGCCGGTCTCGAGGCGCTCGCGCGCGAGTGCGAAGAGCACCCGCGCGCCGTCGCGCGCGGCGCGCGGCATCCGCGCGGGCTTCATGGGCGTCCCTCCTCCCGGGGCGCGTCCGGACCCGCGGAGTGTCCTGCGCCGGAGCGCGCCGGGCAAGCGGCTGGGATCGCCGCCCTGTCGTAGAATCGGCGCCGCTCGACCCAGCAACCTGGAATGCGGAGCGCACCCCCATGTCTCAGTCCCTACGTCCGAACCGATCCGGCATGCCGTGCGCCGCCCGGCCGCACGCGCTGCTCGGACTCCTGGCGCTGTGCAGCGTCGCGCTCGGTCCCGCTGCGCCCGCGCAGGAGACCGCGCCGGAGACGGCGCCCGCCGCCGCGCCGCAGCCGCCGCCCAAGCCGGCATCGATCCCGCTCTCCGAGATCACGAAGCGCTTCGACGAGGCGATACAGCGGACCCGCGAGACCGACCGGCGGATCGCGCCCGAGCCCGGGGTCGAGAAGATCGAGGCGGAGCTTCCCGCGCGGCACGAGGCGCTCGCGAAGCTCGCCGGCGATACGCGCGGACGGATCGCGGGGGCTCCGTCGCTCAACACGCTCGAGCTGGAGCGGCGGGCGTGGGCCACGCGCAAGGCCGAGATCGATGCGTGGCGGCAGAAGCTCGCGGATCGGATCGCCGCGCTGGCGCGCGAGCTCGACGAACTCGACGCGCTGCAGAAGATCTGGCAGCGGACGGTGGATGAGGCTCGCGCTGCGGGCGCGCCCGCGGCGGTGCTCGAACGAGCCGGGTCGGCCGTCGCCGAGATCGGCGCCGCCCGGACGCGGGCCGAGGAGCGGCGGAACCGGCTGCTCGCGCTGCAGGACCGGGTGGCGCGCGAGGAGGAGCTCCTCGAGGACGTCTTCGCGCAGCTCGACGCGGCGAAACAGAGCGTGCGCGGTCAGCTGCTCCAGCCGGACGCCCCACCCCTCTGGAGCGCGGCGTGGCGGCTCGCCGCCGGTGAGCCGATCGGACCGCCGCTGCGGGAAGCGGCCGCCCGCCAGCGGGACCAGATCGCGGAGCATGCGCGACGTACCGGCGGACATCTCGGGTCGCTCGCGGTCCTGGCGGCGATCTTCCTGTCGGCCGCGTTCGCCTTGCGCAATCGGGTCCGGCGCTGGTCGGCGGAGGATCCCGATCTCGGAGCCGCCATCCGCATCTTCGAGCGCCCGATTGCGATCGCGGCGTTGATCTCCCTCATCTCGATCGCCTGGCTCTACCCGCTGGCGCCCGACGCCGTGCGAACCGTCCTGGTGCTGTTGATCATCGTGCCCGTGCTTCGGCTGCTGCCCACGCTCATCGACCGGAGCTTCCACCCGTTGCTGTACGCGCTGTTGATCTTCTACGTCACCGACGAGCTTCGCGAGATGCTGGAGGCGGTGCCCGACCTCGCGCGCATCGTGTTCGCGCTCGAGATCAGCGCCGGGGTGGGCATCTTCGCGTGGCTGTTGCGGCCCGCGCGGCTGTCCGCGATTCCGAGTCACGTGCGCCTGCCGCGCTTCCTCGGCTGGGGGCTGCGCGCGCTGCTCGGCCTGCTGATCGCCTCGCTCGCCGCGAATCTCCTGGGTTACGTGACGCTCGCCACGATCCTCGGAACCGCCCCGCTTCGCAGCAGCTACGCCGCGGTGGTGCTGTACTGCGGCGTCCAGGTGACGACCGCGGTGCTCCAGGTCGCGCTCCACACCCGAGCGGCGCGTGCGCTGGGCATGGTCCGCATGCGGGGGCCCACGGTGCTGGCCTGGTGCAACCGCCTGCTCGTCCTGGGGGCGGCCCTGTGGTGGGGCTCCATCACGCTGCGCGCCTTCGACCTCTACGACAACGCGAACGCCGCGTTCCGCGCCGTGCTCGACGCGTCGCTGGGTCTCGGAACCATCCAGATCTCGGTGCGCGACGTGGCGAGCTTCGGACTCGTGATCGCCGCGGCCGTGGTCCTCTCGAAGCTCACCCGCTTCGTGCTCCAAGAGGACGTCTATCCGCGCACCGCGCTGCAGCGCGGCGCCTCGAACGCCATCTCGATGCTGCTCCATTACATCGTGCTGACGTTCGGGTTCCTGCTCGCCCTCGGCGCGGGCGGGATCGAGATGAACCGCTTCGCGCTGCTCGCTGGCGCCTTCGGCGTCGGCCTCGGGTTCGGCCTGCAGACGGTGGTCAACAACTTCGTGTCGGGGCTGCTCCTGCTCTTCGAACGTCCGATCCAGGTCGGCGACATCGTCCAGCTGACCGACCTGATGGGCGAGGTCCGGCACATCGGCATTCGCGCCAGCACGGTGCGGACCTTCGACGGCGCCGAGGTGATCGTGCCGAACGGAAGCCTGATCTCGGATCAGGTCATCAACTGGACGCGCTCCGACCCCGAACGCCGCATCGAGCTACCGGTCGGCGTGGCGTACGGCACCGATCCGGAGCGGGTGCTGGCGCTGCTCGTGGACGTGGCCCGGACGAACCCGAACGTGCTCGACGAGCCGGAGCCGCAGGCGCTGTTCGACGGCTTCGGCAACAGCTCGCTCGACTTCCGCCTGCGGGCCTGGGTGCCCTTCGACATCGGCTTCGTGACGCGCAGCGAGCTGGCGGTGGCCGTCAACGCGGCGCTGCGCGAGGCGGGCATCGAGATCCCGTTTCCGCAGCGGGACCTGCACCTGCGCAGCGTGGACGCGGCGGCCGGCCAGGCGCTCGCGGGGCGTGGGGCCACGCGCACGCCCGAGCCGGGCGCGGGCGCGCCGGAGTCGGAGCGCTGAGCGCGGGGCGCGGCCGGGTGCCGCGCGGCGTCACTCCCCGAGCGCGACGGTGTCGAAGGGATACGCCGCGCAGCCCAGCTTTCCCGCGGTCGGATAATCCGCTTGGTCGAAGCCCCGCGACCAGCGCGCCAGCTCGCGGTAGACGGCGCAGCGATCGCGCTGCGTCGGAAGGCGCGGATCCTCGTCCACCTGCGCGATGACCGAAGCCTCGCTGACGGTGTGACTCGACATGCGCAGCCCGCCGCTGCGCGGGGTGTCGAGCACCATGTACTTGGGCGCGTCGGAGGCGCTCGGATCCCACGGCAGCCACTTCGGCAGGTCGCCCTTGCGTCCGCGACCGGGCGCGCCGGTGTACGCGAACTGCGCCCAGTACGACATCATCTGCTCGGCGAGGCTCTGCCGGGCCGGCTCGTTGGCGTCGGTGAAGATGATGTTGCCCTCGCGACCCAGGTCGAAGTGTCCGAACACGAAGGGGATCTCGAATCCGTGCGCCGCGCCGAGCATCATCGACAGGTCGGCGCCGAGCAGGGTCGGCTCCTCGTCCCAGTCGAAGCGGTAGACGAATACGTTCGGTCCCTGGGTCTGGCGCAGCACCGCCGCCGGGCCGTCGGCGCCCGTCGCCTTCCAGATCTTCGACAGATACTCGGCCGTGACGTTGTAGCGGTCCGCGTCCACGAGCCGCGGGAAGACCCAGAGAATGCGGCGCACCCAGCGCGGCTGGAAGAACATGAAGAGCTTGTTCTCGTCCCGGTTGGTGCCCAGCATCACGGGCACCGCGTTGTAGCCGTCTGCGCGCGCGAAGCGCTCCAGGGCGTCCCCGTCCGGTAGCACGAAGCCGTCGGCGAACACCTTCGGCAGGTCGATCAGGGCCTCGTCTTCCTCGCGGTCGTACGTCTCGAGCAGCTCGACGGCGCTCTTGCGGCGCAGGTACTGCGCCAGCTCGTCCGGAGCCATGGCGGCGAGCCGCGCCTTCGCGCCGGCCCGGTCCGCGGCGCTTGCGTCCGCGATGAGCAGCTTCAGGATCGTCTCGTTGGCGCTGGACGGGTGACCGGGCTCCGGGTCGTCCACGAAGTGCTCCGCGGTCGCGACGTCGGTGAGGTCGGTGGCGCCGCTCTGGGCGATGGCGCGATGGAACAGGTCCTCGGCCTGCGGCGACAGCAACAGGGTGAACACGTCGCGCGCGCCGGCCGACTCGCCGAAGATCGTCACGTTGCCGGGGTCGCCGCCGAACGCGGTGACGTGCCGCCGAATCCACTCGAGCGCGCGCACCAGGTCGAGCGTGCCGAAGTTGCCGGAGCGGTCGGCCTCGCTCGTGCCCTCGCCCCGCAGCGCCGCGTGGCGGAACCAGCCCAGCGGTCCGAGCCGGTAGTTCACGGTCACGACCACGACGTCCTGGCTCTGGGCGAGGCGGCCGCCGTCGTAGAAGCCGCCGTGTCCGACCACGTTGCCGCCGCCGTGGATCCAGACCATGACGGGCAGGCGTCCACCGCCGCGGGGCACCTTCCGCGCGTCGACGCGCGGCGCGTAGACGTTGAGGTAGAGGCAGTCCTCGTCGCCGGTCGGGCGGCCCGGCGCTCCGTCGACGCCGCCGAGCGGACTGGCCAGCTGCGGACACGGGGAGCCGTGCTCGAGGGCCTGCAGCGTGCCGCTCCAGGGCTCGGGCGGCTGCGGGGCGCGCCAGCGAAGCTCGCCCACGGGCGGCTTCGCGAACGGAATGCCGAGCCAGACGTGACTCCCGTACGCCCCCACGAACCCGACGAGGTCGCCGGAGCGCGTGATGCGCAGCGATTGCGGGTCGATTGCGGGCGGGGCCGGGCGCGGCTCGGGCGCACAGCCCACCGCGGCGGTGCATGCCAGCAGCGCGGCGGCCGCGAGACGTTGCGCAGTCTTCCTGTGCATGGGGGCCTCCGGGAAGGGCGCGGGATTGGACGGCCGGATGGTAACGCGTTGCGCGCGCGAGGCGGCACGCGCACCGCACCCATCGCCGCGCGGAGCGGCGCGGGCGCGAGCCTGAGCGACGCCGCCGGGATTCCCTATTCGATCGCCAGGATCTTGACGTCGAAGATGAGCGACTCGCCCGCGAGGGGATGGTTGAGGTCGAGGACGACCTTGTCCTCCCGCACCTCGTGCACGCGGACCGGTCGCTGCTGGCCGCTGTCGCTGCTGGCGAGCAGCACGGCGCCGACCGAGCGCGCCTCCTCCGGAATCTGGACGGCCTCCACCTCCTGGAAGGCCTCCGGGTTGACCGGGCCGTAGCCCTCGTCGGCCGACAGCTCCACGTGCTTGGATTCGTTCACCTTCAGTCCGGCGAGCTGCGCTTCCAGGGCGGGCAGGATCCGGCCACTGCCCTGCTCGTACTGCAGCGGCTCACCGCCGACGTTCGAATCGGCGGTGCTCCCGTCGGCCAACGTGAGTGTGTATTCGATGGATACCTGCTTGCCGTCCTCTACCACGATCGGCTTCTCCTTCTCTCCCGCAAACGCCGCAGCGATCGGGAGCGCGCACAGGCTCGCCACCAGGAACGTCACGACACGGGAATGCGAATGGATTCGCAATTCATTGCCTCCTGTCCGCAGGATCCTCGCGGATCCACGCCGGCGATCTGCCGGCAGCGGTGCACGGCGTACCCCCGGCACGCGATCGGCCTACACGTGGAACGGCGCCGAGAGAATCCGCGTAGGAAAAGACAATCGGCGGGAGGCGCGGATGCTATCACACACCCGGTCGGATCGGCCGCTGGCGCCGCGCGCGAGCATCGGCCTCTGGATCGCGAACGAGGCCATCGCGACGGCGGTCTCGCGGTGAGCCGCGCAACGCGGCTCCCCCTCGGAGCCGGTCAGGAGATGGACTCGACCGTGTAGCGCTGCAGCTCCAGCGTCGGAGACCAGTAATCGCCCTGCAGTCCGGCCTTGCGCTTGAGCTCCTCGACGAACTGTCGGGCGTCGGGCAGGCGCTCCCAGACGGCGGGCAGGAAGGTCCCGCGCAGGGCGCCCTCGCAGAGCACGAGACCGTCCACGCCCGGGCGGAGCGTCGCGAGAAGCTCCGCCTCGCTGGCGACGACGAGCGGCTCGAGCGGGCTCAGGATCGAGATGTGGATCTCGAGACCGTCGGCCTCGGCGGGGCCGAGCGGCGCGAAGCGCGTGTCGCGAAACGCCGCGGCGAAGGCGCTCTGCGCGACGTCGGCGACCAGCGGCAGGCGCGCCTGGAGACTGCCGACGCAGCCGCGCAGCCGGCCATTGCGCTGCAGCGTGATGAACGTCGCACGGGGCTCGCGCAGCGCGGGTGCGAAGGTCGCGGGGTCGACGGGCAGCGGCGCGCCGGCGCGCAGGCCGTGTTCGATCGACCTCCGGGCCACGTCGAGCAAGGTGGGGGCATGCGCGTTCGCGCCGCCGGGTTCAGGCGAAGACATACCCGCCGTAGCCTACCACCTGGTCGCGGGGACCGGCGGTGTCGCCCGAGTTGCGCAGGTCGACGGTCTCCACGGAGAGGCGGTGGCGCCGCGCCGCCAGCAGCAGGCCCCGGGCGGGCACCCGGCCGCAGGCCGATTCGGGCCCCAGACCGGCCGGGTCGAGCGCCTCGATCGCCCGCGTCGTCCGTGCGTCGAGCTTCCGCGCGGTCTCGTAGTCGAAGTAGTGGGACAGATCCGAGCTCACGACGATCAGGGTCTCGGGCCCGCCCCAGAGCGCCTCGAGCACCTCGTCGACCTCCTCGGGGGTCGCGTCGCCCACCGCCAGGGGAACCAGCGCGAAGCGCGCGAGCGCGCGCTGCAGGAAGGGAAGCTGCACCTCGAGGCTGTGCTCCGCCTCGTGGGCCGCCTCCAGGAGCTCCACCTGCGGCAGCTGCAGCACGCGCTCCACGGCCTCGCGGTCGACCGGCACCTCGCCGAGCGGCGTCACGAAGGCGTCCGCGGCCGAGGCCGCCAGCCCGCGCAGCGGCACCCGGTGCGAGGGACCCAGCAGCACCACGCGCTCGATCTGCGTGCGGACGCCTGCGAGGCGCGCGTACACCGAGCCCGCGACCGGCCCCGAATAGACGTAGCCGGCGTGGGGCGCGATCAGCGCCTTCGGCGCGGACGCCGCCCCGGACGGCGCGGCGCGCGCGGACGCCGCCTCGAGATGGCCGCGGACGGCGGCCTCGAGCTCGGCCGGATCGGAGGGATAGAAGAAGCCGGCGACGGCCGGCGAGCGGACCTGCACGGCGGAGCCTCCCGCGCCGTCCAGTCTATCGGGTTCGACGGGGCGGCTCACGGTCCGCGGCCGCGCGAAATTGACAGGCGCGCGGACCGTCCCATTCTCTGCGCGAGGGGCGCCGCGCGGCTCCGCGCGGCGGCGCGGCGCGGGTTCGCGCCCGGCCCTGGAGACGAGAACGGTGGAGCCGAACGCGACGCAAGCGTCCGCGGTCCCGGGACGCTACTGGCACCGCCTCGACGACGGGCGCATCCAGTGCGACGTGTGTCCCCGCTTCTGCCGGTTGCAGGAGGGTCAGCGCGGCCTGTGCTTCGTGCGCGCGCGCCAGGGCGACG
>CP070734.1:2017357-2021092 GCA_020347605.1 Deltaproteobacteria bacterium | reverse complement strand
GATCCGCGAGATGGCGCGCCGCATGGCGTTCCGCGGACCCGACGGACTCATGGTGCACGGCGACGGTCCGGTCGGGTTCGCCCACGCGCTCCTGCGCACGGGCGAGTCCGCTCGGCTGGAGACGGGCATCGCGAGCCTCGGGGGCCGCTACTGGATCGCCGGGGACGTGCGTCTCGATGCGCGCGAGGCGCTCGGCGAAGGGCTCGGGCTCGACGTCTGGCGGCTGCGCGCCACGAGCGACGCCGAGCTGATCCTCCGGCTCTACGCCGCGCGTGGCGAAGAAGGCCTCGCCTCACTCGTGGGAGACTTCGCTTTCGCGCTGTGGGACGCGCAGCGGCAGCGGCTCGTCTGCGCGCGCGATCCCTTCGGCGTGAAGCCCTGCTTCTACGCGTCGATCGGTGACGCGGTCGTCGTATCCAACACGCTCGCGTGCGTGCTGGCGCACCCGGACGTGGACGACGACGTCGACGAGGGCGTGATCGCCGACTTCCTGATCACGCGCGAGAATCCGGCGCTCGACAAGACCTTCTTCCACAGCGTGCGTCGGCTGCCGCCCGCACACCGTCTGCACGCCTCGAAGGACTCCGTCCGCGTCGAGCGCTACTGGACGCTGTGCGCCGCGCCCCTCCGCTACCGCCGCGGCCGGGAGTACGTCGAGCACTTCACCGAGCTGCTCCGCAGCGCGGTCTCGGATCGGCTCCCCGAGCGCGGCGCCGCCGTCTCCATGAGCGGCGGCATGGACTCCTCGTCGGTGGCCGCGATGGCCAAGGAGGTCCTGTCCGCGCGCTGTGTGCCGAAGCGGGGGCTCTTCGCCTGCACCGCCGTGTACGAGCGCCTGATTCCCGACGAGGAGGGCCGCTACGCGGCACTCGTGGGCGAAGAGCTCGGAATCCCCGTCCACTCCTTCGCGCTCGACGACCACGAGCTCTTCGCAACCCTCGACCGAGGACCGGCATCGGCGCCCGAGCCGCTGATGGACCCGCTCGAGTCCGAAGCCCTGCTCTTCGATTTCGCCGCGCGGCGCACGCGCGTGATGCTCACCGGCCAGGGCGGCGATCCCGCGCTTCGATTCGATCCCTTCTACCTGCCCGGGCTGCTGCGCCGCGGGCGAGCCCTTCGCGTAGCGAGCGAGAGTCTGCGCCACCTGTTCACGTTCGGGAGACCGCCCTCGGTCGGCGCGCGAACGATCTGGCGTCGCCGCTTTCGCTCGGGCGATCCGTTCGCCGGCTACCCCGACTGGCTGGATCCCGAGTTCGAGAAACGCCGGGGTCTGCGGACGCGCTGGCGCGCGTGTCAGCAGCCGACGCGGGGGACGGAGGGCGGACACGCCACGCGGCCCGAGTCCCGCGCGATGCTCCTGGCCCCGACCTGGACGAACTACTTCGAGTCCGTCGATCCCGGCATCACCCGCACGACCGTCGAGGTCCGACATCCCTTCTTCGACGTCCGTCTGCTGCGTTTCCTGCTGGGGATTCCAGCGATCCCCTGGTGCGTGAACAAGGAGCTGTTGCGCCGCGCGATGCGCGGCCGGCTGCCCGAGGCGGTGCGGACGCGTCCAAAGGCCCCGCTCGCGGGCGATCCACCGCACGCGTTTCCGCCGCGGCGCTTCGCGATGCTGGCGCACCGGCTGCGAACCGCACCCGAGCTGGAACGCTTCGTTCGGGTCGATGTGCTGATCGAGCGGCTCGCGGGCCGCGATGCGTTCGGCACGCTGGAGCTCGACGTCGTCCTGCCGGCCGTCGCACTGGGGGAGTGGCTCCGGAGCCGTCGCGGACTCGCGACCGCCGTCGTGCGACCCGCCCGGCGGGGGGTTGCGAAACAGGAGTGGATCCATGAGTACGCGCAGCCGTAGGCCGAAGCGGAGCCGTGCGCCGAGCGAAAGCGGCGCGCCGAAGCGGAGCTACCGCCCGCCGCGGCTCGTCCGCTACGGGACGATCGTGGAGCTGACGCAGTCCAACGTGCTCAAGGATGGCCCGAACGACCGGGCGCTGCCGGGCATGATTGGATGGTTGAAGAGCGTCGTGTGAACCGATGCACGAGTTCGAGCTTGCGCACAGACGCGAATGCATGCCGACCTGGGCCGGCTACCACCGCTGCCGAAGCTTCGGGCTGCGGCTCGCCGCGAACCGCCCGATCGCGGGTCTTCCGGAGGAGCACAGCGCAGATCCGCCCGACGTCGTGATCGAGCTGGCGCCTGGACGCGCTGGAAGCGCGCACGGCGAGGGGCCGGGAACGCTCTGGCGCCGTCATCCGGTGCGGGACGAGCGAGGCCGGCCCATGCTCCAGGTCCGGCGCGCGGCGTCGCGTGACTGGTATCACCTCGCGTACGCGGACGGCACCGAGTTCGTCGTCGAGCGCGAAGGCCGGCGCATCCGCGGAAGCTGGCCGAGCCCGTTCACGAGCGACGACGCCGCCACCTATCTGCTCGGGCCCGTACTGGGCTTCGCGCTCCGACTGCGCGGAGTGGTGTCGCTGCACGCCAGCGTGGTCTCGATCCAAGGCGCCGCCGTCGCGTTCCTGGGCCCGCCGGGTGCGGGGAAGTCGACGCTCGCCGCGCGGTTCGCGCGGGCGGGGCACGCGCTCGTCTGCGACGATGCGGCCGCGCTCACGCCGACGGAGCGCGGCTTCCTGGTGCAGCCGGGCCCACCGCGCGTGCGGCTCTGGCCGGACTCGGTGCGGCTCTTGTTCGGTCCGGATGCGCAGCTTCCGCGCCTCACCCCGTCTTGGGACAAGCGGCGCCTGGATCTCGCCGGTTCCCCGCACCGCGTCGCGCGCGAGCCGGTGCCCCTGGTTGCCGCGTACCTGCTCGGCGCGCGCGATGGGGAAGCGCCCCAAATCGGTGCCCTCGAGCCGCGTCGGGCGCTGCTCGCCTTGATCGGCAACTCCTACGCCAGCTTCTTCCAGGAGGCTCCCATGCGCGCGCGGGAGTTCCAGCTCCTCGCCGAGCTGGCGCGTGCGGTGCCACTGCGCCGGGTTCGCGCGCCGGAGGGGGTGGATGGCCTCGCAGCGGTCGTCGACGCCGTGGTGCGCGACGTCCGCCACGAGACTCCAGGAGGTCTTCGCTAGCCGATGTACTCGACCCTGCAATTCGGCAAGATGATCGCCGACGCGGTTCGAATGGACGCGTACGCCCGCGCGCTTCGGGACGCGGTCCGCGAGGACTCGGTCGTCCTCGACGTCGGCACGGGTACGGGGATCTTCGCGCTGCTCGCGTGCCGCTTCGGCGCGCGGCGCGTCTACGCGATCGAGCCGGGTGATGCGATCGAGGTCGCCCGCGAGGTCGCCGCTGCGAACGGCTACGCCGAGCGCATCCAATTCATCCAGGACCGCGCCGAGGACGTGAAGCTGCCGGAGCGCGCCGACGTGATCGTCTCCGACCTGCGCGGCGCATTGCCCTTCCTCGGCGGTCACCTGCAGACGATCGCCGACGTTCGCGAGCGCCTCCTGGCTCCGGGCGGTCAGCTGATTCCGCTGCGCGACGAGGTCTGGGCCGCGCCCGTCGAGGCGGCTGCGCTCTACGACGGGAACACCGCGATCTGGACCGAGAACCCGTGGGATCTGGACATGCGCCCGGCGCGCCGGCTCACCGTCAACTCGGTCTGGTCCGCCGCCGGCGCTACCACGCGCGCGCTCGCGGCCGCCCGTCACCTCGCGACCGTCGATTACGCCGAGGTGCGTGACCCCTCGCTGCGCAGCGCGGCGACCTGGCGCGTCGAGCGCGCCGGGACCGCGCAC
>CP070734.1:2005463-2017257 GCA_020347605.1 Deltaproteobacteria bacterium | reverse complement strand
CGCGCTGCTCGAGCAGCTGGTCGTGGCTGCCGGACTCGACGATCCGCCCCTTGTGGAGGACGTAGATCCGGTCGACGTCCTGAATCGTCGAGAGCCGGTGCGCGATCACCAGTGCGGTCTTGCCCTGCATCAGTACGTGCACGCCGCGCTGGATCAGCGCCTCGGTCTCGGAGTCGATCGAGCTCGTCGCCTCGTCGAGCACCAGGACCTCGGCGCCGTGCGCGAGCGCGCGCGCGAACGCGATCAGCTGCCGCTGGCCCGTGGACAGGTCGTGGCCGCGCTCCCGCAGCTCCGTCGCGTAGCCCTCGGGTAGCCGCTCGATCATGCCGTGCGCCTCGACCGCGCGCGCCGCCCGGCCGATCGCGGCGGCGTCCACGCCCGCGCGGCCCAGTCCGATGTTCTCGCGAACGCTGCCGCTGAACAGGAACACGTCCTGCAGCACCAACGTGACGCGACGCCGCAGATCGCGCTGCGGGAGCTCCCGCAGATCCACCCCGTCGAGCAGGATCTGACCGGCGCCCACCTCGTACAGCCGGGTGAGCAGCTTGATGAGGGTGGTCTTCCCCGACCCGGTGGCCCCCACGAAGGCGACCCGCTCGCCCGGCTCGACGGCGAACGAGACGTCGCGAAGCACCCAGCCGCCGTTCGGATAGCGGAAGGATACGTTGCGGAACTCGAGCGCGCCGCGGCCCCTTCGTTCGGTCGCCGCGAGCGGGCGGGCGGCGCTGCGGTCGCGGATCGCCGGCTCGACGTCGAGCAGCTGGAAGATCCGCTCGCTGCTCGCCATCGACGACTGCATCACCGAATACTTGGCCGACAGGTCCCGCAGCGGCATGAAGAAGCGGCGCATCCAGTCGATGAAGACGTACATGGTGCCGACGGCCACGCCGGCCCACGCGCCGTAGCCGATGATCACCGCGATGGTCAGGTTGTTGGCGATCTCGACCACTGCGAACAATGCGGCGTCCCAGCGAATCGAGGCGAACCAGGCGTCGCGATGCGAGGCGTTGAGCGCGTCGAAGTCGCGCGCGTTGCGCTCCTCGCGCGTGAACAGCTGCACCACCTTCATGCCCGTGACGGTCTCCTGGATCTGCGAATTGATTCGCGCGATGCGCACGCGCACGGCTCGAAAGGCGGCCCGCACCTTGAACCGGAAGACGATCGCCGCGACGGCGAGAAACGGCACGACCAGAAACGTCACCAGGGCGAGCTTCGGCTCGACCAGGAACAGCACCACCGCGAAGCCCACCATCTTCACGAGGTCCGTGACCAGCGCGACGATGCCGGCGGCGAACATCTCGGACACGTTCTCGACGTCGTTGGTGGCACGCGTGACGAGACGCCCGACGGGGTACGTGTCGAAGAAGCCGAGGTGGAGCTTCTGGATGTGTTCGAAGACGTGCGCGCGCAGGTCCCGCATCGCGGACTGTCCCGTCCACGACATCACGTACATGTTCGCGAACTGCAGGCCGGCGAGGGCGACCGCCGCGATCAGGTAGAGTCCGCCGAGCCAGACCAGCGCACCGACCAGGCTGGCCTCGCCTCCCGGCGGCGCCAGCAGCCAGGCCAGCCAGCCGGGCTCGGCCGGCGCCCCGTCCGCCGCCAGGATGCGATCGAGCCCGGTCTTGATCACCCAGGCCGGCGCCAGCTCGAGCGCGAAGATCGGCGGGACCAGCGCGAGCGTGAGCACCACCTGCCACCGGTACGGCTTCACGTAGCGCCACAGGCGTTTCATGAGGCGCGCGTCGTAGGCCCGACCGATCGCCTCCTCCTCGTGGAAGGCGTCGCCGGGCGCCGACGGCAGCGGCGCGCTTCCGCGCGCCACAGGGCGGCCTCCGCCGCCGCTCACGCCGCATCTCCGGCGTCGATCAACTCCTCCTCGAGCGCCTGCTCGAGCGCCTGCTCGAGCGCCGTGCGCGCGTAGATTCCGCCGGCGGCGACGAGTTCCGCGTGGGTGCCGCGCTCGACGATCCTCCCGGCGTCCAGCACCACGATCTGATCGGCGTGACGGACCGTGCTGACCCGATGCGCGATCACGACGACGGTGCGGCCGGCGAACACCTCTTCGAGGTTCCGCTGGATGGCCGACTCGGTGGCCGCATCCACGCTGGAGAGGGCATCGTCGAGCACCAGGATGCGAGGGCGCAGCGCCAGCGCCCGGGCGAGCGCCGCGCGTTGGCGTTGCCCGCCCGAGAGCATCACGCCGCGCTCGCCGACCAGGGTGTCGAGCCCGTGCGGGAGCTCGGCCAGATCGCCGGTGAGCTGGGCGCGCTCGGTCGCCTCCCGGACGACCGCGAGGTCGGTCTCGGGCAGTCCGTAGGCGATGTTGTCGGCCAGCGACATCGAGAACAGGAACGAATCCTGGGGGACCATCGCGATCCCCTTCCGCAGGGTCGCGAGCGGGATCTCGTTCACGTCGATGCCGTCGATGAACACGCGCCCGTCTTCGACCTCGTACAGGCGCGGGATCAGCGAGGCGAGCGTGGTCTTGCCGGATCCCACCGGTCCGACGATGCCGAGCGTGGTTCCCGCGGGCACGGAGAGCGAGATGTCGCGCAGGGCCGGCTCGCGGCCGCTGCCCGGGTGGCTGAAGGTCAGATTCCGGAACTCGATGTCGCCCCGCAGCGTTGGCGTCATCCGCGTCTGCGGGGTGTCGGCGATCGACGGCCGGGTCGACAGGATCTCGTCGATCCGCTGCAGGGACGCCGCGCCGCGCTGCACGAGTGCGAACACCCAGCCCATCAGGAACGTCGGAAATGTCAGCTGGTAGATGTAGAGCGCGAACTTGAAGAAGTCCGCGATCGCCATGCGGCCCATCGCGATCTCGCGGCCGCCCACCAGGAGCACGATCCCCATCGCCAGTGCGGGCAGCAGACTCGTGATGGGGGGCAGCGCGGTGTTGACGCGGACGAGTCGCAGCGCGCGCCGGAAGAGCTCGTCGTTGGCGGCATCGAAGTGCCGGGCGCGGGCGTCCTCCATCGCGTAGGCCTTCACGACGGCGATGCCCGAGATCGTCTCCTGCAGCTGATTCGAGAGCTCCGCGAGACCTTCCTGGGCCCCGAGCGCCGCCTGATGCATCGGGCGTCCGAAGGCGCGCGCGATCAGGATGAAGAGCGGATACGGCAGCAGCACGAGCAGGGTCAGATTCACGTCGATCGCGAACATCGCAAAGAAGCACCCGACGTAGAGGATCGGCGTGTTCACCATGTTGAGAAGACCCGGTCCGAGCATCATGCGGACCGAATTCAGGTCGTTGACGCAGCGGCTCATCACGTCGCCGGTGCGCCAGCGGAGGTAGAACGACTGGGGGAGCCGCTGCAGGTGGCGGAACAGGTCGTTGCGAAGCTCGTATTCGATCTCGCGCCCCGCGTTGAAGATGAACGTCCGCGAGAGCACGCGAAACACGCCGCCCACCACGGTCACGACGGCGATCCACACGCAGCGCTCGACGACGACCGCAGACCCGAGGCCGTCCGCGATGGCGGAGATCGCCCAGCCCACGAGCAACGGAATCGCGATGAAGGCCGCGTCGTAGAGCAGCGAAGCCACCGCGCCGACGACGTAGCGCCCGCGGTTGCGGCGGATGTATCGGCCCAGACGCCACCAGGGCGTGACCGGCGCCGTCCGGGCGGCGTTCGGGAGCGGGGCGGTCGCCGCGCTCACTGGCGGTACCAGGCGGCGACGCGAGCGCGGTCGACGCCGAGTGCCCAGGCCAGCGACGCGAGCTGGTTGCGAAACAGGGTTCGCAGCACCCCGCGGCTCGCGTACCGACGCGCGGAGGTGACGGTCGGCAGTGTCAGGTTCGCGAAACGGCCGCGGCGTTGGAGCCCGCGCACCAGATCCAGATCCTCCATGATGGCGGCCTGCGGCACGCCGCCGAGGGCCTCGAGCGCCGCGCGTCGCGCAAAGATCCCCTGGTCGCCGTAGGGAAGCCGGAACAGACGCACGCGGAGCCGGACGCCCCACTCGAGCACGCGCAGCAGCGGGGCGGAGCCGTCGAACCGCAGGCCGAAGGCTCCGCCGACGACCCGCGGATCGGCCAGGGCCGTACGCACCGCGGCAGCGAAGCCCTCGGGAAGCCGGCTGTCGGCGTGAAGGAACAGCACTGCCTCTCCCGTCGCGGCGAGGCGTCCGCGCTCCAGCTGCCGCGCCCGGCCGGGCGGGGAGCGGACGACCCGGGCGCCGGCCGCCTCGGCGCGGGCGACGGTCGGGTCCTCGCTGCCACCGTCGACGACGACCACCTCGACGCCGGGTCCCGCCGCGCTGCGGATCGCATTCTCGACGTCCCCGGCCTCGTTCAGGGCTGGGATCACCACGGAAATGCGCACGCGGGGCACGATAGCACGGGCCCATTCCGGGCCCGGGCGCCCGCGCGTTTGACAGGTGTCCGTCCCGTTGCGTATCCATCCGGCGTGAGCCGCTCCCGCTCGGATCAAGAACCGTCGGCCCCGGCCTATGCCCGGGCCGGTGTGGACCTCGACTCGGACGAGGCGTTCATCTCGTCCATCGCGCAGATCGCACGCCGCACGCGGCGACCCGAGGTCCTCTCGTCCATCGGTGGCTTCGCCGCGCTGTTCAAGGTGCCGGAGCGGTACCGGGACCCGATCTTCGTCACCGGCGCCGACGGCGTCGGCACCAAGCTGCTGCTGGCCGCGAAGCTCGGCCGCTACGACACGATCGGCATCGACTGTGTCGCGATGGTGACGAACGACCTGGTCGTGCAGGGCGCGGAGCCCCTCGTCTTCCTCGACTACCTCGCCATGGGAAAGCCGGATCCCGAGGCGGCGACCCGCGCGCTCGAGGGGATCGCGGAGGGCTGCCGACGCGCCGGCTGCGCCCTGATCGGAGGCGAGACCGCCACCATGCCGGGCATGTACGCCGCCGGCGAGATGGAGCTGGTCGGCTTCGGCGTCGGGGTGGTCGAGCGCGAGCGGGTGATCGACGGATCCTCCATCAGCGAGGGCAACGTGCTGATCGGTCTCGGATCGAATGGCTGCCACAGCAACGGATTCGCGCTGGTGCGCGCCATCCTCGAGGAGGGCGCGGCGGCCGGGAAGCTCGACCTGCTGGCACCCATGGAGGAGCTGGACGGTTCGTTGGGGAACGCCCTGCTCTCGCCCACCCGGATCTACGTGAAACCGGTCCTGAACGTGATCCGGGATTTCACCGTGAACGGAATCGTCCACATCACCGGCGGCGGCTTCGCGGGCAACGTCCCGCGCGTGCTGCCCCGCGGAGTGAGGGCGCGCATCGATCCGTCGGCCTGGCCGCGCCCCCCGATCTTCGACGTCCTGCAGCGGCATGCGGAGCTGTCGGAGGGCGAGATGCTGCGGGTCTTCAATTGCGGAATCGGGATGATCCTGATCGTTCCCCGCGACGAGGCGGAGGACGCGTGCGAGCGGCTGCTGGGCCTGGGCGAGCGCGCCTATACGATCGGCACCATCGAGCGCAAGGAGCCCGACGAACCGCCCATCCGGATGGAGCGATCTGCGGGCGCCGGAGGCTGAGTGCGCGGCTTCTCGGCCGCCGGCGCCGCGACCACGCTGCGGGCGCGACGCTGGGACGTGATCGTGCTGGGCGGAGCCCTGCCCGGCCTCGTCGCCGCGGCGCGGCTGGGGCGACGCGGACTGCGCGTGCTGGTCGTCGAGGAAGCCGCGGCGACCCGCGCGCCCGACTGCCTGCGCGAGCCGTTCTTGCTGCCGGGCGGCCGCAGCGTGCTGGACGCGTGCCTGCGTGAGCTCGCCCTGCCCCTCATCGATCGGCGGCGCATCCATTCGGAGGCCGTGGCGTACCAGGTCGTGCTTCCCGAGGCGCGCATCAACGTCGGTGCCGGTGCGGCGACCGCGGAGGAGCTCGTCGCCTGGGGCCTTGCGGATCCGGACGACGCGCTGGATCTCGTGCGCAGCATCGAGCGCGCGGCCCAGGCCGAGCTTTCGGCCCTGCTGGAATCGCCCATGGTTCGTTCGGGCGGGCTCCGATCCCTGGTGCGGACGTCGCCCCGTGCGGGCCTCGCGCGCGGGCTGCCGGAGGCCGCCGCCCGGCCCGACGGCTCGCTGCGACCGGTTCTGGACGCACAGGTGCGCGGACTCTCGGATCTCGGCGCAACCCGCCCGCCCCCCGAGGCGCGCGCGCGCCTGCTCGGATGCGGACTGGAGGGCGGCGCCCGCTTCGAGCGACCGGAGGACTCGCTGCGGGGCCTGCTGCGACGCCGGGTCGAGTCGGTCCACGGCGAGTTCCGGTCGGTCGACGGCGCGTTCGAGTTCGTGGCCGTCGGCAATCAGCCGGGCATCGCCGTGGAGGATTCGGGTGGTGTCTGGGTGGGCCGCGCCATCGTCGTGAACGCACCGTGCGCGGCGCTCGCCGCGTTCTTGAGAGCGCACGGACGGGGGACTCCGGACTTCCTCGACGCGCCCGAATCGACACATCGGCGTGTCGCCGTGCGCTTCCGCGCGCCGCGCGAGATCCTCCCGGAAGGCATGTCTCGGCGGGTGATCCACGTCGCAGATCCCGAGCGGAGCGAAGCGGGCGGGAACGTGACGCGCCTGGCGGTCTTTCCCGCGCAGGGGGGCGATTCTCGCGTCGACCTGGTCGGCGCCGCCGTCGTTGGCGAAGCGGAAGCCGACCGCGCGGCCGTCGGGGCCGAGCTGGAGGCGATCGCGACACGCCTGATGCCCTTCTCGGAATCCAAGCTGGTCGCGCAGACGGATCCGGTCCCGCGCTGGGACGACCACGAGGCCCTGGTGGACCCCTGGCCCGGCGCGGGCTGGCCGGGCGACGTCGAGATCCGCGCGGTGTCGCGGCCGCCCGTCTACCGCTTGCCGCGCGAGGACCTGGCGGCGCTCGGCATCGAGGGGGACCTCCTGCTCGGCTGGCGAGCCGGGGACGCGATCGCCGCGGAACTGGCCTGAGCCGAGCTCCGGCGTCCCGGCGGGGACCCCGTGCTGGCAGATTCGCGTGCCCTAGGCTAAAACCCGCCCGTTCCCCCAAGGAGTTCGGATATGGCTCGAGTCTGCGAAATCTGCGGAAAGCAGCCGGCGCACGGACGGAACGTGAGCCACTCGAACCGCAAGACGTCTCGCGTCTGGAATCCGAACCTGCAGCGGACCCGTGCCGTGGTGAACGGCGTGGTGCGCCGTATCCGCGTGTGCACGCGATGCATCCGCTCGGGCCGCGTCACGAAGGTCGCCTGAGCGCCTCCTCCATCACCACCGCCGCACCGCGACGCGCGGCCGGCGCGAATCTCGATCCCTTCGTCCGGCTGTTGGGCTACGCGCGCCCCTACGTCGCGTTCGTGGCCATCGCCTTCGTACTGACCGGAGTCTACTCGGGCGCGACGGCCTACCGCGCGTACCTCGTCAAGCCGCTGATGGACGACGTGCTGCTCGAGCAGCACACGCTGCAGTCGTTGCCGGCGGCGAGCTGGGTCCAGAAGGCCGGCCCCGCGGAGGTCGCTCCCGCGGCGGAGCCGCAGGACCCGGAGGTGGCGCGGGCCGAGCTCCAGCGCAAGATCAACGAGAGCTTCTGGAACGTGATGCTGGCGGCGGCACTGATCGCGCTCGTCCTGCCGGTCTCCTCGTTCGGGCAGCACTATCTCGTCGAGTACACGCTGGGAAAGATCCGCGTGGACCTGCAGCAGGCCGTGTGCGTCAAGCTGCTATCGCTGCCACTGGCGTTCCACCAGCGGACCACCCGCGGCGATACGCTGTCTCGAACCATGAATGACGTGTCGCGCGCACACCTCGCGCTCGAGCTGCTCTTCAGCGACGTCGTCCAGGCGCTCTTGCGCGTCATCGTGGGCGGTGCGCTCCTCTTTTGGATCTCGTGGCAGGTCGCGCTCATCTCCCTCTCGCTGGGGCCCCTGATCGCCGGCGTCGTCGGACTCTTCGGCCGGCGCATCCGAAAATCCGCCCAGCGGCGGCAGGAGAAGGTGAGCGACGTCGTCCAGCGCCTGGTCGAGATCCTCTCCGGCATGAAGGTCATCAAGGCCTTCCGGGCCGAGACGATCGAGGCGGCGGCCTTCGCGCGCGAGAACCAGAAGCTCTTCCGACGCGAGATGAAGGTCGTGAAGAACCGCGTCGCATCCCACAGTCTGGTGGAGATGATCACCAGCGTGAGCATGATCGTGATGTTGCTGCTCGGCGCCCTGCTGGTCGCGCGGCAGATGTGGGGAATCAGCGTCGGCGACCTGGCGGCGATCATGGCGGTGATGGTGACGTTGCACAAGCCCACGAAGACCGTGGGCAAGGGTTGGAACCGGCTGATGGACGCCACTCCCGCGGCCGCTCGCGTCTTCGAGATGCTCGACACCCCGTCCGAAATCAAGGATGCACCCGACGCCGTCCCGATCGACGGCGTCCGCGACGGCATCCGGATCCGCAACGTGTCGTTCTCCTACGGCCGCGAGCCGGTGCTCGTGGACTTCTCCCTCGACGTGCGGGCGGGCGAAGTCGTGGCCATCGTCGGACGCACGGGTGCGGGCAAGACCACGCTGGCAGACCTCATGTTGCGCTTCTACGACCCGGACGCGGGCTCGATCGAGATCGACGGCGTCGACCTGCGCCGGATCTCCCGGGACTCGCTGATCGACCACATCGCGATCGTCACCCAGAATCCGTTCCTGTTCGCCGGAACGATCCGCGAGAACATCCGCTACGGGCGCCCCGGCGCGAGCGACGCCGAGGTCCGCGCCGCCGCCGCCGCCGCGCACGTGGACGAATTCGCCGATCGCCTGCCCGAGGGCTACGACACCGAGGTGGGCGAGGAGGGAACCCAGCTCTCGGGAGGACAGCGGCAGCGCGTCACGATCGCGCGGGCCATCCTCAAGAATCCCGACATCCTGATCTTCGACGAGGCCACTAGCTCACTCGACGCCAAGAGCGAGCAGCTCGTGCAGGACGCCGTCGATGCGCTCCTCGGAAGCCGCACCGTGTTCGTGATCGCCCACCGGCTCTCGACGATCCGCCGTGCGCACAAGATCGTGGTGCTCGAGGAAGGCGGCAAGTCGCGACTCGGAACCCACGACGAGCTGATGGCGCAGGACGGCCTCTACCGCGAACTCGTCTCGCTTCAGCGCTGATCCGAGCCCTTCGACAACCGCTGCCGCACGTACAGCTTGGCGTACTTGAGCCGCACGTAGTGGGCGGCGAGGTAGGCCATGAGCAGTCCGCGCCAGCCGTCGAGAAAGCCCCGGCGGATCACGTAGAACGCCAGGAACCGAGCGGGTGGGCGCAGCACGATGTCGAGGAGGCGCGCGCGGCGACCTCGCTTCTCGAGCTGGTCCGCCATGATCGTCGTGTAGCGGTCGATCGTCGCGAGGTGATCCTCGAGGCTGCGATACGGGTGATGCAGGAGGTCGCCGCGCAGGCGCCCGACGGGGCCCTCGAGCTCGACGCGGTCGTGGGGGTCGCTGCCGGTCCAGCCGCCACGACGCCGGTCGAACAGACGCAGCTGCAGATCGGGGTACCAGGTTCCGTGCCGGATGGCGCGGCCCAGATAGCTGGACAGACGCGGCATCCGCCAGCCGCACTTGTCGGGGAAGCCGCGGTCCCGGAGCGCCTCGATCTCGGCCCGCAGCGCCGGCGAGACGCGTTCGTCCGCGTCCAGCGCGAGCACCCAGGCGTGCTCGGCGGCTTCGACCGCGAACGCCTTCTGCTTCACGAAGCCCGGCCAGTCGCGCTCGATCACGCGCGCACCGTGTCGCGCGGCGACCTCGCGCGTCGCGTCGGACGAGTGGGAATCGACGACCACGATCTCGTCACAGAATTCCAGGGACGCGAGGCACTCGCCGATCCGGTCCTCCTCGTTCATCGCGACCACGACGCCCGACAGCCCCGGCCGGCTCGCGGCATCCCTCACGCGCCCGCCTCCGAGGGGGTGTCGCCCCGCGAGGCTCGCGTCGGCGAGCCCCGGCGCCCGCGACGGTCCGCCGCGATCGCCGGCCGCACGAGAAGGGATCGAATCGGCGCCAATGGTCTACCCTCCGCTCGCGGGCCGGATGGTAACGGGTTTCGGTGCGCGCAAAGAGGCTCGGAGGCATACCCGATGCGGATCGCCCTGGTCCACATGCGCCACGCCGGAACCGGGGGCACCGAGCGCTACCTGAACCATCTCGCCGCGCACCTGGCGGAGGCGGGGCACGAGGTGTGCATCGTGTGCCGCCGTCACGAGGCGCCGCCGCACCCCGCCGTCCGCTTCGTCGTGCTCCGCGGCCCCGCACTCACCCGCGCGGGCCGCATGTGGACCTTCGCAAAGGCCGTCGAACGGCACGTGCGCCGGACCCCGTACGACGTGGTGTACGGCCTCGGCAAGACCTGGTCGCACGACGTCGTCCGGCTCGGGGGCGGATGCCACGCGACCTACCTCGAACGGGCGCACGCGGCGACGCTGCGTCCCCACGAGCGGCTGCTCCGCGGAGGCGCGTGGAAGCAGCGGCTGGCGCTCGTGATCGAGCGGCGCGCCGTCACCCGCGCCGCACACGTGATCGTCAACTCGGGAATGGTGAAGCGCGACGTGATGCAGCGCTACGCCATTCCGGGCGAGCGGATCGCGGTCATCCCGAACGGCGTGGACCTCGCCCGCTTCCGCCCCGATCCGGAGCGCGGCGCCGCGCTCCGGCGCGCGTGCGGGTTCGGTCCGGAACACGCGGTCGTCCTGTTCCTCGGCACCGGGTACGGGCGCAAGGGACTGGACCGGGTGCTCGACGCGTTTGCGGCGCTGCTCCACCCGCGACCGCAGGCGCGCCTGCTGGTGGTCGGCTACGACTCCGCGGCGGCTCGCTTCGAGCGTCAGGCGAAGCGACTCGGCGTCCAGGCGGCGGTTCGGTTTCTGGGCGGGCGGCGAGACGCGGAGGGCTGCTACGCCGCCGCCGACCTGTACGTCCTTCCCACGCGCTACGACCCGTTCGCGAACACGACGCTCGAAGCGCTCGCGGCCGGCGTGCCCGTGATCACGAGCGACGCGAACGGTGCGGCCGAGCTGATTTCGACCGGAGTCGAGGGGGCGGTGCTGCCCGAGCCGATTTCGGCCGGTGCGCTCTGCGACGCACTCGTCGACTTCCTGGACCCCGAGCGGGCGAAGGCGCGCAGCGAGGCCGCGCGACGCCTCGCCGAGCGCCACTCCATCGAGCGCTGCATGGAGGCGAGCGCGCAGGTGCTCGCGGAGATCGCTTCGCTGCGGGGCGCCTCCACCGCCTGAGACCCGACGTCCGCCCGCCGATTGCGCCACGGCCCCCCTGTCATATGATTGCGCTGCGCAGCATCGCGCCCAGCTCGCTAGGAAGTCCGACACCGATGCCTGCCGCGCCCCAGCGGGCGCTTCACACCGAGACGTCTGCGCATCCCTCCGACGTGGATCGGCGGAGGCGGCCGCTGCGTCCGTGGTATGCGTACGCGGCCCGGATCCTGCCGCCGCCCGAGGCCGCGGGCCGCTGGATCGATCTCGGCTGTGGACGCGGCGAGTTCCTCGAGCAGGCGGCGGGACGCGGCCTCCGCGGCTACGGCCTCGACTACTGGCCGACCAACAGCGCCGCCGTGGACCGGGCGGGATGGCGCTCCCTCGCGGGCGACCTCAATCACCCGCTTCCGTTCCGCGATGGATGTCTCGACGGTGCGACACTGCTCGAAGTCATCGAACACATCGTGCGGGCCGAGGATCTGGTCGCCGAGCTGGCGCGCGTGATCCGACCGGGTGGCTGGCTGATCGTCACGACGCCGAACGTGGTCCACGTCCGGTACCGCTGGCGGGCGCTGACCGGCCATCCCCCCAAGCAGGAAGGCTATCACTACCGGTTCTTCAC
>CP070734.1:2003609-2005363 GCA_020347605.1 Deltaproteobacteria bacterium | reverse complement strand
ACGACGTGCGCTTCGCCCACCGCCTTCTCGAGAGCTCGTTCCACCGCAAGCTCTACGCCCAGGCGAAGGGCGGCGGGCACTGGATGGACTTCTCCCGGCTGGCCGACGAGCACCTGCACGTCCCGCTCGAGACCGTGGCTTCGGTCTTCCTGCTGATCTGCCTGCTCCCGCCCGTCCTCGCCTTCGCCGCAAACCACTTCCACCGGCGGGCGAACGCCCTGGCGACGCAGCTCCGACGCGTTGCCTGATTCCCCCGCCGGCGCGGCGCGGGTACAATGACGCCGCACCGATTCCGGCCGGAGGGACGTGGATGACGATTCGATTCGCAGGTGTCGCGGCGCTCGCGGCCGTGCTCACGGGCTGCGTGCTCGACCTGGGCTCCCTGACCCAGACGCGCCCGCTCGAAGAGACGGTGGTGATGGGCGAGGGGGGGCCCAAGATCGCAATGATCGAGGTGGAGGGGGTGATCACCGAGTCCCCGCGCTCCTCGGCCCTGGGCGTCGAGCGTCCCAGCCTGGTGGCGCGCTCGCGCGAGGCGCTCGACATGGCGCGCGACGACGACGACGTCGCGGCGCTGCTGCTGCGCGTGAACAGTCCGGGCGGCACGGTGTCGGCCAGCGAGACGCTCTACCACGAGATCCAGCGCTGGAAGCAGCGCAGCGGGAAGCCGGTGGTGGCGTATCTCCAGGGACTGGCGACCTCCGGCGGCTACTACGTCGCGATGGCGGCCGACGAGGTGGTGGCCCATCCCACGGCGATCACCGGCTCGATCGGCGTGATCATGGTCGGCATCAACGTTTCGGGCCTGATGGAGCGCTTCGGCGTCGCAGACCAGACCTTCACGAGCGGGGAGTTCAAGGACGCCGGCTCACCGCTTCGTCCCATGCGCGCCGAGGAGCGCGACTACTTCGAGCAGGTGGTCGTCGACCTGCACGGCCGCTTCCGCGAGGTCGTGCGGCTGGGCCGGCCCGCGCTCCCGCCCGAGGACCTCGATCCGATCAGCGACGGGCGCATCTTCACCGCCCGTCAGGCGGCCGATCTCGGACTGGTGGACCGCGTTGGCCATCTCGAGCACGCGGTGCGCGCGCTCGAAGCGCGGGCCGGCCTGAGCCACTCGCGCGTCGTCGTCTACCACCGGCCCTCGGAGTACCGCGAGAACGTGTACAGCGAGGCCGGACCGGGTCCGGTCCAGGTCGTCGACATCGACCTGCTGCCGCCGTTCTCGCACCGCCTCGCGCCCGGCTTCTACTACATCTGGTCGCCCGCGGCGGGCGCGCCGTAGCGAGGTGGCGGCCGCGGGCGGCCTTCAGGGCTGCGCGTGGTTCACGAAGATCGGTGAGGACCAGGCGCGCTCCTCCGTCTCCGCCAGACACTCGTCGTCGTCGGGCCGTCCCCAGCACGGCTCCATCTCGACGCAGCGGCCGCGCTCGTCGCGTCGGCAACCGAACGGATCCGCGTCGACGGCGGGGCTCGGCGCCTCGATCGCGCGCACGTAGTAGAGCGCGTCGCGCCCGGCTTCCGCGAAGCTCTCGTCGGTGAAGGCCACCTGGCAGCCGGCGGGATCGGGCGGGCAGGGAAGCGTCTTCCAGGGATCGTCGACGAGCGCCGCGACGTCCGGGCCGGCCGCCGTCTGCGGACGGATGCGCACCACCTCGATGCGGGTCACGAGCCGTCGCTGATCCGAAGGGTGGTAGCACTCGCCCTGGCACAGACGCGCGCGGCGCTCGGCTCCGAGGGCGTCGATCGCGTCCTCC
>CP070734.1:1995209-2003509 GCA_020347605.1 Deltaproteobacteria bacterium | reverse complement strand
CGGGGGCGGGAGCTCAGCTCGTGAGTCCGACGTAGTCCGCCAGGATTTCGAGCGCTTCGCGGACCTGGACGCTCGGAGTCTCCTCGTCGTCGGTCGCACGCGCCTTCGAGTGCTCCGCGCGCTCGCCGCTGCCGGTCGAGGCGACGGCGGCCCCGGGCCCGCCCGGTGCGTCGAGGGACGGCCGCTCGGTCGCGGCAACCGTGTCGGACGCCTCGTCGACCTCCAGGACGTCGGCGAGCTGGATCACGCCGTCGCTGGATTCCGCCTCGGCGAGCATGCGGGTGATGTCCGCGAACTCCTGGCTGGACGTGACCCGCGCGCGCGAGCGCTCCGCGAGCGTGGCGATGATCTCGGGCGTGACCGGCTTCCAGGGCGTCGAGGCGGTCGGCCAGCCGCCCTCGCGGCTCGCAAACGCCTCGATCGACTGACCCGGCAGTGCGTACTGCTGCGCCCGCTCGCCGTAGTCCTCGCTGTTGAACAGCGACGGGAACACGATGTCGCTCGGGACCCCGCTGTTCTGGGTCGATTGTCCACCCGGGCGGAAGAACAGCCCGGTCGTCACCTTGATCGCCCCCAGCCCGGGCGGCAACGGGAGCACCGTCTGCACGGTGCCCTTTCCGAAGGTGTGATCGTCGCCGACGATCACGGCGCGCCGGTAGTCCTGCATCGCGCCGGCGAGAATCTCCGACGCGGAGGCGCTGATCCGCGAGGTGAGCACGACCATCGGTCCCGTGTACAGGATCCGCCCGTCCGGATCGGGGAGCACCTGGCTCGGACTGCCGGACTCCTGGATCGATACGATCCCTCCGGAGTCGATGAAGAAGCCCGCGATGCGCACGGCGTGTTCGAGCAATCCGCCGCCGTTGTGCGACAGGTCCAGCAACAAGCCGTCCGCCTTCTCCTTGCGAACCGTTTCGAGCAGACGTGCGACGTCGTTCGACGACTGACGCGCCCTCGGGTCCCGATCGCCGTAGAACGAGCTGAGATCGAGCACGGCGAGCTTGAGCGGCTTGCCGTGCCGCTCCACGGTCTCGAACCTCAGGCTCGCCGCCTGCTCCGCCAGGTCGATCTTGTCGCGCTCGATCCACACGCTGAGGCGCTCGAGCTTCTCGGACTGGCGCAGCACGGTGAGCTGAACGCGGCTGCCCTTGCGACCGCGGATCAGGCGAACGACGTCCTGGAGATCCATGTCCACGACGTCGACGGGATCCTCGCGCTCCTGCGCCACCGCCACGATCTTGTCGCCGGGCTGCAGCTCGCCCTGTCGGTCTGCGGCGCCGCCGGGAATCACCTGTTCGACGATCGCGTAGCCGTCGCGACTCGAGAGCGCCGCTCCGATGCCTTCCAGCGACAGGCTGGTACTGATCTGGAACTCCTCGAGCATCTCCGCGGACAGGTAGCTGGAGTGCGGATCGAGCGAGTTCGCGAACGCGTCGAGCAACATCGCGAAGTGGTCGCGCGAATCGCGCTCTTCCAGCCGCTTGCTCGTCAGCTCGTAGCGGTGGATCAGCTTGCGCTTCGCCTCCTCGAGATCCGAGCCGGCGCTCAGGTAGTTCGAGAGGTGGAACTGCGCCAGATCGGCGTGCAGCGCGTTGCGTTCCTGTTTGGTCGACGGGTAGCCGCGCTTCTCGGGATCGACCACGAGCCGCAGCGTGGGATCGAGCTCGAAGCCCTCGCGGTTCACCTCCCGGGTCACGAACGCCTGCACTTCGGCCTGCTTCTTCAGGATGGTCGCGTGGAGCTCTTCGAGCGCCTGACAGTCACCGTCCGAAAGCTCGCTCAACAGCTCGCCGAAGCCGGACTTGATCGACTGCACCTCCGAATCGATCAGCAGGGTGCGGGAGGGATCGAGACGCCGCACGTAGGTCTCCGCGACGCGCTCCTTGATGTCTCCGCTCAGGTAGCGGAAGCGAACGTGCTTCTTCAGGAACTGCTGGAAGAGCTGGGGGACGGCCGGACACGTGAGGGCCGTCTCCGACGACGCCGGAAACGCGAGGACGAGACCCGCCGCAGCCGCGAGCAACAGCTTGGGGATGCGCAACTTCATGAGCCCCCAGCATATCAAAGCCTCCCGCGGACTGGCGAGTTGCCGGTCGCGGATACCCCTGCGCGCGCCGCGCGCCGGGGGCGTTCACGGTACCCTGCGCACGTGCCGGATCGCACGCTACGCCCCGGAAAGCTGCCCGCCGATCTGCTCGCCGAGCTGCTGGCCGCCGGCGGCCCCGCCCCGCCCGAGCTCCGGCTGGGGCCCGCCGTGGGCGAGGACGCCTGTGCGATCGAGATCCCGGCCGGCGCACTGATCGCGGCCGCCGACCCGATCACGCTGACCGGGTCGGGCGTGGGCGCACACGCGGTCGTGATCAACGCCAACGACGTCGCGGTGATGGGCGTGCGGCCGCGCTGGTTCCTGGCGACGATTCTGCTGCCGGACGGCTCTCCCGAGAGCCTGGCGCGCGAGATCTTCGACGCGATGCGCGCAGCCCTCGACGCGGTGGGCGCGGCTCTGGTCGGAGGACACACCGAAGTGACACCCGCCGTCCGGCAACCCGTGATCGCGGGCCAGATGCTGGGGCTCGCGCCGGACGGGCACTTCGTGCGCACGGGGGGCGTGCGCCCGGGTGACGTCGTCGTGCAGGTGGGAACCGCGCCGGTCGAGGGCGCCGCGGTGCTGTGCACCGAGGCGGCCGGCCGGCTCGGCGCGCTCGACGCCGAGACCCGCGAGCGGGCGGCCCGGGCGCTCGCAGTCCCGGGCATCTCGGTGGTCGAAGCCGCGCTCGCGGCCGCGGCGCTGGGGGCGACCGCGCTGCACGACCCCACGGAGGGCGGGCTCGCGACGGGTCTCCTCGAGCTGGCCGACGCGTCGGAGGTCGCGCTGTGCGTGGAGCGCGACGCGGTTCTCTGGTTCGAGCCCGGCGTCGCGGTCTGCCGCGCGCTGGGCGCGGACCCCTGGGGCACGCTCGCGTCGGGCGCGTTGCTCGCGACGTTCGACGCGGCGCACGCGCAGGCCGCCTGCGCGGAGCTGGAGCGACGCGGCTTCGCGGTCCGCGCGATCGGCCGGGCCGAACCGGGTCGCGGGGTTCGGTTCGCGGACGGGACGCCGGTTCCGCGCTTCAGCCGCGACGAGGTCGCTCGCCTGCTCCGCTGAGCGGGAGACGACGTCGGTAGAGGGCGGGCTCGACGCAGCGCGCCATCGAATCGACGTCGAGCGACGCGGCGACGAAGTCGCGCACGGCCTCCGCCGTGGCGCGCGGCTCCTCGATCAGGGCGTTGTAGTCGACGATCCGCAGCGCGAAGTTCGGCTGGCTCCGCAGCCACGTCTCGACCTCGCGCAGCTCCCGCGCAAACAGCTCGATCCAGCGCTCGTCGGGCAGCTCGGAGCGCGGCGCTCCCCGGCGCTCGAGCATCGCGCCCTGCGACGCGACCACCTCGGCCAGGCGTCGGCGCATCAGGATCACCCGGTACTCGCGCTGTGAGGGCAGCTCGCGCAGCAGCGCGTACACGAGCTTGAAGGCCCGGCCGTCCGCGCGCGAGAGCCACGACGCGTCGCGCGCGAGCCGCGTGGCCGGCTCGAACTCGAAGTAGCCGCGCGGATTGTCCGGATCGGCGACGCGCCGTTCGTCGGCGAGGATCGGCAGTCCCCCGGCGGCCAGCATCTGCATCATGACCGACGTACCCGAGCGAGGCAGGCCCGAGACCACCACGCTCCACGGCGCGGACGCGGGTCGCGCTGCGGCGCCGGCCCGGCTCACGTCTGCAACACGAAGCGCTCGCGCGCGACGGCGACGCCGTCCTCGGCGTTGGTGGCGGTGACGTGGTCCGCCACGTCCTTGACCGCCGGGCGCGCGTTGCCCATCGCCACTCCGAGACCCGCGTGTCGGAGCATCTCGACGTCGTTCATCTCGTCGCCGATGGCCAGAATCTCCGGTGGCGCAATGCCGGCCTCGGCCGCCAGCGTGCGAAGCGCGCTCCACTTGGAGACACCGGCGGGCAGCAGCTCGAGCAGATGCCCGCCGGCGTAGCTGGGATGGATGCCCACCACGGCCTCGTCTCCGAGCTGCGTGTCGAGCTCGGCGCGCAGTCGACCGAGGCGGCGTTCCTCCCCCATCAGGGCGACGACCAGGGCGCCGCCGTCGGTAGGCGCCTCGAGATCGTCCACGAGTCGGTGCGCCGTCCGGTTGTCGGCCAGGTAGCGGTCGTGTGCCGGATGCGCGCGCGCATGCCGTGTGGTCACCATGTCCTCGCGATCCGGAAAGCCGTCGACGAAGACGATCGGGGGCCCCAGCCGGCCCAGCGCCGCGACCGCTGCGCGGTAGGTCGGGTCGGGAAGATCGTGGCGCGCCCGGGTCTCCCCGGAGGCCACCTCCTTCACGAGTGCGCCGTGATGGAAGACGCACGGTCCCGCGAGTCCGAGCCGCTCGGCGAAGGGACGACCGGTGCGAAAGCGGCGCCCGGTCGTGATCACGACGCGGATCCCGCGTTCCCGCACGCGCGCGACGCAGCGCTCGACGGCGGGGCGCAGCGACCCGCTCGGATCGAGCGCCGTCCCGTCGAGATCCAGGGCCACGAGCCGAACGCCCATGCTCCTCCCCCACCGCGCGAGAGCCATCTGCGCATCCGCGGCTTCGTGTAGAGTATTCCGCCCATGTCGAAAGGCCAGACCACCACCGCGACCAACGCCTCGCTGCTGATTCCGTACGCCCTGCCGATCTTTCTCTACGTCGGGATCGCCAGCCTGCCCGCCTCCCTGGGTCTTTCGCTCGAGGCGAACTACGCGCTGCGGCTCGCAGCCGCAGCAGCGGCGCTGGCCTGGGGCTGGCGTCGCTTCGTTCCGCTCCGCGGCCCCAACCCCCCGCTCGCCTCGATCGGCGTGGGGATCGTCGCGGGTCTGCTGGGAACGGCGCTGTGGGTCGCCATCAAGCAGCCCTTCTACCCGCCCGGCGGCGAGCCCTGGCCGCAGGCCGCCTTCGTCCTGCGGCTCGTCGCCTCGGGCAGCGTCGTGGCGCTCTTCGAGGAGCTCCTGTTTCGCGGCTACGTGCTGGGGCTGGTGGTGCAGTGGGATCGCGCGCGCCGGAGCGGCGCCGGCGACCCCTTCGGCCAGGCCTTCGATCGCTCGTCGATCGGCGATCTCGAGCCCGGCGCCTGGACGCCGATCGCGGTCGCCGTCTCGACGCTGGCCTACACGGCGGGCCACGCGTTTCCCGGTGAGTACCCGGCCGCGATCGCCTACGGCCTCTTGATGGCGGGGCTCTGGATCGCGCGCAAGGACCTGCTCAGCTGTGTCGTCGCGCACGGCGTCACGAACGTCTCTCTCGCGCTGTACGTCCATTCCACGGGCGCCTGGGCCGTCTGGTAGCCGGGCCCCGTCGGCCCGCCGGCGGCCCCGCCGACCCGCCGGCGACCCTGCCGACCCGCGTGACCGCATCTGTCACATGGATTCGCTCTACTTTCGCCATCCGGTCGCATCCCCCAAGACCCGCGACCGGGGCGGGCCCGGGCGTTTCCCCCGATGCCCGGGCCCGCCCGACCTCTCTGGGGACGCGGAGGCATCATGATCAACCGACCGATCGAAGAGCCGACCCCCTGCGCGGTGTGCGGTTGCGCACGGTTCCGCATCGACGAGGTGTTCGATGGTGCGCTGCTCGTGCTGAGCGAATGCGCGCGCTGCGGCCACCGTTGGACTGCGCGCTTCGCACAGGAGTCCGCGCCTGCACCCCCGTGGATGACGAACCGGGAGCCCGAGTCGAGACCGCTGTAATCCATCTGCCGTGATACGTTCCCCGCGTGCGGATCGTTCTGTACACGGGCAAGGGCGGTGTGGGAAAGACGACGACTGCCGCGGCCACGGCCGTGTGTGCCGCCGCGCGCGGTCGGCGCACGTTGATCCTGTCGGCGGATGCCGCGCACAGTCTCGGCGACGTATTCGAGCGCCGGCTGGGCCCGACGCCCAAGTCGCTCGCGCCACGCCTCGACGCGCTCGAGGTCGACGCGCGCTACGAGATGAACCAACACTGGGGCAGCATCCGCGACTATCTCGTTGCGCTCATGCGTCACCAGGGAATCGAAGAGCTGGTCGCGGAGGAGCTCGCGTTGCTGCCCGGTGCGGAGGAGCTCTCGACGCTGCTCGCCGTCGAGCAGTACGCGCGCGCGGGTCCATACGATTTCGTCGTGGTGGACTGCGCGCCGACCGGCTCGACGCTTCGCCTGCTCACGTTGCCCGACGTCGCCCACGGCGCGCTCCAGCTGTTGCTGCGGGTGCAGCAAGCGCTCGCCGCCGTCGTGACGCCGGTCGCCCGCCATGTGGTGTCGGTGCCGCTGCCCGATGCAGCGGTATTCTCGGATGCGAACAAGCTGGTGTATCGTCGGCTTCGCGCGCTGCGCCAGCGCATCACGGATCGGGACAGCAGCGTCCGCATCGTCGTGACGCCGGAGCGCATGGTGATCGACGAGGCCCAGCGCTCGTTCACGGACTTCGCCCTCTTCGAGATTCCGTGTGACGCGGTGGTGATGAACCGTCTGCTGCCCGAGGCCGCTGCTTCCGAAGCGTACTTCCACGACTGGGGGCGTTTGCAGGAGGAGCGACGGCACGAGGTCGAAGCGCTCTTCGATCCGCTTCCGGTGCTTCCGGCGCCGCTCCAGCGAGACGAGGTGACGGGTCTCGAACGCCTCGCGGCGCACGGCGAAGAGATCTTCGCGGACGCGGAGCCCGACGCGATTCTCTGCTCCGCGCCGCGCGTCGAGTTCCGGCGCGACGGACCGGGCTATCGGCTCGACCTCCCCCTCCCCCACGCGCGGGCCACGGATCTGGAGGTCACGAAGCTCGACGACGAGCTCCTGATCCGCACGGCCTCGCGCCGCCGCTCCCTGAAGCTGCCGCGCGGCTTTGCGCCGCTTTCGCTGGCCACCGCGCGCATGGAGGCGAACCGGCTCGTGGTGCGCTTCGACCGGCCCGCGGCGGAGCCCGGAGCCCCCTGACGTGCGCGTCGTTCTCCTCACGGGGAAGGGGGGTGTGGGGAAGACGAGCCTCGCCATCGCCACGGCGCTCCGCGCTGCGGCACACGGCAAGCGCGCCTTCATCCTGTCGACCGATCCCGCCCACAGCCTCGGCGACGCGCTGGCGCGGCGCGTGCGCAGCACTGCCGTCTCGGTCGCCGACGGTGTCGTGGCGCGCGAGGTCGCGGTCCTCGAGGAGCTGGACCGCGCCTGGTCGCACATTCAACGCTGGCTGCGCGCGCTGCTCCGGGAAGAGGCGGACGAGATCGTGGCCGAGGAGCTGCTGGTGTTCCCGGGGCTGGAGGAGCTCGTGGCGCTGCGCGCGGTCCGCGAGGTCGAGAAGACGGGCGAGTTCGACGTGTGCGTCGTCGACTGCGCGCCCACCGGAGCCACGCTGCGCATGCTGCGCTTTCCCGACGCCCTGCGGCTGTTCATGGAGAACCTGTTCGACTTGAAGCGGCGCGGGGTCCGGTTGCTGCGGCCGTTCGCCGAGCGGATCGGTCAGAGCCGCATCCTGCCGTCCGAGGAGGTGTTCGACAGCTTCGAGCAGCTCTATCAGGACGTCGCAGATGTGCGTCAGATCCTGCTCGACGGCGACCGCACCACCGCGCGACTCGTGGTGAATCCGACCCGCGTCGCGGTAGAGGAAACGCGTCGCTCCTTCGCGTACCTGTGCCTCTACGGAGTCTCGACCGATGCCATCATCGTGAACCGGGAGCTGCCGGCGACGGCGGCGGGCGGCTATTTCGCGCACTGGGCAGAGCGCGAGCAGCGGGAGCTTCGGGACATCGAGGCCTCGTTCCCGCTGCCCATCCTGCACGCGCCCCTCTACCCGCACGAGCTGGTCGGCATCGAGCCCCTGTCGGAGCTCGGCAGCGAGGTGTACGGCACGCGCGATCCATCGGAGGTCTTCGTTCGCACGCGCCCGATTCGGATCAGCCAGCGCTCCGGTCGCACGCGCCTCGAGATCGACCTGCCGGGCTGCTCGAAGGAAGAGCTGGACATCGAGGTTCGCGGCGAGGAGCTTCTCGTACGCGTGCGCGACGCCTATCGCGTGGTGGCGCTGCCGAGCTCGGTCGTGGGCCGGAAGGTGGCAGAGACCCGACTCGAGCAGAGCGTGCTGTCGGTGCTCTTCGAACCCTGAACGCGCGTCGCCCGCAGTGGTCCTGCGGCGGGCGGATGCCGCGCGGCCCGGGCGGCGGCGCAGCGGCGCCCCCGCTTGCGAACCCGGGACGAGCCCCGGCCGCCGGCGCGGCGGCGCGTGCCGCGGGCGGCCGTCGTCACCGCGCTGGAGCGCGCCCCGGGGACCG
>CP070734.1:1988662-1995109 GCA_020347605.1 Deltaproteobacteria bacterium | reverse complement strand
CACGAAGCGCCCGAGCGCCTTCGACACGTTGGCCTGGGCCTGCTTGTCCTTGGGCTTGATCGAGAGGGTGATCACCGGATTGGGCACGTGCATCGAGCTCATGGCGATCTCGACGGAGCCGTCGGTGAAGGTGTCGCCGGAGGCGCACTCGATCCCGAACAGCGCCACGATGTCGCCCGCCCCCGCGTCCTCGATGTCCTCCATCTTGTCCGCGTGCATGCGCACGAGCCGGCCGACCTTGTGGCGCCGGTGGGTGCGCTGGTTCACGATCGGCGAGCCCTTGGCGATGCTGCCCTGGTAGACGCGCAGGTAGGTGAGCTGCCCGTAGCGCCCCTCGTCCAGCTTGAACGCCAGCGCGACGAGCGGCTTCATCGGGTCCGCCGCGAGCGGGATCGGCGCCTCCTCGTTGGAGAGGTCGACGCCCGTGTTCTCGACCTCGCCGGGGCTCGGCAGATAGCGCGTCACGGCGTCGAGCAGCTTCTGCACGCCCTTGTTCTTGTAGGCGGAGCCCAGGAACACCGGGGTGATCTCGAGCGCGCAGGTCCCGCGGCGGACCGCGTCGTGGATCAGCGCCTCGGTCACGCGATCCTCGAGGATCGCCTCCGTGAGCTCGTCCGAGCACATCGACACGACGTCGAGCATGTTCTCGCGGGCCGCCTCGGCTTCGCCTGCGAGCTCCGCCGGGATCTCCGTCTCGACCACGTTCTCGCCGTTCGCGCCCTCGAAGCGGACCGCCTTCATCGTCACGAGGTCGATCACGCCCGCGTGGTCCGCCTCGAGGCCGATCGGAAGCTGCATCAGCACCGCGTTCTGCTTGAGCTTGTCGCGGAGCTGGTCGACCACGCGGTTCGGGTTCGCGCCGGAGCGGTCCAGCTTGTTGATGAACGCCAGCCGCGGCACGCGGTAGCGCTTCATCTGGCGATCGACGGTCATGGACTGCGACTGGACGCCCGCGACGCCGCACAGCACCAGCACCGCGCCGTCGAGCACGCGCAGCGAGCGCTCGACCTCGATCGTGAAGTCCACGTGGCCGGGCGTGTCGATGATGTTGATGTGATGGCCGGCCCACGCGCAGTGCGTGGCCGCCGAGGTGATCGTGATGCCGCGCTCCCGCTCGAGCTCCATGTGGTCCATCGTCGCACCGACCGCGTCCTTCCCCTTCACCTCGTGGATCGCGTGGATGCGTTGGGTGTAGAAGAGGATGCGCTCGGTGAGCGTGGTCTTGCCCGAGTCGATGTGCGCGCTGATGCCGATGTTGCGGATCTTCGAGGCGTCGAGGGTCATGGCCGTGCCGATGCTTCGCTGAGTCTCTCGCCCGCCGCGAGACTGTCTCGCGCGGGAATCGGGTCTCGTGGTTCCGGAAAGCGCAGGGGCAGCCGCTAGCCCGATCGGACCGGTCGGCCGGCTCTTGAGCGTTCTCTCTATTGGTCTCGCGCCGGCCGCAGCCAGGGCGCGGGGGCGCGGTTCTCGTTCTGCACCGCGGACCCGGGGGGACGGGGGCGGCGACCCACAGCCTACGATGCCGCGGGAGGCGGGAGGTTACGACGTGTCGGGCGCCGCGTCGAGGGCTCGCAGCGCGGCGAGCGCCGGCCCGATGGCGCGGCTCACGCGCCGGGCGGCGGGGCCGCCTCCAGCCGATCGCCGGCCCGGATCCCCGACTCGGCCGCCGCGACCTTGGCCCCCGCGCCGAGCCGCACGCGCCCGACCGCCAGGCGCCCGCCCGCGGCGGCGACCACCATCCCCGACGCGTCGACCGACACCACCGTGCCCGGCGGCTCGGCGCCGGCGCCCTCGATCCGGTGCACGTCGTGGAGCCGGACCTCCTCGCCCCTCAGGCGCGCGTGGGCGCCCGGCGCGGGGTCGCAGCCGCGCATCACCCGGTCGAGCCGCTCGACCGGCAGCGCCCAGTCGATGCGCGCCACGGCGTCGTCGATCAGCGGCTGGAAGGTCGCCTTCGACTCGTCCTGCGGGAGCGGCTTCGCGGTGCCCGCGGCGACCTGCCGGACGGCCTCGAGCGTGGCCTCCACGCCCAGCGGGTAGAGCTTCTCGTAGTAGAGACGGGCCGCGTTGTCCGTGGGATCGATCCGGACCCCGCCCTTCTGCACCACGATCGGACCGGCATCGACCCCCGCGTCCGGCTGGAAGATCGTCACGCCCACCTCGGGCTCGCCCTCGATGATCTGCCAGCCGATCGAGGCCCCGCCGCGGAAGCGCGGCAGGAGCGAGGGATGGCGGCACAGGGAGCCCAGCCGGGCGTGGTTCAGGATCTCGAGGGGCAGGAACACCGTCGTGTAGGGCAGCACGTTGAGCTCGGCGCCGAGCGCCTCGTACTCCTTCACGATCTCGGGAATCGCGGCGCCCTTGCGCCGGAAGCGGCGGTGGCGGAACAGCCGCAGCCCGCGCGCCTCGGCCTCCGCGGCCAGCGGATCGGGGCGCCTGCCGGCCGGCGGCGCATACACGCCGACCACGCTGTGGCCCGCGTCGAGGATCCCCACGAGCACGTCGCGGGCCTCCTGGGCCTCCCCGAAGATCGCGATGCGCAGTCCCACCGGCTGGCAGGCTACCTCACCTCGTCTCCGAGCGGTCGCCCAGCTCGCGCCGGGCCCGCGCCGGGATGCCGTACGCCAGCGTGCGCGGCGGCAGATCCTTCGTCACCAGCGAGCGCGTCCCGACGACGCTGTGGTCGCCGATCGACACGCCGCGCGTCACGGTGACGTCGGCCGCGATCCAGACGTGGTCGCCAACCGTCACCGGCTCCACGCGCTCGGGGTTGCCGTTGTCGAGGTCGTGCTGGTCGCCATCCACGATGCGGCTGCCGAAGCCCACGTAGACGCGCCGGCCCAGCGTCACCTCGCGCTTGGCGCTCAGATGGCAGCCGTTCAGGAAGCCGTCGGGCCCGACGCGGAGGCGCGCGCCGGGAAAGGCGATGATGTAGACGGGCTCGACGTCCGTGCGCAGCCAGGTGCCGGAACCGATCTCGACGTGGGCGTCCTCCGCCACGTCGAAGTGCAGCGCGCCGTGGATCCGCTCCGTCACCACCCCGGGGCCGATGTGGAGGCGCGCGCCGGGCGCGAGCGCGTAGCGCGCAACGGCGAGGTTGCTGCTCGAGAGCGGATCGAACGAGAGTCCGGGATGCCGGCGCGCCAGACGGCGCAGCCGCCAGCGGTCGAGGAGCTGGATCCCGCGCAACAGGAGCACCACCGCCGCGTGCCGCATGCCGTCTGGGCTACCCCTGCATCGGGGACCGGGAGCGATCCGGAGCTACTGGTTGTCGCGCAGGCGAAAGGTGATGAAGCCGTGCGTCGGGTCGTACGGGGAGAGCCCCACCTGCACGCGGTCGCCGGGAATCACGCGAATCCGGAAGCGGCGCATGCGGCCCGACAGCTGGGCCGTCACGGTCTGATCCATGTCGAGCTTGATCTGGTAGCGACCCCCGCCGAGAATCTTCTCGACGGTACCGGTCGTCTGGATCAGATCGTCCTTTGCCACGAAATCCCCTGCCCGCCCGGCGTCGCTGGGAGTGACACGGATGCGCGCCCCGCGTCCGCATCCCGGTCGCGCGCGTCCATCCGGCGCGGTCCTGCCGGGCCGCGCGAACGCTAGCACGCGGCATCCCCGTTGAAAAACGCGCGACGGCCGGAAGGCCGCGCCCCGCCGGCTTTCGGGTCCGAGGTGGGGTGCTAGGATCGCCGCCGGAGAGGTGCCGGAGTCCGGTCGAACGGGCCTGACTCGAAATCAGGTGTACGGCTTGCCGTACCGTGGGTTCGAATCCCACCCTCTCCGCCAACTCCCGATCGATTACGTCGCGTGCGACCACGGCCGCTCGGGCCGCCGGGTCCTATCCGCCCCCGTGCGACGGCCGGTGTGCGCAGGCGCGCGTTCTTGCGGCCGGCCCTCCCGCATTGCGACGACGCGATCCGCGAAGTGCAGGCTCGAGGGCCGGTGGGTGATGAAGAGCACGGTCCGCTGGCGCAGCCAGTCGAGATTGCGCTCGAGGAAGGCGCGCTCGCCGTCCGGGTCGAGCATCGACATCGCCTCGTCGAGCACCAGGATCGGCGGGTCGGTGAGCAGCGCGCGCGCCAGTGCGATGCGCTGGCCCTGCCCACCCGATAGCTTCACGCCGCCCTCTCCGACGCGCGTCTGGTAGCCCTCGGGCAGCGCCTCGATGAACGCGCGCGCACCCGCGCGGTCGGCCGCCTCCTCGATCGCCTCCGGGCTGGCGTCGGGGCGGCCGAAGGCGATGTTCTCGCGGATCGAGCGGTTGAAGAGCTGCACGCGCTGCGGCGCGAACCCGATCTGCCGGCGCAGCGAGGCGAGATCCCGCGCGCGGACGTCGCAGCCGTCGACGAGAACCTCTCCCTCCCAGCCCTCGTGAAGGCGCAGCAACAGGTGCGCGAGCGTGGTCTTGCCCGATCCGTTCGGACCGACCAGTGCGACCCGCTCGCGCGGCTCGATGCGCAGGGTGAGACCGCGCAGCGCAGGGGGGCGCCCCGCGTAGGCGAAGGAGACGTCGCGGAACTCGATCGATGCGGGCTCGGGCCGAGGCGCGAGCCCGGTTGCGCCGCGGGCCTCCGGCGCCTCGCGCCAGATGGATTCGACGCGCTCGCGCGCCGCACGCGCCTCTTGCACCTGCGTGTAGAGGTTCGCCGCGGCCTCGACCGGGCGCGAGATGAGCGCCGCGTAGAGCAGCAGCGCGACGAGCTCGCCCGGCGGGAGGACCGCGCCGAAGCCCCCGTGCGCGGCGCAGAGGACGATGCCCACCGCCGCGCCGGCGGCGAGGCTGCGCGTGACCGGAGCCAGTCGCAGCTCGCTGCGGAGCTGTCGAAGGTAGAGCTCGCGAAACCGCCCGTTCACGTCTCGGTGCCGCCGCGACTCGGCGTCTTCGCGAGCGAACGACTTGATCACGAGCAGATGCTCGAGGTTCTCCTCGAGCAGTGCGAAGAGCTGCCCGTGCGCTTCGACCACCCCGCGCGAGAGCGGCAGGATCGACCGACCGAGCCAGCGGATCGCGACGTAGGCAGGTGGGAAGACGAGCGCACAGACGAGCGCGATCGCGAGGTCGATGCGCGCCATCATGACGAGCGCGCCGAGCAGCGTCACTGCGAGCGGCAGGATGCCGACGGGCGCGCGTGCGGCGAATGCGGCCAGCGCCGGCACGTCCGTCGCGGCGACGGCGAGCAGGTCTCCGAGCGGGCGGTTCTGGAACCAGCGGAGCGGGAGCGACTGGAGCCGCTCGTAGATGCGGTCGCGCAGCTCTCCCGCGATCTCGGCTTCGGTGGAGCCGATCAGGTACTGGCTCCGGTAACTCGCCACCGCGTGAATTCCGAACAGCGCGAGCAGTCCGGCGGCGGTGGAGAGGTCCGGGCGAAGCTCGCGGCCGCCGTCCGACACGATCCCCTGCGCAAGGCGACCGGCGAGCCAGGGCACGAGGAGCAGGACCCCGCTCTGCGCGAAGCCGACCAGCGCGCCCCGCGCGATCCGGTGCCGATGCGGCCAGGCGGGACGCAGGAGCTCGATCCACGCGCCGCGATCTTCTTCGCGAGGCTTCATCGAGCCAAGCTCCGTCGGAACAACCCGGTGACGCCGCGGTGCAGGTAGAGCAGCGGCAGGAGCGCGCGCGAGCGCACGCCGTACTGGTGGCTCACGAACGCGGCGCTGGGAAAGGCGGCCTCGTACAGGAAGCGCAGCCGTCCGGTCCAGCCGGGGATGGCGCGCACGTCGTTCCAGAACGGGTCGCTGCGGCCGGCGCCGAGCAGGCGCGCCGAGCGCTCGCGCTCGGAATCCGCGTCGGAGAAGGCGTCGACGACGTGGCCGGGTAGCGCGGTTCCGAAGCGACGCTGCGCCTCGCGCAGACCGCGCAGGCACAGGCGCCGGACGCCGCGCGCCGCCGCTCGCCTGGCGAGCTCGCGCCAGTCGTCGGGGGCGAAGTCCGAGGCGAGCCGGTGCGCGTCGTACGCCTCGACGAGCGGCCGGCGCTGGCCCCGATGATGCGCGGGCGCGTGGAGGCACGCGACGAGGAGGGCGTCGACGGGATCGAGAGCCCGCGCCGCCTCGGCGATCGCGGGAACGCGAACCGCGCGCGCGGCCAGCTCGTCGAACGGAAAGCGGTCCGCCAGGACCTGTCGGTTGAAGACGCGCCAGTGGAGGTCGATGACGTGGCGCAACCCGTGCGCGTCGCGATAGTACGGCGCCTGGTATTCGATCCGCTTTCCGGCAATGCGAGGGGCGCGCGTGTACCCGCACCGGGCGAGCACGCGCTCCGCCGCCTCGCGGTCGCGCTCGTGCACGAGCAGGTCCGCATCGGCGCGCGGGCGCAGACACGGCGACGCGTAGATCGTGTGCGCCAGCGCGGCGCCCTTCATGAGCACGCCGCGCATGCCCGCCGCGGCGAGCGCGCAGAGCGCACGCGCGAGCTCCCCACTCCGGATCATCTCCGACACGGCTTCG
>CP070734.1:1978832-1988562 GCA_020347605.1 Deltaproteobacteria bacterium | reverse complement strand
GAACGTCGGCCGACGCGCAGCGAGCCGAAGGCGAGCGAAGGCCGGAAGCCCGCGTCCGAGCGATGAGCGAGGACGAGGCCCGGCGAAGCTAGCGGATCCGCCGCCCCGACCGGCCGGGACCGGGTTCGCGTATGATGGTCTCTCGCCGAGGAGGCGCATATGGCGCTCGAACAGCTGAAGGCCGAGGTATGCGCGGCCGTGGATCGGATGCGCGACGAGCTGATTCGCGTGTCCCGCGCGATCCACGCCCGACCCGAGCTCGCGTTCCAGGAGGTCGAGGCCGCGCGACTGCTCACGGAGGCGCTGCGCGCGGCGGGTCTGTCGGTGGAGCAACCGGCCTACGGGCTCGAGACCGCCTTCGTGGCGCGCTTCGGCGCCGAGGGCGAGCCGGCGGTGGCTCTGCTCGCCGAATACGACGCGCTGCCCGAGATCGGACACGCCTGCGGTCACAATCTGATCGCCACCGCGGCGCTGGGCGCCGGCCTGGCGCTCGCCGAGCTGGGCGAGCGGCTGCCCGCGCACATCCACGTGCTCGGCACGCCCGCCGAGGAGAAGGGCGCCGGGAAGGAGCTCCTGGCGCAGGGCGGCGCCTTCGAGGGCATCGATGCCGCGATGATGGTCCACCCGTCGGGTGTGAACCTGATCTCGATGCCGTGCATCGCCGTTGCCGAAGTCGACGTCGTCTTCGAGGGACGCGCGGCGCACGCGTCGGCGATGCCCGAGCGGGGCATCAACGCCCTCGACGCGATGATGATCGCGTACCAATCGATCGCGGCGCTGCGCCAGCACATCCGCGTGACCGAGCGGATCCACGGAATCATCACGGACGGCGGTCGGGCCCCCAACATCGTGCCCGAGCGCGCAGCCGGCACCTTCTACGTGCGGGCCCGCAATGCGGACGAGCTCGCCCCGCTGAAGGAGCGCGTCGCCGCCTGCTTCCGCGCCGGCGCGGAGGCGACCGGCGCCCGGCTGGCGCTCGCGTGGAGCCCGGCCGACTACCTCGAGCTGCGCGACGCGACGCCGCTGGCCGAGGCCTACCAGCGCAACGCGGAGCGGCTCGGCCGCGAGTTCTTTCCCATCGACAAGCTGCCGGCCGGGATTCAGGGCAGCACCGACATGGGCAACGTCAGCCACCGGGTTCCCTCGATCCATCCGATGATCGCGGCCGCGCCGCCCCACGTGCTGGTCCACAACGCGGAGTTCGCACACTACGCGGGCTCGCCTTCCGGAGACGCCGCCGCGATCGACGGCGCCAAGGCCCTGGCGATGACCGCACTCGATTTCGCGTGCGACGCGGACCTCCGGCAGCGCACGCGCGCGGTCTTCGAGCGGGTGAACGGCCGGTTCGAAACGTGACCCCGATCACTCGAGTAAAGCCGCCGCCACGCCGACACGAACCTGGGTGGCGCCGTGAGGGATGCCCCCGCGGGGCATGGGCGGCTCGGGGTCCATCCCGAACCCGACGTCGCCGATGAGATTCCCGGCTTCGACCGGTGGAGGACAGGTTGCTGGCGGGAGACGAGGACGCCCGCATCATGCTGGCGTTCCAGAACGGAGACAACTCGGCGTTCGACGCGCTGTTCCGCCGCTGGGCCGCGCGCGTGCTGGCGTACGTCTCCCGCGTGACGTGCGACGCGGATACCGCCGAGGCGCTCGTGCTGGACGTGTTCCTGCGCGTGTTCCGGGCGCGCGAGCGATACGTCGCCGACCTCCGGTTCTCGACCTGGCTGTACCGGATCGCGTCCAACGTGGCGCTCGACGAGCTGCGCCGCGCGCAGCGGCGACGGCCGGAGACGGCGCGCGGGGCGCCGGGCGGCGGCGGACCTGCGAGCCCGAGCGCGGGCCGCGGGGAGACGCTGCGCGACCCGACGGCCGCGTCGCGGGTGCCGGCCGCACTGACGACGATTCCGGACCGGCAACGCGCGGCGCTTCACCTCGTGGCGGTGGAAGGGCTCTCCTACGCCGAGCTGGCGGAGAGCCTGGAGACGAGCGAGGTGTCCGCCAAGGCGCTCGTGCACCGGGGGCGCTCCGCACTCGCGGATCGGCTGGAGGCGGCAGACTAGCGATGGCTGCGACCCCGACCGGCTGCGTTCACTACGACCCCGACCTCTCGGCCCTGATCGACGGAGAGCTGGGTGCCGCCCGCGAGGCGGAGCTGCGGCGGCACTGCTCCGAGTGCGCGCGCTGCGAGTCCCGCGCGGCCGCCCTGCAGGGCGCCGGGGAAGCCCTGCGCCAGGCGCCCCTGCCGCAGCTGCCCTGGGATCTCGAGTCCCGGCTGCGGGCGCGCATCGAGGAGGATCGCGCGGCACGCCGGCGCGTCGTACTCGGCGTCGCGCCGCCCCCGCCGCGCCGGCCGCTGTGGCGCCTGGGCGTCGCGGCCGGCTGCGCCCTCGCGGCCACCCTCGCACTGCTTCTGTGGCTGGGCCCCCGCTGCGACGCGGCCGGCGTCGCCTCGGGCGCTCGCCGGGTGGCGCGCGACGCCCCGGCCCCGCGACTGCGCCCGGCGTTGGCCGCGCCGGGCCGCGCGCGCGTCGGCGGCTTCCCGCTGCGCCGCGAGCGCTTCGTTCCGCCGCACTCCGACGCGGAGCGCTGAGCGGGCGGCTCGACTACCCTCGCTCCGAACGCGCCGGTCGTGCGCGGCCTCGCGGGGCCCGTCATGGTCGAAGTCTTCACGGTCGCGACGCGCGACGCGAAGCAGTGTCTGGACATCACCGCCAGCGTCGACGCCATCGTGCGCCGCTCCGGCGCCGCGAGCGGCTTGTGTCACGTGATGGTGTTGCACGCCACGGCCGCGATCGCCATCAACGAGAACGACGATCCCAACATCGGCGTGGACCTGCTGCGCGCACTCGATCAGGCCGTACCCGACCACGACGGCTGGCTGCACGACCAGATCGACAACAACGCGCACGCGCACATCAAGGCGGCGATCGTCGGGCCGTCCGAGACGATCCCGATCGAAAAGGGTGAGCTCGTACTGGGCCGCTGGCAGGGCATCATGCTGCTCGAGTTCGACGGCCCGCGCCCGCAGCGCCGTGTCGCGGTCCGCATCCTGCGCGATGGCTAGCGCGCGCCGCGCGACGCTGTGCGTTCGCGACGCCGAAGCCGCCGATCGGAACTGGATCGCGGAGCTGCTCGCCGAGCAGTGGGGATCGACGCTGATCGTGTCGCGCGGTCGCCGGCACCGCGCCGAACGGCTGCCGGCGTTCGTCGCCCTCGACGCGGGTGCGCGGGCCGGCCTGCTCACCTATCGCATCGCTGGCGGCGAGTTCGAGGTCGTCACCCTGAACGCGACCCCGCCCGGCCGCGGTGCGGGATCTGCGCTGCTCGGCGCGGCGCGGCGGACCGCTGCGCGCGCGGCGTGCCGGCGTCTGTGGCTCGTCACGACCAACGACAACGACGCGGCGATCCGATTCTACGAACGCCGTGGCTTCTCGTGCGTCGCGGTACACGAGGGTGGCGTCGAGCTCGCCCGTCGCTTCAAGCCCGGGATTCCGCGCGTCGGGCGCAACGGCGTGCCGATCCGCGACGAACTCGAGTTCGAGCTGCGACTCGGGACCGCGCCGACGCGGCAGCGCGAGGGGTAGCAGCCGGGGCTCGCGCGCGAAGGTCCGCGCGCTACCGCGCCGGTGAGACGGAGGCACGCCCATGTCGCTCCCCGACCCCTTCGGGTGGCTTTCGGACGCAGCCCGGAATCGGGCGCTGATGGCGCTGGCGGCGCTCACGGTCGTGCAGATGATCGCGTTGGACGCGGTCGGCCGCCCTCTGATCGACGCGGTCGCGCCCTACGGGATCGTGTCGTTCGAGTTTGCGGGGGATCTCGACGCGGCGCGCGCGATGCTCGCGTCGTGGGGGGAGTCCGGGCGCCTGTACGCGGCCCTGGTCCTGGGTCTCGACTACCTGTTTCTCGTCAGCTACGCGAGCGCGATCGCGCTCGGCTGCCTCGTCGTCGCGCGCGGGCTCGCGCGTCGGGGCGCCCGCGCGGCGGCGGCCGGCGTTCCGCTGGCCTGGGCGCTGCTCGCCGCGGCGCTGCTGGACGCCGTCGAGAACTACGCACTGATCCAGCTCCTGCTGGGCTCGGACGACGGCTTCTGGGCGCGGCTCGCGTACGGGTGTGCGCTCCCGAAGTTCGCGTTCGTGGTGGCCGGCCTCGCCTACCTGCTCGCGGGCGCGGGGTGGATCGCGTGGCGGCGCGGGCGGCGTCGCTCCGCTCAGCTCGGGGCGTAGCGCCGGAGCGCCTTGACGCCGCCCTTGAAGTTGAAGGCCTCGAGCCCCTCGCGCCGCATGAGCTCGGCGAGGTGCGCGCTCTTGAGACCGAACTCGCAGTAGAGCACGTAGGTCTGGGCGCGGTCGAACGACGGGTACGCCTTCAGCGCCTGCGCGAAGTCGAGCTGGAGTGCGTCGGGGTAGTGCCAGCTCCGGTACTCCGCGCGCGACCGCACGTCCAGCACCGTGGCGCCCTCCGGGACGTGCTGGATCTCGATCTCCGGCAGCTCGAGCTTGTCGAGATCGACGGCGCGAAGATCCAGCTCGGCGCGCGCCTCCACCGCGCGTTCCAGCAGCCCCAGGTCGAGGTTGGCCTCCTCGCCTCGCACCGCCGCGTGGGCGGCGGCCGTCGCCGGCCGCTTCGGCACGATCGCGCAGTATTCGCCCACGACGGCCGAAAGCGCATAGGTGCCGATCGCCTGCGAGCGCTCGATGATCTCCTCCTTGTTGAAGCCGACGAGCGGCCGCAGGATCGGGAGGCCGGCGGCGCGCGAGATCACCGACAGATTCTGCAGCGTCTGCGACGACACCTGCCCGACCGCCTCGCCCGTCACGATCGCGAGGCCGCGACGCGGGCGCGCGATGGACTCGGCGGCCCGCACCATCAGCCGCTTGAGCAGCACCTGCCAGTAGCGCCGGGCGGCGCGTTCCTGGAGGTGTTCGGAGAGCGGCTGGAAGTCGACCACGTGAAGTCGCGGTCGGCTTCCGTACGACCAGCGGTCCGCGAGCACCTTGAGCACGCGGAGGACACCGTGCAGATGGGTGTCGCCGCCCAGGTTGCAGAACACGTAGTCGAGCGCGACACCGCGGCGTAGCATCATCCAGGCGGCCACCGCCGAGTCGAAGCCACCGGAGGCGAGCGCGACGGCGCGTCCCTCCACACCGATCGGCAGGCCGCCGTGCGCGCGCTGCACATCGGTGAAGAAGTAGGCGTCGCCCTCGAAGACCTCGACGCGCACCGTGATCTCCGGTTGCGTCAGGTCGACCCCCGCCGAGGCGGGGCGCAGGGCTTCGCCCAGCGCCCGCTCGATGTCGCGCGTGGAGAAGGCGCGCGCACCCCGGTCTCCCACGCATCGCGCGCGCACGGCGAAGCGGCGCCCGGCGACGGCGGCGCGGAACCGCTCGGCTCCCGCGCGCACGATCGCGTCGAGCGACGCGCCGGGTCTGCGCTCCACGAGCGAAAGCGACTGCACCCCGAACACGCGCGACGCGATCTCGAGCGCGCCGGGCGCCGGAGACTCGACGAACAGGCGCTCGCGCCGCGCCCGGATCCGCGGCTCGATTCCCTCGGAGACGAGCGCGTCCCGGAGGTTCTGGACCAGGCGATCGGCGAAGCGCTGGCGGGTGCCGCGCGCCTTGGTGCCGATGTCGCCGGACAGGCGCAGCAGCACCAGGCGGTCCGGCGGGAGCGGTGCGTGTGCTTCGGCCACGGCGACAGGCTATCGAACCGGATTCGCGCCGTCGCGGTCCGCGCTCTCGGGTTCGTCGCGCTCGAGCGATTCGCGGCGAAATCGGCGCAGCGGCAGGAACGCGAAGCCCTGGACCAGCGCCGCGACGACGAAGAACCCGTGGTAGACGGCGAGCGGCTCGTGCCAGCGCGCGAGCGCCCACTCCAGTGCGAGGCCGGCGATGATCGGTGTCGCCGCCGTGACGACGTTGACGGTGACCGCGGAGATCACGATCAGGCGCGCGGGCGCGTGACCGGGCGCCAGATTGAAGAGCACGTCGGTATCGGCGACGCCGAATCCGGCGAACAGCGCCGAGTACGCGAAGAAGAACGCCACCATCGGTGGGAGCGCACCGGTGCCGGGCTCGCGCACGGCGAGCAGCCCGAACAGGAGCAGCGCCATGCCGATCGACGTCCAGCGAAGCAACGGCGCCGGTCCGACCCGGTCCACGATCCGACCGGACGGGTAGAGGGCCAGGAGTCCGCCGCAGAAGGTCGCGATCGTGGTCAGCAGGACCTGCGACGCGCTCAAGTCGAGCGCGCGCCGCATCATCACGATCGCGAACGGCAGCGCGGTGCGCGCCACCGCGCCGGACAGCGAGACGGACAAGAGATAGCGGCGCAGGCGCGACTCGTGTCGCAGCAGCGCGATCGCCTCGCGGACCCGGATCCGCTGGCCGGTCCGCTCGCTGCGCTCGGGCAGCCGCGCGATCAATGCGATGCGCAGCAGCCCGAGCCCGAAGCCGACCGCGAACAGCGGCGCGAAGGAGCCGGGGTGGGACGACAGCCAGCGCTGCGCGCCGATGAAGTAGACGATGAGCGCGATGTGCCAGCCGGTGCGCAGCGTGCCGAAGAAGCGCCCGACCCGATCCGGCTCGACGTAGCCGCGCAGGATGGGAAACCAGACCGTCTCGCCCATCGCGAAGCCGAGCGCCACGACGGCGAGGCTCGCGAGGACGATCGCCGTCCCGAGTTCCGCCGGGAGGCGCTCGAGGCCGCCGAAGAAGAGCAGCGGGATGCCACCCGCCAGCGCGACGCAGTGTCCCGCCAAGAGCAGCGTGCGCTTGGGGAAACGGGCGATGGCCCGAAGCGTCGGGAGCTGGAGCAGGGCGCCGGCCGGTCCGAAGCTGCGCTGGATCCCGACCAGCGTCTCGCTGGCGCCGAGGGCGACCAGTGCCAGCGTCGGCAGCTGGTCGGTGAACACCATGCGGTGCGTCATGCCCGCCGGGTGGCTCGCGATCGCGAGGCGCCGCCCGCGGCGCCGCGCCGCCGGGTCGAGCGGCGGCGCCGCCCGGTGCAGCGTTTCGGATCGGGTGGTTTCCGGGGTCGACATGTGAATGCCGGCTCGAACATCCGCGATTCGCGATCGCGCAGCAAGCGCGGGGCCGCAGGGCGCGCCGCTTCCGCTGTGATGTAGAATCGCACGGATGGGCGGACAGGTCCGCGTCGAACGCGACGGCCGCGTGGGATGGGTCGTCTTCGACCATCCCGAGCGGCGGAACGCGATTTCGGGCGACATGTGGCGGCAGATCCCGGAGGCGGCGGAGACGCTCGCGTCCGACGCGTCCGTGCGCGTCGTCGTGATGCGCGGCGCGGGCGACCGGGCGTTCGTCTCCGGTGCCGACATCTCGGAGTTCGAGCGCACGCGCACCGGAGCCACGGCCGCGGCCGACTACGACGCCGTCTCGGGTCGGGCCTTCGGCGCGCTCGCGAAGCTCGAGAAGCCGCTGATCGCCCTGATCCACGGTTTCTGCGTCGGCGGCGGCTGCGCGATCGCGCTGACGGCCGACCTGCGGTATGCGGCCGCCGATGCCGTGTTCGCGATCCCGGCGGCGCGGCTCGGGCTCGGCTACGCGCCCGCCGGTCTGGAGGCGCTCGCCAACGTCGTCGGGTATTCCGCCGCCAAGGAGCTCTTCTTCACCGCGCGCCACTTCGACGCGGGCGAGGCGCTGCGCATGCGCCTGGTCAATGCCGTGCTCCCGACCTCCGAGCTCGATGCCTACGTCCGCGAGACGGCCGAGACCATCGCGGCCAACGCGCCGCTCACCATCCGCAGCGTCAAGCGGATCGTGAACGAGCTGGTCCAGCCGCCGTCGGCGCGCGACCCCGCGGCGCTCGCCGAGTCGGTGCGGGCGTGCTTCGAGAGCGACGACTACCGCGAGGGCGTGCGCGCCTTTCTGGAGAAGCGCCGGCCCGAGTTCCGGGGTCGCTGACCGATGTCCGTCGAGCGGCGTCCCGCTGCGCCGCCCCCGCTCGCGGGCCTGAAGGTCCTCGACCTGACGCGGTTTCTGGCCGGGCCGTTCTGCACGATGCTGCTCGCCGACTACGGCGCCGACGTCGTCAAGGTCGAGTCGAGGCGCGGGCGCGAGTTCCGCGTGCCCGGCTCGGAGCGGGACACGTACTTCTTCCTGTCGAGCAACCGCGGCAAGCGCTCGATCACGCTCGATTACCGATCCGCGCCCGGACGCGCGCTGCTCGTGCGCATGCTTCCGCACTTCGACGTGCTGGTCGAGAACTTCCGGCCCGACGTGATGGAGCAGCTCGGTCTCGGCTCCGAAGCGCTGCTGCGGCGCAACCCGCGGCTCATCTACTGCGGGATCTCGGGCTTCGGCGCCGACGGCCCGTACCGGGACCGTCCCGGCTTCGACCAGATCGCGCAGGGCATGAGCGGCTTCATGAGCGTCACCGGCGTCGAGGCGACCGGACCGACCCGCGCCGGCATCGCGATCGCCGACCTGCTCGCCGGCATCTTCGCCGCGCACGGTGTGCAGCTGGCGCTCCTCGCGCGCGAGCGAACCGGGCGCGGCCAGGTGGTTCACACGTCGCTGCTCGAGGCGCTCACCGCGATTCTGTCCTGGAGCGCGGGCATGTACTTCGAATCGGGGCAGGCACCCGGTCCGGCGGGTCACCACCATCCGCTCTCATCGCCCTACGGCCGCTTCAAGGCGCGCGACGGATATCTGAACATCGCGGCCGGCACGCCGTCGATGTGGGAGAAGCTGGCGCGCACGCTGGGGCGCGACGACTGGATTCGCGACCCGCGCTTCGCGGATCCCGCCGCGCGCCTTCTCCACCGCGACGCGCTGTCGGCGGAGATCGACGCGGTTCTCGCGGCGGGGTCCGTGGCCGACTGGGTGGAGCGCATCAATGCGGCCGGGGTCCCGTGCGGCCCCGTGCTCGACATGGCGCAGGTGTTCGCGGATGCGCAGGTTCTCGCCCGCGGCATGCTGGTCGAGCTCGAGCACCCGGAGCTGGGGACGTACCGCACGACCGGCCTGCCGGTGAAGCTCTCGGCATCGCCCGGACGCATCGAGCGGCGGCCGCCGCTGCTCGGCGAGCACACCGACGACATCCTCGCGGAATGCGGCCTGTCGAAGCGCGAGATCGACCGGCTGCGGCGCGACGCCGTGATCTAGATGCCTGCGGGCGGGGCCGGCGCGTTCGGACGCGTCTCCGGCCCGCTCGAGCGCCCGCTCGCGTCCGGAGGCCCCGCGGGCTCGCCGGTCTCCGCCCCGTGAGGCGCGCGTTCCGACACCTCCGGCACGATCCGGCGCAGCCCGGCGAACCTCGACCTCCGGGGCGGCGCCCGCGGCGCCGCCGACCGAACCATGCGAACAGGGTCGCGCATTCGGTCGATCTGCGAAAACATGCACGGAGCCAGCATGTTGCAGGGCTCGTGGTCGGGCTCCGCGGGATGCGCTAAGCAGATTTCTCGCGTTCGGAGACGAGCCCCATGCCCCAATCTTCACGTCGCCGGGTGGCGATCGTCGGCGCGACCGGCGTCGCCGGTCAGCAGTTCCTCGCGAGCCTCGAGGGCCACCCCTGGTTCGAGGTGGTCGCCCTGGCGGCGAGTGCCCGCAGCGCGGGCAAGCCGTATCGGAAGGCCATCAGCGACCCGAACGGGGCCCTGCGCTGGGGCTGCGAGGAGCCCCTCCCCGCACGCTTCGCGGGCATGCCGGTGCTCGACGCTGCGCAGCTGGACCTCGCCGGCATCGATCTGGTCTTCTCGGCCGTGGA
>CP070734.1:1974486-1978732 GCA_020347605.1 Deltaproteobacteria bacterium | reverse complement strand
GCGCGCCACCACCACGCCCTCGCGGCGCGACACCTCGAACATCTCGATCACGTCGTCGACCACGGAGGCCACGTTCACCGCCTCGAGCTTCGGCGGTGCCGGTCGCGCATACGCGAGGAAGTCGGCGATCAGCGCGTTCAGGCGGTCGGCCTCCCGGAGCACGATCTCCATGAGCCGACGCGTCTCCTCCGGCGACTGACGCGGAGCGCCGCTCGACAACATCTGGATCGACCCCGAAATCGCCGCCAGCGGGTTGCGGACCTCGTGCGCCATGTCCGCGGCCAGCTGACCCGCCGCGGCGAGGCGCTCGGACCTCCGCAGCTCCTGCTCCATCTGCACCACCTGCGTCAGGTCCTGAAAGATCACCACCCAGCCGCTCGACCGTCCGTCGTCGTCGCGGAGCACCGACCCCGCCAGTCCCAGATGCAGGGCCTCCCCCCTGCGGTTCGTGAACGGAATCCGATGTCGCTGTGGCGACGCCCCGCGAGATTCCGAACGATTGCTCAGGATCGCCCGGCAGCCCGGCACCACCGCCTCGATGTCGGCGCCGATCACCTCCTCCGCGCTGGCACCGGTGATCCGCTGGGCCTCGCTGTTGAACGAGGTGATGCGCCCGTCCGGCCCGGTGGTGAGCAGCCCGCTCGTCAGGCTCTCGATGATCCGCCCGTGGAGATTCCGCAGCCGGCGCAGGTCGGTGGTGCTGGCGTCGAGCGCCGCGTCGGCCCGGTGCAGGTCCCGCGACAGCTCGCTCGCCAGGAACGCGCCCAGGAACATCGCCCCGGCCAGAACGCCCCAGCGCGCCAGCAGGATCAGCGCGGCCACGGGCGATGCGAATCCCGGCACCCAACCCAGCTGCGTCGAAACCCGCGCGGCGCCGTGCGCCGCCGCCGCCAGCGCCGCGGCGGCGAGCGCGCCGCGCCGATCGAAGAGGATCGCCGCGTAGGCCACCACCGGCACGTACAGAAACGTGAAGATCGACTCGTCGCCGCCGGAGAAGTGCACGAGCGACGTGACGATCGCGACGTCCGTCACGAGCTGGACGGCGCGCAGGCGCTGGGTGCGCCGCGCGCGCGACAGCAGCGCCCCGTAGATGGCCGTCGCCAGAAAGGCCATGGCGACCGTCGCGTAGAGGCCGTTGTAGACGGCTTCGGAGCCGCCCCGTCCCTTCGCCTCGATGAACAGCGCTGCGGCGAACACCGCGACGATGAGCGCTACGCGCGCGGCCAACAACCCCGTCAGCCGCCCGCGAATGCGTTCGTCCAGGTATCCCGAGTGGAGATCCGCGCGCCGGGTCCGGGCCACGACGCCCGCCTACTTGACCGCCTCCGCGATCTTGAAGATCGGCAGGTACATCGCGATCAGGATCGCTCCGATGGAACCGCCGAGGAACACCATCATCAGGGGCTCGAGCATGGCGGTGAGGCCCTCGACCGCCACGTCGACTTCGTCGTCGTAGAAATCCGCGATCTTCGTCAGCATCGAATCCATGGCGCCCGTCTGCTCGCCGACGCCGATCATCTGCACCACCATCTGGGGGAACACCTTCGTCTGCGTCAGCGGCTCCGCGATCGTCTTGCCCTCGGAAATCGCCGTGCGCGTCCTCTGGAGCGCCTCCTCCAGGACCACGTTGCCCGCCGTTCTGGAGCAGATGTCGAGTGCGTCGAGAATCGGCACGCCGCTCGAGATCATGGTTCCGAGCGTCCGTGTGAAGCGCGCCACCGCCACCTTGCGGAGCAGCGTTCCGAGTACGGGAAGCTTGAGCGCCACCGCGTCTGTCTGATAGCGGAACTTCTTGCTGCGATTGCGGATCTGGAAGAACGTGACGACGACGAGCGTCGCCCCTACGAGGATCGCCATGATCCAATCCTGCAGGAAGTTCGACAGTCCGACGACCATCTGCGTCGGCGCGGGCAGCGTGCCGCCGAAGTCCGCGAACATCTTCTCGAAGACCGGGATCACCTTCACCAACAACAGCGCCAGCACGCCCAGCGCCACCACCAGTACGGTGATGGGATACGTCATCGCGCCCTTCACCTTTCGCTTGAGGGCGTCGGCCTTCTCCAGGTAGGCGGCCAGGCGGTTCAGGATCGTGTCGAGGATACCGCCGATCTCACCCGCCTGGACCAGGTTCACGTACAGGGCGTCGAAGGGCTTCGGGTGCTTCCGAAGCGCCTCGGCGAAGGTGGATCCCTGCTCCACGTCCGCCTTCACGGCGCGCAGCACCTCCTGGAACGTCTGATTCGGCTCCTGGTCGCTCAGCAGATCGAGACACTGGACGAGCGGCAGTCCCGCATCGATCATGACCGCGAACTGCCGCGTGAAGATGACGAGACTCTTCGTCTTGATGCCCTTCTTCAGGAAGGGCAGATACTCCATCACGTCCTTGGCCTTCGCCTTGACGTTGATGGGTACGATCATCTGCGCGCGCAGCTGAGCCATTACGGCTTCACTGTCCGGCGCCTCCATCGCCCCCTTCTTGATCGACCCCTGCCGGGTCCGGCCCTCCCAGATGAAGACGGCCATCTCGTTCCCTCCTCGCGCCCTTGGTGGTCGCGTCAGCGCCGCAACGGCCCGCTACCGCCCTCCCGCGGCTCCCGCGGCGCGCCGCTGCGGGGTCGCGGTCTGCGCCCCCGACAAGAGCTGGCGCAGCTCCTCGACGTCGCTGCTGCGGCCCAACGCGTCGTCCATGCCGATGAGACGCCGGTGGTAGAGGCTCGCCAGCGATTGGTTCATCGTCGTCATCCCGAACTTCTCCTGCCCCACCTGCATCTGCGAGTAGATCTGGTGCACCTTGTCCTCGCGGATGAGATTCCGAATGGCGGGATTCGGCACCATGATCTCGAGGGCCATCACGCGGCCGGGCCCGTTGGCCTTGGGCAGCAGCGTCTGACACAGGACGCCCTCGAGCACGAACGAGATCTGTGCGCGTACCTGCGACTGCTGGTAGGGCGGAAACACGTCGACGATCCGGTTGATCGTCTGCACGCACGAGTTGGTATGCAGCGTCGCGAAGCACAGGTGGCCCGTCTCGGCGACGGTCAACGCCGCCTCGATCGTCTCGAGGTCGCGGAGCTCGCCGACCAGCACCACGTCCGGGTCCTGGCGGAGAATGTATTTGAGCGCGGTCTTGAACGAATGGGTATCCGCGCCCACCTCGCGCTGGTTGACCACGCAGCTCTTGTGAGGATGCAGGAACTCGATCGGATCTTCGATCGTGACGATGTGCTCGCTCCGCTCGGTATTGATGTGGTCCATGATCGTCGCCAGCGTCGTCGACTTGCCCGAGCCCGTGGGACCGGTGACCAGCACCAGGCCGCGGGGACGCTCCGCCAGCGCCTTGACCACCGGCGGCAGACCCAGGTCCTGAAAGCTCTCGATCTTGAAGGGAATCGCGCGGAATGCGCCCGCTACGGCGCCGCGCTGCATGAAGATGTTCGCCCGGAAGCGGGACAGGCCCCGCACGCCGAAGGAGGCGTCGAGCTCGTTGTCCTCCTCGAAGCGGTGCTTCTGCGCATCCGTCAGGATCGAGTAGCAGATCTGCTTGGTCTCGGAGGCCGACAGGGGCGGCGTCTTCAACGGGCAGAGCTTTCCATCGATTCGGAGCTGAGGCGGACAGCTGGTCGTGATGTGGAGGTCACTCGCGCCCTTCTCGATCATCGCCTTCAGAAGCTGGTGGAGATTCGCCATCTCGATCGACTCCCTAGTCCGCCGCGGACACCCGCAGCACTTCGCTGAGGGTCGTCGTACCTTCCATCAGGAGATTCAGCGCGCTGCGCCGCAGCGTCAGCATTCCGAGCCGGATCGCCTCTCGCTTGAGTTCCGTCGTCGAGGCGCCGTTCAACACGAAGTCCTTGAGCTCTTCGGTGAGCTCCATCACCTCGTAGAGCGCGATGCGGCCCTTGAAGCCGGTCTCCGAGCAGTTTCGGCAGCCGCGGCCCCGGACCGGCGTGGTGCTGCGCGCCTCCTCTTCGGAGAGCCCTGCCGAAATCAGCTGCTCCTGGGTGACGTCCGTGTCCTTCTCCTTGCAGTCTTCGCAGACGCGGCGCGCCAGCCGCTGGGCGAGAATGCAGTTCACCGAGGACGACACCAGGAACGGCTCGACGCCCATGTTGAGCAGCCGGTTCACGGTCGACGGCGCGTCGTTGGTGTGGAGGGTGGAGAGCACCATGTGGCCGGTCAGCGCCGCCTTCACGGCGATCTCCGCCGTCTCGAAGTCACGAATCTCACCGACCATGATGATGTCCGG
>CP070734.1:1968717-1974386 GCA_020347605.1 Deltaproteobacteria bacterium | reverse complement strand
TTCGCGAGCACGCCGCCGCCCTGGGTCTCGACGCGCTCGTCGAGGTGCACGACGAGCGCGAGCTCGAGGCGGCGCTCGCGAGCGGCGCCGACCTGCTGGGCATCAACAATCGCGATCTGCGCTCGTTCCAGGTCGACCTGGGCGTGACCGAGCGCCTCGCGGCACGGGTCGGGGGCAACGCGCTGGTGGTCGCCGAGAGCGGCATCTTCACCCATGCTCAGGTTCAGGCGCTCGAGAAGGCGGGCGCCGACGCCTTTCTCGTCGGAGAGTCACTGATGCGCGAGGACGACGTGCGCGGTGCTCTTCGGGCTCTACGGGGGACGTCGTGAGCGGGAGTGTTCGGATCAAGGTTTGCGGCATCATGGATCCGGAGGCCGCACAGGCGTGCGTCGAAGCCGGTGTGGATCTGATCGGGCTGAACTTCGTACCCGGTTCGCCGCGCCAGATCGATGCGCGCACCGGGGCGGCGATCGCGCAGAGCGTGGCCGGCAGGATCGAACGCGTGGCGGTCTTTCGGGATGCGCAGTGGGACGAGATCGAGCGCGTGCTGCGCGCGGTCGACGTCGAGCGCATCCAGCTGCACGGCGACGAGGAACCCGAGGCGGTGGAGGAGCTGGACCTGCCCGTGGTGAAGGCGATCCGGGGTGCGGATGCCGAGGCGGCCGAGCGCTATCCGGGCGCGATCCTGCTGCTGGATCACCCGACCGAGGGGGGTGGCCGGGGCAAGGCCTGGGAGTGGCGCGAGGCCGGCGCGCTGATCGAATCGGGTTACGACGTGATCCTCTCCGGGGGGCTCAATCCCGACAACGTCGGGCAAGCGCTCGCGGACCTGGGTGACCTGCTGCCGTGGGGTGTCGACGTGGCGACCGGGGTCGAGGCCGACGGCCACCGCAAGGACCCGGCTCTGATCCGCGCCTTCATCGCAGCGGTCCGCAAGGCGGAGGGAGAGGAGGAGGCGTCGTGAAGGCCGGTCCGGATGCGCGCGGACGCTTCGGAGAGTACGGCGGCCGCTATGTGCCCGAGGTGTTGATCGCCGCCCTCGACGAGCTCGCTTCGGCGTACGCGAAGTTCCGCAAGAGCGACGAATTCCGGAAGGCACTCCCGGCGTACCTCCGGAACTACGCAGGCCGGCCGACTCCGATCACCCTCGCGGAGCGGGTCAGCCAGGACCTGGGCGGCGCCCGGGTCTACCTCAAGCGGGAAGATCTGGCGCACACGGGCGCGCACAAGATCAACAATGTGCTGGGCCAGGCGCTGCTCGCGCGCTTCATGGGGAAGCGGCGCGTCATCGCGGAGACGGGCGCGGGTCAGCACGGCGTCGCGACGGCCACCGCCTGTGCGCTGTTCGGCCTCGAGTGCGAGGTCTACATGGGGGAGGTGGACGTCGAGCGCCAGGCCCTGAACGTGTTTCGCATGGAGCTGCTCGGGGCCCGCGTGCGTCCGGTCGCCTCGGGATCGCGGACGCTCAAGGACGCCATCAACGAGACGCTGCGCGACTGGGCGACGAACGTCCGCACCACCTACTACTGCATCGGCTCGGTGATGGGACCGCATCCCTATCCGATGATCGTGCGCGACTTCCAGCGGGTCATCGGCGTCGAGGCGCGCCGCCAGATCCTCGCCGCCGAGAAACGTCTGCCGGACGTCCTGGTCGCCTGTGTCGGCGGCGGATCGAACGCGATGGGCCTGTTCCACCCGTTCCTCGGGGATGCCTCGGTGCGCATGGTCGGCGTCGAGGCGGGCGGGGAGGGCCTCCGCTCCGGCCGGCACGGAGCGACGCTGGCGGCGGGCGTGCCGGGCATCCTCCACGGCCAGCGCACGATCGTGCTCTCGGACGACGACGGTCAGATCTTCGAGGCGCACTCGATCTCGGCCGGCCTCGACTACCCGGCGGTCGGGCCCGAGCACGCCCACCTGCACGACCTGGGCCGTGTCGAGTACACGATCGCCACCGACGAGGAGGCGCTCGACGCCTTCCAGTACCTGTCGCGGATGGAGGGGATCATCCCCGCGCTCGAATCCGCGCACGCGATCGCCCACGTGCGGAAGCTCGCGCCGAGCCTGCCGCGGGACGCGATCGTGCTCGTGAACCTCTCGGGACGCGGTGACAAGGACGCCCCCCAGGTGCGCGAGATCCTGCGGGCCCGCGCCGCGCGGAAGCACTGATGGGGCGCATCGGCGAATGCTTCACGGTGCTGCGGAAGCGCGGCGAGCGCGCGCTGATTCCGTTCGTCACGGCCGGCGATCCGGACCTCGAGACCACCGAGAGCCTGGTGCGCGCCATGCTGGAGGCCGGGGCCGACGCGATCGAGCTGGGCGTGCCGTTCTCCGATCCGATCGGGGAGGGGCCGACCATCCAGCGCGCCAGCGAGCGGGCGCTGCGCGGCGGTGTTTCGCTGCGCCGCGTGCTCGAGCTGCTGAAGCGGCTGCGCACCGACACGGAGCGGCCCCTGATCCTGATGGGGTATGCCAATCCGTTCCTCGCGATGGGTGAGCGCAACTTCGCGGACGCGGCGGCCGAGGTCGGCGCCGACGGCGTGATCTGCCCCGACCTGCCGCCCGAGGAGGGGGAGGCGTTCTACGCGGCGCTGTCGGAACGCGGCGTGGACGGCGTGCTGCTCGCCTCCCCGACCACCACCGACGCGCGTCTGGCGCGGCTCGCGGAGCGGACGCGCGGCTTTTTGTACTACGTGTCCCTGACGGGCGTCACAGGCGCGCGCGAGGCGCTGGCGGGCGACGTGGAAGCGCGTGTCCGGCAGGTCCGCGCGATCTCCGACGTGCCCGTCTGCGTCGGCTTCGGCGTCTCCACACCGGAGCACGCCCGCGCGATCGGCCGGTATGCCGATGGCGTCGTGGTGGGCAGCGCCATCGTCGACCGCATTGCGGCCGCCGCCTCGCCCGGCGAGGCGGTGGACGCGGTCTCCGCCTTCGTCGCCGCGCTCAAGGCGCCGCTGCGCCCCTAGGCGAGCGCCGCAGCGCCGCGACGCGCCGCGTCCGTCCCGAAGCGTCTTCGCGGCGGCTAGCTCGCCGGATCCAGCAACCCGCGGAAGCCGGACGGCGCGTGCGGGCCGATCACGAGCTGCTCGAGGACGCCCATCCCCTCGCGCGCGCCCATCCGCGCGCGGCACAGTTGCTGCACATGGATGTGTCGGAGGTCCATCGGGTCGAGCTCGGCCAGCGACCACGATTCGCCGTCGACGGCCAGCTCGCCCTTCCACATGCCGTGACCCCACTCGGGGTGTGTGTATCCCAGGCCCAGCATCTGGAAGGTGAGAATCGGCTCCAGCTCCACGACGTGCGGCTCCGCCCGCCAGGGCTCGAGGGTCAGGGAGGCGCGCTGGACCCGTCGGGTGCCGGGCGCCCACTGGACGCGGTGCGCGACCGAGCGCATGCGTTCGATCGTCGACTCGCACCACGGCTCGAGCTCCGGCTCCGACTTCGCGAGCCCCACGACGCAGCCGCTCGCGTGCCAGGCGCGACCCTCCGCATCCTCGTTGACCGCGAAATGGGTGCACAGGTCGTCGAACTGCAGGGGCGCCCACAGCCAGAAGAACTGCGGCGGCGGCCCGGGTGCCGCGGCCTCGCGTTCGCCCACGGGCCGCACGCCCCAGGAGCGATCGCGCGTGGCACAGGTGTCGCCCGCGTCGAGCGAGATCCTCGCGCCGGCGACGTCGAGCCAACCCTCGACGCCGCCGAACTGCGTGAAGCGCGTCGCGTCGAACCAGGTGCGCCCGTCGCTCCGGTAGGTGAAGCGCGGCTCCTCCACCGCCGCGGTACGAGCGCGGAACTCGAGCTCCGCCTCGAGTCCGAAATCGTTGGGATCCACGCGCAGGACGAGGGAGCGCATCGGCTCGCGGATCTCGATCGAGATGGGGCCGACCCGCGTCTCGCCGCGGTCGAGCGGCGCGAGCCGCGAGGCGCGGACCACGTGCTGCGTGCCGTCGTGGACCACGCTCACGGCCGCGTCCATCACGCGGCGATTCGGGTAGAGGCCCAGCGCGGCGGCGAAGAACGCGTCGCCGGAGCGCGTGAAGCCGTTGAGGAAGTACCGGTCGTAGAAGTTCCGGTCGCCCGAGCTCGGGTGTCCGAGCGGCTCGGGCGTCTGGTGGATCGGGTAGTCGTCGAATCGATTCAGCATCGGGTGGCTCCATGGCGATCCGGCGTCGGGCTCCGCAGCGAGTCGCGCCGGCGGGCCGGGTCACGGGGCGCCGGACCCGTTGGCGACGAGCTTCGCGTAGATCTCGCGAACCTGGCGCTCGGTCTCTTCCAGGCTGCCGGTATTGTCGACCACGAAGTCCGCGAGCGCCCGCTTTTCGTCGATCGGCATCTGCGCGGCCACGCGGCGCACGGCCTCGTCGCGCCCATACGCGTTGCGCTCGAGCTGTCGCTCGATCTGTGCCGCCTCGGACGCGTAGACGAGCACGACCGCGTCGAACGGGACCGCGGACCCGGTACCCGCCGTGCGGCCCTCGAGCAGCAACGGGATGTCGAGCATCACGATCGCGGCTCCGGCCGCGCGCGCCGCTTCGGTGCGTCGCAGCATCTCGGCCGTGACGCGCGGATGGACGATCTGGCCGAGCCGCTTGCGGGCTTCGGGGTCGCGGAACACGCGTGCGCCGAGGGCCTCGCGATCGAGCTCGCCGTCCGCGCCGATGACCTCGGGTCCGAAGGCGGCCTCGATCTCGGCCAGCACCGGCGAGCCGGGCGACTGGAGCTCTCGCACGATCGCGTCGGCGTCGATCAGGACGACGCCGAGCTGCTCGAACATCTTCGCCACCGTGCTCTTGCCGGTCGCGATACCGCCCGTCAGCCCGACGATCCGTGTCATCGCAGCAAGCATGCACGCTCGCTGCGGGGCGCTCAAGGCCTAGACATCCGCCGCGGCGATCACGCAGTTCTTCCCGCCGGCCTTTGCGCGGTAGAGCGCGCGGTCGGCCTCCTGGAAGAACGCCATCCGATCGTTTCCGTACTGCGCCACGCCGATCGAAACGGTCACCCGCGTCAGGCGCTTCGACGCGTCCAGGATGAAGGACGTCTCCGCGACGGACATGCGGATCTTCTCGGCCAGCCGGACGGCTCCCGGGAGGTCCGTCCCCGTCGCGAGAACCACGAACTCCTCGCCGCCGTAGCGCGCCAGGAGGTCACTCTCGCGAACCGATGTCGCCATGATCTGCGCGATCCGGACCAGGAGCTCGTCGCCCGCGGCGTGGCCGAGCCGGTCGTTGAGGCGCTTGAAGTCGTCGATGTCGGCGAGCAGGATCGACAGCGGCTCCTTGCGGCGCTCGACGCGCTTGATCTCACGGGTCAGGTACTCCTGGAAGTAGCGGTGATTGTGCAGCTTGGTCAGACCATCGGTGATCGAGAGCTGGGCGAGGATCTCGTTGGCGCGCTGCATCTCCTCCTTTTCCGTCAGCAGGCGAAGCTGCGCGGTCTCGATCTGCTGCTGGTGCAGCCGCAGCTTCTCGGTCATGGCGATGAACGTCCGGGTCAAAAGGCCGATCTCGTCGTCCCGCTTCGGATCGGCCAAGGCCACCTGGAGGTCTCCCCGGGAGATGTTCTCCGCGCCCTTCGAGAGGGACTCGAGCGGCCGCACCAGCCGCGCCGCGATCCGGTAGGCGACCGCGGCGAACAACAGCAGACCGAGCAGGTCGATCACCGCGATGCGCAGC
>CP070734.1:1964396-1968617 GCA_020347605.1 Deltaproteobacteria bacterium | reverse complement strand
AGGCCGAAGGTCGACGAGTCGCCCAGCGCGGCGACGCGCAGCCGGTCCGTCGCGTCGGGCGGCGGCGCCGGACCGCGCGTGCCCGCTTCGCTGACGCGTTCGCCCGTCGCCGGGTCGAGCAGCGCGCCCGGCCGCAGCTCCCAGAACCAGTAGGGGTGGGGCTGATAGACGCCGTCGCCGAGCAGGAGCTGGCGGTCGTTCTCACCGCCCCACAGCGGCACCAGGAGCGGCGGGTAGTAGTGGAAGTCGACCGCCGCGAGCGCGAACTCGAGGATCGCGAAGGGCAGAAGCGTCGCGAACGCGGCGAGCGCGAGTCCGCGCACGCGCGCCGCCACGCGCGGCGCGCCCGCCGTGTCCGCCGAATCCATCGCCGCTACCGGTTCGCCAGCCACTCTCCTAGCCTATGGCGCTCGCGCACCGGAGGGTATCGGGTTTGCGTCGCGTTCGAAGCATCGGAACCGCCGCCGGGATCTGCGCCGCGGCCCTCGCGAGCGCGTTCGCCTGCGGCTCCGAGGAGACCGTCCGCGCGGGCGCGGGCGGCGCCGCTGCGGCTCCCTTCGTGGACGAGGCGTCCGCGACGGGTCTGAAGATCGCGCTGATCGGCGTCGATGGCGCCACCTTCGACGTGCTCGAGCCGCTGGTCGAGGCGGGCGCCCTGCCCGAGTTCGAGCGGCTCCTCGAGATCGGCGCACACGCGCCGCTGCGCTCGCTGGAATCCACCGTGTCGCCCGCGGTCTGGACCACGATCGCCACCGGCCAGCTTCCCGCGCAGCACGGGATCGACGACTTCAACGTACCGGTCGGCGAGGCGGGTCGCATGCAGCTGGTGTCCACGGGGCACCGCAAGCGCCTCGCGCTCTGGAACATGGCCGGCCCGTTCGGGCGCTCGGTGGGCGTGATCGGGTGGTGGGTCACGTGGCCGGCGGAGCCGGTGCGCGGCTTCGTGGTGTCGGATCGCGTCGCGCACAGCCGCCATCAGTCGTGGGCCGACGGCAAGCAGTACACACACCTCACGTATCCGCCCGAGCTCTACGACGAGCTCCACGCGCTCGTGATCGATCCCGACCATCCTCCCCTCGACGAGATGCTCGAGATCGCACCGCTGCGACCCTCGGAGATCGAGGAGATGCGCTCGGTGAAGCGGCCCGTGCTGTTCCACTGGCTATCGGTGTTCCAATCCGGGTACTCCGAGCAGCGCAGCTACGAGAAGATCGCCTTCGAGCTGCTGAAGCGCCGGCAGCCGGATCTCTTCCTGCTGCTGCTCATCGCGAACGATCCCATCAGCCACACGTTCTGGCACTTCTACGAGCCGGACGCGTTCCCGGGCGGTGTCGATCCCGAGCGGGCCGCGCGGCTGGGCGCGGTGATCCCGAACGTGTATCGGCACAACGACCGCACGCTCGCCCGGCTGCGCGAACGGCTCGACCCCGACACCGTCCTGTTCGTCGTATCCGACCACGGCTTCGGCGCGAGCGGCCGGCTGCCGCAGCCGTCCGCCTGGGTCGGCTTCAAGGCCGGCGAGCGCAGCCGCGTCGCGCGCCCGCTCAACGTCGGTCAGTCGGGCAGCCACCGCCGCGACGGCGTGTTGATCGCGGCGGGCGGTCCGATCCGGCCCGGAGCCGTGCCGGGCACGACGCCGACGGTGCTGGACATCGCGCCGACCCTGCTGGCGCTGCTGGGGCTGCCGGTCGCGCGCGACATGCCCGGTCGCGTGCTCGAAGAGCTCATCGACCCGGCCTTCCTCGCGGCGCACCCGATCCGCCGCATCGATTCGTACGAGACGCGCATCGACATCGAGCCGATCGTCGACGCAGCCGAGGCCACGGGCGAGCCCCGCCTGGAATACCTGCGGGCGCTCGGGTACATCGAGTAGCCGGAGGAGGGGCATGACGGGCAGGCGGAATGTCGACCGGAGGCCGCGCTTTGCAGGCGCGCTGCGCGGGTGTGCGCTCGGCGCGGCTCTGCTCGCCTGCGGGGCGTGTGCGCCCGAGCCGCGCGACGGTCTCGTACTGATCACGATCGACACGCTGCGCGCGGACGCAGTGGGCGCCTTCGGGCGTGAAGACGCGCGCACGCCGGTGCTCGACCGGCTGGCGCGCGAGGGCGTGCGGGCGTACGCGTACGCGCCGATTCCCCTCACGACGCCTTCGCACGCCAGCATCCTGAGCGGGCTGCACCCGGCCTCGCACGGTGTGCGCAAGCACGGTCAGGTCCTGAGCGATCGCTTCGAGACGCTGGCGGAGCGGCTGCGCAGCCACGGCTTCCTGGCGGGCGCCGTCGTATCGGGGGCGCCGCTCCACCCCTACTTCGGCCTGGACCAGGGGTTCGACGCGTTCGACGCGCAGGACATCGAGGGCGACGGCCGCCGCGCCGACGCCGCGACCGACGCGGCGCTCGCGGTCGCCGACGGACTGCTGGCGCGCTCCGACACGGCGCCCGTGTTCCTGTGGGTGCACTACTTCGACCCGCACTCCGCCTACGCGCCACCGCCGCCCTTCGACCAGCTCTGGGACGAGGCGCCCGGCCCCTGGGACGGCTCGCATGAGACACACAACCGTGTCATCTACGAAGGGCTCCCGGCGTCGCCCGAGCTGCTGGCGCGGAACCGGAACCTCTACCAGGGCGAGGTGGCCTACACCGACCGCGCGATCGGGCGCCTGCTCGACGGCCTCGCCGAACGCGGCCTCGGCGACGCGCTCGTCGCCGTCACCGCCGATCACGGGGAGTCCTTCGCGCCGGAGTATCCGTTCGACCACGCGGACCGGCTCTACGACTCGATCCTGCGCGTGCCGCTCATCGTGAAGGGCGGCGGGCTGCCGCCCGAGCGGTTCTTCGAGGGCGCGGTTCCGCTCGAGGACATCGCTCCCACACTGCTCGAGCTGCTGGGCTTCGAGCCGCCCGTCGCGCTCGACGGCCGCTCGCGCGCCGCGGAGCTCGCGGGCCGCGCGCCCGTCACCGACCCGCCGATCTTCGCCGAGAGCCCGCGCATCCCGCCGCGCCCCGAGCGGCGACAGTCGGGCCGCAACGAGGGCGCGCTGCGGGCGGTGCAGCGCGGCGACTGCAAGCTGGTCTTCAATCTCGACACCGGCCTGGAGCGGGTCTCGGACCTGCGCCGGGGTGCGGACGAGGCCGCGCGGCCCGGCGTGCCGCCGCCCGCGGGACGCTGCGATGCCGACGCGCTGCGCGCGCTCCACGCCGCCTGGGCGCGCGCCCATCCGCACGCACTGGAGCAGCGCGCGAGCACGACGTCGCCGCCGCTGCCGGTGGATCTCCGCGAGCAGCTGCTGGCGCTGGGCTACGCCGTCGAGTGACGGAGCGGCGCGCCTCGGCGCTCCGTGTCACGAGCCGCCGGCGCCGAGCAACGCGTCCACGCGTTCCCGCACGCGCGTGGCGGCGGGACTCGCGTCTTCGGGCAGCGACGCGAGCAGCTCCTGCGCAGCCCGCGCCAGGCGCCGCCCCGGCGCGGACCGCGGCGCGCGGTCGAGCACTTCGCCGAGCGCGTCGAGCGCTCCGACCGGGTCGCCCGCGGCGGCCGAGGCCTCGGCGCGCGCGAACAGATCCTGGAGCGTGCCGCCCTCCAGGATCACCTGATCGAGGAGCGCCCGTGCCTCGAGCGCCCGTTCCGGTACCCCGACCTGCAGGCGCCAGCGCGCGCGCAGGCGCAAGCTCTCGGCAAACGCCTCGTCGCCCGGCCGCGCCCGCGCCAGCCGCGCTTCGAGCGCGCGCAGACCGTCGCCGTCGCCTTCGGCCAGCCGTCGCCAGCCCTCGAAGACGGCGGCGTCGGGGTCCGCGGCGCCCTCGGTGAGCGCCCGAAGCTCCGGGTCGCCGCGGATCAGCCGCGGGCGGTGGAGGCTCGCGAGCCAGAAGCGCGCCGCGGGAGCCGCGGGGTCCTGCGCGAGCACCGCCTCGGCCGCGGCGAGCGCGGCCCTCGGATCTCCGGCGCGCTGTCGGACGACGCCGATGCAGAGCTGCCGCTCGAGCGGGTCGGGGCTGTCGTGTGCCAGGCGCAGTGCCCGCTGCCGCTCGCCGCGCGCCGCGAGACGTCGCACCAGGCGGTAGCGGTCGAGCCCGTGGAGATCCTCGCGGAGCGGGTCGTACGCCTCGAATACGCGGTCGGCCTGCGCCGCGGTGAGGGAGTTGCGCATGGCGCGCGGCGAGTCCATCTGGAGGCGATTCGCGTCGTCGGTGATGACCGGCGCGTCGCGCGCGAAGCGCCGCGCG
>CP070734.1:1953044-1964296 GCA_020347605.1 Deltaproteobacteria bacterium | reverse complement strand
CGGCGTCGAACGCGGCGCGCGAATCGCGTTCGAAGAAGCGCTGCGCGGGTAGCTCGGCGCCGTAGGCCTTCAGGACCCGGATGCCGGCGAGCGTCTCCTGGATTCGCGACGTCAGCGCACTGTTCGCCTCGCGCGCCAGCCGGAAGCCCATGCGCATGCGCTGCGAGAAGTAGGCGCCGAGCACCAGGGCCAGCGGCCAGCAGAGCGCGAGCAGCAGTGCCGCGCGGGGATCGAAGAACGCGACGACGCCCAGGGAGAACGCGAAGCGCGCGATGCCCTGCGCCGGTGTCAGCACCAGCACGTCGATGAGCTGGGTGACCATCGCGCTGTCCTGGTACATCCGGTAGATCGTGTCGCCGACGCGGCTGTCCGCGTGGAAGCGCAGCGACAGGGTCTGGAAGCGATCCAGGAGCTGGAGCCTCAGGTTCTGGTTGATCCGCTGGAGGATCCAGATCTGGTAGTACCAGAGGCCCAGAAAGATCGGAATCACCGGGATGGTGATGAAGAGCCCGGTCCACACCACGCGGTGGAGCGCGACCTTGCGCTCCGGCGCGCCGTAGCGCTCGGCGATCGTGTAGACGTCGGCATCCAGCCCCAGGAAGCGTGACTCGATCGGGGTGAGCGGTTCGCCTTGCAGGACGCGCGTCCAGAACACGTCGATCAAGAGGATGGTGGGGACCACGAGGACCGCGACGAGCAGCGCCATGGCGGCGAGGAAGGCCGCGAGGTGCCGCCACTCGCGCGTCAGCAGCGGCAGGGCGCGGCGCAGGATGCGCAGCACCAGCCGGAACCGCAGACGATCTCGCGTGCCTCCCGCTCCGAGCTGCGAGAAGTCCTCGTAGCGGCGTTCGGCGCTCCCGTCTCCCGGCATCGTTTCCCGCTCCGCGCGCGCAACGGCGCGGCGCGGCCTCTCGCGTGCGTCTCATGCGAAAGGGCCCGGGACGCGTGCCCCGGGCCCCGCCAACCGCCCTAGTCTGCGGTGCGCGCCGGCCCCTGTCGAGCGCTGGCCCCGCGCGGCGGTGCGCCGCGCGCGCCGTCCCGGTGGAGCGGGCGCGGCGCGGGTAGAATCGGGCGCGATCCCGCCGGAGGCGTACCGAGGGATGGCGCGACTCGACCGACTGCGCGACCTGGGCTCCGATCTGTCCCGCGTGACCGAGCGCTGGGTTCCGGATTCGTGGGTGATCTGCATGATCCTGACGTCGATCGCCCTCGCGCTCGCGATCCTCGGCGCCGGGGTGGGGCTCGAGGACGCCGTGCTGGGCTGGGGCGGCGGTGTCTGGAACCTGCTCACCCTGGCGATGCAGTTCACGATCGCGATGGTCGCGGCGCACGCGTGCGTCGCATCGCGGCCCGTGTTCCGCCTGCTCGACCGACTCGCCTCGCTGCCCGATCCGGATCGCCCCATGCAGGCGGTGCTGCTGGCCTGCGCGGTCTCCCTGCTGACCGCCTATCTGAACTGGGCCCTGTGCCTGGTCGGCTGCGCGCTGTTCGTCCCGTTCCTGTGTCGGCGCAATCCGCGCGCCGACGTGCGCGTGCTGATCGCGTCCGCCTACCTCGGCCTGGGAACGGTCTGGCACTGCGGTCTGTCGGGCTCGGCGCCCCTCATCCTGGCGACGCCGGGCAATCCGCTGCTCGAGCCCGGCTCGGGGCAACCGGTGGTGGATCGCCTGTTCCCGGTGACCGAGACCCTGTTCGCGCCGTTCAACCTGATCTACATGCTCGTGATCGGAGCGGCGGGAACGCTCGCAGCCCTGGCGCTCCATCCACGGCGGGACCCGCTGACGTTCGCGCCCGAGCGGCTTCGCCAGATCCTGCCGGCGCCGCCGCCGGTACCCGAGGTCGCGCCCACGCCGGCGGGTCGCGTGGACGCGTTTCGGGGCTGGGTGATCCTGGCCGCCGTGCTGCTCGGCTACCCGCTGGGGCACTCGATCGCGACCCGCGGCTTCGGAGCCAGCTGGACCATCGACGCCTACAACGTCGTGTTCCTGACCGCGGCTCTGCTGCTGCACGGCCGCCCGCTCTCGTTCCTGCGCGCGTGTCGCCAGGGCGTGGACGCCGCCTGGGGCATCATCCTCCAGTTTCCGTTCTACGCGGGCATCTTCGGCCTGATGATCAACACGGGCCTCGGGGAATGGATCGGGTCGCTGTTCGCGCGCTTCGCATCCACCGGGACCTACCCGCTCCTCGTCTACGCGTACTCCGCGCTGATGAACCTCTTCGTTCCGTCGGCCGGCTCGAAGTGGCTGATCGAGGCGCCGTTCCTGATCCCCGCCGGCCACGCGCTCGGCGTATCCGAGGTGACCGTGTTGCTCGCGTACGCGTACGGCGACTCCACGACCAACCTGATCCAGCCCTTCTTCGCGATCCCGATCCTGGCCGTGACGCGGGTGCGTTTCGGCGACGTGGTCGGCTACACGTTCCTGATCGCGCTGGTCTGCTTCGCGGTGAGCCTCGTCGCCCTTTCGCTCATCCCCGCGAACCTGTAGGGCCGGTGGCGGCCCCGGGAATCGCGTACCCTCCCGCCGCGAACGGGCCGTTCGGGCCGGCCCGCGCGGGGGGAGCGACCCATGAGGATCGTCATCGTGGGCGGCGGACTGGTGGGCTCGACGCTCGCCGAGAAGCTGTCCCGCAGCGGACAGGACGTCGCGCTGGTCGAGTCGGACGCCGGGCGGATCGCGGAGCTCTCGGAGCGTCTCGACGCCCAGGTGCTGCACGGCAACGGGACGACGATTCGCATCCTGCGCGAGGCCGGGATCGAGGAGGCCAGCCTGGTCGTCGCCACCACCGCCTCGGACGAAGCCAACATGGTGGTCGGCTTGATCGCGGCGCTGCGATTCGACGTGCCGCGGAGCGTCGTGCGCCTTCGGGACCCCGACCACGCCGAGAGCTTCGCGCGGATGGTCGAGAGCAGCGCCGGCGAACACGTGGTCGTGAATCCGGACGCCGCGGCCGTGGATCGCATCCTGTCGCTTCTCGAAGTTCCGGGCGCCCTCGACGTCGTCTCCTTCTTCGACGACCGGCTGCTCGTCGCGGGCTTTCGGATCGCAGAGCAGTCCGACTTCAAGGGACTGCTGGTCTCGCACATGAATCTGCTGTTTGCCGGCACCCCGACGCTCATCGCCGCGATCCACCGCGCGGACGAGTGGATCATCCCGCACGGCGACGAGGACATCCGCGCGAACGACCTGATCTATTTCGCATTCGACCGCAGCGAGCTCGAGTCGATCCTGCACCTGGTCGGCGCGCGGGAGGAGAGGGGCACGCACCTGATGGTCGGCGGCGCGACGCGGCTCGGGCTCGAGCTCGCGAGCCGGCTGGAGCAGCGCCGCAGCCGGGTCGTTCTGATCGACGACGATCCAGAGCGCGCCCGCGTGGCTGCGGAGAGGTTGAACGACACGCTGGTGGTCCTGGGCTCGATCACCAATCAGGACCTGCTCGAGGAGCATGCCATCGAGCGGGTGTCCACCTTCATCGCGACCAGCGACGACAACGAGGTGAACCTGGTGGCGGGCCTGCTGGCCAAGCGCCTGGGCGCCCGTCGCGCGTTCGCCCTGATCGAGACCCCGGGGCTCGCCGACCTGATCGGCGAGGTCGCCATCGACGCCGCGATCAGTCCGCGACTGCTCGCGATCGGCCTGACGCTCCAGCACATCCAGGGCGGGGGCGTCCACTCGGTGGCGGCGCTGACGGAGGATCGCGTCGAGATCATCGATGCCGACGCGGTAGCCGGGAGCCCCATCACCTCGGGCGCGCTCGCGGACGTGGCCCTCCCGCGCGGCGTGTTGCTGGCCGCGCTGCGCCGCGGCGCGGATGTGTTGCTGCCGAGCGGCGACGACCGTGTCGAGCCCGGCGACGAGATGCTCTTCATCACGACCACCGAGCAGGCGGACAAGCTGTCCGCGTACCTGTCCCCCGACGCCTGAGGGGCTCGCCCGGCGCCGCGCGACGCCGTGGACAAGCGCTCCGTCCGAGGCGTACCTTTCGCGCGGGTTCACTCGCATCCACAGGGGGATCGTCGATGCATTCGGGAACGATTCAGCGAACGACGTACGGAAACGGGTTGCGCCGCCTGATGGCGGTCGCGGTTCTCGTGGGCTTCCTGCCGGTGGCCACCAGCGCCTGCTTCGGAAAATTCGAGCTCACGCGGAAGGTCTACGCGTACAACCAGGACGTGAGCGAGGACAAGTGGGTCCAGTGGGTCGCCTTCCTGGGACTCAGCATCTTTCCGGTCTACTTCTTCGCCACCTTGATCGACGTGCTGCTCGGAAATTCCTTCGAGTTCTGGACGGGCGAGAACCCGATCCTCGCCCACGGGCCGAACGGCGAGGTCGCGGTCGCGCGCGTCGTCACGCCGGGCGTCGTGGACCTCACGATCACCGACGCCGACGGACGCGTGCGCTCGCTCACGCTGGTTGCCGAGGGCGACGGCGCGGTCGCGCGCGACGGCGCCGGCAACGAGATCGCCCGCTTGCGGGACGCACGCGAGCTGCGGGCCCTCGCCGCGGCTCCGCGTCTCTGACGCGCGCCGGCCTCAGCGCCCCGGCGCCAGGCTTCGGAGCTCGGGGAGGATCCCTTCGGCGACCCGCTCGAGGAACTCGGACGGGTCGCTCAGGGGCGATAGCGTGAAGTGCCGGCAGCCGGCGTCCACGAACCGCTCGAGCTGCTCGAGGCAGTCCTCCGGCCGGCCCAGCAGGCAGTAGCGGGCGGCGGCCTCGCGAAAGTCGCGCCGGTAGATGGTGCCGAGCATGGTGGCGGCGCGCTCGAGGGCGGGCTCGTAGGCGTCGCCCAGCACCGTGAACAGCAGCGCGCCGGTGCCGAACGCGCAGGGCGCGCGTCCGCAGGCGGCGGCCTCGGCCTCGATCGCGGCGAGATTCTTCGCGTAGCGCTCCGTGGACGTCATCGTGGAGATGTAGCCGTCGCCCAGCCGGCCCGCGCGCCGCATCGCGGCCGGCGAGCGCCCGCCGACCCAGATCGGCGGCCCCCCCGGCTGGAGCGGCTTGGGGTCGAGCGAGACCGGAGCGAAGCGGAAGTGGCGGCCCTCGTGCGCGACGCCGTCCTCGGTCCAGAGACGACGCAGCAGCGGAATCGACTCGTCGGTGCGCGAGCCGCGTTCGCGGAGCGGGATGCCCGTCGCTTCGAACTCGGGCGCGAACTCGCCGCCCACGCCGACGCCCAGGGTGAGCCGCCCCCCCGAGAGGCGGTCGAGCGCGGCGGTGGTCTTGGCGGTGATCGACGGATGGCGCAGGGGCAGCAGGTAGACGCCGGTGCCGAGGCGCACGCGCTCGGTCGCGGCGGCCACGAACGAGAGCAGGGTGATCGACTCGATGATCGGCACGTGGAAGGAGATGTGATCGCCCGCCCAGATCGAGTCGAACCCGAGCGTCTCGATGCGCCGCGACAGCGACAGGACGTCGTCGCGCGATCCGCCCGCCATCACCACGCCACAGCGAACGTCGCTGTCGAGCCGCAGCGCGTCGGTCACGGATCCTCCGTCGGGTGCGGGAGCGGCGCTTCGCGCCGCGCGGTCTCCCGTTCGACCCGCTAGAACGTAATGCGGCGCCGTCTGCGGCGGCCGCCGATCATCGCCTGCACCGTCGCGCCGATCAGCATGCCGAAGCCGAGGATGGCCGCACCGGTGATCATGTAGGGCCAACGCTCCGCGGCCTCGAGCTCGCGCGTCTCCTGCTCGAGCCGTTCGATCTGCGCGCGTTGCTCGGTGTCGCGTCGCGCCAGCTCGGCGTTCTGCGCCTGGAGCCGGCCCCCCTGCTGCGCCACCTCCTCGTGCTCGCGCGCGATGCGCGCCAGCTTCGCCTCGACCTCTTCGAGACGTACGACCGCCGGGACGTCGCTCTGGAGGAAACCATTGGGGATGAAGCCCTCTCGGCCGTCCTCCGTCCGGATCCGGATCCAGTTCGCACCCCGTTCGAGGATCGCGACCTCGTCGCCGGTCTTGACCACCCCGATCACGGCCGAGCCGGTGGGCGCCCCTTCGCGGAGCTTGACCCGCACCTCTTCGCGCACCCACGCGGCGTCCGCCGTAGCCGGAGCCGCCATCGCCAGCAGCAGCAGCGCGTGGGCCGCGAGGCGCGCCGGATCGCCCGATCCCGGCGCAGCGGATCGTCTCACGGTGGGCCCCCTTTCGCAGACCGGGCCGGCGAGCCGGATTCCGGGGAACCGTCCGCACCGGCGACGCATTGTATCGGCCTCGGGATGCGGCGCCCCGGGAACACGCACCGATTTGGACGAGTGGGGCGGGGGCACCACGACCCCGACGAAGCTGGCTCCCGGGGCAGGACTCGAACCTGCGACCAATCGGTTAACAGCCGACCGCTCTACCAACTGAGCTACCCGGGAAGACCGACGGAGTCTACGAGGCGGGGCGCAGAAATCAACGCGTCGGCGCGCCCCGATCGGGGCCCGGGTCCGCGCCCAACGCGTCGAGATCGACGGAGTAGACGTGGACCGGTTCCTGGCGCCCGGAGAGCAGGCGCTCCCCCTCGAAGCGCAGTCCGAAGGCGCCCCGCACGCGGCGCTGCACCGCCTCGGAGATCAGGATCGCCCCGGGCGGTGCCAGCTTCTCGACGCGGTGCGCCACATTGACGGCGTCGCCGATCGCGGTGAAGTCGACGCGGGCATCCGAGCCGATGTCGCCCACGACGACCGTGCCCGAGTGGATTCCGATGCCCAGCTCCACCGAGCTGGCGTGCCCGCCGCGGCTCCGGGCGGACGCCATCGACCGCTGGATGTCGATCGCGGCCGAGACGGCCCGCTCCGCGTGGTCGGGCGCCGGGGTCGGCGCCCCGAAGTACGCCATCACCGAGTCGCCCATGAACTTGTCGATGGTTCCGCCGCGCGCGAGCAGGGGCTCCGAGGCCAGCTGGAAGACCTCGTTGAGAAGCGCCACCACGTCCTGCGCCTTCATGCCCTCCGAGAGGCGGGTGAAGTTCCGGATGTCCACGAAGACGATGGTCACCTCGCGCTCGGCGCCACCGAGCACGCAGGCCTCCGGCGACTCCAGCGAATGCGCCACGACGTAGTCGTTGACGTAACGGCCGAATGCGACGCGCATGCGCTCCTGCTGCTGCAGCGACTCCCCCATCCGGTTGAACGCGCGCGTCAGCTCCCCGATCTCGTCGTTGGAGGTCGGCGGTACCCGCACCGAGAGGTCGCCGGCGCGGAGGTGCTCGACGCCCGCTCGCAGCCGTCGCAGCGGACGCGCGAAGCCACCCGCGACGCGCGCCGCGACGAGACTTCCCAGGCCGACCGCCAGCAGGGCCGTCAGGCTGAGCTGCACGAGGCTGGAGCGCAGCGCCGCCTCCACGCCGGGTCGGGGATCGAGCCCGCCGGCCGCCTCCCGGAGCGGCGCGGTCGCCGCCTCGAGCGCCGCGCGTTCGCTGCGCAGCGCCGTCAGGGTGAGCGCCGACACCGCCCCCAGCAGGAGGGAGGCCACCAGGACGCAGAAGCGCAGCTGGAGCGATCGCACGTCGGGTCCGTCCGGGCCGCGCGGCGTTACGCGGTGGGTGCTCGCCCGGGGATCTCCGGCGCCTCCGTCGCGGCGGGCACCGGCTCCCCAAGGTGATTCATTCGGCCCGAATCGCCAGAATCTGAAACTCGCGGGTCCCCTTGGGAACCCGCACGGTGACGCAATCGTCCACCGACTTCCCCAGCAGCGCCCGCGCCACCGGGGAGTTGATCGAGATGCGGCGCTGCGCCACGTCCACCTCGTCCTCGCCGACCAGCGTGTACGTGACCTCCTCGGCCGTTTCGATGTCGCTCAACACGACCGTCATGCCGAACCGCACCGAGTCGGTCGAGTGATCCCTGGGATCGATGATCTGGGCCCGGGCCAGCCGGTCCTCGATCTGGCGGCTGCGGGCCTCGAGAATCGCCTGCCGTTCCTTCGCCGCGTGGTACTCGGCGTTCTCCGAGAGGTCCCCGTGCGCGCGCGCCTCCTCGATCTGGCGCACGATCGTCGGGCGCTCCTCGCGCTTGAGACGGCGCAGCTCCTTCTGGAGATCTGCGTGCCCCTGCTTCGTCATCGGAACTCGATCCATCACGCTCTGCCCTCATGCGAACCGCCTTCAGGGTGCCGCCCCGGCGTGCGGTTCGTAGACTCCGCCAAAGCAAATCCGACGCGCTCCGGAGGGAGGGCGTCGGACAGACCCGGAACGCTAACGAGCCCGGGCGGTTCTTTCAACGGAGGGGCGATGGCCGACGATCTTCGGGCACCGGACGCGGACCCCGGGCGTTCCGCCCCCGCCGGGGAGGACCCGGGACGGGTGGCGCAGCGCCACGGGCGCCGGGTCGTGGGGATGGCGTTCGTCTTCTACGCGGCGCTCGGGGGCGCGGCCGTGCTGTGGCGGACCGTCTGGGGGGGCGAGTCGCTCCTGTACGTCTCCGAGGTCGCGGCCGAGCGCGGGATCGACTGGCTCCCCGACCTGGCGGCGGGCCTGCTGGCCGCCGGCCTGGTGGTGCTGGTCTCGTGGGAGGTCACGCGCCGCACCCGCTCCGGCGCCGCGCTCGCGCGGGCCCTGGCGCGCGCGATCGGGCCGGTTCCGCTGCCGCACTGCCTGGTGCTGGCGCTGCTCTCGGGCGTCGCCGAAGAGGCCTTCTTTCGCGGTGCGCTGCAGCCGCGGACCGGTCTTCTGGCGGCCAGTCTGCTCTTCGGTCTCGCGCACTTCGTGCCGCGTCGCGAGTTCCTGCCCTGGACCGCCTTCTCGGTGGTGGTCGGAGTGCTGCTGGGCGTGTTGTTCGAGCAGACGGGCAACCTGTTGGCGCCCGTCGTGACGCACATCGGCGTGAACGCCGTGAACCTTCCGCTGCTGGTGCGCCGCTATGGGGAGCCCGGCGCGGCCTGAGGCGCGGGCGCCGAAGCCGACCGCGTCTCAGTGCGCGTCTTCGCGCAAGAGCCGCTCTTCGAGCAGTCGCAGCAGGTAGCCGACGATCAGGAGATTCGGCAAGCGCTGGCGCGAGTAGGAATCGAGCTCTTCAGTATCCGCGAACGACTCGGCATACGCGTTGAAGAAGTCGAGCGTCTCGAGCGGTACGTTGTTCGCGAGGAGCTCGTTGATCTCCTCGACGTTCAGCTCGGAAAAGATCTCCGCGAACCCCCAGGCCAGCTCTTCGCGCTTCATCTCCCACCTCCGCTACCGGCTCGCGGGCGACACGTGCCTGCGAAGACGAACGGCCAGAATCCGTTCGATCGACGCCGATGCTGCCCGTCCCGTCGATCCTTGTCAACGTGCCGCGAGACGCGTTCCCAGCGAGAATCCGCAGCTCATGCGCACGCTGCGCAGACGGTTGCCCGAGGAGCGCGCGTGCCGGCCGCAGTTGCAGGCGGAGTTGCACACTGGCGGGCGGCCGGCGCGCGGGCGTCGGCGCGAACCTCTTCGCCGTCCATCTCGGGGTCCTCGCCGGCCTGCTCGAAGACGGCCTCGAGCACGAACAGGGGCGCCTTGGCCCGCAGCGCAATGGCGATCGCGTCGCTCGGCCGCGCGTCCACCTGCATCTGGCGCCCGTCGACGCCGACCACGATGACCGCATAGAACGTGCCGCTGCGCAGCTCGGTGACGACGATGCGCTCCACGCGGCCCTCGAGTCGATCGAGCAGGCTCTTGGCGAGATCGTGCGTGTTCGGGCGCATGGGCGTGATGCGGCTCATCTCGGAGGCGATGGAGTGCGCGGCCGCAACCGGAATCAGGATCGGCAGCACGCGAGAGCCGCCGTCCTCCGCCAGCAGCACGACCGGTGAGCCCGAGCCCGGATCGAATGCGACGCGGTCCACGTGGACCGCGATCTCGGCCGTGCCGTCCCCGCTCGCCGGCACGAGCGGCCCGACGTACTCGTCGGAAGGCCTGCAGGCCGCGCCCAGCAAGAGGAGCACCGCGAGCGACCGGGCCAGGTGCGCCGAGGGCAACATCGAAGCCATCCTAGCCCCCCCGCGGTGGGCGGGTCGACTCCCGTCCCGTGCGGCGACCGGAGGGCAGGCTCGCGAGAACGCGTGGTGGAGATACTGGTCGGGGCGACTGGATTTGAACCAGCGACCTCTTCGTCCCGAACGAAGCGCGCTACCAAACTGCGCCACGCCCCGACCGCCGGGAATATGCCCGGTTCCCTCGATCCGCTCAACCGCGCGCGCGGTCGGCTTCGTCCCGGAGCGCCCGGATGGCCGCGGCATAGTCCGGCTCTCCGAACACGGCGGTGCCGGCGACGAAGACGTCGGCACCCGCGCGGGCGGCGCCTCCGATCGTGCCGGGCGTCACCCCGCCGTCGACCTCGATCGCCACGTCGAGTCCGCGTTCGTCGATCCAGCCGCGGATGCGCTCGATCTTGGGCAGGGCCGCTTCGATGAAGCTCTGTCCGCCGAAGCCGGGATTCACGGTCATGACGAGCACCTGGTCCAGCTCGGACAGGACGGGCTCGACCGCCGCGGCGGGTGTCGAGGGGTTCAGCACGGCGCAGGCCCGCGCCCCCGTCTCGCGGATCTGCGCCAGGGTCCGGTGGAGGTGGGGGCAGGTCTCGACGTGAACCCCGACCGTGCTCGCGCCCGCCTTGACGAACGGGGACACGTAGCGTTCCGGCTCCTCGATCATCAGGTGGACGTCGAGCGGGAGCTTCGTGGAGCGGTGGATCGCCTCGACGACGAACGGACCGATGGTGATGTTCGGCACGAAGCGACCGTCCATCACGTCCACGTGGATCCAGTCGGCGCCCGCCGCCTCCACCGCGCGCACTTCCTCGCCCAGCCGGGCGACGTCGGCTGCGAGGATGGACGGCGCGATCGTCGCGCGTCGGCGACTCAACGCAGCCGCTCGAGGCGCACCGCGTAGAATCCGTCGGTGTCGTGGAGATGCGGCAGGCAGCGCAGGGTGCCCCGCTCATCCAGGAGCGGCTGGACGACCGCGGGCAGCGCCTCTCGCGGCACGCGGCGGAACGCATTCGTCTCGGCGAGAAAGGCGTCGATCACCGCGTCGTTCTCTTCCGTGAGGAGCGTGCAGGTACTGTAGACGAGTGATCCGCCCGGCTTCAAGCACGGGGCGGCGTTGCGCAGCAGTGCGAGCTGCGTCTGCGCCAGCTGCGCCGGATCGTGGGGCCGCACGCGCCAGCGCAGATCGGGGTTGCGCCGCAGCGTCCCGAGCCCGGAGCAGGGCACGTCGAGCAGCAGGCGGTCGAACGGCGGGGCGGGATCCAGCTCGAGCGGACGGGTCGCGTCGCAGTGTCGCGTATCGATGTTCGCGAGGCCGAGGCGCCGC
>CP070734.1:1947248-1952944 GCA_020347605.1 Deltaproteobacteria bacterium | reverse complement strand
GATAGGCGAAGGGCGAGACGAGCTGCCACTCCGCGTCTCGGCGCTCGAGCACGACCGCCTCTGCGCCGGGCCAGCTCACCTCGATGCGCTCGACGGCGTCCCGATCGAACGGCAGCACGCGCTCGTCGCGCAGCTCGTCGAGGCTGCGCTCGAAGCGGTTCGCGCGGAAGGTCGGGACCACGTAGACGCGCGCGGCGTCGCCGGTCGACGCGTAGGTATTGCTCCCGACCGGCGTCGCGTTCCCGAGCCGCAGGTCGCGCGCGACGCCCTCCACCTCGAAGCGGACGACGCGGGCGGACTCGCCGAGGCCGTAGACGTCGGGCGGCTGCGGATCCTCGAGCACCTGCTCGCTCTCGAGCTCGGCGAGCGCCGTGGCGAGCCCATCGGCCTCGAACGCGTCGGCGCGCACGTCGATCGGGCGCGCGATCCTCCAGCGCTCGCCGCGGCGCTCGAGGCGCACGCCGCGACCGTCTTCGGAGCTCAGCTCGATGGCATCGATCGCGGACGCCTCCAGGTCGCCGAACAGCCGTCGGGCAGCCTGCTCGGCGGCCTTGCGCCCTCCCTCGCCGCGAATCTCGTAGAAGTAGACGAAGGCGCCGAGCGCGGCGGCGATCACGAGAAGTATGCCCGTGGTCCGCGGGTTCACGGTCCGCTACCGGCCGGGTGCGCGGCGCCGTGACCACCAGGCGAACACGCCCAGCAGCGCGATCGCCTCGGGCAGCACGAACAGGGTGAGGTAGCGGATCTGGTTGAACTCCGCGGCCGAGAGCTGGAGGCTCGAGGCGCGGCTGCGCGTCGGGCGGATCGAGATCGCCTCGACGTCGCCCAGCAGCCAGTTGACGGAGTTCACGAACAGGTCGCGGTTGCTGCCGCCCTCGATGAGCTGATCCGAGGCGAAGTCGGAATCGCCGAAGACGACGAGACGCGCCTCGACCCGGTCCTCGGCGCCCTCGTCGCCCGCCTCCGCGTCGTCGGCTTCGCGCGAGGCGGGCGCGACGTCGAACTCCAGCGCGCCCGCCACGCCGATCGCCAGCGGACCGGCGCGGTCCTCCTCCGGGTCCTGCCCCACGCGGCTCGTCGCGACCCACAGCTCGAGGTTGGTCTCGGCCCAGGAATCGCTGCCGGTGAGCACCAGCTCGGTGAAGGCGGCTTCGGACGCGTCGCCCGCCTGGACCGTGCGCGCGACGAAGAAGAGTGCGGCCTCGCGCAGGTCGCGAGTGATCGGATGGTCTCCGAACTGGCGCGCAACGGGCATCTCGGCGCGTCCGAAGTAGCTCGAGCGCGGCGCGATCACGACGTCGTTGCCGACGTCGACCCCCCAGGTCTCGAGGTCTTCGTAGAGGTCCGTCCGCGCCCGGGGCTCGAGCATCACCAGCAGCGACCCACCCCGCTCGACGTAGGCGCGCAGCGCGTCGTGCTCCTTGTCGAGGAACGGGCGCGTCGGTCCGGCGATGATCACCACGTCGGCGTCGTCGGGCACGGCGCCCGCGGTCGGCAGCAGCAGCTCCTCGACGCGGTAGTTCTCGTTCCGGAGCGCGGTCGCGGCCACCTGCAGGCTGGTCGCGCCGCCCTCCCCCTCCGCCACGATCGGACGTTCGTTGTGGCCGGTGAGGAAGTAGACCTTCTTCTCCTGGGTGCGCGTGAGCTGCAGGATCGCGTTCGTGATGCGCTCCTCGCTCGGCTCGTCCACCTCCACCGATTCGGCCCCGATCGCGATCCGCAGGAGGCCGCGCCCGAGGCTCTCGCGCGAGTAGCCGTAGCGCTCGGCCAGGTCGGGCCGCGCGGTCGGATCGACGATCTCGACCTCCACGCGATCGCTCGCGTAGCGGTAGCGATCGAGCAGCGCGCGCACCGGCGCGGCCTGCACGGCCGCGTAGAAGCCCACGATCTCGAGCGTCTCCTCGAGGTTCTCGAGCACGTTCTGCGTCTGCTGCGAGAGCGAGTGGACGCCGGCCTCGCTCCAGTCGAAGCGGTGGTGGTAGCGCGTGGAGAGGAAGGCGAGCATGCCCAGGATCGCGATCGCGAACACCGTCGTCAGCACCGAGCTCGTGCCGTACGTCCCCACACGGCGGGCCTCGCCCGAGGCCATGCGCTCGCGCAGCTGGGCGAGGTTCGTCGCCAGCCAGACGGCGAGCAGCGCGATCCCCAGGACGAAGTTCAGGACGATCCAATGCAGGTCGGTCGGTGCGCCGAACAGCAGCAGGATGACACTGAGCAGTCCGAAGACGACGAAGACGAGACCGAAGCCCCCGATCAGCGACGAGTAGACGTGCATGCTACCGCCACCTCACCGATTCGACGGAAGCCTTGGTGAGCAGCACGAAGACGCCGATCAGCACGGCGAAGTAGGCGAGATCCTGTGTGTCCACGAGGCCCTCGCCGAGGCGCTGGAAGTGCTCCTCGGTCGACAGGTAGCGGAGCAGGTCGACCACCCAGGAGCCCGCCCCGCCGAGCGCGCCCATCGCCGGCTGGATCGCGGCGAGGACGGAGAGCATCCAGAGCAGCAGGAGCAGCACGAAGCTCAGCGCGAACGCGATGAACTGGTTGCGCGTGACCGAGGACGCGAAGGCGCCGACCGCGGCGTAGCCCAGCCCGACCAGCGCGAGCCCGATCAGGCCGGAGGCGGTCTTGCCGAGCTCGGGGTCGCCCTTCCAGAACAGCAGCGCGGGAAACAGTCCGGCGAGGAACACGAGCAGCAACACCAGCCCCGCCGCGGCGAGGTACTTGCCGAGCACGATCTCCCAGATCGTGAGCGGACTCGTGAGCAGCAGCTCGTCGGTGCCGTTGGCCTTCTCGCTCGCGAACAGGCCCATCGTGATGCCCGGCACGAGGAACAGGAGCACCACCGACATCAGGCTCAGGAACGGCCAGATCAGCGTGTCGTTCAGGTTGAGCGACGCGAGCTGGTCGGCGGCGCCCACGGCCTGCAGGTAGAGCGTCCACTCGCTGTACTGGAGCAGCGCCAGCAGAAAGAAGAAGCCCGCGAGCACCGCGTAGAGCGAGAGCACCACGTAGGCGACCGGTGAGACGAACAGCGACCGGAGCTCGCGGCCGGCGATTGCGGGAAGGTGTCTCACGTCTGCGCTCCGCCCTCGCGCGCGGGGGCCCCGGTCGGCTCGGCGGCGTACGTGTGGCGCGCGAACATCTGGTCCAGCGTCCCGTACTCGCTCGTCAGCGCCTCGACGGAGCCGTCCACGACCTTGCGGCCCTCGTGGATCAAAATGACGCGCCGGCAGATGGCCTCGACCTCGGGCAGGATGTGCGTCGAGAGGATCACCGCCTGCTGCGTCTCCCCCTCCCGGGGCGAGGCGAGCTCTGCGATCAGGCTGCGGATCTCGCGGATCTGCGTCGGGTCCAGCCCCACCGTCGGCTCGTCCAGGATCAGCACCGGGGGCTCGTGGACGATCGCCTGCGCCAGGCCGACGCGCTGACGGAACCCCTTCGAGAGGTTGCCGATCACGCGGCGGCGAACCTCCGAGAGACCGCAGCGCGTGACGGCGCGCTCGACCGCCTCGCGGCGCGCGCCGCGCGGCACGTCCTTCAGCGCCGCCACGTAGGCGAGGTAGCCCTCCACGTCCATCTCCGGATACAGAGGCGGCGCCTCGGGCAGGTAGCCGACGGCGCGGCGCGCGGCGAGCGGCTCGCCGAAGATGTCGTGCCCGGCGATCAGCGCCGTCCCGTCCGTGGCCGGCAGGAAGCCCGTCAACATGCGCATCGTGGTCGTCTTCCCGGCTCCGTTCACGCCCAGGAAGCCGACCACCTCGCCGCGCTGGATCTCGAAGCTGACGGAGTCCACGGCGGTCAGGTCGCCGTAGCGCTTGGTGAGCTCGCGGGCCTCGATCATCGCGGACGCGCCCCCGTCTGAAGTCCGTGGAGCAGGATGTCGACCACCGTGCGCGCCGTGCTGCGATCCGGCTCGCTCGGCCCGCCCGCCGCGGAGCGCGTCTCGACCAGGTCGAGCACCCGGCTCGTGATCACCAGCTCGAGCGCGCCGAGGAACGCCGAGCAGGCGAGCCCCGGGTCGAGGTCCGGACGCAACACCCCCGCCGCCTGGCCATCGCGCACGATGCGCGCGACGAGCTGGAACAGACGTCCGACCGCCCGAAGCTGACCCGGATCGGCGAAGCGCGCCGTGCGCAGGATGTCCAGCACCACCACCTTCACCCAGTCCGGCCGCACGCGATAGCCGTCCAGGATCAGGGCCGCAACCGACTCGAGCTTCTCCTCGACGGATGCGTCGCTCCGGGCCACGCCGTCGACCGCGTCGAGCAGTCCGGACCAGCGCTCCTCGAAGATGGTGCGGAGGATCTCCTCTTTGTTCGTGAAGTAGTGGTAGACGAGTCCGTAGGCGATGTTCGCCTCGCGCGCGATGTCCGACACGCGCGCGCGGTGATAGCCGTCGCGCGCGAACACCGCGCTTGCGGCGTCGAGGATGCGCTCGCGCTTGTCGGACCGCGGGCTCTGCGCGCGATCCATGCGGGGGAGCGGGTCTGCCAGCGCGGTAGACTCCATCGCTCGGGTCCAGTCGAGCTCGATCAAGAAGCCCCTCGTGAACGGCGGCGCAGTATAGGGGTGGGGGCCGGGAGACGCCAACGCGCGAGGTCGCGCGCAGCCGCTGCGTCGGCGCGGCTGGCGCGCTGCGACCGGGTCGGGATACCCTGCCCGCGTGTGCCGCGCGCTCGCGAGCTCCGCACTGCTCCTGCTGCTCAGCGGTCCGGCCGCGGCCGAGGTCGCGCCGGTGACGGCGCAGGAACCGGCTCGCGTGGTGCGCACGGGCCTCGCCTGCACCCTCCGGGCGTGCCGGCCCGAACGCGGCTCGCCGATGGTGCATGCGGTCGGCTTCGCCGTGGTCAGCCTTGCGGCCGCCTGGCTCGCGCACGGGCGCGGAAGCACGCGCAGCTGACGCCGCCCGCGCATCGATGGCGCGCCGCGCACCCGCGAATCGCTCCGCCGCTCCGCTGCCGCCGGAACGCGCCGTGAGCGAACGCGTCTGCTGGCGCAGCGGCACTCCCGCGCTCCAGCGCGTCGTGGACGACGCGCTGGCCGGCACCCTCACCGGCCGGATCGAAGCGCTGCGCGACAACGCGCGCCGGCGCGTGCTGGCCGTGCACGCCGACGGAGGCCCACGACTCGTCGTCAAGCACTTCCGGACGCTCTCCGGACGGCACCCCGTTCGCGAGCGCGTCAAGGCCGCGCTCGGTCTCTCCGGAGCGCGGCGCGAATGGCGCGCGCTGCGCGCGTTGCGCGCGGCCGGGGTGGCGGTGCCCGAGCCGCTCGCCTTCGGAACGCTGCCCAGCGGAGACCCGATCCTCGTCACGCGCTACGTCGACGGCCCCCCGCTGGCGGAGGCCCGCCGCGCCGAGCCGGGACGACGCACGTGGGAGGCGGTGGGTGGGCTGATCCGCGATCTGCACCGCGCCGGCTTCGCGCACAACGACCTGCACGCCGAGAACCTGCTCTTGTCGGACGGCGGCCCGGCGCTCGTCGATCTGCAACACGCGCGCCGCACGCGGAGCTGGCGGGCGCGCCGCAAGGACCTGGGGCGCCTCGAATTCGGCTTGCGCGCGGTCGCCTCCACGCCGCAACGCGTCCGGGTGGCGGCGACGGCGCTCGGCCTGGCGCGACCGTTCGGATCGGCCGCGCGGCGCCGCCTGCGCGCGGTGGCCCGCGCCGCGCTGCAGCGGGCGGATGCGCAC
>CP070734.1:1930060-1947148 GCA_020347605.1 Deltaproteobacteria bacterium | reverse complement strand
CGGTCTCCGCGAGGCAGTCGTCCTCGTACGGCGTCCGGTAGTCGCCGTAACAGGGGGCGACCTCCACGCAGTTGCCCGCGGCGTCGTACTCGCAGCGCAGATTCCGCGCGTTCACGGCCCGGCTGGGCGCCTCGATCGCGCGCACGTAGTAGAGCGTGTCGCGCCGCTCGCGCGCGAAGTCGGCGTCGTCGAACGCGACCCGGCAGCCGGCCGGATCGGGCTCGCACGGGAGCACCTTCCACGGATCCCGGATCAGCGTCGAGACGTCCTCGTTGGCGTGATTCTGCGGCTGGATCCGGACGACCTCGATGCGCGTGACCCGGCGGCGCGCGTCGGAGGGGTGGTAGCACTCGCCACGACACAGGTGCTGGAGGCGTTCGGCCGAGAGCGCACCGGTCACGTGCTCGGGACAGCCGGGACGCTGCTGCAGGGAGCCGACCGCGCGCACCTCGAAACGGGGCGTCTCGGAGCGGGTTGCGCTGGAACCCATCGGCAGCGTCTGCGTCGGCGCGCCGTCCGGGCCGAGCAGGTCGAACCAGAGCAGCATTCGCGGGCCGCTCGTTCCGTATACCTCTCCTCGCTCGAGCGCGTCCCAGATCGCGGTGCGATCGCGTCCCGTGGCGTGCACGGCGACGAGTCCACCGGTGAGGAAGAAGGACGCCTGGCGTTCGGCCTCCCGCAGGCCGAAGCCGCTGACTCCATTCGATGCGCCCGCAAAGCGCTCCGCGCGGGGCTCCGGATCGCGGGCCGGAGCCAGAAATGGATTCGGACCCGGTGCACCCTGGCCGCTGGCTTCGGTCATCTCCTGCCGGTCGCGCTCCTTGTAGCCGGTCCCGGGCCGCGCCTTGTGGTTGTCGCTCGAGGCGATGAACCCGAAGCGGAAGCGCCCCGGCGCGTCGGGCTCGTCGAAGCTCCGCAGCGCCGCGATGTACTGCACCGAGCTTCTCGGCCGATGGTTGAAGGACGGGAGCCAGCAGTCGCGACACTGCCCGGCATCGAGCCAGTCCTCCGGCGTGGCGCCCGGCACCACCCGATGACCCGAGATCCCCGCCTCCAGGTAGTAGGCACGGGCTTCGGCGGCGCGCGTCTCGCACTCGCTCTCGCCGAGACCCGCGTCGCGGCAGCGCTCGCGAATCAGCTCGCCGGCCCGCCAGCAGGAGGGCAGGTAGTCGGCGCTCGGCTCCGGACAGCGCGCCTCGCCGTCGGGACCGAACTCGACGGCCCGGTAGTCGCGGTACTCCTCGGAGTTTCCGTGGCCGGAGTACACCTCGATCAGGGTCTGGAGCCCGGCGCCCCGCTGCGCGGCCGTGAGCTGCTTGTCCCAGCTCGAGCCGGCGGGCGTGTACCAGCCCCAGCTGGTGCCGTGCGGGATCACCAGGGCTTCGTGACCCCAGTCGCGCAGCTTGGCGAAGAGCTCCGCGGGAGTCTCGGCGTACTCGGTGCAATCCGCGGGCAGGTCGCGCACCGGGACGCCGTCCGGACACGCGCTGCGCTCGCCGCGTTCGCGCAGATAGGTCATGAAGTCGAGGTAGCGGCCGCCGCCGAAGGCGAGCGCGAAGAGCCCGCGTCGCAGGGGCCCCGCGTCGCCCGCGCCCGCGCCGGGAGAATCCCGCCGCGCGGCGATCGGACGGGTCGGAATCCGCGTCGCGTCCGTGTGGGCGAGCACGACGTTCTTGTGTCCCCAGTGCGTTTCCGGCGTCCGGCCGGCCTGCGTCCACTCCCAGCCCAGGAATGCGACCACGTCCGGCGCGGCGGCGTCGCCGGCGACGGCGTTGCACTGCCGGATGCTCTCGACCGTCTCCTCCCAGTGACGCGGCGTCAGCGCTTCGGCGTGGTCGTTGATCGACCAGAAGTCGAGCGCGGAGCAGTAGCGCGCGAAGTCGCAGGCATCCGCCGGTGGATGCGCCCCCTCACCCTGCGCGAGGGGCAGGCTCAGGAGGTAGGCGTCGGAGGAGAACGTGGTGTGTACGTGGAGGTCACCGAACAGGATCCGTTTGGGGGCTGCGACCCGGAGCGCCTCCGCGGCCGTTCGCTGCGCCGCGCCGCGCGCCGCGACGAGGTCCGCCGGAGCCGGTCGCGCGGTCACCGCGCCCGGCTCCTCGTGCCGCCCCAGCCGGCCGCTGCCGGCCAACCACACGATCGCCGCGGCGAGCAGCAGCAACACGGCGAGTGCGGCGGCGAACGTCTTCATGACGCAGGGCTCAGCGGCCGTTCCTCATCGCTGACCGACACCCTTCGAACGCGCCACGGCCGATCCGGCGGCGACGCGGCTGGTGTGCTTGCGAATCGCGTCCACGATGCGCGGCCAGGTCGCGGGCGGCAGATCGTGGCCCATCCCTTCGATCAGCAGCAGCTCGGAGCCCGGAATCGCCGCGTGCGTCGCGATCCCGCACTCGACGGGGACCAGCGGATCCGCGTCGCCGTGGATCACGAGCGTCGGTACGCGGAGCGATGCGAGCGCTTCCGCGCGACTGCCCGACGCGACGATCGCGGCCAGCTGTCGGGCCAGGCCCGGGGGATGAAACGAGCGATCGTAGATGCGAGCGGCGCGCCGGCGCACGCGCTGCACATCGATCGGAAAGCCGCTGCCCGCGAGGATGGAGGCGGTCTCCACGGCGCGCTCGATGTTCGCCTCGCGATCGGTCGGCGCGGGCGTCAGCAGGACCGACATCGCCTCCGGCGTGGGCGGCGGCAGCGATGGATCGCCGGTCGTCGACATGATCGAGGTGAGCGAGCGCACCCGCGCGGGATGCTCGAGCGCGAGCGTCTGCGCGATCATGCCGCCCATCGACGCACCCGCTACGTGCGCGGCTTCGAGGCCGAGCCCGTCGAGCAGCTCCGCCGCATCGGTGGCCATGTCTCGCAGCGTGTAGGGCGCTTCGAACGGCTCGCCCCGCGCACGGGCCGCCATGCCGGCCAGCGCGTTGGGGACGCCCGCGGCGTCCAGCTTGCTGGAGAGTCCCACGTCGCGGTTGTCGAAGCGGATGACCCGGTGTCCGCGCGCGGCGAGCTGCTCGCAGAACTCCTCTTCCCACAGGATCATCTGCGCTCCGAGGCCCATCACGAGCAGGAGCGGGTCGGCGTCGGGTTCACCGAAGATTTCGTACTCGATGTCGACGCCGTTGGCGCGCAGTCTCGGCACGCCGCGATCATGCCACCCGGGTCGCGGGCCGGTCAACGGCGCGGCCCGCGTCGCGCGCGCGAACGTATACTCGAGGCGGGAGGTTTCCGTGAAGCTGGGAATCGCGCTGCGCAACATGGGGCCCCAATCGACGCGCGAGCGGCTCGTCGAATGTGCGCGCGCGGCGGAGGATGCGGGCCTGCATGATCTCTGGGTGGTGGATCACATCGCCATCCCGCCGGACGACGCGGAGGGCTCCGACGGGCGCTACCTCGACCCCCTCGCCACGCTCGCCTTCCTCGCCGGCGTGACGCGGCGGATCGGACTCGGCACGGCGGTCCTGGTCCTGCCGTATCGACCGGCGCTCCCCACGGCGAAGTGGATCGCGACCCTCCAGGAGCTGTCGGGCGGGCGGCTGCTCCTGGGCGTCGGCGTCGGCTGGATGGAGCCCGAGTTCCGGGCGCTGGGCGTGCCGCGCGCGCGCCGCGGCGCCCTCACCGACGCGGCGCTCGATCTTTTCGGGCGCTGCTTCGCCGACGACGAGGTCGAAGAGAACGGGCAGCGGTTCCTGTTCCGACCGCGCCCGCCCCGTCCTCCGATCTTCGTCGGCGGTGCGCCGCCTCACGCCTTCGAGCGGGCCGCGCGCTACGGGGACGGCTGGATGCCGCTGAGCGGCGACCCCGCGAAGCTCGAGCCCCAGATCCGAAGGCTCCGCGAGGTCTTCGACGCGGCGGGGCGTCCCCCGCCCGAGGTGGTCGCCCTGGCTCCGCTGTCCCCGGGCGATGCATCGCGCAGCGCCGACCGGGTTCACGCCCTCGCGCGCGTGGGCGTCGGCCGCGTGATCCACGCACCCGGACGCTACCCCGACGTCGCCGCCTTCCGACGCAGCGTCGAGACCCTCGCCGGTCTTCTGTAGGCGCGCGGACCGACGCCGTCCGGATCTGAGCTGCGAGGCGGCGAACCCGACGCCGGTTGGCCGCGAACCGCTATGCTGGCGCGCGTGGGCGTCCTCGACGGCAAGCGGGCCATCGTCACGGGTGCGGCCAGCGGCATCGGCCGCGCCAGCGCTGCGCTGTTTGCGCGAGAAGGGGCGCAGGTCGTGGCGGTCGACATCGAGAAGGCTGCGCTCGAAGCCAACGTCGCGGAGATCGAGCGCGCCGGAGGTGTCGCCTGCGCACACGCCGCGGACGTCGCCGAGGAAGACGCCATGCGGAGCGTCGTCGAGCGCTGCGTCGATCGGTTCGGCGGCGTCGACGTGCTGTTCGCGAACGCCGGCACGAGCGGCGCGAGGCTGGATCTGCTCCAGGCGCGCTTTCCGATTCTCGAGCTCGAGGCGAAGGACTGGCGGGCGGTGCTGAACGTGAACCTGATCGGCGCGTTCCTGGGCATCAAGCACGCGGCGCCGGTCATGATCGAGCAGGGGGGCGGCTCGATCATCTGCACGGCATCCGTCGCCGGATTGCGCGCCAACGCGGGCCCCGCGCCCTACAGCGCCAGCAAGGCGGGCGTCGTGAGTCTGGTGCAGACGGCCGCCTGGCAGCTGTCCGGAACGGGCGTGCGCGTGAACGCGATCTGCCCGGGTCTGATCGAGACGGGCATGACGCGGCCGATCTTCGACCTCGCGCGCGCGCGTGGCAGCGAGGGGCGCATCGGGCAACTGAACCCGTTGCGACGCGCCGGACAGCCCGAAGAGATCGCCCAGGCGGCGCTGTTCCTCGCGGGCGATGCCAGCTCCTATCTGAACGGTCAGGCGATCGCGGTCGACGGAGGTCTCAGCAGCGGCCACCCGACCACGCTGCCGAGGGCCTGAGGCCCGCGTCGCGCGCGGCCGGGGTCGGCTCCGGCCGCCGCGCGGGCGCTGCGTCGCGGCACCGCGCTAGACTGCGTCCCGGGGGGTGAGGCGTGTCGTCGCTCACCTCAAGCTCGACTCCGAAGCTCCCGATGGCGGTCCTCGTGGTCGTCGCCTCGTGAGGAGACCCGCATGAACGCCGAACCCAGGCCTCTCGACGGTGTGATCCTCCTCTTCGGCGGAACCAGCAGCGAGCGCCGGGTATCCGTGGCCTCCGCGCAGCACCTGGCGCGCGCGTTCGACGCGGCGGATCCGGTGCCGAGCTGTTGGTTCTGGGATTCCGACGGCGCCGTGGTCGAGGCGCACCCGGCGGAGCTGCTCGGGATGGAGCAGCCGTTCGAGACCGAGTTCCGGACGAACGGCGAGCGCCATTGGCCCGATCTGCCGACGGCACTCGACGCGGGCGCCCGGCGCGACGGCGTATTCCTGCTGGCCCTGCACGGCGGAGCGGGTGAGGACGGCACCGTGCAGCGTTGGCTCGAGGATCGCCGCCTCGCCTTCACCGGCACGGGCTCCGAGGCGAGCGCGCATGCATTCGACAAGGCGCTCGCCCAGGAGATCGTCTGGTCGCACGGACTGCGCGTGCCCGAGTCGTGCGTCATCGACGGGCGCGATCTGTTCCGCGCGGGCGAGGTGCTCGAGATGCTGCTCGACCGCCACGGCAAGGCGGTGCTCAAGCCGGTCGCGGACGGCTCCGGGCTCGGGCTGTGCATCGTGCGCGATCCGAGCGACCTCGAGAAGGCGATCGACGCGCTGCGCGCGAGTCCCACCGTCGGCCACCTCGCGGAGGCGTTCGTCGACGGCGTCGAGCTCACGGTCGGCGTGATCGACGGGCCCGACGGGGCGCGCGCGCTTCCGTGCTCCGAGGTGCGGATCGCGCCGGGGCGCGCCTTCGACTTCGCGGCGAAGTACCTGGGACGGGGCGCGATCGAGATCACTCCGGCCGAGGTGGACCCGAAGGTGGCGCGCAACGCACAGGACGCCGCGCTCGTCGCGCATCGCGCGCTGGGCTGCTACGGCTACTCGCGCACCGACCTGATCGCCGACGAGTCCGGTGCCGTATTCCTGGAGACCAACACGCTGCCCGGGCTCACCGGGGCGTCGTTCCTGCCGCAGCAGCTGGACGCTGCCGACATCCCGCTGCGAAGCTTCATCGCGGACCAGATCGCACTGGCTCGAAAACGCCGCTGAAGCCCCGGCTATCCTCTGCCGCAGATGGGCATCGCGCGCGAGGTCGAGCTTCCGCAGCGGCTCGTCCTCTACGACGGCGTCTGCGTGTTCTGCAACCGGGCGGTTCGCGCCCTCATCGACGCGGACCCAGGTGGCTCCGTGCGGTTCGCGCCGCTCCAGGGCGAGACCGCCGAGGCCCTGCGACGACGCCATCCCGAGCTTCCCCGCGACGTCGATACGATCGTGCTCGTGGAGTGCGTGGCCGGCGAGGAGCGCCTGCATCTGCGCTCCCAGGCCGTGTTCCGCATCGCAGCCCTGTCGCCGGAACCGTTCCGGAGGCTCGCGTGGCTGCGCGTGCTACCCGGCTGGCTCACCGACCTCGTCTACCGACTCTTCGCGCGCCTGCGCTACCGCCTGTTCGGCCGCCTGGAAGACTGCCCGCTACCCGATCCCGCCATCCGCGCGCGCTTCCTGCCCTGACGTCCCGTGACTCCGAGCCGGCGCCCGCCCCTCGAGGGGCTCGAGGGGACGCCGAAGGAGGCGAACAAACGACGAAACAGACGGGTAAAAGAAAACCCGCCGAAGCGGGCAGCGACGCAACAAATAAAATATAGCACAGATTCGCGGCCTCGCAACGGACGGCTCGACGCGTGCGCCGAAATCCACCTCCGCGGCCGAAAAATGGCCGGCGCGGGCGCGAAACGCGCCTGTTTCGGGCCGAAAACGGCAGGCTGCGGACGGGGCCCGGCGGGGGCGCGCGGCGGAGCGATCAGGTCCCGATCCGGCGCAGCGCGATCAGCGGGCCGTCCGGAAGCTCGTCGGCGTCGAGCTCGACGCGCCCCTCGAGGCACCAGAGGTTGTCGTCCTGCGGGTCGATCAGGACCTGGGTCACGTCCCAGCTGCGCCCGCCCACGTCCTTGATGTGCGTGTGCTGGCTGCCGCGCGCGCGCGGCTCGAAGACGATGCGTCCATACTCCTCGAGGAAGGGGCTCAGTGCCTGCTCGAAGCGCTCCGCGTCCCACGGGTCGTCTTCGGACGGACGCACGCAGCGCACGGCTTCCGCATACTCCTCGCGCGCGAGAGCCCTCAGCAGGCGATGGAATTCGGCGCGCACCCGGGCGGCGAAGGCCTTCGGGTGCAGCGCGGGGTCGAACTTCGGGCGCCGGGGCGACTCGTCGACGCGCGCGGCGCGGCGGAGCTCCGGGTGCCGCATGCTCTCCCACTCGTCGAGCAGACTGGTGTCCACCTCGGCAACCAGCGTCCGGAAGAAGGCGATCGCGTCGTAGACCGCCGTCGTCTTGGCCTTGGCGGGAACGCTCTGGCCGAGCGTATTGTGGACCTGACCCAGATAGCGCAGCAGCAACCCCTCGCTGCGCTGGAGCCCGTAACGCCGCACGTAGTCTTCGAAGCTCAGGTAGGACTCGAACATCTCGCGCGCGACCGACTTCGGACGGATGTTCTCGTGCCCGACCCAGGGGTGCTTCGACGCGAAGATGTCGAAGGTCGCGTAGATGAAGTCGGCGTTCGGCTTCGGGTGCGTGATCTCGTCGAGCCGCCGGATCCGCTCTTCGTAGGGGACGCCGGCCGCCTTGAGGCGCGCCAACAGCTTCTGCTTCTGCTGCGATACCTGCGCGCGCAGTACGAGTGCCGGATCTTCGAGGACCGACTCCACGAGCGTGAGCACCTCGAGCGGATACTCCTCCGCGCTCGGGTCGAGCACCTCGAGCGCTTCGACCAGGTACAGCGACAAGGTGTGATGGAGCGAGAAGTCCCACTGCAGGTCTTCGTCGACCCGAACGCGGTAGCAGCCCGCGTCCGCGTCGTAGACCCGCTTGATGACGCCGGCCTGGCGCAGCGAGCGGAACAGCGCGGCGCTGCGCCGGCGGAGCCGCGACCGGCCGCGCGCGTCCTCGTGGCAGCGGTCGATCAGATCGAGGACCCCGCGATAGCCGCCCGAGCGCGACTCGCGCGCGCCCGGACGCTGCATGACGTTCACCAGCATGCCGTGGGTCACGTCGAAGCGGCTCGACAGGGTCTCGGGCGGTCGCTCGATCAGGCGCCGGAAGGTGTCGCGGTTCCAGGCCACGAAGCCCCGCGGCGCTGCTTTTCGAGGCTGGGGCTTCTTACGCGTGCCCGCCCCCCGCCCGGCGCGCCGCTTGTTCACGATCACGTGCTGCGGCGCCTGACACACGACGCTGCCCCGATCGTCGAAGCCCTTGCGGCCGGCGCGTCCCGCGATCTGCTTGAAGTCCCGCACGCGCAGGATGCCCACCTTCTCGCCGTCGAACTTGGAGAGGCCCGAGAAGAGCACCGTGCGGATCGGGATGTTCACGCCGACGCCCAGCGTGTCGGTGCCGCAGACGACCTTGAGCAGGCCCTGCTGCGCGAGCTGCTCGACGAGCAGCCGGTACTTCGGCAGCAGGCCGGCGTGGTGCACCCCGATGCCGTGGCGCACGAAGCGCTGGAGCGACTTCCCGTACGGTGTGTCGAATCGGAACCCGGCGACCCCTTCGGCGACGCACCGCTTCTCTTCGCGGTTCAGCAGCTTGGCGCTGGTCAGACCCTGCGCCTGCTCCGCGCACTCGCGCTGGGTGAAGTGCACGATGTACACGGGAGAGCGACGTTCGGCCAACAGCGCCTCGACCGTCTCGTGGATCGGGGTCTCCCGGTACTCGTAGTCGAGCGGGACCGGGCGCTGGTCGGATTCGACCAGCGCCACCTCGCGGCCCGTTCGCTCGCGCAGCCGGCGCGCGATCCCGGTCATGTCTCCCAGCGTGGCGGACATCAGCAGGAACGAGGTCTCGCGCAGGGTCAGTAGCGGGACCTGCCAGGCGGCGCCGCGCTCGCGGTCGGCGTAGTAGTGGAACTCGTCCATCACCACGTACGGGGCCTCGAGGCCCTCGCCCTGGCGCAGCGCCATGTTGGCCAGCACCTCGGCCGTGCAGCAGATGACCGGCGCCCCGTGATTGATGCTGGCGTCGCCGGTCAGCATTCCCACCCGCTCCGGCCCGAACGCGTCGCAGAGCGCGAAGAACTTCTCGTTCACGAGCGCCTTGACGGGTGCGGTGTAGAACGAGCGCCGACCCTCGCAGAGGGCCTTGAAGTGCAGCCCCAGCGCGACCAGCGACTTGCCCGACCCGGTCGGCGTCGCGAGCACGACGTGGCGGCCGCCCCAGAGCTCGAGGAGCGCCTCGTCCTGCGCGGGATAGGGATCGAGCCCCAGCCCGACGGCGTGCTCCAGGAATCGCCCGAGGGTCTCGTCCGCGTCGAGCGGCGCGTCGTCGCTCGCGGGCAGGCGCGCGGCCAGGTTCGGAAGCGACGCGGGGGCGGCCGCGGCCTCGCTTCGGGCGTCTCGGATCGGATTGGACACGGGCGGGGGTCAGCCGTTTCGGCTCTCGAAGTCCCTCATGAACTCCGCCAGCACCTCGCATCCGCGCTGGGGAAACGCGTTGTACAGGCTCGCGCGCATGCCACCCACCGAGCGGTGACCCTTGAGACCCGACATGCCGTTCTTCTCGGCCTCGGCGATGAAGCGCTTCTCGAGCTCCTCGCTCGGCGCCCGGAACGTGACGTTCATCCGCGAGCGACTGTCCGGGTCCGCCGTGCCGCGGAAGAACGAAGACGCGTCGATCGCGTCGTAGACGACGCGCGCGCGCGCTTCCGCGCGCTGCGCCATCACCGTGAGCCCGCCCGCCTCCAGCATCCAACGCGCGACCCGGCCGATCAGGTAGACCCCGAACACCGGCGGCGTGTTGTAGCGCGAGCCGTTCTTGGCGTGGAGGCCGTACTGGAGCATGGACGGAAGCTCGCGCACCGGACGCTCGAGCAGGTCCCGGCGGATGATCACGAGGGTGACACCCGCGGGGCCGAAGTTCTTCTGGGCGCCGGCATAGACGACCCCGTAGCGCGACACGTCGATGGGCCGCGAGAAGAGGTCGCTCGACGCGTCGCAGACGAGGAAGGCGTCGCGCGGCGGAGTCGGCTCCTGCGACCATTCGGTCCCGTAGATGGTGTTGTTCGACGTGAAGTGTACGTAGGCGGGATCGGACGAGTAGCGGGTCTGCCCGGGCCCGGGCACGTAGGTGAAGTCGCGGTCCTGCGACGAGCAGGCGACGTGCGCCGCGCCGTAGTGCTTCGCCTCGGCGATGGCCTTCTTCGACCAGCTCCCCGTGCAGAGATAGTCGGCCGTGGCGTCCGCCGCGAGGAAGTTCGCGGGCACCATGAAGAATTGCGTCGACGCGCCGCCCTGCAGGAAGAGCAGGGCGTAGTCGTCGGAGATGTTCGCGAGGGCGCGGCAATCGGCTTCGGCCTCGTCGAACACCCGGTTCACGACGGGACCGCGGTGGCTGTGCTCCAGGATGCCGATGCCCGACCCGTCGATGTTCAGCAGATCGGCCTGCGCCTGGTTCAGCACGGCCTCGGGCAGATTTGCCGGTCCGGGGGAGAAGTTGAAGATCCGGTCGCTCATCTCGTGCTCCTCGGCATTCTCACTCGGCGCCCCCGCTGGGCGCGAAGCCGGCCGCTCGGCGGATCACCACCACGCGTCCGACCAGCTCTGCAGACGGGGCATCCTGCACCGCGTGAAGCTCGATGCGGCGCCCGACGCCCTGCACGAGCGCCAGGCCCCGGTCCGTTCGTACGAATCCCTTGGCCCGCAAGGCACCCAGATCGCGCAGCCGCCGCACCAGGGCGTGACTCGAAGCGCCGTCGCGGACCGGAATCACCTCCGACTCGAACGGCTCGTGGGCGTGCGGACGAGGCCGGACGGGCAACGCCGCTGCGCGACGAGCGCCGAGATCGGGCAGAAACAACAGGTCCGGATCCACCCGGCAGTGTACACAACGCACGACCGGCGTGTCCGGCGCCATCTCGCCGAGCGCGGCCTCGATGCGCGGCAGGGCGGACTCGGACACCAGATCCACCTTGTTGAGCAGCAGCAGGTCCGCGGAGTCCACCTGCTGCTCGAAGGTTCCGGACAGGTCCCGCCCCTCGTCGACCTGCTCTGCGTTGACCACCACCACCGCAGCGCACTCTTCGACCCAGCGGCAGACGGGCTCCCGCTCGAAGTTGAGCTGCGTGTCGTAGGGCAGGCCGACGCCGGAGGTCTCCACGATGACGCGATCCGGCCCGACGCGCTGGCGGAGCATCTCGAGCGTGTCGACGAGCGCGTCGGAGAGCTTGCAGCACACGCAGCCCCCCTCGAGCTCCACGTAGGCCTCCTCTCCGGAGCCGAGCAGCGCCTGGTCGATGCCGAGCTCTCCGAACTCGTTCGAGACGACGGCCACGCGCGAGCCGTCGCGCTGCGCCGCGCCGAGCAGGTGGCGCACCAGTGTGGTCTTGCCCGAGCCGAGGAAGCCCGAGACGACGAGGGCCGGGGTGCGATCGCCACCCCGGTCGCGGACTCCGCCGTGCGTTTCGTTCATCGGACCCGAAGGGTAGGGAATCCGCCGAGGCCGTGGCGCCGCGCTCCGGACGCGAAGACACGCGGTACCCTCCGGCGAACCACCCAGCTGCCGACCGGAGACGATGGATGACGAACCTCGCGGCCACGGGGCCCAACGCCGATCAGATCCAGTACTGGAACGACGTGGCCGGCCCGAAGTGGGTGGCGCTCGAGGAGCGCCTCGAGGCCCAGATCGGGGGACTCGGGCGGCGCGCCCTGGAGCGGGCCGGGCTCGGGCCCGGCGACCGCGTGCTGGACGTGGGATGCGGCTGCGGAGCCTTCACCTGCGAGATCGCGCGGCGCGTCGGGCCGGGCGGAACCGTGCTCGGGGTCGACGTATCGAGCGTGATGCTCCGGCGCGCGCGCCAGCGCGCCTCGGACGGGTCGGGGCTGCCCTTCAATCGATCGGCTCCTTCCGCGCCCGTGCCCGGGATCCGCGCCGCGCCGCCAGCATCCGGGGCGCGAAGCTAGGGATCCGGGCCCGTCCCGCGATATGACCGCGGTCATCTCGCCCTTGGCCGGGGTTTCCTAGCTTGCCTGCGGATCAGGTGCTCGCCCAGCGCGGGGGCAGGACCGCGCGGGCTGTGCGAGACACACGAGGGGAAGCCGGCGTGGCAAGACCGAGGGCGCAACACCCCCGACGCGGAGCCGATACGAGCTCCGCCCGCCAGCCGGCGCGCGCAAGGACGACACCCCTCGAGCGCCTGGTCCCTGATTCCACGCGCCGGAGCCATGGCCCCGCCGCGCGCAGCGCACCGCGATTTCTGATCTGCGCCCGTCCGCCCGGATCGCCGGGGCTGGGACTGGGACGCGCCGCCGAGCCGATGGCGAAGGAGGGGTGATGGAGGCCCGATACGTTCCGCGCTTCGAGATCGAGGACGCGCTCGACCCGGGCGCAACGCTGTTCGATGGGGTGCGCGCAACGGATGTCGACCTGATCGGAACACCGGTCGGACTCCAGCCCACCGCGGCGATCCGCGTCAGCTGGACGGGCAGGGAGATCGGAGCGACCGACCGCGTACGCGTGGCGGCCGTTCACGACGGGCAGACGCTCGCGTTCCGCCTCGAGTGGCTCGACGACTCCGAGAACCAGGCGCTGCTCGACACCACCGCCTTCCCGGACGCGGCCGCGATCCTGTTTCCGTCCGTCGCGGGCGCGCCCTCCGTCACCATGGGCGCGCCGGGCCTGGCGGTGACGGCGTGGTACTGGCGGGCGGACGAGCCCGGGCGGGGCCGCCACGTGGTCGCCGAGGGCCTCGGCACCTCGCGCACGCTCGACGTCGAGCTGGTGCGCGGACGCGGCGTCTGGAAGGAAGGGCGCTGGCAGATCGTCATCGCACGCGCGCTGCGCGTGGCGACCGACGAGCCGGTGGCGCAGCTCACCGCGGGTGAGACGACCGGCTTCGGCGTCGCCGTCTGGGATGGCCAGCACGGCGAGCGGGCCGGGATCAAGGCCTTCTCCGGGGACTGGCGCGAGCTCCGGCTCGCGGCGGCGCCGGCGGTGATGGGGAGGTAGGGATGCCCGAGGTGAAGCGTCAGCTCTCGATGGTGCTGGATCTGAACAAGTGCATCGGCTGCCAGACCTGCACGATCGCGTGCAAGCGGCTCTGGACCCGCGACGAGGGCATGGACTACATGTGGTGGAACACGGTCAACACCATGCCCGGCCGCGGCACGCCGCGCGACTGGGAGCAGCTGGGCGGCGGCTTCCAGGAAGGCCAGCCGCGTCCGGGCAAGCTGCCGCGCCGGCGCGACTTCGGCGACGCCTGGAACTTCAACTACGACGAGGTCTTCTACGGCGGGAAGGGCGATCGCGTCCACCTGAAGGTGGTGGGCGAGGAGCCGGACTGGGGTCCCAACTGGGACGAGGACCAGGGCGCGGGCGAGTATCCGAACGCCTACTACTTCTACCTGCCCCGCATCTGCAACCACTGCACGAATCCGGCCTGCGTCGAAGCCTGCCCGCGGACGGCGATCGTGAAGCGCGAGGAGGACGGGATCGTCCTGATCGACGAGGACCGCTGCCGCGGCTACCGCTTCTGCATGGAAGCGTGCCCGTACAAGAAGATCTACTTCAACCACGCCCAGAAGGTCGCGCAGAAGTGCATCTTCTGTTTCCCGCGGGTCGAGCAGGGCGTTGCGCCGGCGTGCGCGCGGATGTGCCCGGGCCGCGTCCGCTTCGTCGGCTACCGCGACGACGAGAACGGCCCGATCCACAAGCTCGTGGACAAATGGAAGGTGGCACTGCCCCTGCATCCCGATTTCGGGACCGATCCGAACGTGTTCTACGTGCCACCGCTGGCGCCGCCGCGCTTCGACGAGAACGGTGACATCGACGAGTCGAAGCCCCGCATTCCCAACGAGTACCTGGTGTCGCTGTTCGGGCCGCCGGTGCTGGGCGTCCTCGAGACGCTCAAGAGCGAGATGGCGAAGACGCGGGAGGGCGGCAAGTCCGAGGTTCTCGACATCCTGATCGCGTACCAGTGGAAGAGCATGTTCGGCGGCTTCGATCGCGATCCCGGGAGCCTCACGTGGAACAAGACCTGATCCCCGTACCGGGTCTCGACCGACGCACGTTCCTGCGCATCAGCGCCGCCGGAACCGCGGGCCTCGCGCTGGGTCTCCACCGTTTGCGCCCGGCGCAGGCCGCGCCCGCGGCGGTCGCCGCGAACGCGGTCGCGTACGGCGACTGGCGCGACGTCTATCGCCAACGCTGGGCCTGGGACCGCGTCGTTCGCAGCAGCCATTTCGTCAACTGCTGGTACCAGGCGCACTGCGCGTGGGACGTGTACGTGAAGGACGGCGTCGTCTGGCGGGAGGAACAGGCCGCCGACTACCCCCAGGTCCGGCCCGACGTGCCCGACTTCAATCCCCGGGGCTGCCAGAAGGGCGCCTGCTTCAGCGAGCGCATGTACGACCCGGCGCGCATCCGGTACCCGCTCAAGCGCGTGGGCGAGCGCGGCTCCGGGAAGTGGCGGCGGGTCTCGTGGGACGAGGCGCTCGACGAGATCGCGGATTCGGTCCTGGACACGGTGGCGGGCGAGGGCAGCGACCGCGTGATCTGGGACCTCGGTCCGCTCTACACCATGGGAACGATGGGGGCGGCGCAGCAGCGCCTCTCGGTGCTGCTGGATTCCACCAGCCTCGACATGAACACCGAGATCGGAGACGGGCACCGCGGTGTCGCCGAGACCTTCGGGAAGATCGTCTTCGAGCGCTCGGCCGACGACTACTTCTTCTCCGACCTGATCCTGATCTGGGGCGCCAACCCGGTCTACACGCAGATTCCCAACGCGCACTTCCTGCTGGAGGCGCGCTACAAGGGCGCCCAGCTGGTCTGCATCTCGCCCGACTACAGCGCGTCTGCGGTGCATGCCGACGCGTGGATCCCGGTGAAGCCCGGCTGTGACGCGGCGCTGGGTCTCGCGGTCGCGCACGTGCTGATCGAGGAGGAGCTCTACGACCGCGCCTTCGTGGCCGAGCAGACGGACCTCCCGCTCCTGGTCCGCGAGGACACGCGCCGCTACCTGCGTTCCTCCGATCTGGTGCAGGGCGGCAGCGACGAAGAGCTCTACCTGCACGACCCGGCGCGCGGCGTGGTGCCCGTTCCGCGCCGCAGCCTGGCGCTCGGAGGTCTCGCGCCCTCGCTGGAGGGGCGCTTCGAGGTCACGCTACACGACGGCTCGCGCACCGCGGTGCGGCCGGTCTTCGCCTGGCTCCGCGAGCGGCTCGCCGAATACGACCCGGAGTCGGCCTCGAAGGCGTGCGGCACGCCGCCCTCGCTGATCCGCGACCTGGCGCGGCGCCTCGCGCGGGCGCGGTCGGCGTGCTCGGTCACGACGAGCAACTTCAGCAAGTACTACCACGGCAACCTGATCGAGCGCACGCAGGCGCTGGTCTTCGCGCTCGCGGGACAGTACGGCAAGAAGGGCAGCGGCTTCGTCGGGTTTCCGTTCCTGGTCCAGGACGGCCTGGAGAGGCTCACGCTCTCGACCCTGGCGCTTCCGCAGCGGGTCATGGTCGTGGGTCGCGCGCTGGTCGACGACGTGCGCCTGCGGCTCGCGGGCTACACCGACGAGATGATCGTCTACGAGCGCGGGCGCCGGATGCTGGAGGCCGGAACCGGCTTCGGCTGCTCGGGCGCGATCTTCTGGTACATACACGGGGGGCTTCTCGAGGCGAGCGAATCGCTGCAGGAATGGGATCCGTACCTGAAGCGCCCCGTGCGCGAGGTGCTCGACGAGTCGCTGGAGAAGGGCTGGCAGTACGTGTGGCCCCGCCCCGGCAACGACCCGAGGGTGATGTTCGTCTACGGGAGCAATCCGCTGCGGCGGATCCGCGCCTATCCGCTGGTGCTGGAGCACCTCTGGCCGAAGCTGCACAGCGTGGTGACCCTCGACTGGCGCATGACGTCGACGGCGCGTCACTCCGACTACGTGCTGCCGGTCTCGGCGTGGTACGAGCGCACCGAGCACAAGTGGGTGACGCCGCTCATGCCGTTCATCCACTCGGGTGAGAAGGCCACCACCTACTACGAGGCGAAATCCGACTGGGAGATCCTGGCCCGGCTCACGATGGCCGTGCAGAAGCGGGCGAAGGCGCGCGGCCTGGCGTCCTACCGCGACCGTCACGGCAACGAGCGCTCGCTCACCGACCTCTACGAGCGCTTCTCGCAGGACGGCGAGTTCGGGCCCACCGACGACGAGAAGGTGGCTCGCGCCCTGGTCGAGAAGTCGAGCAACCTCGAAGGGGTGGACTGGGAGACGCTCAAGAAGCGCGGCTGGGCGCGTTTCACCGGAACCGGGAGCAGCGCCGTGTCGATCGGCACCGCGACCGAGATCCGGCCCGACGACACGATCACGCCCCTCACGAAGCACGTGTTCGACAAGCAGCCCTATCCGACGCTGTCGCGGCGGATGCAGTTCTACCTGGACCAGGATCTCTACCTGGAGATGGGCGAGGAGCTGCCGACCCACAAGGACCCGCCGACCGCCGGCGGTCGCTATCCGCTGATGTTGACCGGCGGCCACACGCGTTGGAGCATCCACGCGGCCTGGCGCGACGATCGACTGATGCTCCAGCAGCAGCGCGGCGAGCCGGCCATGTGGATGAGCGCGAATGACGCGGCCGCCCGCGGCGTCCCGGACGGGGCGCGGGTCCGCGTCTTCAACGACCTCGACGCCTTCGTGGTGAAGGTCAAGGTGTCGCCGGCCGTCCGCCCGGGACAGCTGATCCTCTACCACGCCTGGGAGAACTACCAGTTCGAGAAGGGCCGGGGCTTCCAGAACCTGGTCCCGTCGCCGCTCAATCCCGTCGAGCTCGCCGGCGGTCAGTTCCACCTGCGTCCGATGACGATCTGCCTGCAGCCCAGTCACACGGACCGCGACACGCGCGTGGACATCGAGCGGGTATGAGCGGCGCCGCGCGTGGCCGCCCCCGCCGCCGCACCGGGGGCTGCGGGCAGACCCACGGCCGGATGTACTACGGTGCCCCGGGACGCGTCCC
>CP070734.1:1925311-1929960 GCA_020347605.1 Deltaproteobacteria bacterium | reverse complement strand
CGCCCGCGCGCAGGCGCTCCGCCGCAGCCGCGACACCCACGATCACGGCCGCTCCCTGCCGAGCGCGCGGGCCGCGATGTCGGTGCGGTAGTGCGCACCCTCGAAGCGAATGCGCGAGACCGCGGCATAGGCTCGATCGCGCGCGGCAGCGACGCTCGGGCCTCGCGCGGTCACTCCGAGCACCCGTCCCCCCTGCGTGCGCCACACGCCCGCGTTGCAGCGCGTACCCGCGTGGAAGATCTTGACGTCCGGGAGCGCCGCAGCCTCGCCCAGGCCCTCGATCGGCAGGTCGCGCGGATAGCTGCGCGGGTAGCCCTTGCTCGACATCACGACGCAGACGGCTGGCGCGCCGAAGCGAATCCCGCTCTGCGCATCGTCGCGGAGGCGCCCCTCGGCCGCCGCTTGGAGCAGGGGCACCAGATCGCTCTCGAGCCGGAACAGGATGGCCTGCGTCTCCGGGTCGCCGAAGCGCGTGTTGAACTCGATCACGCGAGGCTCGCCGTCCGCGATCATGAGCCCGACGTAGAGGACGCCCCGGTAGGGCTCCCCCTCGAGCCGCATGCCGTCGATCGCGGGGCGCACGATGCGCTCGACGATGCGCCGCTCCACCTCGCCGTCCACGACGGGGGCCGGCGAGTAGGCGCCCATGCCTCCGGTGTTCTCGCCGCGGTCGCCGTCGAGGACCGGCTTGTGATCCTGAGCGGCCGCGAGCGTGACGAAGCGCTCGCCGTCGGAGATCGCGTAGTACGAGGCCTCCTCGCCGTGGAGCCGCTCCTCGATCACGACGCGGGCCCCCGCGTCCCCGAAGCGGCGCTCCCGCATTGCCTCTTCGATCGCACGCCGCGCCTCTTGCGCATCGGCGCAGACGCTGACGCCCTTGCCCGCCGCCAGGCCGTCCGCCTTGACGACGACGGGGGCATGGCAGCTCTCGACGTAGGCCGCGGCCTCGTCGGGGTCCTCGAACGACCGGTAGGCGGCGGTGGGAATGCCGTGACGGTGCATGAACTCCTTGGCGAACGTCTTGCTCGACTCGAGGCGGGCCGCCTCCTGGCTCGGCCCGAACACGGCGATGCCGTCGCGGCGCAGGCGGTCCGTTATACCGTTGGCCAGCGGCTGCTCCGGGCCCACGACGACGAGATCGACGCCCTCCCGGGTGACGAGGCGCGCGATTCCCTCGAAGTCCCCCTCGTCGACGGGAACCACGCGACCATCCACGCCGATGCCGTCGCTGCCCGGGGCGCAGAGGACCGCGTCGACGTCGGGGCTCCGGCCGATCGACCAGACGAGCGCGTGCTCGCGGCCGCCGGAGCCGATCACGAGAACCCGCATCAGTGGCGGAAGTGGCGCACGCCCGTGAAGACCATGCCCAGCCCGAGGCGATCCGCGGCAGCGACCACCTCTTCGTCGCGCACCGAGCCGCCGGGCTGGATCACCGCGGTGGCGCCGTGGACGGCCGCCGCCTCCACGCCGTCGGGAAACGGGAAGAACGCCTCGGAGGCGAGTACCGAGCCGCGCAGGTCGACGCCGACGCGCGCCGCGCGGGCCGCGGCGGCGTGCACCTGGTCCACGCGGTTGGTCCCGCCACCGGCGACGGCCAGCGTGGCGCGCCCGCCCGCAAAGACGATCGCGTTCGACCGCACGTGCTTGCAGACCTTCCAGGCGAAGCCGAGACCGAGCAGCTCCTGCTCACTCGGCTTGCGTTGCGTCACGACGCGCGCACTGCTCGCGTCCTCGACGTCGGTGTCGCGCTGCTGGCACAGATAGCCACCGATCACCGAGCGCACGGCGGGCTGGCGACTGGCCGCGACGAGTGCAGTCGCGTCGAACTCGATCAGACGGCGGTTCTTCTTGCGTCGGAGAAGCTCGAGCGCCTGCGGCTCGAAGGAGGGCGCCACCAGAACCTCGGTGAAGATCTCGTCGACCGCCTCGGCCAGCGGCGCATCGAACGGCCGGTTGGCGATGACGATGCCGCCGAAGGGCGAGTCGGGGTCGGACGCGAGCGCCAGGTTCCAGGCCGAGACGAGATCGGCCGCGCTCGCCACGCCGCACGGCGTGTTGTGCTTGAGGATCGCCACCGTGGGGGGATCGCGCAGGAAGTCGAGAATCAGGCCGAGGGCGGCGTCGACGTCGAGCACGTTGTTGTACGAGAGCTCCTTGCCGTGAAGCGGGCGCACTAGCTCGAAGACCGGGCCGTAGATCGCCGCCGCCTGGTGCGGATTCTCGCCGTAGCGCAGGCTCCTGGCGCGGTCAGCCGCAACCGCGATGGCGGCGGGCAGGGCGTCCTCCGACTCCGCCTGGGACTCGAGGTAGCGACTGATCGCCGCGTCGTAGCGCGCCGTGAGGCGGAAGGCCTTGCGCGCGAGCTCGGCGCGCAGTTCCTCCGGAACGCAGCCGTCGTGGCGGCGCAGCGCCTCGAGGACGCGCGCGTAGTCCCCCGGATCGACGACGACGCTCACGAAGGCGTGGTTCTTGGCCGCGGCGCGGACCAGGGTCGGGCCACCGATGTCGATCTGCTCGATCGCTTCGGCCAGGCTGACCCCCTCGCGGCCGATCGTCTGCTCGAACGGGTAGAGGTTGACGACGACGAGATCGATCGCGCGGATGCCGCGCTCGTCCAGCGAGGCGAGGTCGCCCTCGACGTCGCGCCGCGCCAGGATGCCGCCGTGGATGCGCGGGTGGAGCGTCTTGATCCGGCCCCCCATCATCTCGGGGAATCCGGTGTAGTCCGAGATCTCGACCACCTGGAGACCTGCCTCGCGCAGCGCCCGCGCGGTGTTGCCCGACGCCAGGAGCTCGGCGCCGGCCTCGGCCAGGCCGCGCGCGAAGTCGACGAGGCCGGTCTTGTCCGAGACGGAGAGCAGGGCGCGCTCGACGCGCCCAGTCGAGGGGGATTGCGTCACCTGTCACCTCACCCCGGAGGGAATCCAGCCTCCGGCGCGGTTATAGCGGCGTCCGACCGCTCGGGTCAACGGTCGGCTCGCGATCGCGCTCCGCGGGGCCCACCGCGGCCCCCCGGGGTCCGCCTAGTCGAGCGCGCGCCGCAGGTGCAGGAGACCGCCCCAGCTGGTCCACTCGACGCCGGGCCGGCTGCGCGCCTCGCGCAGGCCGAACAGCCAGGAGCTCCTGCGCTCGGAGCCCCGCCAGCGGGCGCCGTAGAGCTCGAAGAGCTGGTTGTAGTGGCGGTCCCAGCCGTCCGGGTCGAGGCCGCGCATCGGCACGAGATACGGGACCCGCAGCGAGCCGCGCTCGCCGCCTTCGCCGTCGCGGAAGCGGGCGTAGCGGAAGAGCGGCCACAGGTCGGCCCGCCGCGTGGTGCGATCCGGGTCGCGGCGCGTGCCGAACCGACTGGCCCAGAGCAGGCGCCACTCGTGGTTGCGGGAACCCTCCCCCGACTCGATGTGGCGCGCCAGCAGCCCGAGCAGCCAGCTCTTCGACTCCGACGTCGGAGTCAGTCGTCTGGCGTAGAGCGGGCGCACGGCCAGCGAGTCGTTCCCAGCGCCATCGCTCGCCATCGAGAAGATCGGCCAGAGCAGGTCGAGAGTCCTCGCTTCGGGCCGCGTCCGATCCCACTGACGCGCGAACAGCGGCAGCAGATAGAAGCGCATGGCGTGGGGCCCCATGTCGCGCCGGCCGTAGATCGGGAACACGAAGAACGAGCGCTTGGGAGCGTCGGAGTCGAGCTTCTCGACCTTTCGGTGCACGAAGGGCCACAGCCAGAAGCGCCGTTCGTAGACCCCCTCGCGCCGATCGACGCCGAAGAGCGGCCAGACGCGGAGCTTCAGGCGGCCCTCTCCGCGACCGTACGCGAAGATCGGCCACAGGATCTGGGTCTCGCGGTAGTCGCCACGTCGCGAGCGGGCGAAGAGCGGCCAGAGGGCGAAGTCGATCTGGTCGACGCCGAAGCGCTCGAGGAAGCGCCCCGCGATCGGGAACAGGCCCCGGTAGCGCCGGCCGTCCGCCGTGTTCCCGTCGAAGTAGGCGCCGAAGAGCCGCTCGCGGCTCCCATCCTCGTGGTCCTGGCGCGCGCGGCCGAACAGCAGGAGCCAGGACTCCTCGCGCTGGGCGTCGCTCCGCCAGGCAGCCAGCGGGAACAGGACGTCGCGACGCGCGCTCTCCGGCGTGTACAGCGACGAGAGCAGGGGCCGGGCCTCGAAACGCTCCTCGGCCGGGCGCTCGTCCCAGTGAAGCAGCGGGCCGAGGCTCCGCGTCTCCAGGCTCCCCACCCAGGGTCGGGCGTCCGCCGTGTATAGCGGCCAGAGCCCCAGGCGGAACGGATCTGCCTCGTCCGAGTAGCTGGGCGCGCCGATGCCTGCGCAGCCGGCCAGCGACGCGGCCAGCCAGACGCACGCCAGCGCTCGGCTCAAAACAGCGTTCCGAAGATGGTGGTGAGGACGGTGGCCGGGATCTGCTCCTGGGTCTCCTCCGCGGCGCGCCTCACCTCTCGCAGCGCGGCCCGGGCATCCGACAGCGCCTCGTCGAGCTCCTCGTAGAGCGCTTCGTCGCTCGTCAGGCGGCCGACGGTGCCCTCCCCTCGCTCGATCTTCTCGGTGACGTTCGCCAGACTGCCGAGCGAGTCGGCGAGTCGACGCGACGCCGCCTCGAAGTTGGTGAGCACCTGCGCAATGCGCTCGCGGTTGCCGCCGAGCAGC
>CP070734.1:1921512-1925211 GCA_020347605.1 Deltaproteobacteria bacterium | reverse complement strand
TCTCGCTCGACGGCGCCGCGGCATTCGTGTGCTCCGACTGGGCCCAGATCGGCGCCGACGTCCTGATCGAAGGCGAGCTCAGCGCGCGGGACGAGGTGGTCGTCGAGTATCGCCTGCGCGACGTGTCGCGCTGCAAGGGACTGCAGCGCAAGAAGTACCGGGGCGCCTGGGAGAACCTCAAGCTGATCGCGGCGCGCATCGCCGACGACGTCGTGGAGGAGCTGACGGGCCGCGCCGGCGTCGCGAGCACCAAGATCGCGTTCATCGCGAGGGAGAAGGAGAACAAGGAGCTCTACCTGATGGACGCGGACGGGGGCGACGTCCGCCCCGTGACCCAGAACGGCTCGATCAACACCTTTCCGTCCTGGGCACCGGACGGCAGTGCGGTGCTCTACACGTCGTATCGGTCGCTCTCGCAGCCGGGCCTCTTCCTGGTGCAGCGGGGCGCCGGCTCGTCGGGACGGATCCTCGCCGACGCGGGGGGCGGCGGTGCGCAATACCGCGGTGTATTCAGTCCGGACGGCAAGCGCGTCGCGCTCGTCGTGAGCGTAGACGGAGCGCCCGAGATCTTCACGGTGCGGCGCAACGGCCGCGATCTGCGCCGCCTCACCCATCACCCGGCGATCGACATCAGCCCGACCTGGTCGCCGGACGGCAAGCAGATCGCGTTCGTGTCGGATCGGGCCGGGGCGCCACAGATCTATCTCATGGACGCCGACGGCGAGAACGTCCGCCGGGTGACGTTCCAGGGCAGCTACAACAGCGCACCCGCCTGGTCTCCCGACGGCCAGTGGCTGGCGTACGAGTCGCGGGTCCGCGGGCAGTTCGACATCTGGCTGATCGACCCGGCGGGAACCGTCAACGTGCCGATCGTCACGCACCGGCGCAGCGACGAGGGCCCGACCTGGTCGCCCGACAGCCGCAAGATCGCCTTCAGCTCGAATCGCCGGGGCCAGTACGACATCTACGCCGTCGACGTGAACGGCACGAACCTGAAGCGGCTCACGCAGCAGCTGGGGGACGAGACCAGCCCGGCCTGGGGGCCGTATGCCCGCTGACACGCCCGGCGCAGCGCCCGCGGGTGCCCCGCAGGGGGCCGGCGCGGCGCCTCGAGCAGGTACCGGGCGTTCCGCGGCCGACCCGGGCGCTCGCGGAGAGGGGTCGTTGCGCTTCTAGGGGCAATCCCTCTACTGTTCCGGCTTTGTTTCGACTCGTGCCCCTTCGCGTCGTCCCAGAGCCTGACACGGTGAGCGCTCAAGAGGCCGGTGGCGGGCTCCGATGGACGGAGGCCCGAACCGTGCGTGGCCGGGAGCGGATGGGCGCGAGACCCGGGAGAGCCTGCTTGGAACCGAGAGCGAAACGCCGATTCGTGAGGGGCCTCGCGGCAGCCGTTGCCGCGTCGTTCGCGGCCGGCTGCGTGTCGGTTGCGGAGTTTCGCCAGCTCGAGCGCGAGGTGCGCGAGCTGCAGCGCGCGGGGGCCTCGGAGCCGGTCGATCCGGACATGCGCGCGCGGATCGCAGAGCTGTCGGCCGAGGACGAGCGTCTCCAGGGCGAGATCCAGCGCCTGGAGGGACGCGTGGACGTGGTCGAGCACCGGGCCTCCCAGGCGCTCGCGGTGTCCGAGCGCGTCGCCGAGTCCGCGGACGCGCGCGAGGACGAATCCTGGGTCGCCGAGGCGCAGGCGGCCGGCTCGGAGCTCGAGGCCGAGGCGCCTCCTCCCGCCAGCGCCGGCGTCTCCGCGGAGATCACGGCCTACCGCGAGGCCTTCGAGAGCGCGCGCAGCGGGGAGCCCGAAGACTGCATTGAGCGCTTCCGCGAGTTTCTGCAAACTTATGGGTCTTCGAATCTGGCGGACGACGCCGCGTATTGGATGGCCGACTGCTACTTCCAGAAGGGTGACTACCGTGCGGCGGTGCTTCGCTTCAACGACGTGGTCGAGGGATTCCCGAAGGGCAACAAGGCGGCCGACGCCCTGTATCGGCAGGGCGAGGCGCTGCTCCGCATGGGTCCGGGGTACGCGACGGCGGCCGGGACGGCGTTCGAGCGGGTGATCGAGGAGTACCCCGACTCGGAGCGCGTCGCGGAGGCGCGGCAGCAGCTTCAGGTTCTCGGCTCGCGGTGAGCGGGCCGGTTTCGAGGTTCGAGTTCAACCAGACGCAAGGGTGATACGTTGCGAAAGCGCGATCAGCAGCGATTCCGGAAGATCCTTCTCGCGCAGCGCGAGCAGCTGCTCAACAACGTCGAGAAGGCGCTCGACGGCGGGATCCACCTGGACCCCGACGACTTCCCCGATGAGGTCGACGCCGCGTCCTCCGAGGTCGGACTGGCGTTCATCGGCCGGCTGCGGGAGCGCGAGCGGGGCCTGCTCGCCAAGATCAATGCGGCGCTCGACAAGATCGAGCGCGGGGAGTACGGCGCCTGCGCGATGTGCGGAGAGGAGATCGGCGGCAAGCGTCTGGAGGCGCGACCCGTCGCCGAGCTGTGTATCGACTGCAAGGCCGAGCAGGAGAAGCTCGAGCGGCGCATGGGGTAATGGGCGCGCGCCCCGCGCGCGGCCGAGCCGGCGCTGAACGGAGCGGCCTCCCGCCGCGGATCGGCCGGACATGACGATTCCCGAACACGTACTGGGTCTCGAGAGCTCGTGCGACGACATGGCTGCGGCCGTCGTGCGCCGCGGCCTCGAGATCGCCTCCAGCGTGGTGCAGGACCAGATCGAGGTCCACGAGCCCTACGGTGGCGTCGTGCCGGAGCTCGCCTCGCGCGATCACGTGCGCTCGGTGTCGGCCGTCGCCGAGGCGGCGCTGTCGCGCGCTGGTGTCGCGCCGGAGGCGCTCGACGGGATCGCCGTCACGGCCGGCCCGGGCCTGGTCGGGTCGCTCCTGGTCGGGCTCTCGTTCGGAAAGGCGCTCGCGTTCCGACTGGGGATTCCGGTCGTGGGCGTGCATCACGTGTCGGGCCACCTGGCCTCCGCCGAGGTCGCGAACCCCGACCTGCGGCCGCCCTACATCGGGCTGGTGGTCTCCGGCGGCCACACCGCGCTCTACCGCGTGGATGGCGACGGCGCCTGCGCGTGCCTGGGCGAGACGCGCGACGACGCCGTCGGCGAGGCGTTCGACAAGGTCGCCAAGTTGCTGGGGCTCCCGTTTCCGGGCGGGCCGTCGGTCCAGGAAGCCGCGCGCGCGGGCGACCCGGAGGCGGTCCGCTTTCCGCGGCCGATGCGCGACGAGCCGGGTCTCGACTTCTCGTACAGCGGGATCAAGACCGCGGTGGCGCTCGAGGTGGAGCGGCGCGGACGGCTGTCGGGGCGCGCGGTCGCCGACATCGCGGCGTCCTTCCAGGCGGCGGCGACCGACGTACTGATCGCGCGCGCGCGCCGCGCGCTGCGCGAGCACGGCCTGTCGCAGCTGGCGGTGGTGGGCGGGGTGGCGGCCAACCAGAGGCTCCGGGAGGGCATGCTCGGGATGGTGCGCCGCGACGGCTTCCGCGTGGTGTTTCCGCCGCTCGAGCTGTGTACGGACAACGCCGCCATGATCGCGGCGGCCGGCGCGCGGCTTCTGGCGCGCGGCGAGTCGCACGGGCTGGCGCTCAACGCCTTCTCCCGGGTTCCGGTGGGCGAGGCGCCGTGGCGGGACGGAGAGCGCGCGTGAACGCCGCCGGCGCGCGCGCGTTGCTCGCGCGCCACGGCCTGCTGGCGCGCCG
>CP070734.1:1915766-1921412 GCA_020347605.1 Deltaproteobacteria bacterium | reverse complement strand
CACCGGCGCGGGCCCGCCCACGCCCTCGCGCTGCACGACGCGACGCCGTGACGGGCGACCGGCCGGCCCGGTCACTCCGCGATCGTGAAGACCTGGAAGCTCTGCTTCGCGAGGTAGTCGTGGTCCTGCGCGAGCTGGAAGCCCGCCGCCTCGAGCTCGCTGCGGATCTGCTCGGGCGGCGTCGCGTGCCGACCCAGAAGGCTCCACCCCTCGCCGTTGAACTCGACGATCGCGACGCGGCCGCCCGGCCGCAGGTACTTGCGCGCATTCCGGAAGTAGGCCGTCCGGTCCTCCAGGTGGTGGTAGGTGTTGGAGCTGAAGATGAGGTCGACGCCGTCTTCGGGCAGGAGCGGATCGTGGTACTCGCCGAGGATGGCCTCGACGTTCGCGTAGCCGTCCTGCTTCGCCTTGTCCCGCAGGAAGCCGATCATGCCCTCGTCGACGTCCGCCGCGTACACCGTCCCGGTCGGGCCCGTCGCGTCGGCGAGCCGGAACGTGAAGTAGCCGCCGCCCGCTCCGAGGTCCGCGATCCGGTCACCCGGCTCGATTGCGAGCGACTCGACCACGCGATCGGGCTGCTGCCAGTCGTCGCGATCGAAGCCCTCGTAGGCGCAGCGCTTCACGGCGGTGCAGCCGGCCAGCGACGTCAGCGCCAACGCGAGACTCGCGCCCAGGATCCTGCGAAGTGCTCGGCTCGTGGATGTCATCTGCAATACCCCCTCCGGTGGACGCTCCCGTCTACCGCAGATCGTCGTCCCGTTCGACCTCGGCGCGCTTGCGCGCGAGCCACGCCGCGTACTCCGCGCCGTCCCAGGCACGGTGCTCTCCGCGCCGGTAGAACTGCGCGTTGCGGTGGTAGACCCAGGCGTTCAGTCGGTTCTCGCGGGCGCTGTCGCGCTGTTTGATGAGCTTCGCGGGAACGCCCGCGATGATCGAGCCCTCCGGAAACTCCGAGCCCTCGGTGACGAACGCCCCGCCGGCCACGATCGAGCCGCGGCCGATCACCGCGCCGTCCATCAGCGTGGCGTTGATCCCGATCAGGCAGTGGTCGCCGACGCGGGCGCCGTGCACGGTCGCGTGATGCGTGATGGAGCAGAACGCGCCGATCCGGGTCGGATGGTCGAAGCCCACGTGGATCATCGCGAAGTCCTGGATGTTGGTCAGCCGGCCGATCGCGACGTCGTTGCACTCGGCGCGGATCACCGCGTTCGGCCAGACCGAGCAGCCCTCGGCGATGGCGACCGAGCCGTAGAGCTGGACCCCGGGCGCCAGCCAGACCGACGCGTGGACGTCCGGGACGGGTTTCGCGGCCGGCACTAGCGCTCGAACCCGTTGCGGCGGATCACCCCGGCGAAGAAGCATGCGCTCGCCTTCGGAATGCGCGCCTGCGTCTCGTAGTCGACCCAGACGATGCCGAAGCGGCGGCTATAGCCCAGCGCCCACTCGAAGTTGTCGAGCAGCGACCACACGTAGTAGGCGCGCACGTCGGCGCCGTCGTCGATGGCGCCCGCCAGCCCCTCGAGGAATCCGCGCAGGAGCTCGACGCGGAGACGGTCGTCGACGACGCCGTCCTTCGGCGGCGTGGGGTCGGAGACGCCGTTCTCGGTCACGTAGATGCGCGGCCCGTCGTACTCGTGCGAGACGAAGCGGATGAAGTCGCCCAGCGCGTGCGGCGCCGCCTCGTAGCCCATGTCGGTGAGGGGCAGCGTCGGCTCGACGGCCCGGTAGCCGACCCCGCGCTCGGCGTCGGCGCGCACCACCTGACGCGAGTAGAGGTTCACGCCCAGGAAGTCCGTGGGAGCCGCGATGACGTCGAGATCCCCCGCCTCGACCGGAAACGGCGCGCCCTTCGCCTCGTATTAGCGCACCACGGACGCGGGATAGCCGCGTCCGTAGACCGGGTCGTGGAAGAGCCGGGTGTTGAAGTCGCGCGCCAGCTCCACGGCGCGCGCGCTGTCCTCCGAATCGTCGGCCGGCTCGTAGCTCGTGTTGGCATTGGTGATGCCGATCTCGCCCGCACGGCCGCTGGCGCGGAAGGCGTGCACCGCGAGCCCGTGCGACAGGTGCAGGTGGTGCACCACGCGGGCGGTGACCGCGAGGTCGCGGATGCCCGGCGCCAGCACGCCCAGCCGGTGCCCCAGCATCGAAGTCACGATCGGCTCGTTGTGCGTGATCCAGCGCGTTACGCGGTCGCCCAGGCGTTCGAACATCAGCGCCGCATACTCGGCAAAGCGCTGCGCGGTCTCCCGGTTGGCCCAGCCGCCCAGGTCCTGGAGCGCCTGCGGCAGGTCCCAGTGGTAGAGCGTCGCGCACGGCGCAATGCCGTGCGCGAGCAGCGCGTCGACCAGCCGGTCGTAGAAGGCCAGGCCCTGCGCGTTCGCCTCGCCGCGGCCGAAGGGAATCACGCGGGGCCAGGCGATCGAGAAGCGGTAGGTCGTCAGTCCGAGCTCCGCCATGAGCGCCACGTCGTCGCGGTAGCGGTGGTAGTGGTCGCAGGCGACGTCGCCGGTGTCGCCGTTCTGGACCGTGCCGGGCTGGTGCGAGAAGGTGTCCCAGATCGAGAGCCCGCGTCCGTCCTCGAACGCCGCGCCCTCGATCTGGTACGCCGCGGTGGCGGCGCCCCACTCGAAGCCGTCGGGAAAGGCGACGAAGCCCATGCCCGCATTCTACCGCGACGCCGCGCGTTTTCCGGCGCCGACGCGGACCGCGCGCTGTACCCGGCGACCGGTCGCCGGTAGACTGGCGCCGCCGGCCCGGCCGGACCGGCGCGACGGGAGCCGACATGGCGCGACGCATCGCGATGAGCTTCGACTGGCAGGGAACCCTGGACCGCGACGCGGTCTTCGAGCGCGCGCGGACGGCGGATGGGAGTGGCGTCGACTCGCTGTGGGTGGCGGAGGCCTGGGGTCGCGACGCGTTCTCGCTGCTCACCCAGCTCGCCGAGCGCACCGAGCGCGTGAAGCTCGGTACCGGGATCGTGAACATCTACTCGCGAACGCCGGCCGCCCTGGCGCAGCACTTCGCCACGCTCGACGAGCTCTCGAACGGACGCGCCATCATCGGCCTCGGCAACAGCGGTCCGCGCGTGATCGAGCACTTCCACGGCGTTCCGTTCCAGCCGGCCTTCCGCCGCATGCGCGAGACCGTGGAGCTCTTGCGCGCCTTCTTCCGGCACGAGCGCGTCTTCTACGAAGGCGAGCTCTTCAAGCTGGAGCGCGGCTTCACACTGCGCTTCGAGCCGGTGCGCAAGGAGGTCCCGATCTACCTGGCGACGCTCAATCCCAGGAGCGTCCGGATGACGGCGGAGATCGCGGACGGCTGGCTGCCCACCATGATTCCGATCGCGCACCTCGAGCGCGAGGTCGCGCAGGTGAGGGATTGGGTGCGCTCGGCCGGCCGCGACGCCGACGCCTTCACCGTGCGTGCGCCCGGCGGCGTCACCGTCGCCAACGCGCCGCAGAAGGTGGAAGCGGCGCGTCAGCGCGCAGCCGGCACGCTCGCGTTCTACTGCGCGCGGATGGGCGACTTCTACCTCCGCCAGCTCACGCGACACGGCTTCGGCGATGCGGCTGCGACCGTGAAGGAGGCGTGGAACCAGGGCGGCGCCGCGGCCGGCGTCGCCGCGCTGCCGCCCGACATGCTCGACCACTTCGGCTTCGTGGGCGGCACCGAGGCGTGCATCGAGCGACTCGAACGGCAGCAGGCCGCCGGCGTCACGCTGCATGGCGTCGGCGTGATGGAAGACGACCCGCGCGAGCTCGGCCGGATCCTCGAGAAGCTCGTGGGCTGAGCCGTGCGCCGATCCCGGGGAATGATGCGCACCGTAGTCCGCGTTCTCGAAGCGAGCGATCTCGGCGAAGCCTTCGAGCTCGACCGCGAGGCGTTCAACCAGCCGAAGGAGGTCCGCGAACGCTGGCTCGCCCACGCCGAACCGGAGCGCTTCCACGGCGTGTTCGCGGACGGCCGACTCGTCGCGCTGACGCAGGTCCACGCCTTCGGGCAGTTCTTCGGCGGTCGCTCGGTTCCGATGGGCGGCGTGGCGAGCGTGGCGACGGCGCCCGACCAGCGCGGCAAGGGTCTCGCGACGCGCGCGCTGCTCGACGCGCTCGCCGCGATGCGTGAACGGGGCGAGGTGATCTCGGCGCTGTTCCCGGCATCGACGCAGCTCTACCGGAAGCTCGGCTGGGAGGTCGGCGGGCTCTACGCGTTCTGGCGCATGCCGACGGCCGCGCTGCTGCGCCTGCCGCCGGCGCCCGAGAAGCGGGTGCGGCGCGTGGGCGCCGAGGACCTGCCGCGGCTCAAGCAGTGCTACGCGCGCTACGCGCGCGGCGTGAACGGCCTGCTCGATCGCTCCGACAACCTGTGGTCGTGGCGTCCGAACTGGGAGGCGGACGTCTACGCCTTCGCGTCGCTCGACGAGAACGGGGACGTCGACGGCTACGTCTACTACCACCAGAAGAACCGGAGCGACGGATTCGGCTACTGGATCGACGTGCGGGACGCGATCGCGGAGAACGAGGCGGCGACGCGGGCGCTCTGGCGTCTCGTCGGAACCTCCGCCACGCAGTCGGAGTACGTGCGGTTTCCGGGCGCGCAGCAGCAACCGCTCCTGCTCCTGCTTCCCGACCCCCAGCGGGAGCCGGCCGGGCAGATCCACTGGATGCTGCGGGTGGTCGATGTCGCCGGCGCGATCCACGAGCGCGGCTTTCCGCCCGGGCTGACGGCGCGCGTCGAGCTCGAGATCGCGGACGAGGTCTGCTCCTGGAACGCCGGTCGCTTCGTGCTGGAGGTCGCAGACGGACGCGGACACCTCGCGAAGGGCGGACGCGGAACGGTGCGCCTCGGCGTCGGCGCGCTCGCCACGCTCTACACGGGATTCACATCGACGCATGCGCTGACGGCGGTCGGCCGGATCGACGGCGCTGCCGCAGAGCTCGCCGCCCTCGACGCGATCTTCGCCGGCCCGGCGCCCTTCCTGCTCGACGAGTTCTAGCGGCGGCAGGGAATCGGAGCTCGGCTCGGAGGGTCGGCGGTCGGGCGGGCCGATCCGGCGGCCTCGGTCGCCTCCGCGACCCGCCCGCCGAGCTCGCGGACCCGATGGACCCGGAGCCGGCGCAACGCCGGTGTCCGCAATCCATTCAGGCCTCATACCGGGCGCAGAGCGGGACACCCGACCCGCCGGCATTCCTCTCGGCGGGCATCGTCGAGCCGAGCGCACGAATCTCCCGCGGCTGGCGTATACGTCCGGGGCTGGCGCCGGGCCGTGCCGCGATCTCAAGCGCGCGCGCCGGGCTTGCGCGCCGCGACGATGAGCTTGCGGCCGAAGAGAACGGGCCCGCCCAGCACCTCGCGGATGAGCATGCGTTGAAGGTCGGGCGGCACGCGCGAGACCTTGCGGCGTACCATCCTGCGGGTAGAGAGGCTCACGGGCGGCCAGAGCAACGGCGCCAGCAGCAGGGACTTCCAGGAGTAGCGGGTCGTGTCCACGCGGACGACGTCGAGCCCCACATGGGCGAGGTAGAAGCGGAGCTGGAACAGGTTGATCAGGAACACGTGGCCGAAGTAGACGCCCTCGCCCGGGTCGGTCGGCTCTCCCCAGTAGGCGGACGAAGAGACGACCATGGCGCGCTTGGGGCGGGCGTGTCC
>CP070734.1:1902724-1915666 GCA_020347605.1 Deltaproteobacteria bacterium | reverse complement strand
GCGTCGGTGCCGCGCGGCCCTACGAGGCGCTGTCGTCGCTCGCCTACGGCTACCTGCTCCTGGCGCAGCGCGCCGCGTCCTCCGATCAGCTCGATCCCGCCACGGCCGCGCGTCTGCAGCGCTGGAACGAGCTGCTCGCGAATGCGTTCGAGGCCAGCGCGGAGGACCCGCGCTTCCAGGCGGCGGTGCGCACCGCGGCGGTCGACATCCGCATGCACGCGCCTCCGGTGGGCCTCGCCTGCCTCGACGCCGACGGGAACACGACGACCTGCGACTCGACCGAGGCGGTCCTGCGCGGCTTCGGCGCGGCCCGCGACGAGGTCGGGGTCCGCGGACAGATCGGCCGTCTCTTCGACCGCCTGTTCCGCGCGAACGGTTCGCCGTGAGCCGCGCCCTGCCGGCACGCATGCTGCGCGCCGCCCGCCTCGATTCCTCCCTCTACGAAGAGGTCGAAGCCGATCGGCGCTCGATCCGACAGGCCGTGGTGGTCGTGCTGCTGGCCAGCGCGGCGGGCGCCCTGGGCGCGTGGCTCGCGGGCCGCACCGCGCCGCGCGTGGCGGCCGAGTTCGTCGAGCCGTTCGTCGTGTGGCTCGGCGGCTCGGTCTTCGCGTACATGGTCGGCGCGACGTTCTTCCGAGGCCCCGACACCGAGACCGACTACGCCGAGGTGGTGCGCACGGTCGGGTTCGCCTACACGCCGGGCCTGCTCCGCGGGCTGGCATTCCTGCCCGTCGTCGAGCTGCCCGCCGTCGGTGGCATCGTGCTCGGCGTCGTGATCGTGTTTGCGGCAGACCTGTGGGTGCTCGCGGCCGGCATCGTGGCGGTGCGACAGGCGCTCGACTTCACCACGCTGCGCGCGGTGGGCACCTTCGGCGCCGCCTACGTGCTGCTCTGGATCCAGATCGAGGGCCTGCTCTTGTTCCTGGCGGCCGCGCTGGCCTGACGGATCAGAGCATCGCGCGGAGCGCCTGCAGCTCCGCCTTGATGCGGCGCAGGTGGGCCCGCGGGTGCGACTCGATGTCGACTCCCGGCGCCTCGGCCGCGCGCCCGACGCCCATCTCGCGCAGCCGCTGTCGGGCGCCCGCAATCGTGAAGCGCTGCTCGTAGAGGAGCTTCTTGATCAGATGGATGGTCTCGATGTCGCGCTGTCGATACATGCGCTGCTTGGATCGCGACTTGGCCGGCGCCATCCAGCGGAACTCGGTCTCCCAGTAGCGCAGGACGTACGGCTTCACGCCGGTGATCTTGCTCACCTCACCGATCCGGTAGTAGCGCTTGCCCTCCTCGGGCTTGTCCGGATCCCCCGCGGCTCGGCTGCGACGTTCCATTCACCCCCCCGTGGACGGTTCAGTCCTCGCTCGGCGTCTGCTGGATCGGACCGGGCGACTCGGTCGCCACGAATCCGTCATTGAGGATGTTCTTCAAGACCAGGCTCGGCTTGAACGTGAGGACGCGCCGCGCGTCCAGCCGGATCTCCTGACCGGTCTGGGGATTCCGGCCCTTGCGCGCGTTCTTCTCGCGCACGACGAAGTTCCCGAAGCCCGAGATCTTCACCTTCTCCCCGTCCGCCAACGTCTCCTTGATGATCTCGAACACCGTCTCCACCAGCTCCGCGGATTCCTTCTTCGAGAAGCCGACCCGTTCGTAGATCGTCTCGACGATGTCGGCCTTGGTCATGCTCATTCCTCCCTCCTCGGAGCGTTCCGGAGCTCCCCATCGAAGCGATGGCCCAGCATCTTCACCACGCGGTCGACCAGCCGGTTCACCTCGGCCTCGACCAGGGTTCGGTCGTGCCGCTGGAAGACCAGCCGGAAGGCGAGGCTCTTCTTTCCGGAGGGCACGCCCGTGCCCTCGTAGCAGTCGAACAGGTCCGTGCGCACGAGCTGCGTGCCGCCGGTCTGCTGGATCGCCGCCAGCACGTCGCCGGCCGGCGTTTCCCGGTCCAGCAGGACGGCGAGGTCACGGCTGGATTGCGGCTGGCGCGAGACCTCGGCGTAGGCCGTGCGGGGCGCGCCCTGCGCCGCCAGCGCCGAGAGGTCCAGCTCCAGGAGCGCACACGGAACCTCCAGGTCGAAACGGGCCGCCACGTCCGGATGCAGCTCCCCGACCGAGCCCACGCGGGCGCCCTCGACCCGCACCGCGCTCGAGGCGCCCGGGTGGTGATAGGGCTCCGCCCACTCGGGGGCGAACTCCGCGGGGCGCGACAGGTCGCGCAGGACGCGCTCGACGACGCCCTTGGCCTGGAAGAACGGCGCGGGGCGATCGTCCTGCGCCTCGTACCAGGCGACGCGCTCGCCGCGCGTGATCACCGCAGACACCGCGACGCGCTCCTCGGGAAGCGTGGACCCGCCGCGCGCGAAGAAGACGCGGCTCAGGTTGAACAGCTGCACCGCGTCGATCTGCCGCGTCTGGTTCCGGTGTACCGCGCGCAGCAGTCCGGGCACGAGCGTGCTCTCCATGCGCGCCTCGTCCTCCAGCACGGGGTTCGCGATCGCGACGGTGCGCCGACGCGGGTCCTCACCCCCGATGCCCAGGCGATCCAGGTCGTCGGATCGCAGGAACGGCAGCATCATACACTCCAGGAGGCCGGCCGCGCGAAACGCATCGCGGGTCTGCTCGGCGACTGCGCGCAGCGGCGGCGCGTGGACCGGACCGAGCGGAGCCACCGGCAGCGTCGTCGGAATCCGATCGTAGCCGTAGATCCGACCGACCTCCTCGACCAGATCCTCGGGACGCGCGAGGTCGTTTCGGTGGGTCGGAATCCGGTACGCGTCGCCGCCGCCGCGGGCGCGCCGGTGCTGGATGTCGAGACGCGACAGGAGCGCCTGGATCTCCGCGTCGGCGATCGCGGTGCCGAGCACCCGGTTCACCCGCTCGGCGTCGAGCTGGATCTCCTCCACCGTCTCGGCCGGCGCGCCGGTCGCCTCGACCAACCCGGCACACACCTCTCCGCCGGCCAGCTCCGCGACCAGTCGCGCCACGCGGTCGGCCGCGCGCGCCACACCCGCGCGATCCACGCCGCGCTCGAAGCGGTACGACGCCTCGGTCATGAGCCCGTGCCGGCGAGCGCTGCGGCGCACGCGCGCGGGCGCGAAGTGCGCGCTCTCGATCAGCACCGAGGTGGTCCCCGCGCGCACCTCGGTTTCCGCCCCGCCCATCACGCCCGCCAGCGCGATCGCCCGCTCGGCGTCGGCGATGACCAGATCGTCGGGGTCGAGCTCGCGGTCTTCCTGGTCCAGGGTGAGCAGCTTCTCGCCCTCGCGGGCGGCGCGAACGCGGACGGTCGCCCCGCGCAGCGTCGCGAGGTCGAAGGCGTGGGTCGGCTGGCCGAACTCGAAGAGCACCAGGTTGGTCACGTCGACCACGTTGTTGATCGGGCGCAGGCCGATTGACTCGAGCCGTCGCGCGAGCCAGTCCGGAGACGGGCCGACCCGGACGCCGTGCACCACGCGCGCCGCGTAGCGGTGGCAGTCCGCGGGCTCCTCGATCTCGATCCGCACGTCGTCCTTGGCGGCCCGCGCACCCTCGCGCGGCGCCGTCTCCGGCACGCACAGTGCGCCGCCGAAGTGCGCGCGCACCTCGCGGGCGATGCCGAGCACCGACGCGCAGTCGCCCCGATTCGGCGTGAGCGACAGCTCGAGCGCGACGTCCCCGCTCCCGATCACGTCCGAGAGCGCCGCCCCCACCGGCGCCGCGTCGTCCAGCACGAGGATGCCGCTGGCGTCGGCGCCGATGCCGAGCTCGACCTCCGAGCAGATCATGCCGTTCGACACGACCCCCCGGATCTTCGAGCGTTTGATGGCCGTCCCGTCGGGGAGCCGAGTGCCGTCGCCGGCGAACGCCACCTTCTGACCCGCGGCCACGTTCGAGGCGCCGCACACGACGCGGACCGGCTCGCCCTCGCCCGTGTCGACGCGGCACACCGAGAGGCGGTCCGCGTTTGGATGCGCCTCGCGCTCCAGCACGTGTCCGACCCGAAATGCCGAGAGGTCGGCTCCGCTGCGTTCGATCGCGTCGACCTCGATGCCGCCCATCGTGAGGCGTTCGGCCAGCGCCTCGGGCGGAATCTCGAGCGGGATCCACTCGGCGAGCCACTGGAGCGAGAGGCGCATCAGATCTGCTCCAGGATGCGCGCGTCGGGCTCGAAGAGCACGTGGATGCTCGGCAGGCCGAAGCGAATCATCGCGGCGCGGTCGATGCCCATGCCGAACGCGAAGCCCTGGTAGCGCTCCGCATCGATCTGGCAATTCTCGAGCACCCGCGGGTGGACCATTCCGCAGCCGCCCCACTCGATCCAGCCGCTCTGCGAGCAGGTCCCGCAGCCCGCGCCGGCGCAATTCGGACAGGTGACGTCGAACTCGGCCGAGGGCTCCGTGAAGGGGAAGTAGCTGGCCCGGAAGCGGAGGTCGACGCGGGCCCCGAAGAGCTGGCGCGCGAAGGCGTAGAGGATGCCCTTCAAGTCGCCGAAGCTGGTTCGCTCGTCCACCATGACGCCCTCGATCTGGTGGAACATCGGACTGCTGCGCGGGCCGAAGTCGTGGCGGTAGACGCGGCCCGTCACCACGAAGCGGAACGGCGGCTCGAGCCGCTGCATGGCGCGGATCTGCACCGGCGAGGTGTGCGTGCGCAGCAGGTTGCCGCCCTCCACGTAGAAGGTGTCCTGCATGTCTCGGGCCGGATGGTCGGGCGGGAAGTTCAGCGCCTCGAAGTTGTTGTAGTCGGTCTCCACCTGCGGTCCGTCCTCGATGGAGAACCCGAGTCCGGTGAAGAACGCCACCATCTCGCGCTCGAGCTGCGTGACCGGGTGCAGATGTCCGGATCGAAGCCCCGTGCCGGGCAGCGTCACGTCGAGGCGGTGCTCGCGCAGCTCGCGCTCGCGGGCGCCCGCCTCGAGCGCGGCGCGGCGATCGGCGAAGCGCGCCTCGATGCGCTGTTTGGCGAGGTTCAGCTCGCGTCCGAGCCGCGCGCGGTCGGCCGGGTCGGCCGCCCCGATCCCGCGCAGGGACTCCGTGATGGTGCCCTTGCGGCCCAGGACCTGCGAGCGTGCCTCGAGCAGGCGCGGCAGGCTGTCGGCGGCTTCGATCGCCTCGACGGCTTCGCGCTCGAGCTCCGCGAGCTCCTGCGAGGTCCGCGAAGTCATCCGGCCCGGCTCAGGCGGCCTGCGATTTCGCCAGCTCCGCCAGCTCCGTGAAGGCCCCGGGATCCGAGACCGCCAGCTCGGCGAGCACCTTCCGGTCGATCTCCACGCCCGCGCTCTTGAGCCCGTGCATGAAGCGGCTGTACGAGAGCCCGCGCTCGCGGGCGGCCGCGTTGATCCGGACGATCCACAACCGGTGGAAGGCGCGCTTGCGCTGACGCCGATCGCGGTAGGCATACTGCCAGCCGCGATGCACGGCCTCGCGCGCGGTCTTGATCAGCCGGCTGCGCCCCCCGTAGTAGCCCTTCGCGCTGCGCAGGATGCGCTTCTTCCGCTTGTGCGCGACGGTTCCGCGCTTTACCCGAGGCATAGACCCCTCCGTCCCAGCTCAGAGGCTCGGCAAGAGCTGCTTGAGTCGCCGGGAGTCCACGTTCGAGACCGCCACGTCCTTGCGGACCGGGCGCTTCTGCTTGGTGGACTTTCCGGTGAACATGTGATTCGAGTTGGCCCGGTGGCGCATCAGCTTTCCCGAGCCGGTCTTGCGAAAGCGCTTGGCCGCTCCGCGGTGCGTCTTCATCTTCGGCATGGCGTCACTCCGACGCCGGCGTCGCCGCCGGCTCCTCGTCCCGTGCCTTCGCCTGCTCCAGGTGGCGGCGGGCCTCCGCCACCGCCTCGCGGTTCGGCACCAGGATCATCGATAGAAAGCGTCCCTCCATCCGCGGCGGATTCTCCACCGAGGCGAGATTGCCGAGCAGCTCCTTCACCCGATCGAGCTGCTCGTGACCGAGCGAGCGGTGCACGATTTCGCGCCCGCGGAACATCACCGTCACCTTGACCTTGTCCCCGTCCATCAGGAAGCGGCGCGCATTGCGCAGCTTGAACTCCAGGTCGTGGCGGTCGGTGCCGGGCCGCAACTTCACCTCCTTGAGCGAGGTGGAGTGCCCGCGGCTCTTTCCGGATTTCTTCTTCTGCTCGTACTTGTACCGCCCGTAGTCCATGATCCGGCAGACCGGCGGACGCGCGTTCGGTGCCACCTCGACCAGGTCGAGGCCCTGATCACGAGCCCTCTCGAGTGCCTGTTCCGGGCTCATCAGACCGAGCTGCTCGCCGTCGGCGGCGATCACCATGATCTCCGGAACCCGGATGCGCTCGTTGATCCGCGTGGTATCCCCTCGCCTGCCTTCGCGTCTTAGGTCTGCGATCGCGACCCCTCCGTGCTCAACCGGTCATGTCTGCCGCAGCCGGACCGATTCGGCCAGCTCGGCGATGCACCCGTCGAGTGTCTGCGTTTCGTTCGAACCACCCTTCCCGCGCCGTCGCCGCGGGCTCACCGTTCCGTCGCGCTGCTCCTGGTCTCCGACGACCAGCATGACCGGGATCTTCTGGACCTCGGCCTCGCGGATCTTGAAGCCCAGCTTCTCGTTGCGGTCGTCCAGCTCGGCGCGCAGCCCCGCCGCGCGCAGCGCCTCCGCCACCCGGCCGCCGTATTCGTTGTGGCGCTCCGCAATCGGTAGCACCAGCACCTGCACCGGCGCGAGCCAGAGCGGAAACTCCCCGCCCGTATGCTCGATGTAGACCGCCAGGAAGCGCTCGAGCGAGCCCAGCACCGCGCGGTGGAGCATCGCCGGCTGGTGCTCCTGACCGTCCCGGCCCACGTAGCGGAGCCCGAAGCGCCCCGGCATCGCCATGTCGACCTGGATCGTCGCCAGCGTCCAGGGGCGACCGAGCACGTCGCGAAAATCGACCTCGACCTTGGGCGCGTAGAAGACCGCCTCGCCCGCCTTGATGCCGCACTCGAAGCCGGCCTTCTCGACCGCGGCGACGAGCGCGTTCTCGGCGCGCGTCCAATCCTCGGGCGTGCCGAGAAACTTCTCGGGCCGCGTCGAGACGTAGACCTCGCTGATCGAGAGCCCCAGGTCGCGGTAGACCTCCGCGGTCATGTCGAAGAAGCGCTCGAGCTCCTCCGGGACCTGGTCGGGCTCGCAGTAGACGTGCCCGTCGTCCTGCGCGAAGGCGCGAACGCGCGCGAGCCCCGTGAGCGTGCCGCTGCGCTCGTTGCGGTGCAGGCGCGAGAACTCGGCGAACCGGATCGGCAGGTCGCGGTAGGAACGCTTCGTGATCCCGAACAGGTGGCAGTGCGCGGGGCAGTTCATCGCCTTGAGCCCGAGCTCCTCGCCCTCGTCGCCCTCCATGAAGAACATGTCGTCGCGGAACAGCTCGTAGTGACCGGACGTCTTGAACAGCTCGGCGCGCAAAAGCTGCGGCGCGATCACCTCGGTGAACCCGTACTTGGGGTACAGCGAGCGGATGTAGTCCACCAGCCCGTTGTAGAGGACCGCGCCCTTCGGGTGGTAGAACGGCGAGCCCGGCGCGATCGCGTCGATGTGGAAGAGGTCGAGCTGCGCGCCCAGGCGCCGGTGGTCGCGCCGCTTGGCCTCCTCGATGCGCTCCAGGTGGTCCCGCAGCTCGCGGCTCGACGCGAAGGCCGTGCCGTAGATGCGCTGCAGCATCGGGTTCTTCTCGTCGCCGCGCCAATAGGCGCCCGCCACCTCGAGCAGCTTGAAGGCCCCGATCTGACCCGTGTGCTGCACGTGCGGACCGCGACACAGGTCGACGAAGTCGCCGTGGCGGAACAGCGTGATGGGCTCGTCCTCCGCGATGTCGCCGAGGCGCGACACCTTGAGCTCCTCGCCCAGCTCCGCGAACAGCCGACGGGCTTCGTCCCGGCTCACGACCTCGCGCTCGAAGGACCGGCTCTCGCCGATGATCCGCTTCATCTCGGCCTCGATCCGCTCGAGATCGTCCGGCGTGAACGGCGCCTCCACCAGGAAGTCGTATTGGAACTTCTCCGAGTGATCGCTCCGGCCCACGTCGATCTGGGCGGTCGGGAACAGCGCCTTCACCGCGTCCGCCATGACGTGCTCGGCCGAGTGGCGGATCACCTCGCCGGCGGCCGGGTCCTTGGCGGTCACGATCTCGAGCGCCGCGTCGCGCTCGATCGGCGCGCGCAGGTCGACCAGTCGGCCGTCCAGGCGGCCCGCAAGCGCGGCGCGCGCCAGACCCGGTCCGATCTGCTGCGCGACGTCGAGCGTCGTGGATCCCGGCGACACCTCGAGCGTCCGGCCGTCGGGCAGGCGAACCTGGATCCCACTCATGAACAGGGGCGTCGGACGGGTTCGCTCACGCGAGATTCCGAATTCCTCATTGCCGTTGCCACGACGATCGAACCCCCGGGCGCGCTGGTAGGCACGGGCGGGATTGAACCGCCGACCCCCACCGTGTCAAGGTGGTGCTCTCCCACTGAGCTACGTGCCTGAAGGGACTTCTAACGCCCCGGTTCCAATACCGTTTTCGGACAGGCGTGTCAATCGTCGCGGCGCCGGGACGACGCTGGAGCCGCCTCAGGGGGCGAATCGCCGAGCGGAGCGCTCTCGACGACCCTAAGGGTGAGCCGGCGCCGTCCCGCATCGACGGGCACGATGCGCAGCTCGGGCGGCAGGGCGCGGCGCAGCGCCTCGTAGATCTGCCGCGGCGAGCGGGTGGAGTCCAGATCCACCACCGCGTGTCCGCGCTCGAATTCGACCGGGCGGACGGCCGTCGCCCCGGCGTGCTCGAGCAGGGCCGCGCGCAGCGCCGCGTAGGCGCGCCAGGACGGCAGGCTCTCGATCTCCAGTCGCACCACGCGCGGCGGAATCGGCTCGGAGCCGGCCTCGCCGCCCACCAGGCCCGCGCTCGAGAGCCTCGCGCGCACCCGCTCGACGTCGACCTGGACCTCCACGAGCACGACGTACTCCGTCTCGACGCCGGGGTCCGCGAGCAGCAGCCGGCTGCGACGGCCCCGGTCCTCCAGGATCCGGAAGCGCACGGCGTACTCGAGCGGCCGATCGCCGAGCGCCGCCAGCACGCGCGCCGCGTCCTCCTCCGAGCCCCCGTCGCCGCCGCGCGGAGACGGCGGGGCGCCGCTGCCCCCCGCCGCGCGCAGACGCGCCAGCTCCTCGAGCCCCACGCGCAGCACGGCGCGCGTCACGGCGTCGTCGAGCGCCGCGTCGCGCGGGGCGCGGTCCGCGAGCGCGCCCGGATCGCCCGGCACGACGCCGAGCGTCTCGATGCGCCGGATCTCCTGGGCGGACGCCGCGGCGACGCCCAGCAGCACGACGCCGACGGCAGCGCACAGGCCCCTGCGCACACTCACGCCGAGAACTCCGCGACGGGACGTCCGAACAGCGTCGAGATCTCGTGCAAGAGCTCGTCGCTGGCGCGGACCCCGCGCGGCTCGGCGACCGCGATCACGGTCTCGCTCTCGCCGGGCAGGGTGACGTGCACGTACACGGCGCAGTCGCCGCGGTGACTGCTCAGCACCCCGCGCAACGCGTCCAGGCGGTCGCGCGACAGATCGGCCTCCACCACGCGCAGGCGCAGGTGCGAGGCGAGCTTCTCCTCGGCGCGCGCCAGCTCGAGGACCTCGCGCACCAGGATCTTCGCCGTGTCGCCCGCCTCGAGGGTGCCGCTGATCAGGAGCGGTAGCGGCTCCGCGCCGTCTCCGGCCGCGGCCCGCTTGAGCAGCGCCCCGTACTGCCCGTAGGTCTGGGCGAAGATCACGAGGTCGAAGCTTCCCTCCAGGTCCTCGAGCGAGCCGAACGCCATGAGGTCGCCGCGTCGCGTGCGGGTCTCGCGCAGGGCGGAGAGCACGCCTCCCGCGCGGACCTCGAGCCCGTCCTGGCTCGCTTCGACGCTTCCGGCGCGCACGTCGCAGAAGCGGCGCAGCGTCGAGGCCCAGGCATCCAGCGGATGCCCGGTCACGTAGAAGCCGAGCACCTCCCGCTCGTTCGCGAGCCGCTCGCGGTCGGCCCACTCCGGCGCCTCCGCCAGCGCCAGGGGCGCCTCGACGGCCGCGCCGGGGCCGCCGAACAGGCTGGCCTGTCCGATCTCGCGATCGCGTTGGGCGGCGGCTCCGCGCTCGAGGGCGGCGTCGAGGCTGGCCCAGACGGCGGCGCGGCTGGGGTGCAGCGAGTCGAACGCCCCGCACTTGACGAGGCTCTCGGCGACCCGCCGGTTCACCCGGCGGCCGTCGATGCGAGCCGTGAAGTCGAACAGGCTGTCGAAGCGACCGCCCGCCTCGCGCGCCGCGAGAATCGAATCGATGGCGCCTTCGCCCACGTTCTTCACCCCCGCCAGACCGAACCGGATGCCCTCGTCGACGACGGTGAACTCGCGTTCGGATTCGTTCACGTCGGGCGCGAGGACGTCGATCCCCCGCTCCCGCGTGTGCGCGATGTGACGCGCGAGCTTGTCGTGGTTGCCCGCCTCGATGCTGAGCAACGACGCCAGGAATTCGCGCGGATGGTTCGCCTTCAGGTACGCCGTCTGGTAGGTGATGAGCGCGTAGGCCGCGGAGTGCGCCTTGGGGAAGCCGTAGCCGGCGAACTCGGCCATGAGCCGGAACACCTCCCGCGCCTTCGGCTCGTCGATGCCGTTCGCGCGGCAGCCCGACAGGAAGCGCTCCCGCTGCTTCTCCATCTCGGCCGAGTTCTTCTTTCCCATCGCGCGCCGCAACAGGTCCGCCTCGCCCAGGCTGTAGCCGGCCAGGCGATTCGCGATCTGCAGGACCTGATCCTGGTACACGATCACGCCCAGGGTCTCGGCCGTGAGCTCCTCGAGCTCGGGCAGCAGGTACTCGACCTTGGTGAGGCCGTGCTTGCGGCTTATGTAGTCGTCGACCATGCCCGAGCCGAGCGGCCCCGGTCGGTAGAGCGCGATCAGCGGAATCACGTCCTTGAAATTCTGCGGCTTGAGCTTCACCACCAGCTCGGTGATGCCCGAGCTCTCCAGCTGGAAGACGCCCTCCGTGTCCCCGCGCATCAGGAGCTCGCGCGTCGCGGCGTCCTCGAGCGGGATCGCGTCGATCGAAAAGCCCGGGTCGCCGCGCTCGCGGATGCGCCGTTCGGCGTCCGCGATCAGCGTCAGCGTCTTGAGCCCCAGGAAGTCGAACTTGATCAATCCGATCCGCTCGACGACGCGCCAGTCGAACTGCGTCATCACGTCGCCCGAGCGCGGATCGCGGTACAGGGGGACGAGATCGATGAGCGGGCGATCGCCGATCACCACGCCGGCCGCGTGGGTCGAGGCGTGCCGCGTCAGCCCCTCCAGGCGCATGGCCGTCTCGACGAGCTGGCGCACCTGGCCGTCCGCCTCGACCCGCGCGCGGAGCTCGGCGGACTGCTCGAGCGCGTCGCGGAGGCTGATGCCCAGCGTATCCGGGATCAGCTTGGCGATGCGATCCACGTCCCCGTACGGCATTCCCATCACCCGCCCGCAGTCGCGAATCGCGGCTCGCGCCTGAAGCGTCCCGAACGTGATGATCTGCGCGACGCGCTTCTCGTCGTCGCCCTCTCCGTCGTACTTCTCCTGCACGTAGCGGATCACCTGGTCGCGGCCGCGCATGCAGAAGTCCACGTCGATGTCGGGCATCGAGATGCGCTCGGGATTCAGGAAGCGCTCGAAGATGATGTCGTACTCGATGGGATCCACCCCCGTGATCCCCAGGCTGTACGCCACCAGGCTGCCCGCCGAGGAGCCGCGGCCGGGCCCGACCGGGATGCCCGAGCGCCGCGCGTAGTCGATGAAGTCGGAGACGATCAGGAAGTAGCCCGGAAAGCCCATCTTCCGGATCACGCCCAGCTCGTGCTCCATGCGCTCGACGTAGGGTTTGTGCGCGGGGCCGAAGGGCTCGCCGGGGTCGAGGCCGAGCCGGCGCCGGAGCCCCTCGAACGACTGCATCTCCAGCACCGCCTCGCGGGTGGTGCCGGCGGGGACCTGGAACTCGGGCAGGTGGTAGTCGCCCATCTCGAGCTCGAGGCGGCAGCGCTCCGCGATCTCCATGCTGTTCCGGACCGCCGAGGGGTGGTCGTGGAACAGCTCGGCCATCTCCTGCGCGCTCTTCACGTAGAAGCCGCGTCCGTCGAAGCGGAAGCGGTGCGGATCGGCCAGCGAGGCGCCGGTGCCGATGCAGAGCAGCATCTCGTGGGGCTCCGCATCGTCGTGGTGCAGGTAGTGGGCGTCGTTGGTGGCGACCAGCGGGAGTCCCAGGTCCGAGGAGATCTTGACCAGCTCGGCGTTCACGACGTCCTGATTCGAGATGCCGTGGCGCTGCAGCTCCAGGTAGTAGCGGTCCGGAAAGATGCGCGAGAACTCCTCCACCAGGCCCCAGGCCCGATTCATCTCGCCGCCCACGATGGCGCGGCTCACCATCGAGGACAGGCAGCCCGAGGTGGCGATCAGACCCGCGCTGCGCTCCCGCAGCAGGTCGAGATCGATCCGAGGCTTGTAGTAGAAGCCCTCCAGATACGCCTTCGAGACGAGGTAGATGAGGTTCTTGTAGCCCGTGGCGTCCATGGCCAGCAGCAGCAGGTGGCTGATGGCGTCCTGGCCGTCGGCGTCGCGCTCGCGCTTCTCGCGTTCGAAGCGCGAGTGCGCCGCGACGTACACCTCGCAGCCGAGAATCGGCTGGATGCCGGCGGCGCGGGCCTTCTCGTAGAACTCCACCGCGCCGAACATGTTTCCGTGGTCGGTCATCGCCGCAGCCGACATGCCGAGGGTCTTGAGCTGCTCGAAGAGCGCGGCGTGCTGGATGGCGCCGTCGAGCAGGGAATAGGTGGTGTGCAGATGGAGGTGCGTGAAGTGTGCGCCCACCCGCGCTACTCCCACTCGATCGTCGCGGGCGGCTTCGACGAGATGTCGTAGACGACCCGGTTCACGCCCTTGACCTCGTTGATGATGCGGTTCGAGAGTGCCGCGAGCAGGGGTCT
>CP070734.1:1894845-1902624 GCA_020347605.1 Deltaproteobacteria bacterium | reverse complement strand
GCTCGCGATCGCGAGCAGCGCGCTCGAAATTCCGATCCGGATCGTTCGCAACATCGGTCTCCCTCCTCTGTGCAGCGGCAGACGTCTCGGACCGCCGCGGCTGAACCCGATTCTATCACCGCGTCGGCGCGGCTCCGCGGGCGCACCGACCCCCCCGGCCCGAAGCCGCGTCAGGATCCGCCGGGTGCGCGCAGCCGCTCGATCAGCTCGCTGCTGGAGTGGCGCTTGGGATCGCCGGCGATCTCGACGCGTCCACCGTAGGCCTGCACCACGTCTCGTTCCGGAACGGTCTCCGGCGTCCAGTCGGTTCCCTTCACATGGACATCCGGGCGCAGCGTCTCGAGCATCGCCGCCGCCGTGGGCTCGTCGAAGCTCGTGACGAAATCGACCCCGGCGATCGCCGCCACGATCTCCATCCGCTCGGCGAGCGGCACGTGGGGCCGTCCCTCGCCCTTGTTGCCGCGCGCGGACGCATCGCTGTTGAGCGCCACCACGAGGACGTCGCCCTTGTCGCGCGCTCCGCGCAAGAGCCGCACGTGGCCCACGTGGAGCACGTCGAAGCAGCCGTTCGTGAGCGCGATGGTGCGCCCGCCCCGTCGCTCCGCGTCGAGCAGCGGCGCCAGGTCCCGGTAGCGCTCGACGATGCGGCCGCTCACGCGAGCAGCTCCAGCGCGGCCCGGACGGCGCGCTCGGGGCGCAGGCGCGTCATGCAGCGATGATCGATCGGGCACGTCTTCAGGTGACACGGACTGCACTCCACGTCCTCGCGCAGTACGCGCTGGCGCTCGAGGTGGTGGGCCGTGTGACGCGGGTCGGTCGGACCCATCACCACCACCACGGGGCGCGACAGCGCCACGGCGATGTGACGCGGCCCCGCGTCGTTGGTGAGCGCGAGGGCGCAGCGGGCGATGAGCGCCTTCAGCTCGGCGATCGTCGCGGGCGGGTCCTTCAGCACGAGCGAGCGCTCCTTCATCCGCTGCGCAATCGTCTCGGCGATCGGGATCTCGTCGGGCGCCGGCGCGAACACCGGCAGCAGGCCCAGGCGTTGCGCGATGCCGTCGCAGGCGCTGGCGAAGTGGTCGGGTGGCCAGAGCTTGCTCGACCCGAAACGCGCGCCCGGCGTAACGACGAGGATCGCGTCCTCGCGACCGACGCCACAGGCGCCGAGCCGCGACTCCACCCGATCGACGAGCTCGGGTTCCACGCGGAGGTCGAGCTCGGTGCCGCGATCCTCGCAGCCCAGGTGCCGGGTGATCGCGAGGTAGCGCTCGATCATCGAGATCGGAAGCCGGCGCCCGCCTTCGCGCGGAGGGTCGAGCGCGTCGGTGAGCAGCGCCCGGCGCGCGAGGTCGCGGGCGTAGCCGACGCGCCGGGGAATTCGCGCCAGGAACGGAGCCAGGGCCACGCGCACCGAATCGGGCAGCAGGACCGCCCAGTCGAAGCCCCGGGCGCGCAGCGCGCGGGCGCGCGTCAGGGTCGAGCCGCGCGCGTCGGGCAGGAACGCGTCGAAGGTCGGCAGCCCGGACCACAGGTCGGCCAGCAGGGGCCGCGCCTCGAGGACGATCTCCGCGTCGGGGTGGGCGGCGCGCAGCGCCCGCAGCGCGGGCGTCGCCATCACCGCGTCGCCCACCCAGTTCGGCGAGCGCACGAAGATGCGGCGCGGCGTCATCAGAGGAACAGATCGAGGCGTTCGTCGGACCGTTCGAGCGCGGCGTCTCCGCGCGGGTCCTCGATCATCTTCTCGAGCCACCAGTTCACGCCGTTGTAGAGGCAGGTGACTTCACGGCACTCGTGACTCGCGTCGAAATCGTCCATCAGCACCTTGAGCTTCCCGGCCGTCGCCCCGGCGGCGTCCGCATCGGCGTACGCGTCCTTGCCGGCGATGCGCGCCTTCTCCACCCCGCGGTGGGCCGGGCAGTTGAAGAGCCCGATCGGCGTCAGCACCTGGCGCAGCGCCTGCATGTGACACGTGCGCGGCTGCTTTCCGTACTGCCGCCAGCTCCCGTCCTCGAGCGCCCGCAGGTTGGTGCTGACGTAGACGTCGAAGTCGTCGGAGGCGAGCGCCTGCGCCTTCTCGACCTCGGCGCGCACGCGCGCGATCGCCCGCTCGTGCTCGACCGCGGCGTCCGGGTCCATCACCTCGGCGCCGTCGGCCGCGCGCTCGAGCACGGGCTTGAGCGCGATGTAGTCGAAGCGCGCCTGCTTCGCGCGGCGCGTCGCCATCACGATCTCCTGGATGTTCTCGTGGATCGCGACCTCCTGCCGCGACGCCCCCTTCCACACGATGATGTAGGAGAAGCCGACGCGGAAGCGCGGGTTGCGGTCCTTGATCCGCGGAATCCAGGAGCAGATCTCGTCGAGCTCGATGGACTTCTGCACGGGCTTGTGCATGGCGCGGAACAGCGCATTGCTCCCCGAGTCGAGCGAGAGGCGCACCCAGTCGCGCTCCTCCAGGACGTCGGCGATCTCGAGGAGCTTGTCGCCCCGGCTGCCGTTCGTGACCACGGCGACGTCGAGGCGGAGCTCCTTCAGGAAGCGCACGAAATCCGTGAAGCCGGGATACAGGGTCGGCTCGCCACCCCCGATCAGGATCACCGAGCGCAGACCGCGTTCGGCCATGGTCCGGATCGAGCTGCGAAGCACCGCGTCATCGTGGCGGTGCTTGGTGTTGAGGATGTCCCAGTCGATGCAGTGGTCGCAGCGGTAGTTGCAGGCCGTGGTCAGGTCGAGGTTGATCGAGATGGGCGCCTGATCCGGCGGCGACGGCTCGGGCTCGCCGGCGGCGCGGGCGCGCGCGAGCTCCCGACGCCAGCGGACGTACGCCTCGACGTGTTCCGCGAGCGAAGGCTGGCGGAGCTTCGCGGTGAAGTCGTGAATCGAGTGGCTCACGTCAGCCCCCTCCCCGGCCCGCGCCCTCGTAGGCCTCTACGATTGCGGCGAGCAGGCGCATCCGCTCTGCGATCTCCGGACCGCGCGAGACGGCGCGCGGGGCGTCGCCGCCACGGATCGCGGCCACGAACCCCTCGACGAGGAGCCGGAGCGGATCCGCCGCCGCGACGGTCCGTTCGCGGTCGCGGAAGGATAGCCGGTATTCGGGGAGAGACACCTCGCGCCGCGCCCAGCGTCCGTCGAGCGCGTAGGCGGCGCGGCGGGGCCGCGCGTCGGAGCCGCGCAGCTCCGCCCGCACCCGGGTCACCGCCTCGGAGGTGCAGAAGCGGAACGTGACGCGGAGGGACTCCGCGGCGGGATCCCGCGTCGAGAACGCCGGCTCCTCGACGCGCGGCGCACCGCCCGGCACGACGGCCTGCAGCAGGCTCAGCACGTGCGGCAGACAGTCCCCGAGCATCTGCCGGCCGGACGAGGCGGGCTGAAGCTCCATCTCGAACGTGCGCGGCGGCGCCCCGAGCGCCCCGGGGTGCAGCGCCTCGAACGCGGGGAGCGTGTACGGCCACTGGCAGTTCTCCCACAGGACGAGCCCCCCTGCGTCGAATGCGCCCACCAACTGCTCGGCGACGCGCGCGAGGTCGCGCCCGTCCCACAAAAGCGGCTTCTCGCAGAGCACGTGGAGCCCGGCGTCGAGCGCCGCTTCGAGGTACGCGCGGTGGGTCTCCGCGGGCGACAGGATCGCCACGGCGTCGAGGTGCTCGGCCGCGACCATCGCGTCGACGTCGGGGTATGCGCGCGCCTCGACACCGAATTGTGCCGATAGGTCTGCGGCGGCGCGGCGCCCCGAGGCCTCGGTGGTCGCGACCAGACCGGGCACCGTCGCACCCGCCGCCACGAGGTCGCGGACGACGAACGGACCGAGTCCCTGTCGCCGACGCCGAGCGCCGACGACGCCCACGCGGGGCGACGTCATGCGCCGTCGGGCTCCGCGGACGCACCGGACGCCGCCGCGACGCCGAGCCGCGCGTAGCGGCGGCGCAACGCCGGCGGCAGCTCGTCGACGAAGCAACGGAGCTGGGGCAGATAGCCCAGGTGATCGGCGAGCCGCAGCAGCCCGACCTCGGTCTTCATGTCCGGGATCGAGCCGTCTCGGCAGCCTTCGATCGCATCGGCCAGGTCGAGGACGACGAGGCGGGCGGCCTCCTCCATCACGCTGCCGTCGCCCCCACCGGCATGCGCCTGGGCCGGATCGATCGCGCCGGCATAGAAGTAGATCTTCTCGTCGCCGGTGCCGGGGCTCGCGAAGGTCTCCCCGCCGATCGCGTGGAAGTGCTCGGGCGCGACGTCGACGCCCGCCTCCTCGCGGGTCTCGATCGCGGCGCGCCGGCGCATGCCCGCGTCGCCCGGGCCGTCGGATGCCTCGACGAGTCCCGCGACGACCTCCTGGAGCGAGAGGTAGGTGCGCGGATCCGGGTGCACGAACGTCTTGTATCTGCGCAGGTAGATCGGCGCGCGCGGGGATTCGCGCAACACGACGCGCACGCGCTTCTCGCCGACGCGCTCGTAGAGGACGGCCACCACGGCGTCGCTGCCCGGCCGCGACAGCACATCGCAGGGGTAGACCTCCGACGTCGAGCCGTCCGTGTAGTGATTGCGCAGCCGCAGTCGGGCGATGCGCAGGAAGCCCTCGTCGCAGCGACTCTCTGCGGAGCGGTCCTCGACGACCTCGATCGACGCGAGCGCGTGTCGGATGGCGGTGCGCCCACTCACGGCCCTTCGACCTCGGCGAGGACCTCGCGGTAGAGGCGCTCGTACGCGTCCACCATCTGGTCGGGCCGGTAGCCCTGCGCGAGGCGCGCGGGGCCTGCGGCCCCGAGGCTCTCGCGCAGCGAGGCGTCGCGCAAGAGCCGCGCCAGAGCCTCCGCCAGCGCGCGGACGTCGTCCGGCGGCACCAGGAGCCCCGTGCGCTCGTGGACCACCGCCTCTCCCAGACCGCCCACGCGCGTCGCCACCACCGGCCGCGCGAGCGCCATCGCCTCCAGCGCGGCGACGCCCAGACCTTCCTGCCGCGACGGCAACACGACGACGTCGCAGGCCGCGAGCAGATCGGCACGGTCCGCCCGCTGACCGAGGAAGCGGACGCGCGCCGACACACCGAGCCCGCCGGCCCGGCGCTCCAGGGCGCCGCGCTCGGGACCCTCGCCCGCGATCCACAGCGCCGGCTCGAGGCCCTCCTGCGCGAGCCGCGCCAGCGCCTCGAGCAGCACGTCGATGCCCTTGCGGCGCACCAGCGCGGCCAGCAGCAGCAGACAGGGCGTCTCGGCGTCGAGTCCCTCCGCGGCGCGCACGGCCTCGCGCGTCCGCTGGGGCCGGAGTGTCGCCGCATCGACGGCGCTCGGGATCACGCGAACCATCGACGCGCGCACACCGCCTGCCAGGAGCTGCCGCTCGATCGCACCCGAGATCGCGACCGCGCGCCGGACCAGGGATCCGTACAGAAGGCGCGTCCGAACGTTGCGCTTCACCGCGCGATCCATGCGCCGCGTCGTGATCACCGGCACGTGCAGCGGCCGCGCGGCGAGCCCGCCGAGCCAGTTGGCGCGGCCCGTATGCAGGTGCACGAGGTCCGGCGCGGCCGCGCGCAGCGCGGCGCGCACGCGCCACACGTTCGCGGGATTCCACTCCGTCCGCGCGGGAATCGCGCGGCAGGCGATGCCCCGCTCCCGCGCCTCGCGCTCGCTGCGGCTGCCGGCGGGGCACAACAGGACGTTGTCGTGTCCCCGGCGGCGTAGCCCTTCCATCAGCAGGAACACCTGCACCTCTCCGCCGGAGAAACCCCTCTCACTGGTGACGTGAACGACTCTCAGCGATCGCTCCGTCCTCGCGATCGACGGCGGGGGGCATCCCCGTGGCCGCGGCCCCGGAGGGCCCACAACGGTCGCCCGATGCATGAAGGACATGATTTCGGGGCAGTCTACCCGCGGGGGGAGAGCCTGCCAGCCCGTCACGATCGCGGGACCCGGCCGAACCTGCCAGGATCCCGGTATCGAACGGGGCATCGCGTGAAACACACGACCGGCGTCGTAGTGCGCGTCACGGAACAGCGAGCGCTCGCCGACGAGTGGGCGCTGGTGCTCGTCGCGGAGAGCCTGTCGCCGAGCGTCCGGCCCGGCGACCAGGGGTACGCCGTGTGCGTGCCCGCGACGGAGGCGCAGCGCGCGGCCGAGGCGCTGGCGAGCTACGAGCGCGAGAATCCCCTCGAGGCCGCGCCCGTCGGCGAGCCCGTCGCAGCGGGACACCTGGAGACGGCGCTCGGCGTCTCCGCCGCGCTGATCGGCTTCTTCGCGGTCACGGGCGCGCGCCACCCCGCGGTACTCTGGTTCCAGCGCGGCAGCGCGGACGCCGCCCGGATCCTCGACGGCGAGCTGTGGCGCACGGCGACGGCGCTGACGCTTCACGCCGACCTCGCGCACGTCGTCGCCAACGCCTGCGTGGGCGCGTTCTTCCTAAATGCGGTGTGCCGCGCGTGGGGGCCGGGCCTGGGCCTGGCGCTGGTGCTGCTCGCGGGCATCGCCGGAAACCTGCTGAACGCCCTCGCCTACGGTACGGCGCACGTCTCGGTGGGGGCCTCCACCGCCGTCTTCGGAGCCGTCGGCGTCCTGACCGGCACGGCGGTGGCGCGGCGCCGCCGGCGCGGCGCGCGCGGGCGCCGCGCGCTGCTCCCGATCGCCGCGGGCCTGGGCCTGCTCGCAATGCTCGGCGTGAGCCCGCGCGTGGACCTGTGGGCGCACCTGTTCGGCTTCGTCTGTGGTGTCGCGCCGGGGGCCGGGGTCCGGCTCGCGTTGCGCCGGCCACCGCCGATCGTCGTTCAGGCGCTGCTCGGCGCCGGCGCACTGGCCGCCATCCTGGGATCCTGGCAGCTCGCGCTGCGCTGATCGAATCCGACCGGTGCCGCGCGCGTGGTAGGCTTTGCGGCCGCGGCGCGCGCCGGCGGTCGATCGGCGTTCTACCGACACAGCGCACGAGGTGTGGGCATGGCCTCCAGCAGGCTCGTCTATCAGGTCGACGCATTCACCGAGGCGCCGTTCGCCGGGAACCCCGCCGGCGTGTGCCTCCTCGAGGAACCGGCGTCGGCGGACTGGATGCAGGCGGTGGCCGCCGAGATGAACGTGTCCGAGACGGCGTTCCTGCGCGCACTCGATCCGGGCACCTTCGAGATCCGCTATTTCACGCCGACGGTCGAGGTGCCGCTCTGCGGCCATGCGACGCTGGCGAGCGCGCACGTACTGTGGGAGCAGGGCTTCGTTCCCGAAGCGAGCCCGATCCGCTTCGACGCGCCGCGCGATGTGCTGCACACGCAGCGCGATGCGGGTTGGATCCGGATGGAGTTCCCGGCCGACACGCTCGAGGTCTGCGAGGTGCCCGCGGGCGCCGGGCGCGCGCTCGGCGTGACATCGGCGAACGCGCGCCGCGGTCGCGCGATCGGTCTCCTGCTCGAGCTCGAATCGGAGGACGCGGTCCGCGACGTGCGCCCCGACCTGCCGACCCTGGGCGCCGAGAAACTCGGCGGCGTGATCGTGACGGCACGCAGCGCCACCGCAGAGCGCGACTTCGTCTCGCGCTTCTTCGCGCCCGACGCGGGGATCGACGAGGATCCGGTCACGGGCGTGGCGCATTGCGCACTCGGACCGTACTGGGCCGAGCGGCTCGGCAAGGACGAGCTGCTCGGGCATCAGCTCTCGCCGCGCGGCGGCGTGGTGCGCGTCCGCGTGCGGGGCACGGCACTGGATCTGTTCGGCCAGGCCGTCACCGTGCTGCGCGGCGAGCTGCTCCGCTGAACACCGCGCCGCTACGGGAGCGGGCAGTGCGCCGGCGCCGGCGCGTTCCGCGCGT
>CP070734.1:1888100-1894745 GCA_020347605.1 Deltaproteobacteria bacterium | reverse complement strand
CGCGTCCGGGGATCGATGGGCACGAACACGGTGGCCGAGATCGAGGCGGCGATCATCGCCTCCACGAACTCCGGGTGGTTCCGCATCATCAGGCCGAAGCGGTCGCCGCGGGCGAGCCCGCGGGAGCAGAGCCGCGCGGCGAGCCGATTCGCCCGCTCGTGGAGCGCGGCGAAGCTGCGCACCTCGTCGGGCTTGCCCGCGCACTCGAAGGTGAGCACCGGGAGGTCGGGATTTCGCTCCGCCCGCGTCGCGATCAGGTCGGCGAGAATCAGGTCCGAACGCGTGCGCGTCACCGTCGGCCCCCTAGACGCGAACGATCGTCACGCACATCGCGGCGGCGTCGGTGCCGATGTTGCCGCCCCCGTTCTGCGCCATGCCCACGCGCGCACCCTCGACCTGACGCCGGCCACACTGGCCGCGGAGCTGCTGGACCAGCTCGGTGATCTGCGCGAGGCCCGTCGCGCCGACCGGATGCCCCTTGCGCAGGAGTCCACCGCTCGGGTTCACGGGGATGCGTCCGCCGATCTTCGTGGCCCCGGAGTCGATCAGCGCTCCGCCTTCGCCCGGCTTGCAGAGGCCGAACTCCTCGTAGTACATGAGCTCCGCCGGCGCGGACGCGTCGTGCGCCTCGATGACGTCGAGGTCTTCGGGCCCGATGCCCGCCTTCTCGTACGCCTCGCGCACGCAGAGCTCCACGGTTCCCTCGTCGTCGAGCTCGTGGTCCCAGCCCGAGCGCAGTATGCAGGCGTCGACGGTGACGGGCTGGGGCACGCCGAGCTCGCGGGCCTTGCTCGGGCTCACGATCACCGCGGCCGCCGCGCCGTCGCCGATCGGCGAGCACATCGGGCGCGTCAGCGGCTCCGCGATCATCGGAGCGGCCAGCACCTCGTCGACGGTGAGCGCCTGCTGGAACTGCGCGTGCGGGTTGAGGCTGCCGTGGTAGGCGTTCTTCGCCGCCACCGCCGCGAACTGGCGCGCGGTCGTGCCGTAGCGCTCCATGTGACGGCGCGCGGCCGCGGCGTAGAAGTCCATGAACATGCTGCGCTTCTGCCCGGCGCCGCTCTTCGCCTGCGTGGCGCCCTGGGTCGCCGCGCTCTGCTCGAGCGCCTCCATGATCTTCGCGATCTCCTCGGTGTCCACGGCGCTGCCGATCGCGGCGAAGCTGCGCTTCTTGTCGGGGTGGTAGAGCTTCTCCACGCCGAGCGCGAGGACCGTGTCGTACACGCCTGCGGCGACCATGGCGCAGGCCTGGTGGAGGGCGGTCGAGGCGCTGGCACAGGCGTTCTCGACGTTGACGACCGGGATCGCGCCGATCCCGGCCGAGCGGAGCACCACCTGCCCGCGAATGCACTCCTGACCGGTGATCAGCCCGGCCATCGCGTTTCCGACGAACGCCGCCTGCAGCGCGCTCTTGTCGATCCCGGCGTCGGCGAGGGCGGCCAACACCGCCTCGCGTCCGAGCGCCTTCAGCCCCGTGTCCAGGTGCTTGCCGAAGCGGGTCATCCCCACGCCGGCGACGACTGCGCGTTCCATCCCGTCTCCTCTCACTCGGCGCCCTGGGTGCGGGCGCGAAACCCGCCCCGGAACAGCGCCCGGACCAGAAATCCGATCATCCGCGGGCGGAGCGTCATGCGCAGGATCGCGACGAACTCCGGCAGGCTCATGTGGGTCTTCGCATCCCACAGCCCCATCTTCCCGGTGATCACGATCTCGTCATCGCCGGGCTCCATGTCCTCGAAGCTCAGCACGAACTTCCCCGCCTGCGACTCGACCTTCACGTCAGGCGGCCTTCAGCGCGGCCTTCTTCTTGCCGTGCCACTTCTCCATGTGCCGGCGGTGGCGCTCGGTATAGGCGCCGTCACGATAGTACTGATCGTAGAACCCGCACTCCAGGTGGTGCGCCTGGAACAGCACCGTCATCACGCAGGGGTCCACGAAGGCCGGGAAGCGCCCCCACTTCTTCCAGACGGCGTTCAAGATGTCCTTCGTGCACTGGATGATCGCGGGGTCCGTGCGCGGGATCTCCTGCTCCATCTGGCCGGGCCGCTTGTAGGGTGCGCGGTGGGCGTTGTCGGCGTTGAAGATGCCGTCGGCGCCCCACTTGCGCTCGATCACGTCGTCGACCGCGTCGTCGATCGAACCGCCGAAGTACGAGGGGTGATGGGTCTCGAAGACGCCGTCCTTGCCGACCGGGTACGGGATGCCCGCGGCCGCGCCGCGCTCCGCGGTCTCGAAGCGGAAGCCCAGCCCGCGGCACATCGGCGTGCCGCCCAGCACCATCATGGCGGTGAAGCCGCCGAAGGGCCCGCCGCCCAGACCCAGCGCCGACTGGATCAAGAGCAGGTTCTGTCCCATGAAGCCGACCTCGACGTTCGAGGCTCCGTAGGCCACCAGCGGCTCGACCGTCTGATACGGGACGGGAATCGCGGCCAGCCCCTCCTGGACCCACTTCTCGCAGCCGAGCGGCTTCATGCCGTCGCTGGCGTCCACCGGGTACTGACCCTGCTCGAGGAACAGCATGAGGCCGTTGATGAGCTCCTCGGTGACGTCGCAGACGGGCATGAACAGCGTCGTGCCGGGCCGGTTGGCGTTCCAGGTGTTGAACGACATGAGTGCGGGCGAGCTGTGGGGCAGGTCGAGGCGGCCCTCCGAGATCTGGACGCGGCGCTCCTTGAAGGTCTCCACCAGCTTCGAGAGGTCGTCGAGCGCCGCGATCTCCTGCATCCGCTCGGGCCGCGTGCCGCGCATCTTGACGACGTAGCAGCCCTCGTCGTTGGTGTAGAAGAGCTCGGTGCCGTGGGAGCCGCAGGGGCTCGGGAACGTGCGCCCGTTGTACTCGAGCATCGTGTTGCAGTTGCCGTCCCAGACCTCGCCGGCCGCCAGCTCCTCCCGCCGGGTGTGGGGCATGTCCGCGAGGTTCATGCCGGACATCCCGGTCGCGCCCATGCAGAGCATCGCCTCTTCCTCGAGGCTCAGGGGGATCGGCTCGGCCTCGGAGCGGTAGGCGTTGGGGCCGTGCGGAATCTCCATGCCGAGGCCGAAGCGCCGCGAGCGGCGGGTGAAGATCGCCTCGAAGAGGGGCGTGTTCCAGGCCTCTTCGAGCAGCTTCCGGGTGTCGATGTCCATGAGGCGTCTCCCTGCGCGGGACCGGTCGAAAGCCGGGCGCACCATTCTAGTGCAAATGGCGCCCCGGATGGCCCCGAAGCCGGCGCCTTCCGCCGGCGCCGGGTCCGGCGGCGGGACCGCGGCGCTTGAAGATCGTGCAGATCGGCGGTTTCATGGGGTGAGACACCGCCTCGGCGACCCCGACGGACGCCGCCGCGGGTCCCAGCATCGGAAGGAACCCCCCATGGAGCTCTCGAAGGTACTCGGCATTCGGCGGTCGATCCGCTTCTTCGACCCGGACCGGCCCGTCGAGCGCGAGAAGATCCAGAAGATCCTCGAGGCGATGCGCATCGCGTCCTGCGCGGTGAACGCGCATTGGCTCCGAGCGGTGGTCGTGAACCGCGCCGAGATTCCGCCCGACACGCTGGAGGCGCTCAAGACGCCCGTGGCGGGGCTCGTCCAGGAGCTCGCTCCGATCCACATCTACTGCTACCTCGACACCGGCATCGTGAACCGCATCAAGGGTCAGCGCCTGAAGGAGCTGGTGGACGTCGGCGCGCTGGCGCCGACGCACGGCTGGAGCCACACCTTCGTCGACGAGTTCGTGTACCCGCAGATCCTGAAGCCCCTGACCGAGAGCCCCGGCTACGCGGTGGCCGCCGCCTTCGACTGCGGCGGCGCGGGCACGCAGGGGTTGCTCGTGGCGGTCGACGAGGGGCTCGGCGTCTGCTGGACGGCGTTCAACCCGGCGCCGGCGAAGCAGCTGCTCGAGATCCCGGACGACTGGATCCCGCTCTACGTCATGAACGTCGGCTATTCGCTCGAGTCGCCCGAGGCGGGCGGCCAGCGGCCGCGACCGCCCTTCGAGGAGCTCTACTTCGACGGCAAGGTGGGACGGCCCTTCCGGCGCGATCCGGCGGTCGTGAAGGAGCTCGAAGCGGCCGGCATGTTCACGGCCCCGGCGCCGCTGCCGAACCGCAAGCAGGAGATCCGCGAGCTGGCCCGCAAGCTGGGTCTGCCCGAGTAGCGCGTTGGCGCTCGAGCGGCCGATCGACGACTACGAGAGCGTCGCCGCGTGGGCGAAGGGCCTGCGCGAACAGTGGGGCGGGGATCCGCTCGCCGAGGAGCCCGAGAAGCTTCGCACCCTGCAGGCCTTCTGCGAGTTCGCGGACACGGACCCGGACGCGCTGGTCGCGTTCTGCTTCCTGCGCCGGAAGGCGACGGGTGAGCGCTTCGCGAGCGTGAAGCGGCGCGCGGCGGTGGCGGAGCAGCTGCGCGCGTTCCGGGCGGAGTCGGGCCTGACCGGTACGCAGGCGCGTGCGCGCGTGAGCGAGGTTCTGTCCTTCCTGATCCACAACGGCGTGCTCATGAATCCGGGCATGGTGTAGGAGGTTTCCATGGCAGGGATACTCGGCGGCGAACTCGTGGGCCGGATGCTGCGGGCCGAGGGCGTCGAGGTGGTGTTCGGCATCATCGACGGCAGCTACTTCGGGCTCTACGCGAAGCTCGGCGAGAACGGCATCCGCCTGATCTCGCCGCGCCACGAGACCACGGCGGCCCACATGGCCGGCGCGTACGCGCGCATGACGGGCAAGCTCGGCGTGTGCATCGCGAGCAACGGCCCGGGCGCGGCAAACGTGCTGCCGGGCGTCGCGGTCGAGAACGGCGAGGGAAACCGCGTTCTCGTCATCTCGAGCTGGCGGCGCACCGGAATCGTCGATCCCGACCGGGGCGGCACCTACCAGTACTTCGACCAGCGCGCCGTGATGAAGCCGATGACGAAGTGGAGCGGTGCGGCCGAATCGTACGAGCGGATCCCCGAGGTGATGCGGCGCGCATTCCGGATCTCTTACCGCGGCCGGCCCGGCGTCGTGAGCGTCACCATTCCGGAGGACATCCTGAACGGCTCCTTCGACGAGGCTCCCGCGCTCCTGGCGCCCGAGCAATACCGCCGCACCGCGCCGCTCCAGGCGAGCGCCGAACAGGTGAGGCGCGCCGCCGACCTGCTGGTCGAGGCCGAGACGCCCATGATCCACGCCGGCAGCGGCGTCATCCACGCCCGCGCCAGCGACGCGCTCCTGGCCGTGGCCGAGCGGCTCCACGTCCCCGTCACGACGAGCTGGGGCGCGCGCTCCGCGATCCCGGAGCCGTCGCGCGTGGCGGTGCCGATGAACGATCTGCTGGTCACGGCGCAGGCGCGCAACGAGTCCGATCTGGTGCTGGTGCTGGGCAGCCGACTGGGGGAGACCGATTGGTGGGGCAAGGCGCCGTACTGGCGGCGTCCCGCCGAGCAGCGCCTCATCCAGGTCGACGTCGACGAGGAGATCCTGGGCCTCAACCGGCCGGTGGATCTCGCGATCCAGGCCGACGCCGCCGCCTTCCTCGAGGCGCTCGACGCGGAGCTCCGGGAGCGGGACCTGTCGGCGCTCGCGTCGCGCGCCACCCGCCTCGCCGCCTACGGCGAGGCGCGCCAGAAGAACCGCGCCGCCGCCCTGGCGCTGCTGGAAGCCGAGGCCAACGGCGTCCACTCGGCGCGCGTCGTCCACGCCTGTCGCGAGTTCTTCGACGACGACGCCGTACTCGTGGTGGACGGCGGGAACACGGCCGTGTGGACCAATCTATTCCACGAGGCGCGCGCCGCGCGCTCCCACCTGTCGACCTTCAAGTTCGGGATGCTCGGCGCCGGTACCGGCCAGGCGCTGGGGGCCAAGGTCGCCTGCCCCGACCGGCAGGTCTACTGCATCATCGGCGACGGAGCCATGGGCTATCACCCGCAGGAGATCGAGACGGCGATCCGCAACGACCTGCCGGTGGTGTTCGTGGTGATGTGCGACCGGCAGTGGGGCATGGTCAAGTACGGCCAGGGAATGGCGCTCGATCCGGAGCGCATGACGCAGGAGAAGGCGCTCGGTGCGGACGAGACGATCAACACCGACTTCAGCGAGATCCGCTTCGACCGGCTGGCCGAGAGCATGGGCGGCCACGGCGAGCGGGTGAGCCGGCCGGAGGACCTGGCGGGCGCGCTGGAGCGCAGCGTCGCCAGCGGCCGCTGCGCCGTGATCCACGTCGACGTCGATCCGGTCGTGCACATGTGGGCGCCGGGCCTCGCGGTGTTCAAGGCGATGCACCTCGAGCCCGAGGGATGAGCGCGCCGGACGGCCCCGCATCCGCGCGCCGCGTCCTCGTGACCGGCGCCGCCGGCTTCATCGGCCGTCGGCTGATCGGATCGCTCGCCGCCGACCGCGGGGATCTCGAGACGCTCGTCGCCATGGACGTTCGCGAGGTGCCGTCCGCGCAGCGGGCGCCCGGCGTGGAGTACGTCGTCGGCGACGTACGCGATGCCGCGCTCGAGGACCTGCTCCGAAGCCATCGGGTCGACGCCGTCGTGCACCTGGCCGCGATCGTGACACCGGGTCGTGACAGCACCCCCGAGGAGGAGTACGCGGTCGACGTGCTGGGCACCGAGAACGTGCTGCGGGCCTGTGTGAAGACCGGCGTCCGGCAGCTGATCGTGACGAGCAGCGGCGCCGCCTACGGCTA
>CP070734.1:1877296-1888000 GCA_020347605.1 Deltaproteobacteria bacterium | reverse complement strand
TCGCGTTCATGGGCCTGACGTATTACGTGGTTCCCCTCGTGTTCCAGAAGGAGTTCTTCGCCAAGTCGTGGGTGCGCGTCCAACCGTGGCTGTTCGGGATCGGTATCACGATCTTTTCGATCTTCATGTCCTTCGCGGGCTCGTACGGGGTTCCGCGCCGGCACTGGGACACGGAGTTCAGCGGCGCGCAGTTCGCCGTGGGCTTCGATCCCGGCGCCTACGTGATGCTGGGCATCATGGGTCTCGCCGCGATTCTCGCCTTCCTCGCGCTCTTCCTCTTCATCGGGCTGGTCGTCGCGACGGTCTTCTTCGGCCGCTCGAACGCGGGTGGCGCGATGGAGGCGTGGCACACGGAGAAGGTCGTGCGCACGTTCCAGGACGAGCCGCGGGTCGTGGAGGGAGCGCATCGCACGCCCGGTACCATGGTGCTGGCGCTCGTGTTCCTGGCGAGCTTCGCGGTCTACTACTTCGCCAACTGGATGTGGCTGGCCGACGTCTGGCAGGTCCGGTAAAACGGAGTATCCGGGGTCTCGCAATGCGGAGAGGGCCATGCGGCGCGGCTTCGATCCCATCGACCGGATCTCGCGCTTCCTCGGCGGCAGCGGGCTGCCCGCGTTCGCCCTGTGCCTGCTGCTCTTCTACGAGATCCTGCTCCTGGTTCTGCTGCTGACGCCCGCCGAGAGCCGTGGGCTCGGAGCCTTCGCGGAGGACTTCCGCGTCTTCTGCTTCGGCTTCGACCCCGCGAGCGGGCGGGTGGACTGGGCCTCGGTGCTGGCGATGGCGATTCCGCCGGCGCTGCTCGGCGGGTTCCTCGCACTCGTCTTCTGGCAGCCGCTCCTGGACGTGCTCGCGCGCCCGCGCAGCTTTGCGCGCTACGCGAGCGCGGCGGCGCTCGTGATCGTCGCCGCGGCGGCGGGCGTCGGCGTCGTCGCCGCCGAAGCGAACGTCGGGGAGCTTCCGTTTCCGGCGGAGGCGCTGCGCACCGCCCACCGCGCTCCGCAGCTCGCACTCACCAACCAGGCCGGCGAGCCCGTCGAGCTGGCGGCGTTGCGCGGCCACGTCGTGGCGCTGACGGCGGTGTACGCGTCCTGTGTGCACACCTGCCCCGCGATCCTGACCCAGGCGAAGCGCGCGATCGGGGAGCTCGACGCGGACGAGCGGCGCGACCTGCGGGTGGTGGCCGTCACGCTGGATCCCGAGCACGACTCGCCCGAGGTCCTCGCCGGCCTGGCGGAGGTCCACGCGCTGCCGGTGCCGCTCTATCAGCTGGTGACCGGCGAGCCGGCCGAGGTCGAGCGCGTGCTGGACGCGATGAGCGTCGCCCGCCGGCGCGATCCGGAGACCGGTGTGATCGATCACGCCAACCTGTTCCTGCTCCTCGATCGGGAGGGTCGGATCGCCTACCGGCTCGGCCTCGGCGAGCGCCAGGAACGCTGGCTCATCTCCGCCTTGCGGGTGCTGCTGCGCGAAGGGGCCAGCGCCGGCTAACGCGATGACGAGTCCGATCCCGACTCACAGCGCTCGCCCAGACGAGTTCTCGGGTCCGCTCGCGTTGGCCGAGGCCGCGCCGGTTCTGGAGACGACCGCCGAGCCGGCGGTTCGCGGCGAGCGGCTGCTGCGCCGCTTGGAACGGGGCTTCCTGCGCCTGGACCGGGTGCTCTCGCGCGCCCTCCCCGAGGCGCTCAACCCCTTCCTGCACACCGGCGCCATCACGGTGACGGCGCTGTTCGTCGCGCTGGCGACGGGGGTGCTGCTGCTCTTCTGGTACCGGCCCAGCGTGCACCTCGCCTACGACTCGGTCGTGGCGATGTCGAACGCGCCCTGGACCTCGGGGCTGGTGCGGTCGTTGCACCGCTACAGCTCCGATGCCTGCATGTTCTTCGCGCTCGTCCACGCCCTGCGCCTGTTCTCGGAGCGGCGCTTCGCGGGCGCGCGCTGGCTGGCCTGGGTGACCGGCATCGTGATGCTGGCCTTCCTTTGGTTCATCGGCTGGACCGGCTATTGGCTCGTCTGGGACGAGCCCGGACAGCGCGTCGCCGAGGGAACCGCGCAGCTGCTGGACGCGCTGCCGATCTTCGCCGATCCGCTGGCGCGCTCGTTCCTGACCGACGAGGGCGTCAACACGTTCCTGTTCTTCGTGATCTTCTTCTTCCACATGCTGGTGCCGCTGGGCATCGGCGTGGCGCTCTGGCTGCACCTGGCGCGGCTGTCCCGTGCGCGCTTTCTCACGCGCCGGCCGCTGCTCGTCTGGGCGCTGGCGTCGATGGTGCTCGTGAGCGTCGTTCTCCCGCCGGATCCGGCGGGACCCGCCCGGATGGCGGCGCTGACGCAGGCGTTCGAGATGGACTGGTGGTATCTCGCGCCGCTGATTGCAACGGATCGACTGGGCGGCGGCGCGCTGTGGGCGATCCTGTTCCTGGGCGGCGCCGCACTGCTGGCGGTTCCGTGGTCGCTGGGGCGCGGCCCGGCGCGCGCCGCCAGCGTCGTCGTGTCGCGCTGCAACGCCTGCGAGAAGTGCTACAACGATTGCCCCTACGACGCGATCTCGATGATTCCGCGCACCGACGGAAGCCCGCGCTATGCGGTCCAGTCGAGCGTCGATCCCGCGAAGTGCGTGGGCTGCGGGATCTGCGCGGGCTCGTGCGACACCGCCGGTGTCGGACTCGAGTGGATCTCGGTGCGGGATCAGCGCAAGCGCCTGGCGGGCTGGCTGATGCGGGCGCTCACCGAGGGCGAGGCGCCCCACATCGCATTCGTCTGCGCCGAGTCCGCCGCGGGTTCGCTGGCGGTCGATCTGGAGACCGGTCGGTGCCCCGAGCTTCCCGGCTACCTGGTCGTGAGCGTTCCCTGCGCGGGCTGGGTCCACCCCTTCGCGATCGAGCACTCGCTGCGCTTCGGGGCGAAGGGCGCGCTGGTCTCGACCTGCGCGTCCGGGCAGTGCCGCTACCGCGAGGGCGCGCAATGGGAGCGCATGCGCCTCGACGGCGAGCGCGAGCCGGTGCTGCGCACCCAGAAGGTGGCGCGCGACCGGCTGTTGTTGCTCTCGCTCGACGCGACCCGGACGGCGCGGCTGGTGCGTGCGGCGCGCGCCTTCCGGGAGAGTGGCGTCGCGCCGCCCGAGCGGCGCGCGCAGCGGCCCGCGAAGCGGCTGCTGGCGGCCTCCGTGCTGGGCGCGGTCGTCGCCGGTCTGCTGGGCGCCGTGAGCCAGCTCGGCTACGCGACGCCGAGCGCCGACGGATCCCAGCTGGTGGTGAGCTTCAAGCACCCGGGACAGCTGGAGGAGAACTGCCGCGAGCGGAGCGAGGAGGAGCTCGCGCGGCTTCCCGTGCACATGCGCCAGACGCAGGTCTGCGATCGCGCCCGCGCCGCGGTGCGCCTGCGGGTCCGCGTCGACGGGGTGCCCCGGGTGACGCAGAGCTATCCGCCCAAGGGGATCTGGGGCGACCTCAACAGCGTCGCCATCGAGCCGCTCCCCATCGAGCCGGGCGAGCACCGGGTCGAGGTCGCGATCGGGGACAGCTCGGACGCAGACGAGTGGACCTACACGAGCGAGCGTACGCTTTCGTTCAACGAGTCCGAGCGGCGCGTCGTGCTCTTCGACCGCGTCGCGGGCTTCAGCTGGCACTAGGAGGACGGCGTGACGGCACCGTCGGAGAACCTCGCTCCCGCGCTGACCGCGGCGCGACGACGCACGCGGACCGCCGAGGCGCTTCGCGACCACCTGGCGCTGGCCCGGCCGGGCGTGCTCCTGCTGGTGCTGCTCACGGCCCCGCCCGTCTTCGCGCTGGGTCGCCCGGCCTGGCCCGACGCCGTCACCGCGTTCTGGGTCCTGCTCGGCACCGCGCTCGTCGCGGGCGGCGCGAGCGCGCTCAACGCCTGGATCGAGCGGGAGTCCGACGCGCGGATGCGTCGCACGCGCGGCCGGCCGCTTCCCGCCGGCCGTCTGTCCGCCGACCAGGCGCTTCGGTTCGGCGCCGCGGTCTCGGGCCTGGGGCTGTGCGTGCTGCTCGGCGTCGGCGGCGGACTCGCCGCGCTCGTCGGCGCGCTCACGCTCTTCCACTACGTGGTCGTGTACACGCTCTGGCTGAAGCCCCGCACCCCCCAGAACATCGTGATCGGCGGCGCCGCCGGCGCCGCGGCCCCGCTCATCGCGGACGCCGCGCTCCACGGCAGCATCGGAATCTGGGGGCTCGTCCTATTCGCGATCGTGTTCCTGTGGACGCCGCCGCACTTCTGGGCGATCGCGCTCTACCGGCAGGAGGAGTATGCGGCTGCCGGCTTTCCCATGATGCCGGCCGTCGTCGGCGACCGGCGCACGCGGCGAAAGATGCTGGTCTACGCGCTGGCCGTGATCCCGCTCTCGCTGCTTCCGTGGTGGCTCGGCGAGCTCGGTGCGGTCTATGCGGCGACCGCGGCTCTACTCGGCGCCTGGTTCGTCGTCTGCATCCTGCGCTCGATGCGCGCGCGCGAACGCCGGGAGGACCGGCGCGTCTTCTTCGCGTCGATCGCCTACCTGTGGCTCCTGTTCGCGGCGATGCTGGTCGAGCTCCTGCTTCACTGAGATCGGGTCTCGCGCCGCCGCGCCAGCCGCCGCACGGCCTCCGCCATCCGATCCGGCGGCATCGAGGCGAAGCAGATCCGGACCCAGGGGCGGTAGTCGTGGCCCGACGCGGAGCCCGGCGCCAGCGCGACGCCGTCCTCGAGGCAATCCGACAGCAGGCGTTCGACGCCGCCGGGCCGGTCGCCGACCGGAACGAACAGGAAGGTTCCGCCCTCGGGCGGCGGCAGACCGAGCGCTTCGGCGGCCGCATCGCCGGCCGCCCGGTAGCTGGACCGCGCCTCCGCGAGCCAGTCGTCGCCGCTGCGCAACGCGGCCAGGGCCGCCAGCTGCCCGGCGGTGGGCGCCGAGTAGAAGGTGTGGGTGCCCACCTTGCGCGCCTGCGCCACGGCGCTCGCGGGGCCGACCAGGTAGCCGGTCCGGTTGCCTGCCATACCGTACGCCTTCGAGAACGAGAAGACCGAGAGGGTGCGCTCCGGCGCGAAGCGTCCGACCGAGACGTGCTCGCCGCGGTAGACGTAGTCCTCGTAGACCTCGTCGGACAGAAGCCACAGGTCCGCGTCGCGCGCCAGCTGGGCGAGGGCTTCGAGCCAGTCGCCGGGCACGACGCGGCCGGTCGGGTTCGACGGCGTCGAGACGTAGAGCGCGACGCTGCGCGCCGTGATGCGCTCCCGCACCGCGGCGACCGCCTGCTCGGCGCTCGACACGCGATCGTAGAAGGGCACCTCGACGGGACGCGCGCGGAAGGTGGGCGCGATCCCCCGGATCAACGGCCAGCAGGGCGTGAGGATCAGGACCTCTTCGCCGGGCGACGCCAGCATGCCGATCGCGCAGGCGAGGCCTCCGGTCGCGCCGGCGGTGATCAGCACGTGCGTGCGCTCGCACGGCAGCGCATTGCGGCTGCGGACCTTTTCGACCACCGCGTCGATCAGCTCCGGGATTCCCTGGGTCGGGGCGTAGCGGTTCATGCCCGGGTGGTTCGCCGCGCGCAGGTCCTCCATGCGGCCGCCGACGAAGGGATCCAGCCAGGTGTCGCCGATGTTGAGTGGGAAGCGTGGACCGGGACCCGCTGCGCCACCGGGAGAGAACGGCTCCTCCGGAACCCGCGCGATGGCGGCGTCGGGATCGGGCGGACGCGGCATCGACCGCAGCTTACACGGTTCCTGCTAGAATCGACGCGCCCCGGAAGTGGAGCGGAGATCCCTTGCCCGGCATCGAGCGCTACGGCACCTATGTCCCCTACTACCGGCTGCGCCGCGCGGCGCTGGGCGGCGGCAAGGGCGAGCGCGCCGTCGCGAGCTACGACGAGGACGCCCCGTCGATGGCCGTGGAAGCGGCGCGGGAGGCGCTGCGCGGGGCCGGCGGCGTGGACGCGCTGTTGTTCGCGACGACCAGTCCCGCCTACGCGGAGAAGCTCGACGCGGCGACGATCCACGCGGCCCTGAACCTGCCCGCGGCCGTCACCGCGCTCGACGTGGGCGGATCGACCCGCGCGGGGCTGACCTCGCTCCTCGCCGGACTGGATCTCGCGAGCGCCGGCCGACGCACGCTGGTCGCCGCCAGCGACGTCGTGGTGGGCGCTCCGGAGGGACCGCGCGAGCGAACCGGGGGAGATGGCGCGGCCGCCTTCGTGCTGGGCTCCGAAGACGCGGCGATCGCGCGTCTCGTCGGCCGCGCCTCGCTCACGAGCGAGGTCCTCGACGTCTGGCGCACACCCGAGATGCCGTTCGCGCGGCAGTGGGAGGAGCGCTTCGGCCAGGAGGTGCTCGCGCCGCTGCTCCAAGCCGCGGCGACCGAAGCGCTCACGCGCGCGGGTCTCCAGCCCGGCGATCTCCAGACGCTCGTCGTCGATTGCACCAATGCGCGCGCGGCCCGCGCGCTGCCCCGCGCGCTCGGCGTGAAACCCGAGCAGGTCGCGGACGACCTCGCCGACCGGGTGGGCCGCACCGGCGTCGCGCACGCCGGGCTCTTGCTCGCGCGCGCGCTCGACGCGGCCTCGCCCGGAGATCGGATCGGCGTCGTCGTCGGAGCCGACGGCGCGGACGCCGCGATCTTCGAGGTGACCGATCGCATCGCGCAGGGGCGTCCCGCGCGCAGCGTGGATCGCTGGATCGAATCGAAGCGCGACGACCTCGCCTACGCGTCGTACCTCAAGTGGCGCGGGACGCTGCCCTTCGAGCCGCCGCGCCGCCCCGACCCGGCGCGTCCCGCAGCGCCGCCGATGCACCGCGCCGAACACTGGAAGTACGCGTTCGCGGGCACGCGCTGCACGAAGTGCGAGGCGGCGAACCTGCCGCCCCAGCGCGTCTGCGTCGCGTGCGGCGCGATCGACCAGATGACCGAGGAGTCCTTCGCCGACGCCACGTGTCGGATCGCCACCTACACGATCGATCGGCTCGCGTACTCGTTGCAGCCGCCGGTGATCGTGGCGGTGGCCGACTTCGACCGCGGCGGCCGCTTTCGCTGCGAGCTCACCGACGTCGATGCCGAACACGTGGCGATCGGCGACGAGCTCGAGATGACCTTCCGTCGGCTGTTCACCGCGGAGGGCGTCCACAACTACTTCTGGAAGGCGCGCCCGCGGCGCTGATCCGCCTCGAGGAGAGACGCGATGGCGAGCAACGGGATCCGGGATCGCGTGGCGATCGTGGGGATGGGCTGCACGCCGTTCGGCGAGCACTGGGACAAGAGCGCGGGCGACCTGCTCGTGGACGCCGCGACCGAGGCCTACGCATCGGCGCAGGTGCAACCGGACGCGGTGGACGCGTACTGGCTCGGTACGATGGGGCGGAACTCCGGTCTGACCCTCTCCGAGCCGTTGAAGCTCCAGTACAAGCCCGTCACGCACGTCGAGAACTACTGTGCGACGGGCAGCGAGGCACTCCGCAACGCCTGCTACGCGGTGGCCAGCGGTGCCTACGACCTGGTGATGGCGATCGGCGTCGAGAAACTCAAGGATTCCGGCTACTCCGGCCTGGTCGGGCAGGATCCCCCCGGCGATGGCACGGAGTCCACGCTCACCGCGCCCGCCACCTTCTCGCTGCTCGCGCCCGCCTACGCCAAGAAGTACGGGCTCGACGAAGACACGCTGAAAGACGTGATCTCGCGCATCGCGTTCAAGAACCATGCGAACGGCGCCAAGAACCCCAAGGCACAGTTCCGCAAGCAGGTGCCGCTCGAGGCCATCAAGGCGTCGCCCAAGGTTGCGGGCATGCTCGGCATCATGGATTGCTCCGGCGTCTCCGACGGCTCGGCGGCGGCCATCGTGTGCCGCGCCGAGGACGCCCACAAGTACAACGATCACCCGATCTACGTGAAGGCGCTCTCGTTCGTGGCCGGTCCGGCGGAGGGCAACCTGCGCCAGGACTACGACTTCACCACGTTTCCCGAGGTGGCGGCCAGCGCCGCCGACGCCTACAAGCAGGCCGGCGTCGAGAATCCGCGCGACGAGGTGAGCATGGCGGAGGTGCACGACTGCTTCACGCCCACCGAGCTCGTGCTGATGGAAGACCTCGGCTTCTCGCCGCGCGGCCAGGCGTGGAAGGACGTGCTGGAGGGCCGCTTCGAGCTCGGGGGCCCGCAACCCGTCAATCCGGACGGGGGACTCAAGAGCTTCGGTCACCCGATCGGCGCCAGCGGTCTGCGCATGATGTACGAGATGTGGCTCCAGCTGCGCGGTCAGGCGGGCGAGCGACAGATCGCGCATCCCCAGCTGGGCCTCACGCACAACCTCGGCGGCGAGCCCGGGCGCTGCGTGAGCTTCGTCTCGCTGGTCGGCAACTGAGTCGAGCTCGGCGGCGGCGCGCAGGTCCAGCGTGAGCGAGGAGCCCCGATCGCCGGCGCCGCCGAAGCGCGCCATCGTCATCCTTCTCGACAGCCTGAACCGGCACATGATCGGCGCCTACGGCGGCCGCGAGTTCGAAACCCCGAACCTCGACCGCTTCGCGCGGGGCGCGCTCCGCTTCCAGAAGCACTACGCGGGATCGCTGCCCTGCATGCCGGCGCGGCACGACATCCTGTGCGGCGCACTGGACTTCCTGTGGAAGCCGTGGGGCTCGATCGAGATCTGGGAGGAGGCGCTCACCTACGCACTGCGCGAGGTCGGCGTCACCACCCAGCTGATCAGCGACCATCCGCACCTGTTCGAGACCGGCGGTGAGAACTACCACACCGACTTCACGGCGTGGGACTATCAGCGCGGGCACGAGGGCGATCCCTGGAAGACGCGTCCGGATCCGAGCTGGATGGGCACGCCGCGGTTCCACCGTCCCTGGATGCCCTACGACAACTCCCGCGGCTACTTCCGCGACGAGGCGGACTTTCCGGGGCCGCGGACGATGGCCGCCGCCGCGCGCTGGATCGAGGACCACGCCGTCCACCACGAGCGCTTCCTGCTGTTCGTCGACGAGTTCGATCCCCACGAGCCCTTCGACGCACCCGAGCCCTATGCCTCCATGTACGATCCCGACTGGGAGGGGGCGCACCTGATCTGGCCGCCCTATCACGCGGCCGGCGTGCGAACCGGCATCCTCAGCGAACGCGAGGGCCGCCAGGTGCGGGCCTGCTACGGGGCCAAGCTGACGCTGATCGACGCCTGGTTCGGCCGCGTGCTCGACGCGATCGACGCGCAGCAGCTGTGGCGGGACACCGTCGTCGTCGTGTGCACCGACCACGGACACTACCTCGGCGAGAAGGATGTCTGGGGCAAGCCGCCGGTGCCGATCTACGAGACGCTCGGGCACACCCCGCTCCTGATCCGCTGGCCGGGAATACCGCCCCGCGACGTGGCGGCGCTCACCACGAACGTGGACCTGTTCGCCACGCTCGTCGATCTCTTCGGCGCGCGGGTGCGGCACCGCACTCACGGCCGATCGCTGCTGCCCCTGATCCGCGGCGAGCAGCGATCCGTACGCGACGTCGCGCTGGCGGGTGTCTGGGGCCGCGAGGTGCACGTCGTCGACGAACGCTACAAGTACGCGCGCGCGCCGTCGGATGCCAACGCACCGCTCTCGATGTGGTCGAACCGCTGGTCGACGATGCCGCTGCACGGGGGCGGTGCGGGCTACCGCCTGCCGCCCCCCGACGAGCGCGCCGTGCTGGACCGCATGCCCGGCACGCGGGTGCCCGTGATCCGTCAGCCGTTCCGAGCCGGTGATCTGCTGCCGTACTGGGCGCTCGGAGACTTCCGCGGCAACCGCCTGTTCGACCTGGCGGACGATCCGGACGAGGACCGGGACCTCTCCGACACCGGGCTCGCGAGGATCCTCGAAGAGAAGCTGCGCGTGGCGCTGCGCGAGGTCGAAGCGCCGGACGACCAGCTCGCGCGTCTGGGGCTCGCCTGACGGTCGGCGGCTGCGGTCGCGCTCGGGTCAGGGCGCTGCTCGCAGGTAGAACGACTTCGGCCGGGTCAGCGCTTCGTATCCGACGCGCGAGAGGGTGCAGCCGCGCCCCGAGTCCTTGACGCCGGTCCAGGCGAGCGCCGGGTCCAGGTAGTCGCAGCGATTCATGAACCAGGTTCCGGTCTCGACCCGCTCTCCGATCGCGATCGCCGCCTCGAGATCGCGGCTCCACACGGACGCCGTCAGGCCGAACGCGCTGTCGTTCATGAGCGCCACCGCCTCGTCGTCGTCGCGCACCTGCATGACGCCGACCACGGGGCCGAAGCTCTCCTCGTGCATGACCCGCATGCCGTGATCGACGTCGACCAGAACCTGCGGCGCCAGGTAGGCGGTGCCCGGTTCATCGGCGGGGAACGCCCCGGGGTCCACCAGCGCACGCGCCCCCGCCTGCACCGCCTCCGCGATCTGATCGCGCACGAACGCGGCCGCGTCCGGCTTGACCATCGGGCCGAGGTTCACGTCGGGCTCGAGCGGGTTGCCGAGCCGATACGCGCGCGCCCGCTCGGTCAGCGCGGCGACGAAGTCGTCGTACACACGCGCATGGACGTAGATGCGCTCGATCCCGCAGCACGATTGGCCCGCGTTGAAGAAGGCCCCGTCGCTCAGCTCCGCCGCCGCGTACCCGACGTCCGCGTCGTGTCGGACGTAGGCCGGGTCCTTTCCGCCCAGCTCGAGGCCGACGCCGATGAAGCGCTTCGCCGCGGCGCGCTGGACGGCGCGTCCGACCGGCACCGAGCCGGTGAAGGC
>CP070734.1:1861747-1877196 GCA_020347605.1 Deltaproteobacteria bacterium | reverse complement strand
CGCGCGTCTAGGGCGCGGGGGCGAGGATGGCGAGCACCAGCAGCCGCGCCTCGCCCGTGTTGCGGATTCCGTGCGCCACCCCGTCGGGCGCCACCAGCATCACGCCGGGCTCCATGGACTCCTCGCGGCCCTCGAGCAGGAAGACGCCGCGGCCCTCGAGCACGTGGTAGACCTTGTCCATGCCGGCGTGCGCGTGCAGCGCGTGCTCCTGTCCCGGCTCGAACCCGTTGAGCCCGACCAGGATGTGATCCGAACGGTAGAGCGTGCTCTTTCCCATCTTCGACGCGTCGTAGCGGGCGTGCTGTTCGGGGCGGATGGCCGTCGGATGGTCCATGGGTTCCTCGCACTGTGATAGGATCGCGCGGCTCGCAGCGGAGCCTAATCGCGGGGCTCCGGGGCGGCAAGCCGCGCGGGGCGTGCCGACCCGCGCGCCGCCGCGGAGGGCTGCGCGCAGAGGGGCTGAACGTGGACTTCGGGCTCTCGGAAGAGCAGGCGCTCCTGCAACACACGGTCGAGCAGTTCCTCGAGAAGGAGTGCCCGCCGTCCCGGTTGCACGAGATCTTCGACGGCGACGCGCCGTACGACACCGATCTGTGGCGGGGCATGACGGAGCTGGGGCTCGCGGGCCTCGTGGTGCCGGAGGTGCACGGCGGCGCGGGCCTCGAGCTGATCGACCTGGCGCTGGTGGCCGAGACGCTGGGTCGCGCCGCGGCGCCGGGTCCGTTCCTGGGCAACGCCCTCGCCACCGTCGCGCTTGCGCTGGGCGGCAGCGAGACGCAGCAGAAGAGCTGGCTGCCGAAGCTGGCCGGCGGCGAGGCGCTCGGCAGCGTGGCACTGGCCGAGCCGGACGGCGGTTGGGAGCCCGACGCGTGGTCGGCCGCCGTCGAGGGCGGACGGCTCTCCGCGACGAAGCCATACGTGCCGAACGGCGCGTCCGCGGATCTCCTCGTGGTGGGAACCGCCGGCGGCGGGCTGGCGCTCGTGGAGGGCCGGGCGGCGGGCGTCACGACGAAGCCCATCGATGCCGCCGACCGCACGCGCCGGCTCGACGAGCTGACGCTCGAGGCCGCCCCGTGCGAGCCGCTCGAGAACGGGGCCGCCGCCGCGCCGCGCGTGCGCGACGCCGGCCTGTGTCTGCTGGCCGCCGACGCCTTCGGCGGCGCGTCGAAGTGCGTGGAGATGTCGGTCGAGTACGCCAAGACCCGCGAGCAGTTCGGCGTCACGATCGGGCACTTCCAGGCGCTCAAGCACCAGCTCGCCAACATGGCCACCGAGATCGAGCCGGCGCGCGGCCTCTACTGGTACGCGGCGCACGCGTTCGACGCGCTGCCCGAGGAGGCGGAGCGCGCCGCCGCCCTGGCCAAGGCACACATCACCGATCGCTTCATGCAGATCGGCCGCGACGCGGTCGAGGCGCACGGGGGCATCGGCTTCACCTGGGAGGGCGACGTGCAGATCTGGTTCAAGCGCGCGATGTTCGACCGCGCCTTCCTCGGAACGCCGGCGCACCTCCGCGCACGCGCCGCCGCGCTGGCGGGCTGGTAACCGCGCACGTTCGAAACCCGGAGGTCACGCCATGGAACTCGTCGCCATCGTCGCCGCACTCGCCCTGATCCAGTACCTCTACTTCGCCGTCCGGGTGGGGCGCGCGCGGGGCACCTACGGGGTCAAGGCGCCCGCCGTGACCGGCCACCCGGCGTTCGAACGGCATCACCGCGTGCACCAGAACACCCTCGAGCAGCTCGTCCTGCTGCTGCCCGGACTCTGGCTGTTCGCGACGTACGTGAACCCGGGGGGCGCGGCGGCGCTGGGGCTGCTGTTCGTGATCGGGCGCGCCGTCTACGCACAGCGCTACGTAGCGGCGCCGGAGACGCGCGGCCCCGGCTCCATCCTCACGACCCTGGCCGTCGCGCTCCTGCTGCTCGGCGGACTGATCGGCGCGATCCTCCGGCTCGTCTGAGCGCGGGGCCGCCGCGACGCGTCACACCTCGGCGGTGTAGGGCGGCGCCGGGTCGTACTCCATGAAGTGCTGGACCTTGCGCGCGTAGTCGGGGCCGTAGAGCTGTCCGACCACCCAGAGCGACATGTCGATACCCGCGGACACGCCCGCCGACGTGACGAGGTTGCCGTCCCGGACGTAGCGCACCCCCTCCAGCACGGTCGCCTCGCCGCGCTCGCGCAGATTCGCGACGAACGCCCAGTGCGTGGTGATGCGCTTGCCCTTCGCGACCTCCGACGCGCACAGCAGCAGCGAGCCGGTGCAGACGCTCGTGACCCACTGGCAGCGCGCGGCGTTCTTGCGGATCCAGTCCAGCAGGACGGGATTGTCGACCTCGCGCCGGGTGCCCTGACCGCCCGGCACCAGCAACACGTCGAGCGGCGGCGCGCTCGCGAAGTCGCAGTCCGGAATCACGCGCAGGCCGTGGGCGGCGCGCACGGGCTCCGCGCGCTCCGCGACGCTGACGACGCGAACGTCCTCTTCGCGGCCCCGGGCCGCCATTGCGAACACCTCCCAGGGACCGGCGAAGTCGAGCTCCTCGACGTCGTCGAAGAGCAGGATGCCGAACGTCGTGGGCATGACCGCACCTCCTCGCTGCGGCCAGCATCGCCCGCCGCCCGCGTGGCCGCAATCGGGCGGGCCGCGGGCCCGGCCGGCGCGCAGAGCAGAAGGTTGTATGATCGACGGCCGCCGGGGTGGTCCAGATGGCCGAGCGCGACCGCAAGCGAGATCGTCTGTCGCATCAGGACGCGCAGGGACGCGCGCGCATGGTGGACGTCACGGCCAAGCCGGACACCGAACGCGTCGCCGAGGCGGCCGGCCGGGTCGCGATGCGACCCGAGACCCTGGCGCAGATCCAGTCCGGGGGCGTGGCCAAGGGCGATGCGCTGAAGGTCGCCGAGCTGGCCGGCGTGATGGCGGCGAAGCGCACGGCGGAGCTGATCCCGCTCTGCCATCCGCTGGCTCTCACCGGGATCGACGTGCGCCTCAGCCCCGACGAGGCCGCCTCCTGCGTCGAGATCCGCGCCGAGGTGCGCACGACGGGAAAGACCGGGGTGGAGATGGAGGCGCTGACGGCCGTCGCGGTCGCCGCCCTCACGCTCTACGACATGTGCAAGGCGGTCGATCGCGCCATGCGCATCGAGGCGGTTCGCCTGCTGCGAAAGTCCGGCGGCAAGAGCGGCGAGATCGTCCTCGAATGACGCGCGCCGCGAGCAACGGAACGGGAGGACCGCGATGAGCGTCAGAGCCGGAAGCTCGCTCGCCACTGCCGTCGCGGAGTACGCGGCGGACGACGCGCGCGGCGAGGCGCTGGGCACCTGCTACCGGCAGGTCCGCGATGCGACGCGAGCGCTCGCGGCGCCGCTGTCGCCCGAGGACTGCGTCGTGCAGTCGATGCCGGACGCGAGCCCCGTGAAGTGGCACCTGGCCCACACGACCTGGTTCTTCGAGACCTTCCTGCTCGAGTCGCGGCTCGCGCGCTTCCGGCCCTACCACCCCGCCTACCGGGTGCTCTTCAACTCCTACTATCAGGCAGTCGGACCGCAGCACCCGCGTCCGCAGCGCGGGCTGCTGTCGCGGCCGGGGCTCGACGAGGTGCTGGCGTACCGGGAGCACGTCGACCGGCAGGTGCTCGATCTGCTCGCCGGGCAGCGCGACGACCGGCGCGAGATCGCCGAAATCGTGGAGCTCGGCCTGCACCACGAGCAGCAGCACCAGGAGCTGATCCTGACCGACGTGAAGCACCTGCTGGCCGCGAATCCGCTGCGCCCCGCGTACCGTCCCGCCACGCCGATCACGCCCGCCTCGACCGGCGTGCCGCAGCGTTGGCTGCGCTTCGAGGAGGGGCTCCGGGAGATCGGTCACCCGGGCCCGGGGTTCTCCTTCGACAACGAGCGGCCGCGCCACCGCGAGTACGTGGGCGCGTTCGAGCTCGCCTCCCATCCGGTCACGAACGGCGAGTACCTGACGTTCATCGAGAAGGACGGCTACGCGCGCCCCGAGTTCTGGCTCGCCGAGGGCTTTGGCACCGTGTGCGAGCGCGGCTGGCGGGCGCCGCTCTACTGGGAGCAGCGCGACGACGCGTGGTACGTCATGACGCTCTCCGGAGTGCGCGAGCTGGTGGCCGACGAGCCGGTCTGTCACGTGAGCTTCTACGAGGCGGAGGCGTTCGCCCGCTTTTCCGAGAGCCGCCTTCCGACCGAGGCCGAGTGGGAGGTCGCCGCCGCCGACGCGCCGCTGGACGGCAACTTCGTCGAGAGCGGCCGGCTGCACCCCGCCCCCACCTCGAGCCGCAGGCATCCGCCGCAGCAGCTGTTCGGGGACGTGTGGGAGTGGACCGGAAGCGCGTACCGCCCCTATCCGGGCTTCGCGCCGCTCCACGGCGCCTTCGGCGAGTACAACGGAAAGTTCATGGCCAACCAGATGGTGCTGCGGGGCGGCTCCTGCGCCACGCCGCGCTCCCACATCCGCGCCACCTACCGGAACTTCTTCTACCCGCCCGATCGCTGGCAGTTCAGCGGTATCCGCCTGGCGCGCGACGCGCGGAGCTGAGGCGCTCCGAGCGAGTGCGCGCCGGCGCCTAGCGCGTCAGGTAGAGCAGGCTTCCGCGGGCGTTCTCGCTGCGCTCGGCCTCGCCGGCGATCCGCAGGTGCTCGAGGTGCGCATAGGTCTCGCTCTCCGCCATCGATCCCCAGCTGCGCGGCGCGAACAGCCGGCGCGAGAATTCCTCGACGCTCGCGGGCCGGCCGAACGCGCGCGAGATCTCCTTCACCTTCTCGAGGCGCTCGTGGTGGTGCCGCTTGATGGCCTCCGTGCGCGCGGCCAGGTCGTCGAAGGGATGCCCGTGCGCGGGCAGCACCTGCTCCACGCCGTGGATCTCCGCGACGCGGTCGAGCGAGTAGAAGAACGAGCTCAAGGGGTCCGGCGACGAGCTGATGCCCGAGATGTGCGGCGTGATGGTCGGCAGCACGTGATCGCCCGCCAGGAAGATCCCGTCCGCCGGATCGTGCAGACAGAAGTGATCCGCGGTGTGTCCGGGCGTGTGCACGACGAACCACTCGCGCCCGGCCAGCGTCAGGACGTCACCGTGCTCGACGGGGTGCGTGATGACGGGCACGAACGACGCGCTCCCGAGCAGGCGCAGGATGCGCCAGCGCAGCCACGTGCGCAGTGGCGGACCCGGGCGCCGGCCGCCCCAGGGCGTGCCGCCGCGGGTCCAGTTGCGCATCGCCGTCTCCGCCTGCGAGGCGCTCGGCTCCGGCGCCGCGTCGGCGACCGCGTCCTCGTCCCGCTCGGCATCCGCCTGCGCGGCCACGTCGTCCACCGACACCTCGGGCGGCTGCGGGGTTCCGCCCAGCGGGCCGAAGCGGAAGCTCCGGTGGGCGACCACCCGAGCCCCGGATTCGCGGGCGAAGCGCGCCGCGCAGCCGAAGTGGTCGGGGTGCGAGTGCGTGATGATCACCGTGTGCACGTGGCGGGGCTCGAGACCGGCCTGCTTGAGACGCTCCTGCAGCGCGCGCCAGGTACCGGGCCCGGGCAGACCGGGGTCGACGACGGCGGCACCCCGGTCGTCGAGGATGGCGTAGCAGTTCACGTGACCGAGTCCGGGCATCCGGATCGGCAGCTGCATGCGGAGCACGCTCGGCGCGACCTCCGTCACACCGGATCGGGCCGGCTCCTGCTCCTGTCTGCGCGCCATCGACGGACGGTAGTGAATCGGGGCGTCGCGTTCATGCGGGCGCCGTGTGCGCGGGCCCGGTGGACCGGCGTCGCCCGTCGGCCTAGCGCCCCAGCGGTCCGACGCGCGCCTCGGCGCGCGAGCGCGCCGCCGCACAGCGCCCGGGCTGCGCGTCGCCGCAGTCGCGCCAGACGCGCTCCAGCGCTGCGCGGTCGAAGGGGGCCGCGTGGAAGTAGTACTGCTCGTAGAGACGCGTGATGCGCTGCGCGGCGCGCGGCGTGATGGGCGTCGCTTCGGGCGCGCGGCCGTCGTAGAAGCGGACGAGCTCTTCCAGCAGGCCGGCCTCGGCGCGCGAGGCGGACGGATGCGCCCGCGTGCGGCGCAAGGCCGGAGAGTCCGGATCGTCGTGTGACCACTGTGCGAGCAGGGTGACGCACGTCGGTGACGCGGTCTCGCAGCTCTCGCGCACGTACGCCTCCCGGACGCGGTCGGGCACCGCCCCGCCGTACTGCGTCAGGTGACGCCGCAGCAGCGAGTTGCGCGCGCCGGTGGCCGCGGCCGCGGGCGTCACGGTGGCCGGCAGCCGGGCGCGCCCCCCGCGAAAGAAGGCGCGCGCAGCGCGGTGACTCAGCAGCGGGTGGTAGAGCGTGTGCACGTCCCCCTCGAGCGAAGCGGCGCGCAACACGCCGATCGGCAACAGCTCGTGCGCCAGCAGCTCGGGCAGGCTCTCGATCCCGAAGCGCCGCAGGGCGGCTTCGAAATCCGCCCGCTGCGCGCGGCGCTCGAAGCGCGCGAGGTCGAGGGCGCGCTCGGGGTCGTTGAAGCCCAGCAGCAGCAGGTCCGGACCGACCGAATACCAGACTCCGACCGCGTCGAACACCGAGGCGTAGGTGCGCAGCACCAGCGACACGACCGCGGGATCCGTCTCGTAGGTGTGGAACCACTGCGCGTAGACACCACCGGGTGTGAGGCGATCGCGCGCCGCCAGCAGGAACTCCCGGCTGAACAGCATCTCGACGCCCGTGACCCACGGATTGCTGGGCTCGGATGCGATCACGTCGAAGCGACCGTCGCTGCGCAACAACGAGCGATACGCGTCGCCCCGCTGGATGCGCACCTCGGGGCTGGCGGACGCCCCCTGGTTGCCCGACTCGAAGAAGGCTGCGGCCTCGATCACCGCGTGCGAGATCTCCGCGACGATCACTTCCCGCGTGCAGTCGAGCGCGGCCAGCTCTCCGACGGTGACGCCGGTTCCGTAGCCGATCACGAAGGCGCGCCCGCAGTCGTCCGCGAACAGCGCCGGCAGGATCCCGGCGAGCGCCATCGTCACGTAGTCGTACGGAATGCTCCCGTCCGTCTTGCCGTTCACGGTGACGCTGCGCGCCACGGCGCCCTCGGGCACCGCGAACGAGAGGTCGGCGCGCCGGATCGGGTGTTCGCGCACCGCGACCGACGCGGTCGGATCGTCGTCGTAGAAGAGCAGCGTGGACCGCTCCAGCATGGGATCGAACACCGCGGCGGGGCCCCGGTCTGCGCCGGGCACGGCGGTCCGCTTGCGGAACAGGCCGGCCGCCAGGCGGTGGGGCTCCCACGCGGGCAGGAGGACGAGCGCGAGCAGCGGCACGGCCACCAGCAGCGCGGCGACCGGGATGCGGGGGAGCCGCAGCGCGCGGACCGCGAGCACCCCGGCGCCGAACACCAGTGCGCCCGCCGCGAGGCGGTAGACCTGGTGCAGGTCGAGCCAGAAGAGCAGCGCGTAGCCTCCGAGCAGGGCGCCCGCCAGCGAGCCCGCGGTGTTCCAGCTGTAGAGCCGCCCCGCCACCGCGCCGAGCTCCCCGACCTCCCGCCGCAGCTGGTGGAACAGGAGCGGAAGCGTGGCGCCGGCGATCGCGACCGGCAGACCCAGGACCAGCAGCACGAGTCCGAACGCCGACCCGTAGTAGGGGTAGAAGGCCGCGTCCTGCTGGGTGAACTGGGTCCGCAGCACGTGCGCCCAGTAGGTGGCGTCGGGCAGGTGCGGATAGAGGAGGTAGAGCAGCAACACCAGCGTCCACTGCGAGGCGACCAGCACGATCGGCGGAATGCGGCGCAGCGCCGACACGGCGAGACTTCCGAGCGCGATGCACAGCACGAAGACCGCGACGACCATCGAGAACGTGAACTGCGAGGCGCCGAACGCCAGTCCGCCGATGCGGATCGTCACGGTCTGCACGGTCATCATGGCGAAGCCCACCAGGAACGCGACCAGCGCGTAGGGGGCGACGCCGTTCGCCGGCGGCGCGGGTGCGGCGTCGGGGGCCGCCCGCGCGGCAGGTCGGTGCGCGACGGCCAGGCCCGCGAACGCCGCCCCCACGAGCAGGTTCACGAGCGCCATCGCCCACAACACGCCGGCGAGTCCCAGCCGCGGAACCAGCACGAAGCCCGCGGCGAGAGCGCCCGCAAAGGCGCCCGCCGTATTGAAGGCATACACGAAGGCGTGGAAGCGCGTCGCGTCGGCGAGTCCACGCGCGAGCGCCTGGGTCAGAACGGGGATCGTCGCTCCCATCAGCACGGTGGGCGGGCCGATCAGCGCGATGGTCAGCGCCACGTCGACGGCAAAGCTCACGCCCGGCGCGCCCGCGGGAAGCTGCGCCGAGAGTCGATGGACGAGTGGAAACAGCGCGGGAAACAGCAACGCGAAGGCGCCGATGCCCGCCTCGACCGCGCCGTAGAGGAGCAGGAGCCGCGGCGGCCGTCCGGCGCGCTCGGCGCGCGCGACCAGCGCGCGCGTGATGCGTCCGAACAGCGCGTAGCCGACGGCGAGGCCGCCGAGGAAGATGCCCAGGATCGCGGCCGTGGCCTCGCTGTGCGAGCCGAGCAGGATCGCCAGGTACTTCTGCCAGGCGACCTCGTACACGAGTCCCGTGAAGCCGGTGAGGACGGTCAGGACCAGCGCGGTGCCGCGCACCATCGATACACCTCATTGCGGCGGCGTTCGGTTCGAAGCGCGTCAGGATAGCGTGGCGCGCCGGATCAGGTCCGCGGCGAGCTCCGGTCGCTCCAGTGGGAACAGGTGACCCGCGTCCACGTCCTCGATGCGCGCGTTCGGTAGCTTCGCCGCGAGCGACGCGTAGACGTCGCGGGCGAAGTTTCCGTGCCGGGCCCAGGCGATGCACGCCGGGACGCGCGCGCCGTCCACCTCGTCGAAGAGATTCATCGTGTTCCCGCGCGCGAACACGGCCGCCTCGACCTCCGGCGCGCACTTGAGCTCGACCTGCCCGTCGGGGCGCTCGCGCAGCCCCTCCTGCGCGTACAGCTCGAGCACGCGCGGGTCGAAGTCGGCGAAGAAGTCGCGCGCCGACCACCAGGCCCGCGCCTCGGCCCGCGAGGCCCAGGCGCGGCGCCGCTTCTGCGCCCGCTCGACCAGCCGCGCGATGCGCTCGCGGTGCTGCGCCGCGGTCTCCCGGGGATCCGGCCGGTGCACGACGGGATCGAGCAGCACGATGCGCCCGAACAGGTCGGGCCGTCGCGCGGCCGCCGCGAGCGTGGCCGTGCCCCCGAACGAGTGACCCACACCGAGCGCCAGCGGACCCGCGCCCGGCTCCGCCGCGAGCGCGTCCACGACGGCGATCAGGTCGTCGACGAAGTGGGGCCACGCGTAGGCGTCGGGATCCTCGGGCTGGGACGAGTCGCCGTGACCGCGCGCGTCCATCGCGATCACCCGGCAGACGCCGCGCAACGCCAGCGCCAGGGGCGCGAAGAGCGCCGCACAGAAGCCGTTGGCGTGGTGGAACAGCGCGCGGGGACCGTCGCCGCCGAAATCGAGCAGCGCGATCTCGATGCCGGCCTCGGGCCGGGCGATCCGGCGGCGCGCGACACCCTCCAACATGATCCGGCCGAGGGTGCGCGAGATCGCCGCGCGACGCTAGCGGCCCCCGCGCGGCGGCCGAACGGCGCGCCGCGGTATGCTTCCGACATGCCGCTTCGCACCCCCCAGCTCGACGAGGGTCTGCGCGAGCACGTCGCCGGGAACCTCGGGGGCTTCCGTCGCCGGACCCTGGCGCTCGAGGGGCGCCGGCCCGCGGCGGTGGCGCTCGTGCTGGTCGGGGACGCTGCGCAGCGGCCCTGCTTCGTGCTGACCCGTCGCGCGTCGCAGCTCAAGGACCACGGCGGCCAATGGGCGCTGCCCGGCGGCAGCATCGACCGCGGCGAGACGCCGGAGCGCACGGCCCTGCGCGAGCTCGAGGAAGAGGTGGGGCTGTCGCTGTCGCCGCGGGACGTGCTGGGTCTGCTCGACGACTTCCCGACGCGCTCCGGCTTCGTCATCACGCCCGTCGTGGTCTGGGGCGCCGACGCGGGTCCGATGCGACCGAATCCGCGGGAGGTGGCCGCCGCGTTCCAGATCCCGATCGCCGCGCTCGACCGCCCCGACGTCCCGAAGCTCAGCCAGATTCCCGAGAGCGACCGTCCCCTGCTCTCGATTCCGCTCCAGGCGGAGATCGGCACCACCGTGCACGCGCCCACCGCGGCGATCATCTTCCAGCTGCGCGAGGTCGCCTTCCTCGGCCGACCCACGCGCGTGGCACACTACGAGCAACCCGTGTTCGCCTGGCGCTGAGGCGCGGGCGTCGGAGGGATCCCGTGCCGCCGCGCACGACGCTGGCGATGGTTCAGACCGGCGACCGCACGCTCGAGCCGCGCGAGCTTCCGATCCCCGCGATCGGCGACGACGACGCGCTGCTCCGCGTGGAGGCGTGCGGGATCTGCGGCAGCGACTACGAGCAGTACGCGGGCGTGCTCCGGACCCCCGTCCCGGTGATCCCCGGTCACGAGCCGGTCGGCGTGATCGAGGCGATCGGCGACGGCGCGGCGCGGCGCTGGGACGTGAACGTCGGCGACCGCGTCGCGGTCGAGACGATGCTCCCGTGCCGCAACTGCCGGATCTGCCTGCGCGGCGACTACCACCTGTGCCGACAGCGGCGGATCTACTCGTACATCCCGCTCGACGTCGCGCCCGGCCTGTGGGGCGCCTACGCCGAGTACATGTACCTGGCGCCCACGTCGATCGTGCACAAGATCGACGCGGATCTTCCGCCCGCGCTGGCCGTGATCTTCAACCCGCTCGGCGCGGGCTTCCGCTGGGCGGTCGAGATTCCGCGCACGCAGCCCGGCGAGACGGTCGTGATCCTCGGACCCGGTCAGCGCGGTCTCGCGAGCGTCGTGGCGTGTCGCGAGGTCGGCGCCGGTACCGTGATCGTGACGGGACTCGAGGCGGACCGCCGCAAGCTCGACCTCGCGCGCGAGTTCGGCGCCGACCACACGATCGACGTCGAGAACGAGGATGCCCGGCAGCGGATCCGCGAGCTGACCGGGGGGCGCGGCGCCGATGTCGTGCTCGACGTGTCGTCGTATGCCACCGCACCCGTCGCGGAGTCGCTCGACTACGCGGCGCCGGGCGGACGCGTCGTGCTGGCGGGCGTGAAGGGGTTCCAGCCGATACCGGATTTCGTGTCGGACAAGATCGTGCTGAAGGAGATCCGGCTGCTGGGCGCGATCGGGGTCACCTACTCGGGCTACGACGCCGCGATCCGCCTGATCGAGTCGGGCCGGGTCCCGCTCGAGAAGATGCACACGCACGAGTTCGACCTGCGCGACGCCGAACGCGCGATCCGCACGCTGGCTCGCGAGATCCCGGGCGAGGAGTCGATCCACAGCTGCCTGATTCCCGGCCTCGCCGGCTGATCGGCCGACGGGCGCCGGCCCGGATGCGATTCGAGCGCGACCCCTCTAGAATGCCAGCGCGCCGACTCTCGTCGCGCGCACGAGGCGCGCGGGTCGCGACACGGCGGCCACATGATCGACTTCGCACTGGCCGACGAGCTTCGGCTCATCCAGCAGACGGCCCGCGAGTTCGCGGACGCGGAGCTGCGACCCCGCGACCGCGAATTCGAGCGCGCGCGGGGCGTCCCCGACGACGTCCGCCGGCGCTACGACGAGATCGGACTCGGGCGCGTCGAGCTGCCCGAATCCCTGGGCGGGGCGGGCCTCGGCGCACTCGCGCGCGTCCTGATCCTCGAGGAGCTGGCGGCCGCGGACGCCGGCGCCGCGCTCGCCCTCGACCCGCTGGGACCCGCGCTCTATCCGCTGCGCGAGTTCGGCGGCGACGCGGCGCTCGAGCGGTTCGCGGCTCCGCTGCTCGCGCGACCGGGCGCGCGCGCGGTGCTCTTCTGGGACGCGCGGCCCCGGATTCGCGAGGTGGACGCGGTCGCGACCGGAATCCTGCCGTGGGTCCCGTCGGACCGGGCCGATCTGCTGGTGGTGCTCGAGAAGGAGCGCGCCTACGCGATCGCCGAGGGCATCCGCTGCGAGCCGCTGCGCGGAGCGGGCCTGCGCGCCGCCGGCGCCTCGGAGCTGCACCTCGAGCGGGCGCCGATCGTCGCGTCCTGGGTCCACACGCCGCAGGCGCAGCGCGCGCTCGCCCGGGCGCGCCTCTACGCGGCGGCGCTGCTGGTGGGCGTCATGCGCGCGTCGGCGGACTACTCGCGCGCGTACGCCGTCGAGCGGCAGGCGTTCGGCCGCCCGATCGCGCACCACCAGGCGCTCGCGTTCCTGATCACCGACATGGCGGCCGCGGTCGAGACCGCGCGGCTGCTCGTCCTGGATGCGGCGTGGCGGCTCGACCGCGGCGAGCCGGCCGCCGAGGCGTGTGCGTCCGCCTTCCTCGAGGCTTCGGAGCAGTCGATGTTCGTGACGCCCAACGGCGTCCAGATCCTCGGCGGACACGGCTTCATGCAGGACTACCCCGTCGAGAAGTACATGCGCGAGGCGCGTGCCCTCTCGCTCCTGTTCGGCGGCGTGGACCTGGCCCGCGACGACGCCGGCCGCGACCTGGTGCGAAGCGAAGGCCCGGTGCCGCTCACGGTGGAGGCCTGATGGACCTGACGCTCGACGCCGTCACCCGAAAGCGCCTCGAACAGGCGCGCGAGCTGGGCCGGCAGCAGATCCGCCCGCTCGGTCTCGAGGCCGATCGCCAGGGGCGCCCGACGCCGCCCGAGCATCCCTTCTTCGAGACGCTGATCAAGCTCGGACTCGGACGCACGCGCTGGTCTGCGTCCGACGACGCCCGGGGCGACGCGACGCGCGCGAACGACCCGACCCGCGTCGGCACCTCGCGCACGCAGCTGTGCCTCTCCGAGGAGCTCGCGTACTGGGACCGCGGCGTCGCGGTCTCGTTCCCCGGCCCCGGGCTGGGCGAGCCGACCGTGCTGCAGATGGGCAGTCCGGAACAGAAGCAGCGCTTTCTGGCGCGCTTCGTGGAGCCGGCCCGGCCCATCTGGGGCTCGTTCGCGATGACCGAGCCGGGCGCGGGCTCCGACGTCGCGGGCATCCGCACCCGCGCGCGGCGCGACGGCGACGACTGGATCCTGAACGGGGACAAGTCGTTCGCGGCCAACGCCAGCCGCGCCGACTGGATCGTGGTCTTCGCCACCGTCGACGCATCGCTCGGACGCGACGGACATCGCGCGTTCGTCGTCGAGAAGGGCACGCCGGGACTTGCGAACTTCGTGATCGAGAAGAAGATGGGCCTCAAGGCCTACGAGTCGACGTCCTTCAGCCTGCGGGACTGCCGCGTGCCGTCGGCGAACCTGCTCGGCGGTGAAGAGCACTATGCGAAGCGCGCGGGCTTCAAGGGGGCGATGCGCTCCTTCAACGCCACGCGCCCGATGGTGGCGGCGATGGCCGTGGGCATCGGACGCGCGGCGCTCGACGAGGCGCTGGCCTTCGCGCGCGCCAGCGGCGTCGAGCGCGAGCCGCGCGTGCGCGACCGGCTCGAACGGATCCGGCGCCGTCTGCGCGCGGCGCGCCTTCTGTGCTGGAAGGCCGCGTGGCTGGCCGACCACCAGCGCCCGAACATCCTCGAGGCCTCGATGGCCAAGGCGGTGGCGCCGACGGTCGCGCTCGAGGCGGCGTCGCTCGGAATGGAGCTGATCGGCGAGGTCGGCGGACGCGGCGATCACCTGATCGAGAAGCTGTTCCGCGACGTCAAGGCCATGGACATCGTCGAGGGCACCGGACAGATCCAGCGCATGATCATGGCCCGCAAGCTGGTGCAGCTTCCCAGCGAGCGCTGACTCCGCGGCGCGGCGCCGAACGCGCGGCCGACGCGCATCGGATCGCGCGACGGCGCGCTCGCGCAGCTCGGAAGCGCAGCGCGAGACTGCTAGAGTCGAGACGCGGCTTCCAGGACCGGAGGTTTGCCATGTCGGAATTCCGCTTCCAGGAGATGTTCGAGCTGGGTCCCGACGGGACCGACTACCGGCAGCTCGACGGGGACTACGTCGCGGTCCGCACGCTCGACGGCCGCGAGATCGTGACGGTCGAGCCGGAGGCGCTGCGCCGGGTGGCCGCCGAGGCGATGCGCGACGTCGCCCATCTGTTTCGCGCGAGCCACCTGCAGCAGCTCCGCAACATCCTCGACGATCCGGAGGCCTCCGAGAACGACCGCTTCGTGGCGCTCGAGATGTTGAAGAACGCCAACGTCGCGGCGGGCATGGTGCTGCCGTCCTGCCAGGACACGGGCACCGCCATCGTGTTCGGCAAGAAGGGCGAGAACGTCTTCACGGGTGTGAACGACGAGGAGCGCCTCGCGCGCGGCATCTTCGACACCTATACGCAGACGAACCTGCGCTATTCGCAGATGGCGCCCCTCGACGTGTACGGCGAGAAGAACACCGGCAGCAACCTGCCGGCGCAGGTGGAGATCCACGCCACGCCCGGCGAGAGCTACGAGTTCCTGTTCGTGGCCAAGGGCGGCGGCTCGGCCAACAAGTCGATGCTGTTTCAGCAGACGCGAGCGCTCTTGAATCCGGAAGCGCTGCTCGCGTTCCTGGACGAGAAGCTTCGCAGCCTCGGCACGGCGGCCTGCCCGCCCTACCACCTGGCCATCGCGATCGGCGGCACCTCGGCCGAGCTCACGCTCAAGACCGTGAAGCTCGCCTCGTGCCGCTACCTCGACACGCTTCCCACCGAGGGAAACGAGCTCGGTCGCGCCTTCCGCGACCTCGAGCTCGAAGCCAAGGTGATGGAGCTGGCGCAGAAGACGGGAATCGGTGCGCAGTTCGGAGGCAAGTACTTCTGCCACGACGTCCGCGTGATCCGCCTACCGCGGCACGGCGCATCCTGCCCCGTGGGCATCGGCGTGTCGTGCTCGGCGGACCGCCAGATCAAGGCGAAGATCACGCGCGACGGCGTCTTCCTGGAGCAGCTCGAGACGAACCCGGCGCGCTTCCTGCCCGACGTGCGCGAGCGCGAGCTGCCGGGCGAGGTGGTGGACATCGACCTACGCCGCCCGATGGACGAGATCCGCGCCGCGCTGTCGAAGTACCCGATCAAGACGCGCCTCTCGCTCAGCGGCCCGATGATCGTCGCGCGGGACATCGCACACGCCAAGCTCAAGGAACGCCTCGACGCGGGCGACGAGCTGCCCGGCTACTTCAAGGACCACATGATCTACTACGCCGGTCCCGCAAAGACGCCGGAGGGCTACGCCTCGGGCTCCTTCGGCCCGACCACCGCCGGCCGGATGGACTCCTACGTGGAGCGGTTCCAGGCGCAGGGCGGGAGCCTCATCACCCTCGCCAAGGGAAACCGCTCGAAGCAGGTCACCGAGGCCTGCAAGAAGCACGGCGGCTTCTACCTGGGATCCATCGGCGGCCCCGCCGCGATCCTGGCGAAGAACTGCATCCACAAGGTCGAGGTGCTCGAGTACCCGGAGCTCGGCATGGAGGCGAT
>CP070734.1:1856661-1861647 GCA_020347605.1 Deltaproteobacteria bacterium | reverse complement strand
GGGCGACCCGACGTGGTGATCGTCACGCTGGACACGGTGCGCAGCGATCACCTGTCGCTGTACGGATACGAACGCGACACGACGCCCGAGCTCGAGCGGATCGCGCGCGGGGCCACGCTCTACACGCGCGCGGTGGCGTCCTCCGACCTGACCCTCTCCACCCACGCGTCGCTGTTCACCGGTCTCTACGCGCGCCACCACGGGGCGCACCTGGGGCGCACCACCGGCGCCGGGCGCCTCTCCGCTCGGGTCGACACGCTCGCCGAGATCCTGCGCCGGGAGGGCTATCAGACCGCTGCGGTGGTGGGAAACCCGACCTACCTCTCGGCCCGCTACGGACTCGCGCGGGGCTTCGAGCACTACGACGACCGGCGGCCCGAACCGTTCCATCCCGAGCTGCCCGCGTATCTGCTGGGTCGGGCGCTGCGCACGGCGCTGGCGTCGATCGCGCCGCTGGACGACGCGTTTCGCTCGGCGCCGTACGGGTATCGGCGCGCCGCCGAGATCAACCGTGAGGTCGGCGCGCTCCTGGATCGCACACGCGCGCCGGGACGACCGCTCTTCCTGTTCGTGAACTACATGGATCCGCACTGGCCCTACGCGCCCCCGGCGCCGTTCGATCGGCGTTTCCCCGGCAGGCTCGCGGCGCACGAAGACGCGCCGGGCATGTCCGAGCTGGCGGCGGCCCGCCGGCTCGAGCGCGCGCTCAGCGAGGCGGAGAGGCGTCACCTCGTGTCGCAGTACGACGGCGAGATCGCCTACACGGACGGGGAGCTCGGGCGTCTGGTGGAGCGCCTGTCGGCGTCGGGCATCTACGAGCGCGCCCTGTTCGTGGTGACCGCCGACCACGGCGAGGCGATCGGCGAGCACGGGCTCGTGGGGCACGGGGTCTCGGTCTACCAGAATCAGGTCTACGTGCCGCTGCTGATCAAATTTCCGAACCAGCGCGAGCCCGTGCGGGTCGATGAACGCGTCAGCAGCGTCGACGTGCTGCCGACGGTGCTCGACGTGCTCGGCCTGCCGATTCCGGATCGCGTCGAGGGCCGGAGCCTGGCGCCGGGGGCGCCGCCGCGGGACCGGATCGTGCTCGCGGAGTCGTATCCCGGCGCGCTGCTCCACCGGGCGCATCCCCGCTTCCGGCGCGTGGCGCGCGCGGTGTTCGCGGGCGACCTCAAGCTGATCGCGACGACCGCGGGCGGCCGCGAGCTCTACGATCTGTCGCGCGACCCCGCGGAGCGGAACGACCTGTACGATGCCGCGGCACCCCCGCACGCGCTCGAGCGGGCGCTCGAGGCGTGGCTGGCGGGGCGGGCGGCCGCGCCCCGGGGCAGCGCGGGGCGCCCGGACGCGGAGATGCGCGCGCGCCTGCGCGCGCTGGGCTACCTGGACTGAGGGAGTTCGATGGACGCTCGAGACGCTCGACGAGGTGGCCTGCCGACACGCCGCGAACCGCGCCGCGTGCGATTCGCGGCGCGGCACGCGTTCCGGCGCGCGGCGCTCGCCCCGCTGCTGGCGGCCGTGACGCTATCGGCCTGCGGTGAGCGCTCGGCACGCCCGGCCGCAGCCGACTCGCAGGCGCTCGTCCTGGCGCGCCGCGTCGGCGACACGCGCGATCTCGTCTGGGTGCGCCTCTCGGACGGCGCGGAGCGCGGCCTGCGCGAGACGCCGCGACGCGACGAGGCGTGGCCCTACTGGTCCGCTGGCGCCGGCCGCATCGTGTTCCAGGTGCGTCCGCTGGACGCGCGGCGTCTCTACCGGCTGCTGCTGCTGGATCCCGTGACGCGGCGCGAGACGCCGCTCACCCGGCAGCCCGCGCTCCACGAACACTGGCCGGTGTGGTCCCCCGACGGATCGCGCGTGGTCTACAGCTTCAGCGAGCGCGACCGGCGGGGCATCGCGGCTGTCGAGGTCGCGAGCCGACGCCGCACGGTCCTGGAATCGACCGACCATCAGGACGGATTCTCCCGCCCCGAGTTCGCTCCCGACGGCCGCCGGCTGGTCGCGCAGCGGGGGGCCGTCGCGGCCGCGACGCGGCTGTGGATCCTGGAGCCGGGAAGGGCGGCACGGCCCCTCACCGCCGCGGCGGACGGCCTCCAGGAGAAGGGGCGCTTCACGCGCGACGGCGACTGGGTCGTCTTCACGGCGAGGCCGTCGCGCGACGCGCCCGGCGAACTGTGGATCGTGCGGCCGGACGGCAGCGACGGGCGCGCCGTCGCGAGCGATCCCGACGCCGACGATCACACCGCAGATCCGTCGCCGACCCGCGACGAGCTGGCGTTCATCTCGGACCGCGACGGCAGCCAGGATCTGTTCGTCGCCGACCTCTCCGGCGGTCCGGCCCGCAATCTGAGCCGTACGCCGGATCGCGAGGAGCGCGCGCCGCACTGGTCGCCGGATGGCGAGCGCATCGTCGTGACCGCGTTCGCCGGCGACGCTGTGGCCGAGCGACGCGAGACGCGCGTGGTCGTGATGGATCGGCAGGGGACCGTCCTGCTGGACGTTCCCGGCGCGATGCCGGATTGGATGCCGGCCTTCGAATGAGCGCAGAGCGGGCTCGCGGGGACGGCGGGACGGTGCCGCGCGGGCCGGGCGAACCGGCGTTCCGGCTGCTCGGATTGGATCACGTCGTGCTGCGCGTGACCGACGTGGAGCGGGCCATCGCGTTCTACTGCGGAGTGCTGGGCTGCCATGAGGAGCGGCGCATCGAAGCGCTCGGCCTGATCCAGCTCCGCGCGGGCGCGAGCCTGATCGATCTCGTGGGCGTCGACTCGGCCCTGGGCCGGGCGGGCGGCGCCGCGCCGTCGGACACGGGCCGCAACGTGGACCACGTGTGCCTGCGCATCGATCCCTTCGACGAGGCGGCGCTGCGCACACACCTCGAGGCGCAGGGCGTCGAGCCCGGCGACGTCGCGCAGCGCTACGGTGCCGACGGTCACGGGCCTTCGATGTACATCCGGGATCCGGACGGCAACGTCGTGGAGCTGAAGGGCCCGCCGACCCGCACGGGCTCGTAGCTACGCCGGGCCTCGTCCTCGCGCCCCGCTCGGACTCGGGCTAGAGCGGCTCCAGGTTCGCGAAGCGCACCATCACCGTCTTCACGCCGACGCGGTCGAAGCGGATCTTCAGCTTCTCGTCCCCGCGCGCGCCGGAGACTTCGATCACGGTGCCGGCTCCGAAGACCGGATGCCGGACGCGCAGACCCCGCGCGGTCGCGGTGGCGTCGGAGGGCTCCACCTGCGCGTAGGCGTAGTCGACGCGGCGACGCGTGTCGAAGCCGGCTTCGGGGCCGGACCCGTCGCCGATCCGGCCCTCCAGCATGCCGCTCGGAATCTCGTGCAGGAAGCGCGAGGGCGCGGCGAAGCTGCGCGAGCCGAAGCGGCGCCGCTCGCGCGCGTAGGTGAGGGTCAGGCGCTCCATGGCGCGCGTCATTCCCACGTAGCAGAGCCGGCGCTCCTCCTCGACGCCCGCCTCGTCGCGCGCGGACGACGCGTGCGGGAACAGGCCCTCCTCCATTCCCACCAGGAACACGAACGGGAACTCGAGGCCCTTGGCGGTGTGTGCGGTCATCAGCGACACGCGGTCCGTCTGGCGCTCGTACTGGTCGACATCGGAGACCAGCGCCACCTGGTCGAGGTAGAGCTCCAGGGCGGTGCGGCCCTCGTCCCCGTCCGGCGCGCTCGCCGCGGAGAAGTCCTCTGCGCCGCTGCACAGCTCGCGCAGGTTTTCGAGCCGCGTCTGCGCCTCCGGCGCGGGATCCCGCTCGAGCTGGTCGATCAGGCCCGTGCGGTGCAGCAGCGTCGCGAGCGCCTCGGCCGGCGCGAGGTCGCGCAGGTCGTGCTCGAGCGCGTCCAGGAGCGAGAGGAACTCCGACACCTTTCCGCCGGCGCGTCGCAGCGCGCCGCTCGAGGCCGCCAGCCGGAACGCCTCGCGGAGCGACACGCCGCGCTCCGCCGACAACGCGGCGGCGCGCTCCACGGTCGTGCGGCCGATGCCCCGCGGCGGCGTGTTGACGATGCGGCGCAGTGCGATCTCGTCGCCGGGATTCACGACCAGACGCAGGTAGGCGAGGGCGTCCTTGATCTCGGCGCGTTCGTAGAAGCGGACGCCCCCGACCACCGTGTAGGGCACGTCGGCGCGGAGCAGCTCCTCCTCGAACAGCCGCGACTGCGCGTTGGTGCGTTAGAAGATGGCGCAGTCCCCGCGCGCGCGGTCCCCCTCGCGCGTGCGGGCGAGGATCTCCCGCACCACGAACTGCGCCTCGTCGCGGTCGTCGCTGGCCTCGTAGAGCCGGATCGGGTCCCCGCCCGCGCGGTCGGTCCACAGGCGCTTCGGGTGCCGGGCTACGTTGTTGGCGACGACCGCCGAGGCGCCCGCCAGGATCGGCTCCGTGGAGCGGTAGTTGCGTTCGAGCTTCACGACCCGGGCATCCGCGAAGTCGCGCTCGAAGTCCAGGATGTTCCGCACGTCGGCGCCGCGCCACGCGTAGATCGACTGGTCGGGATCCCCCACCACGCACAGGTTGCGATGCTGGCCCGCGAGCTGGTTGACGAGATCGTATTGGACGCGATTGGTGTCCTGGTACTCGTCCACCAGCACGTACTGCCAGCGGCGGCGGTAGTAGTCGAGCACCGCGGGGTGGTGCTCGAACAGGGCGACCGTCTCGAGCAGCAGGTCGCCGAAGTCGAGCGCGTTCGCGTCGGCGAGCAGGCGCTGGTAGGTCGTGTAGAGCTCGGCGGCGGTCTCGGCATCGAGGTCTGCGGCCGCGCTCACGGCCTGCGCCGGGCGCACGGCGGCGTTCTTCCAGCGGTCGATGCGCCAGCGGATGCCGCGCGGCGGCACCTGCTTCGGGTCGAGCGAATGGCGCTGGATCGCCTGCTTGACGAGACCCAGGCTGTCCGCGTCGTCGTAGATCGAAAAGCCCCGCGAGCGCCCCAGGTGACCGATGTCGCGGCGCAGGATCCGCACGCAGGTCGAGTGGAACGTCGA
>CP070734.1:1845201-1856561 GCA_020347605.1 Deltaproteobacteria bacterium | reverse complement strand
AGGATGAAAGCGATGGGCTGTCGCTTCACTTGCGAGTAGGATGCTCCGCCGCCTAACAGGTCTTGTACTGCGCCACTGGGGCGCTGGTTGCAGTATATACCGGCTCTACAGCATCGGGTTGGGCTGCGCCCGCGGGGGTGCTCTTGCCGCGTTTGTGGCCTTCCCGTCGATTCAGCTGCGCGGTTTCGCAGCGTTTGCTCGCTTCCCGTGGATTGGGCTGCGCGGCGGATGCGGCGTTTGCTGGCTCGGAAGTGCGGCGATAGGCTGAAGGCAGATCCCGTCGAATCTCACCCCGTCGCTGGCGCGCCGCCGGGCGCGGTGTTCGTGGTCCCGTCTCGCTAGACCCGGCGGGCGACGGGAGCGTGCCGTGAACGATCGTTCTCTTCCGCCCTCGGCGCGCGGCGCCGAGCCGCGCCCGGATCGCACCCGGATCCCGATCCCCGGCGCGCCCCGGCTGCTGGATCGCGTGCGCGCGGAGCTGCGGGTGCGGCACCGGAGCCCGCGGACCGAGCAGTCCTACGTGCAGTGGATCCGGCGCTTCATCCTGTTTCACGGCAAACGCCATCCGGCGTCCATGGGCGCCGAGGAGATCTGCGCCTTCTTGAACCACCTCGCCGTCGAACGCTCCGTGAGCGCGGCGACCCAGAACCAGGCGCTGAACGCGCTCGCCTTCCTCTACCGCCACGTGCTCGACCGGGAGCCGCCCGCGCTCGCGGCGCTCGTGCGCGCGCGGAAGCCGCGGCGCCTGCCCGTCGTGCTGACGCCCGACGAGGTGCGGCGCGTGCTCGCCGAGCTCGAGGGCGGCCCGTGGCTGATCGCGGCCCTGCTCTACGGCTCGGGCCTGCGGCTCTTCGAAGCGCTGCGGCTGCGCGTGAAGGATCTCGACTTCGGGCGGCGCGAGATCGTCGTGCGCCAGGGCAAGGGGCGGCGCGACCGCGCCACGCCGCTCGCCGAGGCCTGCGTCGAGCCGTTGCGGAGTCAGCTCGCGCGCGTTCGCGCGCTCCACCGGCGCGACCTCGACGCCGGTTTCGGCGCGGTGCCGCTGCCCGATGCGCTCGCGCGCAAGTACCGGGGTGCGGAGCGCGACTGGGGCTGGCAGTTCGTGTTCCCGGCCTCGCGGCGCTTCCGCGACGGGAGCCGCGCGCTCGAGTGGCGCCCGCACCTGCACCCCTCCGCGGCCCAGCGGGCGGTGCGCCGCGCCGTCCGCCGCGCGGGCCTGGCGAAGCCGGCGAGCGGCCACACGCTGCGCCACAGCTTTGCGACGCATCTGCTGGAGCGCGGCGTCGACATCCGCACGGTGCAGGAGCTGCTCGGGCACCGGAACGTCGCCACGACGATGATCTACACGCACGTGCTGAACCTGGGTGCGCGTGGCGTCCGCAGCCCCCTGGATCTGGCCGCGAGGCCGGACCGCGAAACCGGCGCACCGGTAAAGACGCCGCCGGCCCCGAAGGCGTAGAATCACCGCGCCGCGAGGCGGCGGAGCGACCCGTGAAGATCGGACTGAATCTGCCCGTGATGGTGCCGGGCCTGGATCGCGAACGGATCCTCGGCTGGGCGCGCCGCATCGACGCGGGGCCGTTCTCGAGCCTGTGCGCGGGCGAGCGCATTGCGTTTCCCAACCCGGAGGTGATGGTGACGCTGGCTGCGGCCGCGGCCGTCACCGAGCGGGTGCGGCTCGCCTTCAGCGTGCTCGTGCTTCCGATGCACAGCGCCGTGCTGATCGCCAAGCAGGTGGCCACGCTCGATGTCGTCTCGGCGGGACGCGTGGTGCTCGGCGTCGGCGTCGGGGCGCGCGAGGAAGACTACCGCGCCGTCGGCGCCGCGTTCGATTCGCGCCGCTTCGCGCGGCTCGAGCACCAGGTCGCCCTGATGCGGCGCGCCTGGGCGGGCGAGTCCGTCGTGGAGGGCGCGCTGCGCCCGGTGGAGCCCCTGCCCGTGCAGCCGGGCGGCCCGGAGATCCTGGCCGGGTCGCTCTTCCCGCGCTCGATCCGCCGGGCGGCGCGCTGGGCGGACGGCATCAACGGCTTCAGCTTCGGCCCCTCACCCGAGGAGGTCGAGCGCAGCTTCGAGCTGGCGCGCGAGGCCTGGAAGGCGGCGGGGCGCGAGACGCCGCCGCGGCTCACCACGAGCTTCTGGTTCGCTCTCGGCCCGGGCGCGCGGGAGCAGCTGGATCGCTACCTCGGCCGCTACCTGAACTTCATGGGTCCCGGCGTGGCCGAGAAGCTGGCTCCGACCGTGACCGTGACGTCCGCGCAGGCGCTGAAGAACGCCGTGAAGCAGATCGCGGAGCTCGGAACCGACGAGCTCTGGCTGGTGCCGACGACGTCCGACCCCGAAGAGGTCGATCGCGTCGCCGATCTGTTGGGCTGACGCGCGCGTCCCGCGGCCGCCGTCAGGCGTCGCGGAACGCCAGGATGCGCAGCGCGTTGCCGCGCAGCACCGGCTCGCGCGCCTCGGGCCGGTCCTTGGTTGCGAGCAGCAGCTTCACGAGAGACGTCGCCACGGGATAGAAGGGCCAGTCGCTTCCGAATACGATGCGCTCGGGGCCCAGGCGGTCGAGCAGGCGGAGGATTGCGCTCGCGCCGAGGCTCGCGATCCCGAGCCACACGTTGGCGTGTCGCTCCGCGATCGGGATCGCATCCGGCAGGTCGCGGGCGCCGCCGTGCCCGAGGATGATCGGTAGACCCGGAAAGCGCTCGGCGACCGCGTCGAAGTGGCGCGGCAGCGCATAGGGGCGCAAGCGCTCGGGCTCGATGCCGGAGCGGCCCGCGTGGAAGATCACGGGCAGCCCGAGCCGCTCGCACACCGCGTACACGTCCAGCGCCTCCGGCGCGTCGGGCCGGAACCGCTGCATCTCCGGATGCAGCTTCACGATGCGCGCACCGCGGGCGGCGAAGTCCGCGAGCCGCTCCACCGCGTCCGGATCTCGGGGATGCACGGAGCAGCCCGGAACGAAGCGCTGGCGCTCGGGGCTCTCCGCCAGCGCCGCGAGCCAGCGCTCCGAGAGGTCGTCGCGGAACGGGAGTCCGAACGCGATCGGCAGCACCGCCGCGCGCTCGAAGCCCGCGCGGTCCAGCTCGGCCGCGAGGTTCGGGATCGTGTGCGTCCGCGCGGCGGCGTCGCCGATCGTGAACTGGCGCAGGGCACCGAAGCGGAGCGCGCGCAGCATCGCGGGCGTGAAGTTCAAGTTCATGTAGACGTCGAGATCGAGCTCGCAGCCCCCGGGCTCCGCGTCGCAGTCGAGGAAGTAGGCGACGCGTTCGGTGCGCGCGTGCAGGTCCGGCGCGGGCGCCAGCAGCAGCGCCATGCCGAGGTGGGTGTGCAGGTCGATGCCGGCGGGAACGTCCGCGGCCGCCAGCACGGGGTGGCCGTCCGCGTCGAGCTCGAACCAGGGAAGCTCCGCCAGTCCGCGGTAGCCGCGGAAGCGCAGCGGTCCGAGCGGCCCGCGGCCCGACGCCGCCAGCTCCGCGCGGGTGCGCGCGTCCAGGCGCTCCCGCTCCTCGCGCGTGATCGGGACGTCCTCGCCGCCGCAGCCCGCCGCGGCGCCGACCGCGCCTCCGACGAGCCAGCGCAGAAACGTCCGACGCCCGATCGTGGGCGCGTCGTCGTCCGAGAGACGCCGCACCGCCGCCGCGCGCCCTAGCGCTCCTCGCGAAGTCGCGCGAGGAGCTTGTCCCAGATGTCGTCGAAGGCGCCGTTGCTCATGACGAGCACGACGTCGCCGGGCCGGTGCTCGCGGACGATCGCCTCGACGATCGCGTCGACGCCGTCGATGGCCGCCGCGTCGACACCGCGCGCACGCAGGTCGTCGGCGAGCATCGCGGCCGAGAGCAGATCCGTCACCTCGCCCGTCGCGCTGTAGATCGGCCCCGGCGGCGGTTCCGCGACGATGGCCCGGTCCGCCGCGCCGAACGCCTCCGCGTAGTCGCGCTGGAACACCGTGCGGCGGCTGGTGTTGCTGCGCGGCTCGAAGACCGCGATGAGTCGCCGACCCGGGAAGCGCTCGCGCACCGCGGCGATCGTCCCGCGCACCGCCGTCGGGTGGTGTGCGAAGTCGTCGATCACCGTGACGCCGTCCGCTTCGCCGCGGATCTCCTGGCGGCGCTTGACCCCGCGGAACGTTCCCAGCGCCGCGGCCGCCTCGGTCACCGGCACCGAGAGCTCCACGGCGGTGGCCAGCGCGCCGAGCGCGTTCTCCAGGTTGAAGCGGCCGTACAGGGGGAGCTGCGCCTCGGCCACCTCGCGGCCGTCGCGCGTCACGACCAGCTGGGTGCCCGAGGCGCCGGTCTCGACGTCGCAGACGCCCCACTCGGCGGGTCCGCGCGGATCGAGGCCGTAGCCCACCACGCGGCACGGCGCGTCCTTCACCACCTCGCGTACCGTTTCGCGCTCGAGCGCGGCCACGATCACGCCGTCGCGCGGCATCTGCGCCACGAGCGTGCGGAACGCGTCCTTCACGTGCTCGAGATCGCGGTAGATGTCGGCGTGGTCGAACTCCACCGAGGTCAGCACCAGCGTCCGGGCTCCGTAGTGCAGGAACTTCGGCGTCTTGTCGAAGAACGCCGTGTCGTACTCGTCGCCTTCGACGACGAAATGTTCGCCGGGAGCCTCGCGGAAGCTCGTGTCGAAGTTGCCCGCAATGCCGCCCACCAGGAAGGACGGCTCGCGGCCGGTCTCGAGCAGCAGCGTCGCGATCAGGCTCGTCACCGTCGTCTTGCCGTGCGTTCCGCTCACCACGACCGGGTGCTTGCCGTCGATGGCGTGGCGGTACAGCGCGTCGGAGAACGAGAGATACGGAATGCCGGCCTCGATCGCGGCGCGCGCCTCGGGATTGTCGGCGCGCACGGCGTTGCCGATCACGACGAGGTCGGGCCGCTCGGCCAGCACGTGCGCCGGGGCGAAGCCCTCGGACACCGGGATCTGCCAGCGCTCGAGCGCCGTGCTCATGGGCGGGTAGAGCTGCCGGTCGGAGCCGGTCACGAGCACGCCGCGGGCTTTGAGCAGTCCCGCCAGCGACCCCATCCCGGTGCCGCCGATGGCGATGAAGTGGACGCGCCGCAGCGCCATGGTCAGGCGTTCATCCCTTCCCGGACGAGGTCGTGGATCTCGGCGCGCAGCTCGAAGCGGCTGCGCTTCGCCACGAGATGGACCCGGTTCGTCAGCATCACCACGATCGCCTCGGCGTCGAGGTCGATCCAGAGCGACGTGCCCGTGAAGCCGAGGTGGCCGACCGAGTTGTCGGAGAAGTGCTGCCCCGACGACGAAGCGCCGCGCGTCGGCGTGTCCCAACCGAGCGTCCAGCCGGACGACTCCGGCAGGTGCTGGCGGGTCAGGAACGCGCGCAGGAGCTCGCGCGGCAGCGCGTCGCTGCGGCCGTGCCAGACGTCGACGACGTGCTGCGCGAAGTGGAGCACGTCGTCGGCCGGCGCGAACAGCCCCGCGTGCCCCGCCACGCCGCCCATCGCGAAGGCGTTCGGATCGTGCACCTCGCCCCACACGATGTACTTCCGCCACGGGCAGTTCTCGGTGGCCGCGATGCGCCGCCGCAGCGCCGGCGGCGGCGGTCCCCCGCCCTCGGGCAGCGGCAGGAACGCGGTGTGTTCGAGGCCCAGCGGGCGGAAGATGCGCTCCGCGCAGAAGACGTCGAGCGGCTCGCGCGCGACGGCCTCGACCACGGCGCCGAGCACGATGAAGTCGAGGTCGCCGTACACGGCCGCCGCACCCGGCTCGTGGACGAGCCCCGAGCGGCAGATCCGGTCGATCACCATCTCCTTGGCCTGGGGCGTGCCGAGCATCCGCTCGCCCGTCTTGCGCTCGCGCTCGAGCACGATCTCGTGGAACGCGCGCCAGGGCTTGAGTCCCGAGGCGTGCGCCAGCAGGTGCCGGATGCTGACCGCGTCCTTGCCGCGCTCGCCGAACGGCGGCAGGTACTTCGCGACCGGGTCGTCGAGCTGGATCAAACCGTCGTGAACCAGCAGCAGGATGGCGGTCGTGGTGGCGATCGGCTTGGTGAGCGAGGCGACGTCGAAGATCGTCTCGCGCGCCATCGGAATTCGCTCGGGGCGCGCCACCGCCACCCCGCGCACCGACTCGTGTTCGATGACCTCGCCGTCGCGGGGCATGCGCGCGAGCACGACGGCGCCGGCGATCTCCGACTTCTCGATGGCTTTGTCCAGCGCCCGGTCGACGCGCGCCAGCTTCTTGCGAATCGCGGCCCATCTCATGGTCGACGCTCCCGCACGCCCGCTCCGTCGGTTCGCATCGATCTCACCGTAGCTCGACCCCCGGCTCGAGAAGCTCGATCTCGCCGCGTTCTCCGTCGCAGGCGGCTCGGATTCCCAGCGGCCAGGGAAGATTGCGCGACACGTGGCCGAAGGGAAGCTCGCGAACGAACGGAATCCCGAGCGGGCGCACGACCTCCTCGATCACCGCGTCGACCGAGGGCTCCGGATATCTCGGATCCTCGCAGTCGACGAAGGCGCCCGCGCCGAACCCCGCGAGCCCCTCGAGCTTTCCGGCGGCGCGTAGCTGCTGGAGCATCCGGTCGATCGAGTAGGGCTTCTCGTTCACGTCCTCGACCAGCAGGATCGCACCTCGCGTATCGATCTCCCAGGGCGTTCCCAGGCTCGCGACGACGAGCCGCAGCGAGCCACCGGCGAGCACGCCCTCGGCGCGCCCCCCGCCCCCGGGCGCTCCGCGCAGCGGTGCGGGCGTGGCGCCGGCCAGCAGCGCGAAGAGCGCATCGGCGCTCTCGGCGTCGAGCGGTTCGCGCTCCAGCATGGGACCGTGGAAGCCCACCAGGCCGCCACAGCGGCGCCGCTGCCACAAGAGTAGCGTCGTGATGTCGCTGTACCCGATCAGGGGCTTCGCCGCGTCGCGCGCGCAGCGCGCGTCGAGGCGCGACATGATCCGGTGACAGCCGTAGCCGCCGCGCGCGCACAGGATCGCGTCCACGCCTGGATCCGCCCACAGCTCCAGGAGCTCGGCCGCGCGCCGCGCGTCGTCGCCGGCCAGATAGCCGCAGCGCTCCGTCAGATCCGGGCGGCGGGCGACGCGAAACCCCGCGTCGCGCAGCAGGCGCTCGCCGGCCGCGATGCGGTCGGCGTCGATCGGGCCGGCGGGTGCGGCGATGCCGATCGTTCCACCCGGCGAAAGCGCGCGCGGTTTGCGGACGCCCGGCACCTAGAAGGGCGAATCCCCGTCGGAGGTGGCGAAGGCGTCGGTGTCCCCGTACGGGACCGCCGGCGTGTCGGTGCGCCGCGACACGCTGTTGAAGCGCGCGAAACGCCCCTCGAAGTGCAACCGCACGGTGTCGGTCGGGCCGTTGCGCTGCTTGGCGATGATCAGCTCCGCGTCGGCCGCGTCGGCGTCGGGGTGGTAGACCACGTCGCGATAGATGAAGCCGATCACGTCCGCATCCTGCTCGATGGCGCCCGACTCGCGCAGGTCCGAGAGCCGCGGCCGCTTGTCCTCGGCGCTGCGCGTCTCGGGCCCACGGTTGAGCTGCGACAGCGCGATCACGGGGATGTCGAGCTCCTTGGCCAGCGCCTTGAGCCCCCGGCTGATCTCCGCGATCTCCTGCTCCCGGCTGTCCTTGTTCTGGTCGCCGTGCATGAGCTGCATGTAGTCCACGATGATGAGATCGAGGCCGCGCTCGGCCGCCATCCGCCGGCTCTTCGCCTTCATCTCCAGCACGCCGATCGCGCCGCTGTCGTCGATCCAGATGTTGGCCTCCGACAGGCGGCTGGCGGCGCCCGACAGCCGCCCGTAATCGTTGACCGAGATGAAACCCGTGCGAAACGCCGACGCGTCGACCTGCGCCTCGGCCGAAAGCAGCCGCAGCACGAGCGCGCGCGTGGTCATCTCGAGCGAGAAGACGGCCACCTTCTTGTGGTACGGCTCGCTGGCGGCGTTGCGCGCAATGTTGAGTGCGAGTGCCGTCTTGCCCATGCTGGGACGCGCGGCGATGATGATCAGGTCGCCGCGCTGCAGACCGCCCGTCAGCTTGTCGAGATCCTGGAAGCCCGTCGCCAGCCCGGTCAGCTCCTCGCCGCGATTCATCAGATGCTCGACGTGGTCCATCGTGTCGTGCATCTCGTCTTGCAGCGCGCGGAAGGTCGTGCGACTCCGCTCCTGGCCGAGCTCGAAGATCTTCGACTCGGCGTGGTCGAGGAGCCGGTCCGAGCGGTCGGTCTGGTCGAAGGCGGCCTCCACGATCTCGCTCGCAGCGGCGATCACGCCGCGCTTGATCGACTTGTCGCGCACGATGCGGGCGTGGTGCAACACGTTCGCCGCCGTCGCCTCGTAGTCGGCGATCTCGGCCAGGAAGACCGGTCCGCCGATGTCGTCGAGCTGCTTCTGCGTCGTGAGATGATCCGAGAGGGTGTGCAGATCGACGGGCTCGCCGGCGTCGCCGAGCGCGATCATGGCGCGGAACAGCTTCTCGTGGGCCGGGTGGTAGAAATCCTCCGGCCGGATCTCCTCGTAGACCGCGTGGAGCGCGTCGTTGTCGAGCAGGACGGCCGACAGGACCGCCTTCTCGGCGTCGAGATCCTGCGGCGGAACGCGGCGGGCGGGTGCGCTCGCGCTTACGTCGCGGATGGATGAGCTGGCCACTTCACCCCCCGAAGGACCGCTGTGATTGGGCTCATCTTACGACAGTGGGAGCCGTTTTCATCCGTTGATTTTTCTCTACGGGACGCTGCCGTCACTCGGCGGCGACGACGTTGAGCTTCACCTCCGCCACGACGTCGCGATGCAGGCGGATCGGCACGACGTGCTCTCCGATCTGCTTGATGGGCTCGGAGAGCAGGATCTTGCGACGGTCCACCTCGAGGCCCCGCTCCGCGATCAGATCCGCGATCTGGAGCGCCGTCACCGACCCGAAGAGCTTGCCGTCCTCGCCGCTGCGCATCGTGATCTCGAGCGACAGCGACTGCAGGCGGTCCCGCTCTCGCTCACATTCCGAACGCTCCCGCGCCACCTTCTCGGCGACGACGCGCTTGTGGTGCTCGAGCTCCTTGACGCGGCTGGTGGTGGCCACCGATGCCTTCCCTTGGGGAATGAGATAGTTGCGGGCATAGCCCGCCTTGACCTTCACGAGGTCGCCCGCGTCGCCGAGGGGCGGCACTTCCTCGAGCAGGATCACGTTCACTTGGGCCATCGTCTGCCTCCCGGGACGCGTCGCCGCGCGGCCCGCTGCCCGCGTCCCCGCGGTCAGATCTGGTGGGTGCTGTACGGCATCAGCGCGAGATGTCGCCCCCGCTTGATCGCGATCCGGACCAGGCGCTGGTGTCGGGCGCAATTCCCGGAGATGCGGCGCGGAATCATCTTGCCGGTCTCCGTGATGAAGAACTTGAGGCTGCGCGGATCCTTGTAGTCCACGAGGATGTTCGAGTCGGCACAGAACCGGCACATCTTGCGCCGGTTGAACATCTTCTTCGCCTTCTTGCGCGCCTTCTTGCGCGCCTTGGCGCGCAGTCGCCCCTTGACGGTCTGGGGAGCGCGTTCGCGGTCGCGGTCGCCGAACCGCCCCCCCGAGCGCTCGGGTCGATCGCCGCTGCGGCCGTAGCTTCTGGGAGCGTCGCCCGTGCTCATCGCCTACTCCTCCTCTTCAGCCGCATCTTCGTCGCTGTCGTCGTCGGTCGCCTCGCTCTCGTCGTCGTCCGCTTCGCCCTGAGCCTCCTGGGCGGCCTGCGCCTCGGCCGCGGCCCGGGCGCGGATCTCCTCCGCCTCGCGCGCGCGTGCGGCGGCCTTCTCCGCCTGGATCCGCTCGCGCTCCGCCGCATCGGCCTTGCGCTTCTCGAGGTCCTCGAGCTCATCGGTCACCTGGACGGTGAGGAACCGCAGCACCGAGTCGTCGAGCCGAAGGCTGCGCTCGACCTCGGGGACCACCGAGCCGTCGTGGCCGTAATAGAGGGCCATGTAGTGGCCCTTCTGGAACTTGCGGATCTCGTAGGCGAGCTTCCGCTTGCCCCAGTCGTCGAGCTCGAAGCGCGTGGCCTCGTGCTTGGCGAGCACCGCGTCGAGACGCTCGAGGATGGCCTGGCGACCCTCCTCCGAGATCTCGGGCTGAACGACGAATACGGTTTCGTATTCCCGCATTGGCTTCCTCCCCACGGGCAGGCGCATCATGCGCCGGGGCCTCCGCACCGACGCCTTCCCAGCGGGCCTGGGGCGGCGTCGCGAAGACCGGGGTGATGATCGGGCGCGCCGCCGGCACCGAACGCCGGCTCACGCCGAACGCAGGAGATAACACAAAGCTGCGCGGCGTGTAAGGTCCGGGTCACCGGCCGGGCGCCGCGGCCAGCTCGAGCAGGGCCCGGTGCACGCGGTCGTCGTCCGTGAGCTCGGGATGGAAGGTGGCCGCCAGCAGGCGCCGCTGCCGGACCAGCACCGGGGCCCCATCGACGCGCACCAGCACCTCGACGCCGGGACCGGGAGCTTCGAGCCGAGGCGCGCGGATGAAGACGCAGCGCAGGTCGCGGAAGGCCGGCGCGCAGCCGGCGTCTGCGGTCGCGGCGAAGGAATCCACCTGCGTGCCGTACGCGTTGCGCACCGCCCGGACGTCGAGCAGCGCGAGCGTCGGGACCGGATGGTTCTCGACCGCGTGCGACAGCAGGATCGCGCCGGCGCAGGTCCCGAGGACGGGGTGGCCCGCCTCGGCAAACGCCCGGATCGGCTCGTACAGGCGCTCTCGCTCGAGGCCCTTCGAGATGGTGGTGCTCTCCCCGCCGGGCAGGACCAGCGCCGCGAGGTCGTCGAGGTCCTTCTCGCGGCGCACCGGAACCGCCCGGGCGCCCACGCGCGCCAGCGCGCGCGCATGCGCCTCCACGTCCCCCTGCAGGGCGAGCACGCCGACCCGCGGCGACACCGGCGCTCCTACCAGCCGCGGTTCGCGAGCCGCTCGCTCTCGGCGAGCGTCGCGAGCTCGATGCCTTCCATCGCGCGCCCGAGGCCGCGGCACGCGGCCAGCACCTCCTGCGGATCCTGCCAGTGGGTGGTGGCCTGCACGATGGCGCGTGCGCGCCGCGCCGGATCTTCGCTCTTGAAGATCCCGGAGCCCACGAAAACCGCCTCCGCCCCGAGGGACATGCACAGCGCGGCGTCGGGCGGCGTCGCGATCCCGCCCGCGGCGAAGTTCGGCACGGGCAGGCGGCCCGTCTCCGCCACCCGCCGCACCAGCTCGATCGGCGCCTGCAGCTCCTTCGCCCGCGCCGGCAGCTCCTCGGAGGCCAGCAGCGTCAGCGCGCGCAGCTCGCCCATCACCTGGCGCAGGTGGCTCACCGCCTCGACGATGTTGCCGCTGCCGGCCTCGCCCTTGGTGCGGATCATGGCGGCGCCCTCGCCGATCCGGC